>CP073692.1:0-1314038 GCA_018228665.1 Faecalicatena sp. Marseille-Q4148
TTTGCAACGGTGTACAAAGGGAACATAATAAAAAACTTAATAATGGACTGCCAATCTTACACAAAGTACCGCCCAAACGAGACTACGGGCGGTATTTTTGTATCATGGCGGAGAAAGGAGGAATTTCCCACGGGGGCTTGACTGAAAAGTTGAGCCCCTTTTTTCATGCCAAAAAACAGGAGGTAAATGCTTATGGCAGATGATAAAACCACAAAAACGCCGGAACAGCCGGTAACGGATAGCGGGCCGGGCAAGGAAACACCGCCCACTCCCCCAAAAGAGCCGGAGAAGGTTTCCGTTTCCCCGGAGCCGGAAAAAAAGACGGAACCAGAGGTAAAGAACCCACAGGTTTCTGTCTATAACTTCGCTGAAATTATGAAGGAAAAGAAAGCCGAGGCACGGGCGGCAGCTCCCGGCGGGGAAAAGCCTGACCCAGCAAAAGCGGAGAAACCGGAAAAGCAGCCGGAGGCTCCGAAAAAAGCGGAGGAAAAACCCAAAGAGCCGGAACAGCCGAAGCGCCGGGGCCGTCCCCCGAAAGCAGATAAGGACAAGGCCGCAGCCCCAAAGCCTAAAGCCCCCGCACAGAAACCGGAAAAGGCGGTCAAAAAGGAACCGGAGAAAAAAGGAACTCCAACGGTACAGGCCGCTTCCGCTCCGAAGGAACCCGAGAAGCCGAAGGATGCACCACGCCGGGGCAAGGAGCAGATCGTCTATATCAAGCTGAACGAGCTCCACGCCTTCAAGAACCATCCCTTTGAAGTCCGGGACGATGAAGAAATGCGGGCTATGGTGTCCAGCGTCAAGGACAAGGGCGTGACCCAGCCCGCTATCGTCCGTCCCCGTGAGGATGGCGGCTATGAGATCGTGTCCGGCCACCACCGCCAGAAAGCCAGCGAGCTTGCCGGATATGCGGATATGCCCTGTATCGTCCGAAACCTGACGGACGATGAAGCCATCACGCAGATGGTCGAGGACAATCTCAACCAGCGTGAAGAAATCCTCCCCAGTGAGCGGGCCAAAGCCTTGAAAATGCAGCTTGAGGCCATCAAGCATCAGGGCTCCCGCACTTCGGGCCAGATTGACCCGAAGGACGCAGGAAAACGCTCCAACGAAATTGTAGCCGAGCGCAATAAGATGGCGGTCAAGCAGGTGCAGCGGTATATCCGGCTCAATGAGCTGGTTCCCGACCTGATGAAGCTGATGGATGAAAAAAAGCTGGGCTTTACTACGGCGGTGGAGCTTTCCTATATCGGCAAGAAGAACCAGAACTATATCGCCGTCGCCATTGACAGCCAGCAGTCCTCGCCTTCACAGGCACAGGCAAAGCGTATGCGGGAGCTGGACGAAAAGAAGCTGCTCAACGGGGATGTGATTGACGGCATTATGATGGAGGACAAAAAGGAGGTAGACAAAGTGATTTTGACAGGTGCGGAACTGAGCAAGTATTTCGGCAAGGAAACTACGCCGAGGGAAATGAAGGATCAGATCATCAAGCTGCTGGACGACTGGAAGGGACAGCAGAAGGAACACGAAAAGCCGGAGAAGAAAAACGAACAGGAAAAGTAAGCCCAAACTTCGGGTCAGCATGGCCCGAGGATTGCGGGGCTCTGCCCCGCGCCCCGAAGCTCTGGAGATATAAATTATTCCCCGTCGCCAGTTATTCCGTAGCATAGCCGGGAAAATCAGTCAAGGGCAGCGCCGCCGTAGGCGGTGCCAGAGGCACCCTTGACGGATTTCTCCCGGTTATGCTTTTTCCCGGTCAAGCGACGGGGATATAAATTCTCCAGAGCCGTTCCCCTTCCCGGGGGAAGGGGCGGAGGGGTTGGGCGATACCTTGCTTTTCCCTAAACCAAAACAGAAATGGAGGCTCAACCAATGAAACGACCTTTAGCGTACCTGACCGCCGCATGGAGCGGCGAGCCGGATGTTGATATGGAGCTGGCGGCCCACTACTGCCGCCTTGCTTATGAGGCGGGCTTTTCCCCGATCTGCCCGCTCTTGTACCTGCCGCTGTTTTTGAATGACAGCGTTCCCGAGGAACATAAGGCCGGGATTGATATGCGCCGGGATATGCTGCGGCGCTCCCACACCCTGATCGTCTGCGGCAGCGCTGTGGACGAGGATGTAAAAAATGATATTGCGGTTGCCGGGCGGCTGGGCATTGCGGCGACCACACTGGAAGGGGTGCTTGCCGTGAAGGGACACGGCACCCCGGGCCATGCCGGACATTAAGCTGGGAAGCCTTTTCGACGGGATCGGCGTGTTCCCTCTGGCTGCTTCCCGGTGTGGTATCCGTCCGGTATGGGCCAGCGAGATTGAAAAAGCGCCCATCTCCATAACCAAAAGGCACTTTCCCGACATGGTGCATTTGGGGGATATTACGAAGGTGGACGGCGGGAAAATCCCACCTGTCCATATAATTACCTTCGGTTCCCCCTGTCAGAACCTTTCTCTGATTGGCAACCGCTCCGGCCTTGCCGGGGCAAAATCAAGCCTGTTCTATCAGGCGTTTCGTATCATACAGGAAATGAGGGATGCTACTGATAACCTATATCCAGCTATCGCTGTTTGGGAAAACGTCATGGGAGCGTTTTCTACAAATGACCGGATGGACTTTAGAGCCGTCCTATCCGCCTTCTCGGACACCGAAGTTCCAATGCCTCCTTCGGGAAGATGGGGAAACGCCGGAATGGTGCGAGGGGGAACGCCTGATGTGTGCTGGCGGCTCATGGACGCCCAGTATTGGGCAGGCTCCCGAAGGCTGGCACGAAGGCAGCGGATTTTCGTCGTGGCGGATTTTGGAGGCAGACGTGCCGCAGACATACTATTTAAGCCCCGTCCAATGCTCCCACTTCCTCCGCCTTGCGGAGAGGGCGGGCGGGCCGCCGCCGAAGGAGATCGAACAGCTTCTTTTGAAACAGGGCGGCAGATACCAGTCATCCACCCCTTTCAGTGTTTCCGTATGCGGGGAGCGGCAAAAAGGCAGGAAGAAACGGCCTTCCGAAACAGCTTCGGATTACCAACTGACCCTTTTCCCACTCTTTTAGCCAGTGATGTAACGCCCTTTGCCTTCTGGTATGAGGGCGACCCGGAGGGCGGCTGTATCCGTTTTCTGACGGAAACGGAAAGCGAACGGCTGATGGGGCTGCCAGAGGGCTGGACAAAGTACGGGGCGGACGGCGTGGAGATCCGGCCTCTGCAACGCTACAAGGCGCTGGGAAATGCGATTGCCCTCCCTTGCGCCGATTACATTATGGCCGGGATCTATGAGGTGCTGGCTGACCGGGCCGGAAAGGAGGAATGAGCCCATGTTTGAAGCCTATATAACCAATACAGCCCTATACCCCTTAATGGGGATCGAGGTAGGGACAACGGTACATTTCCCCATGACGACACAGGAGTTGCAGGCCGCCCTTGCCAAAATCGGGATAGACGGGAAACGGTACAGCGAAGTGTTCTTTACCAGCTTTGACAGTGATGTGCTGGGGCTCTACGATTATCTCTACGAATGTGAGAACATCGACGAGCTGAACGAGCTGGGCCACGCCCTGCTGGAAGTACGGGATAAGGGCGGACTGGAAACCTTTGAAGCCGCTCTTGTCTTGGGAAACCACACAAGGAGCGTGAAGGATTTGATAAACCTGACGCAGAACCTTGACCTTTACCGCTTTTACCCGGATATTTCCGATGATGAAGGGCTGGGCCGTCTTTACGCCGACGAGCTTGGGACTATCGACATACCGGAGCACATTCAGAACTACTTCGATTATGAGGCATACGGGCGGGATGTGCGTATCAACGAGGGCGGCGTATTCGCTCCCGGTGGGTATGTGTCGGCAGTCCCGGAGGGCTTCAAGGAGTATTACCACGGGCCGCAGGACATTCCGCCGGAACACCGGATATTTGCCTATCCTGAAAAGGCCGAGCCTGTCCACTCCATTCTCGCTACACTCAAACGGTTTCAAGAAGCCCCACCCGCTCCGAAAAAGGACAAGGCGGGACCTTCCCATGAAGAACGGTAAGACTTCGGGCCAGCATGGCCCGAAGCATAAAGGAGGTGCATACCATCAACTATTACCCTATCAATGAAGGAGCCGCCCGCCGGGCAAAAGAAATGAACAGCTTTTCCGACTACAAGGAAGGGAGCGCAACGGCGGAATACCGGGCAATGGTGGACAAGGCCGCCGCCATAGCGGAAAAGCAGAAATCCCGGGTGGACCCCATGTACCATGAGAAGATCGACCATCTGTTAGACACCTACGCCCGCAAGCTGGCCGAAAACATGAACCAGGGCTTTGCCATTGACGCGAGGGTTCCCTCTGTGCTGATCGCCGGGCCTTCCAATTTCCCGGTGGGAAAGAAGGAAAAACAGAACCGGGCGCGGGACAGCAACATGGAGGAATGGCGGCATATTCAAGGACTGCTGGATAAGATACGCAGTACCGGCATGGGCGGGATCAGCGCCGATGACCCGGCAGCCATTGAAAAGCTCCAGAAGAAGCTGGACGGGCTGGAACGCTCCCAGCTCATTATGAAGGAAGTCAACGCCTATTACCGCAAGCATGGCAAGCTGGATGGCTGTGCGCTGCTGGCGCCGGACCAGATTGAAAAGCTGAAAGCAAGCATGGCGTCAAGCTGGCGGAGCGACCCGAGGCCCTTTGAAAGCTACCAGCTTACCAACAACAATGCGGAAATCCGCCGGGTAAGGGCCCGTATCGAACAGCTTTCCAAACAGGCACAGCAGAAATTTTCCGGCTGGGAGTTCGACGGGGGCCGTGTGGAAATGAACCGGGAGGACAACCGCTTGCAGGTGTTCTTTGATGGAAAGCCTGACGCTGACACCCGGGCCGAGCTGAAAAGCAGCGGCTTTCGCTGGGCTCCCAGCGTGGGCGCATGGCAGAGGCAGCTCACGGACAACGCCATCCGGGCGGCTGACCGTTTGGAATGTATCAAGCCGCTGTCCGGCGAAAAGCCCTCCCAGCTTCAAAAGAAGCCTTCTATCTTGCAGACCATGCGGGAACAGGGCAAAAAAGTCCAGACGGAGCCGGAAAAGAAAGCTCCGTCCGGCAGGGATGCCGAGCGGTAAGCCTCGGGCCACATTGGCCCGAGGTTTTCTGTTCCCCGAGATTGTACGGGGGCCTCCCGGATAGCGGGAACCCCGACGGAAAGGAGGTTTTATGCAGGAAGAAGTAAACCAAAAAACGGTTGCCCTTTCGATCAGGACAACGAAGCTCACGGGAAAAGTGCTGGCTGCCGCTCTTGGAAAGGTGGCGCGGGCGGTGCAAAAGCACCACCGGAAGGCGCTGACCCCGCAGGGACGCCAGAGCGTAAAAAAGCTGATGAACCACTATGGCGGCAAAAGCGCCATGCCCTATGTGGGAGCTCCAAAGGATTTTGACCGGATCGCGAAGGAGTTCCATGTGGACTACGCTTTCCATAAAGTAAGCCCCGGTCATTACCTGCTGTTCTTCAAAGCCAATCAGGCGGACGCCATCACAGCGGCCTTCCAGAAGTACAGTGCAAAGGTGCTGAATAAAGAGCAGGACAAGGCTTCCATCCTCGGCCAGCTTCGGAAATTCACGGAGCAGATCAGGACACAGGCAAAGGAAAAGCAGCGGACCAGAGAGGCGGTGAAGGACGGACGTTGAGTGACAAGATCAGAAAATATGTGCTCCCAAACCTGCCGTACCTCTTTGTGTTCTGGTTCTTCTCCAAAATCGGGACGGCCTACCGGATCGCCCCCGGCACAGACTTCGGGACAAAGCTCATGGGGATGCTCGACACCTTCCCCAAAGCCTTTGAAACCTACTGGCCGGGGCTGGGAGGTATTGACCTGCTGGTGGGCCTTGCCGGTGCGGCTGGGATGTATCTGCTGATACAGTCAAAGATCAGGCAGGCGAAAAAATTCCGGCGGGATGCGGAGTACGGCACCGCCCGCTTTGGAACAAAGGAGGATATAAAGCCGTTTGTTGACCCTAAATTTCAGAACAATGTCATTCTGACCGGGACGGAGTTCCTTACCATGAACACCCGTCCGAAGATACCCGCCAATGCCCGGAACCTAAACGCCTGCGTCATCGGCTCGTCCGGTTCGGGCAAGACAAGGTTCTGGCTGACTCCGCAGCTCCTTCAAGCCCATTCCTCGTATGTGGTGGTAGACCCGAAGGGCGGCACCCTCGACCAGTGCGGGCGGTTTCTGCAACGGGAGAAATACAGGGTGCGGGTGTTCAACAGTATCGACTTTTCAAAATCCATGCACTATAATCCGCTGGCCTATATCAAGACGGAAAGCGATGTTTTGAAATTCGTTACCGCTCTGATCGCCAACACCAAAGGCGACGGCAAGGAGGGCGACGAGTTCTGGACCAAAGCCGAAACCCTCTTGTACTGCGCCCTTGTGGCCTACATCGTCTTTGAGGGGCCGGAGGAAGAACGCAACATGAATACGCTGGTGGAAATGATAAACAGCATGGAAGTCCGGGAGGATGACGAAACCTTCAAAAATGCGGTGGACTATATGTTTGACGGGCTGGAACGCCGCAGCCCCCAGCACTTCGCCGTGAGGCAGTATAAGAAATACAAGCTGGCCAGCGGCAAGACAGCCAAAAGCATTTTGATTTCCTGCGGTGCAAGACTGGCTCCCTTTGATATTCCCCAACTCCGGGAGATCATGTCCTATGACGAGCTGGAGCTTGATAAGCTGGGGGATGAAAAATCGGCGCTGTTCTTCCTTATCAGCGACACGGACACCACCTACAACTTTTTGGTTGCCCTTGCTTTTTCGCAGATGTTCAACCTTCTGTGTGAACGGGCTGACAACACCTATGGCGGGCGTCTGCCCTACCATGTGCGGGTGCTGTGGGACGAGGCTGCCAACACCGGACAGGTGCCGGGGCTGGAAAAGATCGTGGCCGTCATCCGCTCCCGTGAGATCAGCCTGACGCTCTTTTATCAGGCTATGAGCCAGTGCAAGGCATTGTACAAAGACCATTCCGAAACCATCATGGGCAACATGGACAGTATCGTATTCCTCGGAGGCCGGGAGGCTTCCACCCTAAAGGATATTTCGGAAAACTGGCTGGGCAAGGCCACCATCTCTATGCAGACCGAGGGCCGAAGCCGTGGACAGTCTGAAAGTTACAGCCAGAATATGCAGCGGCTTGGCCGGGAGCTGATGACCACCAGCGAGATCACCACCATGCCCGGGGATAAATGTATCTTGCAGCTTAGGGGACTCCCGCCCTTCCTGTCTCCGAAGTATGACTTGAAAAAGCACCCGAATTACAAGTACACAGCCGAATTTGATAAAAAGAAAAACGCCTTCCGCTTGGAAAGCCTGTTCCGCCACCGGCCATTGAGACTAAAGCCAGAGGACGAATACACGGTGTACGAAGTGGAAAGCTCCGACACGGACGAAGAAGCTGACCTGTTGAACTTCGATGATCTGGACAGCGACGAGTTTGTGTAACTTCGGGCCATGTTGGCCCGAAGCGCCGCCGATGTGGGCGGCTTTTTTTGTGCCCAAAACCATCAAACAAACAAAATGGAGGAACGTATATGGAATTTTTCAATCAGGCAATCGACATTCTCAAAATTCTGGTCATGGCTCTTGGCGCCGGTCTGGCGGTATGGGGCGTCATCAACCTTCTGGAAGGTTACGGGTCGGACAACCCTGCGGCAAAATCACAGGGCATTAAGCAGCTCATGGCAGGCGGCGGTGTCGTTCTGATCGGCCTTCAGCTTATCCCTCTGCTGTCCGGTCTGTTCAGCTAAGTGTCACCCGTTGTCCCTTTTTCCAGAAAAGGAGCTGATGTATGGACTTTATCATCGACGCAATCGTTGAATGGCTGAAAGGTCTGCTCGTCGATGGTATCATGGGAAATCTGGATGGCCTTTTCGATAACGTCAATCAGAGCGTTGGCGAGATCGCCACACAGGTAGGCACGACCCCGGCGGACTGGAACGCCGGGGTCTTTTCCATGATACGACAGATCTCCGAAACTGCCATTCTGCCAATCGCCGGGGTCATCCTCACTTTTGTAATGACCTATGAGCTGATACAGATGCTCATAGAACGCAACAACCTCCATGAAGTTGACACATGGATGTTTTTTAAGTGGGTGTTCAAAACCTTTGTGGCTGTGATGATCCTGACGAACACCTTTAATATCGTGCTGGCGGTCTTTGATGTGAGCCAGCATGTGATACAGCAGTCAGCGGGCATTATCCAGAACGGGACAGAGATCACGCCGGATGTGCTGGACAGTCTGCGGACAGAGCTTGAGGCGATGGAGTTAGGCCCTCTGTTCGGGCTCTGGCTACAATCCTTCCTGATCCAGCTTACCATGATTGCCTTAAACATCGTGATCTTCGTCATCGTATATGGCCGTATGATTGAAATTTATTTACTCACAAGTTTAGCACCTATCCCGTTTGCCACAGTCCCCAACAGGGAAACCGGACACATGGGGCAGAACTATTTCCGCTCCCTCTTTGCGGTGGGCTTTCAAGGTCTGTTGATCTTAGTCTGTGTCGCCATCTATGCGGTGCTGATTCAGAGTATCGCCACCGACGGCGACCCCATCGGGGCGATCTGGGGCTGCGTGGGATATACGGTGCTGCTGTGTTTTACCTTATTCAAAACAGGCAGTCTTGCAAAATCCATCTTCGGCTGCCATTAAGAGACTTCGGGCCATGATGGCCCGAAGCGGAAAGGAGGATCATGCCGAAAGAAAAATTTTCGATAATCTATGCAGATCCACCGTGGCGGTATGAGCAGAAAAACAGGCAGGGATCAGCAGAGCTTCATTATCCCACTATGAGTATTGAAGAAATCTGTTCCCTTCCAGTGGCCGACTTGGCTGCAAAAGACAGCGTTTTGTTTCTGTGGGCAACATTCCCACAACTGCCGGAAGCCTTAAAGGTCATTAAAGCATGGGGCTTTTCTTATCGTTCTGTGGCTTTTGTATGGATAAAGAGGAACCGGCGCTCCTACTCATGGTTTTACGGTCTGGGGTATTGGACCAGAGGCAATGCAGAAATTTGTCTTTTAGCAGTAAAAGGACATCCGAAGCGTAAGTCTGCCGGTGTTCATCAGCTTATTGTTTCCCCGATAGAGCGCCACAGTAAAAAGCCGGACGAGGCCAGACGGAAAATTGTAGAACTGATGGGCGATATACCACGAGTGGAATTGTTCGCCAGAGAAAAAAAGCCCGGATGGGACGTGTGGGGAAACGAAGTTGAAAGCACTGTAAACTTGTAACAGCTTCGGGTCATGCTGACCCGAAGCGGAAAGGAGAAATCCATGCAGGAAAAAACTGCGGGCGGAACACCAGCCGCCCCTATAAAGCTGGATGTAAGCGTGCGGGTCATCGAACCTGTGAAAAACCTCATGGGCTTTGCCAGCGTGAAATTCAATGACTGCTTTGTGGTGGAAAATCTGAAAATTGTACAGGGCAGCAAGGGTCTCTTTCTTGGGATGCCCAGCCAGCCAGACGGCAAAGGCGGCTACCGGGATATGGCCTACCCTGTCACAAAGGAGTTCCGGGAACAGCTCAACACCGCTGTTCTGCAAGCCTATGAGGCAAAGCTGGAACAGATGGCGGAGCGTGGCTCTGTGGGGCGTGCGTCCATCAGCGACCAGCTCAAAGCCGGAAAAGCGGCTGCCGAACAGGCAAAGGCAGAACGGCCTCCGAAGGAAAAGCCCAGCCGCAGCGCAGAGCGTTGACCTCGGGCCATGCTGGCCCGACGCAGAAAGGAGGCGGGAACCATGCCACGCAAACGGATGGGCTATGACGCGGCCTGCTATTACGACGGAAAACTGCTGGGCCGCTGTACCAAAGCGGACAGCGACGCCTATACTCTGTTGATGAACGCCTGCGGCGGGGACGCCGCCCGTGTCCTGCGGGAATACGCCTACTTTTCCCCGGAACTTCGCGCCATCTTGGAAAAGGCGGCGCTCATGCAGGCGGACCGGAGCCGGACGGGCGGAATGTTCCATGCGCCGAAAAGCTCCCCGTGGGGCGAGGTGCAGAGCTGTGAAACCCTCTGTCCGGGGGTGTTTCTGGTATCTACCGCCAGCCACGGCGGAACGATGGTGGCAAATGAGGTAGCCGCCGTCCTCTCCCCAGCGGCGAAAAAGTGCGGCTTCAAGGATAAGGGCTATATCTGCTATGAGGAGGACGCACAGGAAAGTGTGGTGCTCCGGGAGCTGCTGGACAAAAAACTGTGGAACATCCCTGACCGCATTAAGGACAAAGGACAGTTTGAAGAAAAACTCAATCAGTCCATCCGGCAGTATAACCCCGAATACTGGCGGGCAAGGCAGAGCGGACGAGAAGCCGTCGAAGCTGCCCACAGCACAGCCCCGGCCAAAGAGGCCGCAAGATAACCTCGGGCCATGCTGGCCCGAAGCAATTAAGGAGGTGTACTTAAATGGCCTATGTGCCAGTACCAAAAGACCTTTCCAAAATCAAGACAAAGCTGGCCTTCAATCTGACGAAGCGCCAGCTTGTTTGTTTTTCCGGTGCGGCGGCGGTGGGCCTCCCGGCTTACCTGTTTTCCCGTGGCAGTATCGGGAACAGTGCCGCCATGTTCCTGATGATCGGCCTCATGCTCCCGTTCTTCTTTCTGGCTATGTATGAGCGGGACGGCCTGCCATTGGAAAAAGTGCTGAAAAACATCATCCGCACCCGGTTCCTCTATCCCCGTGTGCGGCCTTACAAAACCGAAAACTTCTATGCGCTGCTTAGCGCCAGAAAGGAGGCGCAGCCGATTGCGAAACAGCAGAAGGGCCGGAAAGCCCGCAGGCAGAAAGCCTGAAAAACAGGGCCTTACCGGCCTGTTCACGAAAGGAAAGAACATTCCCACCACCGCCCAGCAGACCCTCCCTTACCGGGAAATGTACCGGGACGGGGTGTGCCGGGTAGCGGACCGCTATTACACCAAAACCATTGAATACGAGGACATCAACTACCAGCTCGCACAGTCCGAAGATCAGGCGGCCATCTTTGACGGGTGGAGCGCCTGCCTCAACTACTTTGACAGCAGCCTTCCGTTCCAGCTTTCCTTCCTCAACCACCGGAGCCGCCCGGGCAGCCGGTACAGCGTGAACATCCCCATGCAGGACGATGATTACAACAGCGTCCGGTGTGAGTATGTGGAAATGCTGGAAAACCAGATCGCCAAAAGCAACAACGGCATTGTCCGCACAAAGCTCCTGACCTTCGGCGTGAATGTGGACGACCTTCCCACCGCCAGGGCAAGGCTGGAACGTGTAGAGGCGGACATTTGCGGGAACTTCAAAAAGCTGGGCGTCAAGTGCCGCTCCCTTTCGGGGCTGGAACGGCTGGAGCTCCTTCACGGGCAGCTCCACCCCGGCAGCGGCTCCCCCTTCCGGTTTTCATGGGATATGATCCCCAAAACCGGGCTTTCCACCAAAGACTTTATCGCCCCGGACAGCTTCGACTTCCGTTTCAGCCGTCTGTTCCGGGTGGGGACGACTTGGGGCGCTGCCTCCTACTTGCAGATTTTGGCCTCGGAGCTCTCGGACAAGCTGCTGGCGGAGCTTTTGGAAATGGATGCGGAAATGACCATCACCCTCCATATCCAGACCGTCGATCAGGCCGCCGCCGTAAAATCCATCAAGGCCAAAGTCTCCGACATTGACAAGATGAAGGTGGAGGAACAAAAGAAGGCTGCCCGGTCAGGGTACGACATGGACATACTTCCACCCGACCTCGTAACATACAGCAACGACGCAAAGACCCTTCTGGAAGATTTACAGAGCCGGAATGAAAGGATGTTCCTGCTGACCTTCCTTGTGGTAAACATGGCCCCGACCCGCCGGGAGCTGGACAATGACCTGTTCACGGTGTCGGGTATCGTCCAGAAATACAACTGCACCTTGAAGCGGCTGGACTTCCAGCAGGAGGACGGTTTTCTTTCCAGCCTTCCGCTGGGCCATAACGGCATTGAGATCAAGCGCGGCATGACGACCAGCTCCACGGCCATTTTCGTTCCCTTTATGACGCAGGAGCTCCGCATGGATGGCGAAGCCGTCTATTACGGGCTCAACGCACTTTCCCATAACGTCATCATGGCAAACCGGAAAAAGCTCAAAAACCCCAACGGCCTGTTCCTCGGCGTGCCGGGCTCCGGCAAATCCTTTGCCGCAAAGCGGGAGCTTGTGAACGTGTTCCTTGCCACCCGTGACCGGATCATTGTGGTGGACCCGATGGGCGAATACTCGCCCCTTATCAAGCGGCTGGGCGGACAGGTCATCGAGATTGCCCCGGACAGCCCCCACCACATCAATCCGATGGACATTGATTTGAGCTTCGACGAGGAAAACCCGATGGCGCTGAAAGCCGACTTTATCCTGTCGCTGATGGAGCTGATCGTCGGCGGTAAGGACGGCTTGCAGCCGGTGGAGCGTACCGTCATTGACCGCTGTGTACGCCAGATGTACCGGGAACACTTGCAGGACCCGGAAACAAGCAAAATGCCGACCCTCCAAACCCTGTATGACCTGCTCTGTTCCCAGCCGGAGGGCGAGGCGGTGCGGCTGGCTACGGCTCTTGAAATTTATGTGTCGGGCTCCCTTAACGTGTTCAACCATGAAACCAACGTGGACTTAAACCGCCGTCTGGTATGCCTTGACTTAAAAAAGCTGGGGGCCGGGCTTCGAACGATTGCCATGCTCATTATGCAGGACTTGGTAAACTCGCAGGTGTCCATGAATTTCCTCCGCGGTATCGCCACATGGTGTTACTTCGACGAATTTCATGTGCTGCTCCGTGACCGTCTGACGGCAAGCTATTGTGTGGCGATCTGGAAAATGCTGCGAAAAAAAGGGTGCGTTCCGAGTGCTTTAACGCAGAACGTAAAGGATTTTCTGGCAAGCCCGGAGATCGAGAACATCTTTGGTGCGACACGTTGACGCACAAACATCGCTCTATGAGGGTAAAACTTCATGGACTTATGGCCATGCGATGCTAAAATCGTCGGACTTACCTTCTTACGAGGTAAGTAACAACTGATAATTCGAAAGGTAGAATGATGGGGTAACGCCTTGAAATGCCTTCTCTGATACTTCGACCGGCTCCGACTGTAATGGTTGGGGTCTGGAGCTCGATAAAGTCGGCGGAAGTCTGCCGAAACAGTGTAGAAATACAGCTGTCGAAAGTGCGGTAGAGGTACTGTATGCAGATGACACGTCGGGAGTCTATAAAATATCTATGGTGAGAATGTCCACGACGGACTGACGAAAACCGCGAATGTACGGGTCTAGATGTTTACCATATAGAAATGTATGGACACTTAATTGTGGGTCAGTGCGGTGTAGTAAGAATCGAAAATATGAAACTCCGTATTGTGTTACAGGCACAATCAAGCTGACAGGACTATAGCGAACACCTAAGGATATATGCACAGATAGAATTATCGGAACGTGGAAAGGTACAGAGTTGCTCATAAGCAATCTGCGGACGAATCATATAAGCCGCCTAATCTGTGCTGAAAAGCGAAGCTCGAACCTACGACAGCCCTACGAAAAAGGCGGGCTCGAGGAATGGGCTTTAGTCGGTTAGAAACAATTGTTGTCATTCAATCTTATAAGGATTACGAGTATGACAAAAAGGGACACTTTCCCAAGAAAGGAGAGTGATGCCTTATGACCATGAAAAAGAAAAAGCAACTGCTCTGTGAGGATAATCTGCGTCACAATGAGTATTACGGAATGCAGAATACGATTGATAATCTATACCAGGCAAGTTTGAACGGAGAAGTTTTTACAGATTTAATGTCTGTCATTCTTCAACGGGAAAACATTCTTCTAGCGTACAGAAATATCAAGAAAAATACGGGAAGTAAAACAAGTGGCACAGACAATCTCACAATCGAGGACATTGGAAGATGTTCCCCCGATGAGGTTGTTGAAAAAGTTAGATTTATTATTAATGGAAGTGAACATGGGTATCGCCCAAAACCTGTAAGGCGTAAGGAGATACCAAAACCATACGACCCAAGTAAAATGAGACCCTTAGGGATTCCGTGTATATGGGATAGACTTGTTCAACAATGTATCAAACAGGTATTGGAACCTGTTTGTGAGGCTAAGTTCAGCAAAAACAGCTATGGATTCAGACCGAACCATTCGGTTGAGAACGCTATAGCAAGAAGTTATCAGCTACTTCAACATGCCAATCTTCACTATGTCATTGAATTCGATATAAAAGGGTTCTTTGATAACGTGAATCATGCCAAGCTGATACGACAGATATGGGCTATGGGTATTCATGACAAGCAACTGATATTTGTCATAAGACGAATTCTCAAAGCACCAATCAAACTGGAAGATGGGACTTTTATCACACCCGACAAAGGAACCCCACAGGGAGGTATTATATCGCCACTTCTGGCTAATATCGTGCTTAACGAATTAGACCACTGGGTAGAAAGTCAATGGCAATGGTGTCCGATTTGCAAACGGAATGCTAGACCTGAAAACGGCTTTCGACAGGCTAAGAAATCTAACCTGAAGGAAATGTTCATTGTTCGCTATGCAGATGATTTTCGAATCTTTTGTAGGACAAAGGACTCCGCTGAACGCACCAAATGTGCAGTCACTCTGTGGCTGAAAGAAAGGCTCAAACTGGAAATTTCTGAAAAGAAAACGAGGATTGTCAATGTAAGAAATCATTACTCTGATTTTCTCGGATTCAAAATGAAAGTTCACAGAAAAGGCAACAAACTCGTGGTTATATCTCATATCGCAGATAAAAATCTCGAGCACAAAAGGGAGAAGCTTAAAGAACAGGCAAAGAGAATCGTTCACCCTCGCAAAATATATGGCGAACAGGGGGAAATCAGACTCTATAACAGTATGGTTACTGGCATGCAGAATTATTACTGTATCGCCACACATGTTAATCATGATTGTGCTTCCCTAAACCGCACAGTCATGACCTTGCTGACAAACAGGCTTAGCACTCGCACAGGCAACCGTCTTGTGAAAACAGGGCGAGAGCTTACGGAGTTTGAAAAAGCCCGTTTTGGTAAATCCAAAATGATGCGATATGTCGCTGGTACGAATGAGCCCGTGTATCCAATAGGATACACACAGCACAAAAACCCACTTTTCCGTAAGAAGAGCTGGAATTATTACACTCCCGAAGGACGAGAAGGTATTCACAACTGTCTGAGAATCAACATCCCTATGATGTTGGCTCTCATGCGTCAACCAGCCTATTCCAATAGTGCGGAATACGCAGACAATCGAATATCTCTCTTCTCAGCCCAATGGGGAAAATGTGCTATAACAGGTGTTGAATTCTCCTCTGTTGGGGAAATTCATTGCCATCATAAGTTACCCCGACATTTAGGCGGTACGGATGCCTATGAGAATCTTATTCTCATAAAGAATTCCGTACATAAACTCATTCATGCTTCAAAAGCGGAAACTATTTACAAATATATGGATTTACTACAGCTAGATATCAAACAGCTTATAAAGGTTAACCACCTTCGTGAGTTGGCTTCCATGCAACCTATTTAATCTTATTTCAACTACTACAGTTTTTATTCTATTCAAAGGTTGATTGTTTAGACAATGAAAAATACTAACCGATGGAACGCCGTGTGCGGTGAAAGTCGCATGCACGGTGTGGAGTGGGGGAAAAGCCCGAGATGATATCAGAGGCTTACCTATCACTATAAAACTCGGACTTCCTTGTGCTGCTCTCGCAGGCACAGGGGGACCGGCAGATTTTAGCCAAACAGCTTGGGATCAGCCCCCACCAGCTTTCCTATGTGACCCATACCAATTCCGGCGAAGGGCTGCTGTTCTTCGGGAACACCACCATCCCGTTTGTTGACCGCTTCCCGCAGAACACAGAGCTGTACGCCATTATGACCACCCGCCCGGAGGATAAAAAACAGGAAATGAACCGGGCATAACGCACTTCGGGCCATGATGGCCCGAGGTTTGGAAAGGAGGGGATACATCATCGGAAAGAAACCGGACAAACGGAATTTTCAAAGGCGGGGGCCGACGGAGGATACCGGGGGCAATCGCCCCGGACCGGCTGAACGGGAAGGGCCTTCCCCCGCACCGTCCCGACGCCTGCGGTTTGAGGACGAGGATACCGGGCAGGACAGTCCTTCGGGCCACGATGGCCCGAAGTCCAAAAGCGGCAAGTTTCAAGAGGACAGCCGGAAAAGCCGTCCCTCTGACCGCATGAGGCAGGAAGATGAAGCGGGCGGGCCGCAGGATACCGGCAAGGCACAGGAGCCGGAGGGCTCCGCCGAGAAGGCCGGGAGCAAAAAGGATAAGTACCAGAAAGCACAGGCAAAAGCGGAACACGCCGGGGAAAAGCTGGGAAAGGCTCGGGAGAAGTTTGACAAGACCGAGGCAAAACGGGCAGCGAAGAAGCCGCCGGGGCTTGCAAAAAAGGCAGTCCGGGGAGCCCGTACAGAAGCATGGTTCTATGTCCACAACAAGATCCACGAAGTTGAGCATGAAAATGTGGGTGTGGAAGGAGCCCATAAGTCGGAACTTGTGGCCGAGGCCGGAGCCCGGAAACTGACCCGGTATGCCAAACGCCGCTGGCAGGAGCACCCGGTCAGAAAGGTGGCAAAGTGGGAACGGAAGGACATAAAAGCCCGGGCCAATATGGATTTTCAGAAGATGGCCTCCGAGCACCCGGAGCTTGCCAGCAATCCGCTTTCCCGTGTGCAGCAGAAATGGAAACTGAAACGCCGGTATTCCAAAGAAGCAAAGGCGGCTGCAAAACCGGGCGCAAAGGCCGCAAAGAAAACCGCTGCCGCTTCGGGAACTGCGACCCGGCGGGCGGCGCAGTTTGTGACCCGCCATCCCGTGGCGGTGCTGGTCCTGCTCCTGCTGTTGCTGCTCTGTTTTCTTGTGTCGGCGGTAAGCTCCATCTTTCCCACGCTTGGCAGCGGCCTTGCCAATGCGTTATCCGGCACCTCCTACGCCTCGGAGGATACGGACCTGCTGGGGGTGGACGAGGACTACACGGCGCTGGAAAACGAGCTGGCGCAGACGGTAGCGAACATCGAAAGCACCCATCCCGGCTATGACGAGTACCGCTATTCCGTGGACGAGATCGGCCATAACCCCTATGAGCTGGCGTCCTATCTCTCGGCAAAGTACCATGTCTATTTCCGGGAACAAGTGCAGGACGAGCTGCGGGAGATCTTCGAGGCACAGTATGAGCTGACCTTGACGGAGGAAGTCGAGATACGCTACCGCACCGAAACCAGCACCGACCCGGAGACCGGGGAAACCACTACCGAGGAAGTCCCCTATGAGTATTACATTCTCAATGTGACCCTCACAAACAAAACGCTGCCCGCCGTGATCCTGCCGAGGCTTAACGAACAGCAGCGGGAAATCTACACCGTTATGCAGCAGCTCAAAGGCAACAAACCCTATCTGTGGGAAGGGATTTACAACGGCGGCGAAGATACCGGCCCCAGCTATGAGATACCCGGCGAGGCACTGGATGACCCGGCTTTTGCGGCGCTCATGGAAGAAGCCACAAAGTACATCGGCTGGCCTTATGTGTGGGGCGGCTCCAGCCCGTCCACCTCCTTCGACTGTTCGGGCTTTGTCTGCTGGGTGTACACGGCCAGCGGCGTCCACAACCTGCCCCGTACCACAGCGCAGGGCATTTACAACCAGTGTGCTATCATTTCCCCCTCCGAGGCAAAGCCCGGCGACATTATTTTTTTCACGGGAACCTATGACAGCCCCGGCCCTGTGTCCCATGTGGGGATTTATGTGGGCGACGGGATGATGCTCCATTGTGGGTCGCCTATCCAATACGCAAACATCAATTCAAGCTACTGGCAGACACATTTCTATGCCTTCGGGCGTTTGTGAGCCAGAGGAAAGGAGTCCTTGCATGAACAAGATCGACAAGCTCGATAAGGAACTGGAAAAAGCCCGGGAGAAGGCTACCGAGTGGCAGGCCAAAATCCGGGAGCTGGAAAAGCAGAAACAGGAGGAAGAAAACAGCCAGATCGTACAGGCGGTGCGCTCCCTCAAACTGACACCCGCCCAGCTTATGGCTTTTTTGAATGACCCCAAAAACAGCCTTACCGCTTCGGGCCATACTGACCCGAAGCCGGAGGCGCCCGAAAAGGAGGACACAGCCCATGAAGAAAACTAAATACCGCAGGCTGGCGGCGATGGCTGCCAGCCTTTTGTGTTGCCTGATCTTTACGGTCCCGGCCTATGCACAGAGCAGCGAGCCGCAGCCGGAGACAGCTCCCGCCCCGGCAGAAACCGAAGCAGAGCCGGAAACCCAGAATCCCTTTACCCCGGACGGGACGGGAACCGTGGTGGACAACGCCACCGACGAGGATGGAAAGGAGTTCTACACCATCACCACCGCAGACGAGAGCGTGTTTTATCTGGTGATCGACAAACAGAAAACCAGCGAGAACGTCTATTTCCTCAATACCGTTACCACAGGCGACCTTCTTCCTCTTGCCGAACAGGGCAAGGAACCGCCCAAAGAAGTGACCCCGGAGCCAGAGCCAAAGCCCACCGAACCTGTGGAGGAAGTACCGGAACCCGAGCCGGAGAAAAAGGACAGCTCCCTTCTCTCTCTGCTCCTAATCGGTGCGGTGGTGCTGGCCGGCGGTGGAATTGGTTACTATTTCAAGATTTACAAGCCGAAGCATGAGGCCCCGGATTTGGAAGATGATTACTGCGAATATGAGGACGGGGAGCTGGAGGAGATCGCAGAGGAACCCGAGGACGAAGATACCCCGCCGTGGGAGAAAGATACGGAGGAATGAGAATGAATTTTACAAGCAGCCCTTTTGAACGAATGATGAAGGAAGTACCGCACCCCGGCTGGGACAATGACGACCCTTGTAAGGGATGCCGTTACTACAAGGAGTGCAAAGGAAAGAAAAAACAGTGCCGGAAGAAGTTCCGGGCGCTGATCGTGGAGCCCCGCCCTTCGGGCCATCGTGGCCCGAAGTCTTAAATGGACGCCCGGGAGCTGACCCGTGACGAGAAGAAGAAAATCCGTTCTCTTGTCATGGGGATGTGCGCCAACTATGACCGGGAAAGCGGCCTGTGCCTTCCTCTTGACTGTGCCTGTTATATGCTGCACAAGTGCTGGACAGGGGCGTACTGCCGTTACTTCCGTGAGGCTGTCCTGCCTCTTAACCCGGAGCTTCAAGCGTCGCTGACAACGGAAGGCATCTCACCGGAGCTGCGGGCCTGTGCGGTCTGCGGAAAGGCGTTTCTGCCCGAGGGGCGTCAAGCCTACTGTTCCGACGCCTGCAAGGCCGAAGGGAACCGCCGGAAAAGCCGGGAACGCATGAGGAAAATGCGGGAGAAAAGGCCGGGCGGCTGTTACGATTTGCCGCCTCCAAAGGCTTGACATTCCGGGCTTTTTTGAGGGTGTTTCCGGGGTGGGAATATCTTATTACATTCCTCCCCGGTCTGCCCTCTTATTTCGTAACATCCAGCACTTCGGGTCATGTTGGCCCGAGGCACAGAAAGGAGGGATCTCTTGGAGACCGTACAAGGATATGTGATTTTGAAAGCTGACACCTTTGAAACCGGACACGGCTTTGCGCTGGGACATAATCCGGGAGCGCCGAGCCCCTTTGTGACCTGGCAGTTTACCGAGGGGGAAAACGGCCATCGGGATTACTACTGGGGCCGCTATGGAACCAGTCAGGCGTGGGCGCAGAGGGACTTTGACCGCCGGGTGGACGACTATCAGCAGCTTTACCATGCGGCGGTCAAGCATACCGAGCTGGGACCGGAGGGCGTTTACCGCTATTATTCCACCCAGCGGCCCGTGGACATAGGTACCTACCCGAAGCCGCCAGATAACCAGCCTCTTTCCATCGTCAACTACGATGATGACAGGCGGCGTCCTGTGGCAGACGGCAGGCTGATGGCATGGGGCGAACTGACCTACGCAAAGCCGCTGACCGAAAAGCAGATGGAGGATTATGAGCTGAAACCAGCACCGGGCAATCCTGACCGGGTGCGCCCATCCATTACTGCCCGGCTCAAAGAAGGAACCAGAGGGCAGGAACCCCCGAAGGAGCCCGGCCAGAAGCGGAGCCATAAAAACCATGAGGAACGATAAAGGAGGATCGCCATGCACGAAAAAGACAACTATCTGAAAACCGCCGAGCTCTCCACGGAGCAGAACTGCAACATGATCGACGGCGTACCCAACAATACGCCCACCCCACCCACGCCCCCGGAGCTGGACGCAAAACCGCTTGATAAGGTAAAGGAACCCAAAGAGCGCCGGAAAGGCCGGGAGCTGGAACGCTGATGGAGAACCGCAAGCGGAATGTCCATCTGCACGTCATGGTAACGCCGGACGAGTTGGCAGCCATCCATGAGCGGATGGCCGAGGCGGGCATTTCCAATGCCGGGGCTTATGTACGGAAAATGGCTCTGAACGGGTATATCCTGCACATCGACCTTGCGCCCGTAAAAGAGCTGATTTCTCTGCAACGGCGCTGTTCCAACAATCTCAATCAGGTCGCCGTACACGCACATACCTATGGTGTGTACCCGGAGGAAATCGACGGATTGAAGCGGGACTATGAAAAGTTATGGGGCGAGGTGTCAAAGGTGCTGCGGGAGCTCTCCGCGCTGGTGGCAAAGTGAGACGAGGGCGGCAGGCTTCCGTTGTGGGGCTTGCCGCCCTGCTCTTTTTTTACCACTTCGGGCCAGCATGACCCGAAGCCCGTCATAAAAAATTCAGATTTTCAAGATTGTAGAACCAGCTCTATAATGATATAATAATTCAAGAAGGGAGGCTGATACCATGCTGAAAATGGTTATTCGCATGAATGATGATAAGATCACAGCCGAAAATAAGTACCGGCTGGATGGCATTTACAACACAATCAATCATACATTCCAAACCGTGGGCCTTCCCCGTATGGAGGATGGTTCCGGCGCTTTGGTATTCCGTGACTGCGGCAGAGCGAGGGATTTTAGTCTGTTCGGCCGGATCGTCAATACCTTGAAGCGGCAGACATGGTTCATGGATAATGTTTCTGTGTGGCGTCTTTGTGACAGTGACGATTCTGACAGTCCAGATGATTTCAATGAAGAAGATCTGTTGACCCACTATCAGGAAAAAACCGCAATGAGGGCTTGAGTTTTGGAGAGAAAATATTTCAAAGCCTTAAATTTTGATCTGGACACCCATCAATTAAAAGAGCATTACCCCGGAGCCAATTACCGGCAGGCGTATGACGACTTGCGCCGGTTCTTCAAACGGCATCGTTTTTCTCACCGTCAAGGCTCCGGCTACATATCGGATGATAAACTGGCAACTGCTGATATATACGATTTGATGGATGAATTGAGCAGACAGTTTCCGTGGATTGGAATATGCGTGAATAAAATTGATGTGACCAACGTGGGACGGCAGCACGATTTGACAGAGCTCTTGAAACCAGCAGAGGATATTGTTATCGACACTTCGCTGCTGACAGTTCCCGATTGCCCGCAGCAGGAAACAGAATAACAGAAATTCGGCAGGACATGAATGTGTCCTGCTTTTTCTGTTTTCGGGCCATCATGGCCCGAAGGTTTGGGACAGGATTCACTAATCTTTCGCAACATTTATGTCCCCGGGCAGGCATGATAAAATAGAGGTAGGAAGGATAGATAAAGGAGGTTTTGGAGATGAAGATACTGCTGAAAATATTGGTTGTTCCCTTTGCTTTAGCGTTGTCCCTTCTGGCGGCTCTGCTGGTATTCCTGTTTGATATTTGTGCCGTCCTGCTGACGATTGCCTCTGTGATCCTGGCGGTGCTGGGTGTCGCTCTCTTTTTCACGCCGACGCCCATAGGCGGAATTGTATTTCTGTTTCTTGCCTTCCTTCTTTCGCCGTATGGACTGCAAGCGGCGGCGGGCTCCCTTCTTTGGGCGCTGGATGGAGGCAAATCCGCTCTGTACCGGTTTCTGGCAAGTTAAGCAGCCTCGGGCCATACTGGCCCGAAGCCGGGGCGGTCTGAATGGATCGCCCCTTTCTCATGGAAAGGAGGAATGATTTTTGGCTACCACAACTTTGTTACAGCGCCATGCGGGCGAAGGCGAAACGATTGCTGAGGCTATCCGGGATTGTCTGGACTATGGCAAGGACCCGGAGAAAACAGAAAGCGGAAAGTATATCTCCGCTTATGAATGTGATCCGGCCACCGTGGCGGACGAGTTCCTTTTGGCAAAGGCCAGCTATGCCGCTATGACGGGCCGGGAACAGAAGAAAGAAAATAATGTGCTGTGCTATCAGATACGACAATCCTTCTATCCGGGCGAGATCACCCCGAAGGAGGCGAACCGTATCGGCTATGAGCTGGCTATGCGCTGGACAAAGGGGCGGCACGCTTTTATCGTTACCACGCACACCGATAAGCAGCACATCCATTGTCACATTTATTACAACTCCACCACCCTTGACTGCACCCGGAAATTCCGAAATTTTTGGGGCTCCAGCTTCGCCCTTCGGCGGCTCTCTGACAGGCTGTGCCTTGAAAACGGGCTGTCCATCGTGGAGAACCCGAAGCCTCGGAGCAAGGGTAAGTATCGGAATTATGGAGAATGGCAGAAAGAACGAAAAGGGCCGCTTTCCTATCAGGACAGGCTGCGCCTCGCCATTGATACTGTGCTGGCGGAGCACCCCGCTGATCTGGACGAATTTCTCAATCTGATGAAGCGGGCCGGATATGAGGTCAAGACGGTTCGGGGAGGCGGTATCAGTTTCCGGCTGACCGGGCAAGGGCAGGAACGCTTTACCCGTCTGCGGGCCTCCACGCTGGGGGACGGCTACGACTTGCAAGATGTTCTGACCGCCATTGAGGGCAAAGAAAAACGCCCCGGACATTCTGAGCGGAAAATCAGTCTGGCGGTGGATATTCAAGCAAAACTGGCTGCCGGTAAGGGACCGGGATATGAACGCTGGGCGAAGGTATTTAACATTAAGCAGATGGCCGCTGCCCTTGCCTATATACAGGACAATGGACTGACCGATTATGAGCAGTTGGCACAGAAAGCCACCGAGGCGGCAGACCGTTTCCATGCCATTTCCGAGCAGATCAAGCAGACGGAACAGGCCATGAAAACCAATGCCGGGCTAAAGGCCGCAACGGTTCAGTATGCCAAAACCCGTCCGGTCTTTGAGCAGTATAAGGCGACGAAGTACAGCCGGAAATTCCTTGCGGAGCATGAGGCCGACCTTGAACTGTACCGGGCTGCACAAGCGGAAATGCGCTCTCTGCTGGGCGGGGCGAAGCTCCCTAAAATGGATGTGCTGAAGGAGGAAGGCCGCAAGCTCACAGCAAAGAAAAAACAGCTCTATGGAGAATACCAGAAGGCACGACGGGATATGCAGGAGATCGTCACGATCAAGGCGAACATTGACACTCTGATGGGCTACACCGGGCCGGGACGAAAGCAGGAAAAGGAGCGTTAAGGTTATGAAAATAAGGAGCAAAGCGACGCTGACACTTCGGGCCATGTTGGCCCGAAGATACGGGTTTGGGGCGAGCCCCAACAAGCCGCCTTTGTGCCACTTGTGGCCACAGAGGCATTGCTTGCCACTTAGCGGCAGCCCCTAAAATAGTGCAAAAAAACAGAGGCCCTTATTCTGGAACCTCCGTTTCTCTGGCTTTCTTAATGCCCTCGGCTGTGGCTTCTATTACGACAAGCTCTTTTTCATTCATGGAGTTTAGAAGCACATCAATGTGCTTTCTGCAAGAGCTTGACCTTGCCCCTCCGTCCGCATGAATAAACTGGTCAACTGAAACGTCAAACATGGTAATGAGTTTAACAAAAAGGTCAAAGCTGGGATACTGACCTTTGTTCTCAATATTCATAATGGTACGGGAGTCACGGTCTACTAATTCCGCAACATAGGCTTGTGTCCAGCCCTTTTCTTCTCGGGCTCTTTTGAGAGCCGCCCCGAGGCCGTGAAAGTCAAACCTTCTTTCATCTTGGTTCATTCTCATATCACCCTATATCATTCTACATTTCGGGTTAAATTATGAGAATGTAATGAAATTTTACATTAAGTAGTATTTTATTTCGCATCCATGTGGGCTCTAACTTGTATTATTCGAGGTAGAGAACTATAATATATCCTGTGGAGGTGCGAAATGGACTATATGACATTGAAAGAGGCCGCCGAAAAGTGGGGCGTGACAGCTCGTAGGGTAAATTATTATTGCGCCGGTGGGCGTATCCCCGGCGCTGTGAAAATGGCCGGTGTTTGGCTACTCCCTAAAACTGTGGAGAAGCCGCTTGATGGCCGGACAAAACAAGGAAAGGAACTAAAAAATGCAAAGGATACTTTATGTAGAAGATGATTTAAGCCTAATTGACGGTCTGCAATATACTTTAGAAATAAGTGGATATACAGTAGACAATGCCAAAACTAAAAAAGAAGCTTTAATATTATTCAAAAAGAATACTTATGATTTGCTGTTACTGGATGTTACTCTTCCAGACGGTACAGGATTTGATGTTTGCAAAGAGGTACGGAACAGTTCAACCGTCCCTATTATATTTTTAACAGCATCGGATCAGGAAATCAGTATTGTCCGGGGGCTCGATATGGGTGCCGACGATTATATTACAAAGCCATTCAAGCTGAATGAATTGTTATCCCGAATTAAGGCAATCCTGCGCCGCTCCTTGCAGTTTTCTAAAGCGGACACTATTCTGGAAGCCAATGGTATTCGTGTAGATACGGCGGAACGGCTCGTTTGGAAAAATGATGAACCGCTTGATCTCCCGCTGGTGGAATACAAATTACTGTGTCTGTTCATGCAAAATCCTAATCACCTTATGCCGCGAGAAATGATCCTGGATAAGATGTGGGATGGCAACGGAAACTTTGTGGATGACAATACCTTGTCTGTGTATATCCGGCGGCTAAGAAACAAAATTGAGGATACTCCCAATCAGCCTAAATACCTGCTGACGGAACGAGGGATTGGATATAAATGGGTTGTTGAGTGAGGATAATGTATGGGTAAATTAGGAAAAGAAACAAAGAAGCTATTGTTGGCAATTACAATCATCTGTCTTGTTTCGTTTTTACTTGCCGTAGGGATTTCATTTTTGCTGACAAAGAATTTCCAACATGAATTGTTGCTTCATGATTATGGAGTTTCCGGCTATCAACTGAACCATGAGGATGAATTGCAGATTTCAGCTTTTACTTCACTGCCAAACGAGAATGATATAGAACGCGGTAGGGAGGCTCTGGCCTCTATAGGATATGATGAAACGGCCTCCATGCGTTTTCTTCCTGCTGTCCAGACATACCGAAATCAGACGGTGCTTTCTATATTTGTGCTGTTGGTTTTCCTGTTTGGGGCAATCTACTTATCGCTCTTTCTCTATCTTCAACGCCAACACAAGGCTTTCAGTAATGCTGAAAATACCATCCGTCAATTTCTGGACGGTAATACCACATCCCGTATCGAATGTTCACAAGCTGGCGACTGGTACAGCCTTTTTCATGCCATCAATGAAATGGCGACTATCCTCTCTGCTCATGCTGAGAACCAGAGGCAGACAAAAGAATTTTTGCAGGACATTATTTCAGATGTATCACATCAGATTAAAACGCCGCTGTCTGCCCTGAAAATGTACCATGAGATTATAGAGAGCCATAAAGATGATGCCGCAACCGTAAGCAGCTTTACCGAAAAATCTCAAAGAGAAATCAAGCGGATGGAAGATGTGATTTACACCTTGCTGAAACTGGCGCGTCTGGATGCAGGGATTATCCAGATGGAGAAATCGGAAGAAAATGTTTCCATTCTTATGCAGGATGTTTTAGAACGCTTTGAAACTTGGGCGGAACGGGAGCATAAAACAATTACGCTTTTCGGCAAAGAAAATGTTATTTTATTATGTGATGCCTTATGGGTATCGGAAGCCATCGGCAATATTATAAAAAACGCTTTGGAGCATACAGAAAACGGCGGCCATATCGGAGTAAAATGGAACCAGTCTCCTTTAATGACACAAATTGAAATTTCCGATGATGGAAAAGGAATACACCCGGAAGATCTGTATAATATTTTCAAACGGTTTTACCGAAGTCGTCTTTCTTCGGATGTTCATGGCATTGGTCTTGGTCTGCCATTGGCGAAATCCATTGTAGAAGCACACGGCGGAACAATCTCCGTGACCAGTACACCCGGAATGGGAACTACATTTACATTGAATTTCATCAACCTTACAAATGAGTAAGATGCAGGTCACTTGGAAGTAAGTCAAAGGGGGTATGATGGGTTCATAAAGGAGGTAACGAATATGAATATTCTTGAAGTACAAGACCTGTGCAAGACCTATGGTACAGGGGAAACCGAGGTTCATGCACTGAACCATGTTTCATTTTCCGTTCGCAAAGGCGAATTTATTGCCATCATTGGCGAGTCGGGTTCCGGAAAAAGTACCTTGCTGAATGTAATCGGCGCTCTGGACAGTGCCACTTCCGGCAAGGTATGGATTGATGGACAGGATATTTTTTCTATGCCGGAGAAAAAATTAACCGTGTTCCGGCGTCAGCACATTGGATTTATCTTTCAGTCGTTCAATTTGATCCCGGAACTGGATGTGGAACAGAATATCACTTTCCCGTTGCTGCTTGACTATAAGCGACCGGATCAGAAATTTGTCAATGAACTGCTGAATGTGTTGGGGCTGACTGAACGACGCCACCATCTGCCCAGCCAGCTTTCCGGTGGTCAGCAGCAGCGTGTGGCGATTGGCCGGGCATTAGTCACGCGCCCAGCCCTGATTATGGCAGATGAACCGACTGGAAATTTGGACAGCAAAAATAGTCAGGAAGTTTTGGCTTTATTGCAAACCATGTCGGACAGGTATCAACAGACCATTTTGATGATAACCCACAACAAAAATCACGCCAGCGCAGCAGACCGCGTGTTCCGTATGACCGATGGTGTGTTAAAGGATTTGGGGGTGTCGTCGCGTTGAAAAGCTATCTTGGATTGGTGCCGCAGTATGAAAAGGTACACCGTAAGAACAATCGAATTTCGGTTCTCTGCATTGTACTTTCGGTATTGCTGGTAACTGCTATTTTCAGCATGGCCGACATGGCGCTGCGCGCACAGAAAAATTATTTTATCAAAACAAATGGGGAATACCATATCAGTTTGACCGATATAGATGAACAGACGGCAGAACTCGTAAAAGCGCGGATAGATGTTGCCCTGTGCGGATGGGCCTATCAAGGAAGTGCTGGCTCTATCGGCTCCAAAGCGGTCAGCTTCGCAGGTGCGAATGAGGACACCTTTTCCATTTTGACAGAAATGGACATGGAAAGTGGCTCATATCCCACCCAGCCCGATGAAGCATTATTGAATAAATCGGCTTTGGAACAGTTGGGCCTTGTGGTTGGCGACACCGTGACCGTTACAGTGCCAGACGGTTCCAGCCGGGAATACCGCATTACCGGCGTCCTTGCCGATATGGGAAGTTTGCTTAAAGCGGATGTGTATGGCATGATATTGGACGAGGACGGTTTTCGACAAATTGCGGATGAAAATGCCAAAAACGGAACCACTTTCCGCGTCCAGTTCAAAGATGGTGTAAACATTCAGGAGGCCATGAATGAAATAAAAGTGCAATATGACCTTTCAGACAGCCAGGTAAGCGAAAATACGGCGCTCCTTGGATTGATGGGACAGAGTGAAAACAGCACAATGCAATCCCTATACCTCGTTGCAGGCTTTCTTGTCCTTTTGGTGCTGATTGCTGGTGCAGTAATGATTGCCGCCAGCTTTAACACAAATGTTCTGGAACGGGTTCAGTTCTATGGCCTTTTGCGATGCTTGGGTGCATCCAAAGCACAGGTAAAGCACTTCGTTATTCTTCAAGGGCTGCGCCAAAGTATGAAGGGTGTACCGATTGGGCTGGTTGCCGGACAAATTATTACATGGTGTGCCTGCCTTTTACTGAAATCCATCAGCGGAGAACGCTTTTCAGAGATACCTCTTTTTCAGTTCAGTGTAAGCGGTCTGATTGCTGGTGCGGTGATCGGTTTTCTGATTGTACTACTGGCATCCCTATCCCCGGCGAAAAAGGCTTCTAAAGTATCGCCGGTAACTGCAATCAGCGGCAGTACGCAGCTTACGCAAAACAAGAGGGCTGCAAATACAAAGCTGTTTCACATTGAAACCAGTATGGGGATTTTCCATGCACTATCCGGCAAAAAGAATGTATTTCTTATGACCTGCTCGTTTGCTATCAGTATTATGATGTTCCTGTCGTTTCAAGTAATGGTAGTCTTTCTCAATCAAGGGATGCCCGCACTCTCTCCATCGGCAGCAGATGTGTCTATTACAATGGGAAATACGCTTCTGGACAAGTCGCTGGTGGAACAGATCGGCAAAATGGAAGGTGTTGATAAGGTTTTTGGTCGTATGGAAATGGCTGGCCTTTCTGTTTCTTCCAATACAGGAGAAGGAACCATCACGCTCATTTCTTATGATGATAACCAATTCGGATGGGCGAAAGAAGAATTGAATAAGGGCAGTATCACGCCTGCTATGGAAAATGCAGACAGTGTGTTGGTCACTTATCAGGATGGCGTAAACTGGAATGTTGGAGATACCGTAGTTCTTCATACATCTTCCGGCGATAAGCAGATAACGATTGCCGGAATACTGGCAACGACTACGGCCAGCGGGGTCAACGGTGCGGGCAGTAGCGGATATATGATTTGCTCGGAACAGACATTTGCCGCTTTGGTTGGCGATTTGGGTTATACGGCGATTGATGTTCAATTTTCCTCTGCTGGTGGGGATAATGCTGTTTCCACAATACGGAGCATGGTTCCATCCGACAGCACTGTTTCAGATAAGAGAATTACCAATTCTGAGTCCCAAAGCTCCTACTATACAGGCGCGGTGTTTATTTATGGCTTTCTCATTATAATTGCACTTATCACAGTGTTTAACATTTTTAACAGCATGAACGCCAGTGTAGCGTCCAGAACAAGACAGTACGGGATCATGCGTTCTATTGGAATGGGAGCAAATCAGCTTTACAAGATGATTGCGGCAGAAGCCTTTACCTATGCAATACTTGGCTGTGTTGTTGGATGCGTCTTGGGGTTGCCTTTGAACAAGCTGATGTTTCAGTTTTTGATTGCAGATAAATGGGGGATTGCATGGCAAATTCCTGTGGGTTCACTTCTTTTGATTGTATTCCTCTGCCTTGCGTCTGCGGCGGTTGCGATTAGACGCCCCATCCGGCAAATTAGCAGAATGGCAATCGTGGACACAATTAAGCTCCAGCAATAATTTTATCGAATAACAAACGCCAAAGGCTGGCCTTCTATTTCTTCGGAGGGCCAGTTTTTTGGTATCCATCTTACTAATGAGTAAGATGGATGTCACTTGGAAGTAAGATTGAATTTATAAAATAAAGGCAATAGAAGTGTTTCTGCCGGACGACGGCAAAGAAAAAAAGCCGTCGTAAAGCAGACACATTCACGCGCCCATGAAGCGGCGGCTTTGACTTTCAGAGCCGCCGTTTCTTTTCGTCTATCCTAAACCAACGACGACCTAACACCGTGTAAATCCACGGCGGCATATAGGAGGATTGCCGCCGTGTCCATTTTTGTCTTTTTTCACAGTACCCATGATCTGCACCAGCTAAAAAAAGCGTAGCTCCCCCTCCGGGGTATTCCGGCTATGTATGCGAAATTTGTTGGAACCTTAACTATTATGTCATTTCATGCGTCCGTGTGGCTTCATGCCGCCCGGGCGCTTTTACGTTCTTATGGGTTAGCTTCGGGTCATGTTGGCCCGAAGTCATTCCCCGGTGCCGCTCCCCGCCGCCTTCGTTTCGGTCACTCGTCAACCAACAACCGAAACGGAGGTCAATATGGCTATTATCAATTTGCGGGACTATTACCCATTCTATACATCAGATTGCTTCATGGAAGTATCGGAAGAAGTTGCAGAAATGTTCAAAGAGTTTGATCGTAAAGAGGCTGCTTATCGGCTGCGTACATACCGCCACAAAGCCTACTATTCCCTTGATCGGGATGACGGGCTGGAGCATGAAGCTGTCTTTGTTGCCTTATCTCCCCATGAACTGTATGAGCGGAAAGTGACCATGCAGGAGCTTCACGCAGCGATTTCCAGTCTGCCGGACAAACAGGCAAAACGGATTTATGCTCATTTCATTCTCGGCATGACCAAACAGGACATTGCCCGGGCAGAGGGCGTCCATGAAAAAGTGGTTCGTGTCGCAATCGAGCGAGGTCTGCGGCGCTTAGAAAAAATTTTGAAAAATTCTTTGTAAGGCGTACCGATTTAGGCCGGAAAATGAAATGGCTTATGAGAGGCAAAACACTTCGGGTCACAATGGCCCGAGGTTCAGACAAGCCTCATGCAGATTGAAAATTGAATAAAAAGACACCCGGATACGAAGGGAAACGCGCTGTGTGACAGACCCGCCATGACCTCGGATTTCAAAGAATACAGTCTTTGTAAAACTGAGCGAGCGAACAGGTCCATGCCATAGGTGGGGCAAGGCTGGCTCCACCGGAACAGGCGCAGAACCCGGATACTTGCGTTTAGTCACAGTCCGAGCGTTGAAGCGGCCTTGCAAGCCGTGAGCCGTCGCAGGCAATGAGAACGCCTTGCCATCAGAATGGGGAGAGTTGAAATACTATGGGGCATGAAGCCTATGCCCGTCCGGTGTGTCTGAAATGAAGTGAAAACCTATGGGGAGCCCCCGGCAATGCTGTCTGATGATAGGCCAACCGTTCCGGCGTGGCTCCCCATCTTTTCAAAAAAGGAGCACTTTATGGGAAATGCGTTTGGAATGATCCCCGGCTTGGAACCGGACGAATGGAGCAATGACGCCTGCCGTGGTTATGTCATTATGGCAATGGAGAACTGCGGATTTTCAAAGAAGGATATACGGCGTGTTGTGGGGCAGCTTTATGAAGTATTCGACCTCAACAGCGTGGAGGACGCCAAAGAAAAGTACCTTTCCAGTCCTTACTGACCTCGGGCCACATTGACCCGAAGTGGAGAAAGCTCAAAGGGCGGCACCTGCTGGGTGCCGTCTTTTGACATTTCCCCACGGGACAAGTGGGAAAGGCTGGCATATACACGCACTTTCGCAAAGGAGGTTTTCAATGACGCAAGCTGTCACTTATGAACGAGAAACAAAGTCTGTCGCATTTCAAGGGAAGATCATTGTGCTGGAAAGCCTCACGCCGGTACTTCCCCCGAAGGAGAAAGAACAGCGCAAAAAAGAAATTGAGCGTTGTCTTTACGAGGTGTTCAGCAAATATGGGGACAGATTTCCCTAATCATTCGCAACATTGTTGTCCGGGGCTGCTGATGGTATAATATAGTTGTAAGGTTGGTAGCTCCATTCCAACAAGGAAAGGAGCCCAATATGGAATTTATCAGAGAAGATTGTATTTACGCAAGACAGTCAGTAGACCGCAAGGACAGTATCAGCATTGAAAGTCAGATCGACTTTTGCAAGTATGAATTGAAAGGTGGGAGCTGCCGGGTATTCAAGGACAAAGGCTATTCCGGTAAGAATACGGACAGGCCGGAGTTTCAAAAGCTGCTGGGCGAGATCCGCAAGGGAAAGGTCCGGCGGGTCATCGTGTACAAACTGGACCGTATAAGCCGCTCTATTCTGGACTTTGCAACGATGATGGAGCTGTTTCAAGAGTATGATGTGGAGTTTGTATCATCCACAGAAAAGTTTGATACTTCGACCCCGATGGGCCGGGCTATGCTGAATATCTGCATTGTATTCGCCCAGCTTGAACGTGAGACAATTCAGAAGCGTGTCACAGACGCCTACTATTCCCGGTGTCTGAAAGGTTTCCACATGAGCGGACAGGCACCATACGGTTATCAGTTAGAGCCTACTGTGGTAGAGGGTATCCGCACAAAGAAAATGGTTGCTGACCCCGTAGCCGCCGACCATGTACGGCTGATGTTTGAAATGTACGCTGAACCGGAAACCTCCTTCGGAGATATTACCCGATACTTCGAGGAACATGACATAAAAATTTATGGCAAATCCATGTTCCGTACATTTCTTTCCCAGCTTTTAAGAAACCCCGTTTACGCACAGGCCGATTTGGAGCTGTACGAATTTTTCAAGAGCCAGGGCGCAGCGATTGTCAATGACGCTTCTGACTTTGCCGGAACAAACGGCTGCTATCTCTATCAGGGGCGGGATGTGAAGGAGGACAAGGACAGGTGCTTAAAAGACCAGATACTTGTTATCGCTCCCCATGAAGCACTCATTTCCTCTGACACATGGCTTAAATGCCGGAAAAAACTTATGGCAAATACCACCTTCCAGCAGGGACGGAAACCGAAAAATACTTGGCTGGCCGGAAAAATCAAATGCGGGCATTGTGGGTATGCTCTGAAAGCCACCCATGTACCAAACAGCACCGGATATTTCCGCTGTACCAAACGGACGGAAAACAAAGGCTGTCCGGGCTGCGGGAAAATCCGCAAAGAAGAATTTGAGCAATTCATTTTCTCGGCCATGCAGGAAAAGTTCAAAGACTTTCAGATACTCCACGGCAGAGAGGAAAAAGTCAATCCGAAACTGACCGCCTATCAAGTGGAGCTGGCACAGGTGGAGGCAGAAATTGAAAAGCTGCTGGATACGCTGACCGGAGCCAATGCGACCTTGCTTGCCTACGCTAACAAAAAAATTGAAGAACTGGACACCCGACGCCAGACCATTTCAAAGGCAATCGCTGAATTGAGCGTTGAAACCATATCTCCCCAGCAGATAAAGAAGTTATCCTATTATCTCGACAACTGGGACAGCATAGATTTTGACGACAAAAGAAAAGCCGCCGATGGTTTGATCTCTACGATCAAGGCCACCAGCGACCGTGTTCAGATAGAGTGGAAAATCTGACATTTCCGCTCTATCGCCCCTCATTTCTATTTTATCTTGTTTGTACCCCTTGTACACCGATGTTTGCGTTGGCTTTGGAAGAAAAGAGACAGAGAAGAATAAAAGATAAGAAGTTACAGAGGGAGAGTGTAATCGAAATGGATTACACTCTCCCTCATTGTATCAGGCGCCCTGAGGCGTAAAAATTCATTTAGAAAAAGATAGCTTAAAAATCTCCGACAACACAGGCACGGATCAGATTTGTTCCGCCCGGTTTTCCAAGCGGCACGCCGGCTGTAAAGACGACGGTATCGGAATCATCTACAAATTGGTATTTCTTCGCTGCTTCAATGGCACGCAGACAGAGAATCTCAGAACTGTATTCTTCTTTGACAAGCATTGGCTGTACACCCCAGGCAAGGCTTAACTGACGGCAGACCTGCTCAGAAACGCAGCAGCCGGCAATCAGACAGCCAGGACGGTACTTGGAGATCATTTTCGGTGTACGTCCTGTTACGGTAACAGTCAGAATTGCTTTTGCTTTCAGATCCAGTGCAGTCATGCAGGTTGCATGAGAAATCGCAGTTGTTACATCAGGATCTTCGATTCGTTTTGACTTACGGAAGTTTTCCGCATAATCAATGCTCTGTTCAATGCGGACAGCAATTTTTACCATTGTGCGAAGTGCTTCTACCGGATACATTCCGGCAGCAGTCTCGCCGGACAGCATGATAGCGCTTGTACCCTGATAAATGGCATTTGCAACATCCGTTGTCTCAGCTCTTGTTGGACGTGGATGATTGATCATAGAATCCAGCATCTGTGTTGCGGTAATAACTTGTTTTCCGGACTGATATACTTTCTTAATAATCTGCTGCTGGATGATCGGTACTTCTTCCAGTGGAATTTCAACACCCATATCACCTCGGGCAATCATAATTCCATCTGCCGCTGCGATAATCTCGTCGATGTTGTCAACACCTTGCTGATTTTCGATCTTGGCAATGATATTGATACCTTCTCCGCCGTGTTCTTTTAAAACTTTGCGGATTGCATTAACATCTTCTGCTGTACGGGTAAAGGAGGCTGCGATGAAGTCAAATCCTTCCTGAATACCGAATAATATATCATCAAAGTCTTTCTGACTGATAAAATCCATTGTTAAATGGGCGCCTGGAACATTGACACCTTTGCGGTTGGAGATTTTCCCGCCATTTTTGACGGTACAGATGATGTCCTGTCCTTTGAGCTGCGTAACTGTCATTTCAATGAGACCGTCATCGATCAAAATAGAATCTCCGACTTTCACATCTTTATAGAGATCGTGATATGTGATGGAAACAATCTGTTCATTTCCAGGAATATCTTTTGTTGTCAGAGTAAATTCCTGACCTTCTTCCAGCTGGATGCTGTCATGCTCGAAGCAGCCGATGCGGATTTCAGGTCCTTTTGTATCAAGAAGCGCCGCAATCGGTTTATTATGTTTTTGGCGGAGCTGTTTTAATTGCTCCAGACGGCCTTTCTGTTCTTCGTGGGAGCCGTGGGAAAAATTGAATCGCGCTACGTTCATGCCTTCCAGGATCAGAGCTTCCAGAATGCCGTCTTTGTCAGTGGACGGACCAAGTGTGCAAATAATTTTTGTATTTCTCATATGCCATTCCTTTCTCTTACTATTACTATATTTATTATACGGCTGTTGCCGTGATACCGTATTGACGGAACAGCTTAACTGCTGTCTCGTCCCAGACGTGTTCCAGTGATTTATCGAGGGAAAACGTGTGCAGTGAAGTTCCGGTAATGCATTGGAGAGAAGTTCCGTCATAGCGGAAATTCAGATAGAGTCCCTGAATCTGCTCAGGCTGAAATGCGGGGGCGTTCTTCTCCAGGAGCTTTTCGATATTTGCGCGCGACAGTCCAAACACAAACTTAAAATTCAGCGGAGTACGTTTTCCTTTGATAAGCGAAAAACAATAGCCGCGAATATCTTTCCAGAATGAATAATCTGCGTAAAGCCCGGCAGATAGATCATCACTGTCAAAAAACTCTTTGTGAAGATAACCGTCGATCTCGAATGTATTAAAGGTTGTAATCGTTCCGGAAATAAATTCAAAATGATCAAATGTTTCCCGGAGCAGCAAATGTGCCATACATTCTTTAATATCTGCAATTTCTAATGCAATCATGCTTTCTCCTCCTTATCAGGTTTTTATTATAGCAGAAAATATTTGTAAATGCACTAGCCGTTCATTATTTTTTCCTTTAGACGATATTATTTTCCAATAGAGAATTTCGATACCGTTGTTAAAAAATCTGTGTTATGATGAGAAAAAACTACTTGAAGATATATTCGGAAAGGAGAAAGATGTGATGAAAGTTGTAGTGGCAGTAGATTCCTTTAAGGGGAGTATGACATCAATGGAAGCTGCGAGAGCGGTTCGTGATGGCATTTTGGCGGCAGATCCGAAAACTTATATTGTAATAAAACCATTGGCAGATGGAGGAGAAGGTACAACAGATGCATTGATTGAAGGAATGCATGGCGAAAAGGTAAGAATAACAGTGACAGGACCATATGGAGAGAAAATACATAGTTATTATGGATATCTTCCGGAGAAAAAAACAGCAGTCATAGAAATGGCTGCTGCAGCAGGGATTACGCTTTCTGATAAGAGAGATCCGATGCAGGCTACAACTTACGGCGTAGGAGAAATGATTTCGGATGCCATTGACCGCGGATGTTGTGATATTATTATGGGAATTGGCGGAAGTGCGACAACGGACGGCGGGATTGGAATGATGAAAGCACTTGGTATTCAGTTTCTGGATGAGAATGGAAATGATGTGGGAGAAGGAGCTCAGGCGCTCTTTCGGGTGCGAAAGATTCAGACAGAGGGAGTTCATCCGTTTCTTTCAAAGGTGCGTTTTCAGATTGCCTGTGATGTAACAAATCCACTTTGTGGTCCACAAGGAGCTGTGTATGTGTTTGGTCCGCAAAAAGGAGTGACAGAGGAGATAAAGGCGATGCTCGATGAAGCAATGAATCGGTATGCTGCTGTGGTTGAGAGTACGCTTGGAATCCGCTGTAGAGATATTCCGGGAGCAGGTGCAGCGGGAGGTTTGGGGTTTGCATGTCTGGCTTTTCTAAATGCAGTGCTTACGCCGGGAATTGATCTTGTTTTAAATGCAGTAGATCTGGAGTCGGAATTGTTGGATGCAGATATTGTTGTTACCGGAGAAGGAAGGCTTGATGAGCAGACAGCTATGGGAAAAGCACCGGTTGGCGTAGCCAAACGGGCTAAAAAGTATGGGGCCAAAGTCATTGCATTTGCAGGAAGTGTTACAGAAGGAGCGGGAGCATGCAATAAAGAGGGAATTGATGCTTTCTTCCCAATTGTACGAGGTGTAACAACACTTGATGAGGCAATGAGCAAAGAAACGGCAATGGCAAATATGCGAGCAGCTTCAGAGCAGGTATTTCATTTGTTCAGAGAAACATCGCGCACTATTCGTTGACTTTTTTTTCGTAAAACAGTATGATGATATCAGTATGGAAAAGGAGACGAATCATTATGAATAAAACAGAGATGACAAAAAATATGATGAATCTATTAGAAAAATCCACATCTGCATTTCACACAGTGAAAGCGTATGAAGAAGAACTTGCTGCGAATGGATTTCAGAAGTTGGAACTCCGTGATAAATGGAATTTGGAGCGCGGAGGAAAATACATTGTGAATCACCATGGAACAGCAGTTTTTGCGTTCACAGTTGGTAAGGATTTTGTGGCAGAAGATGGATTCCGTCTGGCGGCAGCACACGGAGATTTTCCGGGATTCCGTATCAAACCGAATCCGGATATGAAATCAGAAGGATATTTGATTTTGAATACAGAAGTGTACGGCGGAGTGAATCTGTCAAGCTGGATGGATCGTCCATTAAGCGTTGCAGGAAGAGTTGCGTTAAAGAGCGATGATATTTTCCATCCAACGATGCGCCTCATTGACTGTGAAGATCCGATTATGGTGATTCCGAACAGTGCAATTCATTTGTTAAGAGAACTCGGTGAAAAAGGTGCAGAGTTGAATAAACAGGTACATATGGCGCCGGTAATGGGAAGCTGCGCTGTCAGCGGAAAAGAAGGGGCAGAATTCGTTCAGTATCTTGCAGATAAGCTTGGAGTTGCTAAAGAAGAAATTCTGGAATACGAACTGAATATTTATAATCCGGAGAAAGGGTGCGAAACAGGACTGAGTAAAGAATTGATTTCAGCTCCGAGATTGGATGATGTAAGTTCTGTTTTTGCAATTATGGAAGGAATGAAGGCAGCAGAAGCTAACAGCCGCGGCGTTCAGATGGGAATTGTATTTGACCATGAAGAAATCGGAAGCAATTCAAAACAGGGTGCAGCATCTACAGTACTTCCGACATTACTTGAGAAGATTTACCTTTCTCTTGGTTATGAACGGGCAGATTATTTATCTGCAATCCAGGATAGTCTTCTTTGCTCTGTTGATGTGGCTCAGGGGGTACATCCAAATTACAAAGAGAAATACGATCCGACGAACCGTCCGATCTTAAATGGTGGTTTCTGTATTAAAGAAGCGAGCAAACAGTCCTACGCGACAGACAGTGAAGCAGTTGCAATTATGCAGCAGCTTTGTGATGCAAATAAAATTCCGTATCAGAAATGTGTCAACCGTTCTGATATGCCATCTGGCGGCACACTTGGTTCGATTGCATCTGCGGTACTTCCGGTTCGTACGATTGATATGGGAATTCCGCTTCTTTCCATGCATTCTTCCAGAGAATTGGCAGGCAAAGAGGACATTATCAGTCTTGCAGAATGTATGAAAGCATTTTTTACTGCATAATCTTGTGAGCGTTGGAGAAACTACATGCAGGAAGTACGATTGAATAAATTTCTGGCAGAGGCCGGCGTCTGTTCCAGGAGAGAGGCAGACCGGCTGATTGCTGCCGGACAGGTAACTGTGGATGGAAAGCGCGCAGAAACCGGAATGAAAGTACTGCCGACACAGGAAATCCGTGTCGGAAAGAAGACAGTACAGAAGGTGGAGAAGAGAATCCTTTTAATTGTGAACAAACCGGTGGGGATTGTATGCACCGAGGAGAAACGGGAGAAGAATAATATTATTAAGTTTCTTAACTATCCTTCACGAATTACTTATGCAGGAAGACTTGATAAAGATTCGGAAGGGCTGCTTCTGATGACGAATGACGGCGATATTATTAATAAAATGATGCGTGCCGGAAACCGACATGAAAAAGAATACATTGTGACTGTGGACAAACCGGTAACAGCAGCATTTCTCCGGGCAATGTCAGAGGGAGTAAAAATACTTGATACGGTGACAAGACCATGCAAAACAGAGCAGTTGAGCAAATACCGTTTTCGCATTATTCTGACGCAGGGATTGAATCGTCAGATTCGAAGAATGTGTGAGGCATTGGGATTCGAAGTAAAGAAATTGCAGAGGATCCGGGTAATGAATCTGACACTGGGAGAGCTAAAGCCTGGAGCTTATCGCGAAGTAACTGCTGAGGAAGAAGCGGAATTGATGAAGCTTTTGGCAGACTCGAAGAATGAAACTGTGATTGACGAAGCAGCAATCCGGGAACGAGAACAGATTCAAAGAATGTTAAGACAGCAGCAGAGAGGAAAGTATGGAAGATAAGAGACAAAGAATGCTGGAGCTGGTGGAGCTTCTGAACAGAGCCGGGAAGGCTTACTACCAGGGTGCAGAAGAGATTATGAGCAACCAGAGATATGATCAGCTCTACGATGAATTGTTAGGATTAGAAGAAGAACTTGGGATTACGGTATCCAACAGTCCGACTGTAAATGTCGGATATGAAGTACTGAGCGAACTTCCAAAAGAACGTCATGATTCGCCGATGCTTTCTCTTGACAAGACGAAAGAGGTGGAAAAACTTCGGGAATTTCTCGGAGATCAGAAGGCGTTGATTTCCTGGAAAATGGATGGGCTGACTATCGTTCTCACTTATCGGGACGGAAAGCTTTTTAAGGCAGTTACAAGAGGAAATGGTGAAGTTGGCGAAGTCATTACGAATAATGCGAGAGTATTTAAGAATATTCCGCTTCAGATTGCCTTTCAGGGAGAGCTTGTACTCAGAGGAGAGGCCGTCATTGGCTATCATGACTTCCAGAAGATTAATGAAGAAATTGAAGATGTGGATGCCCGCTATAAAAATCCGAGAAACTTGTGCAGTGGAAGCGTACGTCAGCTGAACAATGAGATTACAGCGAAGAGAAATGTAAGATTTTTTGCATTTACACTTGTGAAAGCAGACGGGGAAACTTTTGAGAATTCCAGAAAGAAACAGATGGAATGGTTAGAGCAGCAGGGCTTTGAAACGGTGGAGTACCATGAGGTTACTGCCGGGACGATTGAAGAAGAAGTGAGCTGGTTTGAACAGCAGATTTCCCACAATGATTATCCTTCAGATGGACTAGTACTTGTATATGACGATATTGCTTACGGCCAGTCACTCGGGAGAACGGCAAAATTTCCAAGAGATTCCTTTGCTTTTAAGTGGGCGGATGAACTGAAGGAAACGAAATTGCTTGAGATTGAATGGAGTCCTTCGAGAACAGGACTCATTAATCCGGTAGCAATCTTTGAACCGGTGGAACTGGAAGGAACAACGGTAAGCCGTGCCAGTGTGCATAATATCAGTATTATGGAAGAACTGGAGCTTGGAATCGGGGATCAGATCCAAGTATATAAGGCGAATATGATTATCCCACAGATTGCAGAGAATCTGACAAGAAGCGGGGTAAAAGACATTCCGAAAGTATGTCCGGTCTGCAAGGGAGAAACAGAGATCCGAAAGTTAGGAGAGGCAAAAACACTTTACTGTACGAATCCGGATTGCCAGGTAAAACATATGAAGTCGTTTGCACTTTTTGTAAGCAGAGATGCACTGAATATTGAAGGACTCTCAGAGGCTACGCTGGAGAAATTCATTGCGAGAGGATTTATTCGCAACTATGCAGATCTGTTCCATTTGGACCAATTTCGCGAGGAAATACAGGCGATGGAAGGATTTGGGGAAAAATCTTATCAGCGTCTCATTGAAAGTGCAGAGAAAGCGAGAAAGACAACTCTTGCAAAAGTAATCTACAGTTTGGGGATTGCAAATGTAGGTCTGGCAAATGCAAAGGTCATCTGCCGTGCATTTGAGGAAGATCCGGAGAAGATTATCTGTGCAGACGCAGAGGCACTTGCCGCTATAGATGGAATCGGAAGTGTTATTGCAGGAAGTTTTTGCGATTATTTTTCATCAGAGATCCATGTGGAAAATTTCCGGAATCTGTTGAAAGAAGTATCTCTTACGAAGGAAAATGTGGATCAGTCCGAGCAGATTTTTGCGGGAATGAATTTTGTTGTGACCGGAAGCGTTCATCACTTTGCGAATCGAAATGAGGTGAAAGAGGTCATCGAAAAGAGAGGCGGAAAGGTAACAGGATCGGTCACTTCCAAAACAAATTATCTGATCAATAATGATACACAATCTTCTTCATCAAAAAATAAAAAAGCAAAAGAACTTGGAATCCCGGTAATTTCAGAAGAAGAGTTTCTGGAATTACTCGGAGAAAACAATTAGAATAAAAGCATTCAATAGTATAACAGGAGGTAAATCATATGGCAGCATTACATTTTACAAAAGAAAACTTTCAGCAGGAAGTAATGGAAGAAAAAGGGCTTGTTTTAGTTGACTTTTGGGCGCCGTGGTGCGGACCTTGCCAGATGTTCGGCCCGATCGTAGATGAGGCGGCGGATAAATTTGCCGGCAAAGTTAAAATCGGCAAAGTAAATGTGGATGAGGATAAAGAACTGGCAAAACAGTTTCGTGTGTTCAGTATTCCGACCGTGATACTTGTAAAAGATGGAGAGAAAGTACACCAGAGTGCAGGGGCAATGCAGCCGGCGGAACTGGAAGCGCTTTTGAATGAACATTTAGCTTAATAGATAAATGAGAGGAATAGGATTCCCGGCTCGCACTGGATGCGTGCCGGGAGTTTTGCTTGGATCGTATGTTATGATAACTATGCGGGAGCAGGCAGTTTATAAAATATTCACTTTACGGAAAAGAAAGCCCCATGTATAATGAAAGCATACATAAGAAGGGTAGGTTATAGAAATGTCAGATAATGTATATACAGATGAAATAGAGGAAGTCACGACAGAGAGTACGGAGGGGAATTCTTCAGATCAGAAGGAGACAAAGGAGTACGAGAAGTTTTGTGCACTTTGCCACCGTCCGGAAAGTGTGGCAGGAAAGATGATTGAACTGCCAACGAAGATGTATGTCTGCCAGGACTGTATGCAAAAAGGGTTTGACATGATGAATAAGGGCGGATTTGATTACAGCCAGTTAATGAATATGCCTGGCGTACAGATCCTGAATATGTCTGATTTTGAAAATATGATGCCGAAGCAACAGCAGATAAAGAAAAAACAGCCGGATGAGAAGCGGGAACCTGTATTTGATATTCACAATATTCCGGCTCCGCATAAGATCAAAGCACAGCTTGATGAGTATGTAGTTGGACAGGAATATGCAAAGAAAGCGATTTCTGTTGCAGTATATAACCATTATAAGCGTGTAGCGTTGGACCCGACAGATGAGATCGAGATTGAGAAATCTAATATGTTGATGATCGGACCGACAGGAAGCGGTAAAACATACCTTGTAAAGACACTCGCAAGACTTCTGGATGTTCCGCTTGCAATTACGGATGCCACTTCACTTACAGAAGCAGGATATATCGGCGATGATATTGAAAGTGTAGTATCGAAGTTATTGGCAGCTGCGGACAATGATGTGGATCGTGCAGAACAGGGAATTATTTTCATTGATGAGATTGATAAGATTGCAAAGAAGCGCAATACAAGTCAGAGAGATGTCAGCGGAGAATCTGTGCAGCAGGGAATGCTGAAGCTTCTGGAAGGAGCAGAGGTGGAAGTTCCTGTTGGAGCGAACAGTAAGAATGCAATGGTGCCTCTGACTACGATTAATACAAAGAACATTTTATTTATCTGTGGCGGAGCGTTCCCGGATCTTGAGCAGATCATCAAAGAGCGTCTGACAAAGAAATCCTCCATTGGATTTATTGCAGATTTGAAAGATAAATATGACAATGAGAAGGATCTGATCTCAAAGGTTGAAGTGGAAGATCTTCGCAGCTTTGGAATGATTCCGGAATTTCTTGGTCGTCTTCCGATTGTATTCACGCTAAAAGGTCTTGACGAGGATATGCTTGTAAAGATTTTGAGAGAACCAAAGAATGCAATTTTGAAACAGTATCAGAAATTGCTGGAATTGGATGAAGTAAAACTTACATTCGAAGATGAGGCGCTTCATGCGATTGCACAGAAGGCGATGAAGAAAGATACAGGAGCCCGTGCGCTGCGTGCCATCATTGAAGAATTTATGTTAGATATTATGTATGAGATTCCGAAAGATGATAGTATCGGAGAAGTTACGATTACAAAAGCTTATATCGAAGGAACCGGAGGACCAATCATTACGCTGCGTGGTCAGGACAGACTGACCTGCCATTAGGAAGGAGAAGGAAGTATGAAATTTAGTTGGGATGACGTGGAACAGTTAGGAAAAAGAGTTGCAGATACACTTTATGATGCAGCAGATACTGTCGGAAAGAAGACGGGAGAAGTTGTAGAGACACAGAAACTGAAGAATCAGATCTATACAATGCGCCGTGAGAATGCCAAAGACTGGCTTGAGATGGGAAGAAGTCTCTATGAAGCTTATAAAAATGGCGAAGCACATTCAGAAGACTTCCATGAGATTTGTGAGAAGATCCGAGAGCGGGAAGAAGAAATCCTTGCATGTGAGAAGAAAGTGTCCGAAATGAAGGGAGAGGCACGGTGTGCAAATTGTCACGAGGCTGTTCAAAAAGGAATGAATTTCTGCCCATTCTGTGGTACAAAGGTAGAGACAGAAGAAGATATCTTTGAAGAAGAAGACACTACAGAAGAAACGATTGCGGAAGAAGAAGCGGCTGCGGCAGAGGAAGAGATCTTCGAAGAAGAGAATTTGGAAGAGATTCGGGCAGCATATGAGCAGTCACTGGCTGATGAGGTTTCTGCTTTAGACGGCAAAGAAGGAGATTTGTAAATGAAACCGGGGAAATGGATGACAGCATCTTTATCCCTGAGTCTGATAGATCAATATGTGAAAGAACAGGTAGAAGAGCGATTCTGCGCCGGTGATGAGAAGAAAATTGCCGGCAGCAGAATCGTTTGGCGCAGAGTGGAGAACAGAGGATTTGCATTAAATCTTTTAGATGCCAGGCCGGAACTGGTCCAGAAAAGTTCACTGGCGGCAGTTCTGCTCAGCGGAGCATACAGCGGCGCTGTATTTTTAAGAAAAGGTCATTTCTTTCAAAAGACAGGAGCGATGCTCCTGCTTGGCGGCGCGCTCAGCAATCTGTATGACAGAATCTGGCGGGGATATGTTGTGGATTATATTGGATTTCAGACTAGATGGAAGAAGCTGACAGAGATTACATATAATTTCGGTGATTTTTTTATCTTTTCCGGAATGGGTATGCTTCTGGCATCCTGTCTGAAGGAAAAAAAGAAATGATAAGAGGTTAGAAATGGAAAAAAAGAATAAAATCATTCTAATAGGATGTATTATATGTGTGTGTGTTGCTGCGGCAGTCATGGTGTTTGTGAATCAGGATGCAAAAAAAGCTGAAGAAGGAAAGCGTCTTCCTGGTACAACGAAAGAAGCTGTGAAACCTTTTGGAGAATTTGAAGTAACCGATTTGGATGGAAAAAAGGTAGATAAAAGTATTTTCCAGGAAGCAGATGTGACAATGGTTAATGTCTGGGCAACTTTTTGCAATCCATGTCTGGAGGAAATGCCATATCTGGCAGAACTAAGCAAAGAGTATGACAGCAAGAATGTACAGATTATCGGACTTTGCCTTGATACCATTCAGCCGGATGGAAAGATAAATGAGGAAAATGTTTCGCTCGCCAAAGAAGCAGTGGCGGCAACGGGGGCAGATTATCTGCATTTGATTCCAAGTATGGAGCTGTATGTTGGATTGTATGAATATGTGCCGGGAGTTCCGACAACCTTTTTTGTAGATCAGGAGGGAAAACTTCTCGGAGAGACGGTAACCGGTGCAAAAAGTAAAGAAGACTGGGCAGCGCTTCTTGAAGAGAAGCTTGCAATGATACAGGGGGAAAAATAAATGCCGGAGCGTAGAAGAAAATTTGCAGGCAAAGTCGTGGTTGCAGTCGGAGTATTGCTGATTCTGTTTGGCATCTGGAAGGGAGAGCCGGATACGGTGTGGAACAAGGCTGCGAATATTTGTATGGAGTGTATTGGAATTGGATAAGAAAGAAAAAAAGCATCAAAGAAATTATCGACTGTGGTTTCAGGCAGCATGGGCAGCAATTACTAACGGATATGCGGCAGGATTTTTGAAAGGAAGAATTTTTACCGGAACATCAAAGGCAATCTGTGTACCTGGGTTAAACTGTTATTCCTGTCCGGGAGCGCTGGGAGCCTGTCCGATCGGAGCGCTGCAGGCGGTGCTTGGAAGCCGCGGCTTTAAGGTGTCCAGCTATGTATTTGGAATCTTAATGGTATTTGGAGCGGTTTTCGGACGGTTTATCTGTGGGTGGATGTGTCCGTTCGGTCTTGTGCAAGACCTTCTTTATAAGATTCCGATTTTCCGAAAACAAAAAAACATGCCGAAAGATGCATTGCTTCGGAAACTAAAATATATCATTCTCCTTTTGTTTGTGATACTGCTTCCATCATTGGCAGTAAATGTGGTAGGGCAGGGCGATCCCTGGTTTTGTAAATACATTTGTCCGTCAGGAACATTACTGGCGGGAATTCCGCTCATCAGTACCAATCCTCTTTTGCGAAGTGCAGTTGGCTTCTTATTTAGTTGGAAAATGTTGGTGCTTTTGATCATTTTATTTTTGTCCGTAAAGTATTACAGACCATTTTGTAAGTATCTTTGTCCCCTCGGAGCAGTTTATGGCGCCTTTCATCCAATTGCATTTTACCGTTTAAAGATTGATGAAGGAAAATGCGTAGGATGCGGCGCCTGTGTCAGAACGTGTCCAATGGGAGTAGATGTAATCAATCATCCAAACAGTATGGAATGTATTCGGTGCGGTGAATGTATGAAAGCATGTCCTACCAATGCGATTCAGTCTACGATGTCTGAACTTAGGAAAAAAAGTCCTGAATCTGTTTCAAAATAATCTGCATCAGCCTTTGGCGGGCTTCCACGCTTGCCCAGGCGATGTGCGGCGTAATCAAAAGCCGTCTGCTGTCCTTGATTGGAAGGAGCGGGCTGTCCGGGCTCATTGGCTCGGCGGCAAGCACATCCAATCCTGCGGCAGCTATTTTATTGTTTTTCAGCGCCTCTGCAAGTGCTTCTTCGCAAACAATCGGACCTCTTCCAAGATTCAGGAAGATGCAGTTTGGCTTCATTTTAGAAAAGGCATCCGCATCGATCAGTCCTTCTGTAAAATCTGTCAGAGGTGCATGGACAGAAATGATGTCGGACTGAGTTAGGAGTGTGTCAAGCGGTACTTGTGCGTATCCTTCCTGTGCCGGTGCGCCGGAAGGAGAAGTATAGATGACAGTTGCTCCGAAAGCGCTGGCAATCTCACTGACTCTTCGTCCGATATTGCCAAGTCCGATGATTCCCCATGTCATAGAATGGAGTTCGTGAAAATGTTCGGCAAAATGCGTAAACATCTTGTCATTGACATATCGCTCCTGTTTTACATAAGTGTCGTAATAGCTTAATTTCTCCAGAAGGTAGAACAGCATTGCAAATGTGTGCTGTGCAACACTTTCCGTAGAATAGCCGGCCACATTGCGCCATGCAATGCCGCGGGAGTCGAGATAGTCTTTGTCAAGATTATTTGTTCCTGTAGCGGTGACACAGACAAGTTTCAGATGTCTGGCAGTTCCGATCGTCTTTTCATTGATCGTAACTTTATTCAGAATGATAACATCTGCATCTCTGACACGGTCCGGGACTTCTTCCGGAGAAGAAAAGTCATATTTTATTACTTCACCAAGTGCTTTGTATCCGGACAGGTCAATATCTTCGCCGATGGATTTTGCATCCAAAAATACAATTTTCATTTGAATCCCTCCTTATATTTAATTGCGGTAATATAGAAAAAGTATAGCATACCAAAGGATACTTGTATATCTTTGGATTGCAAAGTAAAATATGGTATAGTAAAATAAATCGGAAGAAAAAAGAAATCAGGTGAAGGATAAAATGATACAGGATATTATGCCGCATCATTTCGACAATCAATATATTCCGCAAAAACCAAAAGAGGAAAGCTTTGTGCTGTTGTATGATGAAGGAAAAACACTTATTCGGAAAGAAAATGAAAATATCTCTTTTGTAACAATCAAAGAGGCAAAAGGGGTTCTGAAAGTGAGAGAATTACAGTGGACATATTTATTTTCCATTGATCAAATGCGCTTTTATCTTCTTTCCGAGGAACAGGAGAAGATACTTTGCAGAAAGCTTCTGGAACGGAAACAATGTCAGGCAGAGTATATGACATTTTTTCGTACAGCGAAACCGCAACATATGGCATTTGCTGCTGTGACAGGAGATCAGATCCACCGTTGGTACAGAAGCCGCGTATTCTGCGGAAGATGCGGAAAGAAAATGATGCATGATGAGAAAGAAAGACTCATGCGCTGCCCGGACTGCGGACAGATGGAATATCCGAAAATCTGTCCGGCGGTAATCGTAGGAGTTACGGATCATGACCGGATCGTATTAACGAAATATGCCGGACGCGCTTATAAAAAATACGCGTTAATCGCAGGTTTTGCAGAAACCGGAGAAACGATTGAGGATACCGTACGCAGGGAAGTCAAAGAAGAAGTAGGATTGCATGTGAAAAATATACGGTTTTATAAAAGTCAGCCGTGGTCTTTTTCAGATACGCTGCTCATGGGATTCTTCTGTGAGCTGGATGGCTCTGATAAAATAAAAATGGATGAAGAAGAGTTAGCTGTTGCACAGTGGTGCAATCGGGAAGAGGTTCCGGTGCAGGAAGAGGATATCAGTCTGACAAGTGAGATGATGTGCATATTCCGGCAGGGAAGAGAAAAACAGTGATTGACAACTCCCTATATAAAATATATACTGAAATAGGAGAAGAGCATTTGCGATTATATTTATATAGTTGTTAAATGCTCTTTTTTTGGTTTTATCTGAGCTTTTGGTATATCAACGAATGCCCGGAAGAAATAAAGAAAGTTTACAGGAGGCTGCAGGTATGGAAAAAATAAAAAAGCTGAATTGGAAACAGCTGGGAATGGACGTGCTGGTAGATATTGTAGGAGGGATTTTGATCGCAATCGGAGTTTATAACTTTGCATCTGCGGCGGAATTTCCAATGGCAGGATTATCTGGAATTGCATTAATCTTTTATTATTTATTTGGGACACCAATCGGTGTGGTTTCAATGCTTTTAAATATTCCGATTGCAATCTTTTGCTATAAGATTCTGGGACGGGATTTCTTTATCCGCTCCATCAAATCAATTATTATTACCTCTTTTATTATGGATGAGATTGCACCGTTATTTCCATTATACGAAGGAGACAGACTTCTGGCGGCAATCTGTACGGGAGTAATTTCCGGTTTGGGATATGCTTTGATTTATATGCGAAATTCCTCTACCGGTGGAGCAGATTTCATTATGATGTCTATTAAAGCAAAAAAACCACATTTATCTCTTGGAAAAATTGTATTTATTATGGATGCAGTGATTATTGCAGCCGGGGCATTTATTTATAAGGAAGTAGATGGAATTATTTATGGAATGATTGTTACTTATCTTTTATCCTTTGTAGTAGATAAGGTAATGTACGGGATTGATGCCGGCAAACTTACCATGATTGTAACCGAGAAAGGCGATGAAGTGGCTCAGGCGATTGATAACATTTCAGGCAGAGGTTCCACATTGCTTCGCGGTGTGGGAAGCTATTCGAAAGAGGAGAAACAAGTTGTCATGTGTGCCTGCAACAACAAACAAATGTATGCGATTCGTCAGGCGGCAAAGAGAATAGACGAAAAGTCATTTATCGTGATTATGGAATCCAATGAAGTTGTAGGAGAAGGATTTAAAGAGGATTAATTTCAGAAGTAAAAGAAAAATCTGTCTGTCAGAACATATCTCGGGATATGAAACTGACAGGCAGATTTTTTTTAAAGAAGCAGACTCATAACAGTCGCATAGACTTCAGGATTTTTGGTGGACCAGTTGGTAGAGATAGTAATCGCCTCTTTTTCTGTTGGAACAGTTAAGGTCAGATCAATCAACGGGATTTCATTCTCCAGTACCTGACAGCGAACAGAATATTCCTGGTGGTTATTTTTATAATAATCAGCCTTTACAGAAACTTCGTTTTTCAGATCGTATTTCTTTTCCCGCAGAAATGTATCGATATCATCGAGAATTGCAGGCGGGATTTTGGATTTGAAGAACTGTATTGTCTCCATGCCGGAATCTGTCAGATGATACAAAGTGCGGTTATGCGCCTGTTCTTCGTAGAGAAAACCGGTATCGACCATCTCAGAAATTGCCTGCTGCAGTTTGAAATAGTTTGTGTAGCCCTTATCCAGAATAAATTCGGAAATTTGACCATTGGTTAATGGGAAATCAATTTTTTGCAGCATTTGAAGAATAATCAGTTTGTAAAGTGCCAGTGTTTCAGACATTGAGGAATCCTCCTTTATGATTTATGAAATAAATTTATCATCTTCTGTATATTTACCCTGCCAGATATCATGTTCTTTAAAATATCGGGCAGTCTGATTCAGTACATTTCGCTTATCAGAAGTCCAGAGAGGGGCGATCAGAAGGGATTTTGGTCCGTCACCGGTAATGCGGTGAATAACGATATCCGGTCGCAATGTGCAGATACACGCTCCAAGAAGTTCCAGGTATTCTTCCAGAGAAGGAAGAGGAAAAGGATGCTGTTCGTAATAGGATGCGAGATCTGTATGTTTCAGAATATGAAGGAGCTGAAGCTTGATTCCCTGAATGTCCTGAGTGTTCAGATAGCGGATTGTGTCAAGCATCTGTGAGGGAGTTTCGCCCGGAAGAAATAAAATCGTATGGACGATGACCTCAATGCCGGCTTTGCGAAGCCGTGTGACAGCGTCTTCGAAAACAGAGAGAGGATAACCGCGGCGGATGAAATCAGCGCTTTTTGGATGGATCGTCTGGAGACCAAGTTCCACCCAGACAGGTTTTTGAAGGTTGAGTTCTGTAAGCAGTTCAATTACATCTTCTCCGAGGCAATCCGGCCTTGTAGCAATGGAGAGCACGCAGACTTCCGGATCAGAAACAGCTTCTTCAAATAACTGCCGGAGATGTTGGACTGGCGCGTAGGTATTCGTATATGCCTGAAAGTAGGCAATATAGGAATGACCGTTGTATTTTTCTGAAAGGGAGGCTTTGCCGAGAGCCAGCTGCTCTCTGATGGAGAGGGCACGGTCACCCGCGAAGTCACCGGAGCCGCCTTCGCTGCAAAAGATACATCCGCGGCTGCCGCACGTACCGTCCCGGTTTGGACATGTCATGCCGCCGTCAAGAGCAATCTTGTAAAGTTTTCTGCCATAATGCTGTTTTAAATAATAGTTTAAAGAATAGTAGCGTTTATCATCCCAAAATCTCATAAGGTATCTGCTCGGCTTTCTTGTGTTGTTGAAAAACTGCGGTCAGGCTGATCGCATCACTTTCATTTATCATAACATTGATAATACATGAAATCAATGTCCGAAAAATAAAAATAAAAGGGCTTTCTATTTTAAAAAAAATGGTATATAATTACAGCATAGATCATATTTGCCGGTTCGGCAGGAATCCCACATGGTAAGTAATAACTAAATAAAAGAAAAGATATCAGTCATTCAGAAGGGAGAATTCAATGAGAGAGAAGTATGAATCCTTATCTTTGGCAGCCTTAAAAGATCTTGCAAAAGCAAGAGGATTGAAAGGTGTTACAGCAATGCGTAAAGCAGAGTTAGTTGAAGTGATGCTTGAAGAAGATGAAAGAACAAAGCCAATACAGGAAGAAGAAAGAGACACTGAAAACGAGACAGAAAAAACCGATGTGGTAAGGCAAACCAGACCGGAAAACAGAGAAAATAATAGAGAGAACGTAAGATATGAAAGAAATGAGTACCGTGAGAGACGGGATTACCGGGATATGCGGGAACAGAAGGGGGACGAGCCGCCGACAGATATTGGTCAGTTGGACAGCGGTCAGACGGTAAAAGGAATTCTTGAGGTAATGGCGGACGGATATGGATTTATCCGGTCAGCAAATTATCTTCCGGGTGAAAATGATGTTTATGTATCGCCGTCCCAGATTCGCCGTTTTAATTTGAAGACGGGAGATATTATTGAGGGAAATACAAGGATTAAAACGCAGTCGGAGAAATTCAGCGCACTTTTATATCTGACAAAGATCAATGGTTTTACACCGGCACAGGCAGCCGGCAGATATAATTTTGAAGATATGACGCCGATTTTTCCGAATCGGAGAATACGCTTAGAGAGCGGAGGAAGCAGCACAGCAATGCGGGTTGTGGATCTGCTTTCACCGATTGGAAAAGGACAAAGAGGAATGATTGTTTCTCCGCCAAAGGCAGGTAAGACAACATTACTAAAAGAAGTTGCGCTTTCTATTAAGAGAAATCATCCGGAAATGCATCTTCTGATTCTTTTAATTGATGAACGTCCGGAAGAAGTAACAGACATTAAAGAAGCCATTGAAGGGAAGAATGTAGAAGTAATCTATTCTACTTTTGATGAACTTCCGGAACACCATAAGAGAGTTTCTGAAATGGTAATTGAGAGAGCCAAACGTCTTGTGGAACATAAGAAAGAAGTTGTAATCTTACTGGACAGTATTACAAGACTGGCAAGAGCGTATAACCTTGTCGTACCGCCAAGCGGCCGTACACTGTCAGGTGGTCTTGATCCGGCAGCGCTTCATATGCCAAAACGCTTCTTTGGAGCAGCCAGAAATATGCGTGAGGGAGGAAGTCTTACAATTTTGGCAACAGCGCTTGTAGATACGGGAAGTAAGATGGATGATGTCATTTACGAAGAATTTAAGGGAACCGGTAATATGGAGCTTGTTCTCGACCGTAAGCTTTCTGAGAAGCGGATTTTCCCGGCTGTGGACATTATGAAATCAGGAACAAGAAGAGAAGATCTGCTGCTGAGTCAAGAGGAATTGGAAGCCGTTTATATTATGCGCAGAGCGCTTAATGGTATGAAAGCGGATGAGGCGGCGGACAGTATTCTGAATATGTTTGCCCGTACGAAAAATAACCGGGAATTTGTCCAGACAGTCAAGAAAACGAAATTAATCTAGCCGATAGACCGTTCATAAGATAAAAAGAGCCTGATTCTGTGAAAAGGAATCAGACTTTTTTTCGTATTTTAAATAGCAGTTTTATGTTAGATGGAGGGAATAATGGAAGAACAAAAGAAAACAGTACATGATTTTAGGTTTATCGGAAGAATACTGACTATTTTGAAAATTTTACAAGAAGAGACGGATGAGTATACAACCATTTCGCAAACGGAGATTAAGAATCTGATGGAAGAATACGAGCATCCTTGTTCGGAGAGAACACTGACAGATTATTTAAAAGTCATGATGAAGGAACTGAATCCAGAAGATGAAGATGGAGTTGTGGACAGTTTTTATGGGATTGAGGATTATAAGATTATTGTCAAAGGACTAGAGGATAAACTTCATGCACGCGATATAGGACTGAAGAGAGAAGGATCAAAAAAATTACAATTAAGAAAACTCAGATACAATCAATTATTTTCGTTTGAAGAGTTGAATCAGATTATTGAGGCGGTTCTTTTTTTGAAGAATATAGATACAAGTACAAAAGAAAAACTGATTAAAAAGCTTCAAAAGGTAACCAGCATGAATTATCCGAAGTATTCACCATTTATTAGTGAGACAACCGGAAAAATCAGTACAAATATCTCTAATGTTTATGAAGATTCTCGTGTAGACGAGGTTATGGTCAGAAAGAATCTGAAAATCATACGTCAGGCAATCGAAGCTAATAACAATATTGGAAATAAAATCGCATTTCATTTTAACGGATATAATGAGAAAAAAGAATTGATACCGAGACGAAAGCCATCAGGGGAGATCATGACATATGTGGCAAATCCGTACTATGTGATTTTGTATAATGGGAAATATTATTTGGTGTGCAGCGTAGATCCTTATGACGATGTTGGCTTTTATAGAATTGATCTGATGTCTGATATTACCGATAAAACGAAAGTATCGGTATTGGATGGTGAAACTATGGTGTCAGAGAGGAGAAAACCAAAGAGAATGGTGAAAGGTCTTCCTGTTGAATGGAATGATACAATTGCATCTGAGTTTCAGGCGGAACATATGTATATGTTTTTTGGTCAGCCATGTACGATACGATTAAAATTGGATAAAGACCGATATACACTTTTACATGATTATTTCGGAGATCGCTATACGTTTGTAAAACATATTGACGATAGATGGGATGAAGTAGAAGTAACGTGTGTTCTAAAAGCAATGGAATCCTGGGCAATGCAATGCTCAGAGTATGTTGAAGTATTGAAGCCGGTTGAGCTGAGAAATAGCATTTTCGAAAAGTGCAGAGGGCTTCTGGAGCGTTATAGATAGGGAAAGACTGACAAAGGAGAAAATAGTTATGAAGAAAATAGAAGAAATCGTCGCATCCTTAATAGATGCAGCGGATACTTGTGAGGAAGTGGAAGAGTATTTTAAAAATGGGAACACTCCAAAAGGCCCCTATATTGATTTAGCGAAGTATTTTCTTGATGATAATTATTTGAAGCGTTCCAAAGGTGATGAAGCATATAAAAAATGGTTAAGAGAACTGATTCATACCGAAAGAGAACAGGAGTCGATTGTTTTAAGTGTCCTGAAGAAAAAGTATCAAACAAAAGAGTGTTTGGAAAGGTTTGTATTTTTATTAAATGGATTATCTCCGCAGTTGAATCAAAAGTGGCATTTTTTCATAGGGTATTGGGGTTTAAGAGAGTATATTACAAAATATCCCGAAAACAATTCTGACAGATTAACACCACTAAAAAAAGGAAATAAGGCTTATGACGGAAATCCTTTTAAAAAATGTACGGAAGGAGAAATTTGGTACAATTGTATGATGGATATTAAACAAAAGAATCTTTAAAAATACTAATGCATATGAAAGAGAGAGAAGATTAAAAAATTTCAGGAATAGGGAGTGCTTTTTTGTTTTCGGCAATATGTTGCGTGTTTGCAGGTGTATAATATAAAGAGTAAACAAAAGAGAGAAAGAAAACAGGAGGGCGCTTATGATGGCAAAAGAAATCAGAGAATCCATTAAAACAATTTATGGTATGCTTTGGGAAATTTTGGCACTGTATGAAAAAACAGACTGTTATAACAAAGTTCCGGAGAATGAGAAGGAAAAGGACATCTGGGATTACCTGGGTGACAAATTGATGAGTGTTCGAAAGAACATCGATATGTTGTTTCTCGGACAAGAGGAACCGGCACAAAGATTGCGAGAGATCGTAGATGAAACAGAAGCGTTTGTCAGACGCTATGAAAGGCCGGGAGTCGTAAAAAGGTGGAAACGAATAAATCCACAAATCTTATTTTTTGAGTGTTCTTTTGAGATTATGGAAAAATTTCCGGAAGTGTATAAAGAAATCAGTTGGGGGTTATCAAATTTAAAATTGGCATGTTATCCTGATGAAAATTTAATAGCAGCAAGAAAAAAATATTTTGCAGAAGCGAATAGAAAGATTGAAGAGGGAAATCTCCAGTATACGGAAGAAAGAGTGTTTCAGAATGAACTTTTACGAACATTAACCTTAGTCTTTGAGCATGATTTCAAGGAATATCTTTAAAGGAGAAGCGAGAATTATTCAAAGCGGAAGAAGAACATTTTTGAAAAACAACTTGCAAAATATAAAAAGATATGTTACAATAACAGAGCTGTTTAAGAGACATTGATTGCGGGCATTCGCCGGCAAGTAAAATTGCGAACGGCCGAGTGCTATCGCGTAACATAACATTATGAATAGAAGAGGTGAAAAACATGAGAGAAGGAATCCATCCAGAATATCATCAGGCTACTGTAACATGCAACTGTGGTAATACATTCGTAACAGGATCTACAAAGAAAGATATTCACGTAGAAATCTGTTCTAAATGTCATCCATTCTACACAGGACAGCAGAAAGCTACTCAGGCTCGTGGCCGTGTTGATAAATTCAACAAGAAATACGGAATTAAATAATGATGTCCGAAGGTTGAGGTTTTCGAATCTCAACCTTTTTGAGTATAAGGAGAGGATGTATGAAATCATCTAATATAGGCGGTCAGGCAGTGCTGGAAGGCATTATGATGAGAAATGGCGGACAATATTCCGTTGCAGTAAGAAAGCCTGACGGCGAGATTGCCGTTGACATACAGGAATATAAAAGCGTTGTGAAAAAATGGAAAATGCTGACAAGGATTCCATTTATCAGAGGTGTATTTAACTTTATTGATTCCCTTGTGATTGGTATGAAGACACTTACATATTCTGCAAGCTTTTACGAAGAAGAGGAAGAGAAGGTTGTACTCAGTGATGCAGAGGCAAAGAAGCAGGAAAAGAAAGAGAACTTTATGATGGGAATGACTATCACATTTTCGATTTTGCTGGCAGTGCTTTTGTTTATGGTAGTCCCGTATGGAGCAACAAGTTTTCTGAAAAGATTCGGGTTGTCGAAGACGATGTTTGCAGTCTGTGAAGGAATCATCAAGTTGGCGGTATTTTTACTTTATATTTGGGGAATCTCCAAAATGGAAGATATTAAACGGGTTTTTATGTATCACGGTGCAGAGCATAAATGTATTAACTGTATTGAACATGGACTGGATCTGACAGTGGAAAATGTTCGAAAGAGTTCAAAAGAGCATAAGAGATGCGGAACAAGTTTTCTGCTTTTTGTGATGGTTGTCAGCATTATAACGCATTTTTTTGTTCAGTTTGATTCTAATGCTGTGAATCTTATCGTGCGCATTGCGCTGCTTCCTGTAATTGCAGGGATTTCCTATGAGTTGATCCGACTTGCCGGAAGAAGTGAAAACACGATTGTGAACGTTCTGAGTAAACCGGGACTTTGGCTTCAGCGCCTGACAACAAAGGAACCGGATGACGAAATGATCGAAGTTGGGATTAGAGCTGTGGAGGCTGTATTTGACTGGAAGGCGTTTTTTGAAGAAAATCCGGAAGTGAGAGTAAGGTAATGGACGAAGGAACGATATGTTTAAAAGAAGCGCTGGAATATGGAATCAACAGACTTTCAGAGGCAAAGATCAGTGAAGCAGAGTTGGATGCATGGTATCTGCTTTCGCATGTTACAAAAATAGATCGAGGGACTTATTTTGCAGAAATAAAACGCCCACTTACAAAAGAGCAGGAAAAATGTTATCTGGAGTTGATTGGAAAACGTGCCGACAGGATTCCGCTTCAGCACCTGACAGGAGAACAGGAGTTTATGGGGCTTACGTTTCAAGTTAATGAGTATGTACTGGTACCCCGTCAAGATACAGAAATCCTTGTAGAAGAAGCGCTAAAGACTGTGTGTCCGGGGATGCGGGTTCTTGATATGTGCACCGGATCAGGGTGCATTTTGTTAAGTCTGCTTTGGTATGCAAATAAAAAAAACGGGCTGGTTTGTGGAAAGATTAATGAAGAATTGTGGAAAAGATTTGCAGTTACCGGCGTCGGTGTGGATATTTCTGAAGATGCACTGAATGTTGCTGAGAAGAATCGAAAAGCTGTTTTAGGAGCTTTGGCATCGGCAGCAATTTTTCAGGAAAGCGATCTTTTTGCACAGATTGAAGGAAGGTTTGATATGATTGTATCAAATCCGCCTTATATCAGGACAGCTGTGATTGCGACACTGGAAGAAGAGGTGCGCTGCCATGATCCGCTTCTTGCGCTGGACGGAAAAGAAGATGGATTATATTTTTATGAGAGAATTATAGAGGAGAGTCCTGCCTTTTTAAAACAAGGAGGAAGGCTTTTATTTGAAATCGGGCATGATCAGGCAGAAGCTGTTTCTGAGCTGATGAAGCGAAGAGGATTTGAACAGATCCGGGTGAAAAAGGATCTGGCAGGTCTTGACCGCGTCTTGTCTGGCGTGTACAATGGTTAGAGAGTAGGAGGAATTAACAATGTTTGATAAATTAGAAGATTTGCTAATTCGTTTTGAAGAGATTATGGGTGAACTGCAGGAACCGGATGTTGCCAATGATCAGGTACGTTTCCGCAAGCTGATGAAGGAGCAGGCAGATCTGACACCTATCGTAGAAGCATATACAGAATATAAGAATGCAAAACAGGCGATTACAGATAGTGAAGAAATGTTAGAAAGTGAATCTGACGAAGAGATGCGCGAGCTTCTTAAAGAAGAGTTATCTTCTTCTAAGAAACGTGTGGAAGAGCTTGAACATGAGCTGAAGATTCTTCTTCTTCCAAAAGATCCGAACGATGATAAGAATATTATTGTAGAGATTCGTGCCGGTGCAGGTGGAGATGAATCAGCGCTGTTTGCAGCAGAAGTGTATCGTATGTATGTACACTATGCAGAGAGCAGACGTTGGAAGACAGAGATGATTTCTTTCAATGAGAACGGAATCGGTGGATTTAAAGAAGTAGTATTTATGATCAGTGGACAGGGAGTTTACTCCCGTATGAAATACGAAAGCGGTGTACACCGTGTACAGCGTGTTCCGGAGACAGAGTCCGGCGGACGTATCCATACATCTACAATTACAGTAGCAGTTATGCCGGAAGCAGAGGAAGTGGATGTTGAGATTAATGAGAAAGATATCCGTATTGACGTTATGCGTGCTTCTGGTAACGGTGGACAGTGTGTCAATACAACAGACTCAGCGGTTCGTTTGACACATTATCCAACAGGAATTGTCATCTACAGCCAGACAGAGAAGTCACAGCTGCAGAATAAGGAGAAGGCTTTCCGCCTGCTCCGTTCAAAGTTATACGAGTTAGAACTTGAGAAACAGCAGTCAGCAGAGGCAGAAGCGAGAAGAAGCCAGATCGGTACAGGAGATCGTTCAGAGAAGATCCGTACTTACAACTTCCCGCAGGGACGTGTGACAGAGCACCGTATCAAATTGACACTGTATAAGATTGACGCTATTATGAATGGTGATCTCGATGAGATTATTGACAGTCTGATAGCAGCAGACCAGGCTGCAAAACTGGCGAATATGCAGGAATAGTATATAAAGAAGAAATCGGTTTACAGATAAATTGTAGCCGATTTCTTTTTTTGGTGCGCCTTGCGGCGCACGTCGCTAATGGGTGAAAGTCCCTAATCCGCCCTAGTAGTAGGAAGGATACAGCCAATGACAAGGGTGTCCACTGTGAGGTGGAATCTGAAGGAAGTCAGATGGCAAATCTCTGGTCTGACGAACAGAAACCACATGAGGCTATAGTTAAGGATAAGGCTGCCAAACAAGTCAAAGTCCAATAGCTACTCGGAATTAATTATAGTAGATGTGGCAGATATATGGAGAGAAAGTGACGTGTGGTACCAGGGGAGGTCTCGTCAGCAAGCGGAAACAGAGTATGAAACTTGTAGTAACAACGAATGACGAGAAGTCAGCAGAAGTCATAGTGTGCGACTTGAAAGTCGTTACTTTAATTGCAGAAATGCTGCTACTTCTTTCTCGTAGTATCCCTATCGGTAAATGCCTAGTAAGAAAAGAACGGTGTGAAGCAACCGAGACAAAGTGAGAAAAGTGGAAATCACATCTGCTCTATTGCGAGGGAAAGATGTATATGATTAACAAATGTGAACTGTTGTAAGGGTCGTCACTCACGAACAGGTGAAAGTGGTTGTAATATGAAACAGAGGTTGAGATAAGAGATTTGATGTCTCTTTTTGGAGAGAGATGTTTCCTTGCTTGCGAAAAGAGTATGAAGAGGATACTGGGAAGAGAACGAAATTTTTGTTGTAAGGTTTGTGAAAAGTACTGTATAATGGAGGAAAGAAACGGAGACGAAAAATTGAATTTTATGAGGTAATTATGTTTAGAAAAATGAGAAGAGTTAAGCAACAGCTCTCAGACGAAGAGTGTATTGCTGTGTTAAAAACGGAAACAAGAGGTGTGCTATCAATGCTCGATGCTGATGGATATCCTTATGGCATACCAATGAATCATTGGTATTGTGAAGCTGATGGAAAATTATATTTTCATGGTGCAAAGGAAGGACATAAAATCGATGCAATTCAAAAATGCAATAAGGTTTGTTATACTGTTTTTGATAAGGGCTATCGCAACAAAGACGAATGGGCTTTGAATGTTAAAAGTGTTGTTGTGTTTGGAGAAATTAGCCTTGTTACCGATAAAGAAAAAGCAAATGTAATTTGTTCAGCGTTATGCCGTAAATTCACAGAAGATGAAGAGTATTTAAGACGAGAATTAGAGAGTTCTCTTTCAAAAGTACAATGCCTTGAACTTACACCAGAACACATAACAGGCAAACTTGTTAATGAGTCTTAAATAAAAAACTTCTAGTTCCCATGTCGGTTAATATGAAGAGGATACTGGGAAGAAATCGAGATTTTTGTTGTAAGCCTTAAAAAAAATACTGTATAATGGGGAAAAGAAATGGAGACGAAAATTAGAAGTTTACGATTATGGTATAGACAATTCGTATGTATAATTGTTATTTGTACTGAGAATGTTAGGTATATACTAGCTTAGAAAAAGGTGTGGACTTCAGAAAGAAAAAATATGGAGAGGTAGAATTTAATGAAATTTGCAGATAGTTTGAGAAATATAAAACCATTGAACGAGACTGATATACTAACAAGTAAGATTGAATATATTTGTAAAAATATATATCCTGAAGAAATAAAACGAGAATGTTATAAACAAGCTCAACTAGGTAGAAATGTCGCTAAAGTAGAAAAATCTTTCTATAAAACTGAGTTAGGAATTAGTTTTTCAGTTGATTTTGAAAAGAAATCTTTCTTTAAAATTAGAAAATCTGATAAGGAAAGTCTTGCTGAAAGAATAGTCCAAGAAACTTTAGGTAATGTGGCAAAAGACTTAGGATTGAAATTAATTAGCGTGAGAAGTGTATATTCAAGTATTCCTGATGCACGTAGTACATATGATGTTGTTGTAACTTTTAGTTGGTAAGGAGAAGTTGATATGAGTATGGATTTTTTAACAATTGATTGTGAATCTAATGGTCAAGATGTAGAAATAATGATTGATATCCAAACGGGAGTTAATTATATTAGAACAGGAAATGGAGGGGTATGTCCTAGATACAATGCTGATGGTACTTTAGTAATAACACCACCAGATAAATTAAAAGAATTGGATAATGATGCTGCTGAAAAGTTAGAAAAAATTCTAAAAAACAGTTTTCCTTATAACTTTTAATGATTAGTTATAATAGATTAAAGTAGTGTGATGTATTTTGCGTCAAATTTGTTAAGAACTAAGTATATAAATTCAAGTTTTCGTGTCAATTAAGCAGTTAGTCTACAAAGGCTAATTGTTTTTAAAATAAGGTATTTCCCTTTGAGATTTGGTATACTTTCCCAGTTCAGTATCTCCTGCCAAATCTTATTGTGGGGGTATTTGAGATGCTCTCTTCCCTATTGAGGCTTTATATTACTATACTACGACATAGCAGACAGAAAGGTATGGTAAAATTAAGGGAAGAGTTCATAGATATTTTGATGCGTATGTTTATAACACTAAGGTTATTGCCACATACGCTCATAGCTCGATTATAAAGACATGTATGCCTATTGCAGCAGACCAGGCTGCAAAACTGGCGAATATGCAGGAATAGTATATAAAAAAGAAATCGGTTTACAGATAAATTGTAGCCGATTTCTTTTGTCATTAAAAGAAACAAGTGATAAAATCTATCGAAGGAAGTAAATACATACATTCAGATAATGAAGAGGCAAGGGAGATATCAAAACACAGTAAGTCACGAAAAGGAAGTTTTAATTGTAATATCTACAAAAAATATTGTATAATGGGAACAAATAATAAAGATATTAAAACAGTAAATATTGCAAGGAAGTGTTGTTATGTGTGATGTAAAAAAGTATGAGAACATATATCAAGAAATAGAAAAACTAAAGCCAGAAGATACCTTACAGCTAGTGTTAGAGGCAGAAACAGAAGAACAAAGAGAATTCTATGAAGTGGTTGGAGATTTTTTACTTCAGAAAAAACAGAGAAAAGTAATTGAAAGGAATCTGTTTTGATGAAAAAGTATATTTTGATAGCAGGAGTAAATGGCGCCGGAAAGTCGACGCTTTATGAAACATTAGATGAATTAAAAGAAATGCCACGTATAAATACCGATGAAATTGTAAAAGAATTGGGTGATTGGAAAGATATGTCTATTCTAATAACAGCTGGAAAAAAGGCAGTTAAACTATTGAATCAGTATTTGATGGAAGGAACTTCATTTAATCAAGAGACTACATTGTGTGGAAAATCGATTTTGAGAAATATAAGAAAAGCAAAGGAACTAGGATATTGTGTCGAGTTGCATTATGTAGGGGTTGATACGGTTGAAATTGCAAAAGAAAGAGTAAAATTGAGAGTAAGCAAAGGAGGACACGGAATACCAGAGGCTGATATTGAAAAACGTTATATAGAAACATTTCGTAATTTAAAAGATATTTTAAAAGAGTGTGACTTAGCAGCATTTTATGATAATACAGAAAGATTTCATCGCTTTGCCATTTTTCGAAATGGTCAAGCTGTCAGGGTATCAAATACCTTACCAAAATGGATGGAAGGAAAAGGTATTATATAAAGTACATTCTATAAGGCTGTTTATATATAAATCGGTTTACAGATGAATCTGTAGTCGATTTTTTTTGTAAAAGAAGACTATAGCCATATCAGGTAACTTTGTGATAAAATATTTTCTGTACGGCGATATCTGATAAGGACAGGAGGGATTTATATGCCGGCGCTTTATGCACATAATCAATTTGGAAATAAAGTTTTAAGAAAACTGGATGAAGAGAATCGTAAGCGGGCACTTCGCTATTTGCCTTTGTTTCGAATCGGTCTGCAAGGACCGGACTATCTTTTTTTCTATCATCCATTTCAGAAGAATGAGATTAGTGGAACCGGATATCGGATCCATGAAGAATCTGCATTGGGATTTATTGAACATGCGCAGAAAATCATAGAAGAAAATGGAATGGATTCTCCGGAATATGCATATGCATTAGGTTTTATCTGCCATTTTGCACTGGACAGTGAATGTCATCCATTTGTGGAGTCTGAGATTCTTCGAACCGGTGTCGGACACATTGAGATTGAGAGCGAATTTGAAAAGCATCTCATGAGAAAGAATGGCGAAGAACCATTGTCTTATCCGATTGGAAAGACATTTCCAACAGATCCGAAAACGGCAGGGATCGTTGCAGAATTTTATGAAGGAATTACTCCAAAGTATGCCTGCAGATCACTGAGATCTATGCGCTTTTGTAAAAATGTATTGACAGCTCCATGCCCGGTAAAGCGAGCGCTTATCGACATTGGGATGAGAATTTCAGGGCAATATGAATCGCTTCAGGGACATTTGCTTCGTCCAAAAGATAATCCAAAGTGCAGTGAAAGCATCATCGGACTGGAGAAACGGTTAGAAGGAGCGGTTCCGGTTGCGCTTGGATTGATCAGAGATTTCGAGTCCAGTGTAGAAGTAGGAACAGAATTAAGTGATCGATTTGATCGGAATTTTGAGTAACGGGTTTGAGAAGGATGAGGATCGAGGAGGATATCTGATTGGAAAAAACAAAACTGACAAAATTAGAAAAGTACTGGATTTTATATGATGTGGGGAATTCAGCGTTTATTTTGCTTGTCTCAACAATCATACCGATTTATTTTAATGCGATGGCAGAAGCAGCAGGTCTGTCGGAAGTGGAGTATCTGGCATACTGGGGATATGCGGCGTCTGTCTCTACCATTCTGGTAACACTGATCGGACCGGTATTTGGAACGATCGCAGATACAAAAGGTTTTAAAAAACCTATCTTTATTGCCAGTATGATGGTGGGTGTGCTTGGATGTGCGGCGCTTTCTCTGCCAAAGTCATGGATTGTCTTTTTGGCAGTGTTTGTAATTGCAAAAGTTGGTTATTCATCAAGTCTTGTGTTTTATGATGCAATGCTTTCGGATGTGACCACTCATGAGAGAATGGATATGGTATCTTCACATGGTTATGCGTGGGGATATCTTGGAAGCTGTATTCCGTTTGTACTCAGTCTTGCGGTGGTACTGCTTTATGAGCAGATAGGCATTACAATGACAACAGCGATGGCAATCGCATTTTTCCTGAATGCAGCATGGTGGTTTCTTGTAACCATCCCATTGCTGAAAAACTATGAACAGATTCACTATACAAAAGATCATAAACACCCGGTAAGAGAGAGTTTTCAGAGACTTGGACATGCGTTTCGGGATATAAAGAAGCACAAGAAAATATTTTTATTTCTCATTTCATTTTTCTTTTATATTGACGGCGTATATACCATTATCGGGATGGCAACTGCTTACGGAAGCGCATTGGGACTGGATGCAATGAATCTTCTTGTGGCACTCCTTGTGACGCAGATTGTAGCATTTCCATTTGCACTGCTTTTTGGAAGATTGGCTAAGAAGTACGAGACAAGCAGTCTGATTAAAATCTGTATAGCAGCTTATGCAGGGATTGCTTTGTTTGCGATTCAGTTGGATAAACAGTGGGAATTCTGGATGCTGGCAGTCTGTGTGGGAATGTTCCAGGGAGCAATCCAGGCATTGTCCAGATCTTATTTTGCAAAAATTATTCCGCCGGAAAAAGCAGGAGAATTTTTCGGGATTTTTGATATTTGCGGAAAAGGCGCAGCTTTTATGGGAACTGCTCTGATGGGAGTTTTTGCTCAGGTAACAGGCAATGCAAACGGGGGCGTTTTTATTTTAGCAATTATGTTTGTAATAGGATTTTTTGTGTTTGTGAAAGCGAATCGGACAAAAGCAGTATAGTATTGTGAAATAGAAAGAGGTATTATGTTAATTGAATTTAAACGTCCGCAGCTGGAAGATAGAGAAGTGATTTCAGAATATTTCTGGAACTATCCGTCCAGGAGCTGTGACAGAACATTTGTAAATGGATTTTTATGGTCAAGATTTTATAATGGTGGTTTTGCAGTTATTGAAGATACACTGGTATTTGAAGATGAATTGAATGGAAAGTATTCTTATTCTTATCCGGCAGGAACACCGGAGAATATCAAAAAGGCAATTCTGTGCCTGGAAGAACATTGCAGAGAAAAGGGAGCTCCTTTTGCGCTTCATGCAGTGACGCCGGAGCAGTTTGCACAGTTAGAACAGTTATTTCCGGGAAAGTTCCAGATAGAATATAACAGAGACTGGGCAGATTATGTTTATGAATCTGAAAAGCTGGCTACATTGTCTGGTAAGAAACTTCATTCCAAACGAAATCACGTTAATCGCTTTATGGCAACTCATGATAACTGGACTTATGAAAAACTGACAAAAGAAAATGTAGAAGAATGTTTTCAGATGGCGCTTCTGTGGCGGAAAGAAAACGGATGTGACGATGATGAAGATAAAAATGAAGAAATGTGCGTAACATTGAATTCTTTGCGGTTATTTGAGGAATTAGGAGTTGTTGGAGGAATTCTTCGTGTAGATGGCAGAATTGTAGCATTTACGATGGGAGAACCAATTTGTGAAGATACGTTTGTCGTGCATATTGAGAAGGCATTTGCAGATGTGGACGGAGCTTATACAGTGATTAACCAACAGTTTGTACAGCATGAATGTTTGGATTACAAGTATGTAAATCGAGAAGAAGACACCGGGGCAGAAGGGTTGCGAAAAGCAAAATTATCTTACAAGCCGGTATTCCTTGTGGAAAAAGGAATGGTAACCTGTGTAGAGCAGGAAGATTTAGAAAAAATTAGTTGTAATAAGTAGGTGCAAACATTATAGCGGGAAAAGCAGGAGCTGTTGCGTCAGTAGATTTGTCTGCTGATACAACAGCTTCATTTTATGTTCTAAAATACTTTCTATAAATAAATTGGCATATTATTCTTTGGTCAATCCCATAATGTGGATTCCATTGACTTCTACACTGTCATCCATCTGAATGACGATACAGCGGCGTCCGTCGATAATTTTTGTTTCAATCAGGTCGGTACGGTCTGGATTTACCTGAATAGTAATGTTTGGTGTTTTGACTTCAAATTTTCTTGTACTGGCAATGTTTGATACAAGAAAAGAAGACTGATCACTTCCGGTAGAGGCTTCATATTGACGGTCAAATTCTTCCAGATGTTCTTCCGTTGCTCCGCTGCTTGCAAGAAGTCGTTTTACTTCTGTTTTATCAAGAGAGAGAGGTTCCGGATTTTCTTTATTCTCTTCTGCAATTTCATTTAATTTTTCATGGATATTTTTGACAACTTCATAATCGCATTCATTTCCAAGAGTTTCTTCAATAATTGTATGGAAGCTTTCCTTCTGAGTCTTTGCGGTAAGCGGAATCCGGCAGCCGAGGAATTCTTCTACGAATTCAGATTGTAATTCCTCAGGATTTTTTGAATAGTAGAGGAGACTGTGGATGTCGCTGTTTCGGTCAGTAAAAGCAGGGAACAGGAATCCTTTTTGCGGAACTTCCACAATCCAGTCACGAATTCGATCCATAATGCTATTTGTTTCTTCGTTGTAGCAGAGTCCGGCTTTAGATAATTTGACCGGACAGATACTGCAAAGAAGGTGTTCGTAGACATATTCGGAGGAATCAAACATTTCATCTCCGTCAGATGCTTTGCCCGGAATATCGTAGGCAGCGTGAATCAGGATAATATAATAATTTTCACCATAGGAGTAATGTTCGATTACTCTGTCGTAAAATTCATCCAACAGCACATCGTCTTTTAGCTTGCTGTCTCTTAATTTCAGAAGAAATGTCTGAGCGCCATCAGAGAGTTCCTGTTCCAGTGGGAACTCCAGATTGATCAGATTTTTCCCGATGGTTCCGGAAAGGGTTTTTTTGAAAATATCAAAATATTTAAACATTTCTTCTTCAGGAAGAGAGAGGAATGCTTCTTTTAGTTCTGTTTTTCGTTCCTTCTCAGCATCTACATAGCATCCGCAAATGCGGGTAATGGCGCAATTGGAAGGAGAAAACTGTTTTTTAATTTCTGCAACTTCTTTTTTATTCATGTAATTTTACCTCGTGTTATGTATTATTTCCATGTCACATTTGCAATCCTGCGCGGAGCAGTTCTTTCATAAAATACATGGGGATATCCAAGCAGCATACAGGCATGGATTGTTTCATCCGGAGAAAGTGAGAGCCATTCCCGCACAGCCGGGATTCGGTTAGCAATACCGGCGAGATAACCGTTATAGAGAGCGCCAAGTCCGTTGGATACAGCCATTAATTCCATATTCTGCGCAGCCAGTCCTGCATCCAGAGCAGTATCTGCGGTAATGAACACAAGCGCCGGAGCATTGCGAAACAGAAAATCATCGTGACGGTCAGCGTTTCGGCGTTTGTAAAAGCTGGCAAATGGAATCAGTTCACGGGGAATCGATCCCGCTTGAGCAACAATGAGAGAACCGATCTCATCCCAGAGTAATTGCTTGAAGGAATCGAGCTCTTTCTGAACAAAAATGAAGTGGCAGCTCTGGGAATTTTTGGCAGTGGCGGTATAACGTCCGGCCTGGAGAAGTTCTTCTAACAGATGCTGTGAAATCGGTTCCGGTTTGTAATCGCGTATACTGCGGCGAAACTTGATTGTGTGCAGCAGTTGTTCCGGAGAAAATTCAAATGTTTCTTTGCGATATGTTTCTACATCTTCCATATCGTATTCCGGAATACTGACAGCAGAAACCGGACAAATTGCAACACAGTGTCCGCAGAGAATACACGGCCCTTTTATGTGGGCAGTGCCATCTATAAGTTCAATGCGGCTGCCGACACAATCGCCGGCACAGGCGCCGCAGCCGATACATTTATCCTGATCAATAAAAACCATTTTGGACCTCCTTATATATGTCAGATCGGATAAAAAATCCGATGGGAATCTTATAGTATTGTATGAAATCGTATCGGGAAAATCAATGGTTTCTTTGAAAAACCGGTATAGATTTTTCAGAAAGCCTGGAGTACAATGAGACTGCATAAGAAAAATAAGAAAGGCAGAGTGATAGATATGGACAAGAAAATTATTTTGGCATCTGCATCTCCACGACGGAAGGAATTGATGACATTAGCGGGATATACATTTGAAGTAAAGGTTAGTGAGAAAGAGGAGTGCTATAAAAGTAATATACCGGAAGAGATTGTAAAAGAGCTGGCGTTTCAAAAGGCAGAAGATGTGGCGGGACGGACAGCGAAGAAGAAACTGGCAGTCATTGGGGCAGATACGGTTGTGGCAGTGGATCAGGAGATTCTCGGGAAACCAAAGACAGAAGAAGAAGCTTTTGCCATGATCCGCAAAATCGCCGGAAGGACACATCAAGTCTATACGGGCGTGGCAGTGCTGGATTTCGATGATGCCGGGAAATGTACAGCGACAAGCCATGCAGTCAAGACAGATGTGACGGTGTATCCAATGACAGATAAGGAAATACAGACTTATCTGTCATCGGAGGAAGTTATGGATAAAGCGGGAGCCTACGGAATCCAGGGACGGTTTGCCGTATTTATAGAGAAGATTGACGGCGATTATTATAATGTGATGGGTCTGCCGATTTCCTATCTCTATCATGTGCTGGAAGACGGAGCTCAATTGGCGGAAGAATCGGATGTTCTGCGGACTGTCGGGAAGTAATGATAATCATTCCGTTTCTTAAGGAAATAATAAACCGACAGGAAAACGGTCATACATTCTGCAATTGGCACTGCAAGCCAGATGCCATTTACACCGATAAAGTATGGGAGAATGAGTATGTTTGCAGTAATTAAAACAAATGTCCGGACGAAAGAAATGACAGCAGATATCTTTCCGTCTGAAAATGCTGTGAACATGGAAGAGGCAAATATATTTATGCCTGCAAACAAATAGTTCAATGAAAACAGAAAGAAACCGGTGTTAGCAATTCTGAAGGTCTCGGAGTCAGCCGGTGTAAAAATCTGTACAATTACCGGAGAAGAAATCAGCGCAAGCACGGTGATCAGTACTGAAGAGATGCCGATGAAGCAAAGACAGATTTTAAATACCTTCTGCAGCATTGGATGATTTTTGCTTCCATAGTTGAAACTGATAACAGGAGCGACTCCCATAGAGAAGCCCATATACAAGGCGTTGAATAAAAATTGTCCGTACAATACGATGGTAATGGCGGCAACACCGGGCTCACCAAGAAATTTCAGCATCATAATGTTGAACAGGTAAGTTACAACTGCGTTAGAAAGGTTCGTTACCATTTCAGAAGAACCGTTTAGACAACTGTCTTTTAGCACGCGAATCCGGATGCGAGGTTTGACAAAATACAGTGAATGCCTGACAAAGAGGAAGTAAATCGTGCCGACAACCGCAGGGATGAGCTGACCGATACCGGTGGCGAGCGCTGCACCGCGCACGCCCATTTGCAATGGTCCCATAAAAAGATAATCGAGAACCATGTTGGCAAGACCGCCGCTGATTGTCAGAATAAGCCCGAACACAGGCTTTCCGGCTGTAACAAAAAGTGTTTGAAATAATAATTGTAAAATACAGGCCGGAGCCAGATATAAAGAGACGCTAAGATAGCCAATACAATCATCAAGAAGCACATCTGTAGCTCCTAATACACGGGAAATCGGTTCCAGAAATACATTTCCGATGCCCATTAGCAGAAATCCGGCAATCAAACCGGTCAATATGATGAAAGAGAAATCTTCGCGTGCACTGGCAAAATCTCCGGCGCCCATTTTACGCGCAATAATAGCGCTTCCGCCGGTAGCAAGCATAACGCCGATGGCAATGACGAGGCTAATGGCAGGGTATACGATGTTTGTGGCTGAGAGCGCATCTGTTCCGACCAGGCGGGAGATAAAGATTCCATCTACAATTGTATAGAGCGACATAAAAACCATCATGATCATCGTCGGAAAAGCAAACTGCAGCAATGAAAAGAAGTTAAAGTTTCTGGCAATTGAATTTTTCATGATATGTCATCCTTTCTTTTTAATTGAACATCTGATATGATAAACTATAGAGTAACACGATAGTCAAGCAGAAAAAAGGAAGAATTGAAAATGAATAAGAGCAGATATTTAAGTACCGGAGAATTTGCAAAATTGAGCAGAACAACGAAGCATACATTGTTTTATTATGATGAAATCGGATTGTTTTCGCCGGCAATCAAATTGGAAAACGGATATCGGTATTATTCTTACAGTCAGTTAGATGTGTTTGATGTGATCTGCACCCTTAGAGATCTGGATATGCCGCTTGAGAAGATACAGGCATACATGAAAGGCAGGACGCCGGAGAAGCTCATGGAAGTGCTAAAAGAAGAGGAAGAGATTATTGCGGGAAGAATCAGACAGCTTCGCAGGACAAAGGAATGGGTTCGGCGCAAAATGCTTCATCTGGAAACGGCGATGCAGATGGATGCAGATGAAATTGCTGTTTGTCAGGAAGCAAGCCGATATTTAGTTACGAGATATGTAACATCGTCTAACGAAAAAGCGTGGGCAAGAGCAATCGGAGAATTGTATGAATATTGTGAGAAGTATGAGCTGCAGAGTCCATATGCGATTGGGTACCGTCTGGATATGAAAGATGTCCGCAGAAAGAAATACACCAATTATCATACCGTCTATGAAATGTTTGACATAAGACCTGGAAAAGTAGCATGCTGTCTGCGCCCGGCAGGAGAATATCTGACAGCCTGTCATCGTGGAGACTGGCATAAAGTAGGCGATACTTATGAGCGTATGATTGCTTATGCTGACGCCCATGACCTTTGTCTGGGAGAATATTTCTATGAAGATACAATGATTGACAGTCTGACAGCAGAGCAGGAAGAGGCGTTTGTGACGAAGATTATCTGTCCTGTTGTAGAAAAAAACTATGTTTCCGGTGAACAGAAAAATAGGCAAAGAGAAAAATAGATAAACAGCAAAATGGGAGATAAAACAGGGGATACAGTACTATTTGAAGGTACTGTATCCCCGCGCTATTATATGGTGTTATTCTTCCCCGCCTAATTTGCTGGCAACAAACCAGCCGGCGATAAATGTTACGATACCGAGTGCTAATAACGGAAGAGAGAACTGGCTCCAGTCCGTTTTCATAAGAATTGCAATCGGAGATGCAAGAATCAGACCAATGATTCCGTAATATGCGTGAATTTCTGCTTTTTTAAAGATAAATTCAATCAGTTTGGCAATGGCAAAAATTCCGATGACAATGCCAATGCCGAAAGGAACTAAAATTCCAAATACACGAAGAATTTCATTTAGATTGAAAGCAATCAGAGCGTCTATGAAGTCGTTGATCGTTTCAATGATCGTATCATAATAACCGAGCAGCATCAGCATCATAGAACCGCTGACTCCCGGAACAACCATTGTGGCAGCAGCTATGATACCTACGGCAAATAGTTTTATCACATTGATCAGACTAAAGCTTACATCAGCGGCAGCTCCGCCATTTTCGCCAAGAACAGCCATTAGAATTACGATTCCGAAGAAGATAAAAAACGGAATCAGTTTGCCAACAGAAACTGAGTGTCCTTTTACTTTCTTAAAGATAAATGGAAGACTTCCGGCGATAAGACCGCAAAATGCGAAATTAGTTGGAATCGGATAGTTTGCTAACAAAAATTCAAATAATCTTGAGAGCAGTACAATCGCAAGTCCTGCGCCTGCAAAAATAGGAAGAAGTAATTTCATACTTTCTTTAAATTCACTTTTTAAATGAGTAATAGAATGGATCAGCTTATCGTAAAGGCCCATAGCGACCATCATAGTTCCTCCGCTGACGCCGGGAATGATGTTAGCGATTCCTACAACCATACCCTGTAAGATTTTTTTTAACATAGTAGTTCTCCTTGATTTTATATATTTTTTGTTTTCATACAGCAAGAACAGTTTTTAAGAAAAATATCTTTTTGCCAGTTCTTTAAACTTTGGCAGCGCATTGACGATTGTTTCATAAGCAACACAATAGGCAATACGAACATATCCGGGACAGCCAAAGGAAGTTCCCGGCACGACTAGAATATTATATTCTTTTGCAGCGCTGCAGAATTCTGCTTCATTTTCCGTTGGTGTTTTCATAAACAGATAAAAAGCCCCCTGAGGTTTCACACATGAGAATCCACAATCCATCAAACCTTGATAGAGTGTTTCGCGATTCCGATTGTAATAAGAAATATCTGTTTTTTCATTCAGACAGCGTTCTACAAGTTTTTGCTGCAATGTTGGTGCATTTACAAATCCAAGAATACGATTGGCTACATTTGCCGCTGCATTTACTTTTTCGCTGTCAGTTACTTCATCCGGGATGACGAGATAACCAATCCGTTCTCCGGGAAGGGAAAGGGATTTACTATAAGAATAGCAGACAATGGTATTATTGTAATAAGCGGTCAGATATGGGACGTCCACACCATCATACGCCAGTTCACGATAAGGTTCATCGGAAATCAAATAAATTTCATGTCCATATGCCTGTTGCTTTTGTTCCAGGATGGCAGCAAGTTTTTTTATTGTCTCCTCAGAATACACAACTCCTGTAGGATTGTTCGGTGTGTTCACGATGACTGCCTTTGTGCGCGGTGTGACTTTTGCCTCAAATTCATTAAGTTTTGGTTGGAAAGTTTCAGTATCCGGTGAAATTTCTATGATTGTACCGTCAAAATTATTCACATAACTTCTGTATTCTCCGAAATAAGGAGCAAATACAATGACTTCATCTCCCGGATTTAAAAGAACTTTCAAAGCTACATTCAGACCTCCGGCGGCGCCTACGGTCATTGTTATATTTTTCTCTTTGAATGCAGTGCCAAATCGTTGATTTAATGAATCGGCGACAGCCTGTCGTACACTGCTGTAACCGGCATTGCTGTTTGTGTATCCATGCAAAAGGAGAGGATCTTCTTCAGTAACAATGTCGATGACAGCCTGTTTCACTGTTTCAGGAGCCGGGACATTCGGGTTGCCCAAACTGAAATCATATACATTTTCCGGTCCGCAGAGTTTTGCGAGCCGATTACCTTCTTCAAACATTGCCCGGATTGCTGAGCTATTTGCTACCATATGTTCCATTTTTTTTGATATCATTTCTGTATCCTCCAATTCGTATTGTATTATAGCATCGTTCAACTCTTTCGACAATCTGAAACTTATTTATCTTTTTAGGATTATTTTGTGAATTTTTTCTTTGCAGACATAATGAATGGAGGCTATAAAGACAGATAAAATAGCATAAAAATAATAATTAACAGAAAAATAAAAAATATTTTAAAAAATGCTTGACAAATACAATGTCTAATGATAATATAAAGATACAAAATAACAAGGAGATAAAAAACAAATTTAAAACTTAAATTTATAAAATAATTCATATAAATTTAAAGATTAAATTTAAAAGATTATTTTATAAGAAGCAATTTAAAGTTGAATTTATAAAGTAAGATAGATTAAGAAAAGTCTAAAATTGAGGTAATAATTTATCGGAACTGCGCTGGACGGTAGGTAAATTAATAGATTTAGAACTTAAAATCTACAGAATAAATAAAGAATTTGAATTGAGACTTATAAAATAAAAAGACAGTTTAAAAATAGAATTTATAAAATTATCTCTATAAGTTTAAAAGTTAAATTTTAAGATTGGAATCTTCTAATTATTTTGAAAATGTTCAATAGGAGGTACAGACCACCGAGAAGTTTAATTTGAACTCGAATTTTAAGAAAGAGAGGTACGGTCCAACAAAAACTTAAGCGAACATTCATAATTTTATGAAAGGAAGGTACAGACCACCAGAAATGTAATATTATTTATAATCATTAACATTTAAAATGGTTGTAAGAAGAGGTAAAAAGAATGATTGAAGAATCAAATTAAAAGTGGGTATCAATTAATAAATGATTAGTTGGTATCCATTTTTATGTATTTCTTTTGAGAAAAATGTAGCTTTTTTGACGAATTGTGCTATAATACAATTCGTATTAAAATATGAACAGTAAACTATGTAGGCTAGGGGGTATTAAGATGGCTACAAGAAGAGCAATGAAAAAACAGGAAAAGAAAAACGCAGGTATGACAGATAGAAATGAGACAGCAGTAAAAGAGGAGAAAATTGTGGAAGAGGCAGTTGCAGAAGAAGTGAAAGCAGAAGCAACTGAAGAACCAAAAGAAGAAACGAAAGCGGCAGAAGCGAAAAAAGAACCTGCAAAAAGAGGACGTAAACCGGGTTCTACAAAGAAAGAAATTAAAACAAGAATTATGATTCAGCACCAGGGAAAAGAAATTGATTCAAAAGACCTGATCGCAGCTGTAAAAAAAGAATGGACAAAAGGTAAAAATAAGATCGGCGATATGAAGTCAATGGATTTATATGTTAAGCCTGAAGATGGTGCGGCTTATTATGTAATCAATGGAGATGTTACAGGTAAAGTAGAGTTTTAAGAAGATCAGGGGACACATATATGGAACTAATGAATTTATTAACGGAACTGACAGACAGTGTAGCTTCGTATGTGTCAGGAAATGAAATGACAATTTCGATTGCAGTCATTGTGCTGGCAGCGCTGACTTGCTTTTTCGGAGTTAAAATCTTTCGCATCTGGATGGCAGTGATTGGATTTTTTGCAGGATTTATAATTGGTTTCTATATTCCGGTAAATGCACTGCAGCTTAGCATAGGAGTCGGATTAATTGCAGGTCTGATTTTGGGAATCGTGCTGGCGATTGTATCTGCAAAGATTTATATTGTCAGCGTAATGTTTGCCAGCTGGCTCTTCAGTGTGTCGGCGCTTTTGGCAATCTTACAGCCTAAGACATGGTTGTGGATGCTTGTCTGTGCGGGAATCGGAGTTATCCCGGCGATAATCAGTCTGAAATTTGCAGAGCCGATGGTTATCATTGCAACGGGGCTGTTCGGAGGCATTACAGCTGCTGCAAAAGGAGCTGAACTGCTTGGATTTTCAGAGCAGATCATTGTTTGGATTGTCGGTCTGGTAGCTGCATGTTTTGGAATCATGGTGCAGTTTATTCTGGAAGGAAGAAAACAGGGTAAAAAAGAAGTTGCAGCGGCAAAGCATATCCGGTCAGAGAAATCTATTGAGAATGAAATTGAGGCAGCTCGTTCGCTGTTTTCAGATGACGAAGAAGAGTAGGGAAAAACTTTATGATAAAACAGTACTGGTCGAAGGAGAGACATTGATATCCTCCTTTGAAAAGTACTGTTTTTTGTTTAGAAAGCAGGAGAAAACGTATCAAGAGATTGCGATTGGGGGATAAAAAGAGTATAATTAAGAAAAGTGTAACGGTAAAGGGGGCTTACTCTTGAAGATCGATATGCATTGTCATGTAAAAGAAGGCTCGGTAGACAGCAGGGTTAGTCTGGAAGAATATATTCAGATACTGAAGGAAAAAGGATTTCAGGGGATGGTGGTAACAGATCACAATACTTACAACGGTTATCGTCAGTGGAAATATGTTCTGAAAGAAAAATACCAGGATGATTTTGTTGTTCTGAAGGGAATTGAATATGATACGAGGGATGCCGGACATATCCTTGTGATTATGCCGGAAGGTGTAAGGATGCGCCTGCTGGAGCTTCGAGGACTTCCGGTGGCGGCGCTGATTGACTTTGTGCACAGGCATGGAGGGATTCTCGGACCGGCACATCCTTGTGGAGAAAAGTATCTCAGCTACGCACATACAAAGGGATATTATAATGCACCGGAGTATGCGAAACGATTTGACTTTTTTGAAGTGTTCAACGCCTGTGAATCCCCGGAATCTAACGAAGGGGCAATGAAACTGGCTATGAAGTATCAAAAGCCGGGAGTGGGCGGCAGTGATGCTCATCGTCCGGATTGTGTAGGGATGGCGTATACAGAACTTCCGGAGCCGGTCACATGTGAGACAGAGCTGATCGCACTGATCCGTAAGAAAGAGAATATTAAGGCGGGCGGTTCTAACTATAATAAGACAACGAAAGAGAAAATGGGCAAAGCGAATAAGCTTCTTGTATATTCTTTCTGGTTTTATAATATGGGAGGAACAATTTTGCGCCATTATAAACGAAATAAGAAAAATCGTCTGGAGAATCCAATCGATCCGATTGATCCGATTGAAACGACTGTAGATATAAAAAAGCATGGCAGAATAGGCTAATACCGGAAAGGATACATTGGAAAATATGTGGTTAAGAGAAGAACTGAAGATACGCGGAAAAAATTGCTTCCTGAAAAATTATTTGACGACAGTCGCAGTCGGGGCAATTCTGCTGCTTTTGAATGGAGATTTGTTCAGGTTTCGTTTCGAGTTTGATATTGATACGGTAAGGGATATGATCTGGAATGGTTTTCATTCCATTGAGATGATGGGAATTACTGGATTATTCAGCATGTTGGTAAGTGGTCTTGTAAGTATGATCGGGCTGCTTGGGATTTTGTTTACAATTTTTGTGAAAAATATCCTTGAAGTTGGAGCAAAACGCATGTTTATGGAGAACCGCGAACATAGGACGGGCGTTGGGACAATTTTGTACGGATTTCAGAGTAAAGGGTATGGAAATGTGGCGCTGACATTGTTTTTGCGTGACCTTTATACAGCGCTTTGGACATTGTTGTTTATCATTCCGGGAATTGTAAAATCATATGAATACAGGATGGTACCATACATTCTGTCTGAGAATCCGGAGATGCCTCATCAGAGAGCGTTTGAGATCAGCCGGCAGATGATGACAGGACAGAAGCTGGATACATTTATTCTTGATCTGTCTTTTATCGGATGGGCAATTCTCGGAGGACTGACTTGCGGAATTGTTAAAATCTTTTATTTGAAGCCTTACTATGAGGAGACTTATGCAGAACTTTATGCAGTATTTCGCGCACATGCATTTTACACAGGTGCATTGACGTATACAGACCTGCCGGGGTATGGAGAAGCAGATGATGAGTATATCAGGAGCTAGAGAATATGACAGAGTATAGAACATTGCTAAGACGTCAGAGGGCGTACTATCAAAGCGGAAGAACGAGAAGCTATGGCAGTCGGATGAAAAGTCTTGACAGGATGTACCGTTGGATTGAAGTTCACGAGAAAGAGATAGAAGAAGCGCTTCGGGCTGATCTTGGAAAGGCGGCTTTTGAAGCTTATGCAACAGAAATCGGTATCGTGAAAGAAGAAATCCGGTTTCATCAGAAACATCTTCGCCGTTATATGAAGATTAAGAAAGTTAAGACACCGGTCACACAATTTCCGGCAAGCTCTTTTATCTATCCGGAACCGTATGGAGTGGTACTGATTATGTCGCCGTGGAATTATCCGTTTCAGCTTACGATCGCGCCGCTGGCAGCAGCATTGGCGGCGGGAAATTGTGCAATTGTGAAACCGTCAGCCTATGCAGCCTGTACATCTGAACTTTTGAAGCAAATGATTGGAGAACTTTTTCCAAAGGCCTATGTCTGTGCTGTGACAGGAGGAAGAGCGGAGAATGAAATGCTGCTAGAGGAGAAATTTGACTATATTTTTTTCACGGGAAGCAGTTCTGTTGGAACTTATGTGATGGAAAAGGCAGCGCGCCATCTTACCCCGGTCAGTCTTGAACTCGGAGGGAAGAGCCCGTGCATTGTTGATGAAAGTGCAGATATCCGTCTGGCGGCAAGGAGAATTGTTTGGGGAAAGTTTTTGAATGCAGGTCAGACCTGTGTGGCGCCGGATTATCTTCTTGTGCATCATAAAGTGAAAGACAGGCTTGTAAAGGCAATCTGCAGCGAGGTCAAAAGAGCTTATGGAGCAAACCCGTTGGAAAGTCCGGATTATCCGCATATTATCAACGAGAAACATTTCAATAGGTTGTGCGGTCTGCTGAGAGAAGGAAGATTGCTGACCGGCGGGGAAGTACGCGAAAAGACGTTACAGATTGCGCCTGCGCTTATGGATCAGGTTAGTTGGGATGCAGCGGTTATGCAGGAAGAGATTTTCGGACCGATTCTTCCAATCATAACATTTTATGATGTGAAAGAAGTGATCGACAGTGTGAGAAGCAGACCGAAACCGCTGGCGCTTTATCTCTTCACAAAGAAGAGAAGTGTTGAAAAAGAGATTTTGAAAAATCTTTCTTTCGGAGGAGGATGTATTAATGATACAGTGGTACATCTGGCGACAAGTCATCTTCCCTTCGGAGGAGTTGGAGAAAGCGGAATGGGTTCCTATCACGGTCAGGCAGGGTTTGATACATTTACGCATAAGAAAAGTATCATGAAGAAATCGCTTATAGTTGATGTTCCGGTACGCTATGCGCCGTACAGAAAGAAACTTTGGATCGTAAAAAAACTGATGAGGTAAGTCAGTAGAATTTATTATAAGCAAAAAGGATATGTCAGATTGGCATATCCTTTTTGGGTCGTGTGATTTTGTATGTACGATTCTGTGTAAAGTTATTTATGCAAAGATCTCAGATAGTCCTGAAGATCTTTCAGAGCATTGGAATAGCGGGAAGAATGCATATGTGGAAAGGCTTTTACAATACGTTTGTGGAGTTTACTGGAGTGATTGCGCAAATCCCGGTAGTGTTCCAGCAGTTCTTCCATATGTGCTCTAATATCTTCAGAAAGCTCGTCTTTGCGCCCCCTGATATCTTCAGAAAGCTCTTCTCTGCGCTCCCTGATATCTTCAGAGAAATCCTCCCGGCGTTCCTGGAGCTGCTGTACCAGTTCATCAAAGTGTTTTTTGTAGTCATCTTTGAACTCCAGTGTTCCCATCACATTTTTGTAAATATTTTCGCCGAGTCGGTCGGAAATGGAATGAAGTTCCCCGGCAATCTGTTCCATGCGCTCAAGACGTTTGTTCATCTTGAAGATACCGGAAGCGGTTACATAAGTGTCGATTAGAATCGTAATTCCGAAAACGGCGATGAGAATCCAGCCGAGTGTGTGCGGCAGGAAACGGATCCCTGCTGCGACAAGCGGATGAAATACTTTGACGATAAATACGCAGGCAACACCCCAGATTAATGAAAACAGCAGGCAGACATAGCCATTGAGATTAAGGGGCATATTGGAATAGTCCCACCAGCGGCTGTGGAATAGTTTCTCAAGAAGAAATCCGGTCAGCCATTCCAGAGCAGTAACGACAATTGTTGAAACAAGATAAAGAAGAAACAGGTTATCTTGAAACGGTGTCAGGAACAAGATGACGGTGCTGACGCCAAAACCGTAAATCGGACAGATAGGGCCATTTAGAAAGCCGCGGTTTACGAAATGATGTTCTTTAAAGGCGGCAAAGGCAACTTCGGTGCACCAGCCAAGAAATCCGTAAATAAAAAAGTTTAAAAGATAATGATACACGATAAATTCCGTCCTTTCTGGTAAGTTTGTATTATGTTGATATATTATAAGCGGAAATAAGAACTCTGTAAATAAAAAACTAACTTTTTACAGGAGATTTGCTGATAAAACAGAAAGAGAATATAACAGTAAATAAATTGATTTTTTTTAATCTCTTTTAACTGCTTTCTTATCCAGTTGCAGTGGAGTTCTTGCGCCAATTTTGGCGTATATGCTAGAATAACCACCATAGTAAGATAAGGGAGGATACTGATTATGGGAATGACGATGACGCAGAAGATTCTTGCTGCCCACGCAGGACTTCCATCCGTGGAGGCAGGTCAGTTAATAGAAGCAAAATTAGATGTGGTAATGGCCAATGATATTACCGGACCTATGGCTGTTCCGGTATTTTATCAGATGGCAGAGAAAGTGTTTGATCCGGAGAAAGTAGTGCTTGTGCCGGATCATTTTACACCGAATAAAGATATTAAATCAGCGGAAAACTCAAAGTCTATCCGGGAGTTTGCAAAGAAGCAGGGACTGAAATGGTACTTTGAGATCGGACGTATGGGAATTGAACATGCAATCCTTCCGGAAGCAGGAATCACTGTGGCAGGAGAGTGCATTATCGGAGCTGATTCACACACTTGTACATACGGGGCGCTGGGAGCATTTTCCACAGGAGTAGGAACGACAGACATTGCTACAGGAATGGCGACAGGTGAACTTTGGTTCAAGGTGCCGGGGGCGATTCAATTTGTGCTGACAGGGAAACCATCGCCGTATGTGAGCGGCAAAGATATTATCCTCCATATTATCGGGAAGATCGGTGTAGATGGAGCGCTCTATAAATCAATGGAATTTGTAGGGGACGGCATTTCAGAATTGTCTATGGATGATCGTTTCACAATGGCAAATATGGCAATTGAAGCAGGAGCAAAAAACGGAATCTTTCTTGTGGATGAAAAAGCCGAGAACTACATGAAAGAACACTCTGAGAAGACATACAAGATTTATACGCCGGATGAAGATGCTGTGTATGATGAAGTGGTTGAGATCAATCTTGGTGATGTACGGCCAACAGTAGCATTTCCGCATTTGCCGGGGAATGCCAAGACGATTGATGAGATTGAGGCAATGGAACCGATTAAGATTGATCAGGTTGTGATTGGTTCCTGCACAAATGGACGTATGGAAGATATGAGACGGGCAGCTGCCGTTTTAAAAGGTCATACAGTACATCCGGATGTGCGTGTCATTGTGCTTCCGGCAACGCAAAAGATCTATAAACAATGTATCAAAGAAGGCATTGTAGATATTTTTATTGATGCCGGATGTGCATTCTCTACACCGAGCTGCGGACCATGTATGGGAGGACATATGGGAGTGCTTGCAGCAGGAGAAAAATGTGTTTCTACGACAAATCGTAATTTTGTAGGTCGAATGGGGCATGTAGATTCACTGATTTATCTGGCGTCACCGGAAGTGGCGGCAGCCAGTGCAATTGCCGGTTATATAGCAAATCCTGAGAAAGTAGGTGACAGATCATGAGAGCGTGCGGACATGTATTTAAATATGGAGATAATGTAGATACGGATGTTATTATTCCGGCAAGATATCTGAATTCTTTCGATGCGAAGGAACTCGCAAGTCATGCGATGGCAGATATTGATCCGGAATTTGTAAATAAGGTGCAGGAGGGAGACCTCATTGTTGCGAATAAAAACTTCGGATGTGGTTCTTCCAGGGAACACGCACCGCTCTGTCTGAAAACTGCCGGCGTAAGCTGTGTCATTGCAGAGACTTTCGCCAGAATTTTCTACCGCAATGCAATTAATATCGGACTTCCGATCATTGAATGTCCGGAGGCAGCGAAAGGTATCGAAGCAGGCGATGAAGTAGAAGTTGACTTTGACAGTGGTAAAATTTATAACCACACAAAAGGAACCGAATTTCAGGGGCAGGCATTCCCGGAATTTATGCAAAAGATCATAAAGGCCGGAGGGCTTGTTAATTATACGAATATGAGACGATAAGAGAGTGTTTGATACTTCCCACAGGCTGGTGGAATGAATTTTCGCAGACTGCAGACGTAGTTGACTTTGACAGGAAGAAAATTTATAATCTACAGAAGAACAGAAAGACTTATAGTTACTGAAAATTTGCTGTCGAGGGGAGCGTTACTGTGGAAGAGGGAAGAAAAGGCATCGGAGCATTATTAGAACGGCTGAGGACAGAGCAGGGCTGTACGATGGAGCAATTAGGGAGAGGTATCTGTACACCTTCACAAATTGAAAAAATAGAGAAAGATGAACAGTCGGTGGATTCTTTTTTGATCGACCGGCTATTTGGCAGGCTTGGAAAATCGACAGAGAGGCTGGAATATGTATTACCGATCGAGGCATACGAATTGTATGAACTTCGTTATCTCATACAGACAAATATTTGCAGACAACAACTGGGAGAAGCAGAAGAACTTTTAAAAGCTTATGAAAAAAGAAAATCAGCGAATCGCCCGCTTCATCGTCAGTTTATTGCGCAGGAGCGGGCGCAGATTGGCTGGCTGACCGGACAGAAAAAAGAAGAGATCCTTGCATTGCTCAGTCAGGCAATGAGTGAGACAATGCAAACAGTAATGGGAAGTGCTTTTGAAGAAGCGCTTTCGCACGGATGGATCGACAGTAAAATAAAGCTTAGTGCGGAAGAATTAAAGCTTATTTTATTTCGGTGGGAAATATCCAGAGCATCCGTTTATGAAAGACGGGCGGAAGAGATATGGGCTGTCCTTTCTTATTTGAAAAGGAAGGAAATGGATGATTCAGAATTTGTGAAAGTATTTCCTTATGTAGTGTTGCTGCTTGGAAAGAGCGGGTGTCTGGAAGAACAAAAGGATGCATTGGAGAAAGAAACGAAGAGAGCGCTCTCGATTTTAAGAGACGAGGGGAAAATTGCATACATGCCGGAAATCCTTGAGCAATACAGTAAGCTTTTGGAAAAACGGGGAGCGGACAGAGCATTTCTTTGTATGCTCAGGCAGGAGAGGAAAAGTCTTTTGGAAGTATGTGAATTTTATGGAATTCATCTGGAGAAAATAAGTTTATTTGAACATATTTTGCGAAGATTTCAATTAGATTATGAACTGATTCAAAAGACGAGACAGGAGAGAGGAATTTCACAGGAAAAGTTAAGTGACGGAATCTGTGAGTTGCCGACGATTTCCAGAATTGAAAGAGGTCACAGGAGTCCGCGTGATAAGAATTTATGCCGGATTTTGGAACGTCTTCAGAAAGACAGAAGGCGTATGGATACGATCATTGAAACGGATTCTTATGAAGTGATTCGGCTGAAGAAAAAATATAATCGGATGTTATTTCGTGCACGTACGCAAGAGGCAATAGAAGTATTACAGGAGCTGGAGCGGTATCTGAATCCGAAGCATTTAAGAAATCAGCAATTTCTTAAGGCTGAATGGGCTAAAGTAAACTATGCAGCTAAGAAATGGGATGCAGACAAGTGTTTAAAAGAGCTGGAAAGTGCCTTGAGAATGACAATGGATACCGATAGCGGGCGAATAAGAAAACATGTGATATCTGTGGAAGAAAACAGTATTTTGAATGAGATGGTATTGATTTATAATGAACAGAATCATGTAGAAAAAGCAAAGGAAATTTTGCGGTTAGAATTACAGTGCTTTAATGATAGCAAAGTATGTTCAGTATTTCAAATTATGGAGAAAGGATTAGTACAAAGTAATCTGGCAACTGTATATGAAGAAAATGGTATTACGAAAGAAGCTATCGATCTGAGTCGGAAAAACAATCAAATGAATCTTGAAGCTGGAAAAGGGAATACACTTGGACGATCATTGATTACAATCGCTGGGGCGTTAGAGCAACAGCAGGATGATTCCTGCGTTGCATATTTTCAGTGGGGAATGGATCTGTTGAAATTATATAAAATAGACTGGAGATACGAAATTATGGTGGAGTATGTGAATCGATCAGAGTTTCAGCATCGTGATAAATTAATCATGTGAGTTATCGCTTCCCCCACCGGTAAAAAATTATATGGAAAGTTGTCGAAAAAACTATGACGTTTTGAGAGAAAAATATTTTTCTTGAAACGTCATAGTTTTTTGTATAAAAAAGCGGTATTGTAAATAAGAGTAAATAATTGGGGGGGGACAATCAACTATGAAAACTTATATTCGTAAAATATCTCCTTATCTGTTTCTGCGGCTTGGGATGAGCGGAGTGTATTCAGTGATTACCGCGGCGATTCCGTTTATTATAAAGCTATTGTTAGACGGAAATTATTTGAATCCGAAAGGAATCGCCACGCTTGCGGGAGCTTATCTCGGGATTGTAATTTTAGGTGCATTTTGTCAGTATGTTTCTCAAAGAGCAGCGTGGAAGGCGGACCGGAATTTTTATATTTTGATGCGCCGGGATGTGTTTTCCGGAATGATGCGGATGGATTTTTGCCAGTTTCATCAAAAGGCGATTTCTTCATATGTATCGATGCTGAATAATGATATTGCGGAGATGCAGAAAGCGTTGGAGAATATTCTGATGATGGCAGAGTCATCTTTGCACATTATTGCGTATGGGGTATTTCTGGCAATTTTAGATTGGCGTATTTTGCTTGTGATTTTATTTTTTTCAAGTATGGCAATTCTAATTCCAAAAGTAACAGGGGGAGAATTGTCTGAACGTAAGAAGAGAAATCTGGATAAGCGCGGAGAGTATCTGGCACGGGCGCAGGATATTCTGAGTGCATTTACGAATATGAATGAGAAGACTCGTCCATATATTCAAAAGCATTATGACAAAAAATTGATAGAAGCAGAGGACAGCATGGAATATTATGGGAAATATCGTGCGTTTTCGGTTGTCTTACATGGAACAGCGATGTATTTGATTGGAATTGGTACGTTTGTGATCGTAGGCAGCCTGCTTATAGCAAAGGAAATTACGTTGGGAACTGCAGCGGCAGCCCTTAGTTATGTGGATCAATTTGTTTTCCCGATTAAGGATATCCTGAATTGTATTGCAGAAGTTTTATCAGTAAAGGGTGTCTGGAAAAAATTAGATGAAATCATTTCTCAGAGTGGAAGTGAAAAAGAACATATAAAAGATTTTCGAAAAGAAATTAAGATATCAAAACTTGCCGTGCGCAATAAAGAATTTTGTATGGAGGATGTGACGGTTACATTTGAAAAAAATCGAAAATATGTGATTACAGGAGGGAACGGATCCGGAAAATCAACGCTGTTAAAGGCGGTGAGAGGATATTTGCCTTATGAGAGCGGAAGCATTCAGATTGATGGACAAGAGTTGAGAAAGTATGATATTTCCGATATTTGTGAGATGATCGAACAGAATCAGTCTGTATATGATGCCAGCGTGACAGATAATATCACAATGTTCGGATGTTATGATATAGAAAAATGTATGGACGTATTTGGAGAACATCCGAAGATTAAATATATTTTGCAGCAGCCAAATGCAAAGCTGTTAAGCGGCGGAGAGAAACAGATTGTGATTCTCTTAAAAGCGATTGCATCAGGGAAGAATCTTTTGATCCTGGATGAGGCGTTGTCAGCAGTGGATCGAGAATTATCTGAATATATGACAGATCGGATTTTAGAGATGAAGGACAAAACTGTGATTGCTGTTACGCATAATTGCGCAAAAGAGCATTTGGCGAAATATGATTTTCAGATAGAGTTAAAAGGAGGAAAACGAAAGGAATGAAACGGACGTATCGTATGAGGAATATTTTATTGAAGCATAAGCTTTGGCTTGTACTGATTATAGTTTCGGCTGGTTTTATGGCGCTTCAGGAAGTTCTGAAGGCCTATGTGATGTAGTATACCCTGGATGCGGCGGTACATAGATCTATGCAGGAATTGAAAACAGCATTGTTTTTGGCAGTAATGGAATTGCTCTGTGTTCTTGTAGTTTATTTGATGCATCACTATTGCAAAGAAAGATTTGTACAGAAATGCATGGTATCTTTGAAAGAACAGTGGTTTGACAGTATTCAGAAAAAAGAACTGAGTGAATATGATTCACAAAAATCAGGAGAATGGCTTGGACATTTTACATCAGATGCAGAAATGCTTCAACAGGATTATCTTGAGAATTTTTTCGGAATGGTGGAAAGTATTATTGTAGGGATTGCATCGCTGGTAGTAATTGTGAAAATTCATTATGCGTTTCTCATTTTTATTGTTGCAACCTTCTGGATACCGGTTGCAGCCAATCAGCTTTTTGCGAAGTGTCTGGAAGCATCGAAGAAAGAGGTTTCAAAAGCCAATGGAATATTTGTGGGAAAGCCAAAGGAACTGTTGGAAGGATTTGAAGTAACGAAATTATATCGTTTGACGAAGAAGATGCGAGGTTCATTTCAAACTGTGAATGAAAAGAGAGAAGAAACACAGTTTTGTGCACAGTATACAGATGATGCGGCAGAAATATGCAGTTTTGCAGGTTCCTTTCTGATCTGGTTTGGAAGTTATTTGCTTGGCGCCTGGTATGCGGTGCGCGGACTGATGACGACCGGAGAAATTCTAAATGCAGCTCAGCTTCTAAATAATGTAGTGAATCCTCTTTACAGTATTTCAGGTCAGTGGATGCGAATGAAAGCGGCAGATGGTGTGTATCGTGAGATTTCAGAGAAACTTGACCGTCAGAGCGCAGATGTTGAAGAAGAAAGATTAGAAAGTTTGACAGAACTTCCGAAAGAAATTTGTTTTCAGAATATTAGCCTGAAACAGATGGAGAGAACCATTTTTGAAGATGTAAATCTGCGCATGGAATCCGGAAAGAAATACCTTGTGACGGGTGAGAGCGGAAGCGGAAAATCTTCTCTGATAAAAATTCTGCTGAATATTTATACGGACTATACGGGCAATGTACTTCTGGCAGGGAAAAATTACCGTGAGCTTGCAAAGGACAGCTGGTATCAATATATCTCTGTGGTAGGACAGCTTTGTTTTTCAGGATACAGTATATCGGAATATCACATTGTTTGATACATATCCGGAGGAAGAGGTGCAGCGTGTTGTAAAACTTTGCTGCTTAGAGGAATTTGTAAAACATCACGAGGAAGGGTTGGAGTACCGGATTGAAGAAAACGGCAGGAATATTTCCGGAGGCGAGCGGCAGAGGATTTGTCTGGCGAGGGCGTTGATCCGCAGACCGAAGATTCTGATTCTGGATGAGGCTACTTCTGCGCTGAATCAGGAGATGGCATATCAGGTAGAAGCAAATGTGCTGTCGCTTGAAGATACAATGGTACTTGCAGTTTCCCATAGAGTTTTTGAAGATTTGAAAAATCAATATGACGCAGAAATCCATTTTGATGGAAAGACAGCCTGTATATTGTAAAAAACAGAGATGCCGGTAAGATTTCATGGAAGTCTTATCGGCATTATTTTATTTTGACATTGCGGGACAAAACATCTGCAATCATTGACAGTGCTTTCTGGCGAAGATATAATGAATCTAATCAAATATAAAAGAATTATAAGAAAATACATTTACAGGCGGGAAAAAGATGAAAACAATTATTATTGGAATTGCCGGCGGAACCGGTTCAGGAAAATCTACATTTACAAATAAATTAAAAGATACCTTTCACGAAGACGTGGCGGTACTGTATCACGATAATTATTATCGGGATCAGAGCGATATTCCGTTAGAGGAGCGGAAGAAGACGAATTATGATCATCCGGATGCAATGGAGACAGAGCTTCTTGTGGAGCATTTGCATCAGCTGAAAGAAGGAAAGGCGATTGAATGTCCGGTCTACGATTATACGATGCACACAAGGTCGAATCAAGTGATGAAAGTGGAGCCAAAGCGAGTGATTCTTCTGGAAGGAATTCTTGTGCTGGCAGACGAACGACTTCGGGATCTGATGGATGTGAAAGTTTATGTGGAGGCAGATGCGGATGAACGTATTTTGCGCCGGGTAATCAGAGATGTGAAAGAGCGTGGACGGGATATTGAAGGCGTGGTGGAGCAATATCTGACAACGGTAAAGCCGATGCATTATCTCTATGTGGAACCGACAAGAACGACAGCTGATATTGTAATCAACAGCGGAATGAATCCGGTGGCATTTGAACTTGTGAGAAATATGATCCAGAAGATTCTGGATGAGAAAGAGGAAGTATAAATGGGAAAATTATTTTTTCGTTACGGGGCAATGGGAAGCAGTAAGACAGCAAATCTTCTCATGGCACATTATAATTTTCAGGAACGGGGAAGAAGACCGATTATTCTGAAACCGAAGATGGATTTGCGGGATGGGGAGAAGATCGTGAAGTCAAGAATCGGTTTACAGGCGTCCTGTACCTTGATCGAAGAGTTTGAGATGAAGGAAGGGGCGTATGATGCAATCCTTGTAGATGAGGCGAATTTTCTGACAGAAGCTCAGGTAGACTGGCTTGCAGAGATCTGTGATACCTATGATATTCCGGTGCTTTGCTACGGACTGAAAACGGATTTTCAGGGAAGACTATTCGAAGGTTCCAAGCGTCTTTTGGAATTGGCAGATGCAATCGAGGAGATTCCGACGATCTGCTGGTGTGGAAAGAAAGCGCGTTTTAATGCGCGAATTCGGGACGGCAGGATTGTAAGAGACGGCGAACAGATTATGCTTGGCGCCAATGATATGTATGTGCCGCTTTGCAGGAAGCATTTTATGAGTGGAGAAGTAAAGACTTATGAAAAGGTTTCGGCAGATCTGCCGGGGATTATGCCGGAACTTACGGAGGAGATATAGCCGGAACGGACAGATAGAGGAGGGGAGCATATGAGCCGTGGAATTGAATGTGCAGCAGCGATCATTGGAGAAGTGAAAAAGGCAGTGATCGGGAAGGATGAATGTATTATTAAGGCAATGGCTGCTATTTTGGCAGGCGGACATATTCTGATTGAAGATATTCCGGGAGTTGGAAAGACAACGCTGGCGCTGGCTTTTGCCAAAAGTATGGGGATGACGCAGAAGAGGGTACAGTTTACACCGGATGTTCTGCCGGCAGATCTTACGGGATTTTCTATGTATGATCCGCAGCAAAAGGAGTTTCGTTATCAGCCGGGAGCAGTGCTCTGTAACTTATTTCTTGCAGATGAAATTAATCGGACGTCTCCCAAAACACAGTCAGCGCTTCTGGAAGTAATGGAAGAAGGAACAGTTACGGTCGATGGAAAGACACGGGAAGTTCCGAAACCATTCCTTGTGATCGCAACGCAGAACCAGATTGGATCAGCAGGAACACAGCCGCTGCCGGAGTCACAGCTGGATCGTTTTATGATTTCTATGACAATGGGGTATCCGGATATTGCAGATGAGATTGAGATGATCAAAGGGGCTGGAGCAAGAAACCGATTGGATGAGATCCATGCGGTGATCCGAAGAGAAGAACTTCTGGGAATGCAGGAAGAAGTAGAAGAAGTATTTATTCACGACAGAGTATATGAGTATATTGCAAGACTTGTAAAGGCGACAAGAGAGGAGCCGCTGTTAAAGCTTGGAATTAGTCCACGCGGAACGATTGCGCTTGTGAAGATGTCTAAAGCCCTTGCCTATCTGCATGGAAGAGAATATTGCATTCCGGCGGATGTGAAGAATGTGTTTCCGGCAGTGGCAGTTCATCGCCTGGTATTATCGCAGCGGGCAAAAGCGGAACAGATGACAGTAGAAGCGATGTTGGAGCAGATTTTGGAAATGGTACCGCAGCCGAAAATGGAGCGGAGAAAAGGATAATCAGATGAGAATTAGGATTCTTTATGGAGTAAGCCTTCTTGTAATGCTCTATCTGAATGTGATGTATCACTGGGAGGCGGGACGGACGCTGCTTGGCGCCATGATTGTCCTGCCTTTTTTGTGCGAAGCGCTGGCATGGATTGCGGCGCTTGGAATCAAGGCAGATTTTGTGTGTGCGGCAAAAAGATTTCAGGAAAGTGAGCATAAGAAAGTCTGGCTTCAGATTCGTTCAACCCCGATTCTGACAGCGCTGTCAGGAAGAATCCGGGCAGAGATTGAGGTCATTGACAGCGGTCAGAGCTGTCAGAGAAAATGGATCTGGGTTTCCGGGGAGAAAACAGAGCTTTCTGATTTGTTTCAGGAAGGAACAGAACCGGGAGTTGTAACGTTTCGGATAAGAAGAATCCGGACAGAAGATGCCATCGGGCTTGGAATGGGCTGCAGAAGAAACGTGGCAGAGTGTTCTGTGACGATATTGCCGGAAATCGTGATTCCGCATCTGGAATTTTCGGAACAGATAAGGAACTTTTTGCTGGACAGTGATACCTATTCCAAAACGAAGAGCGGAGAAGATGTATCAGAAGTATTTGGACTGAGAGAGTACCGTCCGGGTGACAGCTGGCAGAAAGTCCATTGGAAAATGACTGCGCGTCAGGAGCATATCTGGGTAAAGGAATACAGTCTGCCTATTGGAGCATCTGTTGTGCTGGCAGCAGAAAACGGAAGGAAAGAAAAGATTCCGGGCAATTTTATCAGGGCATTTGCCTCGTTGGCGTCTGGATTTCTTGCATATGAATGTCCATGCTATGCTACATGGCGTATGGCAGAAACAGGTCAGATAAAGAGATTCCTTCTGTCAGTTCAGGAAGACTATGATGAAATGCTCACAGTTTTTTTGAAAGACTGTCGGGAAGGAATCGGTAACTGGGATGAAGAGAGCTATCAGGAAGCATTTTCGGAGCGTTATGGGAGATGCCTTGTTTTAAAGGAGGATGGAACGCTTTTTGTTGATGAAGAGAAAGTGTGGTCTGTGGCGATGGAGAAAGCATTCCGGGAACAATTCCTGGAAGCTGTGATTGAGGTGTAATGTGGAGAAAAGGAAATGGACACAATGGCTCCGCATTTTTTGCTATGTAATAGCGGGAGCAATGGGGAGTATGTTTGCAGCAGCAGATGCCCTCGGAATGACAAGGACAAGAGGAAGAATTTGTGAGAAAATCGTCTCCTATGCAAAAAACTGGGAATCTTTGTGGAAGGGGAGTCAGAATCTGCTGGCAGAAGCGCTGCAAAGGATTGAAGGATACTACGCGGTTACGATTGATGCGGAAATTATGTCAAAAGCCGGGAGCGGATTTCAGGAGGCAGGGCTTGCTGTGATCGGCATTTTGATGGCAGCTTTGCTTCTGGCGGTCTGCTGTTTTCGGCGTGGAAAATGGATTGGTTACGGAATGCTGACTTTTTGGTTTCTGGCGCCTTTTTGTGTTGGAACAGTAATTCAGGCAGATGCAATGATACTTTTGATCGGCAGCGGAGTCGGAATTTACTGCAGCAGCGCGCGGAAAGGAGAAATGAGCAGAGGGCAAAGAGAACTGACAGCGGCGGTTGTAATATGCCTTTCGGTCGGGATCGGTTATCTGTGGCTTCGGGAGCCGATGATAAAACTGACAGAATCACCGGAAACGTTCCAGAAAGATGTGAAAGCATTTCTGGAGCGGAAACGGATAGTGTCAGGAGGCGTTGGTTCCGGAAAAATCGGAGAAGCGGATGAACTTGTACAGGGGGAGGAAGAACAGCTTCGCCTTATCTGTAATGAAAAACCGAATCAGGCGCTGTATTTGCGAGGGTTTGTCGGCGGTGAGTATGAAAATAGTGAATGGAGAAAGAAAAAAATATCTTCTTTAAAAGGAAAGACCGGTCAGGAAGGGGAAGAATTGTTAGCACGCCCATTTGAGCTGCTGAAGGAAACGGAGCAAGTGAAGCGTCTGACAGTACAAGTGCAGAAGGCAAATCCGAAATACCGGTATGAACCATATTTTAGTGCTTACGAAGATGTGTCTGTTTATGGAGACAGCTTTGCAGAAGGGGGAGAAAGAACATATGAGACGAAGTTCTGTACTGCTTCTGCGAAAAAGGTTTTGAAGAGAAAAGGGCAGGAAGACTACGATGCTGTTGTAGAGAAGACATATCTGGAAGTTCCGGATTCTGTCGCCGGAGGACTTCGCCAGGCAGCAGAGGAGACGGCGGGAGATGATGTGGAAGAAATCTGCAGGAAGATTCATACCTACTTGTCAGAGAATACGGTTTATACGTTAAAGCCCGGAAGAACGCCGGTGGGGAAGGACAGTGTCCTGTATTTTTTGAATGAAAACAAAAAAGGATATTGTATGCATTATGCTGCCGCAGCAGCGCTTTTGCTGCGGCTTCAAAAGATTCCTGCCAGATTTGTCAGCGGATATCTTGTGGAGCCTGGTTTGTTTCAAAAGACAGGAAATGGCTATCAGGCTGTTTTAACCGGAGGTGAGGCTCATGCCTGGGCAGAATATTATGTGGATGGATTTGGCTGGGTACCCTTTGAGGCGACACCGGGATTTGTGTCTGTAACATCCGGAATTGCCGCGGGGATAACAGAATATGTTCCAAAGGAAGCGTCTAATAGTAATGCACCGGAAGAAACGGTGCAGGAGACAGAGATCCCGGATCCAGAGTTGGATCAGACAGGAGAACAGACAGAACAACAGGAAGAGCAGAAAGAGGAGCCGGGAACACTTTCGACAGAGAGTTCCAAAGAGCCGGAGAATCCGGAAAAAATTGAGAAAAACGGTGGAGTTTCGGAGGCGGAACAAGTAAGGATTTCGATTAAGACAGCGCTCTGGCTCAAGATCCTGTTCGGTATAATTGCGCTTCTTTTTGTCGGATTATGTACGGTTACGGGCAATCGGATATACCGAATCTGTCAGATAAGAAAGCACTCGGAAAGCGAAAAAGAGATGGCATGTTATCTCTACGAAAGATTTGGCAGTATGATCAAGGATTTTGGATATGACTGGAAAGCATTTGAAGATGCAAAGACATTTGCAGAAGAACTTACAAAGGGATTTCACAGTGTTTCCGAAGTTCAGGCAGAACAGTTTTATGAACTTGCAGAACAGGCGTACTTTGGCGGAAATGAGTTTCAGAAAGAAGACCTGCGCTATATGCAGAAATTATACCGGAAAATCAGAAGAGAAGGGGAAAGGGAAGCCGGTTTCTGGAAAAAAATAAAAATCAAATGGTGGAAAAATTATGATTTAGTTGAAAAATGGAACTGAATCAAGTATAATAGGATTTAGAAAACCTGGGATGTTCGATACCTCTTGTAATTTTGAACCTACAATACTTTAAACGGGAGACTTATTATCTCTGTAATATGTCATGCCTCCAGGGTATGCGTGGAAGACAGAAAAGCAGATGCGGTCACCCACCTAGCAGAATGCTAGGAGTCAAAATACAGGAGCCGGCATTTTGGGCATCATACAAAAGAAAAAGGCAGTCGCTTTGGCGGCTGTCTTTTCACGTTGGAACGAGGTTTTTGTGTTCAGACGCATAACCGGAAAGCCATTGGACATACAATAAAGAGACAAGAATATAACAGGATATGAGATGAAATTCAAGGAGCAATATATTTATTATGGACTTTGTGCAGTGACGGCGATGCTTCTGATCGTTGCTGTCATCAATAAACGGGAAATGAAGCAGGATCAACTAAGAGAAACGAAGAAGCAGGAACAGAGTCAGGAGCAAAAGAAGGCGGAAGAAAAGGATGTTGGGAACGCAGTGATCCGGGTTCTGATTCGAGGGGAAGGATTCCAGGAAGAACTTCACGAAAAAGTAGGGATTACCGCGCCCGGCGGTCTTGTGATCGAATATGGAGGGGGAAGAGAAGAATTGGAGGCGCAGGCAGTATTTGAGGCTGTCGCTGATCATCCGTATTTTGCATCAGGAGCGATTCGGATCAGCCCGCGTCAGCCAGGAGAGAAACTGACCGTCACAACACTTACACGGGGATATGGAGTTCCGTCCTATGGCGGAATCATTGAGCTGGTGGCAAATGGAGGGGTAGCAGTGATTAACGAGATACCTTTTGAGGAATATCTCTATGGAGTCGTACCGAGTGAAATGCCTGCGTCCTATGAGATGGAAGCCCTGAAATGTCAGGCAGTCTGCGCCAGAAGTTATGCTTACCACCAGATGCAGGAAATGGCGTATCCGCAATACCAGGCACAGGTGGATGACAGTACAGCATTTCAGGTATATGGAAATTCAGAGATTCAGCCGTCCGTCATTCAGGCGGTTGATGAGACTGCCGGTCAGAAACTATGGTATCAAGGTCAGGTTGCCGCGGCATATTATTATTCGACATCGTGCGGGATGTCTACAGATATGACTGCCTGGGGCGGCAGTGCGGGAGAGGAAACAGCATATCTGAAGAGCATAAGCATTTCCGGCGAGCAGGGGGATTATGAAAAAGAGCTTCCGTGGTATCGCTGGGAAGCTGCAATCCCCAAAACAGTGATCTCCGATTTGATTTCGGAATATGTAGAAGCAGATATCGGAAATCTAACGCGTCTGGAAGTTACGGAAAGGGGAGCCGGAGGTGTGGCGCTTGTCCTTGTGGCAGAGGGCGACAGAGGAAGTGCGGTTATAGAGACAGAGAATAAGATACGCAGAGCACTTGGCGGCAGCGGATATGAGATTATGAAGCAGGATGGCAATCTGACACCGGCAAGAGACTTGCTGCCGAGTGCTTTTTTTGAGATTGAAGAGCAGCCGGAACAAATCATTCTTCACGGGGGCGGTTTCGGTCACGGAATTGGAATGAGTCAGAATGGAGCTAACGAAATGGCAAAACAGGGAATGGAATATGAGGAAATATTGAAAACATTTTACTGTGGAGTTACCATTGAATAGCAGGAAGAAACATGGTATGATTTGGAAAAAATAAAGGGGGAAACACAAATGTCAAAAAATCTGTTGGAGAAACTGAATCAGGCAGGACGCCGCATTGGAGATGACCATGTGGGAGCATATGCGGCACAGTCGGCATATTTTTTCATGTTATCGCTGATCCCGCTTTTGCTTTTATTATTGACACTTGTGCAGTATACACCTCTGACAAGGGAAGACATTATGCTTGGAATTGAGACGTTGTTTCCAAGTGCGTCACATTCCGCATCTTCACTGGATACATGGCTGATCTCTATCGTGAATGAAGTCTATAACCAATCAAAAGCAGTTGTTCCGGTTACGGCGCTAGTGGCATTCTGGTCGGCAGGAAGGGGAGTGCTGGCTTTGACGACAGGACTTAATTGCATTTATGGGGCGAAGGAAACCCGTAATTATATTTTTCTGAGGATCCGGGCGGCATGTTATACGCTGATGTTTGTCCTGTCGATTATCATTTCTATGCTGCTGCTTGTCTTTGGTAATTCGATCAGTATGTTGATTAATTCTTATGTACCGTTTCTCAAACGAATGACGGATATGGTCATTGGAAGCAGAACGATCATTGCTATGTGTCTGTTTACGCTGCTGTTTGCTATGGTGTATAAGTATCTTCCGAATCACAGGAACAGAGCGGAAAAAAGAAAACAAAAAAGACTGTTTCCGGGAGCAGTTCTGGCGGCAGTCGGCTGGCTTGTGATTTCTTATGTGAGTTCTATTTATGTGGAGGTTTTTCGGGGCTTTTCTAATATGTACGGAAGTCTTACAATGATTATTCTAATGATGCTCTGGATGTATTTCTGCCTTTATATGCTGCTGCTTGGCGGCGAGCTGAATGTGTATTTGGAAAGCCTTGACAGAGCAGAATAGATTCTATAGAATGAAATCAGTTTCAGGAAGAAAAGGGGTGTTACAGCGGTATGGCCCGAACAATAGATGAGATACAGATGAGGAAAATGATTGGAGCTGTGATTACAGCAGACGGAACCGGAGAGCGGGATGGTGCATCCAGAGCGCTTCAGAAGATTCAGGGAATGACTTTGGCAGAATATATTACGGTGAATTTTCAGAGAGCGGGTGTGAAAGATATTGTGATCGTAGCCGGGAGCCGGGAAGAACAGTTGAAAAAGCAGCTGAAGGGATTTGGAGTTACTTTTTTGCAGAATGAATCCTGTGAAGCGGGAAGACAGCCGGAGATGCTGGATTCGGTGAAGACGGGGCTTTCCTATCTGAAGGAAAGATGCAGCAGAGTATTTATCTGTCCGGTGGACGTTCCGTTCTTTCTTCTGGAGACACTGGAACAATTGCTGAGTGAAGAAAAACCGGTAGTAATACCTTCCTACAACCACAGAGGAGGACATCCGGTACTGTTAGGAGAGGAAATTTTTTCTGATGTAATAAAGTACGAAGGGACAGGAGGGCTGCGAGGGGCGCTCAGATCTCTCGGACAGAAGCCAGTCTATGTGGAGATGAGAGATCCGGGAACGGTGGAACCTGTTTTAGAAGGAAGCAGGATTCAGAAGAAGGTAGCAGAGGCATACCAAAGGAATTTGAAGCGAGCACATGTGAAAGTGCAGCTGATCCACACGAAGCCGTATTTTGGTCCGGGAACGGTAACACTGCTTCGACAGATACACAGGCTTGGATCGGTCAGAGAAGCAAGTGAAAGGACAGGAATTTCTTACAGCAAAGCCTGGTCTATGATCCGGACTGCGGAGGAAGAATCCGGGCTTGAACTGGTAAGACGCCGTCCGGGAGGAAAGTTCGGCGGAATGGCGGAGGTAACAGATGACTGTCTGGAACTGATCCGCAAATATGAAGAATTGGAGAAGTCGGCAGAACAGTTCGTGAAAGCAGAGTATCAGAGAATTTTTGGAGAGGATGCCGGGAAAAGAAGAGAAAATCCGTAAAACCCCTTGACATAAGTTTCTGATATAGATACAATGTTTAAGAAAATAACTATTTACCGCATAGAGAAAGGCAATGACTGCGTTAGTAGAGAACTGTTTTCTATCAGAGAGAAGGAATCATCGGCTGGGAGTTCCTTTTAGTTCAGACAGGGATCGAATTTCCCGCAAGAGCTGCTGATTTGAAATGCCGAGAAGGATTTCAGGCAGAGTAGATGATGACGTAAGATGCACGTTACGCGTATGAAAGCGCCTGCAGAGAGTATCCGCAGGAATTAGGGTGGTACCGCGATTGACCTCGTCCCTTTTGGGACGGGGATTTTTTTGATTATTTTTTAGGAGGAACGTTATGGAACAGAAATTACAGAGCATCAAAGAAGAAGCGCTGAAATTGATTCAGGCTGCAGATGCGCCGGAAAAGCTGAATGATGTCAGAGTGAAATATCTGGGAAAGAAAGGGGAGTTGACAGCTGTTCTGAAAGGAATGAAAGATGTCGCTCCGGAAGACCGTCCGAAAGTAGGACAGATGGTCAATGATACCCGTACAGAGATTGAAGAAGCGTTAGAAGCATCTAAAAAAGAAATGGACGCTAAGATTCTTGAAGAACGTCTGAAAAAAGAAGTGATTGACGTAACACTGCCGGCGAAGAAAAATGAAGTCGGACACCGTCACCCGAATACAATTGCGCTTGAAGAAGTAGAGCGTATTTTCATTGGAATGGGATATGAAGTTGTGGAAGGACCGGAAGTAGAGTATGATCTTTACAACTTTGAGAAACTGAATATTCCGGCAGATCATCCGGCAAAGGATGAGCAGGACACCTTCTATGTAAATAAAGATATTGTCCTTCGTACACAGACATCACCTGTTCAGGCCCGGGTTATGGAACAGGGAAAGCTTCCAATCCGTATGATTGCTCCGGGACGCGTATTCCGTTCAGATGAAGTAGATGCAACACATTCTCCGTCTTTCCATCAGATTGAAGGACTTGTGATCGATAAGAATATTACATTTGCTGATTTAAAAGGAACCTTAGAAGAATTTGCGAAAGAGCTGTTTGGACCGGAGACAAAGACGAAATTCCGTCCGCATCATTTCCCATTTACAGAACCGAGTGCCGAAGTGGACGTTTCCTGTTTCAAATGCGGAGGAAAAGGATGCCGTTTCTGTAAAGGTTCCGGCTGGATTGAAATTCTCGGCTGCGGTATGGTACATCCGCATGTGCTGGAAATGTGCGGCATTGATCCGAATGAATACACCGGATTTGCGTTTGGTGTTGGGTTAGAGCGAATCGCCCTTCTGAAATACGAGATCGACGATATGAGACTGCTCTACGAAAATGATATCAGATTCTTAAGACAATTCTAGGAGGATAAAAAATGAACACTTCATTATCATGGATTAAAGCGTATGTTCCGGATCTTTGCGTGACAGCGCAGGAATATACGGATGCAATGACATTATCCGGAACAAAAGTAGAAGGATATGAAATTTTAGATAGAGATCTGGATAAGATCGTGATTGGACAGATTGAAAAGATTGAGAGACATCCGGATGCAGACAAGCTGATTATCTGTCAGGTTAATATTGGAGCGGAGAAGATCCAGATCGTAACAGGCGCTCCGAATGTGAAAGAAGGGGACAAAGTTCCGGTTGTTCTTGTTGGCGGACGTGTGGCAGGAGGCCATGACGGCAAGAAGACAGAAGGCGGAATTGAGATTAAAGAAGGAAAGCTTCGCGGAATTGACTCTTATGGAATGATGTGCTCAATTGAAGAGATGGGTTCTACGAGAGAAATGTATCCGGAAGCGCCGGAATACGGCATTTATATTTTCGAGGAAGATGCCGAAGTAGGAGCAGATGCCATTGAGGCGCTTGGGCTTCACGATGCAGTGATTGAATACGAAGTGACATCTAACCGTGTAGACTGCTATAGCGTTGTTGGAATTGCAAGAGAAGCAGCGGCAACATTTGGCAAAGAATTCTGCCCGCCGGTTGTGACTGAGACCGGAAATGATGAGGATGTAAATGATTATATTAAAGTATCTGTAGAAAGTCCGCAGTACTGTTCACGTTACTGTGCAAGAGTTGTAAAGAATATTAAGATCGGCCCTTCTCCGAAATGGATGCAGAGACGTCTTGCGTCTGTTGGCATTCGCCCGATCAACAATCTTGTTGATATTACAAACTATGTTATGGAAGAATACGGACAGCCGATGCATGCTTATGACCTGGATCTGATCGAAGGCAAGGAAATTATTGTCAAAACGGCTTCAAACGGAGAGAAATTCGTAACGTTAGATGGTCAGGAACGTGAATTGGATGAAAATGTTCTGATGATCTGTGACAGTAAGAAAGCAATCGGTCTTGCCGGAATCATGGGAGGAGAAAATTCCATGATTACAGATGATGTGAAGACAATGCTGTTCGAGGCGGCATGTTTTGACGGAACGAATATCCGTCTTTCAAGCAAGCGGGTAGGACTTCGAACAGATGCGTCCGGTAAGTTCGAAAAAGGACTGGATCCAAATAATGCAGAGGCAGCAATCAATCGCGCATGTCAGCTTATTGAAGAGCTTGGCGCCGGAGAAGTCGTAGGCGGCATGGTTGATGTTTACAGCAAGAAGAAAGAGCCGGTTCGCGTTCCGTTTGATGCAAAAGCAATCAATGCATTGCTCGGTACTGCAATTTCTGAAGAAGAGATGCTTGGATATTTCACAAAAATCGGTCTGGAATATGATGAGGAAGCAAAAGAAATCATTGCGCCGACATTCCGTCATGACCTTTTCCGTCTTGCAGATCTTGCAGAAGAGGTAGCGAGATTCTACGGATATGACAATATTCCGACAACACTTCCGTGTGGAGAAGCGACAACAGGAAAGCTTCCATTTAAGCTTCGGATCGAGCAGGTGGCAAGAGAGATTGCGGAATTCTGTGGATTCAGCCAGGGAATGACATATTCTTTCGAAAGTCCGAAAGTATTTGATAAGCTTCGAATTCCGGCAGATGCAAAGGAACGTGAAGCAATTCAGATTATGAATCCGCTTGGAGAAGATTACAGTGTTATGCGCACGGTTTCTCTGAATGGAATGCTTACATCTCTTGCGAGAAACTATAATAGAAGAAATAAAAATGTTCGTCTCTATGAACTTGGAAATATTTATGTGCCAAAGGCGCTTCCGCTGACAGAACTTCCGGATGAGCGGATGCAGTTCACACTTGGAATGTACGGAGACGGAGATTTCTTCACAATGAAAGGTGTTGTAGAAGAATTTTTCGACAAGATCGGTATGCATCAGAAAGAAACGTATGCACCGGACAGCAATAAGCCATTCCTGCATCCTGGAAGACAGGCAAATATTATTTATGACGGAGAAATTGTTGGATATCTTGGTGAAGTACATCCGATCGTAGCAGATACTTATGACATTGGAGAGCGCGCTTATGTGGCAGTGCTTGATATGCCGGTTGTAACAAAATTTGCTACATTCGACCGCAAATACGAAGGCATTGCAAAATATCCGGCAGTAACAAGAGACATCAGTATGGTTGTTCCGAAAGAGATTCTGGCAGGTCAGATTGAAGCAATGATCGATCAGAGAGGCGGCAAGATTCTGGAAAGCTATCAGTTATTTGACTTATATGAAGGAGCCCAGATTCAGGAAGGATATAAGTCTGTTGCATATAAGATTACATTCCGTGCGAAAGACCGTACACTTGAGGAGGCAGATATCAATGCTGCAATGAAGAAAATCCTTAACGGTCTGTCCGGAATGGGCATTGAGCTTCGTCAGTAATGAGAACAAAACAGCGTTTTTCAAATAAAGAAATGATTTTGAGCGGGTTATTTACGGCATTGATCGCAGTGGGGGCATTTCTCCAGATCAATATTCCGGTCCAGCCGTTCCCGATGCATTTTACACTGCAGTTTTTCTTCGTTCTGCTTGCCGGGTTCTTCCTCGGCGGCAGAATGGGCTGCATGAGTGTGTGCACATACCTGATGATTGGACTGGCGGGAATACCTGTATTTGCATCCGGAGGCGGTATCGGCTATCTTGTCCGACCGACCTTCGGCTTTCTTATTGGATTTGCTTTTGCGGCATTTGCGGCAGGCAAACTGGCTGCCAGAAAGGAAGAACTGACATTTGCATGGCTGCTCATTTCTGCACTGGTGGGGATGATAGTAATGTACCTGTGTGGAATGATTTATTTTTATTTTATAAGTAACTATATTATTTCTATGCCGGTGTCATGGAAAATAGTCTTGATAAATTGTTGTCTGCTGACGATTTCCGGAGACATTGTACTTTGTGTAATGGCGGCTGCCGTAGCAAAGAGGCTTGTACCGGTAGTTCGGAAGTTGAATTAGGAAGGAGACGCATTATGTTAAAACGAGAGGATTTTTATTTTGATCTCCCGGAAGAACTGATTGCGCAAGATCCGCTTGAGGACCGTTCGGGTTCCCGGCTGCTTGTGCTTGATAAGAAGACCGGTGAGACAGAACATCATGTATTTCGTGATATTATAGAATACTTAAATCCGGGGGATTGTCTTGTTATCAATGATACAAAAGTAATCCCGGCAAGACTGATCGGAGCTAAAGTAGGGACAGAAGCAAAAATTGAAGTATTGCTTCTGAAGCGAAAGGAAAATGATGTGTGGGAGACACTTGTAAAACCGGGAAAGAAAGCAAAGCCGGGAACAAAGATCAGCTTCGGAGACGGACTGCTTGTAGGAGAAGTCATTGATGTAGTGGAGGAAGGAAATCGTCTGATCCAATTCCATTACGAAGGAATTTTTGAAGAAATTCTGGATCAGCTTGGCCAAATGCCTCTCCCTCCGTACATTACACATCAGCTGGAAGATAAAAACCGCTATCAGACGGTGTATGCAAAGCATTCCGGCTCTGCAGCCGCACCGACAGCAGGACTTCATTTTACACCGGAACTTCTGGAACAGATTAAGACAAAAGGTGTTGAGATTGCCCATGTAACACTTCATGTAGGACTTGGGACATTCCGTCCGGTAAAAGTGGAAAATATTCTGGAACATCATATGCATTCAGAGTTCTATCAGATTGAAGCTGCGGAAGCGGAGAAGATTAACCGCGCGAAAGAGGAAGGGCATCGTGTCATCTGCGTCGGAACGACAAGCTGCCGTACAGTAGAGTCTGCGGCGGATGAACATGGACGGCTGAGAGAGTGCAGCGGCTGGACAGAAATCTTTATTTATCCGGGGTATCAGTTTAAAGTATTGGATTGTCTGATTACAAACTTTCATCTGCCGGAATCTACATTAATTATGCTTGTATCTGCTTTAGCCGGCAGGGAGCATGTACTGGCAGCGTATCAGGAAGCTGTGAAGAAACAATATCGTTTCTTTTCGTTTGGCGATGCGATGCTGATTCGATAAGATAGTTGATAAAGCGGTAAAACAGGCGGTATGTCTGGGAAAGTAAGAGAGATGCGTATGAAGTGGAATTTTTATTTATCCGGAATTTTATATGGAAAATTTCATGAAACTGCCGAAGGAGTTACGACAGAAAAGCTGAACATTGAAACCGGAGAATGGCTTCCGGAAGAAAAATTAACAGAAGAAACAGATGCATATTTTCGAAACTTCTGTTCAAGAAGTATATTGGAGTTTTTCCAAAAGAAGCAGGAATATGAAAAATGTATCGCAGAAGGAGCAGAAGAGTTCATCACTTCCTCTGGAGAACAGTTTTCAAAACGGCGTGAGGAAGCCTATATACAGCGAAACAAAAAGTTTGGAAAAGATCTTTTGTATGAGCAGGGAAAAATATATGGAGTTTTAATGCCGGGAAGAGATTATACGGCAGTGCTTGCAGAGGACGGTAAGGAAGAAAAAACAGTCCTGAAAGCCTGGAGCAATCTTTCCTTTCAGGAAATCTTTCAAGTAAAGTTTCACGGAACCTTTTTTGTTGAGACAAGAGATGGAGAAAGACTGGCTACCGATGTCTATCTTCCGGTAAGAGAAGCCGGAGAGAACGTGGGAAAAGTACCTGCGGTACTTGTGCGGACGCCTTATGGAAAAGGAAATCATGTAGAGATGTATTATCGCTTTGTCCAGAGAGGATATGCCGTCGTTATTCAGGATACAAGGGGCAGAGAAGACAGTACCGGAAGATGGCAGCCGAATTATTACGAAGTAGAGGATGGAGACGATACGCTCAATTGGATTGCAGCGCAGGACTGGAGTGATGGACAGGCAGCAATGACAGGCGGTTCTTATCTTGGATATGTACAGTGGGCTGCAGCTGCCAGCGGGAATTCGCATTTGAAAGCAATGCTCAGCAGCGTGTGCGCCGGAAGTGCATTTGCAGATCTTCCGAGAAGAGGAGGCTGCTTTACATCCGGGATGCTTGCGTGGGCTTTTGCAATGTCGGAGCAGAGAATGCGGGAAGATCTGATGTGTCGGGAAGACTGGGATGATGTATTGGATCTGAGACCTCTGGAAACAATTCCGGAAAAGGCGTTGGGAAGAGAGATTCCTTTCTTAACAGAGTGGCTAAAGCATGAAGATCTGGATGAGTTTTGGAAAAAATCCAGTTGGAAAGAGCGCTACAGCGGTGCTCCGGTGCCGGCGCTTATTATGTCAGGCTGGTTTGATGACAATGGAATGGGTACGACCGAGGCGCTGGATCTTGTCAGAGATTGGCCGGAAGGAACCTGGAAAGCAATTTTAGGACCGTGGAAGCACAGTGGAAATGCAGAATATGATCTGCACGGAATTCCGATGGGAGAAGATGCGCTTCGTTATGATATCGATCTCATTTGTATGATGTGGCTGGAACATTTTCTGAAGGGAGTAGAGAACGGGATTGAGAAAAGTCCAAAAGTGCTCTACTATACATTAGGGGAAAAGCGTTGGAAAACATCAGAGGCATGGCCGCCGCAGTGTGTAAAAATACAGCGTATGGATCTGCACAGTGAGAAGAACAGTTATGTGTATGATCCGGACTGTCCGGCGACGCATATCATCGATATGTCAGAAAATGAACTGGAAGTGCCGGAAGATTATACCGAGGAAGAAAAGCGGGAAGACTATCTTATCTATTCAACAGAGGTATTAAAAGAGCCGGTGACAGTAACCGGTGATTTACAGGTACATTTATTTGTTTCCTGTGATTGTCCGGATACAGATTTTGTATTCCGTCTGTTGGATGTAGATGAAAATGGAAAATCTGTCAAACTCGCAGACGGTGTGATCAGCGCCAAATACCGGGAGGGGTTTGAGCGTCCTGTGTATATGGAAGCCGGAAATATCTATGAGATTCCACTTCGGACAACAAAGATTTCCAATACCTTTCTTCCGGGGCATCGCATCCGTTTTACCGTAACATCCAGCGCTAAGAATTTTATTTTTCCTAACAGCAACACGGAAAAAGGCTTTAATAGCGAGAAGAGGCAGAAGGCACATATTACAGTACATCAGGAGGGAGAATTTTGCTCCTATGTGGAACTGCCGATAGAACAAAAATAAAAATAAGCTAAGCGCATTATGAATATGCAAAACAGCAGTACTTTTTTGGAATTATCTAAAAAGAGTGCTGCTGTTTTTGCGTTCAAGAAGGGGAGGATTTGTCGAACATTGTTGAAGCTGTTTTCAGAATGTGGTAAAGTTATTGGTAGATGACTGGAAAAATATGGAAAAACAGAAGAAGCTGATAATTGGGAGGGAGTTCTGTGATCAGGGAATATCTGGAAGAGAACGTATATGAGGCATTTCAGAAGCGAATAAAGTTTATTTTTGAGGAATTTGATAATATTTTTGTTTCTTTTTCCGGTGGAAAAGATAGTGGACTGCTTTTGAATATGACGATGGATTTTCAGAAGAAATACTATCCGGAGAAGAAAATAGGAGTGTTTCATCAGGATTTTGAAGCGCAGTACACCGTTACGACAGAATATATTGAGCGTACATTTGAGAGAATCAAAGATGAAGTAGAACCTTACTGGGTGTGTCTTCCAATGGCAACCAGGACAGCGCTAAGCAATTATGAAATGTACTGGTATCCGTGGGATGATAAAAAAGAAGATTGCTGGGTACGGCCGATGCCGAAGAAAGACTATATCATTAATCTGGAACACAATCCAATGACAACTTACCGATACCGGATGCATCAGGAAGATCTGGCAAAACAATTTGGACGCTGGTACCGTATGTCTCACGGAAATAAGAAAACAGTCTGCCTGCTCGGAATGCGCGCCGATGAATCGTTGCAGAGATACAGTGGATTTTTGAATATTAAATATGGTTATAAAGGACAGTGCTGGATCAGCAATCAGTTCAAAGATGTGTGGTGCGCTTCGCCAATGTATGACTGGACGTCACAGGATGTATGGCATGCCAATGATCTGTTTGATTACGATTACAATGAACTTTACAATCTGTATCATAAAGCCGGATTAAAGATTTCGCAGATGCGGGTGGCATCGCCGTTTAATGATTATTCAAAAGATGCGCTGAACCTGTATCGGGTCATTGATCCGGAAATATGGGCAAAGCTTGTGGGAAGAGTAAGAGGAGCTAATTTTGGATGTATCTATGGAAAGACAAAGGCAATGGGATTTCGGAATATTACGCTGCCGGAGGGGCATACATGGAAATCCTATACGATGTTTCTTCTTGACACACTTCCGCCGCGAATCCGCAATAATTATGCAAAGAAATTCAATACATCGATTCAGTTCTGGCATCAGACCGGAGGCGGGCTGGATGAAGAGACCATTCATGAGCTGGAAGAACATGGTTATAAGATTAAGCGGAACGGTGTGTCCAATTATACTGCCAGCAAAAAATCCAGAGTCATCTTTCTGGAACAGATTCCGGACGATACAGATGATATCAAATCCAGCAAGGATATTCCGAGCTGGAAGCGAATGTGCGGATGTATTTTGAAAAATGATCATATCTGCCGCTCAATGGGGTTTGGATTATCCCGGGAGCAGAAGAGAAATATCGAATATATTAAAGAAAAATATCAGAGTATTGAGGAGATGGAGTATGGAATTTAAAAGTCCTGTTTATCATGTGATTGCAGTTCCGCTGGAGAAGGTGGAACCGAATACCTATAATCCAAACGCAGTAGCGCCGCCGGAAATGAAGCTTCTCTATGACAGCATCAAGGCGGATGGATACACGATGCCGATTGTATGCTACTATGCAAAGGAAGAAGATAAGTATATTATTGTAGATGGATTCCACCGCTACCGTGTGATGAAGGAACATAAGGATATTTATGAAAGAGAACACGGATTGCTTCCGGTATCTGTAATAGATAAACCGCTTGATCAGCGAATGGCCAGTACGATACGTCACAATCGGGCAAGGGGTACGCACGATGTGAATCTGATGAGCAATATCATACGGGAGCTTCAGGAGCTGGGACGGTCTGATGCCTGGATCTGTAAACATCTTGGCATGGATAAGGATGAGGTACTGAGATTAAAACAGATTACCGGATTAGCAGCGCTGTTCAGAGATGTAAATTTCGGACAGGCATGGAAGCCAGTGGAAGATGAGGAGGAAAGTTTATAATTTCTTCACTTTTTTTCAAAGATAAGTATGGTATAATGGGCTGTGGAGAAATTGACAGAAGGAGACACAAGAAATGGACATACATGAGAAGCACGAAACGGATCTGACCAGAGCTGAGCGACGTCAGTTGGAGAAAGAAAAGCTTCAGAGCATGGACTGGAAGCATAAGCTTGGATATATCTGGGATTATTATAAACCTCAGATTTTTGGCGTAATCGCAATATTTGCAGCAATCTGGTTTGGATTTTCCTGGTATGAGAATTCCAAATATGAAACGATTATGTATGCAGCTGTGACGGACGGCTATATGAATGAGGATGAGTCGGAACAGATGAACAGAGAATATAAGGAGTTCATCGGGGATCAGGAGAAATATCACCGGGTTTCGATTGATACGACAGTAGCCATCGGTTCGGAGGACAGTCAGGCGAGATACAATGCTACAATGAAGCTGAATACGATCGTAGCTGCAGGGGCTGTGGATGTTGTCATTGGTTCCAAAGAGCATGTAAAGGATTTTGTGACGCAGGGAGCAGCAGAAAATCTTTCCGGGGTATTGAGCGAAGAGATGCAGGAAACATATCAGGATCATATTGTGGATGATAAGTTATTTGATCTTACCGGAAGTACAAAGATCGGAAATCCGCTTCATGTGACAGCAGATCCTGTCTATCTTGTTATTTTAAATATCGGCGAACGCCAGGAATATGCCGCAAAATTTCTGGAATATTTAATGCAGTAACTACCGCGAATATGTGGTTGAGATACTGCAGGGTAGAATAAGAGAGAAGATACTTCATTGAGGATGAAGTATCTTTTTTTGTGCATTTTAAAGGCAGCCGGCCTTACAGAAAAGACAATCACAATAAAGAGCTCACAAATTTTTCACAATTTTATCACGTTCCAAACATAGTATATACATATAATATTTCATAAATTATTAGTGAGGAGGAGCAGGATTGATAGAAGTAAGAAATCTCGTAAAACGTTATGGGACACATACAGCAGTTGATCATTTGAGTTTTACAGTGAAGCGAGGTCAGATCTACGGGTTTCTCGGACCGAATGGAGCCGGTAAATCAACAACAATGAATATTATGACAGGGTATCTTGGAGCAACCGAAGGAGAAGTTGTAATAAATGGCCATGATATTTTAAAAGAACCTGAGCTGGCAAAGAGAAGTATTGGATATCTTCCGGAAATGCCGCCACTTTATCTGGATATGAAAGTAGAAGAGTATCTCCAGTTTGTGGCTGCCTTAAAAAAATTAAAACGTCATCAGATTGGCGAACAGGTAGAGAAGGTAATTGAGCTTACAAAGATTCAGGACGTACGCGGAAGATTGATTAAGAATCTGTCCAAAGGATATAAGCAGAGAGTTGGCTTAGCCCAGGCGATCATCGGTTTCCCGGAAATTATAATTCTGGATGAGCCGACCGTTGGTCTGGATCCGAAACAGATCATTGAGATCCGTGAGCTGATCCGTGAACTTTCCAAATCCCATACCATCATTTTAAGTTCTCATATTCTTGCAGAAATCAGCGAAGTTTGCGACTATATTATGATTATTTCTAAAGGGAAATTAGTAGCCAGCGATACGCCGGAAAATCTTGAGAAACAGTTAAAAGGAACGGAGCAGATATTCCTGCAGGCAAGAGCTTCGGAAGAAAATGTAAAAGAGATTCTTTCCTCTGTGGAGCATATTGTACATATGTCTGTGGAAGTGCTGGAAGATGGAATCACAAGGATGACAGTGACACCGGAAGAAGGATTTGATATCCGGGAAGATCTGTTCTTTGCATTTGCCGGGGCCGAATGTCCGCTTCTGGAACTTCAGAAAACAAAGGCGACGCTGGAGAAAGTATTCCTGGAACTGACACAGAATGAAAAACAGGATGCAGATACGGAGTGTTTGGAAGAAAGCGAGGAGGAAGAGACAGATGAAGGCAATTTATAAACGGGAGCTTGGTTCTTATTTCCAGTCGATGACAGGGTATCTTTTTATCTCGGTATTGACTGCAGTAGCAGGAATCTATTTCATGGCATATAACTTAAATGCCGGATATCCGTATTTTTCTTATGCACTGTCCGGAACGATGTTTATTCTGATTATTAGTATTCCGATTTTGACGATGAAGAGTTTTGCGGAAGAAAGAAAGAGCAAGAGCGATCAGCTGCTTTTGACATCACCGGTGACAGTTTTTGATATTGTTCTTGGAAAATATATGGCAATGGCAACCGTGTTTGCAGTACCGAATCTGATTTTCTGTATGTTCCCTCTGATTATTAAGGCAGAAGGAAATGCATATCTAAAAGTAGATTATTTATCGATTCTTGTTTATTTTCTGCTTGGATGTGTTTATATTGCAGTGGGAATGTTTGTTTCATCATTAACAGAGAGTCAGATCATTGCAGCAGTTGGTTCGTTTGGAGCGCTTTTAATCTTATTTTTATGGGACAGTCTTGTCGGATTTCTTCCATCCGGTGCATTTGCATGTATGATCGGAATGATTGCATTTGCCAGTCTGCTAGTGTATTTCGTGCACCAGATGATGAAAAACTGGATTGTGACCGGCATACTGGAAGGGGTTGTGGTCATTATTGCCTTTGCAGTTTATTTTGTAAAATCCAGTCTGTATGAGGGACTGTTGGAAAAATTTTTTGGAAAGCTATCTCTTTACAGCGTTTTCTCCGATATTGCGTCCAATCATTTGCTGGATGTAAGCGGATTGTTTGTATTTCTTTCCATGATTGTCATATTTATTTTCCTGACAATTCAGAGCATTCAGAAGAGACGGTGGAGTTAGGAGGAGAAGATTGTGAAGAAAATAAAAGAGATGTTTACAACAGCCCATAGCAGAAACGGAGCATATAGCGTTGGAATGACAGCGGTTGTCATTGCGATTGTCATAGTACTGAATATGATCGTATCACAGCTTCCGGACAATCTTCGTTCCATTGATGTCAGCGACAGTAAGATTTATGAGATTACAAAAACAAGCCGGGAAATTTTGAAAAATTTGGAGAAAAAGGTAAAACTGACTGTGCTTTCAGAGGAAACGCAGGCGGATAAACGGATTCGGACATTTATCAATAAATACGCAGATCTTTCCGATGAGGTTGAAGTGGAATGGGTAGATCCCGTGCTGCATCCTTCTGTACTCAGTGAAAATGATGCCAGTGCGGATACAGTCATTGTTTCTTGTGAAGAAACCGGAAAAGATACAAAGATTGCTTTTTCAGATATGATTCAATATGATATGTCTTCCTATTATACAACCGGGCAGGTAACGGAAAGTGGTTTTGATGCAGAAGGGCAGCTGACAAGTGCAGTCAATTATGTGACCAATGATACAACAAAAAAATTATATCGCACTTCAGGGCATGGAGAAGATGCGTTTGGAACAAATTTTACAGATCTGACAGATAAATCCAATCTGACAATTACAGAACTGAATCTTGTGATGACGCAGACGATCCCGGAAGACTGCGATCTTCTTTTGATGAATGGACCGGTAAAAGACATTTCAGAAGAAGAAAAGACGGCGATCTCAAACTATCTGCAAGGTGGAGGCAATGTCATGCTGTTTCTTGGAGATACCGATGAGGAATTGCCGAATCTGGAAAGCTTAATGAAAGAGTATGGACTGGAAACGGCAGAAGGATATATTGCAGATCCGTCAAGATGTCTTCAGAATAATTATTATTATGTTTTTCCACTGTTAAATGCATCCGGAGATCTGGCAGAAGGGTTGTCTACAGAAATGATTCTTGCAGCCAATACGCATGGAATGACAACAACAGATCCGGCGCGGGATACGATTGAAGTAACTTCGATTCTTACGACAAGCAATGATGCGCATGCGGTTACAGAAACATCGCAGGAGCAGGGGACTTATGTCATTGGAGCAGTTGCAGAGGAGACACTTTCTGATACAGATGAGGAAGAGAAGGAGGATGCGGAAAGTAAAGGAAAACAATCCCGATTCACAGTATTTGGAAGTAATTCAATCATTGATTCACAATTGACAGGGATGTTTTCGACACTGGACAATATGACATTGGTTATGAATGCGGTAACAGCCAACTTCGATGACGTGCAGAATGTGTCAATCGAAGCAAAATCTCTTGGAATTTCTTATAATACAATGCAGCATGCAGATATCTTTAGCCTTCTTGTTATTTTCGGGATTCCGCTTGTGATTCTTGGTTTCGGAATGTCTGTCTGGATGAAACGGCGTAAGGCATAGGGTGGAAAACAGAGCATTGCGCATGTAATAGCATAAAATATAAAGATGGAGGGTTAATCGTGAAAAGAAATAAAATAGTATTTCTGCTTGGTATACTTGTCATCTTGATCGGATGTTATGTCGGTCTGCAGTTTTGGAATGAATCAAAGGCGGCAAAAGAAGAGCAAAAGGAAGCAAAAGCAGTAAAGGTTAAGACGCTGGAAGCGCTTACGGAAATTTCTTACACTTATAATGAAAGTAAATTTGTTTTTGAAAAAAAGGATGGAACGTGGATCTATGCACCGGATGAGAAGTTTCCATTAGAGCAGACATATGTGGAAACGATGGAAAATACATTTAGTACAATTCAGGCAGAGCGGGAATTGGAGGGAGCAGACGCTCTGGAGGATTATGGTCTGGAGCAGCCGGCATATACGATTCATCTGAAAAATGAAGCGGGCGAAGAGACGAATATTTATATTGGAAACAGCGTCAATGATGGATATTATATGACGGTAGGAGACAAGAGCAAAGTGTACACCGTTTCTTCTTCTGTACTCAGTCCGATTCAGTATGATCTCATGTCACTGCTCAGCAATGATGCCTTTCCGTATATTAATTCGGGACAGTTGGAAAAGGTTGTTATGACAAAGAAGGACAAGACAGAAACATTTTTAAAAGACGAGGAAGATGCCATAACAACTTTAGAAAGTGCGATCGGAGGAATTACGTTAAGCGATTGTGCAGATTACTATATGGAAGCAGCAGAAGCAGATGCTTATGGGATGGATGAGAAAAATGTTACGAAAGTAGAGGTTACCTATACTGACAGCAATGAGAAAGAACAGGAATTTACATTTTATATTGGAGCAACAGATTCCGAGGGAGAAAACCGATATGTAAAACTGGGAGAATCTCACATTATTTATAAAGTAGACAGAACGAAGTTCCAGGAGATGGACACGTTGTTTGAAAAATAAATGTATGTAAAATATGTATTAATCTAAAAAAGAAAGGTTTTCTGCAGAAAAAATGTGCAGAAAACCTTTCTTTTTTGGTTGCATTTTGGAGGAAAATCCAGTATACTATGTAAGGTTAAAAAAGTGAATACAGGAACATTTATATAAGCCCATAATTGGTTGGGCGTCTCTACTAACTACCGTAAATAGTTACCTATAAATCATCTGTCGGATTGAAGGGGAAACTATCTGTACGGTATTTTTTTGTGCAAAAAAACAGAAACAGGTGGATTTCCGGAAAGGAGTTTGTGGATGAAACAGAAAAATTTTGTATTAAAAGGGGATATTTGTTACAGCAAAACGAAGCAGGAATTGATTACGAAAGAAAATCATTTCCTTGTATGTGAGGATGGACGGATTACCGGAGTATTTCCGGAACTTCCAGAGGCATATGAGAATTTACCGCTCCATGACTGCAGCGGTCAGCTTATTATTCCGGGCCTGGTAGATCTTCATGTGCATGCGCCGCAGTATACATTCCGTGGAATGGGAATGGATATGGAACTTCTGGACTGGCTGGACACAAGGACATTTCCGGAAGAAACAAGATATGAAGAGATTTCTTATGCAGAGAAAGCGTATCGGATGTTTGTAGGAGATCTTCAAAGAAGCGCGACAACAAGAGCGTGTATTTTTGCTACGCGTCATGAGGAAGCAACTGTACGTTTGATGGAACTTCTGGAAGAAGCAGGAGTTTGTGCTTACGTTGGAAAAGTATGTATGGATCGTAATAGTCCGGATCCGCTCCGGGAATTGGATGCGGATACCTCGGCAAATGCGACGAAGCGCTGGATTTCGGCATGTCAGGAAAAAGGATTTTCCCGTGTGAAACCAATTCTGACACCGCGTTTTATTCCGACTTGCACAGACGAATTGATGGAACAGCTCAGTGAGATTCAAAAACAGTATCAACTTCCGATGCAGTCCCATTTGTCTGAGAATATCGGAGAGATTGCATGGGTAAAAGAACTTTGTCCGTGGTCAGAAAGCTACGGAGAAGCTTATGAGCATTTTGGGCTGTTTGGAAAAGAAGTGCCGACAATTATGGCGCATTGTGTACATTCTACGAAGGAAGAGCGGGAAAAAATGCTGAACAACGGTGTATTTATTGCACACTGCCCACAGTCCAATACAAACCTTTCATCAGGAATTGCTCCGGTCAGAGTTTACCTTGAAGAAAATCATCGGATTGGACTTGGAAGCGATATTGCGGGAGGCGCATCTCTTTCTATCTTCCGTGCGATGACAGATGCCATTCAGATGTCAAAAATGCGTTGGCGTCTTGTAAATGAAGAAGAGAAACCGGTAACGGTAGAAGAAGCTTTCTTTATGGGAACGAAGGGCGGCGGTGCGTTCTTTGGAAATGTAGGAAGCTTTGAACCGGGGTATGAGGCTGATATTCTTGTATTAGATGAGAGCAGAATTCCATCTGTTGAGAAACTGACAGTGCGGGATCGTCTGGAACGTTTTCTTTACCTGTGCACAGATGCTGATGTGAAAGAAAAATATGTAGCGGGAGAAAAGTTATTTTAATTACAGATTTTTCGCTAGTCAGAAATGGGATATCTTGGTACAATATCTTTATGGGAATTGGTAATGATTTTATGCATCGCAGCTCAGATTGGGCAAACCGGATGCAGATGATTATCAGAGAAAGGAAGAAAGAAGATGAACCAGGAGGAATTATTAAAAAAACTTGCAGAATCAGTCGTAGAGATGGAAGAAGAGGACGCAGTTGCATATTCGAAAGAATATCTGGAAGCAGGATATGATCCGGTGGAAGGGATAGGAAAAGGGCTTGCAGCAGGAATGGATCAGGCGGGAAGGCTTTATGAGGAGGAAGAATACTATATTCCGGAGCTTTTGCTTTGTTCAGATGCGATGTATGCCGGAATGGAAGTATTCCGTCCGTATTTGCTAAAGAACCGGTCGGAGAGCAATTCCTATAAGGCAGTTATCGGTGTTGTGGAAGGAGATATCCATGATATCGGAAAGAATCTGTTTAAGATTATGCTGGAAACATGTGGATTTGAAGTGATTGATCTTGGCAAAGACGTACCGCCGTCTGTTTTTATTGAAACAGTTAAGAAAGAAGGGGCGCATCTGATCGGAATGTCTACGCTGATGACAACTACAATGGAGAATATGAACCGGGTTATGGATCTTTTGAAAGAAGAAGGACTCCGTGATAAAGTCGTTGTCATGGTGGGCGGAGGCCCGATTTCTCAGGAATTTGCAGAGAAGATTGGTGCAGACGGTTATGAGAGAGAAGCATCGAAAGCAGCGCGGTTGGCGTTGGAGCTCGTAGAGAGGAAGATCAACAATGCCGCGTATTAAGATTGTCGGGGAAAAGGAGACTTTTACCTGCACAGCCGGGGAGAATCTGCTTCAGAGTCTGAAAAAACATGGAGTATATGTGGATAATCCCTGTGGCGGCAGAGGTACTTGTGGAAAATGTAAAGTAAGGCTGACAGAAGGATCACTTGGGTCGTGGCAGGAGGGCGAACGTGACAAACTTTCCGAAAAAGAGTTGGAAGAAGGCTTTCGTCTTGCCTGTCTTTGTGCAGTCAGGGATGATATCACGATTGCACTGCCGGAAAAAGCGCACTATGAAGGGCTTGTATCCGGGGAAAGTGCAGTCTATCAGAGAGAGATGAAACACAATCATTTCTCAAAAGGAGAACTGGGAGCGGCAATTGATCTGGGAACAACAACAGTGGCAGCAGCGCTCATTGAGCTGGAAACAGGAAATGAACTGGGAGCAGTTTCCGGACTGAATGCCCAGGCAGTACATGGTTTGGATGTGTTAAGCAGGATTACCTATGAAACAGAAGAAGGAGAACGTGCTGTCAGAGAGCTGCAGCATCTGATTGTGGATCAGCTCAACGATATGCTTTTTCAGATGCTTTGTAAGATAGAAGGAAAAAGTATCCGGGAAGAATCCGGGGAGCAGTTTGACCGGACAGGACAGAACAGCAGAAAGCTTACGAGAATTACTGTATCAGGAAACTGTACAATGCTCCATATGCTTCTCGGTGTGAGTGCAAAGAAGATTGGGAGAGCGCCATATGAACCGGAATTTCTTGAAGAACAGGAAATAGATGCAAAACAGATTGGACTTGCCTTTCCGAATGCAAAGCTCATTTGCCTTCCTTCCATATCTGCTTATGTAGGAGGGGATATTACTTCGGGACTCTATGCAGCAGGGATCGACTCTGAGCGGGGCAATCTATTGTTCATTGATATCGGGACAAATGGAGAAATGGCGCTGAAAAGTAATGGAAGGTACCTGGCCTGTTCCTGCGCGGCGGGACCGGCTCTGGAAGGGATGAATATCAGCAATGGTATGCGGGCTTCCCGGGGAGCGATTGAAAATCTTGCTGCAGAGGGGAAAAAACTTTGCTGTACGGTGATCGGCACAAATAAAGCATCAGGAATCTGTGGCAGTGGAATACTGGCAGCAGTGAGGACGTTTCTGAAAACAGGTATGCTGCTGCCGGGAGGCAATATTTTAAAAACAGAATCTCTTGAAGAAGAAGACTGGAGAAACGCATATCTCCGAAAAGAGAAGGGAAAAAGAAGTATTTGGACAGGCTGCGGGGATATTGCAGTAACGCAGTCAGATATCCGCCAGGTTCAGCTGGCGAAAGGAGCGTTACTTTCCGGAATACAGACACTTTTTGAGAGAAGCGGTCTTTGTTATGAGGAATGTGATAAAGTTATTGTAGCGGGACAGTTTGGAAAGCATCTTCCGGAGGAGAGTCTGATCGAAACAGGGATCTTGCCGGAAGCATTTCGGGGCAAAATTTCCTATGCAGGAAATACTTCACTGGAAGGCGCAAAAGCAGCGCTTTTATCAGATGAAGCACGGGAAGCAATGAAAACCATTGCAGGAACAGTAGAATATTTTGAACTGGGAGCGACAGAAGGTTATGAAGCGCTGTTTATAAAAAGTCTCCGGTTTCCGTAGGGGAAATCGGAGACTTTTTGTTGATTCTTATATACTATATTTGCCATAAAGTCTTGCGGCATCCATAAACCAGTCAACTTTTTGAATTTCAGTTCCGAGAGGGATATTGCATCCCGGAGCAATGGTATAGCCTTTTGGAATATTGCGTCCTTTTTCTACACAGTCTTTCACAGATGCAAAAATATCATCTTTCGTGCCAAGCATGATTACATCTACCGGAGGAACATTTCCGAGGATTGAGAAATAATCACCCAGTTCCTGACCGGCAAGAGCCAGATCTACCACGTTGTCGATGCTCAGAGAACAGATATCAAGCTGCTTGATATATTTCCAGATACCGACAGTATTTCCGCACATATGAAGGCTTGGCTTAGCGCCTGTCTTTTCATAGATATAAGTACAGAGTTCTTTCATATAACTGAAAACAAACTTTTCGTACATTTTTGGAGAGATCAGACTTCCGGATGCAACCGGATCTGCGAAACCGAATCCCACACCGAGAGGTGCGATGGCATCTACACAGTTTTTGATACTGTCTGTGACAATCCGCATCAGATGGTGTACACGTTCCGGTTTCTTCAGACAGTCCTTTAAAAGCCGGTCTGTACCAACGAGAAAAGCACAGACAGTAAATGGACCGCCAAGGCTTGAGCCAACACCGGAAATACCATGTGCAGCTTCTGTCAGCATCTCAAGAGCTTCCATAGCGCCTTTGATATAAGGATTGGTATGGGGATTGACCGGTTCGAGTGCGTTGAATGCATCGTCATTGTCAATTGCGGCAGATCCGATATAAGGGATACTGTCTTCCGGATAGATTACATTAGCGCCAAGAGCGGCGGCAAGTCCCATAGAGTTTGGACCGGCGCCGATGCCGTCCAGCCCATATCGCTCAAAGGAAGCAATCTCGCCTTCTGCAATTAATTTTGGATTGTTTTCGTATTCCCGGATATTTGTGCATCCAATCAGATGGGCGCTGATCTCACCGAGGAAAGGCACGCATGGAAGACGGTCGTAAGGGCATCCTTCTGCAATCGCCTGTGCCCGTTCTAACGGAGTCATCTCATCCAGGGGATGTGGTTGTAATCGTTTCATGATTCTGCTCCTTTTTTCACAATTTGTTGTAATAGTTTTATTTTAACCTTTTAAGCCGTGCAAAGCAACGCCTGCTTCGAATTTTGACTGCAGGAAGAGATAGAAAATAAACGGCGGAAGAAAGGTTACGGCAGAGCAGGCCATTGTCAGACCTACATCCACATCATACTGTGTCTTCATGGAAGTCAGCGCCAGAGGCAGTGTACGCATGGCGTCTTTTGTTGTAATGATCAGCGGCCATGTGAAGTTATTCCATGCACCGATAAAAGTGAAGATTGCCAGCGTCAGCATAGCTGATTTCACAAGAGGGAGAATCACAGTATATAAGATTTTAAAGTTGCCCGCACCGTCAATTCTGGCAGATTCAATCAGCTCATTCGGAATTGACAGCATTGCCTGCCGCATAATAAATACTCCAAATGCAGTAGGAAGCGGCAGAATCAGAGCTTTAAATGTATTTGCCCATCCGAGTCCACGCACGATCAGATAGAGCGGAACGAGGATGACTTCAGACGGAACAAGCATTGTCAGGATCAAAAGAAGGAAAATCTTATCGCTTCCTTTGAATTTTAATTTTGCAAATGCATAACCAGCGGTACAGCTTGTGAACAGAGTAAGTGCCACACCTGCTGCAGCAACAATAATGCTGTTGACAAAATAGCGAAGGAAAGAAGGTGTGGAAAAAATCTTCTGATAATGTTCAAATGTAATATTTGAGAGCGAAAAGCTGAAATCATATGCATTTAATGTACTTTTCAGTGACATCAGTATCATGTACAGGAAAGGCAGGATACAAAGAAGTGTCACGAAAATCAAAATGAGACTGCCGATCAGCCGGCCTAATTTCTTCATGTACAAACCTCCTTAAATCTCTGATGCATCACGGCGCATATAACGCTGCTGCACCAGAACGATACACAATACGATTAACATTAAGACATTGGAAACAGTCATGGCATAACCTGCTTTTGCACTCTTGAAAGTGAGCTGGTATGCGTACATTACAAGTGTTGTGGTGGACATAGACGGTCCGCCGCCGGTCATAGTATAGGCAAGATCGAATGTTTGCATAGAGCTTACAAGTGCAAGGAACGTATTCAGGATAATGGTTGGCTTCATCATTGGAAGCGTGATCTTCGTAAAGAGCTGGCGGGTATTTGCGCCATCCACTTTCGCTGCCTCATAGTAAGTGTCGGAAATGGACATGAGGGAGGAAAGGGCAATGATCATATAATAGCCGAGACTTTTCCAGACGATTATCATTGATAGTGTGACAATTGCCGCCTTACTGCTTCCGAGCAGCATAGAAGGATCAATGCCAAAAATGCCGAACACAGCCTGAACAGCCGGAGTACGGCTGTTCAGGATCGCTTTCCAGATTGTACCGACAACGGCGCTGGAAGACAGAACCGGAATAAACAGCGCTGCTTTTGCGATCTTTGCAATGATCGAATTTTTCATGGAAGCGATCAATGCTGCAAGAAGCGTGGAGAGCAGTACTTGAAGCGGTACGGTCATAACTGCGATCTTTAATGTATTCATAATTGCAAGATGAAGTTTTTTGTCACGCAAAAGTTTCTCGTAATTGAATAGTCCATTGAATTCTGCCGGAATGAGGATGTTGTATCTTGTGAAACTAAAGATGACAGCAACAATGAGAGAGCAGAAGACAAAGGTAAAGAGAATCAATGAAATCGGTGTAATATAAGCATATGGAGCTAACTTAGATAAAAAACCGGATTTCTTTTTCTTCATAGGATGCACCTGTTTATTCTTCATTTTCGGCCCAATACTCAGCCAGTGTATCATCTGCAAATTCCGCAGATTCATCAAGTGCTTCTTTTACGTCCTGTTTTCCTTCCATGACGGACTGGATGTGGGCAGCAAGGTTTTCCAGAATTTCACTTCCGCAAGGACCTACCTGGAGCGGACGCCATTTGTCAACGTCTTCTGTTACGATGCGTTCCATCTTTGGATCACCTACATATTCTTCAGAAACAGTCAGAGCTGCACCCGGAGCAATCTTATGGTATTCTGTCATAAATTCAGAACCGCAGATGTATCTGATGAGTTCCATAGCAAGTTCAGGTTCTTCACAGGTAGACATAATAGATAAAGAGTCGGCAGCGCCAAATGTACCGTAATCTTTATTTTTCAGAGAAGTAACATAGTTCCAGTTCAGATCCGGATAAGTCTCTGCAAATAATGTTTCCTGCTGAGCAGAAGATCTTGTTACGCCAAATGCAGCTTTTCCAGCGCCAAAGATTGTAGAGAAAGCGTCTTCAGCAGGGAGAGAAAGTGTATTTTCAGGCATATAATCTTTCAGGCTCTTGAAGAATTCGAGTGCTTCGACACCGGCTTCATTGTTAAATTTTACTGTTTTAAGATCATCATTATAGATGTCTCCGCCGGCCTGCCATAAGAGGCTGTAGAAGTAGGAGTTCAGGATATAAAGGTTGCTCATACCACCGTTGTTCAGACCAACTGCATAACCGTACTGGTCGATATTGCCGTCTCCGTCAGTATCTTTTGTTGCTTTTTCACAGATGCGTTTAAAATCTTCCCAGGTTTCCGGAGGTGTCTCGCCGAGTTCGTTGAGAATATCTTCATTATAATAAAGAACAAACGGAACACCGGTTACGATTGGCATACCGTATTGTCCGCCCATCATTTCTCCGCGGTCAAGATATTTGAATTCCTTGCGGTCTTCTTCTGTCAGAAGATCTGTCATATCCATAACAACACCGGAAGAAATGTATGTTGGGTACATCTCTGCATACATATATCCGATATCCGGGCACTCGCCGTTGCTGATACCGGTAGACCATTTTTCCTGATAGTTTTCCCACGGAATCAGCTCGATTTCTAAATCGACATTTTTTTCTTTCTTAAAATCAGCCAGAAGCTTATCAAAGTTTCCTTTTGTGTCGTCATCAAGCGGTGGACACCACATGGTAAGTGTTGTTTTACCGTCTTTGTCGCTGCTTCCTTTGTTTTCTTTTTTTGCATCACTGTTTCCGCAGCCTGCCAGCATACCGGCAGCCATAGATACACAGAGCAATGCACTGATTAGTTTCTTTTTCATATGTTTCCTCCTTAAAATATAGAAAGTGCTGTAATTGAATTGTTTGAAGACAAGTTCAATTAAATTAATTATATAATCTATGACAATAGAATGGAAATAGAAATAAACTATAAAAAGCATATAATATAGATAAAATCTATAAGGTGAAATGAAAGCGCTGATCCGGGAAAGGAAGATAGATTTTTTATAAAAACATCCGGGAAAAGGGTTCTGCCAGAATTGACAGATGCTTTCAGAATGGTTAAGATATCATAGTATAGAGAAAGACGAGGAAATGCGGATGGCAGAGCAAAGAAAAGGATTATCAGGATATACGACCGGAACATGTGCACAGGCGGCGGCGAAGGCGGCAGCAGTCTGTCTTTTGACAGGTAGGAAAGAAGAGAAGGTTACCGTAAAGCTTCCGGGTGGACAATGCATAACGCTTCAGCCGGAATTGTGGGAAACAGAACCGGATCTGGTGCGCTGTGCTGTCAAAAAATACAGTGGAGATGATCCGGATGTGACGAACGGCGTATATGTCTATGCAAGTGTGAGCCGGACAGAAACAGAAGGGATTCTTCTGGATGGCGGTGTTGGCGTCGGGCGTGTGACAAAGCCAGGGCTTGATCAGCCGGTAGGAGCTGCAGCGATCAACCGCATTCCGCGGAAGATGATCTGCCAGACGGCAGAGGAAGTGCTGGAAGCAAGTGGAATGCCGGGAGGACTTCAAATCATTATTTCCATTCCGGACGGTGTGAAACTGGCAGCAAAGACATTTAATCCCAGGCTTGGAATTGAGGGAGGAATTTCGGTTCTTGGGACAACAGGAATTGTGGAGCCGATGAGCGAGAAAGCGCTGATTGATACGATACAGGTAGAAATCAATGTAAAACGGGCAGAAGGAAGAGCGTGGCTGATTGCGGCTCCGGGAAATTATGGGCTTGATTTCCTGAAAGAAACTTATGGGATTCCTGCTGAAATTGCTGTAAAATGCAGCAACTATGTCGGAGAAACCATTGATATGGCAGTTGAGTCCGGGGCAAAAGGACTTGTATTTGCAGCTCACATCGGGAAATTCATCAAAGTGGCGGCAGGGATTATGAATACACATTCCAGATATGGAGACGCAAGAATGGAAGTGGCAGCAAGTGCAATGCTCAGAGCAGGTCTGCCGGCACAAATGGCGCGAGCAGCATTAGACTGCGGAACAACAGACGAAATGCTGTCATTAATGAAAGATGAGGAAAGAAATAAGTTTCTGGAAGCGCTGTTAGATCGGATTCAATTTTATTTACAGAATCGTGCAGGGGAGATGAAATGCGGTGCAGTTATATTTTCCAATCAGTCAGGAATGTTGGGAATGACAAAGAATGCAGATGCATTACTTCAGAAAGCTTCTAAAGAACTTGTAGAACAGTAAAAGCAATAGAAAGAATCGAGGACGAGAATGAATCAGACAGGAAAACTATTTGGGGTAGGAGTTGGTCCGGGAGATCCGGAACTGATGACGTTAAAGGCGGTACGGCTGATCCGCGAGTGCGACATTGTATTTGTGCCGGGGAAAGTGCCGGAAGAAACGGTCGCTTATCAGATTGCAGTGCAGGCAGTACCGGAAATCTGCGGGAAGAAATTAGTAGGAATCCATATGCCGATGACAAAGGATCAGGAACTGCTTCGCAAAAGCCATGAAGAGGCAGTGGCAACGACAGCCGGATATTTGGAAGCAGGCTGTAACTGCGTTTTTTTGACATTAGGAGATCCATGTATTTATTCTACTTATATTTATGTTCACAAACAATTGTCAAAACAGGGGTATCGGACAGAAATCGTCAGTGGAATTCCTTCATTTTTAGCAGTGTCAGCAAAGTTAAATGAAGGACTTGTAGAGGGAGCACAGATGCTTCATGTAATTCCGGCAACGTATCAGGTTGAGGAAGGAATGGATCTGCCGGGAACGAAAGTGTTTATGAAAAGCGGAAAAGCGCTTGGAAAAGTAAAAGCAGCTATGCAGAAAGCGGATCTTGACGGGAAGATGATTGAACGGTGCGGGATGCCGGGAGAACAGATTTATAACTCGGTTGAACAATTTCCGGATGAAGCAGGATATTATTCTCTTGTTATTGCAAAGGAAAAGGAGGGCATGTAGATGATTTATTTTGTTGGAGCCGGAAGTGGTGCAGAAGATTTGATTACCGTACGTGGACAGCGTTTGCTTCAGCAGGCAGATGTGATTATCTATGCAGGTTCGCTTGTAAATCCTGAGCTTCTAAAAGAGAGAAAAGAGTCTTGCGCTATTTACAACAGCGCCAAAATGACATTGGAAGAAGTCATTGCAGTCATGGTCAGAGCAGAAAAGGCGGGACAGATGACCGTGCGGCTTCATACAGGAGATCCTTGTCTTTATGGTGCGATCAGAGAACAGATGGATATTCTGACAGAGCAGGGGATTGCCTATGAATCCTGTCCGGGAGTCAGCTCTTTTTGCGGGGCGGCATCAGCGCTTGATCTGGAATATACATTGCCTGAGATTTCTCAGAGTGTAGTGATTACAAGGATGGCAGGGCGTACACCGGTGCCGGAGCGGGAAAGTATTAGGGCATTTGCGGCGCATCAGGCTACGATGGTCATTTTTCTAAGTACAGGAATGCTGAAACAGTTGTCAGAAGAACTGATTGCCGGTGGGTATGAAGCAGAGACGCCGGCAGCTATCGTATATAAAGCAACATGGCCGGAAGAAAAGAAATTTATCTGTACAGTGGGAACATTAGCAGAGACTGCAAAACGGGAAGGAATTACGAAGACCGCGTTGATTCTTGTCGGCAATGTCATTGGATGTCAGACTTATGAGAGATCAAAACTGTATGATCCTACCTTCACCACAGAATTCCGGGAGGCGTCCAGATGAGATATGTGCAGAGGGGAACAGTTATTTTTGCGTTTACCGCAAAGGGCTGTGAACTGGCAGGGAAGATAAAGGACAAGCTTTTGAAACAAAGAGAGCAGGAGCGGTCAGAAGGTGCAATCGAACTTTGGATCACAGAAAAACTGGCAGAACGGGTTTTGGAAGGCTCCATGCTTCAGCAGAAAGACGCAGAGAGTGGAATGGTTATTTGCAAAGAACCGTTGTCAAAATGGCTTGCAAAGAATTGGAATGATTATGAAAGAATGATTTTTGTTTCTGCAACGGGGATTGCGGTGCGGATGATCGCACCGTTTCTGAAAGATAAGCGAACCGATCCGGCAGTGGTTGTGCTGGATGAGTGCGGAACGTATTCTATTTCACTTGTGTCCGGGCATCTGGGTGGTGCCAATGAGCTTGCGGCATTTCTGGCAGAGGCTGTCGGTGCGATTCCGGTCATTACAACAGCGACAGATGTGGAACAGCAATTCGCGGTGGACCTCTTTGCTAAGAAAAATGGTTTGAAAATAATGGATTTGTCACTTGCAAAAGAAGTGACTGCGGAACTGCTTCACGGCGGTAAGATTGGATTTTATTCGGAGAAACCGATCGAAGGGAAGCTTCCAAAGGGGCTTGTCCGGGTGGAAGACCGGGAAGAACTAAAAGCATTTTCTTATGGAATTGAAATCAGTGCAGAGCGGAAGAAAAAATCATGGGATTCCTGCAGTGTATTGCAGCTTTTGCCGAGGGATCTTGTGCTTGGAATTGGCTGCCGCAAAGGAATGACAGCAGAAGCACTTCTTGCTGCAGCTAAAACTGCAGAACAGTCTGGTATCTTTTCCATTGCGGAGATTGGGATGATCGCCAGCATTGATTTGAAAGCAAAGGAGCAGGGAATTCTGGAATTAGCGGCGCTCTGGCAAGTACCTTTTTTGACGTTTTCAGCAGAAGAACTTAGTCAGGTCACAGAAGTCAGCAAAGAATCTGAGTTTGTTCAGAACATTGCGGGAGTGGGAAATGTCTGTGAGCGGGCAGCCATTCTCGGAGCGCAGGTAAGAACGGCAGAAATTAAGAAACAAAAGTATTGCGGAATCACTTTCGCAGCTGCGAGAAAGAAAGGGAGTATTCGGTTTGAATAAATTATATGTAGTAGGGATTGGTCCGGGCGCTTATGAAGATATGACGATCCGGGCGGCAAAGGTATTAGAACAGTGTGACGTGATCATCGGTTATACGGTTTATGTGGATCTGGTACGTCAGCATTTTGCAGATAAAAAATTTCTGACCACACCGATGAAACAGGAGATTGAGCGCTGTGAAATGGCATTTTCTGAGGCGGAAGCCGGACATACAACGGCAATGATCTGCAGCGGAGATGCAGGGGTATACGGAATGGCAGGGTTAATCTTAGGCATGCAGGAAGAACACCCGTCTGTTGTGGTGGAGGTGATTCCCGGAGTGACAGCAGCTCTTTCCGGTGCCGCTGTTCTTGGAGCACCTTTGATCCATGATTTCGCCTTGATCAGCCTGAGTGATCTGATGACGCCGTGGGAATTGATTGAAAAAAGGATTCTGCATGCAGGAAAGGCAGATTTGGGAATCTGTCTCTATAATCCATCCAGCAGAAAGCGCAGTGATTATCTGAAGAAGGCGTGTGAAATCCTGTTAACCTGTAAAGCGAAAGAGACGGTCTGCGGGATTGTGAGAAATATTGGCAGAGAAGGAGAATCCTATCAGATCTGCAGTCTTCAGGAATTGAAAGAAATACAGACAGATATGTTTACGACCGTTTTTATTGGAAATAGTCAGACAAAGCAGATCAATGGACATATGGTTACCCCAAGAGGATATCGCAATGAGTAGAATCGTACTATTTGCAGGGACAACAGAAGGACGTCGGATTGTCAGGTGGATGGAAGAAAAAGAAGTAGAGCTTCTTGTCTGTACAGCAACTGATTATGGAAAAGAATTAGTGGAAGAACTGGTAGAAGAACATAATCATGACGAAAAAATTGCGAATAACAATAAAAATCAACGAATTAAAGTTTACTCCGGGAGAATGAGTGAAGAGAAAATGAAAGAATTCCTGCAAAAGCAAGCTCCGGATTGGGTAATCGATGCAACACATCCATACGCGACAGAAGTGACAGCGAATATAAAAAGAGCCTGTGCAGCTTCCAACACAGCCTATTTGCGTGTGCTGAGAGAATCTGTAACAGAGCCGAAACAAGAGAACTCCGTTCCGATACGTTTTGCAGCGTCTGTCCAGGAGGCAGCAGAGTATCTTGGAAAAACAGAGGGAAATATTTTCATTGCCACAGGAAGTAAAGAATTGGCACGTTATACTTCGATTCCCAATTATGAAAAAAGATGTTACGCCAGAATCCTCTCGACGCATCAGGCGGTAAAGGAAGCTTTCGAACTGGGATTTCAGGGAGAGCATCTGATAGCGATGCAGGGACCTTTTTCAGAAGAATTGAATCTGGCTATGCTTCGGCAGACAAAGGCATCCTATTTCGTGACAAAAGAATCCGGAAAGACGGGTGGGTATCCGGAAAAAGTCAGTGCCTGCCAAAAAGCCGGAGCAGAATTAATCGTAATCGGACGTCCGGCGGAGACAGAAGGGATGTTGTGGGAGGATGCCTGTCGATGGATCTCAGAGCAGCTGCATTTGCAACCGATTTCACAGGCGGCATCTTTGAACGGCAGAGAGAAACAGGATAGAAACACTATAACACTGATCGGGATTGGACCGGGAGCCGAACAATATATGACGGAAGCCGGACAAAATGCGTTGAAAGCATCAGAAATGATTTTTGGCGCCCGCAGAATGCTGGAGCTTGCGAAGGAATGTGTATCACAAAAAGTAGAAGCATATACGCCGGAGCAGATATGGAACCATGTAGCAGAAATAACAACACCGGTACAGACAGCAGTACTTTTATCCGGAGATGTAAGCTTTTATAGCGGTGCAAAGCGGATTAGACAGTTTTTTGAACAGAAAGATGGCTGGGAAGTTCGTGTGATTCCGGGAATTTCCTCGATTGTTTATTTAGCCGCCAGGCTTGGAGTTGATCTGGGAGAAGCAAAGGTGGGGAGTGTACATGGACGCAGCTGTAATGTGGCGGCGCAATTGAAGCACTCCGGAAAAGTATTCCTTTTAACAGAGGGAAAAGAAAGTATTAATGATATTTGTAAAGAATTGTGTTTCTTTGAGTGGGGAGATACAAGAGTCATTATTGGAAATCGTCTCTCCTATGAAGATGAAATGATTGTAGAAGGAACTGCGAAGTATCCGCCAAAATTGGATGAAATATCGTTGGCAGTGCTGTATTTGGAACTGCCGGATCTGATCAGGAAAAAGTTCAGGAGAGGTTATGGATTTCCGGATGATATGTTTGTGCGGGGGAAAGTTCCGATGACAAAACAAGAAATCAGGAGCGTGTCACTGTCCAGTCTTGCGCTTACAAAGGAAGCGATCGTCTATGATGTTGGAGCAGGCACCGGATCTGTTGCAATCGAAGCAGCGCTTCTTGCGGAAGAAGGAATGGTGTATGCCATTGAACGAAATCCGGAAGGATGCAGATTGATTGAGGAGAATCGAAGAAAGTTTGCAGTATCCAATTTAAAGATCGTGGAAGGCAGTGCGCCGGAGGCACTTCAAGACCTTCCTGTGCCATCCCATGTATTTATAGGCGGTACAGGAGGAAATCTGGGAGCAATTCTGGATTATGTGTGGAGAAAGAATCCGTTTGCCCGGATTGTTGTGAATGCAATTACCGTGGAGACACTGGCTGATGTGTCTGTTTATGGAAAAGCACATCCGGAGATTGCGGCAGAATTTGTGCAGATTCAATCTGCAAGGACAAAAAAGGCGGGCAGTTATCATTTGATGATGGGAATGAACCCGGTATTTGTGATAACACTGCAGAGAAAAATGATTGAAGAAGAACAGAAAGACTGCTAAAGAACAAAGGAGGAAGACATATGCGCTATGAGATACCGCGCATTATGATTGCGGCGCCGTCAAGCGGAAGCGGAAAGACGCTTGTAACCTGCGGCCTTTTAAATAATTTGAAGAAAAACTATCGGGTCAGTGCATTCAAATGCGGCCCAGATTATATTGATCCCATGTTTCACGAAAAAGTATTACAGATGCCGTCCAAAAATCTTGATACTTATTTTACCGGAGAAGATCTGACGAAACAGTTGCTGGCAGATGAGGCAAAAGCATCGGATCTGGCTGTGATTGAGGGCGTAATGGGATATTACGACGGAATTGCAGGAACCAGCACAGAAGCAAGTTCCTATGATTTAGCCAGAGTAACAAAAACTCCGGTCATCCTTGTTGTAGATGGACGGGGAAGCAGCGTATCGCTCTGTGCGCTTCTGAGAGGATTTATGACTTATCGGAAACCAAGTTATGTAAAGGGTGTTATTTTTAACCGCATTTCGCCTGCGATGTATCCGAGGCTGAAAGCGCTTGTAGAGAAAGAATTGCCAATTCGCGTATGCGGTTATTTGCCAATGATGGAAGATGCCGTCTTTGAGAGCAGGCATCTTGGGTTGATAGAGCCGGATGAATTGAGCGAGATAGAAGAGAAGATTGAACGAATCAGTATGCAGTGTGAGGAAACGCTGGATATCGATGCTATTCTTGAGATTGCAGAAAAGGCTCCTGTGCTGGAGTGTAAGAGCAGCATGCATTATGTACTCTTTTCGTTGGCAAAGATCCGAATTGCAGTTGCAAAAGACGAGGCGTTTTCTTTCTATTATAAGGACAATCTGAAATTATTAGAGCTGCTTGGTGCAGAACTGGTGTATTTTTCTCCAATGCGGGGAGAGCGGCTGCCGGATAATATTCAGGGACTCCTGCTTGGAGGCGGCTATCCGGAGCTGTATGCGAAGGAACTCAGTGAAAATATTTATATGAAAGCATCTATCTATGATGCGTTGGAAGAAGGACTGCCGTGTATTGCGGAGTGTGGAGGATTTCTGTACCTCCAGGAAATGCTGGAGACACCGGATGGAGAATCCTATTCTATGGTAGGATATCTTCCGGGTGAGAGTCACTATACAGGGAAACTGGGACGATTTGGTTATGTGGAGCTTTCGGCAAATGACCAGGAGCTGTTTGGTGGAAAAGGGATGAAGATGAAAGGACATGAGTTTCACTATATGGACAGCTCTGAAAATGGAACGGCTTTTCTTGCAAAAAAACCAAAAAGTGAGCGCGAGTGGGAATGTGGTTATGGCGGCCCGGCATTTTACGCAGGATTTCCACATTTATATTTTTACTCTAATATTGACGCAACAAAAAAGTTTATGAAGCAATGTAAAAAATACAAAAAGAAAGTGAAGGGGAAATAAATGAGATTGGAAGAATGTCTGGAGCGGATTTTTCCTGTGGATGCTGAGGCTGGAAAACGGGTTCAGGAACATCTAAATGCGCTTGCCAAACCGCTTCATGGTCTTGGGCGTCTGGAAGATATGCTTGTACAGATCGGTGCTGTCCGACGGACGGAGAAGTTTTCAATTCATAAGCGCGCTTTGATTGTCATGTGTGCGGATAATGGTGTTGTGGAAGAAGGCGTGACACAGACTGACAGCAGTGTGACGACAATTGTAGCGAATAATTTTGCAAGAGGGATGACAAGTGTCTGCCTGATGGCGAAAACAGCGGGAGTGGATGTCATTCCGGTAGATATCGGTGTGAAAGAAGATACGGTAATTCGTCAGGAGAAGATTACGCGGGGAACAAAAAATATGGTAAAAGGTTCGGCTATGACGCGGGAAGAGACTGTGCGCGCGATCGAAACCGGAATCCGCCTGGCAGAAGAATGTGCAGAAAGAGGCTATGAGATTCTGTTGACGGGAGAAATGGGAATTGGCAATACAACTACAAGCAGTGCAGTGACAGCAGTTCTTCTTGGGAAGGAGCCGGAGACGGTAACCGGGCGGGGAGCAGGACTTTCTGATGAAGGACTGAAACGTAAATACCGCGCAATCAAAACAGCAATTGAAAGAAATGCTCCAAATGCCAAAGATCCGATGGATGTGCTTGCAAAGGTTGGCGGACTGGATATTGCGGGAATGACAGGAGTGTTTCTTGGGGGAGCGGCTATGAAGCTTCCGGTCATCATTGATGGATACATTTCTGCGGCAGCGGCGCTTGTGGCGGCGAGACTCTGTCCGGAAGTAAAAGGGTATATGCTCTCCTCCCATCAGTCAAAAGAACCGGGAATGAAAGGAATTCTGGAAGAGCTGGGCCAACATCCGTTTCTGGATTGTCAAATGAGTCTTGGAGAGGGAACGGGAGCTGTATCGCTCATACCGCTTCTTGATCTGGCAATGTCTGTATATGAAGGAATGGAAACTTTTGCAGAGGTGGAGATAGAGGCGTACGAAGAACTGGGAGGCAGATCGGAATGTTTGCAGTAATTACAGGAGGAAGCGGAAGCGGCAAATCCAGATTTGCGGAAGCATTTCTGCAGGAACTTTGTCCGGGAGAAAAGATTTATCTGGCAACGATGCAGTTTCTGGATGAAGAAATGAAGGAGCGGATCCAGCGGCATCGACAGATGAGAGCAGGAAAACAATTTGTGACAATAGAACAGGGAATGGCTCTGCATAAATTACTTCTGCCGTCATGTGAAAAGACAGCAAAAGGTCTTCTTCTGGAGTGTATGTCCAATCTGATCGCCAATGAAATGTATGATGAACATGCGGAAAAAAAGGATGCGTCGGAGGAAGAGCTTGCAGAATATATTCTTCGAGGCACTAAACATCTCAGAGATCAGACAGAACATATGGTAATCGTTACCAACGAGCTGTTTTCGGAGCCAACGATGTTTGAAGAAACAAAAAGATATCGCAAGATATTTGGAATCGTGAATCAGCATCTGGCAAAGGAAGCAGATACGGTAATCGAAGTTGTGTACGGAATTCCGGTAAAGATCAAATAGATAAGCAGCAGTACCCGAAATATGGAAAAAATATTGGAAAGCGGAGGGTTGTGTAAAATGGAAACGTATATTATGGCATTGGATGCGGGAACGACAAGCAACCGATGTATTTTATTTAATCAAAAAGGTGAAATGTGCAGTGTAGCACAAAAAGAATTTACGCAGTATTTTCCAAAACCGGGCTGGGTAGAGCATGATGCAAATGAAATCTGGTCTACGCAGCTTGGAGTTGCAGTAGAAGCGATGCAGAAGATTGGCGTATCGGCAGAACAGATTGCGGCAATCGGAATTACAAATCAGAGAGAAACAACGATTGTTTGGGATAAAAATACGGGAGAGCCGGTATATCATGCGATTGTGTGGCAGTGCAGAAGAACTTCAGAGTATTGTGATATGCTAAAAGAAGAAGGACTGGAAGAATGGTTTCGGGAAAAAACAGGTCTGATTATTGACGCCTATTTTTCAGGTACGAAACTGAAATGGATTTTAGACCATGTGCCAGGAGCGAGGGAGCGTGCAGAGCGAGGAGAGCTGTTATTTGGAACGGTAGAGACGTGGCTGATCTGGCGTCTTACGAAGGGCAGAGTTCATGTGACAGATTATAGCAATGCCTCCCGAACGATGCTGTTTAATATACAGACATTGGAATGGGATGAGGAAATTCTTGAAAAGCTTCAGATTCCGGCGTCAATGCTTCCAAAACCGGTTCCGTCCAGTCAGATTTATGGAAGAACAGACCGGTCATTTTTTGGAGGCGAGATTCCGATCGGAGGGGCAGCCGGAGATCAGCAGGCGGCATTGTTTGGGCAGACTTGTTTCACGCCGGGAGAAGCGAAAAATACATACGGTACAGGGGCATTTCTTCTTATGAATACCGGAGAAACGCCGGTGTTTTCAAGAAATGGTCTTGTAACAACGATTGCATGGGGCATTGACGGAAAGGTAACATATGCGCTGGAAGGTTCTGTGTTTGTGGCGGGAGCTGCAGTGCAGTGGCTTAGAGACGAGATGCATCTTGTGGAATCGGCGGCAGAATCAGAAGAAATTGCGGCGAGAGTGGATGACACGAATGGGTGTTATCTTGTGCCGGCTTTTACAGGTCTTGGTGCGCCTTACTGGGATCAGTATGCAAGAGGTGTTTTGGTAGGATTGACGAGAGGCGTGAATAAAAATCATGTAGTGCGTGCCACATTGGAGTCGCTTGCTTATCAGACACACGATGTATTGCGGGCAATGGAAGAAGATTCCGGTATTGCACTTTCTGCCCTTCAGGTGGATGGCGGTGCCTGCGCCAATGATTTTCTTATGCAGTTTCAGGCGGATATGCTTGGAGCGCCTGTGAAGCGTCCGAAATGTGTGGAAACGACCGCAATGGGAGCGGCATATTTGGCAGGACTTGCAGCAGGGTACTGGGAAGATCAGGAGGAAGTGAAGAAAAACTGGAGCATTTCTAAAATCTTTTCTCCGCAGATGGAAGAAGAAAAACGGAAAAAATGTTTAGGTGGCTGGAAGAAGGCAGTGCGTTGTTCGTTTGGATGGGCACGAGAATCATAATGATTGAAAAACAAGAAGAAAGCAGCGTGTTTGAGAGGAGAAAGAGGTTGCCAAAGGCTTGAGGGAAGTGCTATAATCACTAGGGTGATTGCATGAGATTATTAAGAAGTTTATGCATTGCGTTTGGCATGTATTCCAGGATTTATGTACCCCATGTCAAATGGAATGAGGAAAATATGAAATATAGTATGTGTTTTTTTCCACTGGTCGGAATACTGCCTGCTGCGGCAGTGTTCGGCTGGTGGAAATTATGCTGTTTACTGGAGATTCCATCAGGGTTTGGAGCGGCAGTGTTTACTGTGCTCCCGTACTTTTTGATCGGAGGAATCCATTTGGACGGATATCTTGATACGTCCGATGCGAGAGGCTCTTACGGAGATCGTGAGAAAAAACTGGAAATCCTAAAAGACAGTCACGTGGGAGCATTTGCAGTAACTGCATGTGTAATTGGGGCAATTCTTGTCTATGGCTGTTGGGAAGGACTGCTTTCCATGCGGACAGCGCGAAGTTCGGAAGCGTTATCAAAAGCGGTCATGGCAGCGGGGAGCGGATTCATCCTGGCAAGAGCCTTTAGCGGACTGGCAGTTGTAACCTTTCCAAAAGCGAAGGACAGTGGTCTTTTGCATTTATTTTCTACGGCAGCTCAGAAGCAAATTGTAAAATGGACGATGATTTTGGTGCTTTTGGCAGGAGCCGGATTTTGTGTTGGCGTTTGTCAAATTTACGGGATCGGCGTTATGATCAGCTGCAGCGGAATGTTTTTATATTATTACCGGATGGCGATAAAAGAGTTCGGCGGAACTACGGGAGATCTGGCAGGATATTATGTATGTATGGCAGAGATGAGCAGCCTGTTGATGATTACTGTTCTTATCTTGCTTAGAGTATAAAAGGAGAGAGAAATATGATAGAAATCATATTAGTTCGTCATGGAAAGACGAAAGGCAATCAGGAAAAACGCTTTTCAGGAAAGAGAACAGATGAACCGGTCTGTCAGGAAGGCTTGGAAATGCTGGAAGAGCGCACCTATGAAGAAGTAGAGGCAGTATATACGAGTCCCATGATACGATGCAGACAGACAGCCTGTATGGCATATGGGGAGGAGCAGCCCGTTGTGATTGAAGAACTGGCAGAATGTGATTTTGGAATTCTGGAAGGAAAGAATCATGGGGAGTTGTCCGGTAATCCGGAATATGAACTCTTTTTAAATGAAAATGGAAGGAATGGATTTCCGGGAGGAGAAAGCATTTCCGAATTTGCAGAACGCTCTGTAAAAGGGCTCTCCCGGGTAATCGCAGATTGTGTAAAACAGGGTTATAAAAAGGCGGCATGTACGGTACATGGAGGAACCATTCTGGCGCTGATGAATGTGTTGATGAAAGAACAGGATAACTACTATAAATGGAGTGTGGGAAATGGAGACGGATTCCGGCTCCGGATAGACGAAAAGAAATGGCAGGAAGGAAAATATGATGAAGCAGTCATGGATTGCCCTGATCATCGGATATATTCTTGATCTGATTCTGGGAGATCCGCATAACTGGTGGCATCCGGTACAGGGAATCGGATATATTATTACGAAAACAGAAAAAATATTAAGAAAAATATTTCCAAAGAATGAAAAAAGTGAACGAATAGCTGGAGGAATTTTGGTGTGCATTGTTTTGACAGTTTCTGTTGGAGTTCCGGCCCTATTGTTGTACGGAGCGGGACGGATTCATCCTGCCTTTGAAATTTTAGTGGAATCCTTGTTTTGTTATCAGCTTTTAGCGACAAAATCACTGAAAGATGAGAGTATGAACGTTTATCGGGCGCTGAAGCAGAATGGACTTCAGGCAGGACGGGAAGCCGTTTCTATGATTGTCGGAAGAGATACGGCAGCTCTTACAGAAGAAGGCGTTGTGAAAGCAGCAGTGGAGACTGTGGCAGAAAATACTTCTGACGGGATTATTGCACCAATGTTTTATATGGCTATTGGAGGAGGCGTTCTCGGATTTTTTTATAAAGCAGTAAATACAATGGATTCTATGATTGGATATAAGAACGATACTTATCGGAATTTCGGAACTTGTGCAGCCAGACTGGATGATCTGGTAAATTATCTTCCGGCCAGACTCAGTGCAGGACTGATGCTGCTTGCCTCAGTCATTTGCCGATATGATGGAAAACAGGCTGTGAAAGTGTATTGGCGCGACAGGAGAAATCATAAAAGCCCTAATGCGGCACAGACGGAAGCAGTCATGGCAGGTGCGCTTCGGGTACAGTTGGCAGGAAACGCCTGGTATTTTGGAAAACTTGTAGAGAAACCAACAATCGGGGACGCACTTCGACCGGTGGAACTGGAAGATATTGTAAGAGCAGATCAGTTGTTATATATGACGTCCTTTCTCGGAATGATTTTGATGACAGGAATAAAATATTTGCTGCTGATGGGATAGAAAGTGACGAAATAAGAAAAACAGTGAGATAGAAAGGAGATTAGAATGGAATTACATGGCGGAAACATTTATGATAAATCGGTAAATCTGGACTTTTCGATTAGTGTAAATCCCTTTGGATTGCCGGAGAAAGTCCGCAAAGAGGCGTTCCGAGGGGTAGAAATGGCGGAGCATTATCCAGATATTCATTATACTGCTTTGCGAAAGTCCATCAGAGAATATTTTGGAATAACAGGAAGTGAAGTGGCACTTGGGAATGGGGCAACGGAACTGATCTATACGCTTGTACATGTGAAACGACCTCGAAGGGCATTGATCATTGGACCAACGTTTATTGAATATGAGCGTGCCCTTGAAACTGAAGGGTGCAAGTATGAATATTTTATGACGAAAGAAGAAGAAGGATTTGAACTGAAGCGGGAAATTCTTGACTATCTGGAAGAGAATGAATTTGATATGCTGTTTTTGTGCAATCCAAACAATCCAACGGGGAAACTTGTGAAGCGCGGACTGCTGCGGGAAATGATCGAGCTTTGCGAAAGAAAGTCCATTACCTTTATGATTGACGAATGCTTTATGAGTTTTGTGAAAAAAGAAGCGGATCATTCTTATATGTGGAATCATAAAGGTTTCCGGCATCTTGTGATTTTAAGGGCATTTACAAAAACATTTGCCATGCCGGGACTTCGTCTCGGTTATGCAGTGTCAGAAGATACAGACCTGATGGAGAAAATCCGTCTTGCCATGCCGCCGTGGAACGTATCCGTTCCGGCACAGTATGCCGGTGTGGCGGCTATGAAAGAAATTGAGTATTTAAAAGAAACAAAAACGTTTATCTATAATGAAAGAGAATGGATGGAAGATCAGCTGGAGAAGATTGGATTTGAAGTGATTCCATCTAAGACCAATTTCATTTTGTTTCGCGGACCGCAAGGGCTTCAGGAAGTCTGTATGGAGAAGGGGATTCTGATTCGGGATGCAGGAAGCTTCCGCGGAATGAGAGAAGGCTATTACCGGATTGGCCTAAAAAAACGAAAATTTAACACGCAGCTGTTGAAAGTGCTTCATGCCTATATGGTAACAGAGGGGACAAAGAAAACATGGCGAGAGTAATTATGATTCAGGGGACGATGTCGGGAGCGGGAAAAAGTCTTCTGACAGCCGGACTTCTTAGAATCTTCCGGGAAGATGGATATCGGGCAGCGCCGTTCAAATCGCAGAATATGGCGCTGAATTCCTATGTGACATCGGATGGCCTGGAAATGGGCCGGGCGCAGGCGGTACAGGCAGAGGCAGCAGGGATTGAACCGAGCGTGTATATGAATCCGATTCTGTTGAAGCCGACAAATGATGTGGGTTCTCAAGTTATCGTCAACGGAGAAGTAATCGGAAATATGAAAGCAAGAGATTACTTTGCTTATAAGAAAGAACTCATACCGGAAGTGCTGCGTGCATTTGAAATGCTTGACAAAATGTATGATATTATTGTAGTTGAAGGAGCCGGAAGTCCGGCAGAAATTAACTTAAAAGAAAATGATATTGTTAATATGGGGCTGGCAAAGCTTCTCCATGCACCGGTAATTTTGGCTGGAGATATTGACCGGGGCGGGGTGTTTGCCCAGCTTTACGGAACGGTAGAGCTTTTGGAAGAAGAAGAGAGGCAGCTGATCAAAGGACTGATTATTAATAAGTTTCGCGGAGACAAATCCATTCTTGATCCGGGCATTGAGATGCTGGAAGAAAAGACGCATAAGCGAGTGATTGGGACAATTCCTTATATGGATGTAGACATTGAGGAAGAAGACAGCCTCTCGGAGCGCCTGGAAGGACACCGGGGAGCGAAAGAGATTGATATTGCAGTGGTCCGTTTTCCAAGAATTTCCAACTATACGGATTTAGCTCCGCTGGAGCATCTGAATGGAGTATCTGTCCGTTATATCGGAAGAGCGGAGGAACTTGGGAATCCGGCATTGATTATTTTGCCGGGCAGTAAAAATACGATTCGTGATTTGAAATGGATGCGGGAGTCCGGGATAGAAACCGCAGTAAAAAAGGCGGTTTCCAGAGGAACATTTCTGTTTGGAATCTGTGGAGGATTTCAGATGCTCGGTATGGAGATTACTGATGAGATTGGCTGTGAATCAGCGGAGCATGAGCAGGAAGATGAGACAGCTTTAAAGACCATGCGGGGAATGGAGCTGCTTCCGATCAGTACAGCATTTTCTGCAGAGAAATCACGTACCAGAGTGCTGGATTGTTTTCCGAAGTTATTCGGTCCATATGAGGGATTATCCGGGAAACCGTTTGAAGGATATGAAATTCATATGGGACAGTCGGTATTGTTGGAAAATGAAACAGAAGAAGTGGTGTCAAGGTGGAAAAACCGGGAAACGGGAACACTTCTGGGCGTTTGTAAAGAGCAGATTATGGGAACCTATGTCCACGGTGTGTTTGACCGGGAAGAAACGGCAGGAGCGCTTCTTGGAGAACTGGCAAGAGCAAGAGGGATTGCCGTAGAGACATTGGGCGTGCAGGATTTTAAGAAATATAAGGAAGAACAGTATACAAAGCTTGCTGCACAGATGCGTCGGCATTTGGATATGAAAGCGATTTATGAAATGTTGGAACAGGGGGAAGCGTATGAAGGAACAATTGGAGCAGGTACTTCCGGAAGAAATTGAAAAACGAAGTTTTGAGATGATTAGCGAAGAGCTGGGTGAACGTGTTTTTTCTCCGTGGGAAGAACCGATTATTAAGAGATGCATTCATACAAGCGCTGATTTTGAGTATGCAGACAATCTGGCGTTCTCAGAAGGAGCAGTACAGCAGATTATTGAGAAGATTGTTCAGGATGGTGTAGATTTTATAACAGATACGAACATGGGAAAATCCGGTGTAAATAAAAGAGCATTGCAGAAAATGAATTGTACGGTCAGCTGCTTTATGGCGGATGAAGATGTGGCAGCGCTTGCAAAGGAAAATCAGACTACCAGAGCTGTAGCAAGCATGGATAAGGCAACACAGTTTGCAAACAATTCCGGACGTGCAGTTGTGATCGCAGTTGGAAATGCACCGACAGCGCTTGTGCGTCTCGATGAGTTGATCCGGGAAGGAAAGATTACTCCGGCGCTTGTGATAGGAGTACCGGTTGGATTTGTTAATGTGGTGGCGGCGAAAGAATTAATTATGGAAGCGCCGGTTCCGTATATTGTGGCAAAGGGAAGAAAGGGCGGCAGTAATATTGCCGCTGCGATTGTAAACGCGCTTTTGTATATGGCAGGCGGCCGGGACTAATGTCCGGCCGCTTTTGCATGTTGTGTATAAAGTTCACAGATCCCTTCATATTCTCCGAGACCTTTTAAAATACATTCTGTTGTAAATCCATTTGTTTCTAAAATACTTTTCCAGGAATCTTCCTCTTCGCCGGCCAGATCATTGGTGGCATGGTCTCCTGCCACAAGCATAAAGGGAGCAAGATAGACGTGGGAAGTGTGATTGGCTTTCAAAGCAGAAATGATTTCCCAAAGACCAGGATATGCTTCCACAGTGCCTACATGAATATGGGGAAATCCACTCTGCTTAAAGGCATAATCAAGAGCGGCATAAATGCTGTTGGCATAGTGAGTTGTGCCGTGCCCCATTAGAACAATTGCTTCTGTTTCCGATAGCTGAGGGAGTTCTTTTATCATTGCCTGGATTACTGCAAACTGATCTTGTGTTGTGTTCAGGAGAGGAGCGCCAATCTGAAGTTTCTGAAACTGCGAAGAAAAGCTTAAAATGGTTTCTCGCATCATATCATTTTCAATGCCGTTCATAATATGAGTCGGCTGTACAAGAACATCCGTAATACCGTCTGAATGCATTTGTTCCATTGCTTCGTTTACATTGGGAATGAAAATATGATCTCTGTTCCGAAGCTTATCAAGAATCATCTGGCTTGTGTAAGCATGATAGAAACAGCGATCAGGAAATGCATTTTTGAGGACGGATTCTACATGTTCAATATTCTTTTTTCGAGTATCGGCGTAACTTGTTCCAAAGCTGACAACGAGTAATGCTTTCTTTTGTTCTGTTTTCATTCAGTTTCATTCCTTTCTATCGTTTGTTCCAGATAATGTTCCAATGTCTGTAAAGTACGCGGGACCGGAAGCGTATCTGACAGGATTTTTTTGCGGCAAAGGCTGAAAAACAATTTCAGACAATCGGGTTGTTTCAAATTTGCTTTTGTAAGCAGCGCTTCGTTGCAGAAAAGTGTAACAGGATCTGTGTGTACCAGGATACATCCTTCGTGAAAAAGGATGACTTCATCTGCCCAGCGAAGCGCATAGTCCACATCATGAGTGGATTGTAGTACAGTCATACCGTCCAGAGTCATTTGGTCAATCAAATCATTTACAAGATCGGTATGTTTTGGATCAAGAGAAGAAACAGGCTCATCAAGAATGATGAGTTCCGGTTTCATAACAAGAATATCTGCGATGGATACTTGCTTTTTCTGACCTCCGCTTAATATATGAACCGGTTTGTGACAACAGGAGCGAAGCCCCATATAATCAATGATTTGATTTACAAGTGTTTGTACTTCTGCGGCAGTTAATCCGAGATTAAATAGTCCGAAGGAGATTTCCTGACAAACACTGGCAGAAAAGAGCTGGTCATCCGGGTTTTGAAATACGATCCCCACTTTCTGACGAAGCTTCAGTAAATCTTTCTGTTTATAGGAGTAAGGCACACCGTGGAAAAACAGCTGCCCTTTTGTTGGTTTTAAAATTCCGTTCAGACAGAGAAAGAACGTAGATTTTCCGGCGCCATTGGCTCCGAGAAAGGCAATCTTCCGGCCGGAGTGGATTTCCAATGAAACATCATTGAGAGAGCAGCTTTTGCCATCGTCATACGAATAGAATAAATGCTCTGCCCGAATGAGGCAATCATTTTGTTTCTGCTCTTTTTTCGCTGAAGTTTCAGATACCTTATACAGCATAAATCGTTACCTCCATAACAATACTTCCAGCATCCACAGCAGGATGAGGGACAGTTCAAATATGATAAAAAGAAAGATTTCATGGCGACGGGGAGGAACCACTTCTTCCAGTACCTGTATCTCGCCGTGATATCCCCTGGCTTCCAGCGCATCAAACAGAATACCGGATTGGCGTACACTGCGAATAAAAAGCGCTGAGAGTAATGCTCCGAAGGATCGGAGAGAAGTCCGGTAATTGCAGTTTCCAAGTCGGGATTTTTGAGCGACAGAAATCTGATGTGCAATCTCTTGCAGCAAGAAGATAAAGCGGTAGACTAAAAGCATTAGTTCAATTAGCAGCGGTGGAATATGGAATCGGCGAAGCGCCAGTACCAAATCTGTGACAGGGGTGCTAAGAGCAAGAAAGTAAAGGCAGCTGACGCTGGCAAAAGCAGTGCAGATCAGCCGGAGGCAAAAGAAAATATCTGTCACAGAACCCGTCAGATAAAATGAACCGATGGAAATGGCAAAAGCATCCATTGGCGTGGGAGAGACATTAACAATGATGGTTAATGTTCCGATAAAAAGAAACACAAGCGGGATGCGAAGCAGCTTTAAATACTTGCAAAGGCTGATTTTTCCGCAAACCACAGTAAGCACTGTGGCTGCGGAAAAAGTTATCATTGCAATCAGTACGGAGCGACTGGCAATACAAAGGATAAGGCTTATGACAGAAGCAAAAAGCTTTAACGATGTATTGACATTTCGCAGATGGGAGTAATAGCATAGCGTATCAATCATCATCCCGCATCCATTTCCTGCGCTCTACGAATCTTCCCATGAAGAAAGCAAAAACACCTACGCCGATTCCTGTCTGCAGGCAGAAAATCAGGCTTTCAATCTCACCAGGGAGTTCTCCGCCAAGTATGGACTCCAGGACAGGCGTGAACCACGGCTCATAAGAAGAACCGTTGATTTCTTCTACCATAACACTTCCGGCATCGTCTGAACCGCCAAATTCTGCATTTCTGTTAAGAATAAGCGGAAGCACTGCGATGACAATGACAAGGAAAAGAAGCAACAGTACTTTTTTAGTTGTTTTCGACATGAGAAGTTCCTCCTTTCAGGAAACCAAGAGCGCGAAGCTCAGGTTTGGAATAAGTTTCCAGTCCGATCATAACAACTACGGTCAGAATTCCTTCGATGACGGCAAGCGGCAGCTGTGTTGGAGCAAACACACCGAGGAATTTCGCAGCAGAAGCCATGATACCGCCTTCGGCAGACGGATATGCAAGGGCAAGCTGGAAACTGGTAATACAGTAAGTAAAGAGATCTCCGAAAAAAGCCGCAAGGAAAATGCTCACACGGTGATTGAGCTTTGTTTTCTTGCAGAGCTGGAAAATGCCGTAGGATACAAATGGTCCTGCGATGGCCATGGAGAATGTATTTGCTCCAAGTGTAGTCAGTCCGCCGTGGGCGAGAAGGAGTGCCTGAAATAAAAGAACGATCAGGCCAAGAATACTAACTGCGGAAGGACCGAATAAAATTGCTCCGAGACCGGTTCCTGTCATATGGGAACAGCTTCCGGACAGAGACGGGATCTTCAGCGATGAGATCACGAAGATAAATGCTCCGGACATGGCAAGCAGTGTCAGTGCACGGCGGTTATTGTGAATACAGTTCTGAATGGAACGAAATCCAAAGAACAGAACCGGAAGACAGATGATACCCCATGCAATACAGTAACCTGCCGGGAGATATCCTTCCATGATGTGCATGGCATTTGCTGTCGGTGCTGCCAGAAGAGAGCAGGCAAGAAGAGACAGCAGCAACATGCGTTTGTTGATACGTTGTTTCATAGTGAAACCTCCTTAAAATAGTATTAGGAGATACTCTCTGGGTGTGCGGAAGATTTGCCGGTCAGTCAGAATAATTAAAAAAGAAAAAAGCCGGACAAAATATCCGGGTACACAAAAAGCAGAAGTCCCAAAAGACTTCATTTAACGCCGGATTGCTATCGCTCGTAACAATTCGATGCACATGCAGATACAGGCAGGTCTTCTGACTTGGCAGTAGGATGCGGCAGTTCTGTCATATAAATATAGAACCGGCATCTGCAGCAATGCGCCTTCCCGGAACGTCTCTTAGTAATATGTAGAAACAGCTCCAGTGGCAAATGCAAAGCTTCCTGCGTCACAGCGGCGGGACCGTATGAGATTCGCACTCATTTCCCTATTATCTTATTCCTGTCCGGAGACAGAATAAGCACCTGAATACATTAAATTCTCAAGCATCAGAATAGCATTTTTCTGTTGGAAAGTCAAATATGATTTTCTGTGACAGACATCCGTTCGTGTGCGTAGTACAAAAACATTTAGATGAAAATGTTCGCGTGAGAAAGAAGAAAATGCTTGAAATTTTCAGTAGAATGAGTTATGATGAAGTCAAATGAAACAATAGATAATTCATAAGAACAGGAGAGATTATCATGAGCGAACAGAACACAATGTGGGCACTTGTAAAAGCTGAAGCAGCCCCGGGATTAGCATTAAAGAAAGTACCGGTTCCGGAAGTAGGTACAAATGATGTGAAGATTAAGATCCATAAGACAGCAATCTGCGGAACAGACGTACATATCTATCAGTGGAATGAATGGGCACAGCATACAATTGCAGTAGGACAGACAGCCGGACATGAATATGTTGGAGAGATCGTAGAGATGGGATCTGGCGTACAGGGCTTTAAGATCGGCGATATTGTATCTGGTGAAGGACACATTGTATGCGGACAATGCCGTAACTGTCTGGAAGGACACAAAGAGAACTGTAAAGATGCAAAAGGTGTTGGCGTAAACCGCGATGGCGCATTTGCAGAATATCTTGTGATCCCGGCATCTAACGTATGGCCGACAAATCCTGAAATTCCGGAAGAAATGTATGCAATTTTTGATCCATTCGGAAATGCAACACATACAGCACTTTCTTATGATGTATTAGGAGAGGACGTCCTGATCACAGGAGCCGGTCCGATCGGTATTATGGCAGCTGCAATTGCTAAGTTTGCAGGCGCAAGACATGTTGTTATCACAGATTTCAACCAGTATCGTCTTGACCTTGCGAAGAAGCTTGGTGCAACAAGAACAGTGAACCTTGCAAATGAAAAACTGACAGATGTTATGGCAGAGATCGGTATGAAGGAAGGCTTTGACGTCGGAATGGAAATGTCAGGAGCAGCAGCAGGTTTCAGAGATATGATCGATAACATGAAACACGGCGGAAAGATTGCAGTTTTAGGACTTCAGAGACCGGATGCACAGATCAACTGGGAGACAGTTATCTGGAATGGTCTGAACATCCGCGGTATTTACGGACGTAAAGTATGGGATACATGGTATAAGATGACAACAATGATTCAGGCAGGACTTGACATTTCCGGTATCATCACACACAGACTGAATATCAAAGATTACAAAGAAGGATTTAACGCAATGATCTCCGGACAGTCAGGAAAAGTAATCCTGAACTGGGAAGACCTTGATCAATTAGAAGAACAGTCTCAGGAAGTTTAAGAACAGAGATAAGAGACGCAGAAGATAGAAAGGATTGAGTTCGAAATGGCACGTAAAAACGACATTTTAAGTATCTACACAAAAGAAGTAGAAGACATTAAAGCAGCAGGTTTATTCAAAGGAGAAGCTCCGATTGTTTCCCCGCAGAGCGCAAAGGTAAAATTAGAAGACGGAAGAGAAGTTATTAATATGTGTGCAAATAACTATCTTGGACTTGGCGACAATCAGAGACTGATCGATGCTGCTAAGAGAACTTATGATGAAAGAGGATACGGAGTTGCATCTGTACGTTTCATCTGTGGTACACAGGATATCCATAAACAGCTGGAAGCAAAGATTTCAAGCTTCCTCGGAACAGATGATACAATCCTGTATTCTTCCTGCTTCGATGCAAACGGCGGATTATTTGAAACAATCTTAACAGCAGATGACGCTGTTATCAGTGATGAATTAAATCATGCTTCTATCATCGATGGTGTTCGTTTATGTAAAGCAAAACGTTTCCGCTACAAAAACAACAACATGGAAGATCTGGAAGCAAAATTAAAAGAAGCTGATGAAGCCGGAGCAAGAATCAAATTAATCGCTACAGATGGTGTGTTCTCTATGGACGGTATCATTTGTAACTTAAAAGGTGTTTGTGATTTGGCAGACAAATACAATGCGCTTGTTATGGTTGACGACAGCCATGCAGTTGGATTTGTTGGAGCGCATGGACGTGGAACAGCAGAACATTGTGGTGTTGAAGGACGTGTTGACATTATCACAGGTACTTTAGGAAAAGCGCTTGGTGGAGCATCAGGCGGATACACATCAGGACGTAAAGAAATCATTGATCTTCTCCGTCAGAGAAGCCGTCCGTACTTATTCTCTAACTCTCTTGCTCCGGCAATTGCAGGTGCAAGTATTGAGATGTTCAATATGTTAGAAGAAAGTACAGAGCTTCGCGATCATCTGGAAGAAACAACAGCTTACTATCGTCAGAAACTGGTAGATAACGGATTTGATATTATCATGGGAACACATCCATGTGTACCGGTTATGTTATATGATGAAGTAACAGCAGCTGAATTTGCAGAACGTATGAGAGCAAAAGGTGTTTATGTAGTAGCATTCTCTTATCCGGTAGTACCGAAGGGAAAAGCAAGAATCCGTACACAGGTTTGTGCAAGCCATACAAAAGAAGATATTGATTTCATCGTAAAATGCTTCATCGAAGTAAGAGAAGAAATGGGATTGAATAAATAAGGTTCGTATTATATAAAGAAAAAACAGGCAGAACGCTTCGGAATGAAATAAATTCCGGCAGGCGCTCTGCCTGTTTGCTTATGAATGAAATACAGTTAAGAAAATAAATCTGCAGCTGCATATAAAAGAGTTCCGGCGATACCGCTTCCAAAAATAATGAGAATTGGATTTAGACGGAATTTCCGGAGAAGGAAGAGTCCGACTGCAAAAAGCAGAAATTCGATTCCGTGAAAATGATCTAATTGAATTCCGGCAAGGTCGGAATTAAAAACTGCAAGAATGAAAATGGTACAGGCAGCGCCTGCGATCATAGAAACAATAGCCGGACGAAGACCGCCAAGAACGCCTTGAACAATGTCCAGGTTTTTGTATTTACAGTACAGCCATGACAGGAGCAGTACGATGATAAGAGATGGCGTAATACATCCAAGGGTACAAACAATGGCGCCTGTCATACCGCCAAGACGCTGTCCGACAAAGGTTGCGGCATTTACTGCGATGGGCCCGGGAGTCATTTCTGCAATGGTAATCAAATCTACAAACTCGTCCATTGCAAGCCAGTGATGGGTATTGACAACAAGGTTCTGAATGAGAGACATTGCAGCATAGCCGCCACCGAAGCTGAACAGACCGATTTGAAAAAAGCATGCGTACAGTTCTGCTAAAATCATGATGCCCTTCCCCCTTTCTCAACGGTGTTGGTGTGGTATTTCTTTCGAAGTGTCATCAGAAGTCCGATGACTGCACAGATTAGAATGATGACGATGGAACTAACTTGAAAGAAAAAGGAAGCTGTAAATGCTGCAGCAGCCAAAAGAATAAGAAATGGCTGTTTTGCATGAAACAGATTTTCAATCAGAGTGATCACAACATCGAAAATAACGGCTGCTACACCAGCTCTCATAACTTGAAGCGCCAGTGCGATAATGCGATTATCACGGAACTGTTCATAACAGATGGAAATCAGAGAAATAATAGCTACCGGTGGAATGATCGTGCCAAGTACTGCGGCAATGGCGCCGGGCAGTTTTTTGATACGATATCCAAAGATAATAGCGGCATTGACTGCCAGTGCTCCGGGAGCTGACTGCGCGATGGCAGTCAGATCCAGCACTTCTTCTTCTGTAAGCCAGTGGAGATCTTCTACAAATTTTTTCTTCATTAACGAGATAATGACAAAGCCGCCTCCAAAGGTAAAGGTGCTGATTGTCAGCATCGACCAGAAAAGCGTAAGGCAGGTGCGAAGTCCGCCCGGAAGAGCGGAAGAGGTTGTTGTTTTTGAATTTTCTAAATAATTTTTCATAAGTCTGCTCCGATTATGCATTTGAAATGCGCGGCATCCACATAATTTCTTTGCCAAGTTCTGCCCAGATATATTTCAATAAAAGTTCCTGTTTTAATGACTGTGAATTCGGATCATCCCAGAGATTATGGAGTTCCTGCGGATCATTTTCCAAATCAAACAGTTCCCCATATGTCTGGTTATAGTAGACTGTCAGTTTATAGCGCGTATCTACATAAGTCTTCAGATGAATTGTCGTAGGTTCATGGTGATGTTCGCAGATGGCGTGATCCCGGACAAAGTCCTTCTGCCCACACCAGACATCTTTTTCGCTGAGACCGGCCATTGTGCGGGAAATTGGAAGTCCGCAGAAGTCCAGGCAGGTTGGAGCGATATCCACAAGTGACTGGATAGCAGTATTTCTTGTACCGGCAGGAATCTGTCCCGGGAAACGCGCGATCATCGGTACTTTGATCATATCTTCGTACAGGAAAGGCCCTTTGGCGTGGAGACCATGCTGACCAAAGAAATGTCCGTGGTCTGTTGTGAAGATGACAAGGGTATTATCTGTAAGTCCCAGTTCATCCAATTTATCGAGAATTTTTCCGATGTATTTATCCATTAGAGAGACCATTCCGTAGTAGACAGACATATTCTTTCGAGCCGTTTCTCTGGAAATATTTGCATGGGAATGCATTCCGTGGCAGAAGAAACCACTTTCCTGCCAGGAAGAAAAATCAGCATTCGGATCTTGCGTCAGCTGAAAATGCGGCGGATTGTGATCGTGTTCTCCGGGAACAACGTCCGGTACGTCCAGATCAATATCATCATACATGGTATCCCACGGAGAAGGTGCAAGATAGTCCGGATGCGGATCAAAGAAACTGCTCCAGAGGAAGAATGGTTTGTCAGATTTGCTGTATTCTTCTAAAAGAGCATTGCTTCGTTCGGCAATCCATGTGTCATAATGGAATTCTTCCGGAATATCCCAGTGATATTTTTGATCTTTCGACATGGTTCCCGTTGGTGCAGTAAAGTAGTCGCGCCAGTTTTTGCAGCCCTTTTCCTCCATCCAAAGTGCGTAGTGCTGTCCGACAAGAAATTCGTTTGTATGGTTTCGTGCAAGCTCTACATGGTCAAACCCATAGAATGGATCGTGAAAATTCTTCCAGAAATCAAGATCCTGAAGGAGCGGCATAGACTCCAGGGAAGGAAATTCATCTGTTGTCAGATTCGGCTGGAAATGTGCTTTGCCGACAAGCGCTGTCTGATAGCCTTCTTTTGCTAAATAGGAGCCTATCGTTGGTTCAGTTTCCGGCATTTTTGTTCCCAACGTCCATCCGCCGTGCTGGGATGGATACTTTCCGGTGATCAAAGATGCCCGGGTCGGTGTACAGGTTGGGTTTGGACAATAGGTGCGGTCAAAGAGCATCCCTTCTCTTGCAAGCCGGTCAAGATTCGGAGTTTTGATCTTGTCATTCAAGATACCGAGAGTTGAAAAATGTTGCTGATCGCTTGTAATCCATAAAATATTTGGCTGTTTCATATGATATCTGCCTCCTCAGTTTTTACTCTGTTCTTATCATAACCTTTCTTGTTCTATAAGTAAAATAGTATTATAATATAATATATATATGAAAAATAATATAAATTAATCTGTATAAAAGAATGGGCGTGATATGTCATGGGAGGGAAAATAGAAATGACTTTGAAACATTTGCGGATTTTTGTGGAAATTTGCAGGCAGAAAAGTGTGACAGGAGCAGCCAGAGAACTCTATATGTCTCAGCCGGCAGTCAGTCTTGCACTTAGAGAGCTGGAAGAGTATTATGGACAGCAGCTGTTTGAACGGATTTCCAGAAAACTTTTTATTACAGAGGCGGGCGAGACTGCATATCAGTATGCATCATCCATTTTAGAATTGATGGGAGAGATGGAACAGACACTTAGAAGAGATACCTTTCAGAAGAAAATCCGGATTGGCGCCAGCATGACGATGGGTGTCTACTATATGCCAAATACCATTGCGAAGGCAATGAAACAGTTTCCGGATCTTCGGATTCAGACACAGGTGAACAGTACAGAGCTTTTGGAGGCAGCGCTTCTGGAAAATGAGCTGGATTTTTGTTTTGTTGAGGGACCGGTACACTCAGAGCATTTGGCGGTGGAGATGCTTCGGGAAGAAGAACTTTGCATTGTCTGTCACAGGGAACATCCGTTGCTGCAAAAAGAACATTTGCTGCTGAAAGATCTTGCAGAAGAGAACTTTCTTCTGCGGGAAAAGAACAGTGGAACAAGGGCCGTGATAGACAGTGTATTTCTTCTGCATAATTTTTCAGTAACACCACTCTGGGAGAGTACCAGCACAGTGGCGCTTTTGCAGGCAGCGGCGAAAGGAATCGGGATTACCATTATTCCACAGCAGTTTCTGAAAATGGAGCATATGGAGGAACAGGTAGGAGTTTTGAAATTGTCAGACGCTTATTTCAGGAGACGATTTCATGTGATCCATCATAAAAAGAAAGTGCTCTCAAAAGAAGCAAAGGAAATTATGAGACTGCTGGAAGAAGAACTAAAACAGGAATAGATGAAAAAACACTGAGGTGATAGATAAAAGAGCCAGACCATGATCAGATCAGGGTGTGGCTCTTTTATAAAGTGGTTTATTTGTATAAAGTAATCCGGAGTTAGCGAATAACAGTTGGAGTTGTTTTTCCCCAATTGAAGGCAAGTAAATTATTGATTGCACGCAGCATAGATTCCTTTTGTTCAGGAAGATCTCCCTGGATTGTGTAAGCATCAAGAACAGTGGAATCTACATAACTGCATCCGGTCACATGGAGATTCTCCAGAAGAATACGTTCTTCCAGAAGGATTTCCTCCGGTGTCATAGGATCAAACTCTCCTCTTTTTACCATCTTTTCCAGAGGCGTATGTTCCCATACTTTTAATTTCAGGCACCAGATATTCTTTGGATGTGTACGGTTCAGCATACGGGCGGTTTCGATGGCATGGAGATTTCGGTAAGTACGCCCTCCAAGGCCAAGAATTACAGTAACACAGTAATCAATGCCGATTCTGTCCAGGCGGTTCAGGGCAGAAACTGTCTGTGAAGACGTAATGCCTTTATTCATCAGTGCAAGAATTGAATCACTTCCGGATTCTACACCGATGTGAAGCATGGATAATCCCATTTTATGCAGCATTTGGAGCTCTTCATCGGTCTTGCGAAGAACATCGTCAATGCGTGCATACATAGAGAATTCATATACATGAGGCATATACTTGTCAGTCATATCGAAAATCCGATAAAGAATATCAGAAGAGATTGCGAATGCATTTTCGCCTAATAGAAAGAGTCGTTCGGCATCAGGACGGAGTTGTCCGAGGATCTTCATATTATGCTCAATCTTATCCAGGGGATGAATCTGAAAGGGATCTTTGGCGAAATCACAGAAAAGGCATTTGTGCCAACTGCAGCCAAGGGCTACTTCCAGTGCAGGAACACCTTCTTCCCAGGGGGGCTGATAAATGGTGTCGTGGGTATAAATAGATGCGTATAGTTCTTCTCGTGTCATAAAAACTCCTTTCAGATTACTGGCTAAGTGAGCGCAGTGTTTCAAAAAATGTCGGATAAGATACATCAACACAGTGACTGCTGTCAATGGAGGTAGTTCCATCTGCAATTAGTCCGGCAATGGAAAATGCCATTGCAATGCGGTGATCCAGATAGCTGTTGATCTGTGCGCCGTGGAGCGGCTGTCCGCCCCGGATAATCATACCGTCTTCTGTCGGGGTAATGTCAGCGCCCATTGCCTGAAGTCCTTCAGTTACTGTTGCAATCCGGTCAGTCTCTTTTACCTTTAATTCCTGTGCATCTTTGATGACGGTAACTCCTTCTGCGGCAGCTGCCATGACTGCGATCATTGGAATTTCATCAATGAGAGATGGAATGAGTGCCCCTTCGATGGTTGTTCCGTGGAGTTTGCTCGTACGGACAAGCAGATCAGCAGTTGGTTCCTGATCCGTGTGTTTGTTGACAAAGGTAATGTCAGCGCCCATGTTCCGGCATACATCAAGAATTCCTGCTCTGGTAGGATTGATTCCCACATTGCGGATCAGAATCTCGGAATCCGGTACGAGAAGACCTGCTGCGATAAAATAAGCGGCAGAAGAAATATCTCCCGGTACACAAATGTCCTGTGCATACAGGTCGCTGCAAGGAAAGATGGATGCACTGGCACTGCCGTCGCTGTGTACCATCGAAGTGATATCAGCGCCAAAAGATTTCAGCATTCGTTCCGTATGATCTCTGGAGAGTGCCGGTTCCGTTACTTTTGTTTCGCTGTCCGCATAAAGTCCTGCCAGAAGTACGGCAGATTTTACCTGAGCAGAAGAAACGGGAGAAAGATAGTGAATTCCGTGAAGTGTTCCCGGATCAATCTGAAGAGGGGCGCACCCGTTTCCTTTCAGGCTTTTAATAGAAGCTCCCATCTCTGAAAGCGGACGTATGATTCGTCCCATGGGACGGCTGTTCAGAGAATGGTCGCCGGAAAGAACAGAAGAAAATTGCTGTCCTGCCAGAATTCCGGACAGAAGACGGGTAGTTGTTCCGCTGTTACCGACATCCAGCAGCGTTTCCGGCTTTCGCAGCCCATACAATCCCTGTCCATGAACGGTTACATTGGTACCGCTATGCTCGATTTCGATTCCCATACTGCAAAAACACTGGATGGTAGAGCGGCAGTCAGCGCCTGGCAGAAAATTTGTAATTGTTGTATTTCCCTGTGCAAGTGAGCCGAACATAACAGCACGGTGGGAAATGGATTTGTCGCCCGGAACCGTTACGGTACCGGACAGATGAGAAATCGGATGAAACTTCATCGGTTTGTCCTCCTTTAACGTCTGTATATAATATAATGATATTTCTCCAGCAGGGCAGCGGCATGATCCGATGCTGCCTCGTCGTAAAACTCAATATGCAGGACTCCGTCTTCAAATTCCCGGTTATGCAGAATACCAATGTTCTTAATACTGATACCGGATGCAGAAAGAATGGTTGCAATGGCAGCAATTCCTCCGGCTTCGTCGATCAGATCACAATAGATAGAGAAAGATTTCTTGATAGGTCCGGCAGAAATCTCCGGCATGGAATTGCGGTATTCTCTTGCTTCAGCAAAAAAAGAATGGAGTTTGTCCGCATCAGAGGTATCGACAAGTGCTTTTATTTTCTCAAGGGAGGCAATGTATTCTGAAAGAATCTCGGAAATATATTCCTGATTCAGAAGACAGATATGCTCCCACATTGTTGGAGAAGAGGAAGCGATCCTTGTGATGTCTTTAAATCCTCCTGCAGCAAGCATTTTCATAAGCTGATTGCTGTCATCCTGTTCCTTTACAAAATTTACAAGGCCGGATGCAATAATATGGGGAAGATGGCTGATCATTCCGGTAATTTGATCATGCTGCCGGTAATTGAGCCGGATCGGAATTGCCCGCAAGGATAAAATCAGCTCCTGAAAGGTCTGAATCCGCTCTTCCGGTACCGTGTCAGAAGGAGTGATGACATAGTAGGCATTTTCAATAAGGAACGCCTTGGAGTTGCTGTAACCGCTTTTTTCGGAGCCGGCCATTGGATGACCACCGATAAACTGTCTGTCAAGTCCGAGGGCCTTCACTTCTTCATGGATAGAAGTTTTTACACTGCCGACATCTGTAAGGAGTGTATTTTCATCAAGATATCGGCAGATTTGTTTTAAATATGCATTATTATAAGAAACCGGAGTACAGAGAAATACAAAGTCACATCCCCGGAAACTGTCGTCTATCGTACTGCAGGATGCTGTTATGACATTTTCCTGCAGCGCCAGCGCCAGCGTCTCTTTGCTTTTGTCAAAGGCTGTAATTTCACAGTCAGGATAGTATTGCCGGACTGCTTTGGCGATGGAGCCGCCGATCAGGCCAAGTCCGATAAATCCGATTTTGTTAAGTGTCATAGGTGTTGAGTCCTTTCTTTGTGCGCCGTTTTCCGGACATCTGTTCCAGATTGTGTGAGAATCGTTTCTTTCAGATGCCGGAATCAAGCTATGTACTGTTATTTTATTGTATTTTTCTGCATTTGTCAATGCAACGCCACTTTAAAGTGAGAAAGTGAAAAAGAAAAATTGTATATTTTACATAAAATAGTTGTAAAATCATAAAAATTTTAGTACAATATAGCTATTAAGATGACATGCAAGGAGGCAGCGTGAATTATGAAAGTGTATAGAACCGATGAGATCAGAAACGTGGTACTTTTAGGACATGGCGGAAGCGGTAAAACAAGTCTTGTTGAGGCAATGCTGTATGTATCCGGAGCGACAAACCGCATGGGTAAAATTACAGACCACAATACTGTCAGTGATTTTGATAAAGAGGAACAGAAACGCGAATTTTCTATCAGCACAAGTTTGATTCCCCTGGAGTGGGAGAAAGCAAAGATCAATATTCTCGATACTCCTGGATATTTTGACTTTGTCGGAGAAGTAGAAGAAGCAGTCAGTGCAGCAGATGCAGCAATCATTGTTGTATCCGGTAAAGCCGGCGTGCAGGTTGGAACAGAGAAGGCGTGGGAACTCTGTGAGAAATATCATTTACCGCGTATGATCTATGTAACGGAGATGGATGTTGATGATGCAAGTTTCCGTGAAGTAGTGGAAGAATTGACAGCGAAATACGGAAAGGTAATTGCCCCGAGAGCTGTTCCGTTCCGTGAGAATGAAAAACTTGTAGGATATGTCAATATTATTAAAAATGCGGCAAGAAGATTTACCGGAATTGCAGAGCGTGAAGAGTGTGAGATGCCGGATTATATCGTTCCGTATGTGGAGAAATACCGCGAGAAATTATTGGAAGCAGTAGCTGAAACGAGTGAAGAATTTATGGAACGCTATTTCAATGGCGAAGAATTCTCTACAGAAGAAGTAAGAGCTGCGCTTCGTTCCAATGTTATGGATGGAAGCATTGTTCCGGTTGGTATGGGATCAAATCTTGAGGCTCAGGGTGTTGCGAACTTATTATCTGATATTGTAAGATTTTTCCCGAGTCCGGATAAGAGAGAATGTGCAGGTATTAAGCGTACAACGAATGAGATTTTTGAAGCGAACTATGATTTCGCAAAATCAAAGAGTGCATATGTATTTAAGACAATGGTAGATCCGTTTATTGGAAAGTATTCCTTTATTAAAGTATGTTCCGGAGTATTAAAAGGAGAAGATACACTTTACAATGCGTCAGCAGATGCAGATGAGAAACTCGGAAAGCTATATGTGATGAGCGGTAATAAGCCGATCGAAGTATCGGAACTTCATGCAGGTGATATCGGCGCTATTGCGAAACTGGCATCCACAAAGACAGGAGATACACTTTCTACAAAATCAACACAGATTATGTACGGAAAGACAGAATACTCTGTTCCGTATACATATATGAAATATGTTGTTAAGACAAAAGGTGATGAGGACAAAGTTTCTCAGGCGCTTGCTAAGATGATGGCAGAAGATGTAACATTGAAAGCAGTCAATGACAGCGAGAACCGTCAGTCACTGCTCTATGGTATGGGAGATCAGCATCTTGAGATTGCAGTGAGCAAACTTGCTTCCAGATATAAAGTGGATGTGACATTGGAAACACCAAAGGTTGCATTCCGTGAGACAATCCGTAAGAAATCCGATGTAGATTCCAAATATAAAAAACAGTCCGGAGGTCATGGACAGTACGGACATGTAAAGATGCGTTTTGAACCTTCAGGAGATTTGGAAACACCGTATGTATTTGAAGAAGAAGTTGTAGGAGGAGCTGTTCCGAAGAACTATTTCCCGGCAGTTGAAAAAGGACTTCAGGAATCTGTTGTGAAAGGACCGTTGGCCGGATATCCGGTTGTTGGTGTGAAAGCAGTGCTGTACGATGGTTCTTATCATCCGGTGGATTCTTCTGAGATGGCATTTAAGACAGCTACGATTCAGGCATTTAAGAAAGGAATTCTGGAGGCATCCCCAGTATTATTAGAGCCGATCGCCAACTTAAAAGTAACTGTTCCGGACGAGAACACAGGTGATGTCATGGGTGATCTGAATAAGCGCCGCGGTCGTGTTATGGGAATGAATCCGGTCGGTAACGGCAAACAGGTAATTGAAGCTGAGATTCCGATGACAGGTGTGTTCGGTTACTGTACAGTGCTTCGCTCTATGACAGCAGGACGCGGTTCTTATGAGTATGAATTTGTTCGCTATGAACAGGCTCCGTCAGATGTACAGGAGAAAGAGATTGCGAACCGTCAGGCAGAAGAATAATGAGTAGATTTTTAGAAAATGTTGCCCCGTTTTTAGGAACGGGGCAAAAAAATGCAGAGGGAAAGACGCTGGAGGAATTTCTGGAGCAGTATGATCCTGCCAGATATGAGACGCCAAGCTGCACAACAGATGCAGTCATCTTTTCTTATAAAAGAGAAGAAGATTTAAGAAAAGATTTTCCGGGATGGAAACTGCTTTTGATCCGCCGGGGGAATCACCCTTCTATCGGTTATTGGGCACTTCCGGGAGGATTTGCAAATATGAGAGAAGATCTGGATGTGACAGCGAAGCGAGAGCTGGAAGAAGAAACAAATGTGACAGGACTTTCGATGGAACAGTTTGCCACTTATGGGAAGATGAACCGCGATCCACGCACGAGAGTCATCACAACAGCCTATATGGCTCTTGTAAAGCAGGATGATCTTCAAGTAGAAGCGGGAGATGATGCTGCAGATGCCGCATGGTTTTCCATCCGCCTGAATTTATTGGAAGAAATCCGGGAGGAAGACAAAAATGTGCGCAGATATGAGCTGCTGGCTGCGTGTCAGGAAAAAGCGGTTACACTGCGGGCAGTAGTACGGCAGAAAGAGCGGATCGGACTGATTCGGGAATGGGATTTTACAGTAGAAGACGGCGGTGAGATCGCGGTAGATCATGCAGCGATCATTGTTCATGCGCTGTGGATTCTGAGAGAGAGAATGAAAGATTAAAAATACAGGGGCAGGTGTGACTCGTATGAGTGATATCTGCCTTTTTCCAATGTTTTAAGCGTTTCTTGTATAAAAACTGTAATATATATAGAACTAAAATGAGAAAAAAATATTGCAACACACTATATGTTGTGGTATAAATGGTACAGTGACAGAAAGGAGAAACAACGGTGGATTTTGAACGATTATATAAAGAACTTGAGAAGGATTTCCCGGAACAAGAATATGCTGTGAAAAAGCTGAAAGAAAAGTTTCAGACATTGTACCGCGAAAATATGACAGAAGAAGAACAAGTTCAGATGCTTTTGAAAGCAGCAGCGGAACTTACGAAAGTGGAAGAACCGAAGTGGGAATTTGTAGCTGCCCGAATTAGTCTTTGGCATTTCCGGGGGGAGATGAAGGCGGCAGAGGAGAAGGCAGGGATTCATTCTTTCTATGAAAAACTGCGTTATCTCACAGAAGAAAAGCTTTACGGAGCATATATGCTGGAAGCATACACGAAAGAAGAAATTGATGAATTTGAACAATACATGGAACTACAGCGGGATAAATTACTGAATTATTCCGGGCTGATGCTGCTTTTAGAGCGCTATGTTATCCGAAGCAGACAGGGTGTCCCTTTGGAGACACCACAGGAAATGTTTCTTGGAATTGCCATGCATCTTGCAATGAAAGAAAAGAAAGACAGAACTCTCTGGGTAAAGAAATTTTATGATATGTTAAGTACATTGAAGGTAACGATGGCAACACCAACGCTTTCTAATGCGCGAAAACCGTATCATCAGCTGTCTTCCTGTTTTATTGATACGGTACCGGACAGTCTGAACGGTATTTACCGCAGCATTGATAACTTTGCAAAGGTAAGCAAATTCGGAGGCGGTATGGGCTTGTATTTCGGAAAGGTTCGGGCGAATGGAAGTACGATCCGGGGATTTGAAGGAGCAGCCGGTGGGGTAATACGCTGGATTAAGCTGGCAAATGATACAGCAGTAGCCGTTGATCAGCTCGGTGTACGTCAGGGGGCGGTGGCTGTGTATTTAGACGCATGGCACAGAGATCTTCCGGAATTTTTGGCGCTTCGCACCAATAATGGAGATGACCGCCTGAAGGCGCACGATGTATTTCCGGCAGTGTGTTATCCTGATTATTTCTGGGAAATGGCAAGAGATCATATCGAAGAGGACTGGTATCTGATGTGTCCCCATGAAATTTTGACAGTAAAAGGATATGCACTTGAGGATAGTTACGGAGAAGAATGGAAGGAGAAATATTTCGACTGCATAGCAGATGAAAGGATTCACAAGCGCATCATACCAATGAAAGATCTGATCCGGCTCATTTTGAAAAGTGCAGTGGAGACCGGAACTCCGTTCACCTTTAACCGGGATGCGGTAAATGAAGCGAATCCGAATAAACACCGTGGGATGATTTACTGCAGCAATCTCTGTACAGAAATTGCGCAGAATATGTCAGAGATTCTTGATGTAGAACAGAGGATTGAGACGATCGATGGAGAAGAAGTCGTTGTAACAGTGACAAAACCGGGAGAATTTGTTGTGTGTAATCTTGCAAGTCTGTCTCTTGGAAGGATTAATACAGATGATCCGAAAGAACTGATGGACATTACGGCAAATGCTGTCCGGGCGCTGGATAATGTGATTGATCTGAATTATTTTCCGGTACCATATGCAAAGCTGAACAATCTGAAATACCGTCCGATCGGACTTGGCGTGAGTGGATATCACCATATGCTTGCCAAACGGGAAATTGACTGGGAATCAGAACAACATCTTTCTTATGTGGATCGTGTGTTTGAGACGATTAATTATGCGGCAGTCCGGGCGAGTATGGAAATTGCAAAGGAGAAAGGGGCATATACATATTTTCCGGGAAGCGAGTGGGAGAATGGAAAATATTTTGAACGCCGCGGCTATAAAAGTGAACGCTGGAAGAAGCTGGCAGAGGAAGTAAACTGTTACGGGCTTCGCAATGGGTACCTGATGGCGACAGCACCTACAAGCAGTACAAGTATGATCGCCGGAACAACGGCGGGGTTAGATCCGGTCATGAGCCGGTTTTATCTGGAAGAAAAGAAGAATTCTATTGTGCCGCGTCTTGCGCCGGAACTTTCAGCCGAGACATTTTGGTATTACCAGAATGCATATTTGATTGACCAGACATGGTCTGTCCGTGCCTGCGGTGTTCGGCAAAGACATATTGATCAGGCTCAGAGTATGAATCTTTATATTACAAATGAATATACGCTGCGAGGTGTGCTGAATCTTTATATCAAAGCATGGGAAGAGAAGGTTAAGACAATCTATTATGTAAGATCAAGAAGCCTGGAAGTAGAAGAGTGCGAAGTTTGCTCAAGCTAAAATGGAGGAACAATGAATAAATTAAAAAGAAAACCGCTGTTTTGTCCGGAGGGAGACACAGACGTGCGAAATCGCCGGATCATCAATGGCAATACAACAAATCTGAATGATTTTAATCATATGAAATACACATGGGTAAGTGACTGGTATCGTCAGGCAATGAATAATTTCTGGGTACCGGAGGAAATTAATCTCGGAGCAGATGTGAAGGATTATCCAAAGCTGACAGAGGAAGAGCGAAGAGCATACGATAAGATTTTGTCCTTTCTTGTGTTTCTGGATAGTATCCAGACTGCCAATCTTCCGGCGCTTGGGGAATTTATTACGGCGAATGAAATTAATCTCTGTTTAACGATCCAGGCATTTCAGGAAGCAGTACACAGTCAGAGTTACAGCTATATGCTGGATACGATCTGCGAGCCGCAGAAACGAAATGAAGTGCTTTATCAGTGGAAGAATGATGTGCATCTTTTAGAGCGAAACACATTTATCGGAAATATTTACAATGCATTTCTCGAAGAGCGAAGCGCAGAAAACTTTATGAAAACAGTGATCGGAAATTATATTCTGGAAGGAATCTATTTCTACAGTGGTTTTATGTTTTTCTATAATCTTGGCCGGAATCAGAAAATGCCGGGATCTGCGCAGGAAATCCGCTATATCAATCGGGATGAAAATACGCATCTCTGGCTATTTCGTAATATGATCCGGGAGCTTCAGAAGGAAGAGCCGGAGTTATTTACAGAAGAAAGGACAGAAGAGTACCGCCAGATGATCCGTACCGGATGCGAGCAGGAAATCAAATGGGGCCATTATGTGATCGGCGATGGAATTTCAGGTCTGACAAAACAGATGATTACAGATTATATTCAGTATCTCGGAAATCTCCGCTGCCAGAATCTCGGATTGGAACCGATTTACGAGGGACATCTTGAAGAGCCGGAGAGCATGGGCTGGGTAAGTCAGTACAGCAATGCAAATATGATTAAAACAGATTTCTTTGAGGCGCGAAGTACCGCATATGCAAAGAGTACTGCATTGATTGATGATCTGTAAAGGAAGAAAGTAAGAGAGAATGAAAGCAGTGGAGAAATGTATCGCAAAATGTCTTGACTGGAAATTGACAGTCAAGTGTATGTTATGATAGAATATCTGATACGAATGAACCAAATGAGGAGGATGGATTCTCATGGAGAATAATAATAATGAAACTGTTGTATCTAAAAACTTTATTGAGCAGGAGATAGATAAAGATTTACAGGAAGGCGTTTACGATCATGTCTGTACACGGTTTCCACCGGAGCCGAACGGATATCTTCATATCGGACATGCGAAGTCTATTTTACTGAACTATGGTCTGGCACAGAAGTATCATGGAGAATTCCATATGCGTTTTGATGATACGAACCCGACAAAAGAGAAGGTAGAGTTTGTTGAATCAATTAAAGAGGATATCAAGTGGCTTGGAGCAGACTGGAAAGATCATTTATATTTCGCATCAGATTATTTTGATGTGATGTATGAGTGTGCGGTAAAGCTCATTCAGAAAGGCAAAGCCTATGTATGTGATCTGACACCGGATGAGATCCGTGAATACCGTGGAACATTAACAGAACCTGGAAAGAACAGCCCGTATCGGGATCGTTCTGTAGAAGAGAATCTGGAATTGTTTGAAAAGATGAAGAACGGCGAATTCGCGGACGGGGAGAAAGTACTTCGTGCGAAGATTGATATGGCGTCTCCGAATATTAATATGCGTGATCCGATTATCTATCGTGTGGCACGGATGGAGCATCACAATACAGGAAATAAGTGGTGCATTTATCCGATGTATGACTTTGCCCATCCAATCGAAGATGCAGTGGAAGGAATTACTCATTCTATCTGCACATTGGAATTTGAAGATCATCGTCCGCTTTATGACTGGGTTGTAGAGGAATGTGAATTTGAGAATAAGCCGCGTCAGATTGAGTTTGCAAAATTATATTTAACGAATGTGGTGACAGGTAAGAGATATATCCGCCGTCTTGTAGAAGATGGAATTGTAGACGGATGGGACGATCCGCGTCTTGTATCGATTGCAGCACTTCGCCGCCGTGGATTCACACCGGAATCCCTGAAGATGTTCATGGAGATGTGCGGTGTGTCTAAGAGCCAGAGCTCCGTTGATTATGCAGCGCTTGAATACTGTATCCGCGAAGACTTGAAGATGAAGCGTCCGCGTATGATGGCAGTGCTTGATCCGATCAAACTTGTGATCGACAATTATCCTGAAGGACAGGTGGAATATCTGGATGTTCAGAATAATCTGGAGAATGAAGAACTGGGCTTCCGTAAAGTACCATTCTGTCGAGAATTATATATTGAACGGGAAGACTTTATGGAGGAACCGCCGAAGAAGTATTTCCGTCTTTTCCCGGGCAATGAAGTTCGCCTGATGCATGCATACTTTGTAAAATGCGAAAGTTTCGTAAAGGATGAAAATGGGAATGTAGTAGAAGTACATTGTACTTATGATCCGGAGACAAAGTGCGGAAGCGGATTTACCGGAAGAAAAGTAAAAGGAACAATCCACTGGGTACCGGCTCCGTATGCATGTAAAGCAGAAGTCAGACTTTATGAGAATCTTGTAGACGAGGAGAAGGGAGTTTATAACAAAGAAGATGGTTCATTGAATTTGAACCCGAATTCCCTTACAATCATAAAAGATGCGTATCTGGAACCGAGTTTTGAAGAGGCAAAAGCATATGACAGCTACCAGTTTGTGAGAAATGGTTACTATTGTATAGACGCAAAAGATTCAAGACCGGATGCGCTTGTATTTAACCGTATCGTGTCTCTGAAGAGTTCTTTTAAGTTACCAAAATAGCAGAACAAGTAGAGGATGACTCAGACTGTCCAAAGAGACATGCGTGTGGGAAGTCCTCTTTTGCTTTTAAAAATATTTTCAGACAGAGAGGCATAAAACAGGATGAATGAGCTGACGATACATTTGAATCCGGAATTGAAGCAGCCGCTTTATGAACAGATATATGACTACATTCGAAAAGAAATCCGTCAGGGAACCCTTGAGGTGGAAGAACGGCTTCCGTCTACAAGAGCATTGGCACGCTATCTGGAAGTCAGCAGAAGCACAGTTGAGCTTGCCTATGAACAGTTGCTGTCAGAAGGTTACATTGAAGCGAGACCATGCAGTGGATTTTTTGTTGCATCGATTGAAGGGCTGTATCAGATTGAGCCGGAAGAACAGGATGTGCCGGCGTTTTTGGATTCGAAGGTACGGACGTATCGCTATGATTTTACGCCAAATGGAATTGATTTGGGAAGTTTTCCTTATTCTGTGTGGAGAAAACTATCAAGAGAGGTACTGTCTGTTGATAATTCAGAATTATTTGCGTCCGGAGAATCCCAGGGAGAATACAGTCTTCGTGCAGAGATCAGTAATTATCTCCATCAGGCCAGAGGAGTGAACTGCAGTCCGGAACAGATTATTGTAGGAGCAGGAAATGATTATCTTCTGATGCTGCTTTCTATGGTTTTGGGTAACAGGAAGATCGCATTTGAAAATCCGACCTACCGCCAGGCCTATCGAATTTTCAAAAGTCTTGGCCATGAAACAGAAACGGTAAATCTGGACAAGAGTGGAATGAAGATTGATGAGCTGGAGGAATGTGGCGCACAGATTGCCTATGTCATGCCGTCGCACCAGTATCCGCTTGGAATTGTAATGCCTCTGCGGCGGCGTCTGGAGCTTCTGGAATGGGCGAAGCGGGACAAAAATCGCTATATTATTGAAGATGATTACGACAGTGAATTTCGTTATAAAGGGAAGCCGATCCCGGCTCTTCAAGGATATGATAGAAATGCAAAAGTCATTTACCTCGGAACTTTTTCAAAATCCATTGCACCTGCGATACGAATGGGGTACCTTGTTCTGCCCAAAGAGCTGCTTGCAGTTTATCGGGAGAAAAGTCGTTTTCTCAACTGTACTGTTCCGCGTATTGAGCAAAAAGTTGTTGAACATTTTCTCGAAAAGGGATATTTTGAGAGGCATCTCAATAAAATGCGTGCGCTTTACCGGGGGAGACATGACAAATTGCTTGAATGTCTGAAACCAATGGAACAGATCTGCCAGGTATCAGGGGAACATGCAGGAGTGCATTTGCTTCTGACATTTGATGATAGATGGACAGAAGAAGAGTTGCTTCAAACTGCGGCGGAGCAGGATATTAAAGTATATGGATTATCTGAATATTATACAAGACCGTGGGAAATGGGAGGAACAACAATCCTTCTAGGATATGCGAATATGAGCGAGGAGCAGATTCGTGAAGCAACGGAGATTCTTGTGAGAATCTGGAAAAAAGAAGAAAGGATGTGAAGACATGGATCGAGTTGATCTTGTAAAAAATAAAGCGCAGGACACGGCAAAAAAAGCTAAAAAGGGTGCGTCCTATCTGATCTACAGTCGGACAGCGGTTGTTGTTGTACTGTTGCTTGCACAGGTAATGTTTATGATTGCGATGGTAAATTATCTGCAGAAATACATGTCTGCAATTTACTTTATGCTGGCTATTTTTAGCGCAGTCATGATCATTTATATTTTGAATGAAAAGGGAAATCCCGAATTTAAGATGACGTGGATTTTATGCGTAATGCTATTTCCAGTGTTTGGAACACTGTTTTATCTTTTTGTTAAGACAGAATTCAGCACCAGATATATCGGAAAACGCCTCAGTGAACTTAAAATCGAAACAGCTCCTTATATGGAGGAAAATAAAGAAATAGTGCAGGCGCTGAGAGCCAATAAGCCTTCAAATGCCAATCTTGCTTATTATATGTCGCATCAGATTGGATTTCCGACCTATCGCAATACGGAGGTGACCTATTTCCCTCTTGGAGAAGATAAATTTGAAGAGATGATCCGACAGATGGAACGGGCAGAAAAATTTATCTTTATGGAGTATTTTATTGTAGATGAGGGATATATGTGGAATACAATTCTGGAAGTGCTTGAGCGTAAAGCTGCAGAAGGAGTAGAGGTACGCTTTATGTATGATGGAATGTGCAGTATTGCATTGCTCCCGTATCGTTATCCGAAAACACTTCAGAAGAAAGGCTTGAAAGCCAAAATGTTCAGCCCGGTGCATCCGGTGCTGTCAACACATCAAAACAATCGTGATCATCGGAAAATCTGTGTTATTGATGGAAAGGTTGGATTTACAGGCGGTATCAATCTGGCTGATGAATATATTAACCGTAAAGAACGGTTTGGACATTGGAAAGATACTGCAGTGATGTTGCGGGGAGATGCGGTTCAGAGTCTGACCGTGATGTTCCTGCAGATGTGGAATGTAGATGAGACAGTAAAAGAAAAATTCGATGCTTATCTGACGCCGTCAACAACAGGACTTAGAAGAGAACTGGGATTTGTTCTCCCGTACGGTGACAGTCCGTATGACCATGAAAATGTTGGAGAAGAAGTATATTTTCACATTTTAAATCATGCTAAAAAATACGTACACATTATGACTCCATACCTGATTTTGGATGGAGAGATGATTACAGCGCTGACGCGGGCAGCAAAAAGCAATATTGAAGTAATTATTATCATGCCGCATATTCCTGACAAAAAATATGCGTTTGCGCTTGCAAAAACTTACTATGAAGAACTTCTGGAAGCGGGTGTACAAATTTATGAATACACACCTGGATTTGTACATGCGAAAGTGTTTGTGGCAGATGATGATACAGCAACGGTAGGAACCATCAATCTGGATTATCGAAGTCTGTACCTTCATTTCGAATGTGGAACATTTATTTATCAGAATGCAGTGGTATATGATATTGAGGAAGATTTCCAGAATACACTAAAGAAGTGTCAGAAGATTTCTATCACAGATGTAAGGACAAGACCATTTATTTCCAAAGCAGCAGGAGAGATTCTTCGGCTGGTGGCTCCTCTTATGTAATAGATCTTGTAATAGAGCGGTATTGTTGTGAGAAACTATTGCTATATTGGGAGTCTACAAGAATAAAAGCATATAAAATTTTATTTTGTGGAAAATTACTATTGTCAATAAAAAAAGATGAGAGTATAATTTCTCCGTAAAAAATAATCCGGCGAGGCGGAAGAAGCTGATGCCGGCGGTGACGTAAAACAGGAGGTAATGTTGTATGGTAAAAGCAGTAGTAGGAGCTAACTGGGGAGATGAAGGAAAAGGCAAGATTACAGACATGCTTGCAAAGCAGGCAGATATTATTGTTCGTTTTCAGGGTGGTGCCAATGCCGGACACACAATTATAAATGATTATGGAAAATTCGCACTGCACACGCTTCCATCCGGTGTGTTTTATAGTCATACAACAAGTGTTATCGGAAATGGTGTTGCTTTAAATATTCCGGTTCTTATGAATGAGATCCAGTCTATTGTTGAGAAAGGCGTTCCAATGCCGAAAATTCTTGTGTCAGACAGGGCGCAGATTGTTATGTCATATCATATTTTATTTGATCAGTATGAAGAAGAAAGACTGGGAGGAAAATCATTCGGTTCCACCAAATCCGGTATTGCTCCGTTTTATTCTGATAAGTTTGCAAAGATTGGATTTCAGGTTAGCGAATTGTTTGATGAAGAACTGTTAAAAGAAAAAGTTGTACGTATTTGTGAACAGAAAAATGTACTTCTTGAGCACCTTTATCATAAACCGCTCCTTACACCGGAAACTTTGTTAGAAGAGCTTCATGGATATCGTGATACAATCCGTCCATATGTGTGTGATGTGTCACTTTTCCTTTATAATGCATTAAAAGAAGGAAAAGAAGTACTTCTGGAAGGGCAGCTCGGTACTTTAAAAGATCCGGATCATGGAATTTACCCAATGGTAACATCGTCCTCGACACTGGCGGCATATGGAGCTATCGGAGCCGGTATTGCGCCATATGAGATTCAGAAAATCATTACTGTTTGCAAAGCATATTCAAGCGCAGTGGGTGCAGGTGCTTTCGTAAGTGAAATTTTTGGAGAAGAAGCAGATGAATTAAGACGCCGCGGTGGAGATGGCGGTGAATACGGAGCAACAACAGGACGTCCGAGACGTATGGGCTGGTTCGATTGTGTTGCTTCCAAATACGGATGCAGAATGCAGGGAACGACAGATGTTGCGTTTACCGTATTGGATGTGTTGGGATATCTGGAAGAAATTCCGGTATGTGTTGCCTATGAGATTGACGGCGAGATTACAACAGACTTCCCGACAACACATTTGCTGGAAAAAGCGAAACCAGTATATGAGATTCTTCCGGGGTGGAATTGTGACATTCGAGGAATTAAGAGGTATGAAGATCTGCCGGAGAACTGCCGCAAATATATCGAGTTTGTTGAAGAGAGACTTGGCTATCCGGTTACAATGATTTCTAATGGACCGGGAAGAGACGATATTATTTATCGTCAGAAATAAAAATAGAAAGAAAAGTCAGAAAAGTTCTATGCAAGAAAAATCGTCTTGTATAGAACTTTTTTTATGCAGTTTTTCTATGATACAAAAGATTTACAAAAAACAAATCAGAAAAAAATAATAAAAACAGATAAATAAACTGAAAATATAATATATATCATATAAATTTTAAGAAAATATTAACAAATGCAAAGGAGGAATATGATATAATCATTATAACAAAAAAGGTAATATTGGAGGTGGTGTTATGACGAAGAAACGTAAGAATCTATTTGCATGGATTTGCTTTGCAGCAATGCTGATTGGAATGAACGGTTATGCGGCAGAACCAGAGCAGCCAAAAGAAGATCAAAATACAGATCAGGTTAAACTTGTAATTCTTCCAGATGAAGAAAAAGATGCTGCAACGCTAGAAATTGGAGATGCCTTCGCGATGAAGCTGTTACTTGAGAATGTTTCTGAAGCAGATATATCTCCAACAATCGTTGTAACATCAACAAGTGAAGAGAATGCGGTAAAGATTGTAGAATTAGAAGCCAACGAACATCTAAAAGCAGTGAGAAAGCTTGAAACAGCTTTAGAAGCAGATGTGACTTTATTAAAAGCCCATGAAAAACTGGAATTGCAGATGAACGCAGTTGTTCCGGAAGAATTGGCAGGTAAGAGCATTGCAGTAAATGTAACAGCGAAAGGTACAGACGATGCAGTATACGGAGCAGCGAATCTGGAATTGAAAGTAAAAGCGGTTGAAGAAGAGAAACCAGAAGAACCGGAGCAGCCGGAAGAGCCGGAACAGCCAGAACAACCGGAAGAACCAGAAGATTTGGAACAGCCGGAAAAGCCAGAACAGCCAGAGCAGCCAGAAGAACCGGAACAGCCGGAAGTACTGGAACTGGATGTGAAAGTGGAGGCATTGAATGATCTAAGCGCAATTAAGCGTGGAGAGACATTTAAAATGGTATTTACCATTACAAATCCGAATAAAACAGATCTTATGAATGTATTTGTTTCAGCAGACATTGCGAAAGATGAAGATGGAAATGAAACACTTGGCATTGGCAGCATGACAATTTCAGATAAGTTGAAAATCAAAGATCATTCTTTCGAAGTTGGAGAAATAAAATCCGGAGAACAGGTCATTGTGACATATGAAGCTATCATTCCAAAAGATGTGAAAGAAACAAATCTGTACTTTATTTATCATGTATCCAGCTGGGATTTTGAAAACAATGAACCATTTGCTCAGAAAGGCGGTTTGGAACTCTTAACTCTTGCGGAAGATACTCCTGACACGAGCGAAGAGGACAAGAAAAAAGAAGAAGAGTTGAAGAAGCAGGAAGAAGAACTGAAGAAACAACAGGAAGAAGCAAAGAAGAAGGAAGAAGAGCTGAAGAAACAGCAGGAAGAAGCAAAGAAGAAGGAAGAAGAGCTGAAGAAAAAAGAGGAAGAACTAAAGAAGAAAGAGGCAGAAGCGAAAAAGAAGAAAGATGAGGAAGCCAAAAAGAAAGCTGCTGAGGAAAAGAAAAAAGCTGCACCTAAGACCGGCGATCATACCAATATATCTGTAATTGTACTGTGCATGCTGTTGGCAGCAGCAGTTGTAGTCGTATCTGTCAGAAAGAGGATTCTTAAATAAGAAATTGATTTTCCTGCTCCTAAAATAGGAGTCAGAGAGTCGCTGTAATTGTTGAACAGCGGCTCTCTTTTTGTTGTAATTTGCATGTATTAAAGGTATAATGAAAAAAAACACACGAAGCAAATAAAAGAAAGTGACAGGAAGATGGCATGGACAAAAAAGAATGGGAAAAAATAGGAAATTCTGTGCGGGATATCGTGGAAAATGCGATAAACTCACAAGATTTTCAAAAATTAAATCAGACAATCAGTAATGTTGTAAGCAGTGCAGCCGACAATATTACAGGAAATATAATGCGTCAGACAAAGTACGCGAAGCAACAGAGAGAACAGCAAGAATTGGCATTGCAGAAAGAAAGAGAAAAAGCAAGACTGTACATCAATGATAAGAAAGTCTGGAGCAGTGGACTTGGAATGGTCATTCCCGGAGCAATTTTGGGAGGGATTTTTGGTTTTGGCTTATTGTCCTTGCTTTTATTGATGATAATTGGAGAGATGTTTTATCCGGCGATGAAAATTGGCGCAATACTGCTTGGTGTTATTACATGTTTGCTATTCTGTCTGGTAACAGGCGGGCGCAGAAAGATGAAAGGAATCACCAGATTTCGAAAATATCTGCAGAAATTGCAGGATACGCAATACTGTAATCTGGAGGATTTGGCTGCATATACAGGAAAATCTGTTGGTTATATAAGAAAAGATATTCAGAAAATGATTGAAAAAGGCTGGTTTCGGGAAGGGCATTTTGATCGAAGTAAAACTTGTTTTATGACATCAGATAAAGTATACGAAGAGTATCTTATGCTTGAGAAACAAAAACAGGCAGTTCAAGCAGCTGACTTGACATCAGATCAAGAGAAAGCAGAGAGGAAGACAGCGAAAAAACTCAGTGAAGAAGCACAGCAGATCATTCAAAGCGGACAGGACTATATCGAAGAAATCCGGAGGTGGAATGACAGAATTCCGGGAGAAGAAATTTCAAGAAAGATTTCCAGAATGGAGTTTCTTGTGAAAAAAATTTTTGAGAGAATTGAACAACATCCGGAGCAGATAGATGACATTCGCCGGCTTTTAAAATATTATCTTCCTACAACCGTAAAATTGCTGCAGGCATATGCGGAGCTTGAGAGTCAGTCTGTTGATACAGAAACGATCCAGAATTCTAAGAAAGAAATAGAAGCAACGTTGGATACATTAAATGAAGCATTTGAGAAAATGTTAGACGGTCTGTTTCAGGATACAGCCTGGGATGTGTCTTCAGATATTTCCGTACTGCATACAATGCTTGCGCAAGAAGGATTGACAAAGAAAGATTTTACAGAAAGGAATAAATAAGAGATGGAAGAGAAGAAGTTTGAAGCATTTACAGATACACCTACATTGACGTTAGAACCATTTGCCGAAGAAGAAACTCCGGCAGAAGTTATAAAGACAGAAGAAACATGGAACGATAGTGTTCTGACAGAAGAAGAACAGAAGCAGGCAGAATTGTTTGCCCAGCAGATTGATATTACGAATACAAATATGATTTTGCAGTACGGTGCAGGAACGCAGAAGAAAATGGCAGATTTTTCAGAGGCAGCGCTGGAAAATGTAAGAACAAAAGATCTGGGAGAAATCGGTACGCTTCTCGAAGGGGTTATCGGTGAATTGAAGAATTTTGATGAAGAAGAGAAAGAAAAAGGTTTCTTTGGACTCTTTAAAAAAGCTTCTAACAAAATGGAGGTTATGAAAGCCAGATATGATAAAGCGGAAGTAAACATTGAGAAGATTACGTCTGCTTTGGAAGAACATCAAGTAAAATTGATGAAAGACATTGCAATTCTTGATAAAATGTATGAAACAAACTTGACTTATTTTAAAGAGCTGACAATGTATGTAGTGGCTGGAAAGAAAAAGCTGGTGCAGATTCGTGAAAATGATCTGAAACAGCTGTTGGATAAAGCGACAAGAACGAATTTACCGGAAGATGCGCAGGCAGCAAGAGATTTAGAGGCATTTTGCAACCGATTTGAAAAGAAAATCCACGACCTTGAATTAACGAAGATGATCGCGATGCAGACAGCGCCGCAGATTCGTCTTGTGCAGGGGAATGACACGATGATGGTAGAAAAGATTCAGTCTACGATTGTCAATACGATTCCGTTATGGAAGAGCCAGATGGTAATTGCCCTCGGAGTGGAAGATTCGCTGAAAGCTTCTCAGGCTCAGCGCGCAGTGACAGATATGACGAATGAGCTGCTGAAGAAGAACGCACAGGCATTAAAAATGGCATCTGTAGAAACGGCGAGAGAGTCTGAGCGGGGAATTGTAGATATGGAGACATTGAAACAAACGAATGCGTCCTTGATCGAGACATTTGATGAAGTGATGAAGATACAGGAGGAAGGAAGGCAGAAGCGCAAGGAAGCAGAACAGGAAATGTATCAGCTTGAGCAAGATCTGAAGCAGAAATTACTTCAGATCCATCGTTAAGAAAGGAGTACAGAATTATGATTATTACAACAACACCATCGGTAGAAGGAAGAAGAATTGTTGAGTATCGTGGAATTGTATTTGGAGAAGTGATTTCCGGTGTGAATTTTGTGAGAGATATTGCAGCGTCTTTCAGCAATTTCTTTGGGGGAAGATCCGGAAGTTACGAAGAAGAACTTGTTCAGGCAAGGCAGAATGCACTGATCGAACTGGAGCAACGCGCAATAGACCGGGGAGCAAATGCAGTAGTAGGCGTTGATATTGACTACGAGGTACTTGGTACGGACAATGGAATGTTGATGGTTACAGCAAGCGGAACGGCTGTTGTAGTGGAGTAGAGAGAAATTCCCTGAACGTTGAGGTAAAAGGATTTGCCAAAATGTTCAGGGGATTTTTTTGTATCAATGTATCATTGTCGGTTTCTGATTCGCTTAAAGAAGTTGAATGCCATGTGCCAGTGCCTCGCGGGCAATTTCGTCCGGCCATACAGAGGACTGTACTTCTCCGATATGTGCTTTGCGCAGATAGAACATACAGATGCGCGACTGTCCGATTCCGCCGCCGACAGTGTAAGGAAGTTCACCGTTTAGGAGAGCTTTCTGGAAGTCCAGCTCTGCTCTGGCTTCACAGCCGGAAAGCTTTAGCTGACGGGCAAGTGAACGTTCATCCACGCGGATGCCCATAGAAGAAAGTTCTAAAGCAATATCCAGTACAGGGTAGTAAACGATGATATCGCCGTTTAAGTCCCAGTCATCATAGTCCGGTGCACGTCCGTCATGTTTTTCTCCGGAAGCAAGCACTTTGCCAATCTGGGAAATAAATACAGCTTTCTTCTGTCTGGCAATTTTGTATTCTCTTTCTTTTGGTGTGCAGTCCGGGTATAGATTCTCCAGTTCCTGTGATGTGATAAATGTAATCTCATCCGGAAGAAGCGGTTCAATATAATTGTAACGTCTGGAAATATACTGTTCTGTATCTTTCAGAGCAGAATAAACTTTCCGAACAGTGTATTCCAGTGTTTCGGTATTGCGCTCCTCACGGGAAATAATTTTCTCCCAATCCCATTGATCTACAAAAATGGAATGAATATTATCGGTATCTTCGTCACGGCGTATCGCATTCATATCCGTGTAAAGACCTTCACCGGAATGGAAATCATAGCGCTTTAGCGCCAGACGTTTCCATTTGGCAAGAGAGTGAACAATCTCAAATTCAGCATCGTTTTGTTCGCGCACACCAAAGGAGACAGGGCGTTCAACGCCGTTGAGATTATCGTTCAGACCGGTACTCGGATTTACAAAAAGCGGAGCGGATACACGAGTCAGGTGCAGTGCCTTTGCAAGGGCACGCTCAAAATGGTCTTTTACTTCTTTGATGGCAACTTCGGTTTCTCTAATATTCAGTGGAGAAATGTAGTTATCCGGAATGTATAAATGTTCCATAACAGCATACTTCCTTTCTGTCATTTTTATATACCTAATAATATAGAATTCGCTCTGTTTGGATGTCAAGTGATTTTTGTAGTTTTGACAATAAATTATAAATTATTTTTAAGAAACAAATTAGAAAGACTTTAGAGTTCAGTCATAAGGGTGTCACAATTGATTGTTAGAATCAGAATAGAGTGAGGGAAGTGAAAATAAAAAGCATATTTTTTATCTTTGTGTCATATAGATGATAATGTCGGTATTCGAGAATAAGGAGGTACAGCATATGAAGCAAAATGAGAAACAGACAGTAAAAGGTGTTATATCAATTGAAGAATACCTGAAAAAGAGAAAAGAGAATTTAACGAAACGTCAGACAGGGGAAGAAAACAGAAAAAGTTCTGCGCTGATGCTGGCAGAACTTTATATTTGAGCAATGGAGTAATGGAAGTTGTCTAATTGTCATCAGAAGAATCTGTTTTATTTTGGTTAGAAAGCCGGGTAAAAAGTACGATACCATAGCAGAGAACCGGGACAATGAGCGATAGTGCGATCGAGAATTTGAACATAAGCATTGTCTTTGGATTATCCAGAAGTGCAAAGATGAAAGTGCAGAGATACATTCCAACGAGCAGAAGAACACCGGCGCCTGCTGCGATTCTTTTAAATTTTTTCATAATTATCATCCTTTTTATGAGAATTTTTAAGGATATTATATAAAGAATCTTGGAAAACTGCAAGAAATAGTATATAATATGCGAGTAAAGAATGAAAATATACAAAGGAGTATTTTGAAATGAGTTTATTAGAGCAATGGCATGAAATAGCATATTCAAAAGAAATGGACAGAGCAGCATTACAGAAGTTCTGGAATGCATATTTTTTAACAGAAAAAGGAATTTATGAGCAGCTTCTTTCCAATCCGGATGAAGAAGTGAAAGGAACTGTGAAGGAACTGGCTGCAAAATATGGTGTAGAAGTTCTGACAATGGTTGGATTCCTTGATGGTATCAACGAGAGTCTGAAGACAGAGAATCCGATTGAGACTATGGATGAAGAAACAGTTGTCAGCCTTGCATTCGATAAAGAAAAGTTATACATGAACATGGTAGATGCAAAGGCAGAATGGCTCTATGAACTTCCACAGTGGGATGAGATCTTCACACCGGAGAAAAAAAGAGAACTCTATAAAATCCAGAAGAACTCAGGAACAATCAGAAAGCCGAAAAAGATCGGAAGAAATGATCCGTGTCCGTGTGGAAGCGGAAAGAAATATAAACACTGCTGCGGCAGATAGTTAGATGAGGAAGTCAGATGCAGATCGTATCTGGCTTCTCTTTTATTTCAGGAGGAAAAGGTGTGATTTTACTTGGGTGTATTTGTTTTATATATTATTTTGTAATGGTATTTTCTTCCAGACGATGGAATACGACGTTCTCAGGTTTTTGGATTTTTCTTGGTATTATGTTTTTGGTGCTTGGAAGAGGGTGGGCATATTTGCCGGAATACATTCGGGCGGTTATTGGATGTATTGGAATTTTGACAGCGGTGGCTATTGCGATTGTAGAAGGAAAAATTATAAAAGCTATGGTACAGCAGGAACCGGACAGTCTTGACTGCATGATTGTGCTGGGAGCTCAGGTGCGTGGAAAAAAAGTGACAGATGCTCTTCGCAGACGACTTGATCGGGCTTTGGACTATTATAGAACACATCCGACAAATAGGATTATTGTGTCGGGAGGGCAGGGAATTGGCGAAGAAGTCAGTGAAGCAGAAGCTATGGCAGAATATCTGAAGAAGAGAGGGGTACCGGAAAGAGATATTTTTCTTGAAGACGCATCAGTATCTACCTATGAGAATTTGGTGAACAGTAAGAAGATCATTGGAGAGCTGCGAGGGCAGAAAATAGGAATTGTGACGAATAACTTTCATATTTACCGTGCCATGAAACTGGCAGAAAATGTCGGATATGGAAAGGTATATGGACTGGCAGCCAGTACAAAACCAATTGTATTGCCAAACTATATGATGAGAGAGTTTTTTGCAGAGGGGAAACGAGTATTATTCAAATTTGTTCGTTGACAAATCAAGTCGCCGTGTTATAATAGGAACATATATGAAAAGCGATGACGAGACGAGTAAGATGTGAAAAGATCCAGAGAGAAGAACCATTGGCTGGAAGTTCTTTATCACAGAAGCATCTGAAGACTACCTCTGAGCGGCAGCAAAACTGCACGGTGATTCCGTTATCATCAGAATAAGTGGTTCCAGTCAGAAGACTGGTACAAGCGGGGTGGAACCGCGAGTTACCATATCAACTCGTCCCTTGCAGTGAAGTGATTCATTGCAGGGGATTTTTTATTTGGAAATGAAGGAGTGAAATGACATGCAGCTTCGTCCGTATGAACATCAGATACAGTATTACGAGACAGATCAGATGAAGGTGGTGCATCATTCAAATTATATTCGCTGGTTTGAAGAGGCGAGAACAGATTTTATGAGACAGATTGGTCTTCCTTACGAAGAACTGGAAAAGAAAGGAATTCTTTGTCCGGTGCTGGAAGCCAGTGCAAAATATCTTCGGATGTTGAAATTTGGCGATACAGCCAGAATTGACCTGACGATCAAAGAATATAATGGAATCAAGCTTGTGATCAGCTATCAGGTTGTGAACAAGAAAACAAATATGATTCACTGTAAAGGAGAGACTTCGCACTGTTTCCTGACAGAACTTGGGAAACCGATCTCTCTGAAGAAGAATTATCCGGTATACCATGAGAAGTTTATTTCATGCATGGAACCGGAAGAAACTGAGGAACCGGATAAGTTGGAGACAGCAGCAGAACCTCAGATAGATGAAAAAGATAATGAGAAAGAAAAAGTGGAGGAATAAGTTATGAAGATTACGTTAAAAGATGGATCTGTCAGAGAATATGCAGAACCAAGATCAGTCCTTGAGATTGCAGAGGATATTAGTGAAGGACTTGCGAGAAATGCAACAGCAGGAGAAGTGAACGGGGAGGTAGTTGACCTGAGAACGATTGTTTCAGAAGATTGTGAGCTCAGTATTCTTACATTCCAGAATGAAGCGGGACAGGGGGCGTTCAGACATACTGCTTCCCATATTCTTGCGCAGGCAGTAAAACGTCTCTATCCGGAGACAAAACTTGCAATCGGACCGTCTGTTGCAGATGGTTTCTACTATGATCTGGATAGAGAGACACCGTTTACAGCAGAGGATCTTGAGAAGATTGAAGCAGAGATGAAGAAGATTGTAAAAGAAGCACTTCCGATTACAAGCTTTACAAAACCAAGAGAAGAAGCAATTGCTTATTTTGAAGAAAAAAATGAACCATATAAAGTAGAATTGATCCAGGATCTTCCGGAAGATGCGGTCATCAGTTTCTATCAGCAGGGTGAATTTGTGGATCTGTGTGCAGGACCGCATCTAATGAATACAAAAGCAGTAAAGGCTCTGAAACTGACAAGCCTCGCAGGTGCGTACTGGCGTGGAAGTGAGAAGAATAAAATGCTGACACGTATTTACGGAACAGCATATCCAAAGAAAGCTGACCTGGAAGCATATCTGACAATGATCGAGGAAGCGAAGAAACGCGATCACAGAAAGATCGGAAAAGAACTTGGTCTGTTTATGATGACAGAAGAAGGACCTGGATTCCCATTCTTCCTGCCAAAGGGAATGGTGTTGAAGAATACACTGCTGGATTATTGGAGAGAGATTCATAATAAAGCAGGCTATGTAGAGATTTCTACACCGATTATGCTGAGCCGTCATCTGTGGGAGACATCCGGTCACTGGGATCACTACAAAGATAATATGTATACAACAGAGATTGATGAAATAGATTTTGCGATCAAACCAATGAACTGTCCTGGTGGAGTGCTTGTATACAAATCTGAGCCGCGCTCCTACAAAGATCTTCCGCTGCGCCTGGGAGAACTTGGACTGGTTCACCGTCATGAGAAATCAGGACAGCTTCACGGACTGATGCGTGTGCGCTGCTTTACACAGGATGATGCACATATTTTCATGACACCGGAGCAGATTAAAGATGAGATCAAGGGTGTAGCAAAACTGATTAATGAAGTTTATACATTGTTTGGATTTAAGTATCATGTGGAGCTATCTACACGTCCGGAAGACAGCATGGGAAGCGATGAAGACTGGGAAGTAGCAACAGAGGCACTTCGTAATGCGCTGGACGAACTTGGACTTGATTATGTGGTAAATGAAGGCGACGGCGCATTCTACGGTCCTAAGATTGATTTCCATTTGGAGGATTGTCTTGGAAGAACATGGCAGTGCGGAACAATTCAGCTTGACTTCCAGCTTCCGCTTCGATTTGAACTGGAATATATTGGAGCAGACGGAGAAAAACACAGACCGATTATGATCCATCGTGTTGCATTTGGCTCTATCGAACGTTTCATCGGTATTCTGATCGAGCATTTTGCAGGAGCATTCCCAACATGGTTATCTCCGGTACAGGTAAAAGTACTTCCGATTTCTGACAAATATCTGGAATACGGCGAAAAAGTTCTGGCAGAATTAAAAGAAGCCGGAATCCGTGCAGAGATTGATACAAGAGCAGAAAAAATCGGATACAAAATCCGCGAGGCACAGATGAATAAGATTCCGTATATGCTTGTTGTCGGTGCAAAAGAAGAGGAAGAAGGAGTAGTTGCAGTCAGAAGCAGATTTGCCGGGGATGAAGGTCAGAAAACACTCAGTGAGTTTGTGGATGCAGTGAAAGAAGAGATTGCCAAAAGAGCAATCAGAAACGTAGAAGAAAAATAAATCAAGTTAGTTATATCATCTATTTCAGGGCATATCATTAATTTTTTTGAAATGGAATAATTTTAAGAGATCGGGCAAATACTATCAGAGAAAATAATGAAAAAAGGAGATAGGATTATGCCAGAATTAAGATGTACAGTACAGACTTGTCTGCACAATAAACAGAACTATTGTGCATTAGATACGATTAAAGTTGGCGGTGATACTGCAAAAAATGCGGCAGATACTTGTTGTAAAAGCTTTGAAGAACGAAAAGGCAACACTTACAGCGATGTAACAGGAGAAGCAACACCGACAGCAATGATTGACTGCAAAGCAAAAGAATGTTGTTATAATCATGATTGTAAATGCGAAGCAGGAAAAATCAGCGTGGAAGGAAGCAGCGCCTGTGAATGCGGTCAGACACAGTGTGCAAGTTTCGAATACAAGTAAATATGAAAACTGCCGGACGGCTGTGAGCGGATGGGCATCTCTTCATGAAAATGAAGGGATGCTCTTTCATTATCTGGTTGACTCGGTTAGAAGCAGCGCGTTATAATAAGCGGAGACAGTTGGAAGGAGGCACCTTTAGGGGACATTAGTAAAATATATGGAAAAATCAAGCAAAAATCAAGAAGAATTGGAAAAAGAGCAGCAGTCTGTTGCTGCAGAGAGAAAAATAAATGACGGAGAAGACGAGCGCGAAAAAGCATACTATGAGAAGCGCCCGAATCTGAAAGGGAAAGGTCCGTCCAAAATACGGGAACAGTTTAGCAGAGGTATGACGAGTTTTCTCGTAATTGCAGCTGCAATTTTGTTCTATTTTGCATTGTTGAGAGTAAGCAATCTGTCCAGCGTAATTGGTAAGATTGTGGAAGTATCGAAACCGATCATTTACGGATTGGTTATTGCCTATTTATTGAATCCATTGTGTAAGCAAATCGAAAAATTACTGCAGCCCCTTTTAAAGATTTATACAAAGAAGCAAACAGCAATTGAGAAGATTAGCAGAACAACAGGAATTATTGCTTCTATCTGCATCGGTCTTACGATAGTGGCAACCCTTTGCAATATGGTAATTCCGGAGCTTTATACGAGTATCCGCGATATGGTTTATACACTTCCGGATCAGTTGAATGAAGGACTTGCATGGCTGAATGAAATTCAGATTGATGATTCTACCACAGGAAAAATTTTTAATCAGGCTTTGCGGGAGGGAACAGAAGCGCTGCAGAACTGGCTGCGGACAGATCTTCTGAGTCAGACAAATATCCTTATGAGCAATCTGACATCGGGAGTCATTAACATTGTGAATGAAGTGATGAATGTTTTGATTGGAATTATTGTTTCTGTGTATGTATTGTTTAGCAAAGAAAAATTCAGCGCGCAGGCAAAAAAGGCGGTTTACGCATTAATGACACCTCCGCATGCCAATCTGACACTCCATATTGTTACAAAAAGTAATCAGATTTTCGGCGGCTTCATGATCGGAAAGGTAATTGATTCTATGATCATAGGGGTACTTTGTTACATAGGAACAGCGATTCTGCAGATGCCGTATGCATTGCTTGTCAGTGTGATCGTAGGTGTAACAAATGTGATTCCATTCTTTGGACCATATATCGGAGCAATTCCTTGTATTATTCTGATCGGGTTAGCAGATCCGTTAGAAGGACTGTATTTTGCTATTTTTATTTTGCTGCTGCAGCAGTTGGATGGGAATGTGATCGGACCGAAAATTCTCGGAGATTCTACAGGTTTGTCAGCTTTTTGGGTTATTTTTTCTATCTTGCTTGGCGGAGGACTTTTTGGATTTATCGGAATGGTGATGGGTGTTCCGACATTTGCAGTAATTTACTATATTGTCGAGATGTTGATTAATTACAAATTAGAGAAACGGAATCTGCCGACAAGAACGCAGTGTTATGATAATAAGAGTTATGTAACAGATGACGGGACATATGTACCGGTAGAAGAGCAGGAAGAAGTACAGCAGGAACAGGAAAGAAATTAAGCATGAAATAGAGCTTGTTATGCAAAAGAAATAAGGATGTGGTAGAATGTGGTTTTTATTTGCTCTCTTGTCAGCAGTATTTGCGGCGCTCACGTCGATATTGGCAAAGATTGGTATTAATGGAGTCGATTCCAATCTTGCCACAGCAATCCGAACAGTAGTAGTGGTATTTATGGCATGGGGAATGGTGTTCCTAACGAATGCGCAGAGCGGAATTTCAGAAATCAGCAAGAAGAGCTGGATGTTTCTGATTTTATCCGGTTTGGCAACAGGGGCATCCTGGCTATGTTATTATAGGGCGCTTCAGATTGGCGAAGTGTCAAAAGTTGTGCCCATTGACAAATTAAGTATTGTAATTACACTGGTTCTGGCATTTGTCTTTTTGCATGAAACATTCACAGCAAAATCGTTGATTGGCTGTGTACTGATTTGTGCCGGAACATTGCTCATGGTGTTATAAACAAATGAAATAACGCATAAATGCGAGCAGGAACAGATGAGGTAATAAAATATGAAAAGACAGATTCAAATGACAAAAGAAGAAATGCTGACCTTACTTAAAGGAGATGTGATACCGGCTCTTGGTTGTACAGAGCCGGTTTGTGTTGCGCTCTGTGCGGCAAATGCCGGAAAAGTTCTGGGAGAAATGCCGGATCAGATAGAAATCAGGGTAAACGCAGGGATTTACAAGAACGGCATGTCAGCAGGAATTCCAAACTGCGAAGAAGTGGGACTTCCCTATGCGGCGGCACTGGGAGCAGTTCTGAAAAATCCGGAAAAGGGACTGGAATTATTAGAAGATGTCACGAATGATACACTGAAACAGGCATTTGAACTGATTGAAAAAGATCAGGTGCATGTTAAAGTTGCCAAGGAGGAGAAGAGTATTTTTGTGTGTTGTGAAATGACTTCCGGAAAAGAAACATCCAGCTGCGAAATACGAGGTGCACATACAAACGTAGTGTACCTTGCGAAAAATGGCAGATCAATTCTGGAACAGGCAATGAATGGAAGTACAGGGGGAGAGCATCCACTTGTGGAGAAGCTCTGTCAGATGCGGATTTCAGACATGCGGGATCTGGTTGACACGGTAACGGAAGAAGAACTGCATTTTTTGCTTGATGGTGTGGAAATGAATGAAAAGCTTGCAAAATATTCTGAGACAAAGAAAACAGGTGTCGGGATTGCAGATGCATTTCGCTCAGAAGAAACGGGAACTGAAAACATATCAGGAAAAGCTCTTCTGGGGAATGACCTGATGGCGCGGATCATTACGAAAGTTGCTTCAGCGGCAGAGAGTCGTCTCGATGGCTGCCCGCTTCCTACGATGAGTAGTTCCGGTGCGGGAACAAAAGGTCTGGTTGCAATTCTGCCGGTAAGTGAGACGGCGATGGCGGTTGGAGCATCACCGGAGCAGGAGGTGCGCGCACTTGCGCTTTCTCATCTTGTGAATCGTTATATCAATGCAAAGATTGGAAAATTATCGCCGATGTGTACTTGTGTAATGGCAGCGTCAACAGCAGCGGCGGCAGGAATGGCATATCTTTTCGGAGGAACAAATGAGCAGATCGGATATGCGGTTCGCAATATGACAGGAACGGTAACCGGAATGCTCTGCGACGGTGGAAAGGTAGGATGTTCCATGAAAGTAGCAACAGGATCGACGGCAGCGCTCATGTCAGCAATTACCGCGGTTTATGATGCACCACTCAGGGCAAGTGATGGTATTTGCGGAAATACTCCGGAAGAATGCATTTCTAACATGGCGCTTATTGGGAAAAAAGGTATGGCAGATACGGATACTGTAATTTTGGAAATTATGGAAGCGAAGTCATAGCAATTATATATGGATAAAAAAGGAAAACGACTATGGAAATCAGAAGAGCAGAAGAAAAAGATATTAAAAAAATAAAAGAGTTACTAAGTCAGGTGTTGGATATCCATGCAAATCTGCGTCCGGATATTTTCATTCCGGGGACAACCAAATATACTGATGAAGAATTAAAAGTAAAAATTGCGGATGAGCAAAAACCTGTTTATGTGGCAGTTGATGAGAATGATGAGGTGCTTGGATATGCACTTTGTAAAATTCAGGAACCGATACAGTCTAATAATATGATTCCGTTCCGGATTTTGTATGTGGATGATCTCTGTGTAGACAGTACAATTCGGGGAAAACATATTGGCAGACAGTTGTTTGAATTTGTCAAACAGGAGGCAAAACGCCTGAAATGTTATGAAGTGACATTAAATGTGTGGGAAGGCAATGAGAGTGCGAAGCATTTTTATGAAAAAATGGGAATGAAACCAAAGAAAACGCACATGGAACTGATTTTAGAATAGCGGTAAATAAAATAATTTTTCTTCCTTGTGTTTTTGTGTGTTCAGGCGTATACTTGTGATTCAGACACGAAGTATAGAAATAAAGGAATGAGAAAAATGAGTTATGTATTATTGAATGTATCAATTGCGTTGTTGGCAGGTCTTCTGATGACGCGAGTATTTACGAAAATGAGACTGCCGGATGTGACAGCGTATTTGATTGCAGGTGTATTGATTGGACCTTACTGTCTGGGAGGGCTTGGAATTCACGGGCTTGGTTTTACTTCTATGCATGAGGTAGAAATGCTGTCACTTTTATCAGAAGTAGCGCTTGGATTTATTGCATTTTCTATTGGAAATGAATTTCGGCTTGGGGAGATCAAACAGATTGGAAAACAGGCGTTTTCCATTGGGATTATTCAGGCAATCGGCGCAACGATCTGTGTTGATGCAGCGCTATTTGCGGTGCATTTCATGATGCCGGATAAGCTGACACTTCCACAGGTCATTGTACTTGGGGCAATTGCAACAGCAACGGCTCCGGCAGCTACTTTGATGGTTGTGCGTCAGTATAAAGCGAAGGGACCTTTGACAGATCTGCTGCTCCCAATTGTTGCACTTGACGATGCGGTTGGTCTAATTGTATTTGCTGTCAGCTTTGGAATAGCAAAGACACTTATGAGCGGAGTTTTGGATTTTGTTTCAATTTTTATTAACCCGCTTGTTGAGATTACACTGTCGATTTTGTTTGGAGCAGTTATGGGATGGATTCTGACACAGATGGAAAAAATGTTCTATTCAAATACAAACCGTTTGAATATGACAATTGCATTTGTGTTTCTGACGGTTTCCATTTCCATGATTCAATTTGAGATTGGACCGGTACATGTTGGATTTTCTTCACTGTTAGTCTGCATGATGCTTGGAACTGTTTTCTGCAATACATGTGATCTGTCGGAAGATCTTATGAAAGCGGCAGATAAATGGACTTCCCCGCTATTTGCAGTATTTTTTGTTATCAGTGGTTCTGAACTGGAACTTGGTGTATTTGGAGATTGGGCGATTGTTGCAATTGGAATCGTATATATTGTCTTTCGCTGCATTGGAAAATATTTTGGTACATATATCAGTGCGCGCGCGACGAAGTGTGCGCCGCAGATCTGTAAGTATCTTGGTATTACGCTGTTCCCGCAGGCAGGAGTTGCGCTTGGAATGTGTGCAACAGCGATGCAATTAGGGGAGGAAGGCGCTCTGATCAGAAACATTACACTGTTTGCAGTGCTTGTTTATGAAATTGTCGGACCGCTTATGACAAGAGAAGCTCTGGCAGCTGCAGGAGATATTAAGCCAAAATCGGAAGAAGTAATTAAGCGCCGTGCAAATAAACTTGCAGCGGTTGGCTCGCCGGAGGCAGCGGAAGCAGAAGCGCTTGCGGAAGAAGAGATGAAAGAAGAAGCAAAAGCCTGGGCAGCTGAACAGAAGAGGATCGCGCAGATGGAACGGCATGGCAGGAAAGAAGAATCACAGAATCAAAAGAAAAATCATTAAGCAAAAAGCGGCGATAAGCAAAAAGCTGTAACAAAAAGAGCTCTTGCAGACAGATTGGTCAGATCTGAAAGCAGGAGCTTTTTCTTCGGTAAGAGAAAGTTTCAGCTTGCGGTGATCAAGCATTCTAAATGGAGCACTGATAAATGACATATGCAAACCATTCTCCGGGATAAGGAAGAAGATCCAGAGCGCTTTCTTCGGAATCTTTAATATCTTCACAGACGGTTTCACACTGTACGTTTGCAAAATGGTTTTCGTGCATACGAGCTGCAATTTCCGGCAAATACACTGTCTCGGCTCCGGGGTTCTGATGTTCTGCATAAAACTTCCGGACAGCCTCGAACCCTTGAGACGCTTCTTGGATGTGCAGAAATGCATTGAAGAGTGCGCCATCTGTTTTTAAGATGCGTGCTGCCTCACGGATTCCGTGTTCTGTACTGTCAAGCATATTAGCGATACCGAAAAATGATACGGTGCGGTCTGCACAGTGAGACTTCAGGGGCAGATTCGCTGCATCGCATGCGATAAAATTCGCCCGAAGTTTAGGATTCCTCTTTTTTAATTTCAGGCGGTCGTACATGAGCACCTCAAAGCTCAGGTCTGTGGCGATGAGGCGTAAGGAGGCGTCCGCGCATGCCGCGAGCGCAGTGAGCAGCATTCCTCTTCCGGAGGCAATATCAACAACTACTTTATCTTTCAGAGGACAAATTTCCCGGATAAACTGATTGAGCACAAGTTGCTGAAGTTCTTTTTCACGGGAAGATTTCAGTTGTTCAATGTGGGCATCATATGCCTCATAATCCATTTCTTTGTATGCTTCACTCCATTGATTTATGAGAGACTGTTCTTCAGAACAGAAGTCTACGACGCCATTGCGTATAGAAAATCTATGACCTTCATTGCAGGTAAGCGTGCCTTCGATGATTTCCTCTTCTGACATCTTTGCAGTGCTTAGCGTCAGTTTTGACCTGCAAAGCGGACATTCGATCAGGTTAAGCAGTTCTTGATACATAAGTAAATCTCCTTGTCATATTTTTGTTTCTTTTGAAATAATGTATATGATTATTATACTATAGAGCGGTGAGAATGCAATTTAATAAAAAGCCTTTTACATGTTTCCGAAAAAATCCTTTTAAATCGGAACGATATTTGCTACAATAACAGAAGTGAATAGCAATGAGTAAAATCATTTTTAGGAGGAAGATAAATGGAATGGAAAGAAGTTGCAGCGTTGATTTTTGACGATGTAGAGAAAGAGGCAGCAGAGATTGAAGCTGCTTATCCAAGAAGAAACTTAAAAGAGGGGGCATGTGTGACAAGATTTGCACCAAGCCCGACAGGATATATGCATGTAGGAGGACTGTATGCAGCACTTGTTTCATGGAGAATGGCAGCGCAGTCTGACGGTGTGTTTTACTTAAGAATTGAAGATACCGATGCGAAGCGTGAGATTGAAGACGGAATCGGACAGATTGTTTCTGCTTTACATCAGTATGGGATTGAGTTTGACGAGGGACCTTTTGAACCGGAAAGAGGTGTTTATGGTCCGTATATTCAGAGTCACAGAAAACAGATTTATCGTGCCTATGTGAAACGTCTGATGGAAGAAGGCGGAGCATACCCGTGCTTCTGTACAGAAGAAGCGCTTGCTGCAATCCGTAAGGAGCAGGAAGAGAAGAAAGAAGATATGGGTTATTACGGAGAATACGCCGCATGCAGAAAGTTATCTCCGGAAGAAGCTTATGAGAGAGTAAAACGTGGGGATAAGTTTGTTGTGCGTCTTCGTTCCAATGGGGATAAAGAGAAGAAAGCAGTTTGCCATGACCTGATCAAAGGAGATATTGAACTGCCGGAGAACATCAATGATGTTGTGCTCTTAAAGACAGATGGGATTCCGACTTACCATGCAGCCCATGCTATCGACGATTACCTGATGGGAACAACACACGTTATCCGCGGAGATGAGTGGATTTCTTCTTATCCGATCCACGAACAGTTATTTGCAGCGTTTGGCTTCCCGCTTCCGGCTTATGCGCATATTGCTCCGATTATGAAGAGCGAGAATGGTTCTAAGAGAAAACTCAGTAAGAGAAAAGATCCGGAAGCAGCAGTGAGCTATTACAGTGAGCAGGGATATCCGAAGGAATCTCTGATAGAATATATGCTGACGATTGCCAACTCTGACTATGAAGAGTGGAGACGTGATAATCCGGAGGCAGATAATTCTGAATTTGAATTCCGACTTTCCAAAATGAGTGTCAGCGGAGCGCTGTTTGACATTGTGAAATTAAATGATATCAGCAAGCGCGTCATTGCAGAGAAGACAGAAGAGCAGTTATTTGAAGAAATCAAAGCCTGGGCAGCAAACTACGATGAGAAACTTTCAGCAATCATTGAAGCCGATGAGGAAAAGTTCAAAGGCAGCATTAAGCTTTGGAAATATAATGGCAACAAAGTGCGCCGTGACGTTGGGAAATGGTCTGATCTGTCAGAAATGTATCCATACCTCTACAATCTGGAGAAGACGATTGATGCCTATGAATTTGACGAGACAAGACCGAAAGAAGACATTATTGAGCTTCTGGACGCTTATCTGGAAGGGTATGAGTTTGATACAGATGCGGAAAAATGGTTTGAAGATGTGAAAGTAATTGCAGGAGCGAAAAACTACTGTGCAAATAAGAAAGAATATAAGGCGAATCCGGAAGCGTATAAAGGAATGATTGCAGATGCCTGCGGTATGCTCCGCGTTGCGGTAACAGGACATAAAAATACGCCGGATCTGTATTCCATTATTCAGTTTGTCGGCAAAGACATTTTTGAAGCCCGCGTGCGTGCCTGCATTGAGAAATTAAAATAATTGAGATGTTGTTTTGAAAAAATTGCTGTGCAGATACACATTTTTCAGAAAATTGCATAAGATATATTGACAAATATAATTTACCGTGGTAAAGTGTAGAACATAGAAAAACCGTTGAGAAAGAGGAGTAAGTGATCAGGCGATATCACAGAGAGCAGCAGATGGTGGGATTGCTGTATGGAGCAGATGACTGAATGGACTTTCGAGGGCAGCTTGAACAGATGAATTTTCATTTAAGTAGACGCTGACGGGAACCGAACCCGTTACCAATTAGGAATGTATGTTAGTACATGAGAGAGTGGACAGATTGTCAAGTTGAGTGGTACCGCGATAATAAGATTTTATTACCGTCTCAGGCGAATAGCCTGGGGCGGTTTTTTCGTTGTATCGACCATTGACAGCCCCTTCTGAACTGACATGGATCAGAGAGTGAGGCATAGAACTCTTTGGTTGGCAAAACGCGAAAATGCAGAATAAAGAAGGAGAATGAATTATGAAGAGAAAAGTAACAGCAATTTTACTGGCAGCAGCATTCACAATGGGAGTATTCACAGGATGCGGAAATGCAAAAAATGAAGCAAAGGGCAGTCAAAGCAAGGCAGAAGAATATCAGATCGGAATTTCACAGTTTGCAGAGCATGGTTCTCTTGATAATTGTCGGGAAGGCTTTTTGGAAGGTCTGAAAGAAGAAGGAATTGAAGAGGGAAAGAATCTTACCGTTACTTATAAAAATGCAGCAGCAGATATGGGAACGGCAGGACAGATTGCAGATACGTTTGTATCTGATCAGGCAGATCTGATCTGCGCCATAGCAACACCGAGCGCTCAGACAGCCTATAATGCAGCCATGGATATGGGAATTCCGGTAATCTATACTGCTGTGACAGATACAGCAGCAGCGCAGTTGACAGATGAGGAAGGAAATCCGGTTGGAGAAGTGACAGGAACGAGCGATCAGCTTCCGATTGAAGAACAATTGAAAATGATCCGGGAGATGCTTCCGGAGGCGAAGACCATTGGAATTATGTATACAACAAGTGAAGCGAACTCTATTTCAGCCATTGAAACTTATGAAAAACTGGCGCCGGAGTATGGATTTACGATTGAAAAGGCAGGTATTACAGCAACAGCAGATATTCCTCTGGCAGCGGAAAGTCTGTTATCAAAAGTAGACTGCATGACAAATCTGACAGACAATACAGTAGTAAACTCGCTTACCACAATTTTAGAAAAAGCAACGAAGAAAAGTATTCCGGTATTTGGAAGTGAGATTGAACAGGTAAAACTTGGATGCCTGGCAGCAGAGGGACTGGATTATGTGGAACTTGGCAAGCAGACAGGACGTATGGCAGCCAAAGTGTTGAAAGGTGAAGCAAAAGCAAGTGAAATGACGGCAGAAGTCATCGAAGGAAGCAGTCTTTATATCAACACAGAAGCAGCAGAAGCGCTTGGTATTCAGATTCCGGAGTCACTGAATGAAAGAGCAGCAGAAGTGTTCGAGACAATTTCCCAATAGAAGGGAAACTTGTAGAAAAACAGATATCGAAGGAATGGGGGACAATCAACATGAATCTGATCATATCAATTCTGGAGCAGGGATTCATTTACGGAATTCTGGCGCTGGGAGTTTATATCACATACAAAATACTGGATTTTCCGGATCTGACAGTAGACGGAAGCTTTCCGCTTGGCGCTGCCATTAGTGCGGCAATGCTTACGCGGGGCCTTAATCCATTTTTGACACTATTCATATCTTTTGCAGCAGGAGCAGCCGCAGGAATCTGTACGGGACTGATCCATGTGAAATGCAAAGTGCGGGATCTGCTGTCCGGAATTATTATGATGACAGCGCTCTGGACGATCAATCTCAGAATTGCAGGGACGTCAAATGTTCCGCTGTTTTCGCAGAAAACCATTTTTTCCAATGCATTGCTGAACAAGATTGTTCCGAAAGGATTACTTCCGTATCGCACATTGCTTATCATTGTTATTATCGCAGTGCTTGCAAAAATCCTGCTTGATCTGTATATGAAAACCCGTTCCGGATACCTTCTGCGGGCGGTTGGTAACAATGAAACACTTGTTACATCCCTTGCAAAAGATGCAGGCAATGTGAAGATTCTTGGACTTGCGATTGCCAATGGACTTGTGTCAATGGCTGGCTGTATTTTCTGTCAGGAGGAAAGAGTTTTTGAAATTTCTATGGGTACCGGTGCAATTGTGATCGGTCTGGCAAGTGTGATTATCGGAACAAGCCTGTTTAAAAATATATCGTTACTTCAGACAACAACAACGGTTCTGATCGGTGCAGTGATCTATAAAGCCTGTGCGGCGCTGGCAATCCGGAATTTTGAGCCGCAGGATATGAAATTGATCACGGCGGTACTGTTTCTTGTGATTTTAATCATTAGTATGGACAGAAAGAAGAGGGTAAAGAAACATGCTGGAGCTTAAAGAAATTGACAAATATTATAATCCGGGAACATTAAATGAGATGTGCCTTTTTGAACATTTTAATCTGCAGATTGAGGATGGAGAATTTGTTTCGGTTGTCGGAAGTAACGGTTCCGGTAAAACATCTATGTTAAACATTATCTGTGGAAGTATTCCGGTGGAATCCGGTAAAATTTTTATAAATGGGAAAGATATTACAAAGGAAAAGGAGTTCCGGCGCAGCCGCAGAATTGGAAGAGTGTACCAGAATCCGGCGCTTGGAACTTGTCCGGACATGACGATTTTGGAAAATATGTCGTTGGCAGATCATAAAGGAAGTTTTTTTGGACTGCAAAGAGGAACAAACCGAAAGCAGATAGAACATTACCGGGAATTGCTTCGCCAGTTAAATCTTGGACTGGAACAAAAACTGGATACAAAAGTAGGAGCGCTTTCCGGGGGACAGCGTCAGGCAATGGCACTTTTAATGTCTACTATGACGCCGATTGATTTTCTGATTTTAGATGAGCATACGGCAGCATTAGATCCAAAGACAGCAGACTTAATTATGGAGTTGACAGATCAGATTGTGAAGGAGAAGCATATCACAACGATAATGGTTACTCATAATCTTCGTTATGCGGTGGAATATGGAAGCCGCCTTTTGATGATGCATCAGGGGCAGTGTGTGTTGGATAAAAAAGGTAAGGAAAAGGCAGTTCTTACGATTGATGATATTCTAAAACAATTTAATGAGATCAGTATAGAATGCGGGAATTAGACAGAAGCAGTGAAATTTTTGGTGCATTTGTATATTGACTTTCCTATAGTGTATAAGGTACTATATTACATGGTCTTTATACACTATATTGTGTTTAAAAGGTAGAAATGTATACAATATATACGAATCATAGATTTGATTATAGGAGAGGAAGGAGTAAGGCAATGCTGAAAGTAATCAAGAAAGACGGTACTGCAGAAGAGTTTAATGTACAGAAGGTTGTTGTGGCAGTCAATAAGTCTGCCTATCGTGTACTTGTAAAATTTACAGAAGAAGAATTACAGGATATCTGTCGTTTTGTGGAAGAAAAAGTAAAAGAGATGGGTGTAGATGAAGTACATATTCCGCAGATGCATAATATTGTCGAAGGTGCGCTTGAGCGGGTGAATCCGCTTGTGGCGAAGAGTTATCGGGATTATCGCAACTATAAGCAGGATTTTGTTCAGATGCTGGATGAAGTGTACAAGAAGAGTCAGTCGATTATGTATATCGGAGACAAAGAAAACAGTAATACGGACAGCGCCCTTGTTTCTACAAAACGGAGTCTGATCTTTAATGAGCTGAATAAAGAGCTCTACAAGAAGTTCTTCCTGACAGTTGAGGAAGTTCAGGCGATCCGTGACGGTTATATTTATATTCATGATATGTCTGCAAGACGCGATACAATGAACTGCTGTCTGTTTGATGTGCAGAATGTACTGTCCGGCGGATTTGAGATGGGAAATCTCTGGTATAACGAACCGAAGACACTGGATACGGCATTTGATGTTATCGGGGATATCGTACTGAGCGCTGCAAGTCAGCAATATGGCGGATTTACTGTTCCGAGCGTAGATGATATTCTTGAACCGTATGCGAGAAAATCTCATGAAAAATATATTGAAAAATACAGAAGCCTGGGATTGGATGAAGAAGTCGTACAGCAGATAGCATGGAAAGATCTCGAGAAAGAAATGGAACAGGGCTTCCAGGGATGGGAGTATAAATTTAACTCCGTATCTTCAAGTCGTGGTGATTATCCATTTATTACGGTAACAGCCGGAATCAATACTTCCAGGTATGGTAAGCTGGCAACGATTACGATGCTGAGAGTGCGCCAAAACGGGCAGGGCAAACCGGGACATAAAAAACCGGTATTATTCCCGAAGATTGTATTTCTGTATGATGAGAACCTTCACGGACCGGGGAAAGAACTGGAAGATGTATTTGAAGCAGGAATTGAGTGCTCCAGTAAGACAATGTATCCGGACTGGTTAAGTCTGACCGGTAAGGGATATGTGGCAAGTATGTACAAACGCTATGGAAAAGTCATCAGCCCAATGGGATGCCGTGCATTCCTTTCTCCGTGGTATGAGAGAGGCGGCATGAGTCCGGCAGATGATAATGATAAACCGGTTTTTGTTGGAAGATTTAATATTGGTGCGATCAGTCTTCACCTTCCGATGATTTATGCGAAAGCGAAACAGGAGAGCAAAGATTTCTTCAAAGTGCTTGACTATTATCTGGAATTGATCCGCCAGCTCCATATTCGTACTTATGAATATCTTGGAGAAATGAAAGCGTCAACGAATCCGCTGGCTTATTGTGAAGGAGGATTCTACGGTGGTAATCTTGGACTGTATGATAAGATTAAACCGCTTTTAAAATCCGCAACAGCATCCTTTGGGATCACAGCGCTGAATGAGCTGCAGCAGCTTCACAATAAGAAATCTCTTGTGGAGGACGGTGCTTTTGCACTTGAGACAATGGAATACATTAACAAGCGCATTAATGAATTTAAAGAAGAAGACGGACATCTGTATGCAATTTACGGCACTCCGGCAGAGAATCTCTGTGGTGTTCAGGTTCAGCAGTTCCGCAAGAAATATGGGATCATTGAAAATGTTTCTGACCGTCCATATGTAAGTAACAGTTTCCACTGTCATGTAACAGAAGAGATTACGCCGATTGAAAAACAGAATTTGGAAGGAAGATTCTGGGATCTTCTCAATGGCGGGAAAATTCAGTATGTAAAATATCCGATCAATTATAATAAAGAGGCGATCAAATCACTTGTACGCCGTGCAATGGAACTTGGATTTTATGAAGGTGTGAATCTGTCATTGGCTTACTGTGATGACTGTGGTCATGAAGAGCTTTCGATGGATGTATGTCCGGTTTGTGGAAGTTCAAATCTAACAAAAATTGACCGGATGAACGGATATTTATCCTATTCCCGCGTAAAGGGCGATACTCGTCTGAATGACGCGAAAATGGCAGAAATTGCGGAAAGGAAAAGTATGTAATGCGTTATCATAATATCACAAAGGATGATATGTTAAATGGAGACGGACTCCGGGTAGTACTGTGGGTATCCGGATGTGATCATTGCTGTAAAGAATGTCAGAATCCGATCACATGGGATCCGAACAGCGGACTTATTTTTGATGAGTCTGCAAAGAAAGAACTTTTTGATGAATTAGAGAAAAGTTATGTCAGTGGAATTACATTCAGCGGCGGAGATCCGCTTCACGCAAACAATATATATGAAATCAAAGAACTGGCAAAAGAAATCCGTACAAAATTTCCGGAGAAAACAATCTGGCTTTATACCGGGTGTACATGGGAAGAGATTAGAACGATGGAAATTGTTAAGTATGTAGATGTAATTGTAGACGGGGAGTTCCAGATCGAGAAGTTTGATGCAAACCTGCATTGGAAGGGAAGTGCGAATCAGCGGGTAATAGATGTTCCTGCAACGCTGAAAGCCGGAACAGTCGTACTGCATGCATAACCAATAGAAGAAGAGGAAAGAACAGACATGAGAAGAATTGCGAGATTTCATAAAGTAAGTAAAGAACGGTTTGAATCCGACTGGACGGATACATTTGGAGAAGCTGTGGAAGGGCAGAAGCCGATTGGTGAAATTTATGAGGCAATCCGGCTTCCGAAACGTGCTACGAAAGGCAGCGCGGGATATGATTTTTTTGCGCCGGCTGCTTTCACATTAAAACCGGGCGAGACAGTTAAGATTCCAACAGGGATCCGGGTAGAAATGGAGTATGACTGGGTGCTGAAATGTTATCCGAGGAGCGGACTTGGATTTAAGTATCGTTTACAGTTGAACAACACCGTCGGAATCATTGACAGTGATTATTTTTATTCAGATAATGAAGGGCATATTTTTGCTAAGATTACAAATGATACAAAGGAAGGCAAGACGGTCGAGATTCCGGAAGGAACCGGATTTATGCAGGGAATTTTTGTAGAGTATGGTATCACAGTAGATGATGATGCAGACGAGATCCGAAACGGCGGATTCGGAAGTACAACAAAATAAAGAGAATGAAAATGAAAAGAAGCGGGCATGATAAGTAGCAACAGTTCGAGGAGGAGTTCTATGGCGAAGAAAGTTAGCAGACTTATAGAAGAGAACCGGCGCTATTTATCAATGCAGCTTCCAATTGAGGAAAGTTTTGACGTGCTGCAAAGAGATATTGAGATCGGAGGCAGGGCGTCTTCTTTTTATTTTATTGATGGTTTTATGAAAGATGAAGCGATGGTCAAGATTATGGCATCATTTTTTGCGGTGACAGAGAAAAATATGCCTGATTCTGCAAGAGCATTTTCAGAAAAGGTTGTTTCTTATGTGGAAGTAGATATTATAAATGATTTTGATGATATTATACGCAATATTCTTTCAGGAGTCACCTGCCTTTTTATTGACGGCTATGAAGAATGTATTGCCATCGACACACGCACCTATCCGGCAAGAGGAGTGGATGAACCTGACAAGGACAAATCGCTCCGGGGATCAAGAGATGGGTTTGTAGAAACAATTGTATTTAATACCGCATTAATGAGAAGAAGAATCAGAGATCCGCATCTTGTGATGAAAATGCTGGAAGTAGGAAAAAGTTCCCGTTCTGACGTTGTAGTAAGCTATATGGAAGACAGAGTGGATCAGGAGTTATTGAAAAATCTCCTGAATCGGATCGAATCTCTTGAAATTGATGATCTTCGGATGAACCAGCAGAGTTTAGCAGAAGCATTGTTTAAACGGAAATGGTTTAATCCTTTTCCAAAATTCAAGTTTACTGAACGGCCGGATACAGCGGCAGCCTGCCTTCTGGAAGGAAAGGTTGCGATTCTTGTTGACAATTCACCCTCTGCAATGATTTTGCCAACGTCAATTCTCGATATGATTGAAGAGGCGAATGATTATTATTTTCCAACGTTGACAGGAATTTATCTGAAGATTTCAAGGGCAATTATAACAATTCTGACGGTATTTTTTACGCCGCTGTTCTTGTTGTTTATGCAGAACCCGGAGTGGATTCCCGATATGTTCGCATTTATTCAAGTGCAGGATGAGATTAATATTCCGCTTATTTATCAGATGTTGATGCTGGAACTTGGGATTGATGGATTAAGGTTAGCGGCGATGAATACGCCGAGTATGTTAAGCACGCCGCTCAGTGTGATTGCCGGTATTGTGATGGGAGAGTTTTCCGTAAAATCCGGTTGGTTTAATTCAGAAGTGATGCTTTATATGGCGTTTGTAGCAGTTTCAAATTATACGCAGCCTAATTTTGAACTTGGTTATGCGCTTAAGTTTATGCGATTGTTATTGCTCGTACTGACAGCGATGTTCAATGTGGCAGGCTTTGGAATAGGATGTGTGATTATTTTTTGTTCGCTTGCATTTAATAAAACACTGTCAGGGCGCAATTATCTAAATATTAAGTTGAATTAGTAAAGTGAATTAAAAGAAAAACTGTACCAGCTCTTTGTTTTCGTGTATAATGTGCATAGATATATACAGGGAGGAATAACATGAGAGATTTTATCATCGTAACAGATAGTACAGTAGATCTGCCGGAACATATGCTGGAAGAGCAGGGAATTCCGGTGCTCCAGTTAAATTATGTATTAGATGGCAAGACTTATGAAGACAGAAAGGGACTTTCCGGAAAAGAGTTTTTTGATAAGCTTCGGGAAGGATCCATGCCTACGACTTCCCAGGTAAATCCGGAACAGGCAAAAGAATTTTTTGAACCATTTGTAAAAGCAGGAAAGAATATTCTTTGTATTGGATTTAGTTCAGGATTAAGCGGAACGTATAATAGTGAACGAATTGCAGCAGAAGAGCTGTCAGAAGAATATCCGGATGCTAAGATTATCGTGATAGATTCACTCTGTGCAAGTATGGGGCAGGGACTGCTTCTGGTGAAAGCGCTGAAGAAACAGCGAGAAGGAATGACACTGGAGGAATTGGCACAGTGGCTGGAAGAGAATAAGCTTCATATTTGTCATAATGTAACAGTGGATGATTTAAATCATTTATATCGAGGAGGACGCATTTCTAAAACGACAGCAGTGCTTGGAACACTTGTCCAGATTAAACCGATTATTCATATGAATGATGAGGGGAAACTTATTGTAATTGGTAAAGAGCGCGGAAGAAAGAAAGCCCTGAATACGATTGTAGATATGATGGGAAAACAGATGGAAGGATATGAGAATGATCTTGTAATGGTAACTCATGGGGACTGTCTGGAGGATGCAGAATATGTAAAAACACAGATTCAAAAGAAATATGGAATTCAGGATGTTGTAATCAACGGAATCGGTACTGTGATCGGAACACATACAGGACCGGGGGTAGTTGCTGTATTCTGTATGGGTGAGAAGAGATAAATAGATTTTATATGAGAAATTAATGAAAGCCGAAGATACAGTTAGAATGTTGAAAGATGAAAGGAACTGTATCTTCGGCCTTTTGTTGATTATATTGAAAAAGTATATCTATTAAAGTGTATAAATTCCAAGTGCGTTCAAGATAGAACTTACTAAAATCAATACCAGAATAATAGGCGCAACCCATTTGATAATGATTGTGAACATTTTTTCTAATTTGAAGCGTCCATTGGTTGCTTTGATCTCATCGGAAATGACTTTCGGTGAAATCACAAATCCAACAAAAATACATGTAAAGAAGGCAACGATCGGCATCAGGATACTGTTGCTGATGAAGTCCATGATATCAAGAATGGTCATATTTCTCCAGGAAATATGACTCAGTACGCCAAATCCAAGAGAAGAAGGGATACCGAGGATTAATGCTCCGATTGCGACACCGGCACAGGTTGTGCGGCGTTTCAGGTGGAATTTATCCATTAAGATAGAAACGATAGTCTCCATCAATGAAATCGAAGAGGTTAATGCTGCAAATAATACAAGCAGAAAGAAAACGAATCCAATCAGATTGCCGGCTTTCATGCTGTCGAATACCTTTGGAAGTGTAACGAACATTAAGCTTGGACCAGCCTTTAAATTGGAAGTATCTCCGTTTGAGAATGCAAATACTGCAGGGATAATCATTAATCCTGCGAAAAATGCGATTCCGGTATCAAAAATTTCAATTTGATGAACAGAGCGTTCCAGGTTGTTGTCTTTCTTCATGTAAGAACCATATGTAACCATAATGCCCATTGCAAGTGACATAGAATAGAACAACTGTCCCATAGCAGCGAGGATTGTTTTCGCTGAAAAATCTTTCATATGTGGCTGAAGGTAGTATTTGATGCCTTCGCCTGCGCCATCGATCGTACAAGTATAGGCAGCGATTCCAATTGTAAGCAGGACAAGAACTGGCATCATGAATTTGCTGACATTTTCGACACCCTTTTCCACACCGAACATAACAACAATTGCTGTAATGCCAAGGAAAATGGAAAACCAGACAACCGGTTCAGTGGCTGTTGACACAAATCCTGTAAAGTAATCGTTCTGTGCGGCGGCGTTCGCCTGTCCCTGAGCAAATGTCACGAGATACTTAATTACCCAGCCTCCAATAACAGAGTAGTATGGGAATATGATGATCGGAACGATGGAAGCCAGGATTCCAAGAAAATTAAATCGTTTATCAAGTGCTTTGAAAGCGCCGATTGCGCTGAGCCCTGTCTTACGTCCGATTGCAATTTCTGCAATCATGAGTGTGAATCCAAACGTAAGCGCCAATATAACATAAACAAGAAGGAACGTGCCTCCGCCATATTGGGCGGCGAGATATGGGAACCGCCACAAATTCCCCAGTCCGACAGCAGAACCGGCTGCTGCCAGAACAAAGCCGATCTTGCTGGAAAAATTACTTCTTTCTTTCATAATAATGTTTCCCCCATTCATTTAGTACTAATACATAATTATGACAGTAAAAGAAAGTTCAAACAAGTGACAAATTTATCTTGTTATGTTAAATTCGCTCTGGTTTTGGATTGTGATTATCAGTTACAGAGAATTCGTCACGCATCATCAGTTATGAATAATGACGGGATCTCCTACAGAAATCATATCATAAAAGGCGGCAGCATCGGAAGGACGCATATTAATACATCCGTGAGAACCGTAATAAAGATATCTGGAGCCTCCGAAAGCTGTCTGCCAGTCGGCATCATGGAATCCGATGCCGGTTCCGGTAACTCTTGCCCAGTATTTAACAGGCTGCCGGTAAGAAGGCTCGTTGGTAATAGGATCCGGAGCGCCGATCAACGTTTTGTTGCGGAGTTTTTCCATGATAAAGAAAACGCCTGTCGGTGTTTCTTTTTCAGGAATGGGTTCACCGGTTACAACATCACACTCAAAGACAACAGTATTGTTCTGAAGATACCACATATGCTGTTCAGTCAGATCTACCTCGATATAAGTATTACCCCAGTCCGGATTGGCATGGGCAGCAGCCGTCTGCACATAAGCGGGCTCTTTCGTGACAGATTGACCGCTCTCAAGAATGGAGAGGATATATTCTATTTCAGCGGCCTCATCTACAGACCAGCCATAAGTTCCTCCGGAGACAACTGCATTTTTGCCGGTCGGTGTTGTAAAAGTACGTTCAGAACGAAGTGTATCATACCGTGTACCAAAATCGCGATAAAATGCGGTCACTGCATCACGGTTCACAGAGACGTTCATGTTTTCATCCCAAGTCAGCCAGGAGGAAATAACAGATTTGTCGATCACTTCTGTCTGATTGCCAATCTGGTATGTAATAGAAGTGCTGCAGTATTGATTTAAAATACGACAGGCTTCCTGTACAGCTTTTGAGTTAGCGGTATATTTCGGCTTCTGATAACAATGCTGTTCGAGCAGATTAACCGTTGGAGTGAGCGTGGTAACTGCATGGTCAATCGTTTTACGGAGTTGTTCCGGATTTATCTCATTGCCATAGACTTCCGGTTTGATCACGAAAGTGTCACCGTTAAATTCTGGTTCAGCAGATGCAGAAGGGATGAGTGTTTCCGGACTCGGAGGTACGAAAGAGAGCAGCACAGAATCCATTGCTTCTATATTATATGTAACATTTAAAGGGACTGTCAGATGCTGCGTGCGCCACAGATAAGCTGGCCAGGCGAATACCGGCTGTTCATCAAAGATCGTCTGAATAGCCTTGTTGCCATCATAAGCAAGAGAAATGGAAGCGCTGTCAATCACTGTGGTGCTTCCATCTGCAAGCTGAAGTGTTAATTGATAATCACGAATCTGATTACGGAAATATTTTGTGACGTTTTCGCATGTATTGTTAGAAAATGGAATGTTGTTAATTGTTGTACCTGGAAGAAGATGAAAAGAAAAATAGATTGCCATCCCGAAATAAAAAACAGCAGTCAGTATAAAAAGAATCATATAAGCCGGATGAGGCTGACGGTGTTTAGCTGTTCTTTTCATAGGCTTGCGGTGTAAAGCTTTTTTTCTTGCACAGTGTTTCATAAGAATATCTCCTATTATAGAATGTAATTGATTTTTGATTAGAGGTACTTTATAATAATCTACGATAACATATATTTATCACACAATTATCTCAATAAGATTAAAAAAATATTTCATATAAAATTAGAAAAACACTTGACAGTTATATATGTATGTGATAACATATGACGTGCATGAGAAAAGAAAGCAGAGTATCCACTCTCACCTTAGCACAAGTGAGTGACTAATGGTTTGATATTGATATAATAGTATCTGAACAGAAGGATAGTATTATGGAAGTATATGTGGATAGTTTGTCTATCCGCTTTTTTTATGCCTGGTAATGAAAGCATAGAGATTATGATGGGGGTGCACTACAATTAGCGAATTAATGATCAACGAACAAATCAGAGACAAAGAAGTCCGTCTTATTGGAGAAAATGGAGACCAGCTTGGGATTATGTCTGCGAGAGAAGCTATGAAGCTTGCGCAGGAAGCGGAACTGGATCTGGTTAAAATTGCTCCGACAGCAAAACCGCCGGTTTGCAAAATTATTGATTACGGAAAGTATCGTTATGAACAGGCGAGAAAAGAAAAGGAAGCAAAGAAAAAACAGAAGACTGTCGAAGTAAAGGAAGTGCGTCTGTCACCAAACATCGAAGGAAATGACTTAAACACAAAGGTGAACAATGCGAGAAAATTCCTCGAAAAAGGAAATAAGGTAAAAGTTACACTTCGTTTCCGTGGAAGAGAGATGGCGCATATGCAGACAAGTAAGCATATTCTTGATGATTTCGCAGAATTGTTGAAAGATGTTGCATCTATTGAAAAACCTGCTAAGCTTGAAGGCAGAAGCATGAGTATGGTTTTAACTGAAAAACGTTAAAAATAAATTATTTACAGGTTTACAAAAGTGAACCAAAATGAAGGAGGAACACATTATGCCAAAAATAAAAACAAGCAGAGCTGCTGCAAAACGTTTCAAAGTAACAGGTACAGGAAAATTAAAAAGAAACAAAGCTTATAAGAGCCATATCTTAACAAAGAAATCAGCTAAGAGAAAAAGAAATCTTAGACATGCAACAATCACAGATGCTACTAACGTAAAGAACATGAAGAAGATTTTACCATATCTGTAGGTAATGGAAAGATTGAAGGAGGATTAAGAGATGGCAAGAATTAAAGGCGGAATGAACGCAAAGAAGAAACACAATAGAACATTAAAGCTGGCAAAAGGTTACAGAGGAGCCAGATCAAAACAGTATAGAGTTGCAAAACAGTCTGTAATGAGAGCACTTACAAGTGCATACGCAGGAAGAAAACAGCGTAAACGTCAGATGAGACAGTTATGGATTGCCCGTATCAATGCTGCAGCTAGAATGAATGGATTATCTTACAGCAAGATGATGCATGGATTAAAATTAGCAGGTGTTGAAATCAACAGAAAAATGCTTGCTGAATTAGCAGTAAATGATGCACAGGGATTTGCAGCTTTAGCAGAGACTGCAAAATCAAAATTAGCTTAATTGAAGTTTAACTTCATAGGGGTTTGATTTACGTCAAATTGTTTTGAGGGCGACTCCCTTTCGGGGAGTCGTTGGATTGCCCCAAACCTTTGCATACAGCAGCTACAGAAAAAAATAAAAAAATAAAAAAATTAAAAAAGTAGTTGACATATGCAAGAATATATAGTATTATATACAAGTACCGATGAGGCACGCGGAAGTGTCGGAACTGGCAGACGAGCAAGACTAAGGATCTTGTGATCAATGCGATCGTGTGGGTTCAAGTCCCATCTTCCGCACTATATGAAAAGAGTATTGCATATGCAATACTCTTTTTTCGTGCATTTATGAAACATAAATATTCTTTTGCGTGTCAAGATCAGCTGGCATCCAAAAAATATTATGTAAAAATGATATATAAGAAAAGGTAAGTGAAAAGGAGGATATCATGAAGGGGAAGGCAAAAGTTATCTTACGTTTTTTAAAAGGAAATACACATTTTTTTGTATTAGCCCTTATATTTTCAATGGGCAATACAGTATTGAATGCGATTATTCCACAGATCATTCGAACGAGTGTAGATTCTATTCTCGGAAGTGAGCCGCTTCCGCAGAGCCTGAAAGTGTTTGCTGATCCAGGGACAATGCTGACTGCCGCAGCAACAGCGGTTATTATCATCGCATGTCTGAATATGCTTTGCAATTATTGGGCGAGAACATTTACCGCAAAAGGATCTGAGCATTTTGTGAAAGATTTTAGAGATACGTTGTTTGCACATATCCAGACGCTGCCCTTTGAGTGGCATACAAAGCACCAGACCGGAGAGATTATTCAGAGATGTACTTCGGATGTAGAAGTGGTTAAAAACTTTATCACGAATCAGCTGCTGGAAGTATTTCGTATTTGCTTTTTGATTTTATTCTCAGTCAGTGTAATGCTTTCAATGAGTGTGAAGATTACGATGATCGCAATTATATTTATTCCGGTTATTGTGCTTTATTCCGGCTATTTTTATGGAAAGATCGGAAATAAATTTCTGGATGCAGATGAGGCGGAAGGACGGCTTTCTACACAAGTGCAGGAAAACCTTACTGGTGTCCGTGTCGTTCGGGCTTTTGGACGGGAGCGTTATGAAACGGAACGGTTTCAGGAAAAAAATATTGATTTTTCTAATATGTGGATCCGTCTTGGGAAGATTATGAGTCTGTACTGGGGAACAGGAGATTTGATTACTGGTCTTCAGGTGATGTTGATTATCACACTGGGAACAATTTCAACAGTGAATGGAAATATTACGCTGGGAGAATTTTTGGCGTTGGTGTCTTACAATGCGACATTGATCTGGCCGGTAAGAAGTCTCGGCCGTGTACTTTCGGAAATGAGTAAAGCAGGAGTTTCTATTGACCGTCTGGCATACATATTAGACAGTGAATCAGAGAAAGATGCTCCGGGCGCATGCACACCTCCGATGAATCAGGATATTCATTTTGAACATGTGACATTTGGATACGAAGAGGGGCAGCCAATTGTAAAAGACTTGAATTTTACTATTGAAGCAGGCAAAACATTTGCCATCCTGGGAACGACAGGAAGCGGTAAAAGTACGCTTGTACATTTGATTAACAGTTTATATGAATTGAAAGAAGGAGAAGGAAGGATTTTAATCGGAGATACCGATATCCGAAATATTCAGAAAAGTTATCTTAGAAAACATGTGGGACTTGTACTGCAGGAACCGTTTCTCTATTCCCGGACAATTCAGGAAAATATCAGTATTACATTGGAGGAAGCGACTCTGGGAGAAATTAAGAAAGCTTGTGAGATTGCATGTGTAGACAGCGCCATCGACAGTTTTACAGATGGTTATGACACCATTGTAGGAGAGAGGGGAGTAACACTTTCCGGAGGTCAGAAGCAGAGAGTTGCGATTGCCCGGATGCTGATGCAAAATGCAGATATTATGATTTTTGACGATTCGCTTTCAGCAGTGGACACAGAGACAGATATTAAGATTCGTACAGCGCTGAAAGAACGGATGAATCAGGCGACGGTAATTTTGATCTCTCATCGAATTACTACGCTGATGCAGGCAGATAAGATTATGGTACTTTCGGATGGAAAAATTACAGAAATGGGATCTCATGAAGAATTAATGGAACTTGGAGGAACTTATCGGAAGATCCATGATATTCAGATGGGACAGCAGGAAGAAGGGAGGTAATTAACAATGAAGATAGAAGAAAAAGAATACAGCAGTGAATTTGATTTAAAAATCTGGAAACGATTGCTTCCGTTTTTTAAACCATTTTATAAAACATTTGCGATCGTATTGTTTTTTAATCTTGTATGTGCGCTTATCGATATTATGCTGCCGCTGTTTCAGCGGTATGCAGTAGATGAATTTATTGAAGCAGGTACGGTAGAACATATATGGAGATTCGCCGCTGTTTATGGCGTTGTAATTCTAATACAGTCGCTGAGCGTAATTGTATTTACAAGGGGTTCTACAAGGATTGAGCTGAATCTCTTAAGAGATATGAGATTTGCATGTTTTAAACATTTGCAGACATTGTCATTTTCTTATTATAATGTGACGCCGGTAGGATATATTCTGGCCCGCGTTATGAGCGATACGGGAAGAATCAGCGGATTAATTGCATGGAATCTTGTAGATATTTTATGGGCGCTGACTTATGTGATCGGCGTACTGATCGCTATGTCATTTTTGAATTTCAAATTGGCGCTCTGGGTAATTCTGATTGTTCCGTTTATTGTGTTCCTGACCGGATATTTTCAGAAACGGATTCTGCACTGGAACAGAAGAATACGAAAACAGAATTCGAAAATTACCAGTGCCTATAATGAAGGGATTATGGGAGCAAAGACGTCCAAAACGCTTGTGATTGAGGGGAAAAACACGCGGGAATTCCGGGAAGTAACAGCGGATATGAGAATGAGCGGTATCCGCGGGGCAAGACTAAATGCGGTCTATATTTCCCTGATCGTACTCTTTGGATCGGTGGCTACAGCAATCATTCTTAAGAATGGAGGAATGATGGTGCTTGATCATGCGCTTGAGATCGGAACACTGTCGGCTTTTACGGCGTACGCGGTCAATTTGTTTGAGCCTATCCAGCAGATTGCCCGAAACCTGTCCGAATTAATTTCAGCTCAGGCGAATATTGAGCGGGTAATGGGACTTCTCGATGAGGAACCACAGATCCGCGATACAAAAGAAGTTACAGAGACTTATGGAGATGTGTTTGAACCGAAAACAGAAAATTTTGAGCCAATCCGCGGGGAGATTGAGTTTGAACATGTATCTTTCAAATATCCGGATGGAAACGAATATATTTTGAAAGATTTTAATCTAAAGGTACCGGCAGGAACAACAGTGGCAATTGTTGGAGAAACAGGAGCCGGAAAGAGTACCATTGTAAATCTTGTCTGCAGATTTTTTGAACCGACAAAGGGCAGAATCTTAATTGATGGACGAGACTACCGGGAACGAAGTCAGCTATGGCTTCACAGCCATATTGGATATGTACTTCAGAATCCACATCTGTTTTCCGGAAGTGTCATGGAAAATATTCGTTATGGACGTTTGGAAGCAACAGATGAAGAAGTAAAAGCGGCGGCAGCAAGAGTATCTGCGGATAAAGTCGTGCGACATTTGGAACAGGGGTGGAATAGTGATGTTGGAGAAGGCGGAGATTCCCTTTCTACAGGAGAAAAGCAGCTTGTTTCTTTTGCCCGCGCAGTATTGGCAGATCCGGATATTTTCATTCTTGATGAGGCTACAGCTTCTATCGATACAGAGACAGAGCAGTTAATTCAGGAAGCAGTTGACTATCTGCTTCAGGATCGGACTTCTTTTATCATTGCACACCGCCTTTCCACGATCAGGCAGGCAGACATTATTCTTGTCGTTCAAGACGGAGATATTATTGAGCGGGGAAGCCACGAAGAATTAATGGCAAAGAGAGGCCATTATTATGATCTGTATACGCACCAGTTCAGAAAAGAACTGGAAAAAGATTCCGTTAAGAATTCATAGAAAATTTTCTGAAAAAAGCGTATAATTATCCTCAAAGATGCAGATGAATAAAGACAGGAGGATATTATGCTGGAGAAAATTGACTTAACAAAGAAAATGGACAAAGATGACTATCAAAAGCGGGTATCACAGCTTGGACAGCGGCTCGGTGAACTGCAGCGCTTGTGCAGACAGCTTGATATCCCGGTCATGATTGTATTTGAGGGCTATGATGCTTCCGGAAAAGGAGTTCAGATTGGTCGGATGATTCAGAATCTGGATCCAAGAGGTTTTCGGGTTTATGCAGTAAAAAATGAGACGGAAGAAGAACGGATGCATCCGTTTTTGTGGAGATTCTGGGATAAGATGCCGGCGAATGGCAATATAAGCATTTTTGACAGCAGCTGGTATCAGAAAGTATTGGCAGAACGCTTTGAAAAAAAGTCAGATGAGCATACGGTAGAGAATGCTTTTCGTTCCATACTGTCATTTGAACGTCAGATTACAGATGGCGGTATGGTATTGATTAAATTGTTTTTGGATATTGATAAGAAAGAGCAGAAACAACGGTTTGAGAAGTTGGAAAAATCTAAAGAGACTGCCTGGCGTGTGACGAAAGAAGACTGGAAGCGGAACAGAGCTTTTGAACAATATGAAGCGCTGAATGAAGAGATGCTGCAGAAAACAGATACCGATTATGCACCGTGGAATATTGTAGAAGCAGTTGATAAGAGATTTGCAGAGGTAAAGATCTTAACAATTGTGAATAAAGCGTTGGAAACAGCGGCAAAAAGAGTTCAGAAAGAACGCATTCAGGAAGAAGAACATCAGAAAGCGGAAGACAGCCTGTGGAAAGAGCTGGAAGTATCCACGCTTTCAAAAACAGATCTGTCACTGACTTGTCCGAGGGAGACATATAAAAAGAAATTAAAAAAACTTCAGAAAAAAATCTCATTGCTTCATAATGAATTATATCGCAGAAGGATTCCGGTTGTGATTGGATTTGAAGGATGGGATGCCGGAGGAAAAGGAGGGGCTATCCGGAGGTTGACAGCGAAGATGGATCCGAGAGGATTTGTTGTCAATCCGGTCTGTGCGCCGAATGATATCGAGAAAGTACATCATTATCTTTGGAGATTTTGGAAAACAATGCCAAAAGCCGGACACATTGCAATCTATGACCGGACATGGTATGGGCGGGTTATGGTAGAAAGGATTGAAGGATTCTGCACCGAACAGGAATGGAAACGCGCTTATCGGGAAATTAATGATATGGAGAAAGACCTGGCAGACGCAGGTGCAATTGTGCTGAAGTTCTGGATGCATATTGATCAGGAAGAACAGGCAAAGCGCTTCCGTGAGCGTCAGGAGAATCCGGAAAAACAGTGGAAGATTACGGAAGAAGACTGGCGTAACCGTGAGAAATGGGATGCCTACGAAGAAGCAGTAAATGAAATGCTGATCCGCACTTCTACGCCATATGCGCCGTGGATTGTTGTAGAAGGCAATGACAAGCGTTTTGCAAGAATCAAGGTGCTGGAGACAGTGGCAGATGCAATCGAAAAGCGTATTGCCAAAGAGAAAAATAAAGAATCATAATAAAAAAGCTTCCTTCCAAGATGCGGAGGGAAGCTTTTTCGTTAAGGAGCAGTTTCTTCTGAGATTGGCATTTTATGTTTCATGATATAAAAATACATGACAATAAGAAGTGCTCCGGCAAGAATCCAGGCGGCAGGACTTGCAAGACAGATGCCGAGATAACTTGCATGGCGGGAAGCAATGACGGCAGTAACGCCTCGTCCAATCAATTCGGCAATTCCCGCCATCATCGGAAGAAGTCCAAATCCCATTCCCTGAATTCCGTTCCGGTAGAGATTGACTACCGCTAATGGAATGAAGAAGATGCCGACACATTTCAGATAAATATCTACTGCATCCATAATTTCTCCAATATTTCCTGAGACAAAGAAAACCGTCATATATTTGCCGACAGTCATGATGAGAAGTCCGCTGAGGATGGCGTAAACAAAACTCATCCAGGTAGCAGCGCGAAATCCCTGCCGGATTCGTTTGACTTTGCCGGCTCCCATGTTCTGGGCAGAATAGACAGAAAGAGTAGTTCCCATAGCGATAAACGCCTGTGTTACAACCTGTTCAATCTTACATGCAGCTGTGAAAGCGGCAACCATAGTAGAGCCAAGAATATTAAGAGCAGACTGTACCATAAGCGTACCGATGGCTGTGATTGAATACTGGAAAGCCATCGGAAGTCCAATGGTCAGCTGAAATTTTACAACAATCCAGTCTATACGCCAGTCATCTTTTGTCATCTTCAGAATAGGTACTTTCTTAATAATATAAATCAGGCAAAGAACGCCGGAAAGCCCCTGGGAGATGACGGTGGCGTAGGCTGCTCCGGCTGCACCCAGATGAAAGCCGATAATGAAGACAAGATCCAGGACAATATTCATAAGGGCTGCAAAAATCAAAAAGTAAAGAGGAACCTTGCTGTTTCCAAGGGCTCTTAAAATACTGGAGAGCAGATTATAGAGAATCTGTGCTACAATCCCGCCGCAGATGATCATAATATATACATATGCATCATGGAAAATGTCTTGCGGTGTATTCATTACTGTCAAAAGGGATTTCATTCCCGCCATACTGATGATTGTAATAAGAATTGAAATGATGGCAGAGAGAATCCCGGACATGGCTACAGATTTTCGCATTCCGGCAAGATCACCGGCTCCAAAGCGCTGGGCAGTCAGGACAGTAAAACCGGCAGTCATACCAATCAGGCTGGTTACAATGAGAAACATGATCGTACCGGTGGAACCAACGGCAGCCAACGCTTTTGTACCTACGAACTTACCGACGATGACGGTATCTGCCATACTGTAAAACTGTTGAAATACATTTCCGAGAAATAAAGGGATTGTAAAATTCAGTATCATCTTTGCCGGGCTTCCGGCAGTCATATCTTTTTCCATAGTATCACCCTTCTTAAATTTATTTTGTATAAAAATTCCAGAAGCTATTATAAAGGAAAATGGTTCATAGATTCAAGATTTTTTTGGGGAAAAATAAAAAAAATAAAGAGGGGATCATTTGCATAAAGAAGGAATTTCGCTATAATAAGAGTAATGGGAGAGTATCGTGTAAAAAGAAACGTACGGAAAGGAGCGAGTGTATGACGATCCGGGAACAGCTTGAAAAAAGAGAATATGAATACTTGAGTCTTTATGCTATGAAAAGCAAAGACTCACAGGGAAGAAAACGGGAGGAGCCACAGTGCGATATCCGACCGGTGTTTCAACGGGATCGTGACCGGATTCTTCACTCAAAGGCATTTCGCAGGCTGAAGCAGAAAACACAGGTATTTCTTCAGCCGAAAGGAGATCACTACCGAACACGGCTGACGCATACACTGGAAGTATCGCAGAATGCGCGAACGATTGCCAAGGCATTGCGGCTTAACGAAGATCTGGCAGAAGCAATCGCACTGGGACATGATCTTGGGCACACACCGTTTGGGCATGCAGGAGAGCGTGCGCTGAATGCAGTCTGTCGGGAAGGCTTTTCGCACAATAAGCAGAGTATCCGAGTGGTAGAAAAGCTTGAAAAGCAGGGACAGGGGCTGAATTTGACTTATGAAGTGCTGGATGGAATACTAAATCATAAGACAAGCGGAACTCCTCACACGCTGGAGGGACAGATTGTACGTCTGTCAGATAAGATTGCTTACATCAATCATGATATTGATGATGCAGTCCGGGGCGGGGTTCTTGTGGAAGCAGATATACCGGAAATGTACAGGCGTGTGCTTGGCGAAACATCTTCTGAACGGTTAAATACGATGGTACATAATGTGATTGTCAACAGTATGAACCGCCCATTTATCAGAATGTCCCCGGATATTGAGGAAGCAACGATGGGGCTGAGAAAATTTATGTTTCAGCATGTGTATCAAAATCCGGTGGCAAAGGGAGAAGAAGAAAAGGCAGTTCATATGATTCAAAGTCTGTATCATTTCTATGAGACGCATATCGAAAAGCTTCCGGATAAATATCTGGCCATGATCGATGCGGGGGAGCATCGGGAGCGGGTGATCTGTGATTATATCGCAGGTATGACGGACACTTATGCGATTAAAATCTTTCAGGAAAATTTTATTCCAGAATCTTGGAATTTTTAAAGGAAATCACGAACTTTTGTCGAATATAATATATAGAGGGGATTTTTATCAGGATCTTCTCAAAATTCAGCGTAAATAAGCGGAAAGGAGACAGTGGTGTACTATTCTGATGAGATTATTGAAGAAGTGCGATCCAGAAATGATATTGTAGATGTGATTTCCGGATATGTAAAACTTCAGAAAAAAGGAAGTTCATATTTTGGGCTGTGTCCATTCCATAATGAGAAATCTCCGTCATTTTCTGTGAGCCGGGAGAAGCAGATGTATTACTGCTTCGGATGTGGAGCAGGTGGAAACGTATTTACCTTTATTATGGAGTATGAGAATTTTACTTTTGTGGAAGCTCTGAAAATGCTTGCCGAGCGGGCAGGAATCGATCTTCCGGAAGTAGAGTATTCTCAGGAGGCGAAAGCAAAGGCAGATCTGCGAATGCAGCTTCTGGAGATCAATAAGCTGGCTGCCAAGTATTATTATGCACAATTAAAATCAGAACATGGACAGCAGGCGTACCGCTATCTGAAAGATCGGGAGCTGAGTGATGAGACAATTGTTGCATTTGGGCTTGGTTATTCTAACAAATACAGCGATGATCTGTACCGCTATCTGAAAATGAAAGGCTATTCGGATACATTGCTCCAACAGGCGGGACTCATTACGATCGATGAACGAAATGGCGTTTATGATAAGTTTTGGAATCGTGTTATGTTTCCGATCATGGATGTGAATAATAAAGTAATTGGATTTGGCGGCAGAGTCATGGGAGATGCAAAGCCAAAATATCTTAACTCCCCGGAGACGCCGATTTTTGATAAAAGCCGGAATCTGTATGGACTGAACCGCGCCAGAACATCAAGAAAGCCGTATTTTCTGATCTGTGAGGGGTATATGGATGTGATCTCGCTGCATCAGGCAGGATTTAGTAATGCGGTGGCATCACTTGGAACGTCACTGACGGCAGGACATGCACAGCTGATCAAACGGTATGTCAATGAAGTCTATCTGACTTACGACAGCGATGAAGCCGGTACAAAGGCTGCATTGCGGGCAGTCCCGATTTTAAAAGAAGCGGGAATTACAGCGAAAGTGATCCGAATGGATCCTTATAAAGATCCGGATGAATTTATCAAACATCTCGGTGCACAGGCATTTGAAGAGAGAATCCAGAAAGCGCGAAATGGCTTCCTGTTTTCGCTGGAAGTATTGGAACGCAGTTATGATATGAATTCTCCTGAAGGGAAAACGGAATTTATAAGGGAAGCTGCAAGGCGTCTTGGCGAGTTTGAAGAAGAGATTGAGCGCAATAACTATATCGAGGCGGTAGCCGGAATTTATCATACCGGTTATGAGGAACTTCGAAAGCTTGTGGCGAAGATGGCGATTCAGAGCGGACTTGCCGCACCCGTCAAAAAGCCATTAACAGCACAGGGAAAAGACCATATGCGGGAAGATGGAAATATGACTTCTCAGAAGTTATTATTGACATGGCTGATAGAGGATGAAAGTCTGTTTGAGCAGATTGGACGTTATATCCAGCCGGGAGATTTTACAACCGAATTGTATCATACAGTGGCAGAACTTCTGTATGAGCAGCATGATGCCGGTGAAGTGAATCCGGCAAGGATCATGAATCATTTTACAGATGAGGAAGAACACCGGCAAGTGGCGGCTTTATTCCACACAAAAATTCGGGAACTTACTACGAAAGAAGAGCAGGAAAAAGCTCTGAAGGAAACAATCATTCGTGTAAAACAACATAGCGTAGAGTATGCGACACAGCATCTTGCGCCTACTGATATCGGAGGACTTCAGCGTTTAATGGAAGAAAAGAAGGCGCTTCAAGACCTTTCAAGACTGCATATTTCTATTAATTGAGGATAAAATATAAACAGAGCTTTTTTCGGAGTTCCGAAGAAAGCAGAGAGGAAGGAACACATGGAGGAGAATACCGTAAAACTGCAGGAAAAACTAAAAGAACTTCTTGCACTCGGCAAAAAGAAGAAAGGAATTCTGGAACTGCAGGAAGTGAATGATTTCTTTGCAGATATGGAATTGAATTCGGACCAGATGGAGAAGATTTTTGAATATCTGGAAGCAAAGAATATTGATGTACTGCGTATCAGCGATGATACAGATGATCTGGATGTAGACGATCTTGATATGGTGCTGTCAGAAGAAGATGACGTAGATATGGAGAAGATTGATCTGTCTGTTCCGGATGGAATCAGTATTGAAGATCCGGTCCGTATGTATCTGAAAGAAATCGGTAAAGTACCGCTTCTGAGTGCCGAGGAAGAAATTGAGCTTGCAAAACGTATGGCAGATGGAGATGAAGATGCGAAAAAACGTCTTGCAGAGGCCAATCTTCGTCTTGTTGTAAGTATTGCAAAGCGTTATGTAGGGCGTGGAATGCTGTTTCTTGATTTGATCCAGGAGGGAAATCTTGGTCTGATTAAGGCAGTAGAAAAGTTTGATTATCAGAAAGGATTTAAGTTCAGTACTTATGCGACATGGTGGATTCGTCAGGCAATTACCCGTGCGATTGCTGATCAGGCAAGAACAATCCGTATTCCGGTGCATATGGTGGAGACGATTAATAAATTAATCCGTGTTTCCCGTCAGTTACTTCAGGAACTCGGAAGAGAACCTACGCCGGAGGAAATTGCAGAAGAGATGGATATGCCGGTGGAACGTGTCAGAGAAATTCTGAAGATCTCACAGGAACCGGTATCTCTTGAGACACCGATCGGTGAAGAAGAAGACAGCCATCTTGGAGACTTTATTCAGGATGATAATGTACCGGTGCCGGCAGAGGCAGCGGCAGCCACACTTCTGAAAGAACAGCTCAGCGAAGTACTCAACACATTGACAGAACGTGAGCAGAAAGTATTACGTCTTCGCTTTGGAATGAATGACGGACGCGCCAGAACACTGGAAGAAGTCGGCAAGGAATTTGATGTTACCCGTGAACGAATTCGTCAGATTGAGGCAAAGGCGCTTAGAAAGCTCCGTCATCCGAGCCGCAGCCGTAAGCTTCGGGATTATCTGGATTAGAGGAAACAATGGAACTGTCAAAACGATTAGCCGCAGTAGCGGCGCTTGTAGACGCCGGAAGCAGGCCGGCAGATATTGGAACAGATCATGCATACATTCCAATCTGGCTTGTAGAAGAGGGAATCTGTCAGAAAGCATTCGCTATGGATGTTGGAAAAGGACCTCTTGAGCGTGCAAGAGAACACATTACCGGTCATGGACTTGGTAATTACATAGAAACAAGATTGTCAGACGGACTGGGAGCGCTTGCGCCGGGGGAGGCTGACTGTATGATTGCCGCCGGAATGGGCGGCAATCTTATCATAAAGATTCTGGAAGAAGGCTGCAGTGTACTGGAAGAGATGAATACTTGTATTTTGCAGCCGCAGTCGGAGCTTGCGAAAGTTCGGAAATATCTCTGCGAACATGGATATTGCAGCGTGGCTGAGAATATGGTAAAAGAAGACGGAAAATATTATCCGATGATGAAAGTAAGAAAAGGCTGTGAAGAACCTTATCGTGAGGAAGAGTATTGCTATGGACGTTTATTATTAAAGGAAAAACATCCGGTGCTGCGTGAATTTCTTGAAAAAGAACGCCGTACAAAACAAGAGATTCTTCAGGAGCTTCAGAAACTTCCGGGAGAGCATGTGAAAACAAGAATAGAAGTATTACAGCATGAGATTCTCGTCATAGAGAATGCCTGCCGAATGTATGAACAGGAGTAGAAGAGATGCTTTGCAGAGAAATTACAGCGAAGATTGAAGAAACCTTTCCAAAAACAGCAGCATGTTCCTGGGATAATGTGGGATTGCTGGCAGGCCGGAAAGAAAAAGAAGTGAAAAGACTGTATTTGGCGTTGGATGCGACAGATGAGGTGATCGAACATGCAGCAGCGTGGAAGGCTGATCTGCTTGTGACACATCACCCGCTTTTGTTTTCTTCAATCAAACGGATTACCGATGATGATTTTATCGGAAGACGATTACTGCGTTTAATCCGGGAAGATATTTCCTATTACGCCATGCACACGAATTATGATGTTATGAGAATGGGGGAAGCAGCGGCAGAGAGACTTTTGCTGACAGATACAGAACCGTTAGAGGTGACGCTGCAGATGGAAGAAAAAGGCAGTGTGAAAGAGAAAGGAATCGGCTGCATAGGGATGCTGCCGGAGCGTATGTCTTTAGAAAGGTGTGCAGCACAGGTAAAGAAAATCTTTGCATTGCCCGATGTAAGAAGTTTTGGAGATCGGCAAAAGCAGATAAAAAAGGTTGCAGTCGTTCCGGGATCAGGGAAAGATGAAATTAGCGAAGCGGTTGAAAAAGGCGCTGATGTGCTGATTACTGGAGATATTGGCCATCATGACGGGATTGATGCAGTAGCCAGAGGACTTGCAGTCATTGACGCAGGGCACTATGGACTGGAACATATTTTCATGGATGAAATGGAACAGTTTTTTAAAAGGAACTGGTCTGAGTTTGAGATTAGGAAAGAGCCGATTACACATCCATTTTGGAGTTTATAGACCGTAAGGAGGTAGTTGCAGATGGAGCTTTATACAGTCATTGTAGACGGGGAAGAGAGACAATATGAGGCGGGAACCACATATCAGCAAATTGCAGAGGAGTTCCAGGACAGATATGAGAATGATATTGTACTCGTATTTGCGGATGGAAAGCTCCGGGAACTGCGGAAAAATGTAAAAAGAAACTGTGCCATTTCCTTTGTGACAACATCAGAGGAAATCGGAATTCAAACATACCGCAGAAGTATGTGTCTGATGCTTGTAAAAGCGGTACATGATGTTGGCGGCCAGGATCAGGTAAAGAAAGTGAGAATCCATTACTCGGTCAGCAAAGGATACTATTGTACCGTAGAAGGCAATCTGAAACTGGATCAGGCATTTCTTGATCAGGTAGAAGAATATATGCAACATATGGTCGAACAGCGGATGCCGATCAAAAAGCGTTCCATCAGTACGGACAATGCGGTGGATTTATTTGAAAAGTACGGCATGACAGATAAAGCAAAGTTATTTGAATACCGCAGAAGTTCCAGTGTGAACATTTACCGTATGAACGAATTCGAGGATTACTACTATGGATATATGGTGCCGGATGCCGGATATCTGAACTATTTCAAGTTATATTTGCTGGAAGAGGGATTTGTACTCCAGATGCCGGAAGCATCATCTCCGAAAAAGGTACTGGATTTTGAACCTCAAATGAAGCTTTTTCAAGTATTGAAAGAATCTACCAGATGGGGAGACATGCAGAACATTGAAAATGTAGGAGATCTCAATGAACGTATTACAAAAGGTGACGAGCATGAAGCGATTCTCGTGCAGGAAGCGCTGCAGGAAAAGAAAATAGCTGAAATTGCAACAATGATCGCAGAGAGGTCTCAAGTGAAATTTGTTCTGATTGCAGGACCTTCCTCCTCCGGAAAGACTACTTTTGCCAAACGTCTGGCGATTCAGCTCCGTGTGAATGGTTTGATCCCGCATGCGATCAGTGCGGATGACTATTTCCACAATCGGGAAGATACTCCGTTGGATGCAGATGGGAACTATAATTTTGAATGTATTGAAGCAATCGATACCGAATTGTTGAATCGGGATTTGAATGAATTGCTGAAAGGGAAAGAAGTTGCCATGCCGACCTTTAATTTTAAGACAGGCAAACGAGAATATCGGGGCAATACGATGAAATTAGGTAAGAATGATGTTCTGATTATTGAAGGAATTCATTGTCTGAATGATGCACTGACATATGAGCTTCCAAAAGAGAATAAATTCAAAATCTATATCAGTGCGCTGACGCAGTTAAATATTGATGAGCATAACCGGATTCCGACAACAGACGGACGTTTGATCCGGCGTATGGTAAGAGATGCAAGAACAAGAGGAACAACCGCACAGCAGACCATTGCTATGTGGCCTTCCGTCAGACGGGGAGAGGAAGAGAATATCTTTCCGTATCAGGAAGAGGCAGATGTGATGTTTAATTCTGCGCTAATCTATGAACTGGCTGTACTGAAACAATATGCCGAACCGATTCTTTTTGGAATTGATAAGCACTGTAAAGAGTATCCGGAGGCGAAACGCCTTTTGAAGTTTCTGGATTATTTTGTGGGATGTCGAAGTGAGATTGTGCCAACCAATTCTCTCATCCGTGAATTCATTGGCGGAAGCTGCTTCGAGGCATAGAAAAGTGAAAATACAAAAATACCGCTGCATCGGAACTTATGTTTCCGGAAGTCAGCGGTATTTTTATGAACATTTCCAATCGTTTATAAGAAAACTTTCATATCATCAGGAATTGGCGCCTGAAATGCCATTGGTTCTCCTGTAATAGGATGTTGGAAGGACAGTTTAAAAGAATGAAGTGCCTGCCGGTGAATCCGTGAATAGTCCGGATGATAGAGAAAATCGCCCGGAAGAGGGTGCCCGATATATTTCATATGGACACGGATCTGATGGGTTCTTCCTGTCTCAAGCTTTAATGAGACGAGAGAATATCCATCTTTATAGGAAATACGTTTGAAATGAGTACAGGCAGTTTCCCCTCGTTCTTCGTCAACACAGCGTTCAATGGTAGAGCCTTCTGCCCGGGCAATCGGAGCAGTAATGGTTCCCTCTTCCGGAACTTCTCCTTCGGCAATTGCAAGATAAGTCCGGCTGATCTTTCGCTCAGCAGACATATGATAGAGCAAAGAAGCACTGTACATATGTTTTGCTACGATGAGAAGTCCTGTTGTGTCTTTGTCCAGTCGATTGATACACCGGTAAGTAAAAGGTTCGCCAAGTGAGCGATAGTGCCATGCCAGTGCATTGGCCAGTGTATTGTCATAATTTCCCTGAGAGGGGTGAATTGGCATGCCTGCAGGCTTATTGATCACAAGGAGATCTTCGTCTTCATAGATGATATTCAGAGGAAGGTCTGCAGGAACGATATTTTCAGAAGAGACATTTTCCACAAGCTGAATGGTCAGATAGTCATTCGTGTGAAGAATATCCCATGTATGTGCCCAGACTCCGTTCAGAAGGATTCCGTTCATCGTTCGTTTCAGGTGCGTAATAACCTGATGGGAGTACCCCTCTGCTTTTAGGAAGTCAAGCAGAGGGGTATTATTAAATTTCAGTGGAATCGTGTAGTAAAATATTCGCTTCATTTGGAAACTCCCGTATTAATTGGATTTTACCTCTCTCCAGAGTTCATTGTAAATATCATTTGTTTCATCGCCGAGATAAGAAAAGGTTTCACAGCGGTCTAAAATCTCCGGGCCAGGGAAAGCAATCGTGTTATTTCGAAGAGCTTCATCTTCAATCAGTGCACGAGCGGCTTCATTTGGCGTAGAGTAGGTAATGTAGTCAAAGTTCATTTTCGCAATGTCAGGACGGCAGAGGAAATTGATAAATGCTTCTGCATTTTCCTTATGTTTTGCATTTTTTGGGATAACCCAGGAATCGATCCAGACATTAGAGCCTTCTTTTGGAACTACATATTCCAAATCCTTATTTTCATTCTGTGTATAAATCGCTTCTCCGGAATAAATGACGCCAATCGCTGCTTCATTTCCGATCATTTTATCGCGCACCTGGTCAATGACATAGGCCTGTACAAGCGGCTTTTGTTCAATCAAAAGATCTCTGGCAGCAGTCAGTTCATCAAGGTCTGCAGAATTTAAAGAGTGACCGGAGAGCTTTAATGCAACGGCGAAAGCATCCCGGACGCTGTCCTGCATCAGAATGTTATCTCTGTATTTCTCATCCCAAAGAACAGACCAGCTGTCAATTGGTTCATCTACCATTGTTTTATTGTAGAGAATACCGATAGTACCCCAGCAGTAAGGAACAGAATACTTATTTTCCGGATCAAACTGCTGTGAAGTTTTCATATAGGTAGAACCGATATTTTTGATATTTGGAATGTTGTCGAAGTTAATTTCTGCCAGCAGATCATTTTCAATCATGCGCTGGATCATGTAATCCGAAGGGCAGACAACATCATAGGCAATGGCGCCGGACTGTACCTTTGGATACATAATCTCATTTGTTTCAAACTCTTCGTAAACAACATTGATTCCGGTTTCTTCTTCAAAGAGTGTGATTGTTTCCGGATCCAGGTATTCACCCCAGTTGTATACAACAACCTGGTTATCGCCTGTAATCGTTTCTTTTGAACCATAGAAAAATCCGCCGGCGATGATAACAAGTGCCATCACAGCAGGAACAACGCGGCGTAAGAAGATCCGCACCGGTTTTTTCTGCAGAAAATGAGAAAATCTGCGAGAGGTTTTAGACGATTTTGCAGTTGTATCCGGTTCCATATTCACAAGCAGTAAGAGAATTAAAACAGTACCGAATAAAAGGGTGGACAGCGCATACATTTCCGGTTTGATTCCTTTTCGCACTTCGCTGTAGATCTTCGTAGATAATGTATCAATTCCGGGACCTTTCGTGAAGTGTGTAATCACAAAATCATCAAGGGACATTGTAAACGCTAACAGAAAGCCGGAAATAACTCCTGGAAGGATATCCGGGAATACTACTTTAAAAAATGCGTAGAGCGGTGACGCACCGAGATCCAGTGCGGCTTCGTAAGTATAACGGCTTGTCTGTTTTAATTTCGGAAGCACATTAAGTACAACATAAGGAACACAAAAAGTAATATGTGACATTAAGATTGTACCGAATCCGAGATTGATACGTCCCGCAATAAAAAGCAGCATGAGAGAAATTCCCATTACGATTTCACCGTTAAGCATTGGAATGTTTGTGATACCAAGTGTAATCGTTTTGCTCCGCTGCTTCATAGCCTGGATTCCAATGGCAGCCATTGTTCCGAGAACTGTGGCAATTGCGGCTGCCAGTACGGCAATGATGAGTGTGGTATAGAGCGCATTCATGATCTGTTCATTCTGAAAGAGCTGAACGTACCATTTCCCGGTAAAGCCGCCCCATTTTGCGCGGGTTTTGGAATTATTAAATGAAAGAATCATCAATGTGACGATTGGTGCATATAAAAGAAAGAAAATAATTCCTAAATAAGTTTTCTGTAATATTTTTTTCATTAGAATGCCGTACCCTCCCCGTCTTTATCGTATTTGCCGATGATGGCCATACTGATGAGGATGAAGATCATCAGTACAATGGAAAGTCCGCTTCCCACGTTCCAGTTACTGCTCTGCTTAAATTCCTGTTCAATGACATTGCCGATGAGCAGAATTTTACTTCCGCCAAGAAGATCGGAGATGACGAAAGTTGTCAGTGCAGGAATAAATACCATTGTAACTCCGCTGATGATGCCCGGGAGGCTGAGGGGTACAATGATTTTGAAAAATGTCTGTACGTTATTGGCGCCAAGATCTTTTGCGGCGTGGATAACATCTTTGTCAATCTTTACGAGAACATTGTAGATTGGCAATACCATGAACGGCAGGAAATTATATACCATACCGAGAATGATTGCATAAGGCGTATTAATAATTTCCAGCGCCGGAAGGTGGAAGAATCCGAGGATGCTGTTGATGACACCGTTTTTCTCAAGCAGTGTCTGCCATGCAAGCGTACGCAAAAGAAAATTCATCCACATTGGGAGGATGAAGATCAACACAAGAAAATTTGTATGATTTACGTTGGAATTCGCAAGAATCATTGCCAACGGATAGGCAAGGATCAGGCAGATCAAGGTACTGATAAGAGAGAGCAGGAGCGCAAGACCGAGCGCTTTCAAGTTCTCCGGAGTCGTGATCTCAGCAATATTTGCGAACGTAAATGCACCGTCTGCATCGGTCAGTCCGTAATAGAAGATCATCAACAACGGGATGATCGTAAAAGAGACAGACCAGAACAGATATGGGCCGGCGAGATATTTCTTTTTGTTTTTTCCGCATTCATTTTTCCAGCGAAGAAAAATCTCCCGAACCCGATCGGAAAAAAAATCTTTTTTCATAGCGGTTTCGTTATTCTTCAATGTTTACAGCCTCCTCATCTTCAGATTCCGGTTTGTTCATAATCTGGATATCAAATGGATCTACTCGGATTCCAACTTCTGTACCAACCGGAAACATATCGGTACTGTGGACGAGCAGTTCATAATTGTTCGCAGAGACTTCCATCTCATAGTGGACACCTTTGAAAATCAGGTGTGTGACAATTCCGTTAATAACGCCTTCGTTTGGTTTGACGAGATCAATATCTTCCGGGCGAATTACAACATCGACCGGACGGTTGCGTCCAAATCCGGTATCAACACACTCGAAATCTGCGCCGAGGATGTTAACAAGGCGGTCTCGGATCATGCGTCCTGAAATAATATTACTGTCACCGATGAAGTCTGCCACGAAAGCATTTTCCGGTTCATTGTAAATATCTTCCGGTGTACCGATCTGCTGAATATAGCCCTGATTCATGACAACAATGGTGTCGGACATGGTAAGGGCTTCTTCCTGATCATGGGTAACATAAATAAAAGTGATTCCAAGTTCATTTTTCAGTCGGATCAACTCGTACTGCATATCTTGGCGAAGTTTTAAGTCAAGAGCGCCGAGAGGTTCGTCAAGAAGGAGTACCTTTGGTTCATTGACAATCGCTCTTGCAATGGCGATTCGCTGCTGCTGTCCGCCGCTTAGAGAGTCGGCAGAGCGGTTTTCAAATCCATCCAGGTTTACAAGTTTCAATGCATATTTAATCTTATCCTGAATATAGGCTTTCGATTTGCCTTTAATCTTTAATCCAAAAGCAATATTTTCAGCAATTGTCATATGTGTGAAGAGTGCATATTTCTGAAATACGGTATTCAGCTGACGTTTATTCGGAGCAAGATTCGTAATGTCTTTGCCATCGAAAATAACTTTTCCGGAGTCCGGAGTTTCAAATCCGCCAAGAATTCGAAGTAAAGTTGTTTTTCCACATCCACTCGGTCCAAGCAGAGTCAGAAATTCATTCTCCCGGATGTAGAGATTCAATTCATCGAGGACAAGATTATCCCCATAAGATTTAGAAATATTAACAATGTCAATTAATTTATTCGCCACGTGATACCCTCCTGTACATGATAATATGTCAAATGTCTGACTGTTCTGAATAATCTTCTTAAATTATATATGTTTTGTCGAAAAATGCAAGCATTACTGATAGAAACGAAGCAAAGAATCCATGCGGGAGCTCATATTTTTCAAAAGCGCATCAAGAACAGTAATAGCGGCCATAGATTCTATGACGACAACAGCTCTTGGAACGATAATCGGATCATGTCTTCCATGAATACTCAGCTCTATTTCTTCACCGGATGCAGTGACTGTCTTCTGCGGATGTGAAATCGATGGCGTCGGTTTTACAGCAGCCCGGAAACAAATGGTACTGCCATCGCTCATTCCGCCAAGCACTCCTCCGGAATGGTTTGTCCGTTTGGAAATTTTTGGTCCGGATTCTGTCGGTTCAGAGCAGAAAGAATCGTTATGTTCACTTCCCATTGCACAGGCTGCTGTAAAGCCGTCTCCGATTTCAAATCCTTTTACCGCCCCGACAGAGAGAACTGCCTTAGCCAGATTCGCATCCAGTTTTTCAAATACAGGATCGCCAATACCGGAAGGCATTCCGGTAATCTGGCATTCAATAATTCCGCTACAGGAATCTTGACGGGAAATACAGTCGGAAAGATATTCCGATGCCAGGATAGCTTTTTCCTTATGCGGCATATAAAGAGGATTTTCTCCAAGCTGTGAGAAATCATACTCGGATGTTTTGATCACAACAGGACCAATTGCTTTCGTATATGCACAAACGTGGATATTCAATTCTTTAAGAATTTTGGCGGCAATAGCGCCGGCAGCGACACGACCGATTGTTTCCCGTCCGGAAGAACGTCCACCGCCGCGATAGTCCCGGAATCCAAACTTGCTGTCAAAGGTGTAATCAGCGTGTCCGGGCCGATAGCAGTTTTTTAAATTGCCGTAATCTTTGGAATGTTGATCTGTGTTTCTGACAAGAAGAGAGATGGGAGTTCCGGTTGTGCGGCCTTCAAAAACGCCGGAGAGGATTTCTACAGAATCATTTTCTTTTCTTGCAGTAGTAAAACGACTTTGACCGGGTTTTCTCCTATTTAAATAGTGTTGAATATCGCTGGCTTCCAGCAGAAGTCCGGCAGGACAGCCGTCAATAACGACGCCAATGCCGGCTCCGTGGGATTCTCCCCATGTTGTAATTGTAAAAAGTTGTCCGTAAATTGATCCAGACATAAAATCATCCTTTCTGAAGTAATATTTTTCGAATAATTGACAAATATTGTATGTAAATGACATGTTTGTAACAAAATGTTACATTCATTATATAAGATGATAAAAAAACAGGCAATCCTTATTTTGGACTGTACTTTTCGTTTTTTTCGTATTATAATGACCGCATATGGACAGAAATAGTAAGGAGAGTACCGCATGAGCAAGAAGAAAGATATAAAATCTCAAGAAGATATAGATCAGAATTGGCGTGCCCATGAAGATGATTACGACAATTCTGAGGAAGCGTATGAAGACGAATACGATGCTTCTGAGGAAGATGCGTATGAAGACGAGTACGATGATTCTGAGGAAGATGAGTATGAAGACGAGTACGATGATTCTGAGGAAGAAGAATATGAAGAGGATTATGATGATTCTGAGGAAGATGATGAGTTTTCAGACGAAGAAGAATCATATGAAGAAGAGCTTGAAAATTATAAAAAACGAAAAAAACGGCGTAAGATTATCGGGATTACTGTAGGAAGTATTTTGGGTGTGCTTCTGGCAGTTTATTTTGGAGCTGCTTTTTATTTTCAGGAGCACTACTACTTTTTTACAGAGATCAACGGAAAAGATTTTTCCGGGAAAACGGTTGCAGATGTGGAAAAGTATATGGAATCTCAGGTAAGTGGTTACACATTGACATTGAAAGAACTGGATGGAGGACAGGAACAGATTTTAGGTTCCGAAATCGGTCTGAAATATCAGCCGGGCACAGAACTGAAAAAGTATCTTGAGAAACAGAATCCATTTCTATGGCCGCAGGCATTTTGGAAGAAAGATAAAGTTCAGACCAGCATCGGGGTAAAATATGATGAAAATGCTCTGAATGAGAAGATTACATCACTGACGATCATGCAGCCGGAGAATCAGACACCGCCTGTTTCAGCTGTGCCGGTATTTAATGGAACAGAATATGTAATTCAGCCTGAAACATATGGAACACAGGTCAATGATGAAGTATTCCGTACAAAAGTGGCAGAGGCGATTCATCAGTTTCAGCCGATGCTTGAAATGGAATCAGAAGGATGTTATGCAAAACCGCAGTTTACATCACAGTCTCAGGAGGTTGTAGCGGCGAAAGATACGATGAACAGCTATTTGAATGCAGCAATCACTTATGACTTGAACCCGAATACAGAAGTTGTGGATCGAACCCTGATCTCACAGTGGCTTGCTGCCGATGCGAATATGGCAGTTGCGGTAAACAGAGAACAGGTAGCAGCTTATGTCGCTGATCTGGCGGCAAGATATAATACAGTAGGCACAACACGAACAATTCAGACGCCGGCAGGAAAGACAGCTCAGGTATCAGGTGGTTCTTATGGTTGGGAAATCAACCAGGAAGCAGAGATAGAGGCGTTGATTGGGAATATTACAAGAAGTGAACAGGTAACAAGAGAGCCGGAATATAGTCAGAGAGCTGTGATACATGCAGCAAATGACTGGGGAAATACATTTATTGAAGTGGATTTGTCTGCACAGCATATGTGGTATATTGTCGATGGCGCAAGTGCGTTTGAGGCTGATGTAGTTACGGGAAAACCGGATCCAAAACATGCGACGCCGGCTGGAATTTTTTCTATTTTAGAAAAGATGAGAAATAAAGTATTAAAAGGCGAGATACAGGAAAATGGGAAACCGGAATATGAGACGCCGGTAAGTTACTGGATGCGTGTCACATGGACGGGAATCGGCTTTCATGATGCCACATGGCAGTCTTCCTTTGGCGGCACCCGGTATAAAGACGGTTATGGTTCTCACGGATGCATTAACATGACATATAACGGGGCAGCTACCTTGTATGATATGATTTATGTGGGTGTTCCGGTAATCATGCACTATTAGAAAAAGAGGTTAAGTAATTTATGTATCATTTATTGAAAAAAGACGGTCTTGCAAAGCGAGGACGTCTTGAGACAGTTCATGGAGTGATTGAAACTCCGGTATTTATGAATGTAGGAACGATTGCAGCAATTAAAGGCGCTGTTTCTACAGATGATCTCCGTCAGATTGGGACGCAGGTGGAATTATCAAATACGTATCATCTGCATGTGCGTCCGGGAGATGAAATTGTCAAACAACTTGGCGGTCTTCATAAGTTCATGAATTGGGATCGTCCGATTCTGACAGATTCCGGCGGATTTCAAGTATTTTCTCTGGCAAAACTTCGTAAAATTAAAGAAGAAGGTGTTTATTTTAATTCTCATGTGGATGGCCGGAAGATTTTTATGGGTCCGGAGCAGAGCATGCAGATTCAGTCTAATCTGGCATCTACGATTGCAATGGCATTTGATGAATGTCCGTCCAGCGTGGCGACAAGAGAATACATGGAGAATTCAGTTGCCCGTACAACAAGGTGGCTTGCAAGATGTAAAGCAGAGATGCAGCGTCTGAACTCACTGGAAGACACCATTAATAAAAATCAGCTTCTCTTTGGTATTAATCAGGGGGGGATTTATGATGATATTCGCATTGAACATGCGAAGCAGATTTCAGAACTTGATCTGGATGGATATGCTGTCGGAGGACTCGCAGTAGGAGAAACACATGAAGAAATGTACCGCATTTTAGAGTCAGTTGTACCGTATTTACCATCGGATAAGCCTACTTATCTGATGGGAGTGGGAACTCCGGCAAATATTTTAGAAGCAGTAGAAAGAGGCGTAGATTTCTTTGACTGTGTGTATCCTAGCAGAAATGGAAGGCATGGACACGTTTATACAAATCATGGAAAGATGAACTTGTTTAATAAGAAATATGAACTGGATGAACGGCCGATCGAGGAAGGCTGTCAGTGTCCGGCGTGCAGAAGCTATACAAGAGCCTATATCAGACATCTTTTGAAGGCGGGAGAAATGCTTGGAATGCGTCTTTGCGTTCTTCATAATTTATATTTCTATAATCATATGATGGAAGAAATACGTCAGGCGATTGAAGAAGGACGGTATCAGTCTTATAAAAAGGCAAAATTAGCAGGGTTTGAACAGAAAGAAGCATAAATTTTCTATAAAGTCATAATAATTGCTTGATGAAACAGTAAAACTTGTGTATATTAGTAGTAATGCCAATTTTAAAGCCAATTAGGAGGAAGAAAAATGAAAGGTATATTAGCTTCAGGACAGGGAGGAACAATGGGATTATTTCCGATTATTTTAATGTATGTTGCTATTTTCGGAATCATGTATTTCTTATTGATGCGTCCACAGAAAAAAGAGAAAAAGAGACTGGCAGCGATGATCGCTGATATGGAAGTAGGCGATACAGTATTGACTACAAGCGGATTTTATGGTGTTGTAATTGATATTTCTGAAACAGATGTCATCGTAGAATTCGGTAACAACAAGAACTGCCGTATCCCGATGCAGAAGGCTGCAATTATGCAGGTGGAGAAACCGGGAGCATAGGAAAAAAGAATACTTAAGAAGATGAGAGTCTGTACCGATCAGGGACAGGCTCTTTTCGTTTGCGCGCCATGGGCGCGCTCTAACGGGTGTAAGTCCCGAACACGCCTAGGTAACGAGGAAGTGTATAGCTGAACAGCAAGGGTGTCCATCGTGAGGTGGAATCTGAAGGAAGCAGTAGGCAAACTCTTGATCCGACGGACAGAAATCACATATAAGGCTCGGAAATACGGATAAGTCTGCGAAAGAAGATGAAGTCCAAAAGTTGCTGGAAGTACGAGTAAATGTGGCGGATAGATGAGAGGAAAGAGCGTGCACCTTAAGCGTGGAGGTCTCACAGAGGTTTCATTAGCCTAGTAACAACGAACTGTGAGAAGTCAGCCGAGCCCATAGTGTGCGACTTGAAAGTCGTTACTTTAATTGCAGAAATGCTGCTACTTCTTTCTCGTAGTATCCCTATCGGTAAATGCCTAGTAAGAAATGAACGGTGTGAAGCAACCGAGACAAAGTGAGAAAAGTGGAAACCACATCTGCTCTATTGCGAGGGAAAGATGTATATGATTAACAAATGTGAACTGTTGTAAGGGTCGTCACTCATGAACAGGTGAAAGTGGTTGAAACACCTGAGCCAAAAGGCGTGAGGTCAAGGCTGTGGTAATTACTATGGTGCTACAGAGAGAAAGACAGAGAACCTCCGGTCTATAGACAGAATCTAAGTACATCATAATTATTAAAGTAGCGAAACAAGGTAAACCTCATACGTTCCCTTTAAGGGTAGGTCAATTGAGAGAAAGATACAATACGTAGGAGGCAGAGGATGTTGGAAAAAGCGAAAGTTCGTATGTAATGTACGAAATAGGGATTCAAGATTTGTCCTAACCGAAAGGTGGCAGACTTCCAACACGTATTTAATTACATGAAAAATCTGATATTTATGAAAGTATTAGGTTCAATGACACACAAGTGAGGACGATACTGATGCAGAAAGTCAAATGGAAACAGATAAACTGGGAACAGGCGGAAACATACATTAATAGATTGCAGATTCGGATTGTAAAGGCTGTGCAAGAGAACAAATGGCGTTTAGTCAGAAGATTACAATACTTGATTACACATTCATTCTATGGAAAGGCGTTAGCAGTCAAACGTGTGATTTCAAACAAAGGGAAGAATACGCCAGGTATTGACGGAAAAGTGTGGAAAACAGAAAAGGAAAAAGGGGATGCTATTACAACGTTGCAGACTAATGGTTACAGAGCATCAGCATTGCGAAGAATCTACATAGAAAAGTTTGGGAAAAAGGAGAAACGTCCACTAGGAATCCCCACCATGAAAGACAGGGCGATGCAGGCATTGCAGTTACTGGGATTAGAGCCAGTCGCAGAGACGCTTGCAGATACAGTATCATTCGGATTCCGAAAATACAGAGGTACTCAAGATGCAATGGCGTATGGGTTTAGCATTTTATGCCGAAAGGATTCACCACAATGGATACTTGAGGGAGATATAAAAGGATGTTTTGACAACATCAGTCATAAATGGCTAGAGGAAAACATTCCGATGGATGCAAAAATACTCAAACAATTCATGAAGTGTGGATATGTGTATGATAAAGAATTGTATCCTACTACAGACGGAACCCCACAGGGAGGAATCATCTCGCCAACTTTGGCGAATATGACGCTTGACGGAATGGAAAATCTGATTAAACAAAAGTATTGGAGCAATACAAAGGGAACCATTAGTGTCAAGAATAATGAAAAAAAGGTACATCTAATAAAGTATGCAGATGATTTCATTGTGACGGCATCGGACAGAGAAACATTGAAGGACATAAAAGAGATGCTGAAGATATTTCTTGGTAAAAGAGGGTTGATTCTATCAGAAGAAAAGACAAAACTGACATCAATCCACGAGGGATTCGACTTTCTAGGATGGAACTTTAGAAAATACAATGGGAAGCTAATTATTAAACCATCAAATAAGTCTATTCGCAAGATTAGGAAAACAATCAGTGAAGTAATCAAGGAAAACAAAACCAGTACACAAGAAAGTCTGATCTATCAATTAAATCAGATAATAAGAGGATGGGCTGAGTACCACCATTCAGCATGTTCCAAAAAAACCTTTAGTCAAATAGACCACACTACATGGGAGATGCTGTGGAAATGGGCGAAAAGGAGACATCCGAATAAATGTAAAAGCTGGATTGTCAATAAATACTGGAAGCACCATAAAGGGAGGGATTGGAGTTTTAAATCAGACAGAAATGTACTCTTTTACATGAACGACATGCCAATCATTCGCTATCCTCAGTTGAGATTGAATACTAATCCGTTTCTGGACGCTGAATATTTTGAAAACAGAAAAAAGAATAGGGACAGTAAAAGACGCAAAGCCATACGTTCCAATAAAGCCGCGCAAATAGGTTATTATGCGTTATAAATGCGTGAGCGGAGTGCGGTGAAAGTCGCACGCTCCGTTCTTAGGAGGGAGAAGTGTTGCAAAGCACTTTTCCTATCCGACAGTGAGGAAGTCTCTGTAATGGAGATGGAGCAAAGGGGCGAACAATCAATCAGTTTGAGTATGTCTCGTGTTGCAGAAATGACAACATCTGCCGTAACCAATCGGGGAAAGGGTGGTCAAATCAAGCGAGGCGGAAAGGAAAGAACGCATGGACAAAAGTAGTCTAATGGAGCAGATACTTTCTAGTGAGAACCTCAATAGAGCGTATCAGCAAGTCGTACGAAATAAAGGTGCAGAGGGAGTGGACGGAATGGAGTACACAGAACTTAAAGAACACCTTGCAAAGAACGGCGAAATCATTAAGGAGCAATTGAGGACAAGAAAATATAAACCTCAACCAGTACGAAGAGTGGAGATACCAAAATCTGATGGCGGTGTCAGAAATCTGGGAATACCAACAGTAACAGATAGATTTATACAACAAGCTATTGCACAGGTTTTAACACCAATCTATGAAGAACAGTTCCATGATCATAGTTATGGATTCAGACCAAATAGGTGTGCACAGCAGGCAATTCTGACAGCATTAGACATGGTGAATGACGGTAACGACTGGATTATAGACATTGACTTGGAAAAGTTCTTTGATACAGTAAACCATGACAAGCTTATGACTATCATAGGCAGAACCATTAAAGATGGAGATGTAATCTCTATTGTCAGAAAATACCTTGTCAGTGGAATCATGATTGACGATGAGTATGAGGATTCTATTATGGGAACACCACAAGGGGGAAACCTTTCACCACTGCTGGCAAACATCATGTTAAATGAACTGGACAAAGAAATGGAAAAGAGAGGACTTAACTTTGTAAGATACGCAGATGACTGTATCATCATGGTTGGAAGTGAAATGTCCGCCAAAAGAGTTATGAGAAATATCTCACGATTTATTGAAGAGAAACTAGGGCTTAAGGTCAACATGACCAAGAGCAAAATAGATAGACCAAGGGGGCTTAAATACCTTGGGTTTGGATTCTACTTTGATACAAGAGCACATCAGTTTAAGGCGAAACCACATGCAAAATCAGTTGCGAAGTTCAAGAAGAGAATGAAGGAACTCACTTGCCGTAGTTGGAGCGTTAGCAACAGTTACAAAGTAGAGAAACTGAATCAGCTTATTAGAGGGTGGATTAACTATTACAAGATAGGTAGTATGAAAACCTTATGCAAAAAGTTAGATGGAAATATCAGATACAGACTTCGCATATGTATTTGGAAACATTGGAAAACACCACAGAATCGTGCAAAGAACCTAATAAAACTTGGAGTGCCCAGATGGGCAGCGTGGAGGACGGCATATGCCAAAGGCTATGCAAGAGTCTGTCGTGCATCTGATGTAAGCCAAGCAATAAGCAATAAGAGACTAGCCTCATTTGGACTAATCTCTATGTTAGATTATTACACCGAAAGGTGTGTTACATGTTAAGTTGATTGAACCGCCGTGTACGGAACCGTACGCACGGTGGTGTGAGAGGTCGAAATTTCTCATTTATGAGAAATTTCTCCTACTCGATTATATTTTCCGGAAAAATAAAAATACCGAACGCACTCTATTTTTCGCGGATAAAAGCTTGAATTTCATATAAGAATAGAGTATCATTATAAAATAATAATCAGACAACAGCAGGAGGGATGAGTGAAATGAAGTTACATATTGGTATTATTCGAGGAGATGGAATCGGTCCTGAGATCGTTGCAGAGGCAGTGAAAGTGCTTGAGATAATTGGAACAGTATTTGGACATGAACTGCAGTATGAAGAACTGTTGCTGGGAGGAGCCGCTATTGATGCATATGGCATACCATTGACAGAAGAGACGGTTCATTGTGCAAAGCAGTGTGATGCACTGTTAATGGGATCGATCGGAGGGGACGCGAAAACATCGCCGTGGTACAAATTGGAACCGTCAAAACGCCCGGAAGCGGGACTTCTTGGAATTCGAAAGGCTTTGAATCTTTTCGCAAATCTCAGACCGGCTGTGCTTTATGATGAATTAAAAGAAGCATGTCCGCTGAAAGAAGAAATTACAGCAGGCGGCTTTGATCTGATGATTATGCGCGAATTAACAGGAGGCCTTTACTTTGGAGCGCGTGCAACACAGATGGAAGATGGGGAGCTGACGGCACATGATACGTTAACCTACCATGCGTATGAGATACGAAGAATCGCACACAGAGCCTTTGAAGTGGCGCAGAAGCGGCGGAAGAAAGTTACAAGCGTGGACAAAGCCAATGTACTGGATTCTTCCAGACTCTGGAGAAACATCGTGGAAGAAGTTGCTGCCGCATATCCGGATGTGACGCTGGAACATATGCTTGTAGATAATTGTGCTATGCAGCTTGTCAAAGATCCAAAGCAATTTGATGTGATCCTGACCGAGAATATGTTTGGAGACATTTTATCTGACGAGGCAAGTATGATTACAGGTTCGATCGGTATGCTTGCAAGCGCAAGCCTGAATGAGACAAAGTTCGGTTTATATGAACCGAGTGGCGGTTCTGCACCGGATATTGCAGGAAAAGGCATTGCCAATCCAATTGCGACAATCCTTTCAGCTGCGTTAATGCTGCGTTTCAGTTTTGATCTTGACAGAGAGGCAGCAGCAATTGAGCATGCGGTAGAGCGTGTACTTCAGAAGGGTTATCGGACGATTGACATTATGTCAGAAGGCAAAGAGCAGGTTTCAACGAGAAAAATGGGAGATTTGATCTGTGATGAGATCAGTCAAATAAAACAGCAATCGTTTGAATAGAAATAGATACAGAGTGAGGAGAAGATATCAATGAGAAGTGATACTGTAACAAAGGGAGTGCAGCAGGCGCCGCACCGTTCTTTATTTAATGCATTAGGATATACGAAAGAAGAATTAGAAAGACCGCTTGTCGGGATTGTAAGTTCCTATAATGAAATTGTACCAGGTCATATGAATCTGGATAAGATTGTGGAGGCCGTGAAGATGGGCGTCGCTATGGCAGGAGGAACACCGGTTGTTTTTCCGGCGATTGCTGTTTGTGACGGAATTGCCATGGGACATACCGGAATGAAATATTCCCTTGTAACACGCGACCTGATCGCAGATTCCACAGAGGCGATGGCGATGGCACATCAGTTTGATGCACTTGTTATGGTGCCGAATTGTGATAAAAATGTGCCGGGACTTTTGATGGCTGCAGCCAGAATTAATATACCAACCATCTTTGTCAGCGGCGGTCCGATGCTTGCAGGTCGTGTAAAGGGAGAGAAGAGAAGTCTGTCCAGCATGTTTGAAGCAGTAGGAGCACATGCGGCAGGTGCGATAAATGATGAAGAGCTGGAAGAATTTGAATGTAAAGTATGCCCGACGTGTGGTTCCTGCTCTGGAATGTATACGGCTAACAGTATGAATTGTCTAACAGAAGTGCTTGGTATGGGACTGAAAGGAAATGGAACGATTCCTGCGGTGTATTCAGAGAGAATCCGTCTGGCAAAGCACGCCGGAATGCAGGTAATGGAACTTTACCGTAAGCAGATCCGTCCGAGAGATATTATGACAAAAGAAGCAATTTTAAATGCATTGACAGTAGATATGGCGCTTGGATGCTCAACGAATAGTATGCTGCATCTTCCGGCAATTGCCCATGAGATTGGAATGGATTTTGAAATTGATTTTGCGAATCCGATCAGTGAGCGTACACCGAATTTATGTCATCTTGCACCGGCAGGTCCGACGTATATGGAGGACTTAAATGAGGCAGGTGGTGTGTATGCAGTTATGAATGAATTGAATAAACTGCAGCTGCTTCATACAGAATGTATGACAGTGACAGGGAAGACTGTCGGAGAAAATATTGCAGGATGCATTAATAAAAATCCTGAAGTCATTCGGCCGGTGGAACATCCGTACAGTAAGACGGGAGGGCTTGCTGTATTAAAAGGAAATCTGGCTCCGGACGGCAGTGTTGTGAAGCGCTCTGCTGTTGTAGAAGAAATGATGGTACATGAAGGTCCGGCAAGAGTATTTGACTGTGAAGAGGATGCAATTTCTGCAATCAAGAGCGGAAAGATCGTACCTGGAGATGTGGTAGTGATCCGCTATGAAGGACCAAAAGGCGGACCGGGGATGAGAGAAATGCTGAATCCAACATCTGCAATTGCGGGTATGGGACTTGGCTCCAGTGTGGCATTGATTACAGACGGACGTTTTAGCGGGGCATCAAGAGGAGCATCCATCGGACATGTTTCTCCGGAGGCGGCAGTCGGAGGACCGATCGCACTTGTGGAAGAAGGAGATATGATTCGCATTGATATTCCGGGACTTTGCATTACATTGGATGTCACAGAAGAAGAACTGGAGCGAAGAAAAAGAGAATGGAAGCCGAGAGAACCAAAGGTAACAACCGGCTATCTGGCAAGATATGCCGCGCTTGTGACAAGCGGAAACCGCGGAGCAGTGCTTGAAATACCAAAGTAGGAGGAAAGGTTTATGAAGCTGACAGGAGCTGAAATAGTAATAGAATGTCTGAAAGAACAGGGGGTGGATACGGTCTTCGGGTATCCGGGAGGAGCAATTTTGAATGTCTATGACGCCCTCTATCAACACAGTGATGAAATCACTCATATTTTAACGTCGCATGAGCAGGGAGCGGCTCATGCTGCCGACGGTTATGCAAGGGCAACAGGAAGAGTTGGCGTATGTTTTGCCACAAGTGGACCGGGCGCTACAAATCTGGTAACAGGAATTGCAACAGCTTATATGGACTCCATCCCAGTCGTTGCGATTACTTGTAATGTAGGAGTGAGTCTGCTTGGAAAAGATAGTTTCCAGGAAATTGACATTGCAGGGATTACAATGCCGATCACAAAACATAATTATATTGTCAAAGACGTGGCGAAATTGGCAGATACGATCCGAAGAGCCTTTGAGATCGCAAGAACCGGCCGTCCGGGTCCGGTATTGATTGATATTCCAAAGGATATAACAGCTCAGACAGCAGAATATGTGAAAGCAGAAAGAAAAGAGATTAAGCCGGTAACGGAACATATTACAGAAGAAGATATCAATATAGCAATCCGGATGCTGAAGGATAGCAAAAGACCGTACATTTTCGTGGGAGGCGGGGCAATTCTGTCAGGAGCTTCTGAGGAGCTTTTGGAATTTGCACATAAACTGGATGCGCCTGTTTGTGATTCGCTGATGGGAAAGGGCGGTTTTCCGGGAACAGATCCACTCTATACGGGAATGCTTGGAATGCATGGCACAAAAACCTCTAACCATGGTGTGAGTGAGTGTGACCTGCTTGTAGTTGCAGGAGCCAGATTTAGTGACCGTGTTACCGGAAATGCAGCTAAATTTGCAGATAAAGCGAAGATTCTTCAAATAGATGTAGATCCGGTGGAAGTGGATAAAAATATTATTACCGATGCCAGTATTTCAGGGGATTTAAAAGAAGTTCTGAGATTATTAAATGAACGGTTTGAACAGCAGGATCATCATGAATGGATTGAGCGGATTCAGATGTATCAAAAGAAATATCCGCTGACATATCATCCGGAAGTATTGAGCGGTCCGTATGTTGTGGAAGAGATTTACCGACAGACAAAGGGAGAGGCTGTTATTACGACAGAAGTCGGACAAAATCAAATGTGGGCGGCGCAGTTTTATAAATATTCGAAACCACACACATTTTTGACTTCCGGCGGACTGGGAACAATGGGATACGGACTTGGGGCATCAATCGGCGCCAAACTTGGTGTGAAAGAGAAGATTGTTGTCAATATTGCAGGAGATGGGTGTTTTCGAATGAATATGAACGAGATTGCTACGGCCGCAAGATATCATATTCCGATTATTCAAGTTGTACTGAATAATCATGTACTTGGGATGGTACGTCAATGGCAGAATTTATTCTATGAAAAACGCTATTCGGCAACTGTACTGAATGATGCGGTAGACTTTGTAAAGCTTGCAGAGGCAATGGGAGCAGAAGGAATGCGTGCGGCGACGCGAGAAGAATTTCAGGAAGCGTTTCAGAAGGCGCTGACACTTGGACGGCCGGTAGTGATTGACTGTCAGATTGATGCAGATGAGAAAGTATGGCCTATGGTAGCTCCGGGCGCGGCAATCAGTGAAGTGTTTAGTGAAGAAGATATGGAACAGCTATAAATGTGTTGTCAGCTATGTATGGTCATTGCTGAAAAATGTTAAGAAATTTTGAAGAAGATATTAAGGGATTTGACAGAGTTTTAAGAATTAGAGTAATTGCTTAATCTGACAAGATTCGATATAATAAAAAAGGAGATGAGGATTTTTATAGAAGGAGATACAGTCAGATGGAAAGTCAGATTAGAAACAGAAGGAGACAACGCTTTTTACGCAGACGCCAGATGGGCCTTGCAGCATTACTGGTACTGGTAATTTTGCTGTGCAATACGGCAGCAGCTGCAAGCAAGGAAAAGTTTACCAGAGTTAAAGTAACAGGACCTGCGGAATCCATGCTTCAGGAAGCAGAGATGCCTGCGCTTGGAGTTCAGGTAGAGATTGAAGGAGACGGAGATACTGTACTTGACGAGAAGACACATATGACTGTGAAGGATCTGGCGGAACAGCTGAAAAGCGGTGAAGGAATTGAATTGAAGTGTGATGCCGATGGCGTAACAGAAGGAGAATTTCCGGTAGATGTTAAGCTTTCGAAAGAGTTAGAGAACGCACTAATCAACAAATGGCTTGGAAAAGTTCAAGTGTATACAAAAGATGGACTTCTGACGGTAAAGAATAAATATGGCGAGTGGGACGGCGATAAGTTTAAGAATCTTGAAGGAGCGTATGTAACCGACAGTTTTATTCCTTCTAAAGGCAAGATGTATTATTTTGATACAGAAGGAAATAAAGTGACAGGCTGGCAGACGATTCAGAATGCACAATACCTGTTTGATAAAGAAGGTGTGATGCAGACAGGCTGGCAGGAACGCGACGGAGCAAAGTACTATCTTCAGGAGGATGGAAAAGCAGCTGTCGGCTGGGTTAAGCTTGGAGAAGATACATACTATTTTGACAGAGAAGCCAAGATGGTAACAGGGGAGAAACATATTGGTGCAAGCGACTGTGTTTTTGCAAAAGACGGAAAGCTTAAATCAAAAGAGAGTTCCCTTGATCTGACAAGGCCAATGATGGCGCTGACATTTGATGACGGCCCAGGAGAACGCACAATGGAACTTTTGAATGTGCTGGAACAGTATAATTCAAAAGCAACATTCTTTATGACAGGAACAGGACTTCAGAACAGCAGAGTTGATGTTGCGGCGACGGTTCAGAAGATGGAAGCGATAGGGTGTCAGATTGGCAACCACACAATGTCTCATCCACAGCTGACACATTTAGATGCAGCAGGAATTCAGGCAGAGATTGGCGGAGTGAATGATCTGTTGACGAGCTATATTGGGCATGGGGCTACGATTCTCCGCCCGCCTTATGGAGCGAAGAATGACGAAGTTCGTGCGAATGCCGGAATGCCGCTTGGAATGTGGTCTATTGATACACTTGACTGGAAGACAAGAAATGTGGATCAGACGGTTGCCTGCATTATGAACGAGGCCGGGGATGGAGATATTGTTCTGATGCATGATATTCATACAGAATCGATTGATGCAGCGATTGCAGCCATTCCACAGCTGGTGGATAAAGGATACCAGCTTGTGACAATTGAGGAATTGGCAGAAGCGAGAGGAATCACACTTCAGAATGGCGAAGAATATTACTCATTCTATCCGAATGAAGAGTAGTTGACAAATGGCTCAAAACAATGTACTATTGTAAAAAATAATATATCCGCTCTCAAATACGATGAAAAGAAATAGTAGATATTGAGAGGCTGATACAGAGAGTTCCGGGTGGTGGAAGCGGGACACAGCAGACGATATCGAATTCCTCTTGGAGTAGAGTGCTGAAACAACAGTAGGCATCTCCGGCTGCAGCCGTTATCTTGCAGAAGTATTATCTGTGAATCAACAGCGTACTTCATGAGGCAGATTTTGTGAAGAATCTGTAAAAAGAGGTGGAACCGCGAAGGATTTATGACTCTCGCCCTCTGGTTTAACCAGGAGGGCGGGAGTTTTTTCGCATTTGAGAGAGTTGACAGAAACTTGTATAAAATTTTCAAAGCAAAGGAGAAGATAAAAATGATTATTGTATTAAGACCGGGGACAGGAGAAAAAGAAGTAAAACATGTAGAACAGTTAGTGTTAGCAAAAGGTTTGAAAACACATACAGTAATCGGAGAAGGAATGACGATTATCGGATGTATTGGAGATACGACAAGTGTGGATTCCAGACTGTTTGAAGTAGAACCTTGTGTGGAAAAGGTTATGCATGTGCAGGAACCATATAAATTAGTAAACAGAGCTTTTCATCCGGAGGATTCTGTGATTGATGTCAGTGGAGTCAAAGTAGGAGGCAATCATCTGGCGCTGATTGCAGGTCCATGTTCCGTAGAATCTGAAGAACAGGTAATTGAGATTGCGAGAGCAGCGAAGAAGTCAGGAGCGAATTTACTGCGAGGCGGGGCATTTAAACCGCGCACAAGTCCGTATGCATTCCAGGGAATGGGTGAGCGAGGGTTAGAAATCCTCTGTACTGCAAGAAAGGAAACCGGACTTCCGATTGTGACAGAGCTGATGTCGCTGGAACATTTAGAGTTGTTCGATGAAAAAGTAGATTTAATCCAGATTGGTGCAAGAAATATGCAGAATTTCGATATGTTGAAACATCTTGGACAGACAAAACGTCCAATTCTTTTGAAACGAGGATTAAATGCAACTTATGAAGAGTGGATTATGGCAGCAGAATATATAATGGCTGCGGGAAATGAAAATGTAATCCTTTGTGAACGTGGAATTCGGACATTTGAGTCTTATACAAGAAATACGTTAGATCTGCAGGCGATTCCGGTAATCAAAAGCATGACTCATCTTCCGATTATTATTGATCCGAGTCATGCGGGAGGCAAATGGTGGCTGGTGGAACCAATGGCAAAGGCAGCTGTAGCAGCAGGAGCAGACGGACTGATGATTGAAGTGCATAATGATCCGGCGAATGCGCTCTGCGATGGCGCACAGTCATTGAAACCAGAGAAATATGATGCACTGATTCAGGCAATCACAAAGATTGCTCCGGTAGTAGGAAAGCAGGTGTAGTAAAATGCAGTTAAAAGTTCATCTTGGAGAACAGAGTTATCCGATTGAAATAGAGCGTGGAATTTTGGAAAAAGCATCAAAGTATATTGCGGAGATATTTCCAAAAGGAAAGATTATGGTAGTGTCTGATGATTCGGTATTTGCACTTTATGGAGAAAAACTGCTCCGGGGATTAAGAGAGCATTATGAATGTTTTCAGACAATTATTCCACATGGAGAACCGTCCAAAAGCTTTCAGACGCTTCCAGGTATCTACAGTTCGATGTTGGAAGCAAAAATGTCAAGAAGCGATCTTGTGATTGCGCTTGGAGGAGGCGTTGTGGGTGATTTAACCGGATTTGCAGCAGCAACTTATATGAGGGGCGTACCGTATGTGCAGATTCCGACTTCACTTTTGGCACAGGTGGATTCTTCTGTAGGAGGAAAGACAGCAGTGGATCTGGCGGAAGGAAAAAATCTTGTGGGAGCTTTTTATCATCCGAAACTTGTTTTGATCGATCCGGATGTGCTTGATACATTGCCGGAACGTTACTTGATTGATGGAATGGGAGAAGTTATCAAATACGGCTGTATTAAGGACTGTCAGTTATTTCATACCATCCGGAAAGCGGGATCTTTTGAAGGATTGAAGCCATATATGACGGAGATTATTTTCCGCTGTGTAGATATTAAACGTCAAGTAGTTGAGCAAGATCAATTTGATGTAGGAGAAAGAATGCTTTTGAACTTTGGTCATACGCTGGCGCATGCAATTGAGCAATATTACCATTATGAGCGGGAAAGTCATGGAGAAGCGGTGGCAATTGGGATGTATCAGATTACGAAATTATCTGAAGAAAGAGGTATGACAAAGCAAGGCTGTGCAGAGCAGATCCGAGATGCGCTTAAGCAATATGGGCTTCCGACAGAATGTGGAATCGAGATGAAAGCGTTGTTGGCAGCAGTAAAACATGATAAAAAGAATTTGAATCATTGTTTGAACTTAGTACTTTTGAAAGAAATCGGAGAAAGCTTCGTCTATCCGACAGAGGCAGAATTCTTTCATGAGGCAGGAGTGATCTAGCAAAATGACTCCGAAGAGGAATGGTAAAATGTGACAAATGAGACAGTGCTTTTGAAAAGACAGTCAGGGGAAAGGTGAAAAAATGAAACTGGGATTAATTGGAAAGAAGCTGGGGCATTCCTTGTCTCCGGAAATTCATGAATACTTACTAAAGGAACAAGAAATGACGGGAACATATGAACTTCTGGAAGTGCCGGAAGAGGAGACCGATCAGATAATTCCCCGAATGCTCCGGGAAGACTATCTTGGACTGAATGTGACAATTCCCTATAAAGAAACGTTACTGCCTTATGTGATTGCGGATAAAGATGTGAAAAATATTGGGGCATTGAATACGCTGAAACAAAAAGACAGTCAGGTATATGCATATAATACAGATTATATAGGTGTCTTATATATGTTCAAACGTGCCGGTGTTGCATTAAAGGGAGCAAATGTGACGCTGCTTGGAGCCGGTGGAGCTGCCAAAGCTGCGGTATATGCTTTTTTACAGGGCGAAGCGGCATCGGTAACGCTGGCGGTGCGTAATCCAAAGAAGGCAGAAGCAATCAAAGCATATTTTCCGGAAGTGGATATCTGTACGCTGGAAGATCTTCCGGGAGGGGATATCATCTTGAATACGACGCCGGTGGGGATGTATCCAAATACCGGTCAAAGTGTTGTTGAAGCATCACAGATAAAAGCATATCGTGTTGCAGCAGATATGGTATACAATCCGCTGGAGACGGAATTTTTGCGCCTTGCAAAAGAAGCCGGGCTGCAGACAGTATCCGGTCTGTCAATGTTAGTTGATCAGGCAATCCGGTCAGAAGAAATCTGGTTGGAAACAGAGATCTGCTCCGAGGCAGGGGAGGAAATTATTAAATTTTTAGAAAAACGGTTTTAGTTTCGGTGTGACCGTAGATTTTCATAGGATTATCTTGTATAATTGCCTCATATAAGGGAGGAAATGAAATATGAAACTAAAAACAAAGATCTTAAGTGTGCTTGCACTTCTGATAGCCGGATTTGTATATTACTATGTCAGTCTTCCGGCAGTAAATATTCATTCTGTTGATTTCTGGTATTTTATTATCTTTGGAATCGCAGTCGTGACGGTAATTTATGCTGTCCGTAAGCGTATTAGCCCTTCAGAAGTGAAACAGTCAAAAATGATGAAATTGATGATCGGTTTGATCGGAGCTGTTGTGGTTGTTTTTCTTGTCGGAAGCCTTTTGTCTTCACCGATTATTAATGCGAAGAAGTATCAGAAGCTTTTGAACGTGGAGGAAGGAAAATTTACGAAAGATATCGAAGAACTTTCTTTTGACCAGATTCCAATTCTTGACAAAGATTCTGCTAAACTGCTCGGAAACCGTAAGATGGGAAGTATGGTAGACATGGTATCTCAGTACGAAGTAGATGAGATCTATAGCCAGATTAATTATAATAACCGTCCGGTCAGAGTATCGCCGCTTCGTTATGCCAATACTATTAAATGGTTTACCAACTGGAAAACAGGAATCCCGGCATATATTAAAATTGATATGGCCAGCCAGACGACAGAACTTGTAAAGCTGGACGAGGGAATGAAGTATTCCACAAGTGAACATTTGAACCGGAATATTTACCGTCATTTACGTTTCCGCTATCCGACGTATATTTTTGATGAACTTAGTTTCGAGATTGACGAGGAAGGAACACCGTACTGGGTATGTCCGGTAAAGAAATATAACATCGGTCTTTTTGGAGGAGAGACGATAGGGCGCGTTGTGCTTTGCAATGCAATAACGGGAGAAACAAAAGATTATAAGATTGACGAGGTTCCACAATGGATTGACCATGCATATTCTGCAGATCTTTTGATTCGTCTGTATGATTATTATGGCGCATTAAAACACGGTTATTTTAACAGTATCCTCGGTCAGAAAGACTGCCTGAAGACAACGACAGGATATAACTATCTGGCAATTGATGATGACGTATGGGTGTATACAGGAGTAACTTCTGTCAGCGGAGACCAGTCGAATGTTGGATTTGTTTTGATGAATCAGCGTACAATGGAGACAAAATTCTATCCGGTGGAAGGCGCCACAGAGGAATCGGCACAATCTTCCGCAGAAGGTCAGGTTCAGAACTTAAAATACAGAGCTACCTTTCCGCTTCTGTTAAACATTTCCGGAGAGCCGACATACTTTATCGCATTGAAAGATGATGCAGGACTTGTTAAAAAATATGCGATGGTAAATGTACAGAAATATCAGCTTGTAGCTATTGGAGATACGGTTTCTGCGTGTGAGGAACAGTATCATCAGCTTCTTGTAAGTAATGGAGTGAAAGAAGAAACAGAAGATACAAGAGAAGTAAAAGAGCTTACCGGAAAGATTACAAAGATTGCACAAAGCGTTGTGGAAGGAAATTCACATTACTATATTATGCTGGAAGGTTCAGAAGATATTTTTGATGTGGCAGTAAATGAATTTATTGGAATTATCCGCTATAATGTGGGGGATGAACTTCATATAGAATACAAAGAAGGTGAAGAACTCCATACGGTAATAAAGATAAATTAGTTGTAAAAAACGCTAAAACGAAGAGAAATGAGAGGAATCTGTCTTGAGAAAAAAGACAAAGGAAGCGATTAAGAGAGTTGGCTATTTTATGGCAGCTATAGCGGCAGTATGTGGGGGAATCGCTATTGGAGCTGTCAGTCTGACTCAGAAATGGTTTGCAAAGCGCTGGGGAGATGTTTCGATAGAAGAGATGGTATTTCAACTAAAAGTGCCATTAGAGACATCTCTGACAGAAGAATTGCAGAATTTATTTCAATATGTGGTGCCTCCGGTAATTATTTTTGGGATAATTGTACTGACAATTATGATTTCTATAAGGGCACATCGGTTTATTGCCGGTGTGCTTGGCATCTGTATTTTGTGCAGTTCATTTTATATTGTTCCGGAAGAATGCAGTAAAATTAAAACAATTTTTCCATATGAGCAATATCAGGAGGAACAAAAAGCGCATCCGGATGTGATTGCGGAGAACTATGTGGATCCGAGGAATGTAAAGCTTAATTTTCCGAAGAAAAAGAGAAATCTAATCTATATTTTCCTGGAGTCAATGGAAAATACCTATATGTCAAAGCTGGATGGAGGGGCATATGATATCAATTATATTCCGGAACTTACCGCGCTGGCAGAAGAAAATCTAAACTTTTCCCATACAGATCAAGTAGGAGGAGCATACGAAGTAGAAGGAATACGCTGGACAGTTGCATCCATGTTTGCACAAACATCGGGGCTGCCGTTATTGATTCCGATTGCGCGAAATGCTATGAATGTGCAGGAAGTATTTTTTCCGAAAGTATGGAGTCTTGGGAATATTCTTGAACAGGAAGGCTATCAGCAGGAATTACTTATTGGTTCAGATGCGATTTTTGGAGGAAGACTGCAATATTTTTCACAGCATGGTAATTACAAAATTTATGATTATTCGACAGCACTGATCAATAAGAAATTTCCAATAGATTACCGTGTCTGGTGGGGATATGAAGATCAGAGGCTTTTTGAATATGCGAAAGAAGAGCTTACAAAACTGGCGGCAGAAGAAGAACCATTTAATTTCACAATGCTGACGGTAGACACACATAAAGAAAATGGGTGGCCATGTCCGCTCTGCAGGTGGGAATATGGAGCAGATCAGTATGGAACCGTGTTGTCCTGTTCAAGTCGCCAGGTGGCGGATTTTGTGGCATGGATTCGACAGCAGGAATTTTATAAAGATACAACAGTAATTCTGTCAGGAGATCATCGGACAATGGATGCAGATTTTTGCAGCACGATTGATCCGGACTATCGGCGTACTTTATATAACACGATTTTAAATTCTCCAATCGAGGCAGAAGAAACAACGTTCCGCAAATTTACTGCGATGGATATGTTTCCGACAACATTGGCGAGTCTTGGTGTAGAAATTGAAGGAAATCAGCTTGGACTTGGAACAAATCTGTATTCGGGAGAAAAGACACTGGCGGAACAGATAGGAGTACATAAATTATCAAATGCACTGAAAACTGCAAAAGATGAATCAGAATTCTGGAGAAGGTTTACAGAGGAGATTGTTGTGCCGGAAGAAGCGCAGTAGTAGTAGAAAGTTTTAGAAAAAAGATGTACGAAAAACAGTAATAAAAATGAGGAAGAGATTCAGGGGATGAATGTCTTCCTCATCTTATGTAATATTGAAATTAATTCAAAAGTGTACAATCTGTCATGTCAACTCCGGCAAGACTGTCTTTCTCAGCAGAGAGACTTACATAAAAGTCAACGTTATCATTCTTAGAAATATTTTTCAATTCTTCAATGAATGCAGGCATGTGATCAGATGAAATACCGGAATGTTTTAATAATCCATCAATGAAAACTGCTTCAATATCATGGTTCGCGCTGAGCATACCGTAAATGAATCCGAGATAAGCATCAGCTCCTGTAACCTTTGCATAATCGTCCATACAGATAACACGAATGTCGAAAGATAAGTTGAAAGTATCCTGATGGCTCTTCTTGATAAATACGACGTTACCATTGCAGTCCTTTACAGCTTTGTTAGCGAGATCAATCATAATCTGTGTTTTTCCAGTGCCTTTCGGTCCTATTAATAAATTAACCATAATCGTAATCTCCTTTATGTTGTTTTATCGTCTCTTACAAGATATGTATATTATACACTAAATGTCTGCTTAAAACAACCACAAATTTGAGAAAACTGAACAAAAATATTGGGCGTACTTTTGAGGAAACGTCAGAAAACGAGGAATTTACAAGCAAGTGCTTGACAAATAGCAGGCATATGTTAGAATGAAATATAGTTTATCAAAAAATATATCGAATAAACGTTGAAGAGGAATAGTAGAGAGCTGTTAATCTTTCAGAGAGCTGTCGGAAGGTGTGAGACAGCAGAGGCAGATTTTGAACTCACCTCGGAGTTCTTTCGGTGAACCGTTCTATATGTACAGTAGCCGGAAGCGGGATTTCCCGTTATAGAAATGTAAGTGTATCTGTTTCGTGCAGATAAATTAGAGTGGTACCGCGGAATCATTGTGACTTTCGTCTCTTGAATGAGATGAGAGTCTTTTTTTATTAAGGAAAAGGACTCCGCCGGTGTTGTGGATAAGGAAGAAGGAGGAAAAATCATGGCAGCACCTTATAATCATAAGGCAATTGAGAAAAAATGGCGTGAAAACTGGGAAAAGAATCCGGTAAATATCAAAGAAGACGCCAATGGAAAACGTGAAAAATATTATTGTCTGGATATGTTCCCATATCCGTCAGGAAATGGTCTTCATGTAGGACATTGGAGAGGATATGTGATTTCTGATGTATGGAGCCGTTATAAATTACTTCAGGGTTATTATATCATTCATCCAATGGGATGGGATGCATTTGGACTTCCGGCTGAAAACTATGCAATTAAGATGGGGGTTCATCCGGCAATTTCCACAGCAGAAAATGTAAAAAATATTAAACGCCAGATTAATGAAATCGCAGCATTATATGACTGGGACAGAGAAGTAAATACAACAGATCCTGAATTTTATAAATGGACACAGTGGATTTTTGTGCAGATGTTTAAAAATGGTCTTGCATATGAGAAAGAATTCCCGATTAACTGGTGCCCGTCTTGTAAGACAGGCCTTGCCAATGAAGAAGTTGTCAATGGAAAATGCGAGCGTTGTGGTTCAGAAGTGACAAAGAAGAACCTTCGTCAGTGGATGCTGCGGATTACAAAATATGCAGATCGTTTGCTGAATGACCTTGATAAGCTTGACTGGCCGGAAAAAGTGAAAAAGATGCAGGCAGACTGGATCGGCAAGAGCTATGGTGCAGAAGTAGATTTCCAGGTAGAGGGAAGAGACGAAAAGATTACAGTTTATACGACAAGACCGGATACACTGCATGGAGCGACATTTATGGTACTTGCTCCGGAACACGCACTTGCAAAAGAACTTGCAACAGATGAGACAAGAGAGGCAGTAGAACAGTATATTTACGATGCTTCTATGAAATCAAATGTAGATCGTCTTCAGGATAAAGAAAAGACAGGTGTATTTACAGGAAGCTATGCAATTAATCCGTTAAACGGAGCAAAAACACCAATCTGGCTGTCTGACTATGTACTTGCTGATTATGGTACAGGTGCGATTATGTGTGTACCGGCACACGATGACCGTGACTTTGCATTTGCAAAGAAATTCAACATTCCGATCATTCAGGTAATTGCAAAAGATGGCAAAGAAATTGAAAATATGGAAGAAGCATACACAGAAGCTTCCGGAATCATGATTAATTCCGGTGAGTGGAATGGTATGGAATCAGCTGTGCTGAAAAAAGAAGCGCCGCATATGATTGAAGAGCGTGGATTTGGACGTGCAACAGTGAACTTTAAGCTTCGTGACTGGGTATTCTCACGTCAGCGTTACTGGGGAGAACCGATTCCGATCATTCACTGTCCGCATTGTGGAAATGTTCCGGTTCCGGAAGATCAGCTTCCGCTGACATTGCCGGAAGTAGATTCCTATGAGCCGACAGGAACAGGAGAATCACCGCTTGCCGCAATCGACAGCTGGGTAAATACAACTTGTCCGGTATGTGGAGCTCCTGCAAAACGCGAGACAAACACAATGCCGCAATGGGCAGGTTCTTCCTGGTATTTCCTCCGTTATGTAGATCCGCATAATAAAGAGCAGCTTGTTTCCAGAGAAAAAGCAGATGAAATGCTTCCGGTTGATATGTACATCGGTGGTGTAGAACATGCGGTACTTCACTTACTGTATTCACGTTTCTATACAAAATTCCTGCATGACATCGGAGTAGTTGACTTTGATGAACCATTCCACAAACTGTTTAATCAGGGTATGATCACAGGAAAGAACGGCATTAAGATGAGTAAATCAAAAGGAAATGTTGTTTCTCCGGATGATCTTGTAAGAGATTATGGATGTGATTCCTTGAGAATGTACGAGCTGTTTGTAGGACCGCCGGAATTAGATGCAGAATGGGATGACAGAGGAATCGACGGCGTTTATCGTTTCTTAAACAAAGTATGGAACCTCGTGATGGACAGCAAAGAGAAAAATGTGACAGCATCAAAAGAAATGATTAAAACACGCCACAGAATGGTATGTGAGATCACAAAACGTCTGGAAAGCTTCAGTCTTAACACAGTTGTTTCCGGTTTCATGGAATATAATAATAAACTGATTGAGATTGCGAAGAAAGAGGGCGGAGTAGACAAAGAAACATTAAATACACTTGCAGTACTCCTTGCTCCGTTTGCACCGCACCTTGCAGAAGAAATCTGGCAGCAGCTTGGAAATGAAGGAAGTGTATTCCATGCAGGATGGCCGACCTATGATGAAGAGGCAATGAAAGACGATGAGATTGAAGTTCCGGTACAGATTAACGGAAAAACAAGAGCAATCGTTACAATTGCGGCAGATGCTTCTAAAGAAGATGCGATCGCAGCCGGAAAAGAGGCTATCAAAGATAAATTAACAGGAACAATTGTAAAAGAAATTTATGTTCCGAAGAAGATCATCAACATTGTGCAGAAATAATTTGAGAGAAAATCTCACAACAGAATAAAGTGCTTGGAAATATTGAAAAGTTCGCTGAAAATCAAGGTTTGCAGAAATTTTTCTTCAAAGAAAAGGTATCGCAGAATACCGCAAAATATCGTAACAGATTTTTAAAATGGAGTAAATTTGGAGTAAAAGTTGAAAGAAAATGGAGTAAATATTTCAAAAGTGTAATGGGGAATGGCGTAGGTAGTGAAAACATTATCTGCGTCATTTTTTCTGATTATGATGGTGTGAATAATTACAAAATATGATATGATAAACAAAATATAAATGAAATCAGGGCAAGTAACATTTAAAAGATGTGGACAAACAAGAAGTCCTATCAAGAGTATAAGCGTAAGCAAGTGATAAAACTCTTTATAGGGCTTTTTCTAGTATCTGATTAGAAAAAAGATGTGAAATATGATTTGCTATTTGTTATCGATTATAAATATGTGAAAAACCTTGAATTTTCGCCTGTCAAAGATTATTTGCGCTACTTTTTTTAGGTGTGTAAAGGTAGGTTGCTAGCTTTTTTTTGCTATGGACCTAATAATATAACTCGAAGGAGGTAACAAGATGAATATCGGTGCAAAAATTATCGAAATAAGGAAAAAAAGAAATATGACACAGGAAGATTTTGCAAAAATCTTTCATGTAACAAGACAAACGGTTTCTAATTGGGAAAATCAAAAAAGTTATCCTGATTTACAAACGCTTGTTCAAATTAGCGATGAATTTGATGTTTCGCTAGATACTTTGTTAAAGGAGGATATGGTCATGGTTAAAAAAATTGACAACTTTAAAGTTTACAAAAAGGCATTTATAGGTTTGACAGCAGGTGTTTTAACTGTTGGGATTTTGGGGTGTGCATATATCGGTATCTGTAAAGTTCAACACAATAATATGTATAAAAGTGTTGAGCGTGCTGGTTTCACTAAAGAATTAAATGAAAATTTCGTTGAAAAATATCAAGGAAATTATGCTTTGACAGAAGATGGTGTTGATTATTTGGTAACGCCTAAATCTATTGGAAAATATGAATTAGATACTAATAATTTTTGGCTTACTGCTCGTAAAGGGGATATGGACATTACTATAAACATTGATGAGAATAGAAAAATATTTTTGGCATTATATCCGGGAGAAATTGAAATAGACGAAAAAGGGAATGAAATTGATACATCTAAAAAATTAACAGACGTACAAAAAACACACATGAATAATTTGTTGATAAATAGAAAGGAAGAAATTCTTCCGATTATCAATAGAGCATTGGAATTGTGGGACTCTATCAATAAATAAGCGATTTTAATTTATAGTTTTTGTTCACTTACTGTTTAAGCACTAAACTAAAAAAAATCAAGTATTGGGAAACTGGCAGTGATAATTTTGAGAAAGTAGTGAGGTCAAGGAACAAGGCGAAGCCGATACGCCGTAGGGCAGTCCTTGACGGAACGGACATAGACAACAGAACCATGATACAGCAGAGGACTTGAAAGGTCAGAAGCCTTGCAAGTCCTCTTGTCTGTTATTGGGCGTTGTGTTTTAAGTAAAGTGCTTCTTTTACCACTTCTTTTTCAAATGCTTTTATGTGACAATCATGTACTTCATTGTCGATATAGAAGCAATCGTCAGTCTGTGAGTAGGAAAGTTTGGTAACTTTCGGTTCATAGGTTTTTGTATCAATTCCATAATAGTAAATTGTGGCTGTTGTTAATACCATGTGAATGCTTTCAAAATCTCTTGTAAAAATAGTATGCCTGTCGGAATAGAAGAAATCAGACGGACATTCATAGAACTCGGAACTATCCTCTTTCAAAAATAATGGCAGTATGTGCATTGCATTTCCAGCACGATTGACAAGAACATAAAAGCGTGGAATGAGGGCGGCGTATTGGGTCATCATGGCAATATAGATATCGTCTAAATTATCAAGAAGATATTCGGAACAGGAGTTGTTGTAAAAGACATATTGCAGAGTGTTGTCACTTTGGCTTGTGTGTTCCATAGGCACATTTTGTCCGTAAAGCCACCGCAAGTCTACATCTAAAGAGTCTGCAATCAATTCCATTTTATCGGCTTTTGGGTTGTACTGTCCCGAAAGATAGGAACTGAACGCTCCTTTGCTGATACCGGTATCTTTGACGATATCCACCTGTTTCTTGTTTTTTGCTTTCATGGCAAATTTAATCCGTTCTGCGATTGTATTCATCTGAAAAACCCTCTCTTTCCATATCTCGTTATAACTTCTCATATCTTATCATCTAAGGACACTATACCACAAGTTCAGAAAAATGAAAACAAAAAGTTTATAAAAAACTAAACTTTCTATTGCAAAACGAATATGACTGTGCTAATATACGATTAAGTTCAGAAATAACTGAACAAAAAACGACGTCGTAATAGGAAAATGAAAATATGAGAAACTGACCTATCGGTTCAACGGGGAGAAAGGAACGTGTATGCAGATAACATTGACAAAAGAACAGGTAAAAGAAGCCTTTGGAGAACTTCGTTTTATGGGTGCGGATAACTGTTACCGCTATGATAAAGACAGTAAGAAGAAAACAGAGGAAGTGGAAGCCTTAAAACTTCATCTTGGAAGTATGAAGCTTGGGAACAGCGTGGATATTCGCTTGGAAGCAACGGAACTTCCGAAGATTGAGCCTTATGCTGTGGTGGAACTGGAAGAACCAGTTTATGCCCCTTATGTGCAGAGAGGAAACTTTCCTGTATTAGTGGAGAAGATTACCTGTAAGGGTATTCGCCCTGTTCCAAATAAAAATATGTAGGCGGTCAAAGTTCCTGTCCTCGTTCTGACGTACCAAACGGCAGGTTGAGGGCAGGGCAATGGCAACGCCATTGCAGATAAGGAGGTTTGATAAATTTGGAAGAAAGAAGCGGAAGTTTTCTTCCAGAACTCCCCTACACTAACAGGGGAGTAATACGGCAGAAAGAAGAATTAAGTGCCTTGATAGATTGGTGTCAGATAACCATTAAGGAAGTTCCGTTAGAAGCAGTCATAGAAGATGTGTTGAGAATACCTTTGGAACTTATGACGGTAACAGGCTATGAAAAAGGGATTGCAGGACATGAGGTTGTGGCAATCTTTGATAATATCAAGGTACTAAAACCAACAGGAAATGCACAGTATCAAGGATTTCAGATTTTAATGAGTGGGAAAGGCTGTCGTAACTATGAGAATTTTTTACAACTCAATGAGGAAACATGGTTTGATTTCTTAAACAGAGTTTGTCAGTATCACATCAATTTTCCTCGGATTGATTTAGCGATAGATGATAGAAAACCGTATTTGAGTATTCCCGATTTGATTATGCGGACAAAAGAGGGATTGCTTTCCACAAAACTAAGGGATATAGATTTTCACGATTCGGGAGAACTGAAAGAGGAAGTGTTTCAGAGTAAAGGTGGCAGTCTTTATCTCGGCAGTTCAGCCAGTAATTTGAGATTGGTATTTTATGAAAAGGGATATGAACAGAATAAAAAGTATGGAACAGAATTAGACGAAAATTGGAATAGATATGAGTTGAGATTTCGGCAGGAAATGGCGGTAAGTGTAGTACAGGAATTATTGAGATATAGAGATGTGGCAGGACTGGCAATGGAAGTGTTGAACAGCAAAATACGATTTTTAGAAAAGCCGACAGACAGCATGACAACACGAAAAAGGCTTTATCCAACCTATCAAGCGTGGGCGGAACTGATGAAAAATATAGGCAAGGTGAAACTTACCATGCAACCACAGAAGAAAAGTCTGCAAAAGGTATGGGAGTGGTTGGAAAAGTATGTTGCCCCGTCTTTGAAGCTGTTTGCAGAGGTTGGGAAGATAGAGCAGAGAGATTATATCGGTAATCTCGTAGCAAATGGAGAAATGAATATCACACAGAAGCAGTTGTATGATGATTACATAAAAGCAAGAAAATTAGAGGAAAAGGGGTAATCGTATCGAGAAAGCATTACTAAATATAAATGAATTTTGTGAGTATATGGGGATTGGGAAAACAAAGGCAAGAGAACTGTTGAACAATCCGAAAAATAGATTTACAGTACGCATTGGTAATCGGTTGTATGCAAATAAGAAATTACTTGATGAATGGCTGGAATATCAATGCAAAAGGGCTTGAAAAGAAAATGGGGTGTGGATATAATGAAAATTGAAATATTTACTTTACCATATTTCTTTCAGTAGAAGAAAGGAAAGTTGGTATGGGTAAAGATTTAAAAGGAAAAGAACTCGGTAAGGGAATTTCACAGAGAGCAGATGGACGCTATATTGCAAGATTTACAAGTAAAACAGGAAAACGTAAAACGCTTTATGATTTTAAACTGAATGAATTAAAACGGAAGTTGCGAGAAGCGGTTTATGAAGATGAACATGGTTTGAATGGCAACGGCGAAAGTATCACTTTAAACGCATGGTATGTAACGTGGACGGAGTTGTATAAGAAGAAAACAGTTAAAATGACTACGATATATAAAAATCACAGTTACTATAACGCAAGAGTGAAGAACTCTATCGGAAAGATGTATTTGCAGGACATTAAAACATATCATGTTCAAAAATTCATAAATGAATTGATAGATAGCGGTCTTGCACATGGAACGGTGTCGAACATCAGATTTATGCTGAGTGATATGTTTGATAAAGCAGTATTGAGTGAATATATTAGAAAAAATCCCTGTATTGCTGTGGAAATGCCCCCAAAAGTGAAAAAAGAAAGACGTGTATTAACAAGAGAGGAACAGAAGAAATTCTTTACATTTGCTTCTTCTTATATACATATCAATGTTCTGAAATTTGCTGTGACAACAGGTTGTCGGATTGGAGAAGTGCTTGGGCTGAAATGGGAAGATTGTGACTTTGAAAAAAGAGAAATTACAATCAATAAGACAATTCATTATTCAAAGGCTTCCAGTCCCGTCGAGGGTTCAAAGTTTTTCTACACAACTGCAAAAACCATATCCAGTAATCGTGTTATTCCTATGACAGATGAAGTGTATGAGATTTTACAAAATCAGAAGATAAAGCAGACAGAGCAGAAGATGTGGAAACGCTCGATATGGAAACAGCATAAAGAATTTCAAAACTTGGTATTTACCTGTTCGGACGGTTCGCCCGTTTATTATTACAACGTCAATAGTGCAATCAAAGACTATGTGGCAAAAATCAATGTAATAGAGATTGAATTGGCAAAGGAAGAAAAGAGAGAGCCGAAGATATTTGAACTGTTTACCTGTCACACTCTGCGACATACATACGCTACAAGGTGTTATGAAAATGGAGTAGACCAACAGGTAGTGCAGAAACTCTTAGGGCACTCCACATTAGCAATGACAACTGATTTATACACGCACGTCTCAGAAGAAAAGAAAAAAGAAGAAGTAGCCGAACTGAAAATATTGGCTTAAAATTGGAGTAAAAATGGAGTAAATCAGAAGATAGATAGAGAAAAACAGCGTAAAATCAACATTTTTGAGTAGATATAAATATTGTGCAGAAATAGGCAGTGCAGATAACAGAAAAGATGGACTTATCCTGTTTACAGGAATAAGGACATCTTTTTTGTTATCTGCGTCATTTCTCATTTGTAAAAGTAAGGACGGTTTTATTGAATTTGTGATAAAAACATTTTATATGATGAAAACTCATTGAAAAAATTACGTCAGATTATATTTTTTGAGAACTGGAAGTTCCATTGTCAGAAATAAAAGCAATTATGAAGGATTCTGAAAGTGATAATCGTAAGATTCTTGAAACGCAGAAAATGATGCTAGAAATGAAACGGAATCATTTGAATGGTATTATCGAATGGATTTCTGATGTGTTGAAAGGGGAGGAGATGACGAATTTTGAATCATTCTCAGTTGGAAGAAGCCACAGATAAACAGTGCGGAAAAGGGGTTACAAAATACATTGGTTCAGCGATATATCGATATTATGGTGTAGAAAATTTGGAATAAACAGATGTTACCAAAATGGAAACAAAGGAAATACATACTGGTACTTTTATTTTTGGTTCTATCGTTATATGATGTGAATGAAAGGGAGGTATAGAGTATGGCATTAAATGATAACATCAAAAAATTCAGAGAAGAAAAAAATCTCACTCAGCAACAACTGGCAGATAAGTTATATGTTTCAAGGCAGACAGTTTGTCGTTGGGAAAATGGTTCAAGATGTCCGGATTTGATTACGGCAAAAAAACTGGCATTAGAGCTAGATGTAAGTATGGACGAACTCATATCAGATGAAGATGTAAATGATATTCAAGAAAATTATGGAATATGGAAATCTGAAAGAATAAAAGAGAAAAAGTATTTACAGACACTTCAAAAAAAGATATTAGACTTTATACAAATTGTGGGAGCTGTATTTTTAGCAATCACGATTTTGCTAAGAGTGCAATTAGATATGAGAGTACCTGAATGGTGTACAATCATTTGCTTTATTATTGTAGCGGTAGCATTTTTTTGTAATTTCATAGCTTCTAAAAAGTTGAGAGAAATGCAGTGATGTCAAGGACCAAGGCATAGGCGATACCTTTTTCTTTAGATATAAGACTCATATTGCTATGACAGAAGAAAAAATCATTACGGCAGCAACTGTTACTAGTGGAGAAAAAGAGATGGAAGAGTTGCTGGTGTTGATTTAGAAAAGCTTTGATCAGCATTTCTGCAGATCGGATTGGGTTTGTGTCTATTGGTGGACTGATGCCGGGAATTGACCCGGAAGATGTTATGATAGGTATTTCCATATGCAGAAATCAAGGTCTTGCTATATTCAAGTATCTTTAAAAAAGCATGGTTGTCAGAACGATTTGAAGATGGTTTGGTTTTTCTTAAAAGTACAGAAAGAGGAAAGTGTTTTATTGAAGTTGATGAAATAATCGCAGATGATAAACATACGAAAGAGTAAACTACCAGTTGATTTACTGATTTATCAGTTTACGATATATTATGAGATGAAAGTAGGGGACTTATGGATGCTATGAAAACAGGCCGCTTTATTGCAAGTAAGAGAAAGGAAAGAAATATGTCTCAAAGAGAACTGGCAGAATATTTACATATTACTGACAAGGCCGTAAGCAAATGGGAACGAGGAGTTTCTAGTTTCTTAACTGAAATTTAACATCATATCTGTATAATAATTATTTGAGGTGATTTGTATGAGAATTTTAATTGTAGAAGATGAAAAAGAATTGCAATCGACAATAGCAGAGGGACTTAGATTAGATGGTTATGCTGTAGATACCTGTGATGATGGGAAAACAGCTTGTGAAATATGCTTTGTAGAAAAATATGACTTAGTTATCCTAGACTTAAATTTGCCAGAAATGGACGGTTTAGATGTTTTGCAACAGATTCGAAAATTTGATTTAGAATTAAAGGTTTTGATTTTAAGTGCCAGAAATACGGTTTCTGACAAGGTTCATGGATTGGATAATGGTGCAAATGATTATTTAACGAAGCCTTTTGATTTTGAAGAACTTGAAGCAAGAATCAGAAATCTGCTGAGAAGAAATTTTGTTCAACAAAATAATATTTTGATTTATGACAAATTAAAAATGAACATATCAAAGCAGACAGTTTATATAAATGATGAGGTAGTAAACCTTACCAAAAAAGAGTTTTCTATTCTGCAATACTTTTTATTGAATCCACATAAAATTATCAGTCAAGAAGAACTGATAGACCATGTATGGGATAGTAATGCAAACAGCTTTAGTGGTGCGATTCGAGTTCACATTGCTTCATTAAGGAAGAAAATAAAAAGTCTGCTAACTTATGATTTAATAGAAACAAAAGTGGGGGCAGGTTATTATTTGAAAGAGAGGACAAAGGATAATGAAATGGTTGAATAAGTTTTCTATCCGTACAAGACTTGTAGGTATTACGGTTTTTATTCTAGTTATATGCTGTATTGGACTTACTGTGCTTATGAATTATTCCGCAACGCAAATGGCTTCTCAAGTTGCACAGATTACAACACCTGCTCAAAATATAAATGAAATAGAAAATCAAATAGGAAGCCAACAACCAGCAATGGACATAAGTGAATCAATAGAAAATATGGAAAGCCAGCAACGAATCATTGATAACTTTTACAGAAATAGTTTTTTATACATGCTCTTTATCATTATGATTGGTGGGAGCATGATGTATCTGTTTTCTAAAAGTATTTTATTACCTCTTGCCAAATTAAATGATAGGATTAAAAATAGTACTGTTTCTACCCTTTCAGATAAACTTTCTGTTCCAAACAGTGATGATGAAATAGCGGAACTGACCGTTTCATTCAATAAAATGACAGACAGAATACAGGAAGCATTTTTATTTCAACAACAGTTTTCTGGAAATGTAGCACATGAATTAAGAACACCATTAACCATAATGAAAACTAAAATAGACGTATTTGAAAAAAGAGAAAATCATACACCGGCAGAATACAAAGAATTGATTTTGAATCAAAAAAATCAACTGATACGTTTATCTGAAATTATACAAACAATTTTGGAAATTACTAATACAGACATTGTACAGGAAAAAGAATATTTTCTTGTATCGGATATGGTAGAAAATATCCTACTGGATTTTTCTAATATGACTGCTCAAAAGAATATTTATATTTCCACAGATTTACAAAATGTTGAAATCTATGGAAATGTGGATTTATTATACCGTGTTTTTTATAATCTGATACAGAACAGTATTCGCTATAATGAGGAGAAAGGAAGTATCTATATTTCTGCCAAGCAAAATCAACACCATACAACTGTTCAGATATGTGATACAGGAATCGGGATTTCAGCAGAAAACAGGCAAAGAATATTCGAGCCATTTTTTCGTGTTGATAAGTCCCGTTCCCGTGAAATGGGTGGTGCTGGTTTAGGGCTATCCATTGTTAAAAAAATTATTGAAAAACATGATGGAACAATAACCGTTTCTAATAATAATCCACAAGGGACTTGTTTTACAGTAGAACTTCCTTTATGTGAATAAGATTTTAAAGATTTTGAGGTTGCTCAAAATCTTTTTTCTTAACAGGAACTTAACACTCAGTATTGTATAATGTCCGTGTAAAAGTAAAGCAGGAGGTCTATAAAAAATGTTTCAATTAGAAAATATCTCCAAAAAATACGGAGAGAACACAGCATTAAATAATGTAACACTTTCAACCCAAAACGGAATGAATTTCATCATAGGAGCTTCTGGAAGTGGAAAATCTACTTTGTTGAAGATTATGTCTGGATTTGATAATGAATACAGCGGAAAAGTGTCTATATACGGAAAGGATATAAGAGAATTAAGCCAAAAAGAAAAAAGTTATTTATATAACAATACTTTTGGCTTTATATGGCAGGATTTTAACTTGTTAGAAGATTCTACTGTGTTGGACAATATTCTATTACCGACACAGTTAAAAAGCGTGATCGACAGAAAACAGGCTGAAAAACTTATCTGTGATTTAAAACTGAAAAATGTAGTCAACCAACAGGTAAAGAACCTTTCTGGCGGACAAAAACAAAGAGTTGCCATTGCAAGAGAGTTAATGAAGAATCCGCAGATTATTTTAGCAGATGAACCAACCAGTGCCTTAGACAAACAAACATCAAAGGATATTATGAAAATTTTGAGAGAAATTTCAAAGACTCGGACAGTGATTATTGTAACACATGATACTTCTCATATTCTTCCAAAAGATACGGTATTTGAATTAGATAAAGGAGAACTGATTTCTTCGAATAATACAGGAGAAGATTCCCGTAAACAATCTATCAGCATAGAAAAAACGGTGCTTCCTTTTGAACATATTTTTTCTATTATGAAATCAAATATCTTTGGACATAAAGGTAGATTCTTGATTTCAGCTCTTTCTTTAATGATTGGAGTATGTTTTTTGTTAACAACAGCAACAGACAGCATACAATCGACAAGTGAGTCTGCTTTTGATGAAATATTTGATGTGTATGGAGATTCTGTGTTGGATATATCATTATACAATTCGTTTACAGGTGCAGTAGGGACAGGAGACGAAGAAAATGATAACCCAAATGTTGATGTGGACCAAAATGTAAATGGAATTTATGAAAAATACCAAAATGATGATAGAATAGAATTTATTACGTATGTTGAGCCGTTTGATAATATCACTATTGATGATTCTGGAAAGAATTATTCCGTGCAAAGTTCTGGCAATGTCCCTGTCATAAACAAGATTATTGCAGGAAGAATGGGAACTGGCTCAAGTAATGAGATTGTTGTCCCAGAAAGTTTAGTAAAAAACATGGGAATTACAGCAAAGGAAGCTCTTGGAAAAGAAGTTACTTTTCATGGAGAGATAACAGAGTGGCAAGGAGATACCCCATCATTTAAACCTGTTTCTGTAAAAGCGGAAATTGTGGGAGTAATTGATTCTACGATGGTTACAAATTACGAGGGAGAAAGAGCTGAATATTCCATAGATGATTCCTTTTTTTTCAGTAAGTCAGCTTTGAAAGAATTATTAGCACAGAGTACAAAAGATACACAGAATTTAAATGTTTTAATGAGAGTAAAGACACCAGAAGATTTAATTGCTATAAAAGATGAATTGAATAAAGCTGGGTTGGTTCCTACGGGATATTTTGAACTTATAGAAGATTTAGTACGCTTAAATTCACAATCAAGTGAGCAATCTTCATCAGCAAACTCTCTGATTATTGCTCTTGTCCTTGTCATGGTCAGTGCGATTTCATTGATTACCAGTATGCTCAGGAAAAAAGAATATGCTATTTTTAAAGTCAGCGGATTCTCAAATGGAAACCTTAGAAAGCTGAATCTGTTTGAAACATTCGTGCAAATGGTATTTTCTTGTGCAATAGCGATTCTCCTTTCTCCGCTTATCAATATAGCAAGTAATAAGATATTTAAAACACCAATTCTTTCATTTGAAAATATAGGAATCACGATTCTTTTATTTGTCGGTGTAACCATTTTGAGCTATATTATTACAGAAATTGTTTGCGAAACAACAAGTATTTTAAAGACATTTAAGACAGGTGAACGATAATGATTGAACTAAAAAATGTGACAAAGATATACGGGCATACAACCGTGATTCAAAATGCAGAATATAGTTTCCCCAACAAAGGATTGGTATGCCTGCTGGGGGAATCCGGCTGTGGAAAAACAACCCTAATGAATTTGATTGCTGGTCTGGATAGCGAATATGCAGGAAAAATATTAGTCGATAATGTCGAACTGAATACCTTATCCGAAAATGAGTTATGCAATTACAGAAAAGACTATACGGGATTTATTTTTCAAGACTACCACCTTTTGAATGGGTATTCTGTCATAGAGAATATTGTATATCCATGTGCCCTAAAAAGTGAGAATCCGCAAAAGGATATACAGAAGGCAAAAGAATTGATTCAAAAAATAGGTTTATCTGATAAGGCAGATGAAAAAGTGCAGAATTTGTCTGGCGGTCAGAAACAAAGAGTTGCGATTGCTAGGGCTTTGATAAAAAATCCTCAAGTAATTTTAGCAGACGAACCAACAGGAGCGCTTGATAGAAAAACGTCAACAGAAATTATGGAAATATTGAAAGAAATATCCAAAACAAAACTTGTGCTTGTGATTACTCATGACCGGCATATTTGTGATTACGCAGATGAAATCATAACGATTGAGGATAAAAAAATCTGTGTACAAAAAACTTTAGATGAAGCCGACAGAACATTAAAAGAGGATATGACACTTTCTCCACCCAAGAAAGTCGCTCACTTTAAATTAGCCTGTAAAAATTTTAAAACATCATGGATAAAGTATTTGCTTGTTTCATGTATATTTTCTATTGGCATTTTATGTATGATATTTTCATTATCATCTGGAAATATCATAGAAAAATCAATCTCGGATTTTAAAGAAAAAAATGTTGCTTTTAATAATGGATATATTAAAAACGATGAGAAGAACGATATTTATAAAAGATTAACTATGGATGACAGGCTGGAAAATGTATATAAGCAGTATAAAATTGAGAATGTCACCTTGTCAATGGGAACTCATTCTGAAACAATGACTGAGAAATATCCTATGCCAAAAGCGAAAGAATCTATGTCTTATGGTACAATGCCACAAAATGATAAAAAAGAAATTGCTCTTACACCCAGCTTGGCAAAAAAATTTAATTCAAAAATCAATGAGTTAATCGGGAAAGAAATCGTTTTAGAATATCAATCTAAAAAATATGTTTTAAACGTCGGCGGAATTTACAATGCAGGCTATGATGATTTTTTTGTCAGTTCAGATATAGAGAAAGAGTTTTACAAAGGGTTAGATGATGAAACATACTATTCTGTCAGTTATGATGTAAAAGATTTTGAAAATATTGCTGCTGTAAGTGATGAACTTGCAAAAGAAAAAATTCAAAGTGAAAATGCTTCTGAACAGGTAAAAACTATGCAAAACACTTTTGAAAAAATTCAGACTTTATTTATGGTTGTTTCTTGCATGATTTTGTTCGTTGCAATGTTTATTGTTATCATTATTTTAATTAAAATGCAGTCAACCCGCTACAAAATGGTTGGGCTATTATATTCATTTGGATTCCAGAAAAATATGGTATCTAAAATAATTGTGAGTGAAAACATATTGCTAACAATTTTAGTAGCTGTTAGTTCTTCTCTCTTGCTCATTGCTATGCAACTTATAGCCCAATTATATCATATCGCTATAAATTTGAGCGTTGTCGAGTTTGTTACAACGATTCTGATTTCTGGTCTTGTAATACTGCTAATCAATGCCGTCATAAACAGAAAGCTGATAAATACTCGTCCCAATATTGCATTACGGAAATAAGATTGTGGCAAATGAAAAGGCGGTGTTTGTTATGGGAAAGTATTAGTAATTGAATTTTCTGACAACGAAGAGCGAATTTTCAAGCAAATTCTTGAATGGTTATCAAATAATTTTTCTATGACTGCTTTATCGGTCAAACAACAGCAAGAGGATTTTCTTATAAATCCTTTTGCACGTACGGTAATTAATCAGAATGGAAATCTACTTTTTTTCAAAAATAGAAAAAACATCTTGACTCTCCAGTAACGTAACGCTTATGATGAAAAAAAGGAGGACTTATGAAAACAGTGAAAGAAGTATCAGAATTGACTGGAATTAGCATAAGAACATTGCGATACTAGGATGAAATTGATTTGTTAAAGCCTGCTAAAGTAACAGAAGCAGGATACCGTTTATATAATGAAAGCTCATTGAAAAAATTACGTCAGATTATGTGTTTTCGAGAACTGGAAGTTCCATTGTCAGAAATAAAAGTAATTATGAAGGATTCTGAAAGTGATAATCGTAAGATTCTTGAAACACAGAAAATGATGCTAGAAATGAAACGGAATCAATTGTTAAGGTGTATAGTATGAATAGAAATTTTTTTAAACAGTCGCATTTAAGATTAATTATTATGAATGTATGCATTTACATCGTGATTCTGGCAGAAGTGTTTTGTAGGTTTTTTTTAATCGACCACGTTGTGTATGCCGCTTCTGCCAAAGTGATTATGACAGATTTTATATGGATTGTGTCCTTATTTTTTATCGAGAATCTGTTACACATATTTGAGATAGCAGTACGGCTTCGCGTGACGAGAAGTTGTCAGGCGAAAATGCCGGAGGCAGTTATGCGTGTCTGTGAGAAACTTCCGCTCTGTGTTTTGGAACAGCAGGATACACAGGAAAAGATCCGAAGATCAGAAGAATACTTTAAAAAATCGTTGGAATATACAGATGCATTGGTATGCTGGATGGAGCTTGGACTGTCTGTGGCAGTACTGTTATGGTTTATGAGAAATACGTCGTTTCTGGTCATTTTTATGTTAGCGGCTCTGATTTGTGCCGCATTTTATGTTAATGTGCGTGCCACAAAAAATACATTTGGTTTCTGGCAGCGTTATATGAAGGCTGCGCGTCGGTTTAATTATATCTCTGATTTGCAGATCAAACGTGAATATGCTTATGAGCGCCGTGTTTACGGTACGTCAGAGGCGATGGATGCACGATTTTCAGAAGAATTTGACCGGGCGGCCAGAGTGAATAAAAAGAGTGGACTTGCTAGATTCCGTGGCCAGGTTTTGCTTGAAAGTATTTTAATTGGGATTACTGTTTTTGCTCTGTTTTATTTTGCTTTGCCGCAGACACTGGCGACAATGACTCTTGGCACTTATACGGCAATCACGGAGATGATTGCACGGGTGCTTGATGAGCTTTCCAAGTGTGCCGAGAGTGTATTTCCAATTCGAGAATTTCGTGGACTCCAGAAGGAATTAGCAGTATTTTTAGCATATGTGCCGCGAGAGAAACAGAGGACAAAAGAGGAATACAGTTCGTTATCTCTTTCTCATCTTCATTTTCGGTACGATGGAAATGAGGAGGATACACTAAGAGATATTTCTTTTACTTTTGAGCGAGGAAAACATTATGGACTTGTTGGGGTGAACGGAGCTGGGAAGACAACGCTTGCAAAATTGCTTTTGGATCTCTATGAGCCGACCGGTGGAATACTCTATGGCAGCGCATGGAAGAAGACAGCGTTGTTTCAGGACTTTCAAATTTATCCGGTGACAGTAAGAGAATACCTTCTGATGGGAAATGATTTGTCACTGGCGGATGAAAAACTTTTGGAAGTGCTTGATATGTTGGAGTGTGGTGGCCTGAAGCAAGGTCTTGATACGCCGCTTACACTTCTGACAGAAGAAGGAACGTTGCTATCAAAAGGACAGTTACAGCGGCTTGCAGTTGCAAGAGTGTTTCTGTCAGATGCGGACTTTATCATTTTAGATGAACCGACTGCAAGCCTCGATCCGATTTCTGAACGAGATGTTTATGTGAAGAGTCAGAAGGTTCTTCGCGAGAAGACAACACTGTTTATCACACACCGGCTTGGTGCAATCAGTCAGATGGATGAGATCCTTGTGTTGGATCAGGGACGTCTTGCAGAATACGGAAGTCACGAAGAATTGATGCGTGCGGATGGTATTTACCGGAAGCTTTATCAGACACAGAAGGAGATGTATGTGAATGAAACAAAATAGTAAGCAGACCGTAACAAGATGCATCGGTCTGGGAGCAAAACTGATGCCGCGGCATTTTACCGGGATGGTGTTTGTACATCTGTTTCTGGCAATCCTTCCGGTTATCGGTATCCAGATCAGCCGTCGCATCTACCAGTTTGCTGAGCACACAGTATTTGGGACTCAGCCGGTTGCAGAACTTCTTTTGCCAGTTGTATTGTACGGTGTCTATTTGTTTCTAATGAAGGGATATACGATTTATTATGAGCGGGTAGCAGTCCAGTTTGGTGGACTTTTAGAATTTGAGAAGAAGACGAAGCTTTTGCTTCACGAAAAATGCGGAAAAATACCGATGAGTTACTATGAGACACCGTCATTTTATAATAGATTGTGGGAGGCAAAAGTCGCCAGTATTAATGTTTATCGGGTTGTGGAATGTGTGATTACGCTGTCTGGCGCAGCGCTGTCGATCATACTTTTGTCTGGCTATGCGGCAACAATCCATCCGATATTTTTTCTTCTTATTGTGTTGACGGCAGTGCCCGCACTTCTGGAAAATGTCAGTGAGGGTATTTTGAAAAATCGTAGGCGTACACTACTTGCATCTCTTGCAAAAGAAGAGAAAGAGCGCAGGGCTTGCGTACTTGATATCCGTTATGCAAAGGAACGGCTTGTGTATGAGAGCAGCGAGTTTTTGATTAATAAATGGAAGGATTCCTCAAATACTTTGCGAGAAAAAGAATATGAAGTGGAGAAACAGGTGCTGAAGATCCGCACACTTTTGATGCTTGTGCGCGCTTCGGCAACAGCAGGGGTCTATGTGCTGGCGGGGTGGCTTTTCTTCCATGGTTCGATTGACTATGCTGAATTTATGGTCGCGATATCCACGACACTGCAGCTGCAGAACCAGTATGCACAGTTGTTTGCAGATCTTGGATATTTCTCGCAGTTCCGTATGATGGTAAAGCCATTTTTCTTATTTATGGACAGCGAAGATGAAATACGCTGTTCGGAAATGACCGGAAAGATTGCATTTGACCATGCAGGATTTACTTACCCGACAGGGAAAGAAGCAGTGCTTCACAATCTGGACTTTACAATACATGCCGGGGAGAAGGTAGCAGTGGTTGGGGTAAATGGTGCCGGAAAAACGACGCTTTCCAAGTTGCTGACAGGATTACTGTCTGTCACAGAGGGAAGAGCAGAAGGGAAAATTTCCGATGCATTTTCTGTCATGTTCCAGGAACATCAGCGCTATGAGCTAACACTTCTGGAAAATATAGCGCCACAGGAATTAGAGTTGAAGGATAGGAAACTTGCAGAGGAACTTCTCAGGGAAATGGATCTTGATCAGATTCCACAAAATGAGATCCTCGGTCGGGAATTTGGAATGACAGACCTGTCCGGCGGTCAGTGGCAAAAGCTTGCGATGGCCAGGACGTTTTATCATGGAGGAAACTTCTTTGTGCTGGATGAGCCGACCTCTGCCATCGACCCGCTATATGAGAAGGAATTGAATGATTTTATATTCCGTCAGGCAGGTAAAGAGAATACGCTTGTTGTTATTTCACACCGACTCAGCATCGCAAAAGCTGCCGACCGTGTGTTTGTACTTGATCATGGAACGATTGTTGAGCAGGGTACTCATGAAGAATTGTTGGAAACTCCGGATTCTCTCTACCAGAAACTTTGGAAGGCACAGCTTAGTTGGTATGAGTATAAGGATAATAGTGCCATGCATATAGAAAGGTTAACTTAATTTATCTATGTAGTTACTGCATATAATTGATAAGCAGATTTATATAAACTTGTGAGGATAAGAGATGATTGTTTTAATTACAGGAGCATCACATACAGGCAAAACAGTACTTGCTCAAAAATTACTTGAAAAATATAAATATCCCTATTTTTCAATAGACCATTTGAAAATGGGTTTAATTCGTAGTGGTTACACGAAACTCACACCTGAAGATGATGCCGAACTTGAAACATATATGTGGCCTATTATTCGTGAAATGATAAAAACAGCCATAGAAAACAAGCAAAATCTTGTTATTGAAGGTGGATATATTCCTTTCGATTGGAAAAAGGATTTTACAGAGGAGTATATTGATAATATCAAATTTTATTGTCTTGTGATGAGTGAAAACTATATTAAAAATCATTTTGACGATATAAAAAAATACGCAAGTGCTGTAGAAAATCGTATAGATGATGATTGGTGTACTATGGAAAGTGTTTTAGAAGATAATGTGCAGTTTTCGGAACTTGCAAAAAAGCATAATGCCAATATTGTACTTGTTGATGATCAGTATAATATAAATATTGAGTTATGAAGACAAATTTAAGTTTTTAGCAGACAGTTTTTGGATTGACTGTAAGAGCAGAGGAAGTTCTGGTAATTTGATTATATTCTGCTTCAATTTCTTTATATGCAGAATAAATTGTTATGCAAACAGGCGATAGGAGAACTCCAGTCGTTTCAACCGACAAAAAAGATGAAAAGAGTTTGAGATATGATATATTCTATTTCTAGAATGACACATAAATATGCTTTGGAATATCACAATGGACATATGAGAATGAGTATAGTATATATAGCTTTGAACAGAACGCGGAAACAATTGAGGAATTGCTTAATGGCGATTATATTGCTTGCACAGATCAAAATAACAAATTAGTAGGATATTTCTGTCAAGGAAAATCAGCCCGCATTCCGACAAAAGATTGCTTTAGCTATTCAAAGGATAAGTTAGATATCGGCTTGGGGATGCATCCGGAATTATGTGGCAAAGGTATGGGATATGATTTTCTTTTATGTGGGATAAAACATTTGACCGAACAGACACCGGATATATCATTACGTTTAACGGTGGCTTGTTTTAATAAACGTGCCATTTCGCTCTATAAAAAACTGGGATTTTCTATTGAAAGAACTGTCACTCACAAAATATCGGGAGAACCATATTATATTATGACTAGGTAAGAGGTTTTGCAGTGTGAAACATATGAAAGACACTGTATGTTAATGTTCTCAGCTTAAAAAACTATGTTATGTAAGAAATCAAGAAATTCTTGACAAATTTTTTACGTTACACTAAAATGAACAATGTTCAATAATAAAAATAATAGAAAGAAGGAAAAAAATATGCAGGCAATCGCAGAGACATTATTTGATGTTGTTTATTTAGTCAGTGTTGTTACAATTGGAATACTGATGATTAAGAAATGTAGAGGAAATATGCAGTATAAGCTGTTTGGAATTATGGCAGTGACATTAGGCGTGGGTGATTCTTTCCACTTAGTTCCGAGAGCAATTGCACTTTGTACAACGGGGCTTGATAATTATACAGTTCCGCTAGGCGTTGGAAAGCTTATTACTTCTATCACAATGACAGTTTTTTATATTTTGCTTTATTATGTTTGGCGTTTACGTTATCATATAGAAGGAAGGGAGAAATTGACATGGGCTGTTTATTTACTGGCAGCGGTAAGAGTGATTCTTTGTTTGTTTCCGCAAAATAGATGGACGTCAGCAGAAGCACCGCTTTCCTGGGGAATCTATAGAAATATTCCATTCGCATTATTAGGACTTATCGTAATTATTATTTTTTATAAAAGTGCAAAAGAAAATCAAGATCATGCATTTCGATTTATGTGGCTTACAATCGTACTGAGTTTTGGATTTTATATCCCGGTTGTATTATGGGCAGATACGATTCCGGTAATTGGAATGTTGATGATTCCAAAGACCTGTGCGTATGTATGGACAGTTCTGATCGGATATCAAGATATGAGGAAATAGAAGCATGAACAAAACAGTAACATCAAAGGAAGAGATACTGGATAAGAGTCGCGAAATCATCGCAGAGAAAGGTGTTTCAGCGATTAATATGAGAACAGTTGCTGCACAATGTGGGATCGCAGTAGGATCATTGTACAATTATTTTGCTTCAAAATCAGAGTTGATGTCGGCAGCAGTAGAAGCAGTGTGGAAAGATATTTTTCAGGTGGGAACTTGTTTGGAAAATTGTGAAGATATTTTGGAGTATATGAAGACGTTGCTCCAGGCGGTAAAAAACAGCAGAGACCGTTATCCACAGTTTTTTTCTATGCATGCATTACACTTTACAACAGGAGAAAAGCCGGAAGGGCGAAGAGTCATGGAAAAATACTTTCTGGAATTGAAAGTACAGATGATATCTCTTTTGGAGCAGGATAAGCAGATACGGGCAGGGGCATTTACAGATAAAATGACTCCGGAAATTTTTGTAAATTACATATTTAAACTGTTTTTGGCAGTGCTGCTGGAAAATCAGGAAGAAGAAATATTTTTAGAATTTATAAAAAATTACTTATATGAGATAAAATAGTTTTTTGTGAAAGGAGCAGGCATGAAGGTAAAGAAACAGAATCTTTTGCTTTTGGCAGGCATCGTATGGATGATTGCGGGCTTTAATGTTCTGCGGATCGGTTTGGAAACATATGCGGAATATCGTATAATAATTAATTATGCAATAACGCTTATGGTGTTTCTTGTGTTTTGGTTTATGGTGTTTCATAAATTAACAATAAAGCATACGAAACGGATTCATGAATTTGAAGAGGAATTACAGTTGTTTTACAAATTCTTCGATCTGAAGTCATTTTTGATTATGGCTTTTATGATTAGTTTTGGAATCATCATTCGAAAATTCCGGCTTTTACCGGATCGTTTTATTGCAGTGTTTTATACAGGACTAGGGGCAGCTCTTTTTATGGCAGGAGTTTTGTTTACCTGGAATTATATAAAAATATTTAAGAAAAAAAGATAAAGGAGAAATGTACGAATGAAAAAAATAATGAATACGTCTATTATTTATTTTATCTTAGCAATGGCAGGCGGTGTTTTCTACCGTGAATTTACAAAATGGAATGGTTATACGAAACCAACAACATTAGGTGTTCTGCATGTGCATTTGCTTGTATTGGGAACGTTCGTATTTCTTATGGCAGCAGTATTTGCAAAGATAACAGAGTTGGAACAGAATTCACTTTTTAAAAAATTCTTTATACTTTATAACATTGTGCTTCCGGCTATGACGATTTTAATGCTTGTGAGAGGAATTGTCCAGGTACTTGGGATTGATCTTGGGAAAATGGGAAATGGAATGCTTTCAGGATTTGCCGGATTATCACATATCGGAATGATGACTGCGCTTGTGATGTTATTATTTTCTATAAAAAAAGAGCTGTGTAAGAAGGCTCATTAGGAGGAAACGTGAGAACACTATTAGATTTAAAGAAAGAGATAGAGACATATCAGCCATTCAATGAGCAAGAGGAAAAAGATAAAGAAGAAATCTTGAGATGCATTTCTCAATCAGAACATATTTTAACGAGAGATAATAAAAATGCACATATGACAGTTTCAGCCTGGATTGTAGATCAAGAGCGCAAAAAAGTCTTAATGGCATATCATAATATTTATCATTCCTGGGCGTGGCTTGGAGGTCATGCTGACGGAAATGCAGATTTAAAAGAAGTAGTTTTGAAGGAAATCAGAGAAGAAAGTGGTTTGGAAACTGCAAGATTTATTTGTGATGATATTTTTTCTCTGGAAATTCTGACCGTTTCCGGACATGAAAAAAGAGGGGAATATGTACCGTCACATTTGCACTTAAATGTGACCTATTTATTAGAAGCAGACACAAATAGCCCGATTCGAATTAAAGAAGATGAAAACAGTCAAATCGGATGGATAGCGATAGAGGAAATAGGAGAAAAATCTACAGAACCATGGTTTGTAGAAAGAATCTACGCGAAATTATGTAACAAAGTAAATGAACTGTAGCATGTATGTTGATTTATAAGAAGAAAGAGATTGCTGACAGGAAAATGAAAAGAGGGTACAAGTATGGCGATGAAGAGACGGCGGGATCAAAAGCCGAAAAAAAGTGTTTTTGCAGGAGTGATAGCTGCGGTTTTGTTAACAGCTGCTCTTATCTTCTTTTTATCACAAAAGTCGCTGCAGGAACCGATCAGTGTAAGTGAGTTTAAACTGAATACGGTTGTGAAAGTAACACTTTATGATTCAAAGGAGGAGCCACTTCTTTCTCAGGTTATGGAGCTTTGTGACCGGTATGAAAAAATATTCAGCCGGACAAGAAAAGACAGCGAAATTTATCGCTTGAATGAAGGGACATTACCAAAAGAAGATGGATATTATGTGCTTTCAGAAGAATGTGCAAAACTGATTGAAAAAGGATTGTACTACAGTCAGTTGTCAGAAGGAGCGTTTGATATTACAATCGAACCAGTTTCATCTTTGTGGGATTTTACTTCGGAAGAACACAGAGTTCCAAGCGAAGCTGATCTGGCAGAAGCAAGAAAACTGGTGGGATATGAAAAAGTAGAATTAAATGGAAATAAGATTCGATTTGCACAGGAAGGTATGGGGATTGAACTGGGAGCAATTGCCAAAGGATACATTGCCGATAAAATGAAAACATTTCTCGTGGAACATGGAGTAAAACATGGGATTATTGATCTGGGAGGAAATATTCTCTGCATCGGAGAAAAGAGAAATGGAGATGCGTTTCAGATTGGAATTCAAAAACCATTTGCAGATAGAAATGAAACACTTGCGACTGCGGCTATTAAAGACAAATCGGTTGTGTCTTCCGGGATTTATGAACGTTGTTTTGAAAAAGATGGAAAACGTTATCATCATATTTTAAATCCGGCGACAGGATATCCGTATGAAAATGATTTAGTTGCTGTAACCATTATATCAGATTTGTCAACAGAAGGAGATGGACTAAGTACAACATGTTTTTCGCTGGGACTGGAAAAAGGGTTGGAGCTTGTCAATCATTTGGAGAATGTACAGGCAGTATTTATCACAGAAGACGGGGAAGTACATTTCAGTGATGGGTTTGAGCAGGCAGTACCGTTGACATATGTGAAATAATACCGAAATATGCTATAATAACAAAAACCAGTTATAGGAGATAGGAGAGTGATACAATATGACAAAGATTTATACAAGTGCAGATCAGCTGATTGGAAATACGCCGTTACTGGAGCTGACAAATCTGGAGAAAAAACTAGATTTAAAAGCGAAGGTGCTGGCAAAATTGGAATATTTAAACCCAGCTGGATCTGTGAAAGACCGTGTTGCGAAGGCGATGATTGAAGAGGCACAAGCAAGCGGGAAGCTTACGAAAGATTCTGTTATCATTGAACCGACTTCTGGAAATACTGGAATTGGATTGGCAGCGGTGGCAGCGGCAAAAGGGTATCGGGTGATTATTACGATGCCGGAAACAATGTCTGTGGAGCGGCAGCAGATTATGAAGGCTTATGGGGCAGAAGTTATTTTGACAGAAGGTGCAAAGGGAATGCAGGGAGCAATTGACAAGGCTGAGGCATTGGCGGAAGAAATTCCGGGTGGAATAATTGCAGGACAGTTCGTTAACCCGGCAAATCCAAAAGCACATTTTGAACATACCGGACCGGAGATCTATAAAGATACAGAAGGAACAGTGGATATCTTTGTGGCAGGGATTGGAACCGGTGGAACGATTACCGGAACTGGAACATATTTGAAGCAGCAAAATCCGGAGATTCAAGTTGTTGGCGTAGAACCGGCAGAAGCGCCGTTTTTCACAAAAAGGGTGGCAGGACCTCATAAACTTCAAGGAATCGGAGCAGGTTTTATTCCGGAAGTATTGGATACAGATATTTGCGATGAGATAATTTGTATTACGGCAGAAGAAGCATTTTCGGTGGCAAGAGAAATCGGAAAGCAGGAAGGAATTCTTGTGGGAATTTCTTCCGGTGCAGCAGCGGCAGCAGCATTTCAGCTTGCCAGACGTCCGGAAAATGAGGGTAAGAGGATTGTAGTGATTTTGCCGGATACCGGAGACAGATATTTATCGACAGAATTGTTTGAAAAGTAAAAGGCAGCACACGGAGGACAAAATGAAAAAAATAGTAGTGATTGGGTGCCCCGGAGCAGGAAAAAGCACTTTTGCAAGAAGATTAAAGGAAATGACAGGACTTCCTCTTTATTATCTTGATCAGATCTGGCATAAGGCGGACAGGACGACGGTTTCGAAAGAAGAGTTTGATGCGAAACTGAGAGAAATTATTCAGCAGGATAGCTGGATCATTGACGGAAATTATCTCCGTACGATGGAATGTCGTCTGGATGCCTGTGATACGGTGTTCTTCCTTGATTATCCGTTGGAAATATGTCTGGAAGGGGCAAAAGCGCGTATTGGAACAGTGCGGGAAGATATGCCGTGGGTGGAAACGGAGTTTGATGAAGAATTTCGGCAATGGATTTTAGATTTTCCGAAAGATCAGATTCCGGTCATCTATGAGTTATTAAAGAAATATGAAACAGAAAAAGAAATTATTGTTTTCAAGTCGCGGGATGAAGCGGAAAAGTTCTCGTACATTTAATTCGAATTCGATAATATTATTATGAAAAAAGAACAGGCATGGCATGAGAAGAAAGAGGTTATGAATCATCATGTCATGCCTGACTTTTACAAATTAGGAAAGAGGTTACTCTTTTACAGACTGCGTACAAGTACCTTCGACGGTACCGATTTTGCAAGTGCTGTCATAGACAAGAGAGCCATCGCATTGGATGTGATCTACTACAGAATATTTACTGAGTTCGATGGTTTCTGCACTAATAGATTCACAGTGGAGAGAAGCTGCTTCCAGCTGTGTACATTCAATATTTTTGACGTGATGAACCGGTCGCTTTTCAGAAGAAAAGAGACGGAAGGAGAGAACGTGGCAATTCTTTGGCACAATGCCAATGCGAACGTGTTCTCCAAATACATCGTTTAGCGTTGAAGATCCGTATAATTCTATATCATCTGCATTAATTTCATCATCATTTACAAAAGAGCCTGAAATGAGAATAGAATCTGCATAAATTTTGGCGTTATTACTCTTGATACTGCCGGAAGATTTTAATTCTTTTACTTTTATGTTCCGGTTAGTTGTCAGACTTCCGCTGACATGAAGTGTATTTCCGTGTACTTCGCAATCGGTCAGCTTGCAAGATCCGGATATATGACAGTCTTCCACTTGAAGTTCGCCGGAAGCCTTCAATGATCCGCTGATACGCAGTGCCGTACCTTTCAGGATACAAGGTGCATTTGTGTGACAGCCTCCGGAAACTTTCAGAGTGTCAAATGTAATATCACCATCGATCGAGGCGCCTCCGGAAATACCGATGGTGTCATATTCTCCGGCAAAAATTGTTCCGCTTCCACTGATTTTAAGATCTTTTGTCATAGTGTTGTCCTCCTGAATTTATTCTTCAATATCTTCATCGAAAGTAAATGAAAATGTATCTTTGTAAGTTACTTTTATGCTGCTGCTCAGTTCCTGAAGCGATACCCGGTCTGCAATTTCAATGCGGGAATCAAACTGAAACTGACTTGCTGTCCCGGTACATTCCACAAATAGGCTGTAATAATCTTGTCCGATTTTCAGAAGCAGCAGCTCCTGCTCTACATTCTCGATTTGGGATGCATTTTTAGCAGAGTGGGAAATAAGCTTTGTAAGCTGAGCAGTATCTAACAGTTCTTTTTTCTTCCAGTCACTGAAAATAATCATAATCAGCACTTCAATGAAACGAAAAGTATCCTTTTCAAGCTGATCCATGAATTCAGCAGCCACATCAATATCCACTTCCTGAAATTGTTCCAGATCTTCTTCGCTGAATATGCGGTTGGTTACTTCCGGCGCGAGAAGATTAGCCAGTTCTTCCAGAGAATAATGGTCTTTCAGCTTCTGGATTGCCCGAATCCGCTTTAAGATCAATTCTTTTGGAAAAAAAGTTTCCTGTCCGGTAGAGCTTGGGCGCTTTACGAACCAGTTTTCTGGAATCAGGCCTTCGCGTTTCCAGCGATAGAGCTGTCCGTAGGAGATGCCAGTAACTTGCAGCAAATCTTTTTTTGAAATCTCCATCATCATACCCCCTGAAATGTTATGTGATAAAACAATGTTTTATTCATGTGATTATAATAGCATAACATTGTTTTGTTGTAAAGAGCGTTTTGGAAAAATAGTATGTTTGTGATGAAAAATGTATTATACTGTAATTTATTAAATATCATTATGATTTTGTACACGGATGATTTAGCAGCAGGTAATGAGGAGGAAAGCAATGAAAGAAGTTATGTTTGGCTGTGCAGAAGCTGATATTACACCGACATATCCGGTAAGGACACTTGGATTTTCAAGAGAGGATGAATGGTCTCAGGGAGTGGAAAGCCCTCTTCTCGTACAGACAGCAGTGTGGAAATCAAAAGAGGAAATCTGTTGTCTTATTACACTTGACCATATTGGATTTTCGAAAATAAAAGCGCAGGAGCTTCGGGAGAAGGTTTCTGTCAAACTTGGAGTTTTGCCGGAGAAAGTAATGATCTGCTTTTCTCATACGCATTCCGCTCCGGATGAAATGTTGGAGAAACGCTATTTAAGGTTTGTTTTTGCTCAGGTGCTCAATTGTCTTGATCGGACATTAAATCATATGTGCCCGATTCAGGCGGTATGGGGAAATGCAATAGTAGATATTGGAGTCAATCAGAGAAAAGGAGGATTTTCGGTAGACAGGCGGGCAGGCATTTTGCTTGTAACAGACTTGACAGGGAAACCGCTTTTAATACTGCTTCGTTTAACCGCTCATGCCAATGTACTGAAGCAGGATAATTATCTTATTTCTCCGGATTATTTTGGAGCAGTTCGAAAACGGATGAAAGAAGAATATCATTGCCAGATTATGGTTACACAGGGAGCATCAGGAAATATTGCTCCTAAGTATTTTCAGTCCCGGCTGACACCGACAGATGCTGCGGGAGAAGAATTTATCAGAAGTGAGACTGCTCTTAATGATATGGCTGAAGAAATCTACATACAGACAGGGAAGGTGATAGCATACATGACTCCGCATCCGATTCAGCAGCTGGCGATGTATTCCAAACAAGTGCATCTGTATTCGGAAATTCCGGAGTATATGAGGGTTGGAGCTTGAAAAAGAAGGATGCAAAGCAGAAGAACAGAGCTGGCTGAAAGAAATTAAGAAACTTCGGGAGGAGAATGTACGAGAGCAGCTTGATGTGACGGAAGTGCAGTATTTTGTTCTGGGAGAAGGTTGTATTTGTGGCGTAGCAAATGAAGTGATGTGTGAATTTGCATTGAATCTCAGCCAGAATCTTCACTGGGAATATTTTTATTTTGGCGGTTATACAAATGGGTGTGCGGGATATTTCCCTGAGGAGGGGGAATTTGATAAGGGAGGATTCGAGATATACTGGTCTATGCTGATTTATTACGCTTACTATAATCGGGTTTGTCCGCTCAAGAGAGAGTCAGCGAGAATTCTGACAGAATTTGTTATGCAGCATGCCCCGAAGCAGATAGAATGATCCGGCTAAAAACAGGAAGGGAAAAATAAAACGTGTGCCAGACAAGCTGGAATGAAAGCAATCTGGCACACTTTTTTGTTGAATAATTGAATATAGGAATCATTAAAATACTTTTGTCGTCCATTTCGTGCAGTCCCATACTTCTGACACAACATCCCGGTAAAATTCCGGCTCGTGACAGATCAGAAGGATGCTTCCGCGATATTCCTGAAGTGCTTTTTTAAGCGCGTCTTTGGCATCTACATCCAGATGGTTTGTAGGCTCATCGAGAAGCAGGATATTTGTTTCGCGGTTAACGACTTTGCAGAGGCGGACTTTTGCCTGTTCGCCGCCGGAAAGAACGCGGACCTGGCTTTCGATATGCTTTGTGGTGAGACCGCATTTTGCAAGAGCAGAACGGACTTCGTACTGGGTATAGGAAGGAAATTCGCTCCAGATTTCTTCGATACAGGTTGTTTTGTTGTCGCCTTTTACTTCCTGTTCAAAATATCCGATCTGAAGATTTTCTCCAAGCTCCACAGATCCGCGAAGGGGCTCAATGAGTCCAAGAATACTCTTTAGAAGAGTAGTTTTTCCGATTCCGTTTGCTCCAACGAGGGCGATCTTTTGACCACGTTCCATAGAGAGTGTAAGCGGTTTGCTTAATGCTTCATCGTAGCCGATGACAAGATCTTTTGTCTCGAAAATATATTTGCCCGGTGTGCGCCCAATCTTAAAATGAAATTCCGGTTTTGGACGTTCGGCGGCAAGTTCAATGAGATCCATTTTGTCCAGTTTTTTCTGGCGGGACATGGCCATATTTCTGGTAGATACTCTTGCCTTATTGCGGGCAACGAAATCTTTCAGTTCACTGATTTCCTGCTGTTGGCGGCGGTAAGCTGCTTCCAGCTGAGCTTTTTTCACTTCGTAAACTTCAAGAAAATGATCATAATCGCCTACATAGCGATTCAGTTCCTGATTTTCCATGTGATAAATAATATTAATAACGCTATTGAGAAACGGTATGTCGTGAGAAATGAGAATAAATGCATTCTCATATTCCGTCAGATAACGACGCAGCCATTCAATATGTTCTTCGTCCAGATAGTTTGTCGGCTCGTCCAGAAGAAGGATATCCGGTTTTTCCAGAAGAAGTTTTGCCAACAGAATCTTTGTGCGCTGGCCGCCGCTAAGATCGGTAACATCCCGGTCAAGTCCAAGATCAAGGATGCCAAGAGCTCTGGCAACTTCTTCTACTTTTGAGTCGATTACATAAAAATCATGCAGTGTCAGTGTATCCTGAATGGTGCCAAGCTCTTCCATCATAAGTTCCATCTCTTCCGGCGATGCATCGCCAAGCGCATCGCAGATCTGATTCATTTTTTCTTCGAGCGCAAACAGGTAAGAAAATGCGGATTTTAATACTTCTCGGATCGTCATTCCTTTTGTTAGAACAGTATGCTGGTCCAGATAACCTACACGGACATTTTTAGCCCATTCAATCTTTCCTTCATCTGGTTGAAGTTGGTTCGTTACAATTTTGAAAAAGGTAGATTTTCCTTCTCCATTGGCTCCTACCAGACCAATGTGTTCTCCTTTTAAAAGACGGAAGGAAACGTCTTCGAAAATGGCACGGTCGCCAAAACCGTGAGTCAGATGTTCAACATTTAAAATACTCATTTGGAAACTCCTTTTGTATAGATATCTGTATAGAAATATTGGTCCGGACAGTACCGGAAACCGGTAATTTTCAGTGGATATTGTACAGGATTTGGAGCCGCTTTGCAAGTATGATACAAGTGAATGTTAAGATTCAGTGATTCCAATGAAAATTTTGTGAGTGCAGGGGATATTTCTTTACAAAAGAATTGTTTTCAAGTAAAATGAAATGGTGTACTAATAATGATAGTACAGTTGAAGCGATAAAGTGATAAATGAGAAAGGGAAGGAGCATTTTGCATGATCACAATTGATTTTCAAAACCGAAAACCGATTTATGAACAGATTATTGATCGCTTTCAGGTATTGATCATGAAGGGAATACTTGCCCCTGATTCACAGATGCCTTCCGTCCGTTCTCTTGCGGTAGAACTGTCCATCAATCCCAATACAATCCAGAAAGCGTATGCGGCACTGGAACAGCAGGGATTTATTTACTCGGTAAAAGGACGTGGAAATTATGTTGCAGATTGCAGCGGATTGAGAGAACAGAAGAAACAGGAATTATTTTGTAAATTCCGGCAGTATATCTCTTATGGAAGAGAAATTGGAATCTCAAAAGAAGAGTATCAAGAGGTGTTAGAGGAATGCTGGAAGGAGGGGATGAGATGATTAAGGTTAACGATGTGAGTAAGAAATTTCATAAAATTCAAGCGCTTGACAGTGTAACGACAAGCATTCAGGAGGGACATATTTTTGGATTGCTTGGAAGCAATGGAGCTGGCAAAAGTACATTTTTGCGTATTTTAAGCGGTGTCTTGAAACCGGACAGTGGAACCGTCTTCATTGATGAAATGCCGGTATTTGAAAATCCGAAAGCAAAATCGGAGATTTGTTTTCTGGCAGACACGGCTTACTTTCTTCCCAATGCAACTCCGGCGGTTATGCGGGACTATTATGCAGAACTGTATGAGAAGTTTGATAAAGAAGAATTTAATCATCTGGCAGAGAAATTTCATATTGATATGAAACGGCGGATCACAACATTGTCAAAGGGAATGAAGAAGCAGCTTTCCGTATTGCTTGGAACATGTACGAAGACGAAATATCTGTTTTGCGATGAGACATTTGACGGCTTAGACCCGGTGATGCGTCAGGCAGTTAAGAGTCTGTTTGCTTCAGAAGTTATGGAGAGAGATTTTACGCCGGTAATCGCATCCCATAATCTGAGAGAGCTTGAGGATATTTGCGACCATGTGGGACTTCTGCATCAGGGTGGAATTCTGTTTATGAAAGATCTGGAAGAAATGAAGTTTCATATTCACAAGGTGCAGTGTGTGCTGAATAACAGCCTGGATGAGGAAGAGGTACTGAAAGAGCTGGATGTACTTCAGACAGAGAAGAGGGGATCTCTTCTGACGATTGTAGCACGGGGAACAAGTATGGAGATACTGGACTGTATCGAATCGAGAAAGCCGCTCTTTGCGGAAGTCCTGCCGCTTTCTCTTGAGGAGATATTTATTAGCGAGACGGAGGTTGCTGGATATGGAATCACAGATTTCTTATATTAAGATGATGAAACGAGATGCCCGGACAAGAGGATGGGTTCCTCTTTTGACTGCTGTGCTTTTGATGATTGCGCTTCCGGTATCAGTGCTTATTCAGACAGAGAATAAAATTCAGTGGGCATCAGAGATTTTGCCCCCATTTACAGAAACAGACATGGCAATCTGGTTTCGGGAACTGGTCGGCGCCGGTAATGGGATGACAGGAGCTGTGACAGTATTTTGTGCGCTGGTCATCGGAATGACGGGATTTTCTTATTTACATTCTGTGGAAAAAACAGATTTTTACTACGCACTTCCGGTAAAGCGAAGTCGTTTTATGACTGTGCGCTACATTAGCGGGGCGTTGATGTTTATCATTCCATATATCGTTAATTACGGACTCGTCATTCTTGTTGGTGTGCGTCATAAGATTCAGATAGCGAAGGCAGGATTGTGGTATGGACGTACAATGTTAGTGACAATGTTATTCTTTCTACTGTTTTACACGCTAACAGTGCTTGCGATGTTCTTGACCGGGAAACTTTTGGCAGGAGCTGTTCTGGCAGTTGGATTCTTTTCTTATGGAATGTTGGTATCTTTTGTTATTCAGCAGCTCTGTATTAAATATTTCGCTACATTTTTACCGTTGGATGGAATTGGAGCGATTCTCTCACCAGTGAAAGCTTATATGCTGGAAGGGAAAGTGGCAGGCCGTGAAAACGTATTTGATGTTGCCTGGTATCTGGGAATTTTTGCAGTGATTGTTGGAATTTATGTTCTGCTGTTGATCTGTGCCAGATTCCGACCGGCGGAAGCAGCGGAACGAGTGATTGCATTTAGGAAAATGGAAGGAATCATCAAAATTGCAGTTGCGGTGCCGGGAGCGCTGGCTTGTGGTTTGATCGTTTTTATGAACGGTGCAGAGAATAATCAGTGGTTTGTGATCAGTTGTCTGATGGCAGCAGTCATCATCAGCTTTGCAGTCTCATTCAGTTATTATATGGATTCGGCAGAATTTTTTAAGCTTCGGCTGACAACAGTGATTTCAGTGCTGCTTGTGGCAGGCTGTCTTGCTGTCTTTCACTATGATCTGCCGGGATATGACAGTTATCTCCCGAAAGAATCGCAGTTATCAGGAATGGCTGTCAAGTTTGATGGCATACTGAAGTATTATGGAGGCGTAGGAGAGCATTATCGGGATGCAGAACAGCTTCAGTTAGATCATATGGAGACTGCCGTGACACCGGAAATGTATGAAGAGATTCGTCAGATTGTCTCTAAGCAGACAGAAAGAAAAATGACAGATCAATACGATAGTGAGATTTTTCGGATCAGTGTTATGTACCATTTGGAAAATGGGCGAAAGATTTACCGTACTTACTATGAAAAAGAAGAACGCCTGAGAGCATTTGCAAAGAAAATGCTGAATCAGGAAGAATATGTCCAGAAACTCTGTGATCTGGATGACTTTCTGAAGTGCACGATGCAGGATGGAACGGTGCAGGATCTTCGTACGAATGAGATTCAGCTGCAGTTTGATGAAAAAGAGCTTCATGAACTTTTTGCATTATATGCAGAAGAATTGCAAAATGCTAATTTTAGCCAGCTGATCCATGAACATATGGTAGGAGAACTTTCGGTTGCGTATTCCTCTGCTCCGGAAAAGGATGTTTTTACAACCGAGTATTTTACAATCTACGATAGCTTTGACAGTGTGATTGAATATTTAAAGAAAGCGGGATTTGAGCTGAACCAATCTTACCAGCCGGAGGAAATTCTGTCTATAACGGTAGAGACTTACGAAGAGGGAGAAGAAAATGTAAATCGCGAGATCATTACAGATTCTGAACAGATTCATCGGCTTTTCCCATACTTGAATAAGTATGCATTTGGAACTATCTGGTATGACTCAGATGCATTTGTGGAGAACAAGATGCTATCGGTTGTATGGAAAGACGGTAATACAAGTAATTATGAACTAAGGGCAGGAGGAGAGGATTTGCTATGAGATTTTTTCATTTATCCGATCTGCACATAGGAAAGCAGCTTCATTTTTATAACCTAAAAGAAGATCAGGAAGTGATTTTGGCAGAGGTTGTCTCATATGCGAGACAGCTTCGGCCGGATGCAATTGTCATTGCCGGAGATATTTATGATAAAACAGTCCCGTCCGCAGAGGCGGTGACTGTTTTTGACCATTTTTTGACGGAACTTTCGAAACTATCCATTCCCGTGCTTGCAATTAGCGGCAACCATGATTCTGCCAGACGACTGGAATTTGCGGGGGAGATTTTGCGAAACAATCAGATTTATCTTGTTGGAACGCCTCCGCAGTCAGAAGAGGAATGGATTGTAAAAGTTCCATTTCGGGATTGCTATGGGGAAGTCTGTTTTTATCTTCTGCCATTTCTGAAACCGGGATATGTAAAAGGAGTTTTTCAAGGGGAAATACCGGAGAGTTATGATGCGGCGGTCAGAAAGCTTCTGGAGCGGGAAACGCTTTCTAATGAGGCCAGGAATGTGCTTGTAGCACATCAGTTTTTTACAGGGAGTTCGGAAGAACAGCCGGAAACTTGTGACTCAGAGACATTTTCCATCGGAGGAATTGACAATGTCTGTGCAGATGCAGTGAAAGCCTTTGATTATGCAGCGCTTGGTCATCTACATGGGGCGCAGCGGGTAGGAGAAGAGAAAATACGGTATTGCGGCACGCTGCTGAAATATTCTGTCAGTGAGGAAAAGCAGAAGAAAGGGCTTTTGATGGTAGAACTGAAAGAAAAAGGAAGCTTGCCGGAGCTGACAGTACTTCCGCTTCATCCGCTTAGAGATGTGCGCCGGTTAAAAGGAACATTGGTAAAACTTCTGGAAGAAGCACAGGGAAAGGTGCAGGAAGACTACGTCAGTGTGACATTGACAGATGAGACAGAACCATATCGGCCGAAAGAGCGGCTGAGTGTTTATTATCCGCATCTGCTGGAAATCCGAATAGAGAACAGCAGGACGAAGCGGACGCTGGAATCCTTTGAAGAAGAATTGAAAATGGCAGGACCGTTTGAAATTTTCCAGGGATTTTATGAAGAGCTGCACGGAAGAACATTGAATGAGAAACAAAAACAGATTATGGAAGAGATTTTTGAACAGGCGAAAGGAGACGAAAGGTCATGAAACCGCTGAAATTGATTCTGTCGGCGTTCGGCTCTTATGCAGGGCGGGAAGAAATTGATTTTACGAAAGTATCTCATGGAATTTTTCTGATCACAGGGGATACCGGCGCAGGAAAAACGACTGTGTTTGATGCGATTACCTATGCGCTCTATGGGGAAACAAGCGGACGGAAGCGTCAGGGATCTATGATGAGGAGTCTGTATGCGGAAGATACGGCGGAGACTTTTGTAGAATATCATTTTCTCTATCAGGGGCAGAAATATCAGATTCGAAGGAATCCGGAGTATTGGCGGGCGAGTAAGCGAAGAGCTGCAGACGGAAGTCAGAAACTCGTAAAAGAGGCAGCGAGCGCTGAGTTGATGCTTCCGGATGGACAGATATTTCCCGGCAAAAAGCGGGAGACAGATGAGAAGATTCAGGAACTCATTAGCCTGGATGTCAATCAGTTTACGCAGATTGCCATGATTGCGCAGGGAGATTTTCTTCGTCTGCTGTACGCAGAGTCCAAAGAGCGCAAGGCGATTTTCTCTAAAATATTTCGTACGAATCTTTATCATCAGGTACAGGAAGAATTAAAACGGAAAACGAAGCAGCTTGGGGATTCACTGATGGAAGTGGAACATGCATGTATCCGGGAAGTGGAACGGATTGACAGTGAGGATGCGGACTGGGTACAGTTGTGCCGGCAAAAAATCTATGATCCGGGAATGGTTAGACCGCTGTTAAAGAAAATTGTGAAAGAGGGAAGAGAAGCAGAGCAAATGCTTGCAAAGGAGCGGGCAAAATTAGAGTCTGATCTAATGGAAAAGAGCGGAGTGTTAAAACAGGCAGAAGCAGATAATATGCTGTGCCGGAAATTATCAGAAGCGTTAGAGGCGTACAAAAAGCTGCAGCAGCGGCAGGATGAATGTGAATCTCGGAAAAAAGCGTGGAATCGGGGACAGATTCTGGAAAAGATTCAGGGAAAGGCTGAAATAAAACAAAGCTGTGACCGGGAAGTATTCCGGATGAAAGCACATTTGAAAACGATGGAAGAAGAAATCGTTATCCTTCAGAATGAGCTGCAGGAACAGAGGCAAACGGCGAAGATGTGGAGTGAGCGTCTGGAAAAGGAACAGCCGGAGCTTCTGAAAAGAATCAGCGAACTGGAGCATACAGAAAAAGAATTCCAGTATTTGCAAAAGGAAATAAGGCAAAATGGCAGCAGAAGCGTCCTGAGCGATCTTGAGCTGCAGCAGGAAATTCCGGATTATTATCATCTGCTCAGAAAAGCAGAGGAAGAGGCAAAACATTGCCAGGAAGTGAGAGAGGATCTGGAAGCTTTTGCCGCGGAATTGAAAACATTGAAAAAACTTCAAGAACAGGAAGCAGAGGCACAGAAGGTTTTGGAAGAGAAGAGCTGGTGCTACCGGAGAATTTCAAGCGTATATGATTCCGTTTTTACTGATTTTATAGCAGAACAGGCAGGTATTCTTGCAAGTAAGCTTAAGGAAGGAGAGCCGTGTCCGGTCTGTGGCTCCAAAGAACATCCTTCCAAATGCAGGCTGTCTGCACAGGCTCCGACACAATTAGAGGTAGAACAGGCGAAAAAGCAGAGAGAAGCTGCCGAGCATGAAGTATCTGATGCAACAGATCGGTATCTGCAGGTCAAATCCCGGACAGAAGGAAAGAAGCAGGAGGCTCTGGAGCGGGGAAATAAACTGATGGATGGTCAGTTCTCACTGGAGAATCATGCATATCAAACAGAATTGAATGCCGGGTGGAAGCAGGCAAAAGAACGGGAGCAGGAACAAAAGCAGCAGATGCGTTTCTTATTCGATGAATTGCAGGAGAAGAAAGAAGTATTTCAGAATCAGCTTCAAGGGCTTCAGAAAGAGGAAGCGCGCTGGAAAGAAGCGATGCAGAAAACAGAGAAGACGCTTCGGGAGAGGGAAGGCGCTTTTGGACAGGGGAAAAAAGCGCTTGAGCGATATGAACATCTGGCAGGAGAGGCGAGAGCGGAGTATGAACAGCTTCTGGAAACGTATCAGATAACAGAAGCCATATATGAAGAAGAGGCGCCGCATCTGATTCCTAAGATTCGGGAAAATGAAGCATGGGTGCGTCGGTTTGAAAAAGAGCAGGCAGAGAGAAAAGGAATGTTAACTTCGCTTCAGGAGCAGGCTTCCGGAAAACAAATCACAGATACAGAAGCAATGCAAGCAGAACTTCGACAGCTTCAGGAACAGAGAAAAATACAGGAACGCATTTACCAAAAGAAGTGCAGTCAAAATCATCAGAATGAGCAGGCGTTTGAGCAGTTGGAACGATACTGGAAAGAAATCGGCAGCCGGAAAGAAGAATATGAACTATTGCAGGATTTGAATAAAACGGCGAATGGTACCCTGAGTGGAAGTGTCAAACTGGACTTTGAAACGTATGTGCAGCGTCAGTATTTTAAACAGGTCATCTATGCTGCCAATAAGCGTCTTGTGAGGATGAATTTTGAACAGTTTTATCTGGAGTGCCGGGAAATTTCCAATCTGGGCAATCAAGGGCAGTCAGGGCTTGATCTGGATGTAAAGAGCTTCCTGAATGATTCGGTTCGGGATGTCAAGACGCTTTCCGGCGGAGAATCTTTTTTGGCAGCGTTAGCTATGGCGCTTGGTCTGGCAGATATCATTCAGAATACTGCCGGAGCAATACGGCTGGATACCATGTTTATTGATGAGGGATTTGGTTCTCTCGATGATGAATCCCGCAATCAGGCAATTCAGATATTAAATGAGCTGGCAGGAGATGAGAGGCTTGTAGGAATTATTTCTCATGTCAATGAATTGAAGGAGCAGATTGATCGCAAACTTTTTATAGAAAAAGGAGAAAATGGAAGCAGGGCGCACTGGGAACTGTAGAAATCTTGATAGATTCTAAAAGAATCCCCCATTTGAAATGGAGTATGGAATCCATATCAGATGGGGGTTCTATATTTTGTAAGATGAAAGAAACTACTGATTCAGCTGCATCATAGCTCTGACTTTCAATGGAAGTCCAAAAAGGTTAATAAAGCCTTCTGCATCATGGTGATCATAGAGCTCTCCGGTTGTAAAGCTTGCAAGAGATTCGCTGTACAGTGAGTATGGAGAAGTTGTTCCGGCTTTGATGATATTGCCTTTGTATAATTTGAATTTTACTTCTCCTGTTACATATTCCTGAGTTGTCGTGACGAAAGCCTGAATTGCTTCGCGAAGTGGTGTAAACCATTTTCCTTCATAAACAACCTGTGCCAGTTTATTGCCCATTTCTTTTTTTACTTCGTAAGTTGCACGGTCTAATACAAGTTCTTCCAATTGCTGATGTGCCTCCATAAGAATGGTTCCGCCAGGAGTCTCGTAAACACCGCGGGATTTCATGCCAACAACACGGTTTTCCACAATGTCTACAATACCGATGCCGTGTTTTCCGCCAAGTTCGTTTAATTTGCGTATAATATCAGATACTTTCATTTCTACGCCGTTGATGCTTTTTGGAACACCTTTTTCAAATGTCATTGTCACATATTCCGGTTCATCAGGTGCTTTCTCCGGAGTGACGCCGAGAACGAGCAAGTGATCATAGTTTGGTTCTGCGGCAGGATCTTCCAGTTCCAGTCCTTCATGGCTGATATGCCATAAGTTACGGTCACGGCTATAGCTTTGTGTCGCATCAAATGGAAGATCGATGCCATGTTCCTGGCAATAAGCGATTTCTTCTTCACGGGACTGCATTGTCCATAGATCGGTCATACGCCATGGGGCGATAATCTTTAGTTCCGGTGCAAGGGCTTTGATGCCAAGTTCAAAACGGATCTGGTCATTCCCTTTTCCGGTAGCACCGTGGCAAATAGCAGTAGCTCCTTCTTTTTTAGCAATTTCTACAAGCTTGGCAGCGATGCCCGGACGTGCCATAGAAGTTCCGAGTAAGTATTTATTTTCATAAACAGCGCCAGCCTGCACACACGGTACAATATAATTGTCACAAAAATCATCGGTAATATCTTCAATATATAATTTAGATGCGCCGGAGAGCTTTGCGCGTTCTTCCAGTCCATCCAGTTCTTCGCCCTGTCCGCAGTCAATGCAGCAGCAAATAACTTCATAGTCAAAATTTTCCTTTAACCATGGAATGATGGCGGTTGTATCTAATCCGCCGGAATATGCCAGTACAACTTTTTCTTTCATAATCTATATCCTCCTACAAAATGTAATCTTTTTAAAAGATGAATATAATATACAACTTAATTCATAAATATGCAATATATTTTTGAAAAAAATAATAAAAACTTATAAATAATCAAAAATACACAATAATTATGAATAAAAATTAGTTCGAAAGGATTTGCGGATAATATTAAGGGAAGCAAATGCGATAAACAGGAGAAAGATTGGTTATACTTTAAAAAAAGGAGGATGAGCAGTATATGGCAGGATGGATTATCGCATTGATTTCAGGAGCGTTGATGAGTGTACAGGGAGTATTTAATACAGAAGTGACAAAAACGGCAGGGATGTGGGTAAGTAATGGATGGGTACAGTTTAGCGCATTTCTTACTTGTGTGGCAGTATGGCTCTTTACCGGAAGAGACAGTATTGCAGCGCTTACAAAGGTACAGCCTCGTTTTATGTTGGTTGGAGGTGTAATCGGAGCCGGAATTACCTGGACGGTTATTGCAAGTATGAAACAGCTTGGTCCGGCAAGGGCCGTGCTTCTAATAGTTGTGTCGCAGATTTTGGCAGCGCATCTCATAGAGCTTTTTGGGCTGTTTGGAGTAGAGCAGGCACAATTTGAATGGCGTAAGGCAATAGGAATGGCGCTGGCAATTGCAGGGGTTATGATTTTCCAATGGAAATAGTGAAGTTGCCGTTGAGCTTTTGTAATAGAGTTGTTATAATAAAATGTACAGCATCTAAGGGGCATCTGGACGTTCGGGAGAATGAAAGGAAAAAAGATGCAGAAACAAATGATAAGAATCAGCAGTTTGATAGTTCTGGCGCTTTGTCTGCTGGCAGGCACTGGGTGCGGCAGTGAGAAAGAAGGAATGGAGCCGTTTTTGATTGAGGAGGAAGCTCAGGAGCAGGAGAGAGTCTCTTCTGAAGAAGAGGAAAATAAAGATACACAAATACATGCGGAAGAAGCAAAAGCTCCGCTGACCGTGTTTGTTCATGTGTGCGGGGCTGTGAATCATCCGGGAGTCTATGAACTTTCGGAAGGAAGCCGTATCTTTGATGCGGTGGAAGCTGCCGGAGGAATGACAGCGTCTGCAGCAGTTGCGTATCTGAATCAGGCGGCTCTTGTAACAGATGGGCAGCAGCTGTATGTGCCGACAAAAGAGGAAGCGGATACAGGGAACGCGATGTCGCCTGCTGCACAGAGTGAGGGATCCGGACAGGCAGAAGATGGAAAAGTGGATTTGAACCACGCTTCGAAAGATGAGCTTATGACACTTCCCGGAATCGGAGATGCAAAAGCAGAAAGCATTATCCGTTACCGCGAGGAACAGGGAGGTTTTCAGTCTATCGAAGAACTGATGAAGATTGAGGGGATTAAAGAAGGTGTATTCCAAAAGATAAAGGACGATATTACAGTCACATAATAAGATAAAGGAGACGCATTATGGGGAAAAGAATCTTAGTGGTAGATGATGAAAAGTTAATCGTGAAGGGAATCCGTTTCAGCTTAGAGCAGGAAGGGATGGAAGTAGACTGTGCATATGATGGGGAGGAAGCATTGATGTATGCAAAAGAAAATGAGTATGATCTCATACTGTTAGATGTCATGCTTCCAAAGCATGATGGATTTGAAGTATGCCAGACGATCCGGGAATATTCAGATGTTCCGATCATTATGCTGACGGCGAAAGGCGATGATATGGATAAGATTCTCGGCTTGGAATACGGAGCAGATGACTATATCACAAAACCATTTAACATATTAGAAGTAAAAGCACGGATGAAAGCGATTATGCGCCGGATGAATAAGCGGGAACAGACGAAAGAAGAGAAGACGCTTGTGAAGGGCGACATGACGATTGACCGTGACAGCAGGAGAGTCTTTATTGCAGAAAAAGAAATGAATCTGACGGCAAAAGAATTTGATCTGCTGGAACTTCTCGCGGCAAATCCGAATAAAGTATACAGCCGCGAGAATCTTTTGAATCTTGTGTGGGGATATGAGTACCCGGGAGATGCGAGAACAGTGGACGTTCATATCAGGAGACTGAGAGAAAAGATTGAAAAGAATCCGAGTGAACCAAAATATGTACATACAAAGTGGGGAGTTGGTTATTATTTTAGGGGATAAGCTTGTATTCCGGAAACGATTTTTAAAGAGTCTTCGCTTTCGGATTATTGTTATGCTTGTAGCGGTAGGCATTATTCCTTGTCTCATTTTGAAAGCAACGATTCTCAGCAATTATGAGAAAAGAGCAGTTTCACTAAAAATATCGGAGCTTCAGAATCAAAGCATGATTCTTTGCGATCAGCTTGACAATGCAGACTATATGGAACATATGGACTCAGAAGTGATTAATGCAGAATTACTGCAGTTTTCTAATATTTATAATGGCCGTGTGATGATCGTAGATGATCATTTTCAGATCATCAAAGATACATATGAGGCAGATCAGGGAAAAACACTGGCATCCAGTGATGTGATTAAGTGCTTTCGCGGGAAAGGAACGAATCGCTATGATATGAAGAATCGATATATTGAAGTAACGTCTCCGATTCTGCAGAACAACAGAAGGGCTGTTGAAGGCGTTATGCTGGTAACCGTCTCCATTGATGCGATTTTAGATGGTGCGGAGATACTTGAAGGGAGAGCGAATCTCGTAGCGATCACAGTATTTATTTTACTGATTGGGATTGCGGTACTGATTGCAGCTGTACTTGTCCGGCCTTTTGGAAGGATTTCCAGGGCAATTGAAGGAGTAACGGAAGGCTATGATGAATCATGTAATCTGCATGAAAATGCCTACACAGAGACAGAGTTGATCTCGGATGCATTTAATAAAATGATCGGACGACAGAAGGTGGTAGATGATTCCAGACAGGAATTTGTCTCCAATGTCTCCCATGAGCTGAAAACACCTCTGACCTCTATGAAAGTGCTTGCAGATTCACTCCTGGCACAGGAGGATGTTCCGGTAGAATACTACAAGGAATTTATGGGAGATATCGCAGAGGAAATTGAGCGGGAGAATAAGATTATCAATGATCTTCTTTCCCTTGTAAAAATGGATAAAACTGCTTCCGGTTTGAATATTAAGCCGGAAAATATCAATGAATTGCTGGAACGGATTTTGAAACGTCTTCGTCCAATTGCGGCAACAAGAAATATTGAGGTAGTTTTTGAGAGTTTTCGTCCGGTAACGGCAGAGGTAGATGAGGTAAAGCTGTCGCTTGCTTTTTCCAATCTGGTAGAAAATGCAATCAAATACAACATAGATGAAGGATTTGTACATGTATCGCTGAATGCGGATCACAAATATTTTTATGTAAAAGTAGTTGATAGCGGTATCGGAATTCCGGAGGAGGCGCAGGATCATATCTTTGAGAGATTCTACCGGGTAGATAAGTCTCATTCCCGGAAGATTGGCGGAACAGGGCTTGGTCTTGCAATTACGCGCAATGCCATTGTGATGCACCGCGGAGCTATTAAGGTGTACAGTAAGCCTGGCGAGGGAACTACGTTTACGGTTCGGATTCCGCTGATGTACATTACGCAGAAATCATAAAAGGAGAGAGACATTTGAGAAAATATTATCGGTTTGCTGCCGTGTGTCTTGGGATTCTGCTTGCAATTGGAGCAGTCGGATGTAAAAAAGAGGAGAAGCAGAGAACAGGAGACCGCAGCATCTTTTATGTGAACATGGACCAGACCGGGATTGTAAGCGTTCCCTATGAAGCAAAAAAAGCAACTGCCGGACAGGAAGTGGAAACAATTCTGAAGAAAATGAAGGAAAACCCGGATTCTCTTGAATATCAGGCTGCAATTCCGGAAATGATTACGGTTCAGGGAATTACCGGGATTACGAATGAGCAGAAGATTCTGGGACTTGATTTTAACAGCGAATATATGCAAATGGATCCGGTGACAGAAGTCTTAATGCGGGAAGCCATTGTTCGGACAATGGTGCAGATTGAAGGGATTGACTCTGTTGTGTTTACGGTAGATCAGGTTCCGCTAAAAGATAAATACGGTAAAGAGATTGGCGAGATGCGTTCGTCAGACTTTCTGAAGGATACGGGCTCAGCTCTGCATTCTTATAAAGCAACAACATTAAATTTATATTTTGGAAATGAAAATGGAGATCAGCTTGTGGAGCAGCGGGTAAGGATTCCATATAACAGCAATACTTCTCTTGAAAAAGTAGTGTTGGAACAGTTGGTGGAAGGACCGTCGAACAGTAAAATGACAGGAACGCTGCCGAAGGAACTGAAGATTTTAAGTGTGGCGGTACGAGACGGCGTTTGTTATGTGAATCTGGACGAGACGTTTCTAAGCGGGACCTATCAGGTCCAGCCTAAGGTAGCAATCATGTCGATTGTAAATTCCATTATAGATTCCGGCAGTGTATCTCAAGTACAGATTTCGGTCAACGGTTCCGGAGATCAGGTGTTTCAGGGATCGATTCCGCTTGATCGGCCATTTTCTATGGATCTGGATATTGTAGAAGGATCGAAATAGAAAGAGGTTTTATGCGAGGAAGACCATTATGTATGGTATGCCTTATCTTTTTATGTGTCACGGGGATATTAGTAAAAGCAGGAGTGATATCAGGAATCCCGGAGGATTCCTGGATCGCTCTAAGAAAACTAGCCTCCTTTGAGACGTGTACGGTAACAGGAATGGCATACCGTGTCGAACAAAAAGAAACAAATCAAATCATTTATCTAAAACAAGTTCAGCTGCAGGCTGATCCGGAAAGGAAGGATCAATTCAAGATTCCGGTCAAAGCCTGTATCATATATGACAAATCATTTACAAAAATTCCAATTGGAGCAAAAATTAAAGGAAAAGGAAAAATAAAGTTATTTGAAAGTGCGCGCAATCCAGGCAATTTTGCGCAGGACTTTTATTATGAAAAACAGGGGATTCTTTGTTCTGTTTTTGCAGAAAAGAAGATAGAGATAAAAGCAAAGCCTGCACCATACGGGAAACTTTTAACATGGCTGGCTGGTGTAAGGAGCAGGTGGAATCAGCAGTTAATCGAGAAAGCAGGAAAAGAGGCAGGAGGAATTCTTGCTGCGATACTTACAGGAGAAAAAACAAATCTGGATCCAAACATCAAAGAACTCTATCAGAAAAATGGAATAGGACATATTTTGGCGATATCGGGCCTTCATGTTTCCTTCATCGGACTTGGAATGTATCAGATTTTGCGAAAGGCTGGATGTCCTTTTTCCCTGGCCGGTGCAATGAGTATGGCAATTCTTGTGCTCTATATGCTGATGGTGGGCAGTTCAGTGTCTGTAATTAGGGCAGTGCTGATGCTTTCTATTCGAATTGGTGCAGATATTGTCGGACGCTCTTATGATCTTGTTACTGCGCTTTTTGCGGCGGCAGCCGTTACAGTCATCTGGAGACCTCTTTACTTAAAGGATGCCTCTTTTCTGATGTCGTATGGAGCAATTCTTGGGATTTTAGTAATGACACCGGTAGTTAGACGTATTTACCGGGGAAACAGGAAGAGTGTTAATGCATTTATGGGAGGTCTCGGGCTGCAGTTATTTCTTTTGCCGGTGATGTTATATTTTTATTATGAATTTCCACCATATTCGGTAATATTAAATCTAATTGTAATCCCACTCTTGACGATACTTATGGGAGGAGCCATTGGAGGAAGTATTTTGAAACTTGCAGGAGAGATATTTGCCTCCATAGTTCCATTTGCCTTTCTGTGTGAGTGGCTCAGCAGTATTAGCCTGTCTGTCTGTCGGATGATTCTGCAATGTTATCAGCTGCTTGGCGAGTGGTGCATGGAACTTCCTGGGGCGCGAATGATCTGCGGGAAACCGGGGATGTGGCAAATCATAGGTTATTACAGTATTTTATTTCTGCTTTCGTTTGTATCCGGGAAGATAGAACGGCGTGAACGTAAGAAGAATCAAACAATCCGGCAGACAGCAGGAATGGCGGTAATACTTGCGGCAGCAGTGATTCTTTGCATAACGAATTTCAGAAAGTTTGATTGGAATTTGGAAGTTACACTTCTGGATGTGGGGCAGGGAGACTGCATTTATATACGGACGCCTTCAGGCAAACATTTGTTAGTAGATGGTGGGAGTACGGATCTAAAACAAGTAGGAAAATATCGGATAGAACCGTTTTTGTTGTCCAGGGGAGTAAGAGCATTGGATTATGTGATGATTACACATGGGGATAGTGATCATTATAGTGGAGTGGAAGAAATGATGGAAAGACAAATGAAAGGTGTTAAGATAGAACGGTTCATGCTTCCGGCTGTCTGGAGGGAAAATGAGGCTCTTAGTCATTTGGCGGCGAAAGCGCTCAAGAAACATATACCGGTAGGCGAATTTCATCCGGGGAGAGGGATTGCAGATGGCAGATGCAGACTTTTGTGTCTGCAGCCGGGAATGGAACAGAGTCAGTGGGAGACAAATGAAGCATCGCTTGTCATGCATCTGAGCTATGGGACGTTTTCCATGCTGTTGACAGGAGATGTGGAAGGAAAAGGCGAAGAATTACTCTGTCAATCAGGAAAGCTTTCGGAAATAACTGTTCTGAAAACCGCTCATCACGGATCAGAGCATTCCACACCGGAACAGTTTCTCGAACAGACAAAGCCCAAATTGGCTCTTATTTCTGCCGGAATTGAAAATGTTTACGGCCACCCGCATCCAAAGCTGTTGAAACGTCTAAAATCATTTGGGATTCCGGTCTATAATACAGCGAAATCGGGCGCATTAACTGTGAAAACAGATGGAAGAAAAACTACGATAGAAGTATTTGTCCCAAATTAATCTGTAATCAGATGATTGTGGATGATACTTCGGATGCTCATGTTCAAATAAGGACGCAGCTTCTCAAAAGGGATCGGATCATTATGTAAGATGGTACTGTAGCTGACAGAGCTTGCCAATTCAATGATCATAAAAAGCATGATATCAGGATCTTTTAAATGAATATCAGGATTGCTGTGTATAAGAGCATCATACAGTGAGAGACAGTCAACTTCCGGCTGTGGAAGCTGGGCAAAAAGCAGCGCTTTATGAAAAATTCCCCAACTGAGATTTTTGGAAATAAAATTTAAAAGTTCCGGATGCTTTCCGAGTTCTTCTAATGTATAATTAACGAGAAAGATAATCTGATCTTCAAATTCCGGAAGATCTTCTTTCATCAGAGCCTCACAGGCAGAACGAAAAAGGACGCCGGCATGATGGGCGATCAGGCAGTCTCGTACTTGATATTTATCCTGAAAATATAAATAGAAAGTTCCCTTTGCTACACCGGCATTGTGAGTGATATCAGAAACGGTTGTCTTTTCAATCCCTTGTTTGAGAAAAAGCTGGTATGCGCTTTTTAAGAGACGCGACGCCTTTTCCTGCTTATTCATTTCAATTTTTCCCATGATGATTTCCTCCTTATCGTGTTCTATTATAAGATCGGAAAGAACGATAGTCAATAGAAAATGACTAAAAGTCAGTTCTTTTCCTGCTTTTTTGCTTGACAAACGGGAGTAAGTTTCATAGAATGAAAAAAGAGTATGCACAAAAAGGAAAATGTGCGAAAAGGCAGGTGTGAAGATGATTATTCGATAGTATGACAAATGAAGGAAACAGAAGAGCGTTATATGACTGCATAAGAATGCAGTTTGTTTCTGTTGCCGGAATCCATACTATCTGAATGTCATTTACGCATTGTTATTTTCGTATTTTCCTGAGAGGAAGTGCAAAAGAGGCAGGTTTGTGAAAGCACCTGTCTGTATAACAGAAGATGCGTGTCAGATCAGAAGAGTCTGTTTCCGGAGCGGAGCAGACTCTTTCTTTTGCTGTTAAGAAAGGAGCAAGTAGAATGTTGCAGATAAAAGGACTGACCGTGACGCATAAGAAAGATTTAAAAGTAATCATAAAAGATTTTTCCTTTGTGTTAAATGAAGGAGAGAAAGCGGTATTGATTGGCGAGGAAGGAAATGGAAAATCTACAATTCTGAAGCTGATCTGCCGGGAAGAAGAAACAGATTATGTTAGTTATGAAGGTGAAATTAACAGAGGAGGAATGAAGCTTGGGTATCTCCCGCAGGAACTTTCAGCAGAAGATGCAGAGAAAACCGTGTACGACTATTTAGCAGAAGAGGGGCAGTTATTTTTACTGACGCCAAAAGAGTTGTCTCGGCTTTCAGGAAGACTTGGGGTGTCCGGGGAACTTTTTTACTCAGATCAGAAGATGGGAACGCTGTCCGGAGGGGAAAAGGTAAAAATACAGCTTGCGAGACTTTTGATGGAACAGCCGGATGTGTTTTTTCTCGATGAGCCTTCAAATGATTTGGATCTGGATGCAATTGCATGGCTGGAACAATTTATTCAGGAGCTTAAGTGTCCGGTGATGTATATTTCTCATGATGAAATGCTGATTGAGCATACGGCAAATGTAATTATTCATTTCGAGCAACTGCGAAAGAAGACAGTGCCGGTGTATACGGTAGCTCGCATGTCTTACCGGAAGTACTGTCTGGACAGAGAGCAGAGATTTGCACATCAAATGCAGATAGCCAGAAAAGAACGGTGCGATCATCAAAAACAAATGGAGCGATATCAGCAGATTTATAATAAGGTGGAACATCAGCAGAATGCAATCAGCCGTCAGAATCCATCCGGAGGACGTTTGCTGAAGAAGAAAATGCATTCCATAAAGTCAATGGGAAGGCGATTTGAGCGGGAGAAAGAGCAGATGACAGAAATACCGGAGAAGGAGGAAGCAATTGAAATTGCTTTTGATAGAAAGATTTCTATTCCAAATGGAAAGACGGTGATTGATTTTGTACTTCCGCATCTTCAAGTGGGAGAAAGAATACTTGCAAATGACGTGAAGCTTCGGATAGATGGAAGTGAGAAAGTGGTAATCGTAGGCAGGAATGGAGTCGGAAAATCAACACTTCTTAAAAGGATTTGGGAACATCTGCAAAAGCGAACCGATTTGAAGGTTTCTTATATGCCGCAAAAATATGAGGAACTTCTGGAAGATGGAAAGACGCCGGTGGAATTTCTGTCCCGAAGCGGTGATAAAGAAGAACAGACAAGAATACGTTCATGGCTTGGCAGCATGAAATATACCCGGGAAGAGATGGAACATCAGACATCAGAACTTTCCGGAGGTCAGAAAGCAAAACTACTGTTTATGAAAATGAATCTTGACGGCAGTGAGGTGCTGATTCTGGATGAACCGACACGCAATATTTCACCGCTGTCAGGACCGGTGGTCCGCAATGCGTTGAAAACATTTGGAGGAGCAATTATCAGCATTTCTCATGATCGGAAATATATTCGTGAGGTGTGTGACACAGTATATGAGCTTACGGAAGAAGGACTTTCAAAAACATGCTTGTAAGAAGGGCGGATTCTGGTGTAAGATAGACCATCTTTGACAGTTAAAAAATGAAAGAGCGGCTACAAACCCAGTAAATATGAGTTATGTAGCCGTTTTGTTTGTAATGGTATCCTTCGCGTAGCTCTTTCAGTCATCGTAATAATGTCTGCTGACTAATTCATGAGTTTGGAGTGCAGTCTTGCAGTCCTAAGTTTTGTGATCATGATAATACGGGACTGCATTCAGCTTAAATTGTTTTTCATAGTGCTTCGCCATAATGAGAGCTTCCTTCAGTGCGGCACCTATATTGTACCATAAGTTTTTTATAAGGAATTTTCGTTTTGACTGTACTATTTATATTCTAAGATAACTTCTTTTTTGATTATTGTAAATGTTTCTTTTTCAGATTTTTTTAGCCGATCCGTTAGGTTTTGCTCATTCTCTGCAAACTGTTCTAAAAGAACGATATATTTTTCAAGTTTTTTATAAATAAGATAGATATATCAAATAAATACATCTATTTTATTATTATAATCAATTTGTTGAAATAAAAAGATTATGATAATATGTCAGTTGTTAGTATTTCATAAAAAATAGGAGGATTCTAAAGTGAAAAAGAGAATTGTAGTATCGCTATTAAGTATTGCGATGATTGCCGCATTAACAGTAGGGTGTGGAGGTACGGCAAAAGAGGGAGAAGTTTTAAAAAAAGAAAAAGTTGTAAAACAAGAAACGAAGCAGGAAGAAACAAAAGGTATTAGTGATACGATTGTTGTAGGAGTAGCAGATAACGTGCCAGGAGTATTTAATCCTGTAATTGCATCTAAATCTACAGATCAAGATATTGCTGGTATGTTGTATGCATCTTTATTGGAGATGAATGATAAGGGAGAATTTCAACCGTATTTAGCGGAATCTTATGAAGTTAGTGACTTAAAGATGTCATTTAAATTGAGAGAAAATGCTAAATGGCATGATGGAACACCTATAACAGCAGAAGATGTTGCATTTACACTTGATTGTATTATGAATCCAGATTTTACAGGTACATGTTACAGCAATTATGCAACTATTACAGGAGCAGAAGCACGTCATAATGGGACTGCAGATCATGTGGAAGGTGTTAAAGTTATTGATGACTATAATATCGAAATTAATTTTGATAAAACTTATGCACCTTTATTTTCTGATTTTGTAACACGTGGTATTATTCCAAAACATATTTGGGAAAAAGTTCCAGTTGGAGAATTTGATGCTGCTGTTGATTTAATGAAACAATCTGTTGGATCAGGTCCGTATAAAATGGAAGAGTATGTGGAAGGACAGCATGTTAATTTAGTTGCAAATGAAGATTTCTTTCTTGGGGAGCCTAAAACTAAGCATTTAGTTATGAAAATACTTTCTGTAGAAAGTATTATTGCAGAGTATAAAAATGGAACAATTGATATTGCTGGTGTAAAAGATGTTAAAACAGATGAACTAGAAACCATCAAAAGTGAGTTTGGAATGGAGGTTAAAAGTTTTCCATCACATGGTTACCAGTACATTGGAATTAACATGAGAAAAGATGTTTTCAAAGATAAAGCACTTAGAGAAGCTTTAATTTATGCTTTAGATAGAGATCAAATTGTAGACAAAATCTTAGAAGGAAGAGCTACTACTTTGGAAGCGCCATTTTTACCATCTGGATGGGCTAAAGCGGATGAAAACATAACTGTAAATCGTAAATATGATTTAGAAAAAGCAAAATCACTCTTAAAGGATGCTGGATATAAAGATAGTGATGAAAATGGTATTCTTGAAAATAAAGACGGGATAGAATTATCCTTTACATATAAAGTACCGTCTAATCAGCCAATTTCACAGGAAGTTGCTTTAATTGTACAACAAGCATGGAAAGAAATTGGTGTACATATTGATATTAAATCTATGGAATTTATGACTGTTTGGGAAGAATCTGTAAAAAATCATGACTTTGATTTTTATACTATGGGATGCCAATTTGGAGAAGATCCAGATATTGAAATGTGGTGGCATTCTTCAGCTTCTACTGATGAGGTTGGTGTGTATAGTTTCAATTTTGATGCATTTAAGAATCCAGAGGCAGATGAATTAATTATTAAAGCAAATGAGACAAATGATCAAGATACACGTAAAGAGTATTATAACAAGGTAGCTTCTATCATTAGCGAAGAAGCACCTATGATTTTCTTATATGTGCAAGATAATATGTATGCATATCCAAAAGGTACTGAAGGATTTTCCCCATATACATTTAACATTTTCTATAACGTGTATAATTGGACTATTCCAGAAAAATAAATTTTCCAGTAAATTCCCATATATTATATATGGGAATTTACTTTACGCTTTAATTAAGGAGAAAATAAGTGTTATATTTTTTAAAAAGAATGGGTACTTCGATAATTATTCTTTTAATTGTTTCTGTTATCATATTTACTCTTATTCAATTACAACCAGGTAATCCATTTGATGGAATGATTTCTGCAAATACAGATCCAGAATATATAGAAAGAAGAATGGAAGAGTTGGGGTATAATGATCCGATTCCAGAACAATATATTAAATGGATAAAAAGAGTATTTGTTGGAGATTTAGGATATTCATTACAGTATAAAGTTAGCGTTACAGATTTGATTCAAAGTAGAATGAAAAACTCTTTGATTTTATCGGGAACTGCATTTATTTTAAGTACCGTTTTATCTTGTATAGTAGGCGTATATTCAGCATACAAAAAAAATACGTTATTTGATTATATAATTATGGGAGTATCATTTGTTTTATTTTCAATTCCCTCTTTTTTTGTACAACTTTTGCTGATAAAAATTTTTAGTTATGATTTAGGTTTACTACCACCAAGTGGAATTATTACCGCAGGAAGTCATTATAGTGGTTGGATGCAGTGTATTGATATAATGAAGCATATGATATTACCAGTAGGTGCTTTAACAATAATACAATCAGCTGCAATGATGCGTTATGTTAGAGCATATATGAATGATATTTTTCACCAAGACTTTATGTATGTTGCTAAATCTAAAGGTTTAGGAAAAACAAGAATTATTTGGATTCATGGATTCAGAAATATATTAGTTTCCGTGATAACATTATTTGCAATGCAGTTTCCAACATTAATTTCAGGAGGAGTTCTTACAGAAACTATATTTAGTTGGCCTGGAATTGGAAGACTTAGCTATGAAGCTATTTTAGCAAAAGACTATCCTGTTGTGATGGGAGTTACAATGTTCATAGCAATTATGGTAGTAGGAATGAATTTATTTGCAGATATTTTGGGAGCAATTTTTAATCCACACATAAAACTTAAGAATTATAGAGGATGATTATTATGAAAAAGAATACGATGATAGATAAGGAGTTCTTTTATAAATACCGAAGTGTTTATAAATTTTTACATAATAAAATGGCTATGTTTTGTATATTCATTTTACTACTGCTAATTATAATATCTATTTGCGCTCCTATTCTTGCACCATATGAGTTTGACGCAACAGATTTATTTTGTATGAGGGAAAAGCCGTCAAAAGCACATCTTCTAGGAACTGATAATGTTGGAAGAGATATTCTAACACGTTTGTTATATGGTGGTAGAGCATCGTTGTTGGTAGGAATTTGTGCTATGACTATTCAGTTGATTCTAGGAACGTTATTAGGAACACTATCTGGTTATTATGGAGGGATTATTGATTCTATTTTATCACATATTGCAGATGCTATCATGTGTCTTCCGTTTTTTGTAATTGCATTGTCTATTATTGCAGTGCTGGAACCAGGAACCTCTAAACTTGTTGTCATGATAGGATGTTTGATGTGGCCTAATTTGTTTCGGATTGTTCGAACAGAAGTGAAATCTATGAAAGATAATGATTATATAATGGCTGCTCAAGCAATGGGAATGTCATCTAGTGAAATCATACGAAAACATATTTTAAATAATATAATATCACCTATATTGGTATCAGCAACTTTAGCAGTTGCACATGGAATAATTTTGGAATCAGCTTTAAGTTTTTTAGGAATGGGTGTACAGCCTCCTATATCGAGTTGGGGAAATATGCTTGCAGAAGCACGTAATATTTCTACGCTATCTAAAAATTGGTGGATGTGGATTCCAGCAGGTTTCATGGTAACCATTACGGTGTTATCTATTAATTCAATAGGTGAAGGGTTAAGGGATGCATTGGATCCAAAGGAGTGTGGATAAAGTGGATGTATTAAGAATTGAAAATTTGTCAGTATCCTTTCAGAGTATTTATGGACAGATTTTTGCAGTTAATGATTTATCTTTTAAAGTAAGATGTGGAGAATGTGTTTGCATTGTAGGAGAATCTGGAAGTGGAAAAAGCGTTACTGCTAAAGCAATTATGAAAATTTTAGACAGAAATGCTAAAATTGATTCAGGAAATATTTTTTATGATTCTATGAATCTTACTAAAATGAAAGATAAAGAAATGAGAAGAATAAGAGGAAAAAAAATAGCATTAGTGCATCAGACTCCCAGAAACGCATTAAATCCTTCTTATACAATTTATAAACAAATGCAAGAATTATATAGATTGCATGGTGATTCACGAAAAGATTATAGATCAGAAATTATTTCTATGCTAAAAAAGGTAAGAATACCTTTACCAGAAAAGGTTATTGAAAAATATCCTTTTGAATTATCAGGTGGAATGTTGCAAAGAATTGTTTTAGCCATGGCATGTTCACAGAAACCAGACCTTATTATTGCAGATGAACCTACTTCTGCATTAGATGTGAGTACACAAGCTCAAATATTACTTCTATTAAAAGAATTAGCAAAAGAATTTAATTGTGCTATTTTGTTAATCACACATGATATGGGAGTAGTTGCTGAAATGGCAGATAGAATCTTAGTAATGTATTGCGGGCGAAAAATGGAAGAAAGAAATGTGGATGAATTCTTCAAGGATCCATTACACCCGTATACTCAAGGACTCTTAAATGCAAGACCTCAGAATTTTAATGGACGTTTTAATGTGATTCAAGGAAATATACCTGAAAATTTTATGAAATATGAAGGATGTGAATTTTATGAAAGATGTCCAAACGCAACAGAATATTGTAGAATATCAAAACCAACAGAAAAAAAATTAAAAAACAATGGATATGTAAGATGCTTTTATGCGAAAGAAAGTGAAGGTTATGCAGAAAGTTAATCAAATTATCGAAGTTAGAAATTTAAAAAAATATTTTAAAACAAATAAAAATTCTTATTTAAAAAGTGTAGATGATGTTTCTTTTTCGATATCAAAAGGAGAAATATTGGGATTGATAGGAGAGTCTGGATGCGGAAAATCAACTACAGGAAAAACTTTATTAAAATTATATGCGCCAACTGGTGGAAGTGTGAAATATAAAGATAAAATATTATATGATGTTGAACAGAATATATGGATGCCCAAAAAAGAATTAGCAACATTAAGAAAAGATATCCAAATTATTTTTCAAGATCCTTATTTATCTTTGGATCCTAAACAATGTATCCAAAAAGCATTATCAGAAGGTGCTATAAAACATGAAGTGGTAGATAAAAAGGAAGTGAAAGAATACTGTGAGGAAATGTTACAAATTTGTGGAATTAATCCTAATTTAATTACCAGATTCCCTCATGAATTTTCTGGAGGACAGCGTCAACGAATAGGAATTGCAAGAGCACTAGCAGTAAAACCAGAGTTCATTGTATGTGACGAAGTAACCGCTTCTTTAGATGTTTCAGTACAATCACAGATTTTAAATTTATTATTAGATTTGAGGGATAAATTAAATCTAACATATTTGTTTATTTCTCATAATATTAGTGTTGTTCAAAATATGTGTGATCGAATTGCAGTAATGTATTTAGGACAAATAGTCGAAATTGCAAATGCTAAAGAGGTATGCAAAACTCCAATGCATCCATATTCGAAGTTTTTAATTTCATCTGTACCAAAGATAAATCCTTGGGATAAGAAAAAAGATATAGATTTAATGTCAACACTTCCAGTATCCGGAGAAATTCCATTAGGGTGTAGATTTCACACAAGATGTAAATATGCAACGGAAAAATGCAAAAAACTACAGCCTAGAATGATAGAAATTAGCAAAGATCATTATGTTAGTTGCCATTTATATGAAAATAACAAGAAAGATGAGGATTAAGAAAATGGAAAATTCAAATGTAAATAAAATAATGAAGGCACTCTGTTTAAAACATCATGTTATGGGTGTAAGATTTTTATATTATAAACATAATTATGATCGGTTAGATATACCAGAGTATGGAAAAAAAACATCCTTTTGTGTTATGGCAAGGTATGCAATGGATGGAAATCATTTCAAGGCAGATCATACAAATGTAATTTGTAGAAGTGCAATTGAATCGTTAGGATTTGAAGATCCAATGCCATGTATGGATTCGGGTGAAAGATATTATTCGTTAAAATTATATGAAACGCGTGCAATAGCTAAAGCAACAGCAGAGGCTATCCCAAGAATTAAACATAGAATTTATGGATTAGAGTTAGGACCATTAGAAGAAATGGAAGATGCGGATGTTGCAGTATTCATGGTTAATGCATATCAATTAATGCGAGTTGTGCAGGGATATGGATACAAATATGGTGTGATAAAAAATCATCAGATGGTTGGTTTACAAGGAATGTGTACAGATTGTGTGGCATGTCCATATGATAGAAATGATTTAAATTATTCCGCGCTTTGCTGTGGTACGAGAAAAATGAGCCGTTGGGGCGATGATGAAATGGGTGTAGGTATTCCGATTAATAAACTTGGTCCATTAGTAGAAGGAATTATTCAAACTATGAACTATATTGATTATCCAGAATATAAAGAAGAAATTAGAAAAAAATTAGATACACCAGATGAATTAGGTGTGATTGTTGATGATAATCTCCATTATGGAAAATTAGGAAAGGAATATTTAAGACCGCATATTTACGAACAGTTAAAAAATGGTGAATTAGAATAATTTTATAGATTATTGCAAGGAGTTTAGTTATGTTTAGAGAAAATGCTAATAAATTACAAAAAGCATTATGTTTGGAAAGAAAAGTTATGGGAGTAAGATTCTTATTTTATAAACATAACTTTGAAGAACTTAAACTTCCGCATTTTGATAAAAAAACGTCTTTTTGTGTTATGGCAAGACATGCAATTGATGGGAACCATTTTAAAGTAAATTATGTGAATGTAGTTTGTAGAAGTGCAATTGAAACGTTAGGATTTGAAGATCCAATGCCATGTATGGATTCGGGTGAAAGATATTTTTCACTGAAATTATATGAATCTCGTGCAATAGCAAAAGCAGCAGCACAGTCTGTTCCAAGAATTAAGCATAGAATATATGGATTAGAACTGGGGCCATTAGAAGAAATGACAGATGCCGATGTTGTAGTATTTATGGTAAATGGTTATCAGCTAATGAGGGTCATTCAAGGTTATGCATATAAATATGGAGAGCCTAAAAATCATCATATGATTGGACTTCAAGGAATGTGTACAGATTTAGTTGCATGTCCATATGAAAGAAATGATATCAATTATTCCGCAATGTGCTGTGGTACTCGTATGATGAGTCAATGGAAAGATGAAGAAATTGGTGTTGGAATTTCTATAAATAAATTTATTCCAATGGTTGAAGGGGTTATTCAAACATTAAATTATATAGAATTTCCTAAATATAAAGAAAAAATACGACAAAGATTAAATTATCCTGAGGAATTAGGTATTATAGTTGATGATAATATCAATGCATCAAGATTGGGAAAAGAATATTTAAGACCGCACTTATATGAGCAATTAAAAAGAGGTGAATATAAGAGTGAATAGGTAATTTTATTTTGCGAAGTATGAGCGTTATAATAAAAAGGGTGTGAAAAATTTTGCTTTTTCCATCCTTTTTTGGTGTGATACTCAGTTGAGATGGAATTTGCATCCATGCACATGAGAATGTGTAAATTCATTACAGGACGATAACCAATGAATGATTATGGAAACGAGTAAAAGTCAACAAAGGTTCCAGTGGTGTGGTAGGCTGACGATGGAATTCATTGCTGGATGAATATTCTTGTGCGGTACCCCCAGGTGCACTGTTTAAATGGAATATTCAGTTTAATTCATCGACAATGAGAGGAACTTTGCAATGTATCAAACGAAGACTGATTAAATGAGCAATGTGCACATATAAGAATTTTCGTGAAAGACGACGCAGAGCTGAAAAATGGCTCAGTACTGTAAGATAGCGAGAGCCAAAAATGTTTACTCATTGGAATAATCTGTATTCAGATTGTTGAATGATAAGAGCCGTATGAACGGAGACTTTCAAGTATGGTTCCGTGAGAAGGTTGAGGTGAAAGTTCACTTACTTACTCGATAGTGCACTTTACGGCGCATGTTTCTAATGGGGAAAAATCCACAGTATATGAGCTTACGGAAGAAGGACTTTCAAAAACATGCTTGTAAGAAGGGCGGATTCTGGTGTAAGATAGAAGAACAAAGAAAGACAGGAAGTTAGCTTATGCAGAGTTTGAATGAGGATTTAAAGACAGGACAGTTTAAGCATGTGTATCTCTTATTCGGAGAAGAGGCTTATCTAAAAAAACTGTATAAAGAGCGTCTGAGAAAGGCGATAGTTTCGGATGGGGATACGATGAATTTTTCTTATTTTGAGGGAAAGAATACGAACCCTCTGGAAATCATTGATCTGGCAGAGACGATGCCTTTTTTTGCAGAGCGACGTTTGATTATGCTGGAAAATACAGGATTTTTTAAAAATGCTTCTCCGGAGCTGGCAGAATATATGAAGCAGATTCCCGAGACAACTTATTTTGTTTTTATTGAGAATGAGATTGATAAGCGGGGAAAACTATTTAAGGCAGTAAAGGAAAAAGGACGCCCGGTGGAGCTGGGGCGGCAGGATGAAAATACGCTGACCAAATGGATTCTTGGAAGAGTGAAGCGGGAAGGAAAGCAGATTTCGGCTCAGACAGTGAAGCATTTGCTTGAACGAAGCGGAACAGATATGGAGACATTGGAGAAGGAGCTGGAGAAACTATTCTGCTATACGCTTGAGCAATCGGCAATTACTGCAGCAGATGTGGATGCGGTGTGTACAGTGCAGATTACAAATAAGATTTTTGAAATGGTAGATGCGGTGGCAGGACGCAGACAGCGACAGGCGCTCGACTATTATTATGATCTTCTGGCGCTGAAAGAACCGCCGATGAGGATTTTGTTTCTTTTGGCAAGACAGTTTGGAATTCTGCTTCTCGTAAAAGATCTGACAGAGCGGCGGTATCCGAATCGTGAGATTGCATCGAAAGCGGGTGTTCCGCCTTTTGCAGTAGGAAAGTACCAGAGCCAGGCAAAAGCTTTTACAGCAAAGCGTCTCAAAGAGATTCTGGAGGCAGCTGTGAATGCTGAGGAGGCTGTTAAGACCGGAAAAATGGGAGATATTCTCAGTGTAGAGCTGTTTATTATAGAATATTCAAGATAAGAATTGAAAGGTAAATCTTTTTTATGGTATACTTAACAGAACGTGAAAATAGGATGGAGGAATAAATTGTGGCGACAATCGATCAGAGTAAGATTCGAAATTTTTGTATTATCGCACATATCGATCATGGAAAATCAACACTTGCAGACCGTATCATTGAGATGACAGGGCTTTTGACAAGCCGTGAGATGAAGGCTCAGGTGCTTGACAATATGGAACTTGAGCAGGAACGCGGAATTACGATCAAATCACAGGCTGTCCGTGTTGTATATAAGGCAAAGGACGGTCAGGAATATATTTTTAATTTAATTGATACGCCGGGACATGTGGATTTTAACTATGAAGTGTCAAGAAGTCTGGCGGCATGTGATGGGGCGATTCTTGTTGTGGATGCAGCTCAGGGTGTGGAGGCGCAGACGCTGGCGAACGTTTATCTGGCGTTAGATCACGATCTGGATGTGATTCCGGTCATTAATAAAGTGGATCTTCCGAGTGCGAGACCGGAGGAAGTCATCGAAGAGATAGAAGATGTTATTGGAATTGAGGCGCAGGACGCACCTCTGATTTCAGCGAAGACAGGACTGAATGTGGAAGAGGTACTGGAACAGATTGTTCACAAACTGCCATCTCCTACAGGCAATCCGGATGCGCCGCTTCAGGCATTGATCTTTGACTCTGTATATGATTCTTACAAGGGAGTTATTGTATTCTGCCGCCTGAAAGAAGGCACGATCAAGAAGGGAACAACCATCCGCATGATGGCAACAGGCGCCCAGGCAGAAGTTGTGGAAGTCGGATATTTTGGCGCCGGTCAGTTCATTCCGTGCGACGAACTGAGCGCCGGAATGGTAGGATATGTTACAGCCAGTCTGAAGAATGTAAAAGATACCCGTGTCGGCGATACGATTACAGATGCGAATCGCCCTTGTGAGAAACCTTTGCCGGGATATAAGAAGGTAAATCCTATGGTATATTGCGGAATGTATCCGGCAGATGGAGCGAAATATCAGGATTTGCGGGATGCGCTTGAAAAACTGCAGCTCAATGATGCTGCACTTCAGTTTGAGCCGGAGACATCGGTGGCGCTTGGATTTGGCTTCCGCTGTGGTTTTCTTGGCTTGCTGCATCTGGAAATTATCCAGGAACGGTTGGAGCGGGAATACAATCTGGATCTTGTGACAACTGCACCGAGTGTTATTTATAAAGTGCATAAGATGAACGGAGAAGTCATTGACCTGACGAATCCGTCCAATCTTCCGGATCAGACGGAGATTGACTATATGGAAGAACCGATGGTCCGGGCTGAGATTATGGTAACATCTGAATTTATCGGAGCAATCATGGATCTGTGTCAGGAACGCCGGGGAATTTATGAAGGAATGGAATATATTGAGGAAACCCGCGCTGTATTAAAATACCGTCTGCCTTTGAATGAGATTATTTATGATTTCTTTGATGCCTTGAAATCAAGATCAAGAGGTTATGCTTCCTTTGATTACGAAATGACAGGCTATGAGAGATCTGAACTTGTGAAACTAGATATTCTGATCAATCGTGAAGAGATGGATGCATTATCCTTTATCGTTTTTGCAGATTCAGCGTATGAGCGTGGAAGAAAGATGTGTGAAAAGCTGAAAGAAGAGATTCCGCGTCAGCTTTTTGAAATTCCGATTCAGGCGGCAATCGGAAGCAAGATCATTGCAAGGGAAACTGTAAAAGCCATGAGGAAAGATGTGCTTGCCAAGTGTTATGGTGGAGATATTTCCCGTAAGAAAAAGCTTCTGGAAAAACAGAAGGAAGGAAAGAAACGTATGCGCCAGGTTGGAAATGTAGAAATTCCGCAGAAGGCGTTTATGAGCGTTCTGAAATTGGACGATAAATAACAAGGAAAGTGAGGACAAACCGATGTGGGAATTAGAAAAGGCAACGCTGATCACAAATAATGATCGCGTGTATGAAAAGTACAAAAATGACCTGGAAGTAATTCTGCTCAAAACATACGAGGAGGTACTTCTAAAAACAAGAGACCTTGTGTATGATCGACATGTACTGTTGACGCATCCGCAGGCTTCTAGTTTAAAACCGAATCAGACACCGTACCGTTCGGTTGTTGTGTACCCAAAGGGTGAAGAGGATAATATGAAAGATATCATGTTGATTGAAAAATGTATTGAAACATTCCGTCAATGGCAGGATATCGCCAAGACACCGGATTCTTATGAAGAGAAGGTGGCAAATGACTTTAAAACGATTGACCTATCAGTAATTGACAATATTATCCCTCGAATCTGTTAAACGGTTTTACTACAGATACAAAGGGGAATAAGAATGACGTCAGAAAAAGATTGTTTGCATAAAGTTCCGTCAGAAAAAGAAAATTCCGGATATTTTAAAGGGTTGTCCAGAAGAGATTATATTCAAAAGGCGTATGACTTGATTCAGAAAGAAGGAATCCAGGCGGTATCGATCAGAAGGATCGCACAGGAGTTAGGGTGCTCTTCTGCCAGTTTATATCGACATTTTGAAAATCGGGATGAATTGTTATATTATGCAGAGCTTAGAACACTGAAGAATTATATTGTGCGTCTGAATCAGGCAGAACGGACTTGGAAAAATATATGGGATATCTATGTTGGAATATGGGACTGTTATGCAAGAGAAGCATTTGCAAATCCGGAAGCATATAACCTTTTATTTTTTACATATACGAATGAGAAGCTTCAGACATCAATCCGGGAATATTATGATATGTTTCCGGAAGACATTCGCGATTCAAACCAATTTTTCAGCGCGATGCTCCAGACGCCTGATTTTATGGGGCGAGATTTTGAAGTATGTAAGAAATGTGTTCGTGCAAATGTAATCTCATTTGAGAATGCACTTCGGATGAACCGGATGGTATGTATGCTTTATAAGGGATATCTGAAGACGATACTGGATGACGGAATTGAAGAACATCGAATGGAAGCGCGCGTGAACCAGTTCGTTGACGATGTGGACCGTATTGTTATGTCACTTGCAAAAGATATGAAAGGATATCAGGGATATCGAAAGCGAAATTTAAAGAACTGATCAAAAGAACTGATGAAAGTCAGTTCTTTTTTTGTTATTTTTGCATAAAATGATAATAGGAAAAAGCAATCAAAGAACTCTATTTATAGATAAAAGTGATAAAAAAGAAAAAAATAATTAAAAACACTTGAATGTTATCGCGATAAGTTGTACAATAAGCACAAGTTAAGAAACGGTACAGAAAGAAAAAAATAAGAGAACTGCCAATATCATATTTTTTTCAAAGTAAGTTATCGCGATTACAAATTAAAAGGAGGGACCTATATATGAAATTGGAATTAGGTAAAATTGTGATCAAAGATATCCAATTTGCAGACAGAACGTATGTCAAAGATCAAGTACTCTATGTGAACAAAGAAGAAGTTGAAAAACTGGTACTCGAGGATGATAAACTGTTAGAATGTCATTTGGATATCGCACGTCCGGGCGACAGCACTCGTATTACACCGGTTAAGGATGTTATCGAGCCACGTGTAAAAGTAAGCGGCGGAGAGATTTTCCCGGGAGTGATTGGAAAAGTTACACCAACAGTTGGTGAAGGAAGAACACATGCACTTGATGGATGCTGCGTTGTTACCGTTGGTAGAATCGTAGGATTCCAGGAAGGTGTTATTGATATGAGCGGTCCGGCAGCAGATTACTGTCCATTCTCTAAGACAGTAAATCTTTGTGTTGTTATCGAACCACAGGAAGGACTTGAAACACACGTTTATGAGAAAGCCGGACGTATGGCTGGATTAAAAGTTGCAGCATACCTCGGTGAAGCAGGAAGAAACGTAGAACCTGATACATTAGAAGTATTTGAAACAAAACCAATCTTCGAACAGGCTCAGATGTATCCGGATCTTCCAAAAGTAGGATATGTTCATATGCTTCAGTCTCAGGGACTTCTCCATGATACATATTATTATGGCGTAGATGCAAAACAGTTTGTTCCTACATTTATGTATCCAACAGAGATTATGGACGGTGCAATCGTATCCGGTAACTGTGTTGCTCCTTGTGATAAAGTTACAACATATCATCATTTCCATAACCCGGTTATTGAAGACTGCTTCAAACATCATGGAAAAGATATCAACTTTATGGGTGTTATCCTGACAAATGAGAACGTATTCCTTGCAGACAAAGAAAGACATTCAGATATGGTTGCAAAACTTGCTGAGTGGATGGGACTGGATGGTGTGCTGATCACAGAAGAAGGATATGGTAACCCAGATACAGACCTTATGATGAACTGCCGTAAAGTAGAGAGAAAGGGCGTTAAAGTTGTATTAATTACAGACGAATTCCCAGGAAAAGACGGAAAATCCCAGTCTCTTGCAGATACATGTGAAGAAGCAACAGCACTTGCATCTTGTGGTCAGGGTAACGCGACTCTTCACTTCCCAGCTATGGATAAAGTTATTGGTACACTGGATTACATCGAAAGCCAGATTGGTGGATGGGCTGGATGTATCAATCCGGATGGTTCTTTCGAAGCAGAACTTCAGATTATCATAGCATCAACAATTGCAAACGGCTTCAATAAGCTGGCAGCAAGAGGATATTAGAGAGGAGGCGCAACTTATGGCAAAATATAAAGTTGTACATTATATAAATCAGTTCTTCGCCGGAATTGGTGGAGAGGAAAAAGCAGACATTCAGCCAGAAGTAAGAGAAAGTGTAATCGGACCTGGTATGGCACTTGCAAAAGAATTGGGAGAAGATTACGAAATCGTGGCTACAGTGATCTGTGGAGATAACTATTTTGGTGAAAATCTTGATGAAGCAACAGATACAATCATCGAGATGGTGAAAAAATACGAACCAGATGTATTCGTAGCAGGACCGGCATTCAATGCAGGACGTTACGGAGTAGCATGTGGTACAATTTGTAAAGCAGTAGAAGAAAGACTTGGCGTTCCGGTTATTACAGCACAGTATGAGGAAAACCCTGGTGTGGATATGTTCCGCAAAGACGTTATCATTGTTAAAACAGGCGATTCTTCAGCATCTATGAGAAAAGTTGTTCCGGTACTTGCTAATCTTGTTAAAAAACTTGCAACAGGCGAAGAAATCTTAGGACCGTCCATCGAAGGTTACCATGAAAGAGGTATCCGTGTGAACTACTTCGCAGAAGAAAGAGCATCTGCAAGAGCAGTAAAAATGCTTGTGAAGAAGATGAAGGGCGAAGAATTTGAGACAGATCTTCCGATGCCGAAATTTGACCGCGTAGATCCGGCCCCTCCTATTAAAGATATGAAACATGCAAAACTCGCGGTAGTTACATCCGGTGGTGTTGTTCCTACAGGTAATCCGGATCATATCGAATCCTCCAATGCGACTAAATTTGGTGTTTACTCCATTGAGGGTATGGATACAATGTCACCGGACGACTTTACTACAATTCATGGTGGATATGACAGACAGTTTGTTATGGCAAATCCAAACCTTGTAGTTCCGCTTGATGTTCTTCGTGAAATGGAAAAAGACGGAGAATTTGGTGAACTCGTTAACTACTTCTGCACAACAACCGGTACTGGTACAGCAACTGGTTCTGCAGCAAAATTTGGTGATGCTATTGGTAAGAGACTTGTTGAGGATCATGTAGACGGTGTTATCCTCGTCAGCACATGAGGTACCTGTACACGTTGCGGTGCAACGATGGTAAAAGGTATTGAAAAATATGGTCTTCCGGTAGTTCATATGGCTACAGTAGTTCCGATTTCTCTGACAATCGGTGCAAACAGAATTATCCCAGGCGTTGGTATTCCGTATCCACTTGGAGATCCGACACAGGGCGAAGTTGATTCTAAGAAGATCCGTAAGAAAATGGTTAGACGTGCACTGAAGGCTCTTCAGACTCCAGTTGATGGTCAGACTGTTTTTGAAAAAGATGATTTCTAAAATATAGCACTTTCAGTTGAGTGCGGTGCCAACCGTGCACCGCACTCAATTTTTTATTCACGGAAGGTTTTTGTGGATAAGGGAATTATAGATTGTCATAAAATTGACAAAAGATAACCTGAAAAGGGATAGGAGGGTTTTTATGGGTAACAGCGAAAAAGTTAGTTGGAAACGAGTATTAATTCTTGCAGGAGCAGTAATCGCCTTTACAATTGGTTCCGGATTTGCAACCGGACAGGAAATTATTCAGTACTTTACAGCATATGGAACAAAGAGTTTATTAGTTATTGCAGTGTTTGCGGTTGCATTTTTATACTATAACTTTAACTTTGCAAAAGCAGGTGCTGAGCAGAAATTTGAACGTGGTAATGACGTTTATAAATATTTCTGTGGGAAATATGTAGGTACATTCTGTGACTACTATTCAACAATTTTCTGTTACATGTCATTCTGGGTAATGATTGGTGGCGCTGCTTCTACATTACATCAGGAATATGGTCTTCCACAGTGGGTTGGAGCTGTTATTTTAACAGTGCTGACAATTCTTACAGTAGTAGGTGGTCTGAATTCTCTTGTAGATGCCATTGGTATTGTTGGTCCGATTATCGTTGTGCTTTGTATCGGAATTGGTTTGATTACATGTATTTCAGATGGCGGTAACATTGCAGCAGGTCTTGAAGTTATTAAAGAAGGTGCATACGAAGGTGCAGCAGCCGGCGAGACAATTAAGAATGCCGGAGCAAACTGGCTGATTTCAGGTCTTTCTTATGCAGGTTTCGTACTTCTGTGGTTTGCAAGCTTTACAGCAGCATTAGGTGCAAAGAATAAGAAAAAAGACTTAAATTACGGTATCATCGGTGGTACAATTGCTGTTTGTGTAGCAATCGGTCTTGTATCTTTTGCACAGATTTCTAATATTAACACACCTATGGCAAATGGAGAAGCATATGTTTGGAATGCAGATATCCCGAACTTAATTCTTGCAATGGAAATCTGGAAACCATTCTCTGCAATTTTTGCAATTGTTGTATTTGCAGGTATCTATACAACAGCTGTGCCGTTACTTTACAACCCGGCAGCAAGATTTGCCAAAGAAGGTACATCTCAGTTTAAGATTCTTACAATCGTGCTCGGAATCATTGGTCTGATTGTTGGTTTATTCCTTCCATTCAGAGTACTTGTAAATGTAATCTATGTATTAAATGGATATGTAGGAGCAGTCCTGATCCTCTTCATGATCTGGAAGAATATTAAAGATTTCAGAGCAAAGAGAGCGAAATAAAAGGTTTTCTCTTAAATGTCATATAATATAGAAGAAACTCGTCTAATTCAGGCGAGTTTTTTCTTTTTTCCATTGATTCGACACATTTTTGTAGTAGAATAAAAAAGATCATGTGTGACAGGAGAAACCAATGAAAAAAATAAAGATTGCATTTGCCATGATCGGAGCTGATCTGTTGTTGCTTGTATTAGCAAGACGCTATGAAGCGATGGCAGAATGGTATGGCAATAGGATTTATCCGATTTGGTTACAGACACTGGGCAGAGTGTGCGGATGGTTTCCCGGTTCTGTAGTGGAATGGTTATTGTATGCGCTAGTTTTGACAGCAGCAATATGGTTTGGCAGATTTCTTATACAAATTCATCGGAAAACGTCGGGGACAAAACAGTTCTTTCTGAAAGGGGTGCAGCGGGCATTTCTGTTTAGTGCAGTATTATTTACGTTATATACTGTGACTTGTGGGATAAATTATTATAAAATGTCCTTTACAGAGACGTATGGGATTAGGAAAGAAGTTTATACAACGGAAGAATTGTATCGTGCATGCGAAATTCTGGTGGAACGAATGAATGAGCTGTATGATCAGGTTAGAAGAAATGAAACAGGAGAAATGATTGTTTCAAAAGATGCACGCAGGGAAGCTGTGTCAGCAATGCAGGCGCTTGGAGCGTCTTATGAAAAACTGGAAGGATTCTATCCGCTGCCGAAAGGGCTTGCCGGATCATGGATTTTGTCGGTTCAAGGCTTGACAGGAGTTTATTCACCGTTTACGGTGGAAGCAAATTATAATAAGGAAATGACGGGGTATAACCAACCCTTTACGATGTGCCATGAGTTGGCGCACCTGAAAGGTTTTATGCAGGAAGAAGAAGCAAATATGATTGGGTTTCTGGCATGTGAACAGTCGGAAAATCCAGAATTTCGCTACAGCAGTGCGATGATGGGATGGATTTATTGTGGAAATGAATTGTATGACAGGGATAAGGAAAAATATCAAAGCCTGTCTGAACGGCTTCCAAAGGAAGCACACAAAGATCTGGAAGCGAATTCCCAGTTCTGGGATGAGCATGAGGGGATTATCTCTGAAGCTTCTGAAAAAGTCAACGATGCCTATCTGAAAGCCAATCGGCAGGAAGCGGGAGTGGAAAGCTATGATCAAGTAGCAGATCTGATCGTGCAGTATCTTATAAAGAAGGAGACAATATGGAAATAGCTATTATGAAGAAAAAAGAATTGGAGATTTATATTCACATTCCTTTTTGTGTAAGAAAATGTGCGTACTGTGATTTTCTGTCAGGTCCGGCAGCACCGGAAGAACAGAAGGCATATGTGCGGGCGCTTATCAAAGAGATTAGGGCAGCCGCTTGTTATAGAAGCCGATATGAAGTGACAACGATATTTTTCGGCGGTGGGACGCCTTCGCTTTTAGCGGGAGAGCAGCTTGATGAAATTATGAAAGCGATAAAGGAGAGTTTTCTTATCAGAAAAGATGCAGAGATTACAATGGAAATGAATCCCGGAACAGCGAACAGGGAAAAATTAAAAGCATATCGGCGGGTGGGAATTAACCGATTGAGCATTGGACTGCAGTCGGCAAATAATCAGGAATTAAAGATACTGGGACGAATACACACGTTTGAAACTTTTTTAGAGACGTATCAGATGGCAAGAGAAGAAGGATTTGATAATATTAATGTAGATCTGATGTCGGCGCTTCCGGGACAGACAGAGGAGAGTTATGAAGAGACGGTCCAAAAGGTACTTACACTTGCACCAGAGCATATTTCTTCCTATAGTTTGATTATTGAAGAGGGAACGCCGTTTTTTGAATGGTATGGCAAAGGAGAATCAGGCAATATGCCGGAACTTCCGGACGAGGATACAGAACGCTGTATGTACAGACGGACGAAAGAACTTCTGGAGGAGGCAGGATATTACCGCTATGAAGTGTCTAACTATGCACTTCCGGGAAAAGAATGTCGCCATAATATTGGATATTGGGAGCGGAAAGATTATCTTGGATTCGGGATCGGGGCGGCATCACTGCTTGAGGAAAACCGTTTTTCTAATGTACGGGACAGAAGTGTCTATGTGCAGGCGTTGGAGCAATACGAAGGAGAAGAAGTGTTTGCGGCAATCCGGACAGAGAAAGAAGTACTTTCAAAGGAGGATCAGATGAGTGAAACAATGATTCTTGGACTCCGCATGATGAAGGGAATAGCAAAAGACGAATTTCACAAACGATTTGGAAAAGCGATGGATGAAGTGTATGGCGATGTTCTTAAAAAATATATTGACTGGAATCTTCTGGAACTGACACAAGACAATCGTGTGCGTTTTACAGAGCAGGGAATTTCAGTCAGCAATATTGTTCTGGCAGATTTTTTGTAGAAGCTGCCTGTTTTATAGATTTTTTATATTTAGGATGTTGACAAATAGGCTTGGTAGTGGTATTTTAGTATCAGCGAATATGTTAGCACTCAAAAAAGAAGAGTGCTAATAAGCTGAAAGGAAGTGAGAGTGTGGCGATGCATGAATTGGATGACAGAAAGACGAAGATTCTTCAGGCAATTATTCAAAACTATCTTGAAACGGGAGAGCCGGTTGGTTCCAGAACGATTTCAAAATATACAGATCTTCATTTGAGTTCTGCGACAATTCGGAATGAGATGGCAGACCTGGAAGATCTGGGATACATTCTTCAGCCGCATACTTCCGCGGGAAGAATTCCTTCCGATAAGGGATATCGATTCTATGTTGATATGCTTATGGAAGAGAAGGAACAGGAGATTACCGAGATGAAGGATCTGGTGCTTGAGAAGGCCGACAAGATGGAGAAGCTTCTCAAGCAGGCAGCAAGAGTTCTTGCTCAGAATACGAATTATGCAACGATGATCTCGGCTCCGATTTCGAACCGAAACAAATTAAAATTCATCCAGCTTTCCAAAGTGGATGAAAGCCAGCTGATCGCAGTGATCGTCATGGAAGGCAATATCATTAAGAATAAGATTATTAATGTTGAACAGGAATTCAGTAATGAGACACTTCTTAAGCTAAACATGCTTTTGAACACAACATTAAATGGTATGTCTATCGAGGAGATCAATCTTGGATTGATTGCCAGACTGAAAGAACAGGCGGGAATCCATGGCAAAGTAATCAGCAATGTTCTGGATGCAGTTGCCGAGGCAATTCAGATTGATGAAGATCTGGAGATTTATACAAGCGGTGCAACAAATATTTTTAAGTATCCGGAACTCAGTGATAATCAGAGTGCTCAGGAGATCATCAATGCATTTGAGGAGAAACAGCAACTGGCAGAGCTGGTAACAAAGACTCTTCAAAGTGAAGAAAATACCGGAATTCAAGTCTACATTGGGCAGGAGACACCGGTAAAGATGATGAAAGACTGCAGTGTCGTTACTGCTACTTATGAATTGGGCGAAGGCATGCAGGGAACGATAGGAATTATCGGACCAAAGCGAATGGATTATGAAAATGTTATGAAAACATTGAAAACATTAAAAACGGAACTGGATGCAGTATTCCATAAAGAAGAGTAGAAAGGCGGTTTACCAGTGGAAAACGAAATGAGCAAAGAAGAAATGATAAAAGAAGCTGTAGAGGATGCGAAGAAAGCGGCAGCGGCTCAGGAAACAGAAGAAAACTGTGAAGAGAACGCAAAAGCAGAAGAGGCAGAGACAGCAGAAGAACATACAGAAGAAGCCGGGGAAGAGACTTCTGAAGAAAAAGAAGAGAAGAAGGGATTCTTCAAAAAGAAAAATAAAAAAGACAAAAAAGACGAAAAGATCGAAGAACTGACTGACCGTCTGACAAGACAGATGGCAGAATTTGATAATTTCCGAAAACGTACTGAGAAAGAAAAAACACAGATGTACGAAGTAGGAGCCAAGAGTGTTGTAGAAAAGATCCTTCCGGTCGTTGATAATTTCGAAAGAGGGCTGGCGGCAGTTCCAGAAGAACAGAAGGAAGATCCATTTGTTCAGGGAATGGAAAAAATCTACAAACAGATGATGACAACCTTTGAAGAGATTGGTGTAAAACCGATCGAAGCAGTAGGCAAGGAATTTGATCCGGATTTCCATAATGCAGTCATGCATGTGGAGGATGAGGAACTTGGAGAGAACATTGTTGCCGAAGAGTTTCTGAAAGGATATATGTACCGTGACTCTGTTGTAAGACACAGCATGGTAAAAGTAGCAAATTAGCATATAAGTATATTTTTTAGGAAAATATACTTTATATAAATATAACAGTAATAAAAGTAATAGATATAAGTATTATTAGGAGGAATTACATTATGGGCAAAATCATTGGTATTGATTTAGGTACAACAAACAGTTGTGTAGCCGTTATGGAAGGTGGACAGCCAACAGTTATCGCGAACACAGAAGGCGCAAGAACAACACCATCTGTTGTAGCTTTTACAAAGACAGGAGAACGTCTTGTAGGTGAACCTGCAAAACGTCAGGCAGTAACAAATGCAGAGAAAACAATCTCTTCCATCAAAAGAGAGATGGGTTCCGATTACAGAGTAACAATTGATGACAAGAAATATTCTCCACAGGAAATTTCAGCTATGATCCTTCAGAAATTAAAAGCAGATGCAGAAGGATATCTTGGAGAAAAAGTTACAGAAGCTGTTATTACAGTTCCGGCTTACTTCAACGATGCTCAGCGTCAGGCAACGAAAGATGCTGGTAAGATTGCAGGTCTTGATGTAAAACGTATTATCAACGAGCCTACAGCAGCAGCGCTTGCATATGGTCTTGATAATGAGAAAGAACAGAAGATCATGGTATATGATTTAGGAGGCGGTACATTCGACGTTTCTATTATCGAAATCGGTGATGGAGTTATCGAAGTATTATCAACAGCAGGTGATAACAGACTTGGTGGAGACGACTTTGACCAGAAGATTACAGATTATATGTTAGCTGAGTTCAAGAGAACAGAAGGCGTTGATTTATCAACAGATAAAATGGCGCTTCAGAGATTAAAAGAAGCTGCAGAGAAAGCGAAAAAAGAACTTTCTTCCGCAACAACAACAAATATTAACCTGCCATTCATCACAGCAACAGCTGAGGGACCGAAACATTTCGACATGAACCTTACAAGAGCAAAATTTGATGAATTAACAAGCGATCTTGTAGAAAGAACAGCAGAACCGGTTAAACGTGCGCTTTCTGATGCAGGCTTATCTGCTTCTGAATTAGGTCAGGTATTACTGGTAGGTGGATCTACACGTATTCCGGCTGTTCAGGATAAAGTAAGACAGCTGACAGGAAAAGAACCAAGCAAATCATTAAACCCAGATGAATGTGTTGCATTAGGAGCATCTGTACAGGGCGGTAAACTTGCCGGAGATGCTGGCGCAGGCGACATCCTTCTTCTTGATGTTACACCACTTTCACTTTCTATCGAGACAATGGGCGGTGTTGCTACAAGATTGATTGAAAGAAATACAACAATCCCGACAAAGAAGAGCCAGATTTTCTCTACAGCAGCTGATAATCAGACAGCAGTAGATATCAATGTCGTACAGGGTGAGAGACAGTTTGCAAGAGATAACAAATCTCTCGGACAGTTCAGACTGGATGGAATTCCGCCAGCACCACGTGGAATCCCACAGATCGAAGTAACATTTGATATTGATGCCAACGGTATTGTAAATGTATCTGCGAAAGATCTTGGAACAGGAAAAGAGCAGCATATTACAATTACAGCAGGCTCTAATATGTCAGATGCAGACATTGATAAAGCAGTAAAAGAAGCAGCAGAATTCGAAGCACAGGATAAGAAACGTAAAGAAGCAATCGATACAAGAAACGATGCAGATGCAATTATTTTCCAGACAGAGAAAGCATTAAAAGATGTTGGAGATAAGGTAGATGCAGCAGATAAATCCGCAGTAGAAGCAGATATCCAGGCATTAAAAGATATCCTTGCAAAATCTACACCGGAAAGCGCAACAGATGCAGATGTTGCAGAAATCAAAGCCGGAAAAGAAAAATTAATGGAGAGTGCTCAGAAAGTATTTGCTAAAATGTATGAGCAGATGAATCAGGGCGCACAGGGCGGCCCGCAGGCAGGACCAAATCCGCAGGCAGGACCGGCTCCGGAAGGATTTGACGGCGATGATGTTGTAGACGGAGACTATAAAGAAGTATAAAGAAACAGATACAAAAAAGCTTTTGTACAAAAATAAGTAATGGTTCTGCGGAATCGGCAACAGGCCGGAAACGGCATAAGTTCCGGTTTCGCAGAATTTACTGCTTGTACGAGGGATGGAGAAAGGGAAGAATCACATGGCTGAAACAAAACGAGACTACTATGAAGTGTTAGGCGTTGATAAGAACGCTGATGACGCGACTTTGAAAAAAGCATATAGAGCCTTAGCGAAGAAGTATCATCCGGATATGAATCCGGGAGATAAAGAAGCCGAGAAAAAGTTCAAGGAGGCATCAGAAGCTTATGCAGTGTTAAGTGATGCTGAAAAACGGCGCAAATATGATCAGTTTGGTCACGCAGCATTTGACGGAGGCGCGGGAGGCGGAGCCGGCGGATTTGGCGGCTTTGATTTCAGCGGAGCTGATTTCGGTGATATTTTTGGAGATATTTTCGGTGATTTATTCGGTGGAGGCGGAAGACGCGGAGGAGCCAATAATGGTCCGATGAAGGGGGCTAATATCCGCAAGAGTGTACGAATTACGTTTGAAGAAGCAGTGTTTGGCTGTGAGAAAGAGTTAGAAGTGACGCTGAAAGATCCTTGTGAAAAATGTAATGGAACAGGCGCAAAACCGGGAACTTCACCAGAGACTTGTCCGAAATGCGGAGGCCGTGGTCAGGTTGTCTATACATCTCAGTCTTTCTTTGGAACGGTTCAGAATGTCCAGACTTGTCCGGACTGTCACGGAACCGGTAAAATTATCCGTGAAAAATGTCCGGACTGCAGCGGTACAGGCTATATTTCCAGCCGTAAGAAGATTAAAGTGACAATTCCGGCAGGAATTGACAATGGGCAGAGCGTACGGATCCGTGAAAAAGGAGAACCGGGCGTGAACGGAGGACCAAGAGGAGACCTGCTTGTGGAAGTGGTTGTTTCAAGACATCCGATTTTCCAGCGCCAGGATATGCATATTTTCTCTGTAGCTCCGATTTCATTTGCACAGGCGGCACTTGGAGGCGATGTTCGCATTAAGACAGTTGATGGCGACGTTATTTATACGGTAAAACCTGGCACGAAGACAGACACAAAAGTACGCCTGAAAGGAAAAGGTGTTCCGTCTGTGAGAAATTCGCAGGTAAGAGGAGATCACTATGTGACACTGGTAATCCAGACTCCGGAACATCTGAGTGCAGAAGCGAAAGAAGCGCTGCGCCATTTCGATGAGCTGACAGGAAATACACTGAATCAGAATACGACGACATCAAAAGAAGAGCCGAAGAAAAAGAAAAAAGGTTTTATGAATAAGCTCAAAGAAACTTTTGAAGATCTGGAAGATTAAAAGCTACTTCGCAGAAAAACCCGTTGACATCGTCTGAGAAACTCTTTATAATTTATTTTAAACGCATATATTGTTATCGGGAAGAGAAAAATAACAAAAGAGCCCCCATATCGAGTATAAGAATATGATGTGTGAGTTTATTAAAATATAGTGTAGAACCGAGAGGATCAGAATAGATGAGTAGAAAAAGAGATGAAGAGAAAAGAAGTCGTTTGTGGGATGTTGTTATGACAGTAGCCACGGCTTTGATTGTAATTGTTGCGGTGTTTTTTATTGTGAAACTATTTACGGCGAATCCATTGGAAGGAACATGGAAATATCAGGATGGAGATCTCGTACTGGCAATTCGCGGGAATAATGATATGTCTGTTCGATTGTCCGGTGTATATGAGGATTCGAATATTAAGATTCGTTTGAATTATACAATTGATAAAGATGAAAAGACAATCTCCATTAAGGCAGATGAGGCATCTCTGAAAGAGGCGGCAGAAGGTTCTGACAGTGCATTTACGGTAAGTGGGCTGGAGTCAGAGATCAGTATTTTGACAAATACATTTAATTATAATGTAGAGAAGAATAAATTGACGCTGACAGAGCGGGAGTACGGAGATAAGATCGTATTTCAGAAAAAATAAATAATATAACAGTGAATCCCTCTATGTATCATAGAGGGATTTGCCAGTTATGGGAAATGAACGGAGGAAGAGATATGAAGCGAGAAGAAACGAAGGCAATTCGCATTGGAGACCGCTGGATCGGAGGAGGTAATCCAATTGCAATCCAGTCAATGACAAATACAAAAACAGAAGATGTAAAGGCAACTGTAGAGCAGATTCTGAAGTTAGAAGCAGCAGGATGTGAGATCATCCGATGCGCTGTTCCAACGATGGAAGCAGCGGAAGCATTGCGTGAGATTAAAAAGCAGATTCATATTCCGCTTGTGGCAGATATTCATTTTGATTATCGTCTGGCGATTGCGGCGATCGAACACGGGGCAGACAAGATTCGGATCAATCCGGGAAATATTGGCGATAGTTCCCGTGTACGGGCTGTTGTAGATAAGGCAAAAGAATATAAGGTGCCGATTCGTGTCGGTGTAAACAGCGGCTCTCTTGAAAAATCTCTCATTGAAAAATATGGAGGTGTTACGGCAGAAGGCATTGTAGAAAGTGCATTAGATAAAGTGCGGATGATTGAAGAGATGGACTATGATCAGATTGTTGTCAGCATCAAGTCATCAGATGTGCTGATGTGTGTTAAGGCGCATGAATTAATTTCTGAAGTATGTCCATATCCGCTGCATATTGGTATTACAGAATCGGGAACTTTGTTGTCCGGTAATATCAAGTCTTCTGTTGGACTTGGAATTATGCTGTATCAGGGACTTGGCGATACAATCCGGGTATCTCTCACAGGTGATCCGCTGGAAGAAATCAAGTCTGCCAAATTAATCTTAAAGACATTGGGGCTTCGCAAAGGCGGGATTGAAGTGGTATCCTGTCCGACTTGCGGGAGAACAAAGATTGATCTGATAGGACTGGCAAATCAGGTAGAAACAATGGTGGCAGATATTCCTCTTGATATTAAAGTAGCTGTAATGGGCTGCGTTGTGAATGGACCGGGAGAGGCGAGAGAGGCTGATATTGGAATTGCCGGTGGAATTGGTGAAGGGCTTCTGATCAAAAAAGGCGAGGTTATCAAAAAAGTAAAAGAGGAAGAACTTTTAAGCACACTGCGCGAAGAATTATTAAATTGGAAGGGATAGAATATGGGAAAACTTTTTTTCGATGTATTTCCGACATTAAAGACAGATGAAGAGCGAAGGATGCTGTTTCAGGAAACAGAAGTAGAGAAGGTGACGACAAATTCAGCAAGATCGTATCTGAAGGTTGATATGAGCAGCCGGCATCTTATTCCGAAAAAGGATATTTATCAGATGGAGCGGGCCATCAAAGAGCAGCTTTTTGCGCGTACACCGATTGAAATCAGAATCAGAGAGTCTTTTTATCTGTCTGAGCAGTATACACCGGAAAATCTTTTTCGTGAATATCGGGAGAGTATTTTCTGGGAATTGCGGCAGAAAAGTCAGATTGAATACAGTATGCTGCAAAATGCGAAGTGCAGTTTTGAGGGAAAAGATGTGATGTGTCTCGGATTAGAAGATACTGTTGTAGCCAAAGGAAAAAAAGATGAGATGGTATCGTATCTGACAGAAGTATTTACCGGTCGATGCCATATTCCGCTCAACATTCGCATAGAGTACCGCAAACCGAAAGAAAGTAAAATGAAGAAATTCAATGAACTGCAGCTGCAGCAGGAAGTAGAAGTTATTATGAAGCATAATGCCTCTTTAGTTAAGAGTCAGGAGGAACTCAGAGAAGAGGAGAGTCAAAAGAAAGAAAAACTTTCTGCTGAAAAAAGCAGGAAAAATGACAAGAAACCGGAAACATCGAACGGCAATCCAGATACCGGGAAGAAAACTTCAGAAGAAAAGAAAGAATTCAGGAAAGAGTTTAAGAGAAATTATGCACCTTTGAAACGAGATGACGATCCGAATTTGATTTATGGACGAAATTTTGATGATGAGACGATTGAACTAAAAGAAGTAACGGGAGAAATGGGTGAAATCACATTCCGGGGAAAAGTTATCCAGTTTGATACGCGGGAAATCCGGAATGAGAAAACAATCATTATGTTTGCCGTAACAGATTTTACGGACACGATCATGGTAAAAATGTTTGCCAGAAATGAACATCTTCCGGAGTTACTTGGTGAAATTAAAAAAGGTGTTTTCTTAAAAATTAAAGGTGTGACTACCATTGATAAATTTGATAACGAGCTGACGATCGGATCTGTGACCGGAATTAAAAAGGCGCAGGATTTCACGGTAAGCCGAATGGATACGGCGCCAGAGAAACGAGTAGAACTTCATTGTCATACGAAAATGAGTGATATGGATGGGGTATCAGAAGTACAGGATCTTGTGAAGCGGGCACATGACTGGGGACATAAGGCAATTGCCATTACGGATCATGGAGTTGTGCAGGCGTTCCCGGACGCGAATCATTTTATCGAAAAGCTAGAGAAAGATGATCCATTTAAAGTTATTTATGGTGTAGAAGGGTATCTGGTGGATGATCTTATGAAAATTGTAGAGCGGGCAAAAGACCAGACACTGGAGGATACCTATGTTGTCTTTGATATTGAGACGACAGGATTTAGCTCTGTGCAGGATCGGATCATTGAAATAGGTGCGGTAAAAGTAGAACATGGTGAGATTACGGAGCATTTCAGTGAATTTGTGAATCCGGGAATTCCGATTCCTTATCGAATTACCCAATTGACCAGTATCACAGATGAAATGGTCATGAATGCACCGGGAATAGAGATAATTCTGCCCAAATTTCTGGAATTTGCGGAAGGGGCAGTACTTGTAGCCCATAATGCCGGATTTGATGTGGGATTTATCGAACAGAACTGCAGGAATATGGAACTAAGTACAGACTTTACTTATGTAGATACAGTGGCACTTGCCAGAGTGTTGTTGCCGACACTGTCAAAGTATAAATTGGATACGGTGGCAAAGGCATTGAATGTATCTCTTCTGAACCACCATCGGGCGGTAGATGATGCAAAAGCAACATCAGAAATTTTTGTGAAATTTATTGAAATGCTGAAAGAGCGGGGCATTCATACACTGCAGGAAGTAAATGCTTTCGGGGATCTGAATCCTGATTCCATTAAAAAGCTTCCGACATACCATGTAATTATTCTGGCGCAGAATGATGTGGGGAGAGTAAATCTTTATCGGTTGATTTCCATGTCCCATTTGAAATACTATAACCGCCGTCCGCGAATTCCCAAAAGTGAATTGAACCGATACCGGGAAGGACTTCTTGTGGGAAGTGCCTGTGAGGCGGGCGAACTATATCGGGCACTCCTTGATAATCGTTCCGAAGAACAGATTGCAAAGATTGTAGATTTCTATGATTATTTGGAAATACAGCCGGTAGGAAACAATATGTTTATGATTGACAGCGAACGTATTTCCGGTATTCAATCAGTGGAAGATATTAGAAATGTAAACCGCAAGATTGTAAAACTGGGAGAGAAGTTCCAAAAACCGGTTGCGGCAACATGCGATGTCCATTTTATGGATCCGGAAGATGAGGTATACCGGAGGATTATTATGGCAGGAAAGGGGTTCCAGGATGCGGATGAGCAGGCGCCGCTGTATCTTCATACGACAGAAGAAATGCTGGAGGAATTTTCTTATCTCGGTTCTGAGAAGGCGTACGAGGTTGTGATTACCAATCCTAACCGGATTGCAGATCAGATTGAAAAAATATCTCCGGTGCGCCCGGATAAATGTCCTCCGGTTATTCTGGATTCGGACAAAACTTTGCGGAAGATTTGTTATGATAAAGCACATTCCATGTACGGCGAAGAGCTTCCGGAGATTGTAACAGAGCGGCTGGAGCGTGAGCTGAATTCAATTATTTCCAATGGGTTTGCCGTAATGTATATCATTGCGCAGAAATTAGTATGGAAATCGAATGATGACGGCTATCTTGTAGGTTCGCGAGGATCAGTTGGTTCTTCCTTTGTAGCTACGATGGCAGGAATTACAGAAGTAAATCCGCTTAGTCCTCATTACTATTGCAAAAACTGTCATTTCAGTGATTTTACATCAGAAGAAGTCCGTGCTTATGCCGGAGGCTGTGGATGGGATATGCCGGACCGTGCCTGTCCGGTTTGCGGGGAAATGCTCGTAAAAGACGGATTTGATATTCCATTTGAAACGTTCCTGGGATTTAAAGGAAATAAAGAGCCGGATATTGATTTGAATTTCTCCGGCGATTATCAGAGTAACGCGCATAAATATACCGAGGTTATTTTCGGAGACGGACAGACGTTCCGGGCAGGAACTATCGGAACACTGGCAGAAAAAACAGCGTATGGTTATGTCAAAAACTACTATGAGGAACGGGGAAACCGTAAACGACGCTGTGAGATTGAGCGGATTGTAGGGGGCTGTACCGGAATCCGCCGCAGTACCGGACAGCATCCGGGTGGAATCATTGTGCTTCCCTTTGGGGAAGATATTAATTCATTTACACCGGTGCAGCATCCGGCAAATGATATGACAACAGATATTATAACGACACATTTTGATTATCATTCCATTGACCACAACTTGTTGAAACTGGATATTCTCGGACATGATGATCCGACAATGATCAAAATGCTGGAAGAGTTAGTAGAACAGCTGACAGGGAAACCGTTTGATGCACAGCAGATTAAACTGGATGATCCGGGGGTTATGTCGCTGTTTGCAGATACCAGTGCGCTTGGAATCAAACCGGAAGACATTGGAGGCTGTCCGGTTGGCTGTCTCGGAATTCCGGAGTTTGGGACAGACTTTGTTATTCAGATGGTAGTGGACACCAAACCCAAAACACTGTCTGATCTGATCCGGATTTCAGGTCTTTCTCATGGTACGGATGTTTGGCTTGGAAATGCCCAGACATTAATCGAAGAAGGCAAAGCGACAATTTCTACGGCAATCTGTACCAGGGATGATATTATGACTTATCTGATCGGAAAAGGGCTTGACAGTGAGGAGTCCTTCACGATTATGGAACGGGTGCGAAAAGGAGCTGTCGCAAAGGGAAAATGTAAAGAATGGCCGGAATTCAAAAAAGATATGCAAGATCACAATGTTCCGGACTGGTATATCTGGTCTTGTGAAAAGATTAAATATATGTTCCCGAAAGCCCATGCCGCAGCGTATGTCATGATGGCATATCGCATTGCTTATTGTAAAGTCAACTATCCGCTTGCCTATTATGCCGCATATTTTAGTATCCGTGCCTCTGCGTTCTCCTATGAATTAATGTGCCAGGGGAAAGACCGGCTTGAGTTTTATATAAAAGACTATAAGAAACGGTCAGATTCTCTGACGCAAAAGGAACAGGCTACGTTAAAAGATATGAAAATTGTACAGGAAATGTATGCAAGAGGATTTGAATTCCTGCCGCTTGATCTGTATCGGGCGAAAGCAACAAAATTTCAGATCATAGACGGGAAACTGATGCCGCCGCTGTCTTCTATTGAAGGAATGGGAGATAAAGCTGCAGAAGCTGTGGAAGTAGCGTCTATGGATGGGCCATATTTGTCCAAAGATGATTTCCGTCAAAGGACGAAAGTCAGCAAGACGGTTATTGACTTGATGGATGAATTTGGTGTATTTGGAGATCTGCCCGAAACAAATCAGCTTTCGATTTTTGATTTTTAGCGATAGGATAAAAGTTTGCTCCGGGAACTTCGGAAGAAATTGAAAAGAGCTGCAGAAAAACTTTCAGAAAGATTTTCAGAAAGTGGTAAAGGGAACCGAAAACCGGTTCCCTTTTAATCTTCATTTAATTATTCCTTAATTCTTTTCGGTATATATAGTTAGCAATATAATTATAATACATCAGCACGAAAAAAGGCACATCAAATATTAGATTATAATTTTACTACGTTTGTAGCCTGTGGTCCTTTAGCACCTTCTGTGACTTCAAATTCAACTGCCTGACCTTCTTCTAAAGACTTGAATCCGTCAGAAGCGATTCCGCTGTAGTGAACAAATACGTCATTGCCAGCCTCGTCAGAGATGAATCCGTAGCCCTTCTGGTTGTTAAACCATTTTACTGTACCTGTGCTCATGAGGTTACCTCCATTAATAATAAAATAAGTTTATAAAAAACTGTAAATCAAGGCTATCACAATTTTATAAAAAAGTCAAATACATTTTTTCGACAGATATTTGTGAAAACTGCTGAGTAAAAATGTTAGGATTTCCTTAAGAAGAAATAAAATTTACAAAAAAATGAAATAGATTTTGTACAAATAGTTGTATCTCATTTTTAGATGTTTTATAATACAAAAATGTTGAGAGGGGAAGGTTTTGCATGAAAGGGGAGATATTTATGCAAAAAATACCAAAACCATTGTTAAAAGCAATGCTGAGAGTTTCTGCATATAGAATGAAGCGGCAGGAGAAGAAGCGCTTTCAAGCTGCTGTTTTGGAGGATACTTGTTCGGTGCAGCGGGATATTTGTTACGAAAAAGGGAAAAGTAAGGGACATTTGCTGGACATTTATGAGAATGGTTCGGGACAGAAGAGAAGTCCGCTTATCATTTACATTCATGGCGGAGGATTATTTTGCGGTGATAAGATCCGGGGAGAAGCCTTTTGCCGTACATTGGCAGAGAAAGGAAATATTGTCGTGTCAATCAATTACCGCCTGATACCGGAAGTGACTTTTCCGGAACAGATCGGAGATATTCTATCTGCTTTTCGGTGGATCGATCAACATCAGGGAAGGCTTGGGTATGATCCGCAGGCAGTATTTGTAACAGGAGACTGGGCAGGAGCGCTTCTTGCCGTATATGCGGCAGCAGTAAACCAGAATCAAATGTTGGCTGACTTATTAAAACTGCGGGGAACCAGACTTAAGATTCAGGCGCTGGGGCTGATTTCAGGAATGTTTTATTTCTATCAGCGCAACAGAATCGGAAGAATGTACTCGCTGCTTTTTGGAAATCATTACAAAGAAGTTCCTTATCTGTCATATATGAAACCGCACAATCTTTTGGAGAAATGTTCGATTCCGCCTTGCTATCTTGTGACAAGCGAGGAAGATATGCTGAAAGAATCTACGAAAGCATTTAGCGCGGAACTGGAGAAACGGGGGATTCCGCATCAAATGCACTGTTGGGACAGAGGAGAGAAAGGTACACTTGGAAAAACATTCTGCGTGCTGCATCCGGAATGGAAAGAGAGCGCACAGACAATCGAAGAAATGTTGGAATATTTTAAACTGTGTCAAAAGCGATCGGAACCGACGCAGATAGAATTGGAATACAGCAGAAGCGTCATTTAGGACGCCCCTGCTGTATTTTTCATATCCAATAAATTTATTTTGAAATTTATTTTACTGCCTTTTTGGCAAATGTTGTTGTGACGAGATCCTCATAAGGAACACGTTTTTCTAATTCACCGGCATCCAAAAGAATATCCTGAAGCAGCTCGAAGCTTTCTTTTTCAAAAATCAGATCGGCTTTCCAGGTACCTTGTTCATAGTAGCGGGTTACGATTGTCTGGACTGTTTTTAAGTCATTTTCAGGAAATTGAGGCTGGATAATTTCGGCAATTTCTTCCGGAGAATGGGTTTGGACATAATCCATGCCCTTTTGAAGTGCAGCAGTAAATCGCTGGATCAGATCAGTATTCTCTTTCAGATAACTTTTCTTTGCACAGAAAGCAGTATATGGAATATAGCCGCTGTCTTTGCCAAGTGAAGCTACAACATATCCTTTTTGCTCGGATTCAAGTGAAGTTGCACCAGGCTCAAACTCTACCGTAAAATCGCCATTTCCTCCGGCAAAGGCAGCAGCAGTAGAGCCAAAATCAATGCTTTGGTCAATCGTCAGGTCATTTTGCGGATGAATTCCATTCTGTTTTAGAATATACTCAAAAACCATTTCCGGCATGCCACCTATCGCCACTATTACAATGTAAATAATTGTTCGATAATTGTTCAGAAGTCATTTGAGTCGGCAACTCCGGCAGATATTGATGCATCAATACCGTAATCTCTTCTTTTGTTTTCACAATATTGTAAGGTTTCAGCGGATTATCCGTATCTTCCCAAATTCCCAATTCTTTCATCAAATTGATATAAGGTAAGATACTTTGTTTCGTTTTCTTAAATCCCAATGCTGTGATATGTTCTGACAAGTATTTTGCAGATGTATATCCACGTTCATCTTCTATAATCAGCTTCATTACAAGAGCGATTACAGTATTTTCCCGGCGATTCATCTCATCAGCAGGACTGTAATTGATTAAATCAGACAAACCATATTTTAAAGTGATTTCCGGCATTCCCTCTTTATCTACGTCAATTCTCTCAATCAACAGTTCAATATCTCTTCGGTCAAGAGTTCCACCTGCAATGATTTTATCAACTACATCCAATGCATTTCTCAATTTGTCCTTTACATCCGGTGTTTCTATAGTAGTTTCGTTCAGTTCTTTTTCCTGTATCTCCAAACCATGAATCTGCGCCAGTAGATCCTTTTGCATAGAATCATAGGTTTCATGGATCAAATCCTCATTTTCAGATGCTATGGATAAATCTTTTATTTTTTGTGTTAAAAGTACCTTCAGTTGATTTTTTCGGTTTTGAATTTCTTCCTGAATGTCCTGTCGTTTTTCTGCCAGCGTTTTCTTTTCTGCCTCAAAGTCCCTCATATCATATGTGGAAATTACTTCACAAAGCGCTTCTCTGCACAGTTTAATATAATTCAGCACATCTTCCATCAAATCATTTTCCTCAATCAGATGCGCTTTCTCACAATACCGCCTGCCTTTCGTATTATAGGTAGTACAAATATAATATTTTCTTTCTCTGCTGGATGTTTGACGCTTAATCGGTGTCAAACGACTTCCACAATCTTTACAAAACAAACAGCTTCCAAAAGGATTGGGAATTTCTGAACCGATCCATTCCCCCCTGCTTCCACGATAATTCGTGCGATTACGCTTTTCCTTTAATTCCTGTACAAGAGAAAAAGTGGCTTTATCAATAATTGCCGGATGATGATCTTCAAAAATACACTGTTCTTCTTTTGGAACACGTTTATCCTTTCCATGTACTGTATTTCTGGCACGTTTTCTCAAACGAAAAGTTCCAATGTAAAAATCATTATCTAATAATTCCTTCACCATACTGTCAGACCAAATGGTTGCAACTTTCTTTTTGCTTATGCGACCTTCTTCAATTTCTCGCTCTCGCTGTACCATAGAAGGCGTTGGGATACCCTGATCGGTCAAATAATTTGCTATTTTGCGATAACCGGATCCTGAGATATAAAGATCGTAAATCATTTTGATAAATTCTGCCTCTTTGGGAACGATTTTGATGATACTTTTGTCTTTCGTATCCCGACAATATCCGAAAGGCGGTTTTGTCATAAGAGTGCCTTCTTTTTGTCTGGCTCCGATCGCTCTTTTGATTTTCTTACTGGTATCTTTTACATAACGCTCATTGAACCATGTTTTAATTCCAATGGTGTCGTCGGTGGAATCGAAAGAATCGTAATTATCATCAATGACAATGAGATGTTTTTCCCGTTCCTGAAATTCATCCAAAAGCAAAAGAACCTTCGCATTATGTCTGCCAAGACGCGAGAAATCTTTCACATATACGGTATCAATATCTTTATCCAAATCAGCCATCATCTGCCTAAACCCCGGTCTGTCAAAAATATAACCGGATACTCCGTCATCTTCATACCATCGGTCAATAACCATTCCATGGTCAGATGCATACTGATTGATAATTAATTTCTGATTTTCTATAGAAACATAATTTCGCTTATCGTCATCTCTTGAAAGACGCACATATCCAGCATTCATGTTGTCGCCATTTCTTTGATATGATTTCGGATCAACGCTTTTATTCCATTATGTATGTTTTTATCCGGCTGCCCGTCCGCAAACGTAACAACCCGAAAACCTATTTTCGTATATTTCTCCTTATCAGCCTCAAAGTCTTCTGAAGATGTATAATCTGTTCGCCACAAGTAATATGTAGGTTTCTGCAGAGCCATCACACTCTTTCTATTTCTGATGTCTATACTAAGATATAAACATCAGATGGTTTTTGTGCCTGTCTGCTCTATAATATTTTCAGTCTGACTTGATTCGGCAGTAGCGAAAAAGGTTTTCATTTTCCCCATTTTTTCATGGGCAATATCACTCCGATAGCTAGAACCGCCGACATATAACGGAACACACATTTCCAAAATACGATCATAAATTCGTTTCTTTTCTATGTTCGTTTCTTCTTTTAATTGTTTTATCGGAAGATTGGTAGTTACGATTAATGGTCTGCCGGAGCGATATCTTCGGTCAATTACACTGAATACAATTCCAAGAGCATACTCAGAACTTCGTTCTGTGCCAAGATCATCCAAAATTAAAAGTTCATATCGTGCCAGAGTATTGATATATTCTTAATTTTCCTTTCAGAACCATTCATCATTCATAATTCTTAAAAACTCTTGTGTTATAGGAAATCCTTCATTATCACCTAACACAGAATCTATCCCACAGTAAGGACACAATGCAGTAGTATCTGAAACATAATCTTTTATTTCTTTTGCATCAAAAATTTTACAACAATAAAAACATCCACATTTCTTGGCTGTTTTTAATCTCTCCAAGTTATCCCAAGAGGCTTTATGTGCTGCTGTTATTACAATCTGCAATTCTCTATCTGTAAATTCTTTTATCATCTTCACCCTCCTTATAATTAGCTGAATTCTTAATGTTCCCCTCTTACCTTCTTGTCCTCCGGACAAAAAGTATCCCTCTCTTTCAGCTCGGTCAATTCTAATTTGCTAAAAAATTTTATCATATCGTCAATCCAAACTCAACGGTCAATCTGGGACTTGAACACTTGAACAGGCAGACTTTAAAATCAAATACATTTTCCAAAGACAAGTATTGAGAAACAGAACTGCTTATACTATAATTTACTTATGTCAAAGTGAAGGGGATACAAATGTCAGAATACGGATTTACTAAAAAGGATTGGTCTTTGTTCAGAGAGAAAATTTCAGACTGGCAAGAAGCCTATATGGATAAGTTGAATAAAGAATATATTGAATTGCTAAATGGTGAAGGAACTCCTTCCGAAAAATTCTGGGCTTTAGAAGAGCGAATTCGCAACGATAAAAAAGACACAGGTGTACAGTTAAGAATGAGTCGTTCTAATTGCATCTCTAACATTGTTTCACTTTTAAATGAAGGTGCAATCACTATGGATGATTTAGAAGAATTTAGCGATGAACTGAAGGAAAACATTCGCTTTATTACAAGCTAAAAATCGATTGTATCACAATTGATAGTTTTAAATGTTAAACAGGAGAATTTATGTCAGATTATAAATCAACAGATGCACTTATGAGGCATCTTCGGAATAATGGAATTGCCATTTCAGGCAGTTCACAAAAGCAACAATTAATTAATACAGGATATTTTCACGGATATAAGGGATACCGTTTTTTTGTTTCGTCTAATCGTAGAATCCCTTTTACCTCATACAGTGAAATTAATGCTACGATCCAATACGACACAAAATTAAAATCATTGTTATACGGTAAAATGATGTTGATTGAAACTGCTCTCAAAAACATTGCCCTTAATACCATTATGGCAGAGATTAATTCAAACAGCATTTATGATATGTATGACAAAGCCGTCAGCAGTTACAAAAATGTTTCACCAGGAACTTCGGAAGACATTAGGAAAAAATTCCAGAACAATAAATTGAATTTACAGGGTTCTATTCAAAATTCTATTGCAGCGGCATACCGAAAAGAAAATCCGAAAATTACACATTTTTATAATACTGTGAATTATAATGAAGTCCCAATCTGGGCAATCTTTGAAATTTTGACAATGGGAGATTTTGGATATCTTCTTTCCTGCTTAACACAAGATGTCAGAAAAAAGATTTCAAGAAATATTGGTTTGAATTTGTCCAGCGATACCAATTGTACGTTAGTCTATAAATATGTATATGCATTAAAAGATTTAAGAAATGCTATCGCACATAATGATGTTGTTTATGATACACGTTTTAGAAAAATGGATCCATCGAAACCTATGAAGCAATGTCTAATGTTAGAAATGGGATTACCATACATAAATTTTAAGACTATAGGGGATTATATCATTCTTATATGTTATTTCTTAAAGTTGTTGAAAATGTCCAAAACTGAAATCAAAGCATTCATAAGAGAATTTGAAAAAATAACTAAAGAATATGAGGGGCAGGTTAGTTCCGCCGTAGCCGCAATCACCGTTCATCCAGACTTGTTTTCGCGGATGACAATATTAAAAAATTCAATCTGATCTATTGCATATTTTTCGTTATTATAGTATATTATTAATAGCAATTGGGGTATGTGTTTGCGGACACATACTTGGAGGAGCCGGAGAAATCTGGCTCCTCTTTTGATACATCATGATATTTTTTATTTCAATGTCTGAAATTCTTTCGCACTATTCATTCCATCAGCTGCAATCCACCCAGTTACATAAAATTACAATACTCTCTAAATTTACATTAATATATGTACGCCACCTTTTCGACCGCCAAGTACAGTTTTTCCCTTTAAGTCATTCCATGAAAAATCAGGCATTTCTTCCCTGGCAACGAGAAAATTTCCGGCGCGTTGTGTCAGCTGGGCAAAATTGACAACATAATCCTTTGAACCGCCGTTGTAGGTGTAAATGGAAGCTTCTGATCCCATAAAACCGATATCAGCTTCCCCAGAAAGGACAGCAGTCATTGTTTTGTCAGCGCCGTATCCTGTAACAAGCTCCAGATCAATATGATTTTCCTGAAAATAATCTTCTTCGATGGCTACATACATCGGTGCGTAAAAAATGGAATGAGCCACTTCATTGAGAACGACATGTTCGGGTTTTTCTTTTGCCGGAGTTTTTTGTTCAGCGGTATCGGAACCTATTGTTGTTTCGCTTTGTGAGCATCCCGTCAGAAAGAGGGAAAGGCAGGCAGCGCCTGCCAGCAGCATTGATGTTTTCTTTTTCATAAAATCCTCCTGAATAACAAGTATGTGATTCGGTATACTATATGTGATTCAGAAGAAAATGTGCGTGTCACGAAAGGTTTGGCGGTTCTGACTGAGCGCGCTGATCTAATACAGGAGCCTGATATTTATAGAGTTCGCTGTAAGATTCTAGTTCTGCATCAGAAACAGGCTCAGAAGGAATCAGACCTGTACAGTCAGTTGTTGACGCAGCATTTGCCAGATAATCATAGGAATCAATGATGATATCGTTTTGCTGTTCCAGTTCAGTTCGTGATGGAAAATGCATTTTCCGCATAAGTTCACCTCCTTATTTACTATAGGATTCTCTCCGGAATGGTGGTATACTATACATGGAAGTTACGACAGAAAGAAAGTGGGGAGAAGAGATGAAGTTTGTAACAGATACACATGCACATACCATTGTGAGCGGTCACGCCTACAGTACTATGAAAGAAATGGCACAGGCAGCAAAAGAAGCGGGATTGGAAGTATTGGCGCTGACAGAACATGCACCGACAATGCCGGGAACATGCGGGATGTTTTATTTCCAGAATTTTTCTGTTGTTCCGAGACAGATGTGCGGAGTAGAATTGATGCTTGGCGCTGAATTAAATATTTTAGATGAAAAGGGGACGGTAGATCTTCCGGAATCTACGATCCGGAATCTGGACATCGTGATTGCGAGTATTCATGGACCGTGCTATCAGACAGAGAATACATTAGAGCATAATATGCAGGCATATATCAATGCGATGAAAAATCCTCTGATTGATATCATTGGTCATCCGGACGACGGAAGAATCCCGATTGATTATGAGGTGCTTGTAAAAACGGCAAAAGAAACAAAGACATTATTGGAAGTCAATAATTCTTCATTAAATCCAAAGGGATTTCGGCAAAATACACATGAAAATGTTTGTCAGATGCTGAAACTATGTAAACAGTATGAAGTTCCGATTGTACTTGGCAGTGATTCCCATATTGATTCAGCAGTTGGAAAATTTCCGCTGGCAGAAGCAGTCATCCATGAAACAGAATTTCCGGAAGAACTGATCGTAAGCACTTCTGCAGCGAAATTAAAATCCTTTTTGCGGCAATATTGATAATATTTATTTACTTTATGAATTTAATGTGCTAAAATTGTATCAATGATAGGCAGAGGATAAGGAGATTGTGATTATGAGTAAAAAGATCAGAACAGAGGCAGTCGACTATTTATTTGATGCAGTTTTAAGTCTGAAAAGCAAAGAAGAATGTTATCTTTTTTTCGAGGATATTTGCACAATTAATGAGTTGCTTTCGCTGTCGCAGAGATTAGAAGTTGCAAAGATGCTCAGAGAACAAAAGACATATTTGGATATAGCGGAGAAGACAGGGGCATCGACAGCAACGATCAGCCGTGTGAATCGTTCGTTAAATTATGGAAATGACGGATATGATCTGGTATTTGATAGAATTTCTTCTAAATAATAGCGAAGGGAATAGCGAGATATCAGCTGACAGCATCACAATAGGGACAAAAGCAGGAGGAAGTTTTTCAGTGTTGAAAACTTTCTCCTGCTTTTAACGTTCTGCTTATGAAGGATATACTATTTTTTATGCTCCGGTTCCGGAAAGAGATCAATAATCTGTTCAATCAGCTGTTTTTTCATATAGACATCAAAACTCAATGTGCATAGAAAGGAGAAGAGCTGAAGAAAATCCCGTTCTTTTGGATCTTTGACATCTGTAAATGTCTGCAAAGCAGCCGCAGAAGAAGAGGAAAGATCTTCACGCAATTTTGCAAGTTGAGTATCAGAAAGGCTGAATACTTCTTTATAAATAGATGTCAAATCAAGTTCGCTGTCTGTCTGGAAATATTTTTCCAGTACAGGGTGAAGCAACGTATCGATATCTTTGATAGAAAGCATACTTTTGAAATAATAAATAAAAATCAGCACAAGCACATGCTCTCTGGAATATTTCTTTTTAACAGGCGGCGGAAGAAGATGATTCTTTGCATAGTTATTGATCATTGTCTTTGTAAGAATTTTGTCTTCTTCATATCTTTTCGAACCGGCAAGATACTGATTCATAAAAGTAGTTACCTGATCCATATATAAATCAATATTAGGGATTGTTTCTGGCTCGATGTAATTGAGCTGGGTTAAGTTTGCCAGCATATCCTGTAAAAGTTTTTCTGTAGTTAATTCCAATATTATCACCTCTATAAATGACATTATATAGTATTAAAAACTAGATAGCAAGTCTTTTCTAAGAAAGCAGAATGTTACAAAAGGAGGAAAATGGTACAAAAAATTATAAAATTACAGATAGAAAATTTGTTCGGACAAATGATTTTCAGAACAGATGATTTATGTTATACTAAAACACAAATGGTCAGAAAGTCCATTTGTGTTAGAAGGAGAAATTTATGAGTATTTATGATACATTGAATGACAGACAAAAAGAAGCTGTCCTGCACACGGAGGGACCACTGTTGATCCTGGCGGGGGCAGGTTCCGGGAAAACAAGAGTATTAACGCACAGGATTGCCTATTTAATAGAAGAAAAGGGAGTAAATCCGTGGAATATTCTTGCAATTACATTTACAAATAAGGCAGCAGGAGAGATGAGAGAACGTGTGGATCAGATTGTAGGATTTGGCTCTGAGAGCATCTGGGTAAGTACGTTTCATTCCACCTGTGTAAGAATTTTGAGACGCTATATTGACCGACTTGGCTATGGGACTAATTTTACAATTTACGATGCAGATGATCAGAAAACACTGATGCGAGATGTGTGTAAATTGCTTCAGATCGATACGAAGATCTACAAAGAACGCAGCTTGCTGGCAGCTATTTCCGCTGCAAAGGATGAAATGATATCACCGGAGGAATTTGAACTAAATGCCGGCGGGGATTACCATGAAAAAAAGATTGCACAAGTATATAAAGAATATGAACATCAGTTAAAAGCGAATAATGCGCTTGATTTTGATGATTTGCTTGTAAAAACCGTACAATTATTTCAGACGCAGCCGGATGTGTTAGAATACTATCAGGAACGATTTCGGTATATCATGGTAGATGAATATCAGGACACGAATACCGTTCAGTTTCAATTTGTAAGCCTGTTGGCATCTAAGTATCGCAATCTTTGTGTAGTAGGAGATGATGATCAGTCAATCTATAAATTTCGTGGTGCAAACATTCAAAATATTTTGAGTTTTGAGAAAGTTTTTGAAGATGCAAAAGTTATTAAACTTGAACAGAATTACCGTTCTACAGGAACGATTCTTGAGGCGGCAAATGAAGTGATCGCCAATAATCAGGGGCGGAAGGAAAAACGGCTTTGGACAGAGAATGCACAGGGAGATAAAATACAGTTTCAGATGTTTGACAATGCCTATGAAGAAGTGGAATATATCGTGGATGATATTCGAAAGCATGTTAGAGAAACTGACAGCAGTTATCGGGATTATGCGATATTGTACCGAACCAATGCACAGTCCCGTATGTTTGAGGAGAAATTAGTTACAGCAAACATTCCATATAAAATTATTGGCGGGATTAATTTTTATGCCCGCAAAGAAATTAAAGATTTGTTGAGCTATTTAAAAACAGTTGATAATGGTCAGGATGATTTGGCAGTACGGCGGATTATTAATGTGCCGAAGAGAGGAATCGGCCTTACTTCTGTAAATCGTGTGCAGGAGTATGCATTGCAGAAGGAAATAAGTTTCTATGAAGCGCTTTTGGGAGCGGATCTGATTCCGGGAATCGGAAAAAGTCTTGGAAAGCTGGAATCATTTACTGCAATGATTGAACATTTTAAAATGGAATCCGGAAATCAAAAAGTATCGGAACTTATGCAGGAGATTATTGATGTAACAGGATATGTCGAGGAATTACAGGCAGAAGATACGGTGGAATCAGAGGCGCGTCTGGAAAATATCGATGAACTTCTGAATAAAATTGTGGCTTACGAAGAGGATTGTGAGGATCAGCAGATCCCGGCAACTCTGAGTGGATTTTTGGAAGAAGTGGCATTAGTGGCTGATATTGACAGTTTGGAAGAAGACAGTGATTATGTCGTTTTAATGACACTGCACAGTGCGAAAGGGTTGGAATTCCCAAATGTTTATCTGGCCGGAATGGAAGACGGACTCTTTCCAAGCTATATGACGATTACAGCAGATGATCCTGCAGAACTGGAAGAAGAGCGGCGTCTTTGTTACGTAGGAATCACAAGGGCAATGCATAAGCTCACATTGACCTGTGCAAAGAGAAGAATGATTCGGGGAGAAACGCAATACAATAAAATGTCTCGTTTCTTAAAAGAAATTCCGATGACGCTTCTTTCTTCCGGAATGCCGGTTGAAAAAGAGACAATGGAACTTCCAAAGCAGATTGCTTACGCACAGGCAAAGCAGTCTTTTCAGTCAAAGCCGTTTGGCATGGGAAAACCGGTACAGCAATTTGCTGTGAAAAATGGAAATGGTCCGGGTTATGATGTGGGAGATCGTGTGCGTCATGTGAAATTTGGGGAAGGACTTGTGACAGGAATTACGGAAGGCGGCCGGGACTATGAAGTTACAGTAGCATTTGACACGGCAGGGACAAAGAAAATGTTTGCAGCGTTTGCAAAATTACAAAAAATAGACGAATAAAAATAATGCTGACAGGGAAAACTGGATTTGAGAAGATGAAAGAATTTAACAGATTTTTCTAGTAATATAAAAGGGTTAGTGTTATAATAATAGAAATAGATGTGGTCAGTAATTTACTAGACGGAAAGGACGTGGCACAATGAACAAAATAGAAGATCTTGTAGCAGCATCAAAATTAAATGAATTAATCCATAAGAAAGACGAAGAAAAGGCATCTAAGACGATTCTCTGGGTACTTGCAATTGTTGGTGCAGTAGCAGCAGTGGCAGCGATTGCTTATGCAGTATATTGCTTCTTCACACCGGATTATTTAGAAGACTTCGAAGATGATTTTGAGGACGATTTTGATGATGACTTCTTTAATGAAGAGGATGAAGTATAGAGAATCAAAAGTACTGAATGTGATTGATAATATCCGTTGGGAACTCCCTGACGGATATTTCTTTTCGTAAAACGTCTAATGGACAGCTTTTTGCAGAAAATAAATGGCAGGAAAGGATTTACCGCAAATGAAAAAAGGACAGGTTCTGGAAGGAACAATAGAAAAAGTAGAATTTCCAAATAAAGGAATGGTATCTGTATCGGGAGAAGAAAAACCGGTTCTCGTCAAAAATGGTATTCCGGGACAGAAGATTCGCTTTTGCATTAATAAATTCAAGAGAGGAAATGCAGAAGGACGGCTGTTAGAAGTGTTAGAACCGTCACCGCTGGAAACAAGAAAACCAGTCTGCAGCAATTTTCCGGCTTGCGGAGGGTGTATGTATCAGACAATGGAATATGAAGCGCAGCGCCAGATGAAAGAGGAGCAGGTAAAAGCAATCATTGATGAGGCAACGGAAGGAGATTATATTTTTGAAGGAGTAAAAGGAAGTCCAAAGGAATTTCGTTATCGGAATAAGATGGAATTTTCTTTTGGGGATGAATATAAAGACGGACCGTTATCGCTCGGACTTCATAAGAAAGGAAGTACATATGATGTCCTTACGACTTCTGATTGCATGCTCGTACATGAAGACATGACGAAGATTCTTACATGTGTACTGCAATATTTTCAAGAGCGTGGAGTTAGCTATTATCGAAAAATGCAGCATACAGGATATTTGCGGCATTTACTTTTAAGAAGAGGGGAGCGTACCGGAGAAATTCTTGTCAACCTTGTAACAACAACACAGGAGGAACATGACCTGGAACCATTGAAGAGGGCGCTGCTTGATCTTACACTGGAAGGAAAGATTGTGGGAATTCTTCATATTCTAAATGATTCGCTGTCAGATGTAGTTCAAAGTGATGAGACGCGTGTTCTCTACGGACAGGATTATTTCTATGAAAAACTCCTTAATCTGGAGTTTAAAGTAACGCCATTTTCTTTCTTTCAGCCGAATTCACTTGGGGCAGAGGTGCTTTACCGAACGGTAAGAGAATACATTGGCGATATTCATAATATGACGGTATTTGATTTGTTCAGCGGAACAGGAACTATTGCACAGGTGCTTGCTCCGGTAGCAAAGCAAGTGATCGGTGTTGAGATTATCGAAGAAGCAGTTGAGGCAGCGGGAGAAAATGCGGCACATAACGGACTTGATAACTGCAAATTTATTGCAGGAGATGTATTCCGTGTACTGGATGAAATTGAAGAAAAACCGGATGTGATTGTTCTTGATCCACCAAGAGATGGAATCTATCCAAAAGCACTGCCGAAGATTCTCGATTATCAGGTAGATAAGATTGTATATATCTCTTGTAAAGTAACAAGCCTGGCCCGGGATCTGGCAATGATGCAGGAGAGAGGATACCGGGTTGTAAAATGCACGGGAGTTGATCAATTTTGTCAAACAGTGCATGTGGAGAGTATCGCGCTCCTTGAGCGCGTGGCAACCGAAAAGAAGATTCCTATGTGAAATTGAATGTGAAGATGGAGGATTATTATAGAATCAAAGATTCGAAAGGTGGTAAATCGGATGGATGATATAAAGAAAGATCCTTTTGAGGAGTATATAAGGCAGTCTGAACCAAGCAAACGTGAACTGGGGTATGCCTGGTATACTGCTATGGGGTTGCAGGCTGTAGACGGGCTCGAAACCTCGGACTATCTGAGAAATACTGCGAGAAAGAATATTGAAGGCGAAATATCAATAACGGAAGCCGGTAAGCTTATTGAAAACTATTATGAAGAGTCGAAAGAACGGGATACAGACAGAACAAAAGAAGCGGATATTGTGTCTGCACGAATCGCAAATATTCTTTCAGAAAGAGCTTTTACCTTTTCAGTTCCTCAGTACATTGGAATTCACAGGAGACTGTTTGAGGGAATATTTTCGCATGCTGGAAAGGTGAGAGATTATAACATTTCAAAAAAGGAGTGGGTATTGGACGGAGAGTCCGTTCATTATGGTAATGCATTGGAATTAAAAGAAATGCTGGAATATGATATTCGTGCGGAAAAAGAATATGAATATCCATTGAACAGTATTTCATCAATCATTCCGCATCTGGCAAAATTTGTTTCAAGCCTATGGCAGATACATGCTTTCGGAGAAGGAAATACAAGGACAACAGCGGTTTTTTTTATCAAATATCTAAGGTCTATGGGATTTGATGTGACCAATGATATCTTTGCCGAGAATGCATGGTTTTTTAGAAATTCGCTTGTAAGAGCAAACTATACTGATCTGTCAAAAGGTATCAGGGAAACCACGGAATATCTTGAATTGTTTTTAAGAAATCTGTTACTGGGAGAATCAAATGAATTAAAGAACCGATACATGCATGTCAGATGGGAGAATCAAAAACAGGACATTCAAGAACAAAAACAGGACATTCAAAATAAAAAACAGGACATTGAGACAGAAAAAGAGTATATAGAAATACCGGATAATATCAGTAATAAAACAAAACAGCATATTCAAGAATTGTTCAAAGAATATGGATATGACAGATTTTTTGGGCGAACTGAAGTGATGAAGATACTTTCCATAACAGCTTCTCCGGCCTCAGCTTTGATAAGAAGAATGCTGGAAGCAGGGTTGATTTATTCGATGAAAGGAAAAGGGAAAGGAAAGTATTTATTTGGGAGAAAATGATAACATGGTGAAAACAGTTGACAGTTGAAATTGTGAGTTTATCCAGCGGCATCATCGGTGAACCATTCGTAGCACATGAACTCCGTATAGGGGAAGAACGCCTAAAGTCAATGGGGCTAAAGGTAAAATACTCATCGCATACGCTAAAGGGAATTGACTATATCAAAGAGCATCTCGAGGACAGAGCTTCGGATCTGGTCGAAGCATTTGCTGATCCTGAAGTAGATATAATTCTATGTGCTATCGGTGGTGATGATACCTATCGCCTGCTTCCGTTTTTATTCCAAGATGACAGACTGAAAAAGGTGATATGCGAAAAAATATTTCTGGGATTTTCCGACACAACCATGAACCATTTTATGCTGCACAAGCTGGGGTTGAAAACATTTTACGGGCAGTCCTTTCTTGCGGATCTGTGTGAGCTTGACAACGATATGCTGTCATACAGCAAAAAGTATTTTGAAGAATTGCTCCGCACAGGAACGATAAGAGAAATATGTCCAAGTAATGTCTGGTACGAGGAAAGAACAAGCTTTGATGAAAGCCAGATCGGAGTTCCGAGGATCAGCCATAAGAATAACGGGTATAAACTGCTGCAGGGACCGTCCGCCTTTTCGGGGAAAATACTGGGTGGCTGTATAGATTCCATATATGACATTTTTAATAATGACCGATATGAAGACAGTATTTCTTTATGTGAGGAATATGGGCTTTTTGATGTGCTATCCGGAGTATTGGTCGGAAAACCTATAGACGAAACCTATTCCACTGAGTACTGCGACCTGCTGGTAAAGGTTATCGACAAACCGGAACTTCCGATATTGTACAATATCAATATCGGACATGCGACTCCCAGATGTATTATTCCGTTTGGAGTAAATGCGCATGTAGATGCAGAGCAACAGGTAATCTCTTTTGAATAATCAGCAGCCGATATTATGATGTGAAATTCGGTTGCTCAAGTAAGCGACAGTCGAGACAGTGTGCTTGTTGGAGCGGAAAGATAAATAAATATTGAAAAGTGGCGTATTTCCGGGCTTTTTGTAAGGTTGATATCAGCAGAGAAACCTTGCGGAAAGCTCGATTTTGTTATATGGAAGCATATCTACTATAAAAATAATTTTAAGTTGAATATGTAACACCACCGGATACAGGCATTTTTCGTCCGGTTCGGGAGTTACGTGCATTTAAAAAAGTATTCTTGAATCCAGGGGAACAAAAGAAAATTACCATAATATTAGGGAAAAGAGCGTTTTCGTATTTTAATGTAGAAACACAGAAGTGGGAAATGGACACAGGCGTTTATCAAATAGAGGTGGCTTCTTCTAGTCGTGATATTCGTCTTACAGGTTCTGTACAAGTACAAGGCTCTGTCTGCAAAAATGTGGATTTAAGAAAATTACCTGCATATTATCATCCGGAAAGCTATTGGCCGGTATCAAAAGAAGAATTTGAGTCGCTTTTGGGACATTCAGTACCAGAGAAGAGAAAAATTCATCCGTTTACTGTTAATTCTACATTGGGAGAAGTACAGGAAAGTTTTGTAGGTCGTATGTTTATGAAAATGATTAAGAAAAATATGGAGAAACAATTTGGTAGTACCGGAAATGAAGGGATGGAAGAATTTACAAGAATTATAGATGCAATGTTGGAGGACATGCCTATACGACAACTTGCTATGATGTCAGGTGGTGCGTTGACTCCACAAGTAATGGAAGGATTGGTTGAAATGATGAACGGACATTATATTCACGGATTTCGAATTATGAGAAAATGTTAAATGATTCAGGTAAACAATCTATAGAAATTTTTTGGCAAGCGTTGTAATGTAAAGAAAAACAAATTTTGGAATAAGATATTATAGAGATAAAAGCTGTAAGATTTTCAATAGTGGAAAGATTATGGCTTTTTCCATTTGCCTTATTTTATAGTTATTATTTGGTCACTCTAAAATTGTCTTTTTAAGTAAAAAGTGGGTACAACGAATTAGTTATAAGAACATATAAAATTCATGTGACATATATTGACCATGCGGTCCATTATGGGTTATAATAGACTGCGCAGTCAATAATGGAGGTTATAAATGAAAAAACAAGAAAAAACTCAGAAAACAAAAGAGCGAATTCTTGATGCAGCTCTTCAAGAATTTGGAACCAAAAGTTACGATGCAGCGTCAATTAACAGCATCTGTGAAATTGGAAAAATTTCAAAAGGGCTCATCTACCACAATTTCAAAGGGAAAGATGAACTATATCTGCTTTGTGTAAAAAAAAGTTATGATGAATTGGTGGTGGCTTTGAAAGTGCAGACGTTTGAGATTCAAGATGCTAAGATGGCTCTGCAAAATTTTTTGATGATAAGGCAAAAATTTTTCCAGGAAAATCCTTTCTATGCAAACATTTTTTTCAATGCAGTGTTACAACCACCGAAGCATCTGGTTCGAGAACTTATGGAGTTGCGTTGTGGGTTCGATGAATATTTTAGCCAGTGCTATCTTGCTATTTTGGATTGTTTGTCTTTAAGGGATGGAATTACAAGAGAAATGGCATTGGAATATTTTTTGATTGCCAGTGAAATGTTTAATGGTTATTTTCAGAAAAAGGTCGGGCAAAGTGGAGATTATCGGAAATTGGTTGAAGACCATGAAGGCAGATTGTCTGTAATATTTGATATTATGCTTTACGGGATTGCAAAAGAACCAATAGAGAAGAAAGGTTAGGTGAAGAACATGCTTCTGTTATTTTTAAGATTATTGTTTACTATAGGGATTGCTTTTCTTGTGGGAAAGCTTGTTTCAAAAGTAAAACTACCGTCTATATTGGGATGGTTACTTACAGGAATGGTTTTAGGCCCACACGCATTGTCACTGATGAATCAGCAGCTTTTGGACGCGCAGTGGTATCAGACGATGGTACATATTCTTGAGTGTGGTGTTGGTTTGATGATTGGAACAGAACTTGTCTGGAACAAAATAAAGCGGTCAGGCAAGGCTATTATCATTACTACGCTGACACAGTCATTGGGAACATTTCTTGTTGTTTCCCTTGTTTTTAGCATCATATTTTATGTATCACATATCCCGGTTTATTTGGCATTCATTTTTGGAGGAATTGCACTTGCAACAGCACCGGCTCCAGCCTTGTCTATCGTTAGGGAATTTAAGACGACAGGACCGGTTACAAAAACATTAATTCCAATGGCGGCTCTGGATGATATTGTAGGTTGTATTGTCTTTTTCACGACGATTGCGATTGTCGCAGGCAATCTTTCTGCGGGTGATCTGCCTGGATATATGATAGTCATTGTTGTCTTTTTGCCTTTACTCATCGGTGTTGTAACAGGTCTGGCAGCGGGAGTTGTTTTAAAAAAAGAGCGAAGCAAAGCGATTACACTAATGCTGCTGTTGACAATGATTATAGTAGCCTCTGGTGTTGGATTTATTTTTAATACACTGGTATTGCCTCGTCCCGTTTTGAATTTTATGTTAATTGGAATGGCTTTTTCAGCAACATTTTCCAATATGGTTTCTGAAACAAGACTGGAACAGATCATGGAAGGATTCAATCCTCTTTTAGGTATTGCCATGATTGTAGTAATCTTGAATCTTGGCGCGCCTCTTGACTATCACTTGATTTTTGGAGCAGGTCTGTTTACTGCCATTTATATTTTGACAAGAGCAACAGGAAAATATTTTGGAGCATATTTTGGTGCAAGTATTTCAAAGTCTCCAGAAACTGTAAAAAAATATCTAGGTCTTACGCTTTTACCGCATTCTGGCGTTTCTCTTGTATTTACGGGGATTGCCGTTTCTGTTTTGACTATACCCGCGCCAGAGTGTGCCAAAATTGTTCAGGGAACTATTGCAGCGGCAGCGGTAATCAATGAGGTCATTGCTGTAATAACAGCCAAGAAGGGATTTGAGTGGGCTGGTGAATTGAAGGGTTCGAAAAGTAAGAGTGAAGATGATGTACAACATACGATTATTACAATCAGCAGACAACATGGAAGCGGAGGACGTGAAATCGGGAAAAAAGTGGCAGAACAGCTGGGAATTCCATTCTATGACCAAGAAATTATTGATTTGGCATCAAAGGAGAGCAATCTTGATATCAGCTTTTTTGAGAACAGTGAAACAAAGGATGCAGGTAGTTTGATTCACCAACTTTCTGTGGATAACCATGTCACGCTTCCGATTACAGATAGAGTGTATTTGCATCAAGTTAAGGTAATTCGAGATATCGCAGCAAAGAGTGGATGCGTAATTGTAGGGCGTTGTGCAGATACCGTCTTAGCTGATTATCCGCATCTTCTTCGAGTTTTTATCTATGCGGATACAGATATAAGACGAGTGCGTGTTGAAAATTGCTACCATGAATCGGCAAATGATCTGGAAAAGTTGGAGAAAAAACGTTGTTCCTATTATCAGCATTATACAGGGAAAAAATTTGGTGATGCACAAAATTATGATATGTGTCTGAATAGTGGATCGCTAGGTATGGATGAGTGCGTGAAAACAATCTGTTCTGCCTACTTTAACCATACGAAAGTATAGCTTAAGGAGGAATATAATGAAATTAATAAGGAATTTCACACGATATGAAATATTGCTATGGGTTTGCTCAGTTTTTATTATAATTAGTTCTTTTATTTATTTTGATACCAATAATTATTTTATTTTGACTGCATCTTTAATAGGAATCACATCATTAATTTTCTGCGCTAAGGGAAATGCAATTGGTCAATTATTAATGATAATTTTTAGCTTATTATATGGATATATATCATACACTTTTGATTACTACGGTGAAATGCTTACATATTTGGGGATGACCTTGCCAATGGCGATCCTATCATTAATTACTTGGCTGAAAAATCCATATGAAGATAATAACAATGAAGTGAAGATTGAAACATTGACCGTAAAGGAAGTTAGATTTATGATGTTTCTAACAATTATTGTAACTTTTATTTTTTATTTTATTCTTGAATTTTTTAATACTTCTAATCTGTTTTTCAGTACAATATCAATTACTACTAGCTTTATTGCTGTATATCTAACATATAAAAGAAGTTCATTTTATGCATTAGCTTATGCAGCGAATGATTTAGTGCTAATTATATTGTGGTATTTAGCCTCACTGGATAATTCGATGTATATCTCTGTTGTCATATGTTTTTGTATATTTTTTATTAATGACGTTTATGGTTACATGAATTGGAAAAAAATGAAATTATTACAAAGTATATAAATAAAAAGACAAGCAGTATCAATGTTTATAGACTTTGAGAGCGATGAAATCCAATTGTGTTTGCAAAAAACAGTAGATGGTAATATTGAGAAAGAATGGCTTCCTGCATATTATTTTGCTATTTGCGATAAGCAGGGGCGAGAGATGGGAGTTTGTGATTTGAGGGTTGGCCATAATTTAAATACATATTATGGTGGTAATATCGGATATCGCATATATGAAGAGTATAGGGGCCACCATTATGCTGGAAAAGCATGCTTACTATTATTTGGATTAGCGAAAAAGCATAATATGGATTATCTCATCATTACCTGCAATCCTGATAACTATGCGTCAAAAAGGACTTGTGAATATTTGGGATGTCATCTTATTGAGACTGCTGAATTGCCAGAAGATAATGATATGCGGCTTGAAGATGGTGAAATGGAAAAATGTATATATCGAATTGATTTGAGATAATTTTCTGAGAGCGTATGGAACGGTGTTCCAGGTTTATGATAATCAGGATTCCGGAAATATCTGTTTCGGAACAGAAAAGGACGGTCAGCGTTATTTTATCAAATTTGCAGGTGCTCCTACTGAGCAGTATAACGGTAATCCTGCAGATGCTATTGCAAGACTGAAAGCAACTTTGCCTGTATATAGTGAACTACAGCATGAGAACTTGATTGAATATGTTATCTTTGATATGGGACGAATGTGGGGCAGTTCACTTTTTCAAGCGCCCGAAGAATATGAATTTGGTGCAGTTATAGATGAAATCACGAATGTTTATACGGTGGGTGCAACAGCCTTTGCTCTCTTCGGCGAGTATAACCGTAATCGGGACAGGTGGCAGCTCAGCGACAAACTTTTTGAGGTTGCAGCAAAAGCTGTAAGTGATGACAGAAATAGAAGGCAACAGTCCATCCGACAATTGAGAGAAGAATGGGAGATGGCAATTCACGTGGAATCTTGAAGAACAAATTTAGGCAAAAATAGTCGGGAAAATGATTCTCCGAACTGATAGGATATAGGAACAGCGAAGCGAAAGAGGTGAAATAAGCATGGATTGGGTGGATGCAATAAGTAAAGCAATTCAGTATATCGAAGAACATATCACAGAGGAGTTGACCGCAGACAGAATTTCAGAAAATATCAATATTTCTTCCTTTTATTTTCAGAAAGGATTTGCGATGCTTTGCGGATTTACGCTTATGGAATATATCAGGAACCGCAGACTTGCACTAGCTGGAAATGATCTGGCTACGGGTGAGGAGAAGATTATAGATATTGCAATGAAATATGGATATGATTCTCCGGATAGTTTTACACGAGCGTTTACAAGGTTTCATGGTGTGACACCGACAGCAGCCAGAAAAGGACAGGTCATGCTGAAATCTTTTGCACCGCTGAAGGTAAAACTGTCATTAGAAGGAGGATATATCATGGATTACAGAATTGTAAAAAAAGAAGCTTTTACCGTAATTGCAAATGCAAGAGAATTTTCTTATGAAGATGCAAAGGATGTAGTACCGCAGTTCTGGCAGGAACATTATCAGGCGGGAAAAGGAAAAACGGTTATGGGGGTATATGGAATCAACATTGACCTGAACATGGGACATGATACTTTTGAGTATCTCATTGCAGATCCATATAATCCGGTCAAGGAGGTTCCGGAAGGCTTTACAGTGAAGACGATTCCGGAGTTTACATGGGCGGTATTCCCTTGCAAAGGTGCTTTGCCGTATGCATTGCAGGATGTGAACACAAAGATTTTTACAGAATGGCTCCCAGCACTTAGAGAATATGAATTTGCTGCAGGGTATTGTGTAGAATATTATGATGATCCATCGAAATATTCGAAGGGAGCGCAGGACGAAAACTATTATTGTGAAATCTGGATTCCGGTTAAGAAAAAGTAGAGAGTGCATTTGCCACAGATTTATGATATTCTATGGTAAAGCACAGAGATAAAATATGATTTTTTGGAAAGGAAAGGGATTGGTTATGAGTAAGGTATTAGTAGCGTATTTCAGTGCCAGTGGTGTAACAGCAAAACTGGCGAAGCGGCTTGCAGTGTCTATCGGAGCGGATTTACATGAGATTCAGCCGGAAATTCCATACACAGATGCCGATTTAGACTGGAGAGATAAAAATAGCCGCAGCAGTGTGGAAATGAATGATAAGTCATTCCGGCCTGCAGTTGCAAATAAGGTGGATAAAATCGATCAGTATTCGGTTATTTTCATAGCTTTTCCTATTTGGTGGTATGTTGCCCCGACCATTATGAACACGTTTTTGGAGCAATATGATCTGAAAGGAAAGACAATTATTCCGTTGGCAACTTCAGGCAGCAGTGGTATGGGGAACACAAATAAAGAACTGGAGGATTCCTGTCCGGGAGCGGAATTAAAAGAAGGAAAGAGATTCTCTGCGGATGCAAGCGAAGAAGAACTAAAGGCATGGGCAGAACAATTCGGGATTTCATTGGCATAATTTAAGGACATATCCGTTAGGAAAGATTTGACCGGGCTGATAAAGTTTTGGGCAGGGAGTTGTCTGCGGAAGGAGCAAGGCTATGGATGCAATCAAAACAGTGAACCTTACAAAATATTACGGCAAAGCAAAAGGAATTGAAAATCTTAGTCTGACAGTACAGGCAGGCGAATTTTTTGGATTTATCGGACCAAATGGAGCCGGGAAATCAACAACAATCCGAACACTATTGGGATTAATAACACCGACAAGCGGTATGGCACAGATATTCGGATTGGATATTGTGAAGGAAAAGGAAAAGATTTTACAGAAGGTTGGTTATCTCCCGGCTGAAGCTGTATTTTATCCGGGTATGAGAGTAAAAGATATGCTGAAGTTGTCGGCAGATCTGCAAAAAATGAATTGTACCGGGGATGCAAAAATCCTTTGCGAACGATTGCATCTTGATGAGACACGAAAGGTAGATGAGTTATCTTTTGGAAATCGAAAAAAGGTTGCTATTGTATGTGCTTTGCAGCATAGACCGGAATTACTGATTCTTGATGAGCCGACCGGGGGACTGGATCCGCTGATGCAGAAGGAGTTTTTTGATATTCTGAGAGAAAGAAATGAAGAGGGGACAACTGTTTTTTTATCCAGTCACATCCTTTCAGAAATCCAACGGAACTGTACCCGGGCCGCGATTATCCGGGATGGCAGTGTAATTGCATGCGACAGTGTGGAAGCGTTATCCAAAACAAGTACGAAACGTATCGTGGTGCATGGAAACGTAAAGTTAGATGCGCTTGAGGGGATTCGTGATAAAAAGAGTATGAAGGATTCTGTCAGCTTTCTATACAGTGGCGATATGAACCGTCTGCTCCAAGTACTATCTGCCGGACAGATCTCGGATCTTTCTATTACAGAGCCGAATTTGGAAGAAATATTTATGCACTATTACACAAAGGCTGGTGATATCCTATGACGATTGTAAAACATGAATTAAGGCAGGGGAAGATTTCCTTTTGGATATGGACGATATCGATTGGTCTTCTGCTTACAGTCTGTGTGTTCCTTTTTCCGGAGATGAAGGGAGAAATGGAGAGCCTTAATGATGTGTTTGCTTCTATGGGGAGCTTTACCGCTGCCTTTGGAATGGATAGATTAAACTTTGGTACTCTTGTTGGTTTTTATGCGATTGAATGCGGGAATATTTTAGGACTGGGAGGTGCATTTTATGCCTCACTTTGTGCCGTTGGTATTCTCAGCAAAGAGGAAAAGGACAGAACAGCAGAAATTCTGCTGACACATCCGGTAAGCCGCAGACGGATTATGATTGAAAAACTGATTGCTGTTACACTTCAGATTACGGCGATGAATATGATCATTTATATACTGGCGGTAAGTTCTATAGCTGTGATTGGAGAGGCAATACCATGGAGAGAAATCAATCTGTTACACGCGGCATACTATTTACTTCAGATGGAACTGGCGGGAATCTGTTTTGGGATTTCAGCATTTTTGCGAAGAGGAAGTACAGGTGTCGGGCTGGGAATTGCGGCAATGATGTATGTTTTGAATTTGATTTCAAATATAACAGAATCTGCGGAGTTTTTAAAATACATCACCCCATTTGGTTATTGTGAAGGAGCAGATCTCGTAACCAATGGCAGTCTGGATGGTGGACTGATTACAATTGGTATGATAATATGCATAGGCAGTGTAGCTGCTGCATTTTTGAAATATTTACGGAAAGATATATTAGATTGAAATTTTCTTGCAATTTGAAAATGGTTTGTTTATAATGATAAAGACAATAAAATGAACGGGAGCTTGTATGACAGGCTGAGAGGAAGGTATGACCTTCGACCGATAACCTGATTTGGATAATGCCAACGTAGGGATGCAGAGAATGAGCAATGTAATGTATGTATGAAACGGAAGTTATCGAATTAGGTAGCTTCCGTTTTTTGTTGTGATACAGCGGATGAAGCTGATGCGCAATCTGCAGCGATTGGAAAGGAAGTGACTGGAGAATTTCCCGTAAAGTTTCGGGCGGATAGAAGGGGAGCGCCTTGTGTCTTGTAGTTTTGCGATGGGAACCCGTGTTTCGGGGTGAGAGGAGAAAATAGATTCTCGACCGAACGAAGTAGTGAAGACTTCGTACAAAACACGAAAAGAGGAAATAAAAATGAAACGTTCAAAAGGATTATTGAAAATGGTTGTACTGTCGATGCTGGTAGCTCTTGGAGTGGTCATATCACCAATCTTAAGAGTGGAGGGGATGTGTCCTATGGCGCATTTTATTAATATAGTTTGTTCTGTATTTCTTGGACCATGGTATTCACTGCTCTGCGCTGCACTTATCGGAATTTTGCGTATGACATTGATGGGAATTCCGCCACTTGCATTAACCGGAGCTGTATTTGGCGCATTTCTATCCGGAGTTTTCTATCGGATTTCGAAAGGAAAGATTTTATTTGCAGTACTTGGAGAAGTCATTGGGACAGGAATTATCGGAGCCATTGTATCTTACCCGGTTATGACCTTTTTATGGGGCAAAGAAGGATTGAGCTGGATGTTCTATGTGCCTTCATTTATTTGTGGTACTTTGATCGGAGGCAGCATTGCTTATGTATTTCTTAGAAAACTGGCAGATAATGGTATGCTTACGAGAATCCAGGCGATGCTTGACGCGAAATGCTATGGCGATAAGAGCAGTATTTTTTCAAATGCAGTGATGATTGCTGGGTTCGGGGCAATTTTCTTTGTTGTGATAAAAATCGCTGCAGATATTTTCCACCTGGAGGCTTTCGCATGGTCCTTTTTAGCTTATGCTTCACTTGGCGTCTGTGCTGTGGCAGCAGTGGTGTATTTTGCAGTAAAAAAGGGGAGGGAGCATCCGTAAATTATGAAAGATCTGCGACAAATGATTAGAAGAAAACAGGCATTGATTCACTGTATTACAAATCCAATTTCAATGACACAGTGTGCAAATGCGGTGCTGGCAATGGGAGCAAGGCCAATGATGGCAGAACATCCGGAAGAAGTAGAAGAGATTACAGCTACAGCAGGAGCACTGCTTCTGAATCTTGGGAATATTTCTGATGTTCGAATGGAAGCAATGAGACGTTCTCTGAAAACGGCGAAAGAATATCAGATTCCGGTTGTTCTGGATGCGGTTGGTGTGGCATGTTCAGCGCTGAGAAGGAATTTTGCGATGGAGATGCTTGCAGAAGAGGCAGTGACGGTAATCAAAGGAAATTATTCTGAAATTACAGCGCTTTATGATAGTAATTACCATTCTTCAGGGGTGGATGCGGATAAAGCTCTTTGCATCGATAGAACGGCAGAACGTGCAATGGCGTTGTCTGAGAAATATCATGCGGTAATCCTGGCAAGTGGAGCGAAAGATCTTGTTGCAGACAGAAAGCAGCTGTGCGTCGTAAATTGTGGAACGCCCCAGCTTGCTAACATTACCGGAACTGGATGTATGCTCGGGGCAGTCTGTGCCTCCTGTCTTGCGTCAGAAGATGCAGCAGAAGCGGCAGTAGATGCCTGCATGATTATGGGAATTTGCGGAGAGTTATCCGAAACAGAACAGGGATCCGGAAGTTTTTTGAAAAATCTTCTGGATCAATTATCGACATGGAGTGAAGAAACGATTCTTTCCAGAGCAAAGGTGGAGGTGAGAACGATTGAAAAATTTTGATTTGAAACTTTATTTTATCACAGACAGCACAGGATTTTGTGAAGAAGAATTTCTTTACAGAGTAGAAGAAGCCTTGAAGGGAGGTGTGACGTTCCTTCAGCTTCGCGAAAAAGAAAAAACAACGAGAGAGTACATTGCGCTTGCAAAAAAGGTGCAGAAATTAACAAAAAAGTATCATATTCCGCTCATCATTGATGACCGGTTGGATGTGGCACTGGCAGTGGAAGCAGATGGAGTTCATCTTGGACAGAGTGATATGCCGGTTTCTATTGCAAGAAGTATCTTAGGAGAAGATAAGATCATTGGCGCTACGGCAAAAACAGTGGAACAGGCAGTGGAGGCATGGAAAGAGGGGGCAGATTATCTCGGAGTTGGAGCAATTTATCCGACAACTACAAAGGTGAAGACAATATTAACGTCAACAAAGATGCTTACAGATATTTGTAAAGCAGTTCCCATTCCGGTGAATGCAATCGGCGGATTAAATGCAGATAATCTGGATGTGTTAAAGGGCATTCCGATTGCAGGGATCTGTGTCGTATCGGCAATTATGAAGGCGGATGATCCGGCTCAAGCGGCGAAAATACTCCGGGAGAAAATTGAGGTGGGCTTATGAAAACAGCATTATCAATAGCCGGAAGCGATTCCAGTGGAGGTGCAGGAATCCAGGCAGATATGAAAACAATGACAATGAACGGTGTTTATGGAATGTGTGCCATTACGGCATTGACAGCGCAGAATACAACCGGCGTGCAGGGGATTCAGGAAGCTTCTCCAGAATTTTTAAAACAGCAGATAGATGCGGTCTTTGAAGATATTTATCCGGACGCAGTTAAGATTGGAATGCTTTCCAGCGCAAAACTTATTCAAGTTATTGCAGAGAGGTTGAGATTTTACAAGGCGGAACATATTGTGATTGATCCGGTTATGGTTGCGACAAGTGGTTCAAAACTTATGAAAACGGATGCGGTGGAGGTTCTGACGAAGGAACTTTTACCATTAGCAGAACTTGTGACACCAAACATTCCGGAAGCAGAGATTTTGGCAGAAATGACGATTTCTGATCGGACCGATATGGAAGCAGCAGCAAAAAAGATTGGAAATACTTATGGCTGTGCAGTGCTTCTGAAGGGAGGTCATAGTGTAAACGATGCGAATGATCTTTTGTATGCCAACGGAGTTTGTCAGTGGTTTGAAGGAAGAAGGATTTTAAATACCAATACACATGGGACAGGATGTACTCTGTCTTCCGCAATTGCCTCAAATCTGGCAAAAGGATTTTCGATGGAACTGTCTGTGAAACGGGCGAAAGAATATATCTCCGGAGCACTTGAGGCAATGCTGGATCTTGGAAAAGGTTCCGGACCAATGAAACATAATTTTAATCTGAATGGATATTTTAGTGAAGAAGCATAGCGTGTAACAGGAGGAAACAGATGAGAACTTATACAACACAGATGGATGCAGCGAAACAGGGAATCATTACACCGGAAATGAAAATAGTTGCAGAAAAAGAGTATCGCACGGAAGAAGAGATCAGAGCACTTGTGGCGAAAGGTCAGGTGGCAATCTGTGCAAATAAGAAGCATAAATGCATTGATCCAAATGGAGTCGGTTCAATGCTGCGCACAAAAATCAATGTCAATCTTGGGGTTTCCAGAGATTGCAAAGATTATGATGTGGAGATGCAGAAAGTAATGGCTGCGGTCCACATGGGAGCAGAAGCAATTATGGATCTGTCTTCTCATGGAGATACACAGCCATTTCGGCAAAAACTAACAAAGGAATGTCCGGCTATGATTGGAACGGTTCCTGTTTATGACAGTGTGATCCATTATCAGAGGGATCTTTCTACATTAACTGCCAAAGACTTTATCGATGTTATCCGACTGCACGCGGAAGACGGTGTAGATTTTGTGACATTGCATTGTGGGATTACCCGTAAGACGATTGAGCAGATTAAGACGCATAAGCGGAAGATGAATATTGTTTCCAGAGGAGGTTCACTAGTATTTGCGTGGATGAGTATGACGGGGGAAGAAAATCCGTTTTATGAGTATTTTGATGAAATTCTTGACATCTGTCGGGAATATGATGTGACGATTTCACTTGGAGATGCCTGCCGTCCGGGATGTCTTGCGGATGGAAGCGATGTTTGTCAGATAGAGGAGCTTGTACGTTTGGGAGAACTGACAAAACGGGCATGGGAGAAAGATGTACAGGTAATGGTAGAAGGACCGGGACATATGCCGATGGATCAGATTGCAGCGAATATGAAACTTCAGCAGACAATCTGTATGGGAGCGCCATTTTATGTGTTAGGACCAATCGTAACAGACATTGCACCGGGGTATGACCATATTACATCTGCCATTGGAGGTGCAATTGCTGCGGCATCCGGAGCAGCCTTTTTGTGTTATGTAACTCCGGCAGAACATCTGGCGCTTCCGAATCTGGAAGATGTGAAGCAGGGAATCATTGCCTCCCGGATTGCGGCTCATGCAGCGGACATTGCAAAGAAAATCCCTCATGCGCGGGATCTTGATGATGAGATGGCAGATGCCAGAAGAACATTTGACTGGGAGAAACAATGGGAATGTTCTATTGATCCGGACACTGCCAGAAAAATTCGGGATGACAGAGCCCCGGAACAGGAAGACAGTTGTTCCATGTGCGGAAAATTCTGTGCAGTCAGAAGTATGAACAAAGCATTGAATGGAGAATACATCGATATTCTGTAAAACAAAAACGGGAAGAAGAAAAATACAGGGGGATTTCTGTCAGAGAAATCCCCTTTTCTATTGACAAAGACGAAAAAGTCCGCTATAGTATAAGCGTTGCAGAGGATAGGCTGCCTTGGCTCAGTCGGTAGAGCGTCGCCTTGGTAAGGCGGAGGTCGGGGGTTCAAGTCCCCTAGGCAGCTTTGATGAGAGGGTATCGCAAGTGTCATCAGGAAGGATGAGATTGTGATACCTTTTTTGTAATATCATTTAGGGAAAAAGAGGTGACTAGCGTGAAACTGATCGTATGTGTAGATGACAAAATGGGAATGATGTTCCATCGGCGCAGACAGAGCCGGGACCGGGCAGTGATAGAGAATATCGTAAATATGTGTGGGGATGCAAGACTGTGGATTGCGCCGGAATCAGAACCGCTTTTGAAAGAAACAGACGCATCTTTAGGGATTGCGGAAGATTTTTTAAACAGAGCCGGGGAAGGAGAATACTGTCTTGTAGAAACGTGGCCGGAGCAGTTATCAGAGAGGTTTTGTGAGGAATATGTAGAAACACTGATATTATATCATTGGAATCGGAGTTATCCGGCAGATCAGTTTTTTCCACTGGATCTGCAGCGGTGGGAGATGAATACTGCGGAAGAATTTGCGGGAACTTCCCATGAGCATATTCGAAAAGAAATTTATGATAAAAAGGCAGAAGAGAGGTAAGATAGATGAAGTTAGCAGTATGGAAACAAAGAATCGCTATATGGATGTGCGTACTGGGGCTTGGATGTTTCACAGCCTGTGCAGGCGAGGCAACGTATAGTACAGACAGATTTCAGGAAGAGACTCCGACAGAAGAAATTTCGATCGAAGAAATTCCGGAATATTCTGGGGAACCTTATGTTCCTATCAATAACAATGAACCGGAATTTACAGAAAACGAGCTGACAGAGGAAGCGGTAGAAATCTACAGTCAGTTGGATGAACAGGGAAGGGCACAGACCGCAGAGGCAACGATTGGGCAGGAGCTTATGCCTACGGAGAAGCGGGAAAGTATTTCGGAAGTAACGCCAAGTGGCTGGGTAAACAAAAAGTACGAGAATGTAGACGGAGGATATTTGTACAATCGATGTCATTTGATCGGCTATCAGCTGACAGCAGAAAATGCCAATGAGAAAAATCTGATTACCGGGACGCGTTATATGAATGTAGAAGGAATGCTTCCATTTGAAAATATGGTGGCAGACTATATCAAAGAAACAGATCATCATGTGCGATACCGGGTTACACCGATTTATAAAGGCGATGATCTGGTGGCTTCCGGTGTGCAGATGGAAGCAGAATCTGTGGAAGATCAGGGCGAAAGTATTTCTTTTAATGTCTATGTGTATAATGTGCAGCCAGGTATTGAAATTGATTATGCAACAGGCGACAGCCGAAAGATGGATGGAACAGTAAATGAATCGACGAATTCAGAAACCGGAGAGATGACATACATTTTGAATACAAATACAAAGAAAATCCACAAGTTAGATTGTACAAGTGTTTCTGAGATACAGAAGGAGAACCGGCAGGAAGTGACCAAAAGTAAAACAGAATTGATCGGGGAAGGGTATGAACCTTGTAAAAGATGTAAACCGTAAGAAAAAATACTGCGCGGGTCCGGGAAAGATTCGCGCAGTATTTTTTGGATAAAATTATTCCTGATGATATTTCTTGAGTAATGCATGAATGCGGTCTGTCGGATTCAAAACAGCGCTGATTGGCATGTCATGATTCATGGAATCGATGATTAATGCGAGAAATTTACTCATATCGGCAACAGTAAAATATGGTTTTTCCATTGCTTCTTTTGGCAGATAAGTCAGATTTGTTGTAATCAGACGGTCAATATATCCTTTTTCGTAATAGTCATCGAATTTTTTAAAGCCTTCTGTAAATAATCCAAAAGTAGTGCAGACAAAGACGCGTTTTGCATGGCGGTCTTTTAATTGTTTTGCGACATCCAGCATACTTTCTCCGGAAGCGATCATGTCGTCAAGGATGATCACATCTTTGCCGGCAACATCATCGCCAAGAAACTCATGGGCAACGATAGGATTTTTTCCGCCGATGACGGTCGTATAATCTCGACGTTTGTAGAACATACCCATGTCTACTTTCAGTACGTTTGAAAAATAGACTGCGCGGTGCATTGCTCCTTCATCCGGGCTGATGATCATTAGATGATCTTTATCGACTTTCAGATCCGGAACAGAACGGAAAAGCGCTTTCATAAACTGATATGGCGGGTTAAAGCTGTCGAATCCTTTTAACGGGATTGCATTTTGTACACGCGGATCATGGGCATCGAATGTTACGATGTTAGATACACCCATGTCTACCAGTTCTTCTAATGCAGATGCACAGTCAAGCGATTCTCTCTTAGTACGTTTGTGCTGACGGCTCTCATAGAGAAATGGCATAATGACGTTAATACGCCGTGCTTTGCCGGTTGCGGCGGAAATGATTCGCTTCAGATCCTGATAGTGATCGTCCGGAGACATATGATTCGGAAGTCCGTTTAAGGAATAAGTAAGACTGTAGTTGCATACATCCACCATAACATAGAGATCTTTTCCGCGAATGGATTCTTTGATCACACCCTTCGCTTCTCCGGAACCAAATCTCGGACATGCAGTATCGAGAAGATAGTTGTCAAGTCGGTAATTTGCAAAGGCAGCGGACTGTGGACATTCCTGAGATTCTTCGTGACGGAACTGCACGATATAGTCATTGACTTTTTGACCAAGATCTCTGCAGCTTTCCAGCGCTGCGATTTTTAATGGAGCATATGGTATTGCCTGCTGTAATAAATTTGTTCTTGCCATGTCGGCCTCCAATCTTTTGTTTTGGGTTTCTATCGGGAAATCCCGTATTCTTTTCATTCTCTATCAATGTTATATCATTTTTTTTCGGATGCTTCAAGAATCAATCAAGAATCCGGTCAGAAAAATTGGAAATTGCGAAGGACCTATGCTATAATAAAACCAGTATGCAAACTGGCAGAAAGATCTGCCGCTTATTTTTTATGAAGGAGTAATGTAGATGAAACATACACATACCGTAAGCAGTGTAGAGAATGGGAGCATTGGATGGGAGCTTGGGATAGAGCCGGGGGACGTGCTTCTTAGTATCAACGGTGCTGAGATTGAAGATGTATTTGACTACCAGTATTATACAAATGATGAAGAACTTGTTCTTCTGATCAGAAAACCGGATGGAGAAGAATGGGAGCTTGAGATCGAGAAAGATTTTGATGAGGATTTGGGTTTGGAATTCGACCAGGGGTTGATGGATGAATACAAGTCATGCAGAAATAAATGTATTTTTTGTTTTATTGATCAGATGCCGAAGGGAATGCGGGATACACTTTATTTCAAAGATGATGACTCACGTCTGTCTTTCCTGCAGGGAAATTATATTACACTGACCAATATGAGTGATCATGATATTGAGAGGATTATCGCCTATCATCTGGAGCCGATTAACATTTCGATTCATACAATGAACCCGGAGCTGCGCTGCAGAATGCTTCATAATCGATTTGCCGGAGCTGCGCTTAAAAAGCTTCAAAGGCTGTATGAGGGCGGGATTCAGATGAACGGTCAGATTGTGCTGTGCAAAGGTTTTAATGACGGCGAGGAACTTGAGAGAAGTATCCGTGAAATGTCGGCATATGCGCCGCTGCTTCAGAGCGTTTCTGTTGTTCCGGTAGGGCTTACAAAGTATCGGGAAGGTCTGGAGCCTCTTGAGTCCTTTACAAAAGAAGACGCGGTTCAGGTGCTTGATACGATCCACCGGTGGCAGAAGAAGCTGTATGAAGAACACGGAATCCATTTTATTCATGCAGGAGATGAATGGTATATTCTCGCGGAGCAGGAAGTTCCGGAGGAAGAGCGGTATGATGGATATCTTCAGCTGGAAAATGGAGTTGGCATGATCAGACTATTGAAGAATGAATTTGCAGAAGCGCTGAGAGAGAAGAAGGGCGACGAAAGAGAGCGGGAAGTGTCGCTTGCAACAGGAAAACTTGCTTATCCATATCTGAAAGAATTTGCAGAACAGATACAGGAGAAGTTTCCAAAGACAGCGATACATCTTTATTGCATCCGCAATGATTTCTTCGGTGAGAAGATTACCGTGTCCGGTTTGATTACGGGACAGGATTTAAAAGCACAGCTTGCCGGACAGAAACTTGGGGACAAGCTTTTACTCCCTTGTAATATGCTTAGAAGCGGAGAAGAAGTATTTCTTGATGATATGACAGTCACAGATTTGAAAGATGCTTTACAAGTTGAGATAGATATTGTAAAATCAAGCGGTGCAGATTTGCTGAATGCAATTCTGAATTAGAAGCAGAGTTTAAAATAGCAGTAATAGAAAGTAGATTAACAAGAGGTGAAAAATATGAGTAAGCCAGTGGTAGCCATTGTAGGGCGTCCGAACGTAGGAAAATCCACACTGTTCAACGCTCTGGCAGGCGAAAAAATTTCTATCGTAAAAGATACTCCGGGAGTGACGCGTGACCGGATTTATGCAGATGCGTCATGGCTTGATAAAGAGTTTACATTGATTGATACAGGCGGAATTGAGCCGGACAGCAGCGACATTATTCTGTCCCAGATGAGAGAGCAGGCTCAGATCGCAATTGATACAGCAGATGTTATTCTGTTTTTAGTAGATGTGAAACAGGGATTGGTAGATTCGGACTCGAAAGTTGCAGATATGCTGCGCCGTTCTAAAAAACCGGTGATTCTGGCAGTCAATAAAGTAGACAGTTTCCAGAAATATATGATGGATGTGTATGAATTTTATAATCTTGGTATCGGAGATCCGCATCCGGTTTCAGCGGCATCTATGTTGGGAATTGGAGATCTGCTTGATGAGGTAGTGAAATTCTTCCCGGCAAATGAGCAGGAAGAAGAGGAGGATGAACGTCCGCGAATTGCGATTGTAGGAAAGCCGAATGTAGGAAAATCCTCTATTATCAATAAACTTGTAGGAGAAAACCGCGTCATTGTGTCCAATATTGCCGGAACGACTCGGGATGCGATTGATACAGAAATCAAATATCATGGAAGAGAATATGTGTTTATTGATACGGCAGGACTCCGGAAAAAGAACAAGATCAAAGAAGAACTGGAGCGTTACAGTATTATCCGTACAGTAACGGCCGTGGAGCGGGCGGATGTTGTTCTTGTTGTGATCGATGCTGTGGAAGGGGTAACAGAGCAGGATGCAAAGATTGCCGGAATTGCCCATGAAAGAGGAAAAGGCGTTATTATTGTAGTAAACAAATGGGATGCCATTGAAAAAAACGATAAGACAATGAATGAATATGAGAAAGAGGTTCGCCGGGTACTGTCCTTTATGCCATATGCGGAAATTATGTATGTATCTGCACAGACAGGTCAGAGACTGCCGAAGCTGTACGATATGATTGATATGGTCATTGAGAATCAGACACTTCGGATTGCGACAGGCGTGCTCAACGAGATTATGATGGAAGCCGTTGCTATGCAGCAGCCGCCGTCAGACAAGGGAAAACGTCTGAAACTTTACTATATTACGCAGGTTGCCGTAAAACCGCCGACATTCGTTATTTTTGTGAATGATAAAGAGCTGATGCATTTCTCTTATACACGTTATCTGGAAAATAAAATCCGGGAAGCATTCGGATTCAAGGGAACATCACTAAGATTCTTTATTCGGGAACGCAAAGAAAAGGAGCGGTAGAACATGGAACGTTTGATCTGTCTTCTGATCGGATATGTGTGCGGACTCTTTGAGACCGGGTATTTTTATGGAAAGCTTCATCATATAGATATCAGAGAACATGGAAGCGGCAACTCAGGAGCTACGAATACATTGCGTACGCTTGGGAAAAAAGCCGGTCTGATCGTATTTCTCGGAGATGCGCTGAAGTGTGTGGCGGCAGCGGTTATTGTTTACTTTTTGTTTCGCAATACGAAAGGCGATATGATGCCGCTTCTTAAAATGTATGCGGGAGCGGGCGCTGTTCTTGGGCATAATTACCCGTTTTATCTCAAGTTCAAGGGCGGTAAAGGAATTGCGGCAACAGGAGGACTGATCTTTGCTACAAATATGTGGATGGCGGTAATTGCATTTGCGATTTTTGCCTCTGTGGTGGCTGTGACGAAATATGTATCAGTGGGATCTCTTGTTGTTGTATTAGTATTTATTGCAGAAGTTGTTCTCTATGGACAGACAGGACATTTTCATATGGAACAGCCGTATCTTTATGAATTGTATGGAATTGCGGTTTTACTTGCTATATCAGCATTTTATAAACATCGCGCTAACATTGTACGTCTGAAAAATGGCACAGAAAACAAAATTGGTGCGAAGAAATAAAACGGTAATAAAAAAGGAGGTTCTAAAATGGCGAAAATAGGTATTTTAGGAGCAGGAAGCTGGGGGATTGCGTTATCCGTTCTGCTTCACGGAAATGGACATGAGATTACAGTATGGTCTATCATTCGGGAAGAGGTAGAGATGCTGCAGGAAAAGAGAGAGCATGTCAGTAAACTTCCGGGAGTGAAGCTTCCGGATGATATGAAATTTACCAATGATCTGGAAGAAGCAATGGCAGAGAAAGATGTCCTTGTCCTTGCGGTTCCGTCTCCATTTACAAGAAGTACAGCAAGAAGTATGAAACCTTACTTAACGAAAGGTCAGCTCATTGTCAACGTGGCGAAGGGAATCGAAGAAACGACGCTGATGACACTTTCTGAGCAGATTGAGGAGGAACTTCCGGAAGCAGAGGTAGCTGTGCTGTCCGGACCAAGTCATGCAGAAGAAGTTGGGCGTGGAATACCAACAACAGTTGTTGTGGGAGCTAAGAAAAAAGAAACAGCAGAATACCTTCAGAACATTTTTATGAATCAGGTTTTCCGTGTTTATACAAGTCCTGACATTATGGGAATTGAGCTTGGAGGTTCTCTGAAAAATGTAATCGCTCTGGCAGCGGGAATTGCAGACGGACTCGGATATGGGGACAATACAAAGGCTGCGCTGATTACAAGAGGAATTGCGGAGATGACAAGACTCGGCGTAAAAATGGGCGGCAAGATGGAAACTTTCGCAGGCCTGACAGGAATGGGAGATTTGATCGTGACATGTGCAAGTATGCATAGCCGAAACAGAAGAGCCGGAATCCTGATCGGCCAGGGAAAGACAATGCAGGAAGCAATGGATGAAGTACAGATGGTAGTAGAAGGAGTATATTCTGCCAAAGCAGGATTGAAACTTGCTAAGAAATATGACATTTCTATGCCGATCGTTGCAGAAGTCAATGCAGTATTATTTGACGGAAAACCGGCAAAAGAGGCAGTAAATGAGCTGATGATGAGAGAAGGAACCTCTGAACACAGAAGTATGCTGTGGGAATAACCGGGAAGATATTTCCTTAAAAGGAATCACAGAAGTCTGGAGTAGTAATACTTCGGACTTCTTTTTTTGCACAAGAATCTTATGAAATTATAGGCAGAGAGGTATATTCTGGATGTTTGTTCATATAAATGTATCAGAAAAACAAGGGGGTAACAAGAAGTGAATACATTTCATTTATATAAGGACATGGAAGCCCGGACAAACGGAGAAATTTATATTGGAGTGGTAGGTCCGGTAAGAACAGGAAAATCCACATTTATCAAACGGTTTATGGATTTGTTAGTTTTACCCAATATGACAGACGAACATAGCCGTGCAAGGACACGGGATGAGCTTCCGCAGTCTGCATCAGGGAAGACGATTATGACGACAGAACCGAAATTTGTCCCAAAAGAAGCAGCTACCATCTGTCTGGATGATGATATTGCAGTAAAAATTCGATTGATTGACTGTGTAGGTTATATGGTGGAAGGCGCCGCAGGACATGTAGAAAATGATACAGAGCGCATGGTAAAAACCCCGTGGTTTGATACAGAAATTCCTTTTACAAAAGCAGCGGGGATTGGTACAAAAAAGGTAATCCATGAACATTCTACGATTGGGATTGTAATCACAACAGATGGTTCCATTGGAGAAATTCCGAGAGAAAATTACCGGGAGGCAGAAGGAAAGACAATCCGGGAACTGCAGGAGATAGGGAAACCGTTTGTAGTGCTTGTGAATACGAAGAAGCCTTATGGAGCGGAAGCAAAAGCAGTCGTGGAAGAGTTGGAACAGCAATATCAGGTAACAGCGATGCCGGTCAACTGCGAACAGCTTCGAGAAGAAGATATACATAAGATCATGCAGTCTGTTCTCTATGAATTTCCGGTATCAGAGCTGCAGTTTTTTGTACCCAAATGGGTGGAAATGCTTCCGGCAGATCATAAGATACGAAAGGATCTTCTCAATCATGTAAAAGTAATAATGGAAAATTTAAGTGAAATTAAAGATGCGGCAAAGGGCGTGCAGAAACCGGAAAGCGATTATATCGCAGAAATGAAGATTGATGAGATTGAAATGGATACAGGATGTGTAAAGATCTGCATCCGGATTGCCTCAGATTATTACTATGAAATGTTAAGTGATCTGACCGGGACAGAAATTACAGGAGAGTATGAATTGATTCATACAATGAAACATTTGGCGATGCTTCGGACTGAATATGAGTCGGTAAAAGAAGCAATGGATGCAGTACAGATGAAAGGGTATGGGGTTGTCAGTCCTCAGAAAGAAGAAATTACCCTGGAAACGCCGGTACTCATCCGTCAGGGAAATAAATATGGAGTTAAGATCCACGCACATGCGCCGTCGATTCATATGATTCGGGCAAATATCGACAGTGAGATTGCACCGATTGTCGGAAATGAACAGCAGGCACAGGATTTGATCGATTTTATAAAAAAAGAAGCAGAAACGGAAGAAGGAATCTGGCAGACAAATATTTTCGGAAAATCTGTGGAAGAGCTTGTGCAGGATGGAATGAGAAATAAAATTGCTATGATCAATGAAGAAAGCCAGATAAAACTTCAAGATACAATGCAGAAAATCGTGAATGACAGTAATGGGGGACTTGTTTGTATTATTATTTAAAAACCTTGTGAAGCAACAGAACTATAGTATATAATAAACATTAGAGAATAAGATTTCGAAGGAAAAACAGTCAGACGAAGAGAAAGGAAGATACAAATGATTTTATTTAACTGTGATTATAATGAAGGAGCCCATCCGCGTATTTTAGAGAAGTTAATAGAGACAAACATGGAGCAGCTTCCGGGGTACAGCGAGGATCACTATTGCGAGAAAGCCCGCGAAGAAATCCGCAGAGTCTGTGAAGCGCCTGATGCAGCAGTACACTTTTTGGTGGGAGGAACTCAGGCAAATTTAACAGTGATTGATGCCATTTTAAGAACACATCAGGCAGCACTCTGTGTGGAATCCGGTCATATTAATGTGCATGAAACCGGATCAATTGAAGCTTGCGGTCACAAAGTTATGACAGTTCCGGGAAAAGATGGAAAAATCAGCGCAGCAGATGTGTGCCGTGTTCATAAAACCCATTGGAGCGATGAGTCTTTTGAGCATATGACACAGCCGAAACTTGTGTATATTTCTCATCCGACAGAATACGGAACACTGTATACAAAAAAAGAACTGGAAGAATTGAAGCAGGCATGCGAAGAATGCGGAATGTATCTGTTCCTTGACGGAGCAAGAATGGGATATGGACTTTGTGCGGAACATACCGATGTAACCCTCCCTGTGATTGCACAAAATACGGATGTATTCTATATTGGGGGAACGAAAGTAGGAGCGCTGTTTGGAGAGGCGGTCGTATTTCCGAATCAGTCGTTAGCAGAGGATTTTCGCTATATCATAAAACAAAAAGGCGGAATGCTTGCGAAAGGGCGGTTTCTTGGAATCCAGTTTTTGGAATTGTTCCGTGATGGGCTGTATTTTGAAATTTCCAAACATGCAATTGAGATGGCGATGATTTTGAAGCATGGCGTACAGGCACTTGGGATTCCGTTTTTTATGGAAAGCGATACAAATCAGCAATTTCTGATTCTGCCGGAAGAAAAGATCCGTGCGCTGAGAGAAGAGTATCGTTTTGCCTATATTCAGCCATATGATGAGAATTCAGGTGTGATCCGATTCTGTACGAGCTGGGCAACAAAAGAATGTGATGTAAGAAAGCTTCTGGAAGATTTGGAGAAGCTTATGGCACAATAGCAGAAGAGAGGAAATGCATGATGAGATTTGTGACTGGTGGCGCATGCCAGGGAAAACATGCTTTTGTCAGTGGAAAATTTCCACAGGAGATGTGTATTACGATAAGGGAAGAGCAGATACTGGAAAATATGTCTGCCGGTATCGATACGATTTTGCAGCTTCAAAAAGAAATTGCAGAAGTTGAACTTTCAGGGGGACAGGCTATCGTAATTATGAACGAAACCGGAAGCGGGATTACGCCTATGGAGCTATCCCAGAGAAAGCTTCGGGATGAGATGGGAAAGATTGGATGCGCCCTTGCGGCAGAAGCAGAAGAAGTGTATCGTGTCATTGCAGGAATTGGGATTCAGATTAAATAAAATAGCTGCAGGAAGTTCCTGTATCATATAAAATCAGCCGGCGCTTAACGCTTCCGGCTGATTTTTTGTTTGACTTTATTATGATTTTTTTGTTTTCGTTATCTGCTCTTTCGGAAGAATGGTGTTTAAAAGAATTGCCATGATCGTTGTAACGACTACCGGGGATTTTCCGAAAACAGTCGTTACCCATGCCGGAAAGTGCGCAAGAGAATCAGAACATTGTGTAATTCCCATGCCGAGAGCAACGGAAAGACCGACAATAGAAGTATTACGGTAAGTTAATGGCTGCTGTACAACTAACTTGATTCCGGTCATAGCAATTGTTGCGAATACAGAGATGGTAGCTCCGCCCAGTACACACTGTGGAATGGTTGTTAAAAGGGCAGAAAATTTTGGCATCAGTCCGGCAAAGAGGATGATGACCGCTGCAAGACCGAGAACAATTCGATTGACAACTTTTGTGGAAGCAACAATACCAACATTCTGGCTGAAGGTTGCGGTAGGAAGACCGCCAAAAAGAGCACCGAAAATATTTGTACAGCCGTAAGCAACAATGCCTCCGGAGAGTTCTTTGTCTGTTGGCTCGCGGTCGAGACCGCCGCCTGTAGTTGCGGAAAAGTCACCGATTGCCTGAACGGAATTGATTACAAAGAGCAGCACGATCGTAATGATAGCGGAAGGTTCAAATTTTAATCCAAAATGCAGCGGACTTGGAATCTGAAACAGGCCGGCTTCTGAAACTGCTGAAAAATTAATCATTCCAAAACATGCAGAAACAAGATAACCAATAATCATTCCAATAAGAATGGAAGAAAGTTTCAGAAAACCTGTTGCAAAATGGTTTAAAGCAATTACGACTGCGAGGGTAATTCCTGCCACAAGCCAGTTTTGCCAGGAACCGTAATCCGGTGAAGATGCGCCTCCGGCCATATATTTGACTGCAGTCGGGTAGAGTGAAAGACCGATCGTAAATACAACAGTTCCGGTAATAAGCGGCGGGAAAAGGATTCGAAGCTTTTTGATAAAAAGTCCGACAAAGATCGCGGCGAATCCTCCGATCAGCTGCGCTCCCAAAATAGTTCCGATATCATAGCTGCCTGCAATTGCCTGCATACTCGGCAGATAGGCAAAGCTGACACCCATGATGACCGGCAGACCGGAGCCGAGCTTTCCGCCAAGCGGAAAGAGCTGGATCAAAGTGGAAATGGCAGCGATAAAGAGAGCTGCCTGAACAAGAATGACTTTATCAGTGCCACTTAGACCGGCTACACCGGAGATGACAATAGCAGGCGTCACACAACCGACAATCATTGCTACTACATGCTGCAGAGCAAGGGGAAAAGCCTGAGATAATTTCGGCATTCCGTTCAGTTCAAAAACAGAAGCATATTGTTTCTTTGCATTCATATAAGATTCCTCTCATTTCTAAAAATATTTGTAAATGCAGAATAGATTTACACAGGATATAACATATCCATGCCTAAAGTATAAAAAAATCTGTTGGAAAATGTCAATGAATCGGAAAGAAACAGATTATGATAAATAGTTATAAATATTAATAAGCGGCACTCATAAAAGCGCCGCCTCACTGTGTTTTGATAAAAATACAGAAAAAACATCTAAAAGATGCTTCCTATTATTTAGAGATTAGAGATGACAGGTCATTTGCAAAATTTAGCGAAAAATCAAACTATCATCGGTCATGGAATCTACGATCGCCAGTGATTCTACCCGGACGCCCTGTTCACGCACTTTGTCTCCGCCTTTTTGAAATCCTTTTTCAATAACGATTCCCGCACCTTCAATAGAAGCGCCGGCTTCTTTCACAAGTTCAATGAGCCCAAGCAGTGCACAACCATTTGCAAGGAAATCATCGATGATCAAAACATGGTCATCTTCGTTGAGAAATTTTTTAGAAAGAATCACATCATAGACACGTTTGTGTGTGAATGATTCTACTTTGCTGTGATATACTTCACCGTCAATATTGATGCTCTGTGTCTTTTTGGCGAAAATCACAGGTACATGGAAATACTGGGCAGCAATGCAGGCGATTCCGATACCGGATGCTTCAATAGTCAGAATCTTTGTGATCTTATCACTTGGGAAACGGCGGCGAAATTCCTTGCCGATCTCATTGATCAGATCAATGTCCATCTGATGATTTAAAAAACTGTCCACTTTCAGGACATTTCCAGGCTTGATGACGCCATCTTTTAAAATACGTTCTTTTAAGAGCTGCATAGTTACTATATCCCTTCTGAAATCTAAAATGTTAAAATTAAATTTACTTTACATAATACGCTATCAGTTTTCGATTTTCAATCTTTTTTTTCATAGTTTGACAAAATATATGATAATCTGACAGAGAGAACTTGACTTTTTTCGGGAATTTTGATTTCAGGGATAAATATATTGTAGACAGAAAGAGAATATGGTATTATGGATTAAGGTATGGGCTGATTTATTTTACGAGAATAAATGGCCTTTTTGTACGATGTGAGGAGAACAAGGAGGAATATCTTGATTACTATTCAGAATTATGTAAAAGCAACGAGCCTTGAAGAGGCATATGAATTGAATCAGAAACGATCCTGCCGGATTCTTGGCGGAATGATGTGGATGCGTCTTGGAACTGCCAATGTGCAGACGGTTGTAGATTTGTCCGGGCTGGGGCTGGATCAAATAGAAGAAACAGAAGAAGAATTTTCCATTGGATGTATGGTAAGCCTGCGGGAAATGGAAATTCATCAGGGACTGAATAAATATTTTCACGGTGCGATTGCTGATTGCGTGAAAGACATTATCGGAGTTCAATTCCGAAATCAGGCAACGATAGGTGGTTCTGTATTTGGAAGATTTGGTTTTTCAGATGTCCTGACATGCCTTCTGGCGCTGGATACTTCTGTGGAACTTTATAAGGGCGGTTTAGTTCCGCTTGCGGAATTTATTAAAATGAAACGGGACAACGATATTTTAGTGCGGATCCGGATTCGAAAAGATGGAAGAAGCATCTGTTATTTAGCGGAACGGATCGCAAAAACAGATTTTCCGGTAATTGCAGCAGCTGCAGCTGTGAAAGGAAATCAAGTTTTTGTTTCGATTGGTGCAAGACCGATGAAGGCAGCGCTGTTTCAGACAGAACTTGCTGAATATACGGAAGAAGCGATCCGTGGCTGTGCAAAAGCGGCCGCTCAGTCTATGACATATGGAAGTAATATGCGCGGCAGTGAAACATATCGCCGTCATCTGGCAGAAGTCTGTGTAAGAAGAGCTTTGGAAAAAGCGGCAGAACAATAGGAGGAGAATGATGGAACTGCATTTTATTTTAAACGGAAAACCGGTAGAGGCGCTGATCAAAGCAGATACAATCCTTCTTGATCTTTTGCGTGATATGGGATGCTACAGCGTGAAGCGTGGTTGTGATACAACCGGCTGTGGTCTCTGTACAGTACTGTTGGAAGAAAAACCGATTTTATCCTGTGCGATGCTGGCGGCGCGAGTAGAGGGGAAACATGTCGTAACGCTGGAAGGAATGAAAGAAGAGGCAGAGCGTTTCGGGAAGTTTTTGGCAGCGGAAGGTGCCGAACAGTGCGGTTATTGTACGCCGGGAATGATTATGAATATATTTGCTATGGAGCGCGAACTTGTGCATCCGACAGAGGAGGAAATCAAAGCGTATCTGGCAGGAAATCTCTGTCGCTGCAGTGGATATATGGGGCAGCTTCGGGCAATTACAAAATACTTAAACAGAGAGGAGGTTTCTGCAGATGAAAGTGGTAAATAAAGCGATTCCGAAAGTAGATGCGAAGGCCATTGTAACAGGAAAGCCGATCTATACAGATGATCTGGCGCCAAAAGACTGCCTTGTGATCAAATTACTGCGAAGTCCTCATGCACATGCAGTAATTCGTTCAATTGATACATCAAGAGCGGAGTGTGTTCCGGGAATTGAAAAGATTTTTACCTATCAGGATTGTCCGGGAACGCGATTTACTTTAGCAGGTCAGACGTATCCGGAACCAAGTCCCCATGACCGTTTGATTCTGGATCGCCATGTGCGGTTTGTCGGAGATCCGGTGGCGATTATTGCAGGAAAGGATGAGGCCTGCATAAAGAAAGCAATGCGGCTGATAAAAGTGGAGTATGATCTGTTGGAACCAATTCTTGATTTCCATGAAGCGAAAGATCATCCGGTGCTGATTCATCCGGAGGAAAACTGGGAAGCGCTTTGTCCGGTAGGTGCAGACAATAAAAGAAATCTTTGCGCGCATGAGGAATGTGGCGACGGAGATGTGGAACAGGTGTTATCAGAATGTGACTATGTAGTCGATGAAGTTTATCACACAAAAGCCAATCAGCAGGCGATGATGGAGAACTTTTGCGCCTACTCCTATATGGACACTTATGAGAGACTGACGGTCGTATCTTCTACGCAGGTACCTTTTCATGTGCGAAGAATTCTTGGAATTGCACTGGAGATTCCAAAGTCTAAAGTGCGGATTGTAAAACCTCGTATCGGCGGAGGATTTGGAGCAAAACAGACGGCAGTTATGGAGATTTATCCTGCATTTGTTACATGGATGACAGGGAAACCATCGAAACTCGTATTTACAAGAGAAGAATCTATGACGGCGTCTTCTCCGCGGCATGAGATGGAGATGCATGTACGGGTTGGAGCAGACAGGAATGGCCGTATTCGTGCGATTGATCTGTATACACTGTCAAATACAGGCGCATATGGAGAACATGGTCCGACAACAGTAGGATTATCAGGACACAAATCCATTCCATTATACGGTAAGCTGGATGCGTTCCGCTTCAATTATGATGTTGTATATACAAATGTTATGTCAGCAGGGGCCTATCGTGGATACGGGGCAACGCAGGGGATTTTTGCAGTAGAATCTGCAGTGAATGAGCTGGCAGAAAAAATGGGTGTGGATCCGGTAAAACTTCGAGAAGAAAATATGGTCCGGGAAGGACAGATTATGCCTGCTTATTATGGAGAGCGGACAGATAGCTGTGCGCTTGACCGCTGTATGGAACGGGCGAAAGAAATGATTGGCTGGAATGATAAATATCCGTATCGCGATATGGGAAATGGAAAAGTACGCGGCGTCGGTGTGGCAATGGCAATGCAGGGGTCTGGTATTTCAAATGTAGATACCGGTTCTGTAACGCTGAAAGTGAATGATGATGGCTTCTACAGCCTGATGATCGGGGCAACGGATATGGGAACCGGATGTGATACCATTCTGGCTCAGATGGCATCTGACTGTATGGACTGTGATATGGATAATATTATCGTATCAGGAGTTGATACAGATGTGTCACCGTATGACTGTGGTTCTTATGCTTCCAGTACAACCTATGTGACAGGAATGGCAGTTATGAAAGCGAGTACAGAACTTCGGGAGCGGATCACAAGACGCGGTGCAAAGATGCTTCAGTGCGCCCAGGAAGAAGTGGAATTTAATGGAGCGTCTGTTGTATGTTTAAAAACAGGAGAGCAGGTTACTTTGAAAGAACTGGCAAATGCATCTCTCTGTGCGAATGATGAAGCGCTTGAAGTAACAGCAGCCCATTATTCTCCGACGTCACCGCCGCCATTTATGGTTGGTATGGCAGAAGTCGAAGTAGACATGGAGACAGGAAAAGTAACACCGGTTGATTATGTGGCAGTAGTAGACTGCGGAACCGTTATTAATCCGTCTCTTGCGCGCGTGCAGACGGAAGGCGGGATTGCTCAGGGAATCGGTATGGCTCTTTATGAAGATGTTGTATATAATGCAAAAGGAAAAGATCTTAGCAATTCCTTTATGCAGTACAGGATTCCGACAAGGCTGGATGTAGGAGAAATCCGTGTTGATTTTGAGAGCAGTTATGAGCCAAGCGGTCCGTTTGGAGCAAAGTCTATTGGTGAGATTGTAATCAATACGCCGTCTCCGGCGATTGCAAGTGCCATCAGCCATGCGACAGGAGGACATTTCCGGGAACTTCCGATTACACCGGAGAAAGTATACTGCGCGATGCAGAAAGAGAAAGCACAGTAAAAATGAACGGAAAGATACATGTGATTCTGCTGGCAGCAGGAAACAGCATAAGATTCGGCAGCAACAAACTGCTGTATAAAATAGATGGGAAACCGCTCTATCAGTTTCTTCCTGATACATTAAAGGAAGTGCAAAGCTGTGATGGAGTACACTGTATTGTAAGTCAATATAAAGAAATTCTTGAACAGATGGCAGAGCGCGGGTACCACTGTGTAAAAAATAACAAGCCGGAAGATGGGATTGCCCATTCTATCCGGCTTGGAATCGAATATCTGGAAGAAATCGGTGTTCTTATGAAAGAAGATGCGATTTTATTTGGCGTCTGTGATCAGCCTTATGTGCTGGCGGAAACGATCGAAGGATTGCTGGAATCTTACCGGGAAAGTAAAAAGGGACTGGGATGTCTCTGCAAAGACGGAAGACTTGGGAATCCGGCTGTATTTGGAGCAGCCTATGCGAATGAATTGAAGGCGTTGACAAAGGATCAGGGAGGCAAGAAGGTCATTCGCAGACATTTAGAGGATCTCTGCCGGTGGGAAGCGGCTTCTGCACTGGAGCTGGAAGATATTGATTGCAAAGAAGCGTTGAATCTGGTTCCAAATATAAGGAAAGGGCAGAAAAAAGATCTGTATTTCCGCATCCCGGAATCATTGGATACACTTTGGAAAAACAAAAGAATGTCACAGCAGCGCACGCCGTTTTATGGTTATAGAAAACGCGGCGGTATGAAAGAATTTCTGCAGTATACCGGATTGTCAGAAGTTACAAAAGCAACCGTTGCGCTTGTCGGTGCAGGGGGGAAAACAACGTTTGCTTATAGACTGGCGGAAGCATTTCGATCAGAGGGAAAGCCGGTACTTGTCAGCACAACAACCCACATGAGAGAGACAAAAGAACACTGCTTTATATGGCGGGAAGAGCTATCAGCAGAGGTTCAGTTAAAAAGTTTGAAAGAATGTATAAGAACTCCGGAAGTTTGGACAGCAGGGAGAAAGGCAGAAGGCGGAAAGATTAAAAGTCTGCCGGAAGAGGTGTTGGAAGAACTTAGGAAATGGGAGATGATTCTCATTTTGGAGGCAGACGGAGCAAAAGAACGTCTTGTGAAGATGCCGGCAGAACATGAACCGGTGATTCCAAAGGGAACAGACTTGGTAGTTGGACTGACGAGCCAGATGGCGATTGGACAGAAAGTAGGAACAGCCCACCGACCGGAACTTGTGAAAGCATTTCTGGGAAAAACGGAAGAAGAACTTCTGACAGAAGACGACTTGTTTTTGATTATGACAAGTAGCAAAGGACTTAAGAAAAATGTATCCGGTATGTTTCTTCCGGTATTGAATCGGTGTCCAAAAGATTGGTGTCCGAAAGAGAAACAAAACTGGGCAGAGCAGGGAATCATTTTGTGTGAAGAAATGGAGTGAAGGGGTATGCGAGCAGCGATTATTACAGCGAGTACGAAGGGATATCAGAATCTCCGGGAAGATTTAAGTGGTCCGGAGATTGAAAAATTATTGGTGGAAGCTGGGTTTCAGGTAGTTTCTGCAAAGATTTTACCGGATGACAGAAATCTGCTGGGAGAAGAAATGCGCCGAATCGCGGATGAAGGATTGGCGGAATTACTTCTGACAACGGGAGGAACCGGATTTGCGCCAAGTGATGTAACGCCGGAGGCGACAGAAGATGTGGCAGAGAAGCTGGTTCCGGGGATTCCGGAGGCAATGCGTTATTACAGTATGCAGTTTACAAAACGGGCTATGTTAAGCAGAGCGCAGGCGGGAATTCGCAAACAGACATTGATTATTAACCTTCCGGGCAGTCCGAAAGCTGTCAGGGAGTGCTTAGAGTATATTTTACCGGAACTTACCCATGGAATTCAGATTATGACAGGAGAGACAGGAGAATGTGCGAGAACAAATTAACGATTTCGGAAGAAACCAAAATCCGGGAAAATGATTACCGGAAGATGGCAGCATATCTTCAGGAACATTGCTGCGTGTGCAGGCAGGTACAGTTACCGGATAAGACAAGTTATCGCGAGACACTCCGCAATGCACCGGTGCTTGTGATTCTTGGAGGAGGACATATCTCGCTTTTCCTTGCCAGACTTGGGAAACTGATCGGCTACCGGATCATTGTAGTAGATGACCGACCGGATTTTGCATCTCGGGAACGGTTTCCGGAAGCAGATCAGTTGATTTGTTTACCGTTTCTGCAAGTATTTGAAAAAGAATTATTGCCGGAGTATGCTTCGTATGTAATTGTCACAAGAGGGCATGAAAACGATTATGTATGCCTGCGCGAAGTGCTGTACAGGACCTATTCCTATGTGGGAATGATCGGGAGCCGCAGTAAAGTAGCATTTACGAGAAATCGGTTGTTAGAAGATGGATTTACAGAGGAAATATTAAGTGAAATACATGCTCCGATCGGGTTGGACATTGGAGCTCAGACACCGGAAGAAATTGCGGTAAGTATTGCTGCGGAACTAATTCAGGAACGGGCCGGTGTTCAGCAGGCGATGATTGTGCCGGAAATATTAGAATGGTTAAAAACAAAAAAAGAAGCAATGATGATGGTAACATTAATTGAGAAAAAAGGTTCTGCACCGCGAGGAGTTGGCTCAAGGCTGCTTGTCTGTCAGGATGGAAGCTGTGCTGGAACAATTGGCGGGGGTGCGGTAGAATATTTGGCACAGAAACATGCGAGGAAGCTTTTGGAAGAAAAGAAAGAAATAGATCTGAAGCATTATGATCTTTCTTCTCAGGCAGCAGAAGCCGGAATGGTCTGCGGCGGAAATGTCCGTGTATTATTTGAACGTGTAGAGGCTGTGCACGATTAAAGTAACAAAGATAGATTAAAATTTATTCTTTAACTTTATCAGAGCAAAGAAAAGTACTGTGAACCGGAAGGGAACACAGTACTTTTTTAATACGTTCAGAATAATGCTATGCTAAAGCCACAATAACTTCTACTTCGCAGAGAACATTCTTTGGAAGTGTTTTTACAGCAACACAAGAACGAGCCGGTTTGCCTGTGAAGTATTTGCCGTAAATTTCGTTAAATGCTGCAAAATCACCCATATCAGCGAGGAAACAAGTTGTTTTCATAACATCTGTGAATTTTGCGCCTGCTTCTTCAAGAACTGCTTCGATATTTTTCATGACCTGTTCAGCCTGCTCTTCGATCGTTGTACCGGCAATTTCGCCTGTAGCCGGATCAATCGGAATCTGTCCGGAAGAAATCATAAGGTTTCCGAATACCATTGCCTGAGAATATGGTCCGATTGCTGCCGGAGCTTTGTCTGTACTGATTACTTTTAACATGATAAAAATCCTCCTTTAATCTTGTTCATCTTAGTTATCATGATAACACTTTTGAGAGAATTTCTCAATAAAAAATATTCAGAATATGAATTTTTTCTTATCGAATGACTTTTTTATCGCGGCATGCTATAATCGAAACAAATGTGTGAAAGGGAAGAAAAGGAAATGAGGATATTGATAAAAGGTGCGGGAGATCTTGCAAGTGGAATTGCAGTCCGATTGTTTTCGTGCGGATTTCAAGTAATTATGACAGAGCTTCCGAAGCCGACCGCCGTCCGGTATCAGGCGGCGTTTTCAAGAGCAGTATATGAGGAAGACAAAACGGCAGTCTTAGAAGGGATTACGGCCAGAGTAGTTTCCGGAAGAGAAGCGGTAGAAGAGACAGTTAGCCTGGGGGAGATTCCGGTGGTCATTGATCCGGAAGCAAAACTTGTGGAAAAGTTTCGTCCGGACGTAATTGTAGATGCGATTCTTGCCAAAAAAAACCTTGGTACTTGTATCACAGATGCGCCGATCGTAATCGGAGTTGGACCGGGATTTACTGCAGGCGATGATTGTCATTATGTGGTGGAAACAAAACGGGGGCATGATCTTGGGCGAGTCATTGCAAAAGGAAGCGCCCTTCCCAATACCGGTATTCCCGGAGAAGTGAGAGGCTATGCAAAAGAACGTCTGATCAGGGCAGAAGTAAACGGTATTTTCTATCCGAAGATGCACATTGGAGATCTTGTCAAAAAAGGCGATGTGGTGGCAATGGCAGGAGGAGTGCCTATTCAGGCAAAGATGAGTGGGATGATAAGAGGAATGCTTCCGGATTGTGGTATGTATGTAAAAAGAGGAATGAAATGTGGAGATATAGACGCCGGATGTACACTTCGACACTGTTATACGGTATCCGATAAAGCGAGAGCCGTCGGCGGAGGGGTGTTGGAAGCAATTTTGAGAGGACAATTTGAGCAAAACAGAGAAAGGAAAGACAGATGGAAGGAAGACTGACACATTTTGATCAGAAAGGGAATGCTGTTATGGTAGATGTAGGCGGGAAAGACATTACCGAACGAACAGCGACGGCATCGGGAGAAATCCATGTAAGTCAGGAGATTATTGCTGCAATACAAGGTGGAACATCGAAAAAAGGAGATGTACTTGGAGTTGCCAGGGTTGCCGGAATTATGGCAGTAAAACGGACGTCAGAATTAATTCCGATGTGTCATACACTGTTGATTGATAAGAGCAAGGTGGATTTTGAAGTAGAGGAAACAAGAGGAGTCATCAGAGCTGTCTGTACTGTGAAAATGCATGGCAGAACAGGTGTAGAGATGGAAGCGTTGACAGGAGTCAGCGTAGCGCTTTTAACAATTTATGATATGTGTAAAGCCATTGATAAGGCAATGGTAATTTCTGAGATCCATCTTGAAACAAAAACCGGAGGAAAGAGCGGAGATTTTATATTTCCGGGAACAGGAGAAGCTGGAAAGGAAGACATAGATGAAGGATCAGCACGGGAGAACAATTGATTATCTTAGAATTTCAGTGACGGACAGGTGTAATCTGCGCTGTACATATTGTATGCCGGAAAGCGGAATTTGTTGGACGCCCCATGAAGAGATTTTAAGTTATGAGGAGATCATCCGGATTGTAAGACAGGCGGCTGTTCTTGGAATCTGTCACATTAAGATTACAGGGGGAGAACCTCTTGTGAGGGAAGATGTGGCAGGACTGATAAAAGAACTGAAAAAGCTTCCGGGGATTCAGACAGTTACATTGACAACGAACGGTATTTTGCTTCCGCGTTATATAAATGATTTGGCAGAAGCAGGAATAGATGGAATCAATATCAGTCTTGATACACTTGACGGGGAAGCTTACCACCGTATTACACGCGTTGGGCATGTGGAAGATGTACTCAGAGGAATTGAAACTGTTCTTGCATATCCAAACATTTCTGTTAAAATAAATAGTGTATTGGAAGAAACGAACTGGCAGCATACGGCAGTAGCGTTAGCAGGAATTGCGAAACGGGCGCCGGTGCATGTCAGATTTATTGAGAGGATGCCGTTGTCGGTCAATGAAATCTGCAAGGAAAGTCAGCAGCAGATGGTTGCATCGGTACTGGAGCAGGCTTATGGCAAGATGGAACGATATGAAAAGACGCTTGGCTATGGACCGGGAGTGTATTATAGCTTTGCCGGGTTTTGCGGCAAGATAGGCTTTATCAGCGCTGTCAGCCACAAGTTCTGTGACAGATGCAATCGTATTCGTCTGACTTCGGAAGGGAAACTAAGACTTTGCCTTCAGTCGCAGAATGGAATGGACCTAAAGGCGCATCTGAGAAAAGGGTGTACTGACGAAGAACTTTTGGAACTTCTTATAGAAGGAATCCGACAGAAACCGAAGGAACATCATTTTCAAGAAGAGAATATTCAATCAGCTGCTATGGCAAAGATTGGCGGCTAGAGAAATGGAGTATAGAAATGGGAATCGTAAAAGCAGTTTGTATCAGTAAAGAAAAAGGGACACAAAAGCAGGATCAAAAGACAGCAGAATTTCTTGAGGACTGGGGAATAAAAGGAGATGCTCATGCAGGAAAATGGCATCGCCAGGTGAGTTTATTATCCTATGAAAAGATAGAAGAATTCCGAAAGAAAGGTGCGGAAGTTGCGTTTGGTGCATTTGGAGAAAACATTGTTGTGGAAGGGTATGATTTTAAAAATCTTCCGATCGGAAGCCGGTTTCAATGCAACGAGGTTCTTCTTGAGATGACTCAGATCGGGAAAGAATGTCACCATGGCTGCGAGATTTTTCAGAAAATGGGAGACTGTATTATGCCAAGAGAAGGTGTATTTTGTGTTGTACTCCACGGAGGAATCATTTCTGCAGGTGACAGTTTTACACTTGTGGAGGGAGAATAGATGCAGGAAACACCGTATTTTCCGCTGTTTATAAATCTTGAGGGAAAGAAAATTGTAGTGTTCGGTGCCGGGAAGATTGCGCTTCGCAGGGTTCGGACATTACAATTTTTTCATACAGAAATAACTGTGATCACAAGAGAAATTCCGACTGATCTTCTGGAAGCGTGGGAGATGCTGTGCCATAATGGGAATCTTCAGATTCGAAAGAAAGCTTTTGAAGAGGAAGATCTGGCGGAGAACTGGTTTTTTGTATTGGCAGCAACGGGTGATTCGGAAGTGAATGAGCAGATTGCGCGTCTTTGCAAGAGGAGAAATGTGCCAGTCAATAATGCATCGAATGCATCTATGTGTGATTTTTATTTTCCGGCAATAGCATCTTCAGAAGAAGTGGTAGTAGGAATAACCGGAAATGGGAAAAATCATAGAGATGTGGCTGAAAAAGCGGCAATGATACGAAAATGTTTGGAGAAAGCAGATGAAAAAAATAATCAGGATCGGCAGCAGAGAGAGTAAACTGGCTGTCGCACAATCAGAAATCGTTATACAGCAATTAAAGCGCTGCTATCCGGAGTATGTCTATGAACTGGTGACGATGAAAACAACCGGAGATATCATATTACATAAGACGCTGGATAAGGTGGGAGGAAAGGGACTTTTTGTAAAAGAACTGGATCGGGCGCTCCTTTCCGGAGAAGTAGATCTGACGGTTCACAGTCTGAAGGATATGCCGATGGAAATACCGGAAGAACTTCCTCTTCTTGCATATTTGGATCGGCAGGATCCGAGAGATGCCCTTGTCCTGCCGGAAGGAACAGACCAGTGGGATCAGTCGCTTCCGGTAGGGTGCAGCAGCCTGCGGCGTAAACTGCTTTTAGAGCAGCTTTTCCCGGGGATTACGGTGCAGTGGATTCGGGGCAATGTACAGACACGGCTTGCAAAGCTTGAAAGTGGTGAGTACGGCGCTCTTGTTCTTGCGGCGGCAGGGTTGAAACGGCTTGGACTGGAGAAACGGATTGCAAAATACTTTTCTGTGGAAGAGCTGATCCCGGCAGCGGGACAGGGCATTTTAGCAGTACAAGGAAGAGAAGAGATGCAGGAGTTTACGAGCTGTCTATGGGATGAAAGACTGGCTCGGATCGCAGAAAGTGAGAGAGCTTTCGTAAGAACACTGGATGGAGGGTGTTCTTCTCCTGTGGCAGCCTATGCGAAAGAAAGCGGGCAGGGAATTTGTCTTACAGGTCTATATGCAGAACAAGGTGCGAACGAATACCGGATTGGAAAAATTTATGGAAGTTATGAGGATGCAGAAAAGATAGGAGTCGAACTTGCAGATGAATTGCGAAACAAAAAAAGATAGACAGCAGGGAAAGGTATGGCTTGTAGGAGCCGGTCCTTCCGATGTGGAATTGATTACAGTAAAGGGAAAACGCCTTCTGGAAGAAGCAGATGTGATTGTATTTGACCGGCTTGTTGGGCAGGGAATTCTAATGTACGGAAGAAAAGATGCAGAATATATTGATGTGGGCAAACGTTCCGGACATCATCCGATTCCTCAGGAGGAGATTAATGAGATTTTATTGCGGGAGGCAAAATCAGGAAAAAAGGTAGTACGATTAAAAGGTGGGGATCCGTTTGTATTTGGACGAGGGGCAGAAGAGATAGAGTTGCTTTTGAAAGAAGGGGTTCCATATGAGATCGTTCCGGGAATTACATCAGCGATTTCTGTTGCAGCGTATGCAGGGATCCCTGTTACACATAGAAATATGGCGTCCTCTCTTCATATTGTAACGGCACATAAAAAGGCAGGAGGAATTGCAGAAAAGGAATTTGAATCGCTTGTAACTATGGGAGGAACGCTTGTGTTTTTAATGGGTGTGACTTCACTTCCGGAAGTGACAGAAGGACTTCTGAAAGCGGGGATGAATCCGAATACACCATCAGCAGTGCTAGAGAAGGGAACAACGGCAGCTCAGCGCAAAGTGTGTGCGCCGCTTTCTAAACTTGCAGGACGGGCAAAAGAAGAACAGATTACCTCCCCGGCAATCATTCTTGTGGGAGATGTGTGCGGCTTGTCAGAAATGTCCTGGTATGAGAAACGTCCTCTGTCCGGAATGCGGATTATTGTGACAAGACCAAGAGAAAGGCAGGGAAGGCTTTCTCAGATGCTAAGAGAAGAGGGAGCTGAGGTGTTTGAATTTCCTGCTATAGCAGTGCGTCCGGCCCAAAATACTGAGGTGCTTGAAAAAGCGCTTGCGGAAATAGATACCTATCGGTGGCTTGTACTGACAAGTCCGAGCGGAGCAGAGCAGTGGATGAAGTTTCTGAGAGAACAAAGAATCGATATGAGAACATTATCTCATTTAAAACTGGCATGTATCGGAACAGGAACAGCCAGTATCATGGAAACACATGGATGGTATGCGGATCTCATTCCGGATAGATACGATGGAGTTCATCTTGGCCGGCTTCTGGCAGAAAAGGTAAAAGCCGGGGAAAAAGTGCTGATTGCACGGGCGGCGCAGGGAAATCCTCAGCTTTTAGAGGAACTGATGCGCGCAGAACAGGTGCAGATTACAGATGCGCCGCTCTACGAGATTGAAGAAGAGCGTTATGCATATATTGATCTTCGGCGAGAATTTTCCTACGAAAGAACCTATGCGATGTTTACAAGCGCTTCTACTGTCCGGGGATTTGTCAATGCAGCAGAGGGGATAGAACTCGGACAGGTGCATGCATTTTGCATAGGGAAGCAGACAGAAAAAGCAGCCAGAGCATTTGGCATGAAAACATTGACTGCAAAGGAGGCAACATTGGAATCACTTATCGCATTAGCGAAAAGTGTACAAAAAGGAGAGAACCTATGGGAACAGACATTTTAATTACAGGAAGTGTGCTTGCCGTTCTTCTGATTCTTTACAGTGTTATGTCGGCGAGTCGCCGTGCCAATCTCCTGAATCGCAGAAGAAAGATTGAGCGGGAGTGGGGAAATGTTCCGGACAGGGAATATATCAGCGGAGAATTAGAAAATATTGCACACTATTATCAGAATAAACTAAAACGCCAAGAAGAAAAAAGTCATGTGATTGATGATATTACCTGGAATGATTTGGATATGGATCGAGTGTTCTGTATGCTGAACCGTACATATTCTTCTGTCGGACAGGAATATCTTTATTATATGTTAAGAACACCGGAAATGTCGGAAGAAAACATGCAGGAAAGAGAACGGCTGATCAGGCATTTTGCAGAAGCAAAAACGGTCCGCACGGAATTACAGATGCAGTATTTTGAAATTGGCCGAACGAAGAAGGTATCTATCTGTGATTATATCCAGACATTGGAGTCGCTGAAGCCAAAAAGCAATATGCCGCATTATCTGTCCATTTTTATTTTTCTGCTCTGTGCAGTTGGATGCTTTCTGAATCCAGCGGTAGGATTTCTCATATTGCTTGCAGATATAGGAGTTAATATCCGGGTTTATTATAAACAGCGGGGAGAAATCGAACCATACATCGTGACATTTGTCCATTTGATCCGGATGCTGAAGGCAGGAGAGAAGATTAGCCGTATAGAAGATACTGAAATTTCTTCATACATAAATGAAATCAGAGAAATCCGAAAAAGTTTCGGGGCGTTTCAGAAAAAATCAGGATGGATTGCAGGCGGAGACAAAATGTCAGGATCAGCGCTTGATGTGTTTGCAGATTATATTCGTATGTTGTTTCATATTGATTTGATTGTATTCAATCAGATGCTGGGAGAGGTGCAGAAGAAAAGCCGGGAAATCTACAGGTTGATGGATCTTCTCGGAATGTTGGAAGCACATATTGCAATCGCTTCTTATCGGGAAAGTCTTCCGTTTTATGTACTGCCGGAATTTCTGAAGGATCAGGGAACAGAACTGGAAGCAGAAGATGTGTATCATCCAATGATCCGGGATCCGGTAGCGAATACAATCCGTACGAAGAAAGGGGTACTGATTACAGGTTCAAATGCTTCAGGAAAATCCACATTTTTAAAAACCATTGCGATCAACGGAATCCTGGCACAGACAATCCATACCTGCCTTGCACATACCTATCGGACAAATTTCTTTCGCGTGTACTCTTCAATGGCGCTGCGGGACGATCTTGACAGTCAGGAAAGTTATTATATTGTAGAAATCAAGTCATTAAAGAGAATTCTAAATGAGACAAATGGGGAAGTGCCGGTACTTTGTTTTATTGATGAGGTACTTCGAGGAACGAATACCGTAGAGCGTATTGCAGCATCTGCACAGATCTTAAAGAGTCTGGCAGGAAATAATGTACTTTGCTTTGCGGCAACACACGATATCGAGTTGACGCAAATGTTGGAAGCCGATTATGATAATTATCATTTTCAGGAAGAGATCGTGGAAAATGATATTCTCTTTGACTATATTTTATATCCGGGACGTGCGACTTCAAGAAATGCAATTCGTCTGCTTGGCATGATCGGATATGACGAAGAGATTATCCGCAGAGCAGATGCAACCGCAGAGGAATTTTTAAAGAGTGGGGAATGGATTCTTGCAGAATCGTAGTGAGATAAAAGGAGGCAATATGAAAGTTCAGATTTATACGGATGGTGCAGCCAGAGGAAATCCGGATGGACCGGGAGGTTATGGAACTGTGTTGGAATATGTAGATTCAAAAGGAACTCTGCATGTGAAAGAGTTATCTCAGGGGTATGTGCGAACAACAAATAACCGGATGGAATTGATGGCAGTTATTGCGGGGTTAGAAGCGTTGAACCGCCCATGTGAAGTAGAGCTTTATTCCGATTCTAAATATGTCGTGGATGCTTTTAATCAGCACTGGATTGACGGATGGCTCAAAAAGGGCTGGAAGCGGGGGAAAAATGAACCGGTAAAGAATGTAGATTTATGGAAAAGACTTCTGAAGGCAAAAGAAAACCACCGCGTAACATTTTATTGGGTAAAGGGGCACGATGGGCATCCGCAGAATGAAAGATGTGATACGCTGGCAACGACAGCGGCAGATTCAGATAAGCTGATCATTGATGAGGGAGTGTCAGAGTCATGAGAAAAATTACGGAATTTCATTGTGAGCCGGAGAATCTGGATGGGCGTCAAAAAGAAGACGCGCTGAAGGCAGGATGTGTATTTCCGGAGGCTTATATCCAACAGGAAGAAATGATAAAACTGGCAAAATTTTATAAAAAAAGCAGTGGAGATGTATTTTGTGAAATGCCATTTTGCCATACACTTGAAGCAGAAGCGCTTGGTGCGGACATTCGTCTCGGTGATGGAACAACGCCGCCCCGGGTAGGAAAGTATTGTTGTGAGACTGTGGAGGAGCTGCTGGCGCTGCCGCAAATGCAGCTTGAAAGTGGCCGAATGGGGGAAACGTTAAGGGCTTGCAGAAAGCTTACTCAGAATGGAGAAAAAGTAGTATTTAACTTGTCAGGACCGCTTACGATATGCAATTCCCTAATTGATATTCGAACTATTTTTAAAGCATTTCGAAAATGTCCGGAGCAGATGAAGAAGTTATTGGATAAATTCTGTCAAGAAGAGCTTCGGGTAATAGCAGCGGCAGAAGAAGCAGGGGTAAGATGGTTTAGTTATGCAGATTCAGCAGGGGCGGTCAGTATGATCGGACCAAAACTGATGGAACAGCTGACGGAAACATTTACAATGCCATTTTTAATACAAGCCTGCAGACAGATGCACCGTGACAGTATGATGATTCTTTGTCCGAAAACTACTTTTGCACTTCTGGGAACAGATTTGGGAACGCTAAGAGATGTCAAGCTTCCAGAGGTGATGACATATCATGAGGCATGTGCCAGAATGGCAGGAACTGTGAAATTTGCAGGGCAGATGTGTATGAAACGGCGAGAATATCAATTGAAGAATCAGATCCTGAAAGAAATAGTTCTGACAAGAAGAGAAGATTAGCAGTATCTTTCCGGAATCAATGGAGGAAAACAATAAAAATACAGGGCTGACATTTCACGCTCAATCCGTGAAATGCCGGCCCTTCTTATTTGTGATGCTCTATGAGATTTGTCGGTTTATTTGTTTCCCGGAATACCAGGTTCTGTCATATTAACAGGATCAAGGATCTTGTTTAATTCTTCTTCTGTCAGAAGGTGTTCTTTTAAAATTAATTCGCGGATGGAAGAACCTGTCTGAAGAGCAGCTTTTGCAATGTCAGCAGCTTTCTGATATCCAACATAAGGGCAGATAGCAGTAATGACACCGATACTGTTTTCTACAAGATAACGACAACGTTCTTCATTTGCTGTGATTCCCTTTACGCAATTATCAACGAAAGTCTCAACAGCATATGCCAATGTATCAATAGACTGGAAGAGGCAATAGAATACAATTGGTTCGAATGCATTTAATTCTAACTGTCCTGCTTCAGCAGCCATAGTGATTGTCATATCATTTCCGATAATATTGAAAGCAACCTGATTAACCACTTCCGGGATAACCGGATTCACTTTTCCCGGCATGATAGAAGAACCGTTCTGTCTTGCAGGCAGGTTAATCTCGCCAAATCCGGCTCTGGGACCGGAAGACATCAAACGAAGGTCATTGGCAATCTTAGAAAGTGTTACGGCACAGGCTTTGATTGCACCGGATACAGCAACAAAAGGATCAAGGCTCTGTGTAGAGTCGATTAAGTCAAATGCCTGCACAAAATCCATTCCGGAAATTTCGGATAGATTTGGCACAATACGTTTTAAATAGCCTTTATCTGCATTGATTCCGGTTCCGATAGCTGTTCCGCCCATATTTAATGTACGCATTTCGTCCATTGCTTTGTCCATACGATGGATATCTCTCATAATAGCAACAGAATATGCCTGGAATTCCTGACCGAGACGAATCGGAACAGCATCCTGCATCTGAGTACGTCCCATCTTAATTACATGATCAAATTCTCTTGCTTTTTCACAAAATGCTTCATGAAGTCTTTTTAATTCTTTCTTTAAATTTTCAAGCAATCTTAAAGAAGTCATTTTTCCGGCAGTAGGAATAACATCGTTCGTAGACTGACCGCAGTTTACATGGTCATTTGGGTTTACGATAGAATAGTCACCTTTCTGACCGCCAAGAAGCTCGATAGCGCGGTTGGCAATAACTTCGTTGGCATTCATGTTTAAAGAAGTACCTGCGCCGCCCTGAATCGGATCTACAATAAAATCATGCTGAAATTTACCTGCAATGACTTCATCACATGCTTTGCAGATCGCCTCAGCAATGGACTTGTCCAGTGTTCCTACTTCGCAGTTAGTAATTGCAGAAGCTTTTTTAATATATGCAAGGCTGCGGATAATTTCCGGATGCATATAGAGTCCGGTGATGTGGAAGTTCTCGGCAGCGCGCAAAGAATGTACTCCATAGTAGACGTTTTCCGGAACATCTTTCACGCCGATCGAGTCTTTTTCCATACGATAATTTTTTCCGTCCAAATTTACTTTCGTAACCATAATTCGTTCTTTCCTCCAGATTTTGGTTTTCTTCTTGCTCTTAGTATACGTTGATGCTATAGTATAATCAAATACATATATTTTTATAATAAATATAATTTTTATACTATACTAATGCACTTGCGGTATTACGAAAGCGGGGGAGAAATTGATGGAGGAAATTTTTCAGGGAATGGAATATATTTATGAAGTGTATAAGGAGAAAAGCTTTTCGAAAGCGGCCAGAAAATTATTTATTTCACAGCCCTCTCTGAGTGCAAATGTAAAACGGATTGAACAGAAAATCGGCTATCCGGTGTTCGACAGGAGTACGAATCCGATTCGACTGACCGAATGCGGCGCCCGCTATATCGGTGCGGTAGAAGAAATTATTGCTGTTCAGAACAGCTTTGCCAATTATATTTCGGATTATGGAGAGCTTCGTACCGGACATTTGCGGCTTGGAGGAAGTAATCTTTTTTCTTCCTATGTTCTGCCGAAGCTGATAGGAAGCTTTACAGAACGTTTTCCGAAGGTTACGATTGAATTAGTAGAAGAAACAACCGCAAATCTTGAAAAATTTCTTGGAGCAGGGCTGTTAGACCTTGTGGTGGACAATTCGCGATTTAATGAAGCTGTATTCGGTATGCAGCTGTATCGGACAGAGCATCTGCTTCTGGCAGTACCACGACATTTAAAAGAGAATGAAGGGCTTGCATCATATCAGCTCATTCCAAATGGAAGTGGAAAAGGAACAAAGTTTCAGGAGGGAACAAAGGCAGTTCCGCTGGAATTATTTAAAGAGGCTCCATTTCTTCTTCTGAAACAGGAGAATGATACGCGGCAAAGGGCGATTCAAATCTGCAAAGAGCATGGATTTTCACCGAAAGTTGTGCTGGAACTTGATCAACAGGTAACTTCCTATAACATTACTTGTTCCGGAATGGGAATTTCGTTTGTCAGCGATACACTGATTCGCCGCGTTCCGCCGCATCCGGACGTAATCTACTATAAGCTGGATGGAGATGAAGTAGAAAGAGACATTTGTTTTTACTGGAAACAGGGAAAATACATGAGCAGAGCCATGACAGAATTTCTACGTCAGGCATGTTTACAATCAAGTGATTTTATGGTAAAATAAATAACTCAGTGAAAGAAATAAATCTAAGTAGGACAGACAATCGCGGCTGCATGTACCGAAAGGTCGCAGGTGAGGAAAGTCCGGGCTTCACAGGGCAGGATGCCGGATAACGTCCGGTAGAGGTGACTCTAAGGCCAGTGCAACAGAAATAAACCGCCTGAGAAGACTCAGGTAAGGGTGGAAAGGCAGTGTAAGAGACTACCGCCCCGGTGGTAACAGCGGGGGCACATGTAAACCCCATCCGAAGCAAGACCGAACGAAAACAATGTGGCGGCCCGTCACGTTTTAGGTAGGTCGCTTGAAACTGTCGGCAACGGCAGTTCTAGATAGATGATTGTCCAACGACATAACCCGGCTTATCGTCCTGCTTAGATTTGTTTTCATCATAAGTTCCGATGCAAAGATGACGCGTATTCGGATAGAGTATATACGGTTAAAGTTAGCAGATACAGAGAAGAAATTCGGTATCTGTTTTTTATTTTTTTAGGTGAATTATGGTAAATCTATACAAAAAATGTTATAATACAAACATCACAACTAGATATAATCCGCATAGCGGTGTGGAAGGGGGACGTTTGTATGAAACGAGTCATTACAATTAACAGAACTTATGGAAGTGACGGACGGGAGATTGGAAAGGCTCTTGCAGTGAAGCTTGGCATCCACTATTATGATAAGCAGCTTTTGAAGATTATTTCTGAGAGAAAAGACATTCCATATGAGGAACTGGCGAAAGTAGACGAAAAGCGCGCAAGTATGTGGCTGTACCCTGTAAATGATGAGTACCAGATGGAGCCGAAGTTCAGGTTTGAGCCAATGAACGATGTGCTTTTTGGTGAGACAGATAAGCTGATTCGGGAATTAGCTGAGAAAGAAGATTGTATTATCATTGGAAGATGTGCCAATGCAATCTTAAAGGATTGTGATTCTGTAAAAAGTATATTTATCCATGCACCGCTGGAGGCGCGTATTAATACCGTTATGAGGCGGGAGCAGTGTGATCTGAAAGAGGCGAAGGCGTTAATTCGCAAGATGGATAAGCAGCGCCGGTATTATTATAATTATTACACCGATCAGGATTGGATGGATATGGAGCAGTATCATCTCTGCCTTGACAGCAGTAAGATGAAGAAAGAGGAGATGCTTGATATACTGACGGCATTGTATCGAAGTATGTAAAGGCGGCGGATATCAGGTTTCTGCTGCAGGAAGGAGAAGAATATGAAATTTAAGCGGGAAGAATGGTTTACGATTCCGAATCTGCTCGGCTATTTCAGGCTGATTATGATTCCGGTTTTCGTATATTTATATCTGCATGCAGAAACTGTGATGGAATATTATTATGCAGCGGCAGCCATTGGAATTTCCGGATTAACAGACTTATTCGATGGAAAGATTGCAAGAAAGCTAAATCAGGTCACAGAACTTGGGAAGTTTCTTGATCCGTTGGCAGATAAGCTGACACAGGGAGCAGTATTTTTATGTGTGACGATGAAATACAAATGGATGTGGCTTCTTGTAGGGTTATTTTTCATTAAAGAAGGTTTCATGGGAATTATGGGACTTCTGATGCTCCGGCACAACGGTCGGAAGCTGGACGGAGCGATGTGGTTTGGAAAAGTATGCACGGCAGCGATTTATGTTGTGCTGTTTGTTGTATTACTGTTTCCGCAGATGTCAGAGCAGATTGCAAATGGAATTATTTTTGCATGTGCGCTATTGATGGTATGGACATTGGGATGTTATATTCCGGTATTTCGTAAAATGTGGAAGGAGACAGCTGTATAAGATGAGATATGGAGTATTAGAATGTTGTACAGATTCGTTGGAATCGGTAAAGAATGCTGTTCGGGGCGGTGCAAACCGCCTCGAGCTTTGTGGTAATCTGGTTATTGGAGGGACAACTCCCTCCTTTGCTTTATTTGAGCAGGTAAAAGAAATCTGTGACACTCGGATAAATGTTCTGATCCGGCCTCGTTTTGGAGACTTTTGTTATACAAAAGAAGAGACCAGACAGATGGCAAGAGAGATCCGATGGTTTCGGGAACATGGGGCCAATGGTGTGGTAATCGGAATGTTGAATCCGGATGGGACACTAGATACAGAAGGAATGAAGTATCTCCTGGAAGAAGCGGGAGCAATCGAAGTTACACTTCACCGGGCGTTTGACATGTGTAAGGATCCGCACGAAGCTCTGGAGCAGGCGGTTTCTTTCGGAATCCGCAATATATTAACGTCCGGACAGCAGGAATCTGCGCCAAAGGGAGCAAAACTTCTGAAACAACTGCAGCAGCAGGCGGATGGAAGAATTCAAATTCTTGCAGGAGGAGGAATTCATGCAGGTGTGATCCGCAGCCTATATGAAGAGACTGGAATTCTGGATTATCATATGTCAGGAAAAATTGTTGTGAATAGTCAGATGCAATATCGCAAATCAGAAGTCAGTATGGGCTTACCGTCTCTGAGTGAGTATGAAATCTGGCAGACAGCAGAGGAGAACGTGAAGGAAGCAAGAAACGTATTGGACGAGCTGGAAAAGAAAGCAAAAGAACACCCAGAGAGATAGGATACAGGAGCAGAGAGTTATGTTTTCAGAAGGATACAGAAAGAAAATCATTGAGGATTTTCAAAGACGGATGACAGAACTCGGAACATTTGGGAGAGTGCTGTCTGAAAAGATTTCCGCATATGCCGGAGATGTGAGAGATGCCTTGTATGTGCTGTATGGAAGGATGCCTTTGAGCGACATGGCGGACTATCCGGTGGAAGTATTTGCAGATTTTGCAGAATGGGGAGCAGAGCTTTGGGCAAATGATATTTTTGCCGGTAAGATCCCGGAAGAGCTTTTTGCGTCCTATGTATTGTTTCATCGGGTAAACGATGAGGAAATTGAGCCGTGTCGCAAGTTTTTCGGAAAAGAAATGCAGTGTATGCTGGCATCTTTAAAAGAAGGGGCAGAAAAAGAAGAGGGATATGATCTTGGCAGCAGGATGACAGAAGCGGTCCTGAAAATCAATTATTGGTGTGCCGGAGAGGTTTCCTACCGTCAGGCAGATGACCGTACGGCATCTGCCATGAGCGTATATCGGTGTGGAGAAGGCCGATGCGGAGAGGAATCTACCTTTGTGGTAAATGTCCTGCGAAGTGCGGGAATTCCGGCGCGGCAAGTCTATGCGCCTCACTGGTCGCACTGCGATGACAATCATGCCTGGGTAGAAGTCTGGTGCGGAGATACATGGCATTATCTTGGGGCATGTGAACCGGAAGAAGTTCTGGACCAGGGATGGTTTGACGGAGCATCTTCAAGAGCAATGATGATTCATACGCCGTATTTTGGAGGAAGTGAAGAGGCAAAGCGTCAAGGGGAACGATTAGCGGGAGAAGATGGATGTGCGATATTGCTAAATGAACTTTCACGCTATGGGGAAACAACACTTCTTCGGATAGAAGTTATAGATGAGGAAGGAAAGGCTGTAACGGATGCAAAGATTTGCTGTGAAGTGATGAATTACGCATCATTTCTTGAGATAGCGAATGGAAAAACGAATGCGTATGGGCAATATGAATTTTATACAGGCTTTGGAACGCTGCTGCTCAGTGCGCGCTGTGGTGACTGTTATGGAGAACAGTTGATTCAGGTAAAAGAAGATACGAGATGTCAAATTCAGATCCGCAGAAATCCATGGAAGACAGGCGTATGGAACACATTGGAATGTTTTGCGCCGGGATGCAGGAATCTTAATAAAAAAGCAAAGGCAGCAGAAGAAAAACTTGCAGCCGCAGCAAGGCATTTGCAGAAAAAACGCGAGGTTTTCTGGAACGCAGAGAAAGACCGATGGGAAAACACGGTAAAATCTTCGGAATGGGATCAGGAAACGCAGCGGGATATGGATAGATGGATAGAGAAGATCTGGCGTCTTCTTCCGGAAAAAGATTTGCGGGAAGTCCCTTTTTCTGTTTTAGAAAAACAGGCAGAATGGGCAGGAAAATATGAGGGAAGATATCCAACGCAGGTATTTGAAGAGTATTTGCTGCAGCCAAGAATTGGACTGGAACGCTTGACTTGTTGGAAGGAAGCACTGGAAGCAATCGTGCCGGAGAAGGATCTGCATACATTCCAAACAGATCCGGAGAAGGTGGAGCAATATGTAGAATCAAGAGTAAAGACAGTGGAATCGCAATGCTATAAGGGACTTTTGAATACACCGCAGGCTTGTCTGGAATCCGGCTATGGGACTGTGGGGGCAAAGGAGATTTTGAAAACAGCGCTCCTTCGGTGTGCGGGAATTCCGGCAAGATTGTCTCTGATTGACGGACGAGCACAGGCCTGTCGAAGCAAAGAAGAAAGAGAAACATTCTGCTGGCTGACAGGAGAAAAGACAGGAATACTTTTTCTGAATGGTCCAGAGAACTGGAAGTATCGTACAGATTATAGTGTAGCTTTGCTGAAAAATGGTCAGTTCCGGGTATGCCAGGAAGTGGCTCTTGGAAGAGAAACAGAGGTCCCGGAAGGCATTTATCGGATCTGCACGGCAAACCGTCTGCCAAATGGAAATGTCTTTGCAAAAGTGCGTTATGAGCAGATCACGGCAGGAAACCGAACAGAGGTTGTTCTGGAGAAAAAAGAAGCAGCATTATCAGAAATGTTGTCAGAAATACCGCTGCCGGAGATTTCTTTTCAAACAGCGAGCGGAGAAAGCTTTCAGGCAGCCAAACACGCGGGGATTTATATATGGGCAGAACCTGGCAAAGAACCAACGGAGCACATTTTTAATGAACTGATCGAACGTGCAGAAGAATTCGGCGGAACACCAGTTTATATTGTAGCGGAGGAGAAGGATTTTTGTCAGCAGACATATGTGAAATTGCGGGAAACATTGGAGTCAGTATATTGTCTGACAGAGAAAAGAAATGGACAGGCAGAACAGCTGGCTCGCAGAATGTTCCGGGAGCCTGGTTTGTATCCATTTATTCTTGTACTCCGACATGATTTGACAGGAATTTATGGAGAAGCAGGATATAATGTAGGAACAGCAGATATGCTGCTTCGCATGATTCAGTCAGGAGCAGTATAGAGAAACGAACGGAGGAAATAGCAGATGATAGAATTTGTTTGGGGCAAGATTATCGGAACACAGGTAATCTTTGCCGGAGAAGAATATAACTGGCAGGAATCCAAATACGCAGAGGCGCAAAAAGCTTTCCACGGAGAATATTTGGAGACGTATTATTTTCCACAGGAAGAGGGGATTCTTTTTGTGGGAACCGGAAAGGAAGATCTGACAAATGTAACGATACTGAAAGAGTTGATGGCAAAAGCATGTAAAACGCTGAAGCAGACAAGAATATATCAGTTTTCTATTTTGATGGACCGGATTCTTGAGGAAAATGATGCCTCTGTGCTGACAGCATGTACAGAAGGAATCTGTCTCGGTCTTTATGAAGCACCTACATACAAATCACAGCAGGAAGAAAAAGAATTTCAGGTATCGGTAATTGGAATCCCGGGAAAAGATCTGGAACGGGCGAAACAATGTGTGGCAGAGGGAGCCGTTATTACTGAGGCAATTACATTTGCAAGAGAAATGGTAAATCGTCCGGGGAATAAGCTCCGGCCGGAAGATTTTGCAGAAGAGATCCAGAAATTGGTAAAAGATACGAATGTGGAAATGGAAATCGTTACGGTAGATGAGATGCGTAAGCTGGAAATGGGAGCGCTTTTGGCGGTGGGAGAGTCAAGCGCATATCCTCCGTATCTTGTAATCCTGCGCTATCGGGGAGAACCATTGAAGAAAGAAATAACAGCGCTTGTTGGAAAAGGTGTTACATGTGATACAGGCGGTTATTGTCTGAAACCGGCTTCCGGTATGGCGGGAATTCGGGGAGATATGGCCGGCGCAGCAGCAGTTGCAGGGGCAGTCTATGCACTGGCGAAGCGCAAAGAGAAAGTAAATGTAACAGCGGTAATGCCGCTTTGTGAAAATAGAATTTCGTCTGGAAGCTTTCTTCCGGGAGATGTGATTACCTCATATTCCGGTAAGACGATTGAAATCGGAAATACAGATGCGGAAGGACGTTTGATCCTGGCAGATGCAGTAACATATGCCATCCACCATGAACGTGCGACGAGAATCCTTGATATCGCAACATTGACAGGAGCAGTTGTGAATATGCTCGGGTTCAGTATTGCCGGAGTACTGTGTGATGATCATGGGCTTTGGCAGGAATTTGAGGCGGCAAGCGAAAAATCCGGAGAAAAATACTGGCTGCTTCCATTTGGCAGAGAGCATGAAAAAATGATTGAAAGTGATGTGGCAGATATTAAAAATATCGGCGGAAGCGTATGTGGAACGATTACAGCGGGATTATTCATCCGCGCGTTTGCAGAAGGGCTTCCGTGGATTCATCTGGATATAGCGGGAACTGCATGGACAGAGACGCCGCTTTATGAATTCCAGAACAAATATGCCACAGGAGCTGCAGCAGAGACCATTTATTATTGGTTGAAGCGATAGAGAGAATGTCAATTGCGGCAGCATATCAGCTGCCGCTTCATCGTATAACAGCGCAGAAGAATTTATAGAAATGGGGCTGTCGGTTAATACCGATTTTTAGGCTCTAAATCTCAAAATACGAATCTCCTTTAGAAATCAGTGTTTTTCGCACCTGATCTTCTATGAGAGATTCGTATTTTGTCTTTTTCGTATGTATTTTTGGGCACAAAAACCCCTCAACCTGCATATTTAAACGTACACATTTTCTAAGCAACTGTTTCTTCGATTTTTTTCTCAAATTTTTGGATTTTTTCATGAAGAAAACGATGGTATTTATTTATATTTCTTCCAATCGCATACAGCATGAATTCTTTATATACTTTTTCGGATGTCCGGTAATTGAATCGGCGGAAACTGTCATTTTCTTTAATGTCTCCAAAATGTCCCTCTGTCTGGATGGAACGAATCTGACGATTTAAGATCCCTTTCTCACTCTGGATGTTTTTATGGGATTCTTCTTTCAAAGCTTCCCATTGTTCGTTGATCTTCATCACTTTATTTTTCTCTCTATCTTTTTCGGCATCATATTTATAGAGACATTTTGCTTTATGTTCACAACCACTGCAGTCTGCACATCCATACACTTCAAAGGTTTGTGTATAACCAGTCTGTGCTTTTGTTTCTGTTCGGATATGATGCAATTCTCTTCCGTCATGGCAAATATAATACAACTCATCTTCAAATATCTGCGTTTTCATGTTGTAATACTTTCCGATTTCTTCTGTATACGCACGTGTTTTCCGTTTTTCATGATCCTGCAGCTTGATATAGCTGGAGATTTTATGTTCTTTTAAGTACAGTAGGTTTCTTTCGCTGCAATACCCGCTATCTGCTGTCACTTCCTCAAGAATATCCCCAAATGCTTTTTGATGTTTTTCCAAAACCGGAATCAACGTATTATAATCTGTCCGATCATTGCTGACATAAGTCTGGACAATGAAATAATTCTCTACTGCAATCTGAACATTATATGCCGCTTTTAATTGCCCGTTCAGCATATGATCCTCTTTCATCCGCATAAAAGTAGCTTCCAGATCTGTTTTGGAATAACTGTTTCTGTCTGTTCCCATGATCTCAAAACACTCTTTATATCCCATAAGACGTTCACCACAGGCTTCCAATTCTTCGTAAAGCTGCTGGATTTCCGATTTTCTTTTTCCTTTTCCATAAACAAATGTAATCTGTTCCTGTTCTGCTATCTGTATCAGATTTTTTTGGAGCTTCAGTATCTCCAACGGAGAACAATTGTCAATCTCTATGATTGTATTATTGGATAACTTTTTATGTTTTGTCAGTTTTCTTTTTCGGTTCTTTTCAATGACATCCCGTACTTTCTCCATTCCTTCGATCACGAACATATGTGCATGGGGAATGTCATATTTGATGCCATACTCATTTTCATCAATCAAAACGTTATACTTTTGATACAATAAATCAATAGTATCCAGTAGTCCTGCAAGATGATAATTGATTGTTCCTCTCCAGACAAACGTATAACGGTTCGCATTGGCTTCTATTTTTGTACCGTCAATAAAAAGATTTTTTAGTGTGATGAATCCTTCTTTTTGCAGGCGACGAAGAAACTGATAATTCAGCTCATCCAGTACATCAGCGGTCAGTTTCTTATTCTTGAAGTCATAAAAAGCATCCCGTTTCGGCTTCTGACCTTTCGTAAGCCAGATAAAGGCGAGATCTCTTTCACATAATTCTACAATACGGTCAACAGCTCTTATCCCACGCATGTTTGCGTAAGTAACTACAGCATACATCATGATTGGGTTGTACCCGGTTCTTCCCTTATCAGAACAATTGGCTAATAAGCCAGAAAAATCTAACTCCTCCATCACTTTTTTCAGGGTATAGACTGGATCGTCGTCTGGTAAACACAATTCGAAGAAACTGAAGTTAATTTTCTGTTGCCCTAATTCAAAAAAATCGTTATAATAGTCTTTGTTTAGCATAGTTCCATTATAACATGGAACGGAGAAAATGATGGTTGTCGTTAGCCATCTTTTTCTCTTTTTATGGAAAAGTTTCAGGGGCAGGTTTGACTCATACAAGTCAAATCTGCCCCTGTTTGGAACTATCATTTCCCGACAGCCCCAGATGCTTTGTATATCATACGATTTTCATTAATTTTTTGTTCTATTTTTTTCTCAGATGTCCTACATATTTTTCTTCACAGTATTTACATCTGTAAATTTCTTTTTCCTCATCGGTGAGAATGAAAATATGATCCAGTTCCTGTTCAATAGAGGTGATACAGCGAGGATTTTTGCAGCGGATAACGTTTTTGATTTCTTTTGGCAGATGGAGCCGTTTTTTCTCGATAATCCGATCATTCTGGATGATATTAATTGTGATATTGTGATCAATGAAGCCAAGAACGTCTAAATCGATATAGTCGATTGGGCATTCGATTTTAATAATATCTTTTTTACCCATTTTGTTGCTCTTTGCATTTTTGATGATTGCAACAGTGCAGTCGAGTTTATCAAGGTTCAGATATTTATAAATATCCATGCATTTTCCAGCCTGGATATGGTCAAGTACGACACCTTCTGAGATGCCGCTGACATTTAATGTACTGTTTGTAGCCATGAATCAGCCCTCCTAGGAAACTTTAATATTGAGTAACGTAAGAATCAGTGCCATTCGCACATAAACACCGTATTGTACCTGACGGAAATATGCGGCTCTCGGATCATCATCTACTTCTGTGGAAATTTCGTTGACACGCGGAAGTGGATGAAGAACGAACATATCTTCTTTTGCGAGTTCCATTTTCTTTTTATCCAGGATATAAAAATCTTTCATGCGTACATAGTCTTCTTCATTGAAGAAACGTTCTTTCTGTACGCGAGTCATATATAAAATATCAAGAGAAGGCATAGCATCTTCCAGACGTACGACTTCCTCATATGGGATATGATTCTTGTCGAGAACGTCTTCGCGGATATAGCTTGGAAGTCTTAATTCTTCAGGAGAAATCAATACGAAACTGATGCCTTCGTAGCGAACAAGGGCATGGATAAGAGAATGTACGGTACGCCCGAATTTTAAATCACCGCAAAGTCCGATTTTGAGGTTGTTCAGCCGTCCTTTTGTAGAACGGATTGTTAACAGGTCTGTAAGTGTCTGAGTCGGGTGCTGATGTCCTCCATCTCCTGCATTGATTACCGGAATAGAAGAGTGACGGCATGCAACCATTGGAGCACCTTCTTTTGGATGACGCATGGCAGCGATATCGGCATAACAGGATACAGTGCGGATCGTATCGGAAACGCTTTCTCCTTTTGCTGCAGAACTGGAGTCGGCAGAAGAAAAGCCGAGTACGCTTCCGCCAAGCCGTAACATGGCAGCTTCGTGGCTTAATCTTGTACGAGTACTTGGTTCATAGAATAATGTTGCCATAATCTTTCCGTCACATGCATGAGCATATTTTGCCGGATGCTGTTCAATATCATTTGCGAGGTCCAGAAGTTGATCCAGTTCCTCTACTGAGAAGTCCAAAGGACTCATTAAATGTCTCATAGAAACCTCCTCTTAATTTGTAAATTGTGATGATCTATACGATAGTATAATTGAAACGATGAGATATTTCTGAATAGTTCTGAATTAATAGAATGTCAGAGAAATCTCTATCTATCTTATAATAAAAGTGCTAAGATTTCAACAGAAAAATCAGTAAGAAGATAATTTTTGTTATGGCGAATGCAGCGTTTGGCTGTTACAATAAAAAGATAGAATAACATCAGGGGGTAAGAACATGATATCACTGGAAGAGATTAGAAAGAATCTGGATGAAATTGACAGCGAGATTGTAGCGCTGTATGAGAAGCGAATGCAGCTCTGCAAAGAAGTTGCAGAATATAAAATTGCAACAGGGAAGAAAGTATTTGATAAGGAGCGGGAGAATCAGAAACTGGCAGCTGTTTCTGAACTGGCTTCCAATGCATTTAACCGAAAAGGAATTAAAGAGTTATTTGAACAGTTGATGGCAATGAGCAGAAAACTTCAGTATCAGGAGATTGCAAGGAAGGGAACTTCCGGTCGTCTGCCGTTTATTCGTGTAGAAGAACTTGATACGAAAGGCGCCAGAATTGTATTTCCGGGAACAGAAGGGGCATATACACAAGCAGCAATGCAGAAATATTTTGGTGAAGATATCAACAGTTTCCATGTAAGGACGTTCCGGGAAGCGGTGGAAGCGATGGAGGAAGGAACAGCAGACTTTGCAGTGCTTCCGATTGAGAATTCTTCTGCCGGCGGAGTAAATGAAGTAAATGATCTTCTTGTGGCATATGAGAATTATATTGTGGGAGAAGTTGTGCTTCCGATCGAACATACGCTATCTGGTATAAAAGGAACTGATCTGGAGACGATTGAAGCAGTGTATTCCCATCCGCAGGGGTTAATGCAGTGTGAGCATTTCCTGGATGAACACAGAAACTGGCAGCAGATTAGTGTGGCGAATACGGCGATTGCGGCAGAGCGTGTTCTGAGTGAACAGGATATTCATAAGGCTGCTATCTGCAGCGCCTATGCAGCTAAGGTGCATGGACTGGAAATACTGAAAGAGCATGTAAATGATGAAGATAATAATTCCACCCGTTTTATTGTGATTACAAATCAGAAAATTTTCCTGCCGGATGCGGATAAGATCAGTATCTGCTTTGAAGTACCGCATGAGAGTGGTTCGCTGTATCATATTTTGTCGCATTTCATTTACAATGATCTGAATATGACAAAAATTGAATCCAGACCGGTGGAGGGAAAGACGTGGGAATATCGGTTCTTCATTGATTTTGAAGGAAATCTGGCAGACAGTGCGGTGAAAAATGCAATTAGAGGACTTCGGGAGGAGACAAGAACTTTGAAAATTCTTGGAAATTATGCAGAAGCAGTCAGATGAAAAAAGGATGTGAAAAAGATGAGAAGTGATGAACTATTATTATACCGGAATATGCCGCAGGAGCAAATTATGCATAAGATCGAATATTTAGCAGCGCATTGCGGAAAAACATCAAATATGGAAGAAGAAAAAAGATGTTTTTTTGAGACTCTGAACCAACTTCTTGTTTTGGCGGATCAGTATGGGTTGAAAGGGAATCTTTGGCAGGCGTATTTGACGCTTCTGCTTGCCAGCCATGAGAATCCGTACAGTATGGCATGTGAGATTTCAGGAGTCGCAGAAGGTACGCTTGGCGAAGTGGCAGCCCATGATTTTGAAATTTTCCGGGAATTGTTTGCTCTTGATCTGAGTTGTCTGTGCAAAGATTCGGAAGGAGTCGTTTTGAACATGATTCAGCAATATCATGTGGGAAATCGTCACGGTACAGCATTTAACAGAAGAATTCGTGATCGGATTGAGCATTTGACGAAAGAACTTGCAGATGCGAAGAATCTGCAAGCGTTTCAAGATGCAGTTACGGAGTTTTATAAGGAATATGGTGTGGGGAAATTTGGTCTTCATAAGGCATTTCGCATAGAGCGCGCAGAGGACCGGATGCAGATTATTCCAATCACAAAGACTGCCCATGTGGAGTTGGATGATTTGATCGGCTATGAAACCGCTAAAAAGAAATTGATTCAGAATACAGAAGCATTTGTAGAGGGGAGAAGTGCCAATAACTGTCTGCTGTTTGGTGCAGCCGGTACAGGAAAATCTTCTGCAATTAAGGCGATTTTAAACCGCTATTATGATCAGGGACTTCGGATGATTGAAGTATACAAGCATCAGTTTCAGGATCTGCAGGAGGTGATCCAGCAGATTAAAAATAGAAATTATCGATTTATTATTTATATGGATGATCTGTCATTTGAGGAATTTGAGATTGAATATAAATATTTAAAAGCGGTGATAGAAGGCGGACTGGAAAAGAAGCCGGAAAATATCCTAATCTATGCCACATCGAACCGGAGACATTTGATTCGGGAGTCATTCCGCGACAGGGAGGAATATGACAGTGATATTCATGCAAACGATACGGTGCAGGAAAAATTATCCCTTGTGGCTCGGTTTGGTGAGACGATTTTCTTTGATTCTCCGGCAAAGAAGGAATTTCAGCAGATAGTATGTGAACTTGCCAAAAGAAATGGAATAGAACTTCCGCAGGAGCAACTGCTTTTAGAAGCGAATCGCTGGGAACTGACACACGGCGGGCTGTCCGGCCGCACCGCGCAGCAGTTCATAGATCATTTAAAAGGAAGCAGATAAAAGAGTTTACGCTTTCCTGAGCTCTTTTGCAAGAAATAGCACGAGGTCATCGTCATTGCAGCAGTCAGCATACGGCGGCAATGGTTTTTGGTTCCACCAGATTCCGCTGCCGTCGGGAATGTATCCTCGTTTCACATACATGCGCTGAGCACTTCCATAGCCGGAATAGAGACCGACACCAAGACAGATGTGATCGCTGAAAGAAGCGGCGAAGTTTTCGGCTGCATCGAGAATATGATTTCCAATTCCATGACGGCGGAATTTCTCCCAGACATTAAAATCCACAACTTCCGGATAACATTCTTTGTAAGGACCGTCACAGGCAAGCGGAAGCAAAGTCGCATAACCGGCTGTCTGTCCCTTGTATTGTGCAACAAAGATATAACGTTTTCCTTCAGCCTGTTCTTTGAGGTAGCGTTCGTGGATTTCCGGTTTGGGAGTCCAACCCATCTCAAGAAAGGCTTCTGTGAAAGAAGGAATATCTTCTTTTATCATGGAGCGTATTTGCAATTCTGTATTTTCCCAGTAAATCATTTAGAATCCTCCTTTATTATGGTTATATTTGCCGGATGCCGGAAATGTCAGAGTCAATGACGAGAGAATAATTTGTATGATAAATAACAAATCCCGGCTTGGCGCTTTTTACTTTTTTGATATGTTTTTTTTGAATATAATCAATTTCGACTTTGTCATTTCCACGATTTTTGGAATAAAATGCGGCCAGGCGACCGGCTTCTTCAAAAGTACGATCCGGAAGTTCTTCGTTATTGGCTTTTACAATGACATGAGATCCGGGGCAGCCTTTTGCATGAAACCACCAATCATTTCCGGTAGCCACCTGGAATGTAAGTTCTTCATTCTGATAATTGTTTTTTCCTACAAAAATATCATATCCGTCAGAAGAGATATAGTGAAAAGGTTTGCTTGTAATCTTGACTTTCTTTTTGGAAAATTTTCGTTTCACATAGCCGGTTTCCATTAATTCTTCTTTGATCTGAATGAGATCGTCTTCTTCGAGCGCAATATCAAGGGCATTGCTGATAGATTCCAGATAAGTAATCTCATCCTGTGTTTCCTGGATCAGCGTGGAAAGCGCTTCAAAAGTACGTTTCTGTTTATTGTATTTTTCAAAATAGCGCTGTGCATTTTCCTGTGGTGTTTTTGCAGGATCCAGAGGAATGGTTACCATTTCATTTGTATAATAATTGAGTGCTTCCAGTTTTTTGGAACCTTCCGGAAGATGATAGCCATAAGTATGGATCAATTCTCCGTAGACTTTGAATTTGTCACGCCCCTCTGTATCTCGCAGCTGCTTTGACTGCAGATCATATTTCTTGCGGTTGCGCTCAAGAGAAGTCTGTACAACATGACGAAGATCAGCGGATTTCTGGCGGATCCGGGTAAGTGTATTCTTCATAGAATAATAATCTTGAAGCAGTGCGGAAACGGAGTCATATGGAATTGCCTGAAGGGCTGCAAAATGTGTCAGCGGCAGAGAAGAAAACTCCTTCGGTTCTTTTCCGTCAGTATAAATACATGGTTTAAAAGCGCCCTCTGTTACTTGATCAAAATAAATCCGGAATTGTTTATACAAATGAAGCATTAGATCACTAGATAATTCGGAAGCAGGAATAGATGAATCCAGTCCGGAGAGGTAACAGATTTCCTCTGCAGCAACAGGGCTGATTCCGGTAAAACTTGTGTAAATTGCTTTTGAAAGCGACATTGGTTTTCTAATAAGGAGTTCAGAGAATACCGCTTCGGAAACCGTCAGAGGGTCCGATTTTTCCATCGTATCCGGGATAAAATAAGTGCGTCCGGGAAGCACTTCGCGTACAGAACTCATCTGAGAAGAAACGTGTTTAATACTGTCGATGATGCGTTGATTCGTATCACAGAAAATGATATTGCTGTGTTTGCCCATGATTTCTACAATGAGGTATTTGCGGCAAAGATCTCCAAGTTCATCCAGATGTTCGATCTCGATAGAAATAATTCGCTCAAGTTTTGGCTGCGAAATTGAAATGATCCGACCATTACTGATATGTTTTCTTAAAAGCATGCAGAAGTTCGGTGCGTTCATTGGACTCGGTTTATTATCTGCTGTCAAATAGATGAGCGGAAGAGAAGCGCTTGCAGAGATGAGAAGACGCTTTTGTCCGGCTGGAGTCTTAATTGTGAGTAACAATTCGTCACTTTCGGGTTGTGCGATTTTATAAATACGGCCACCGTTTAATGATACATTTAATTCCTGTACAAGGTTTGCAACGGTAATTCCATCAAATGCCATAATCATTCCTCTTTTCTTATTAGTTTGATGTTTCTATTGTGCCGTATTTGTATCTGATTTTCAAGAGGAAATTCAGAAGAACATAAATGGGAAAAGAATGGAATTCTTTTGTCCGGTGTATTTCAAAAATGTCCTGGATATGGTAAGATAAATATTATGATATGCTTAATTGACACAGAAGGAGGAACGGCGATGAATTTAATTACAGAAGTTATGAATTATGTGAAAGAACATGATCCAGAAGTAGGAGAAGCATTGTTTCAGGAAATGAAAAGAGAACGGAGAAATCTGGAACTGATTGCTTCAGAAAATATTGTGTCCCCGGCGGTTATGCTTGCGATGGGAACAGTTCCGACAAATAAATATGCGGAAGGCTATCCGGCAAAGCGCTATTACGGCGGCTGTGAAGAGATTGATGTGCTTGAAGAGTTGGCAATTGAGAGAGCAAAGAAGCTATTTGGTGCAGAACATGCCTGCGTTCAGCCGCACAGCGGAGCGAATGCCAATCTGGCAGTATATCAGGCGTTTCTTAAGCCGGGAGATACGGTAATGGGATTAAATCTGGAGCATGGAGGACATCTGACACATGGTTCACCGGTAAATGCATCTGGACTGCTGTATCATTTTGTACCGTACGGAGTGAATCGGGAAGGCGTACTTGATTATGAAGAGATTCGTAAGATTGCGAAAGAGTGTCAGCCGAAGATGATCGTTGCGGGAGCATCTGCGTATCCAAGAGAAATTCGGTTTGATCTGTTTGCGGAGATTGCAAAAGAAGTTGGGGCATATCTCTTTGTAGATATGGCGCATATAGCAGGACTTGTAGCAGCCGGACTGCATCAGAATCCGGTTCCGTATGCAGATGTAGTTACGACAACAACGCATAAGACGCTGCGCGGACCACGAGGCGGTATGATCTTATGTAAAGAGAAATACGCGAAAGCGATTAATAAGGCAATCTTTCCGGGAACACAGGGAGGACCGCTGATGCATGTAATCGGTGCAAAGGCAGTTTGCTTCGGAGAGGCGCTGAAACCGGAATTTAAGGAATACCAGCAACAGGTAGTGAAAAATGCGAAAGCATTGGCAGAAGCGCTGATGCAGGAAGGATTTGAACTTGTCAGCGGTGGAACGGATAATCATTTGATGCTTGTAGATTTGAGAAATATGCATATTACAGGAAAAGAACTTCAGAACCGTCTGGATGAAGTATATATTACCGTCAATAAAAATGCAGTTCCGGATGATCCGGAGAGTCCGTTTGTGACAAGCGGTGTGAGAATCGGAACGCCTGCGATTACTACGAGAGGGCTGAAAGAACAGGATATGCCGGAAATTGCACACTGCATCAAACTTGCAGCAACAGAATTTGAAACGAAGGCGGATGAAATTCGCGAACGTGTTGGACATATCTGTGAAAGATATCCGATTTATGAATAAATGATGAAAAAATAATCAGGAGAAGGAAGACAATATCATGAAGAATGAAAAATTTTTGACAGACATTTTAAATCAGATTTCAGTAGGAGGTTTTCCGGAGAAGCTTCAGGAAGTACTTCAGAAAGAAATGGCTTCTTATGCGGATGAGATTCGTACAGATGCTATTGGCGATACTGTTTGTGTTTTGAATCCGCAGGCAGAGAAGAAGATTCTTCTTGCGGCACATGCAGATGAGATTGGGCTTATGGTAACACATATTGCGGAAGATGGAATGCTTCATGTTTCAAGATATGGTGGAATTATTCCGCATACTTATCCGGGGCAGCGTGTACAGATTGAGACAGCCAACGGTGTTGTCTATGGTGTAGTACAGATTACAAGAGAACTGATGAAAAAACAAGATCTGTCAGCTTCTGATTTTCTTGTGGATATCGGCGCTTCTTGCAGAGAAGAGGCAGAGAAACTGGTAGAGCCGGGAGACGGAGTTGTGTTTGATACCTGTATTAGAAAGCTTGCAGGCGGCAGATTTACAGCAAGAGCTCTGGATGACCGTCTCGGAGTCTTTATCATTATGGAAGCGCTGAAACGTGCAAAAGAAAGAGGATGCAGCTGCGGTGTGTATGCAGGAGCAACCGTCGGAGAAGAAACAACAAAAAATGGCGCCCGCTGGACAGCAGAACGTGTAAAACCGGATGCGGCTATTGTAGTAGATGTTACCTATACAAGTGATTATGCAGGTGTGCGCGATGGGGATGCAGGACGTGTTGAGCTTGGAAAGGGACCGGTTCTCTGTATCAATCCTCTCATTGTAAAATCAATGAATGCCAAGATGAAAACATGTGCTGAAAAATCAGACATTGCTTATCAGATTGAAACGGGATCCGGAATGACATGTACAGATGCTGACCAGATTCATTTCGCCAATGAAGGAATCCCGACAGTTCTTGTATCAATTCCACTTCGCTATATGCATTCGCCGGCCGAAGTGGCAGATGAGAAAGATGTGGAAGGCTGTATTGAACTGATTACAGAATTTCTTCTGGATGCTTCAGCAGATTTATAAAATTCATAAGAGCAGGGAATTGACGGCTATTTTAAAATGTTTTATAATAAAATTTAGTGCCAAATAGTCAAATACTGAATGAGGAAGTTAAAGAGGAAATTTCAATGATAAAAAGTATGACAGGCTTTGGAAGATTTGAAGTCTCTGAAGCACAACGCAAATTTACGGTAGAGATGAAGGGTGTGAACCATAGATATTTGGATATCAACATCCGTATGCCGAAGAAACTCAGTTTTTTTGAATCTGCGATCAGAACGCTGCTGAAGCAGTATGCACAGCGTGGAAAAGTTGATATTTTCATTACATATGAAGATATGACAGAGACACAGGGCGTTTTGAAATATAATGAATCCCTTGCAGCAGAATATATGGAATGTTTTAAGATGATGGAAGAGACATTTGGATTAGAGAATGATATTCGTGTTTCTACATTATCACGCTATCCGGAAGTGCTGACGATGGAAGAACAGACAGAGAATGAGGAAGAGCTCTGGAGCAGTCTTGAGAAGGCATTAAAAGGAGCATTTACACAGTTTGTTGAGACAAGGACAGCAGAAGGGGCACATCTGAAAGAAGATCTGCTTGGCAAGCTGGATGGAATGTTGGAGAAGATTACACTGATCGAAGAGCGCTCCCCGCAGATTGTTTCTGAATATCGGGAAAAATTAGAAGAAAAAGTAAAGGAACTTCTGGAAGATACTCAGATGGATGAGGGAAGGATTGCAGCGGAAGTAGTTATTTTTGCAGATAAGATCTGTACCGATGAAGAAGTAGTACGCCTTAAGAGTCATATCGCACATATGAAAGAAACATTGGAGAGCGATGAAGGAATCGGGCGAAAGCTTGATTTTATTGCTCAGGAGATGAATCGGGAGGCGAATACCATTCTGTCTAAGGCAAATGATCTGGAGATTTCTAATATTGCCATTGATCTGAAGACGGAGATTGAAAAAGTCAGGGAACAGATTCAGAATATTGAATAAAGAGTTTGGAAGGTGAACAGATGAAAACACAGGGAATCTTAATCGTTGTATCCGGTTTTTCGGGCGCAGGGAAAGGGACACTGATGAAAGCGCTGATGAATCGTTATCATGATCGCTATGCGCTGTCGGTATCTGCCACAACAAGAAATCCGCGGGAAGGCGAGAAAAATGGTGTGGAATATTTTTTCCGTACAAAAGAAGAATTTGAAAAAATGATTGCGAAAGATGAGCTGATAGAGTATGCTAGGTACGTGGATAACTACTATGGCACACCAAAGGCGTATGTGGAAGAACAGTTATCTGCCGGAAAAGATGTGATTCTGGAAATTGAAATTCAGGGCGCACTTAAGATTAAGGAGAAGTTTCCTGACACATTGCTCCTCTTTGTGACACCGCCGGATGCTGAGACATTAAAAGAACGGTTGATCGGCAGGGGAACAGAGACGATGGATGTCATTGAAGCGAGAATGAAACGCGCAGCAGAAGAAGCGCAGTTCATGGATCGGTATGATCACCTCGTAATTAATGATAAGCTGGAAATCTGTGTGGAAGAGATGCATCAGATTATTCAGAGTGAGCATCGCAGGACATTCCGAAATCAGAATTTTATAGAACAGATTAAAACAGAGCTTCAGGAAGCTCAAATGAAAGGAGAATAATTTATGTTACATCCATCTTATACAGATTTGATGAGAGTAGTAAATCAGGACGTGGAAGAAGGTGCAACAAAGATTGTTAACAGCCGTTATTCCATCGTACTTGCCACTGCAAAACGTGCAAGACAGATCATTGCAGGAGCAGAACCGCTTGTTCCGGCAAAGGACAAGGATAAACCGCTTTCTATTGCAATCAGTGAATTGAACAATGGAAAGATTAAGATTATTGCAGAAAACTCAGAAGAAGAGTAGCATAAAAAGGCAGATGCCGGATCCGGTATCTGCCTTCTAAAAATATAGGAAGACAGGAGAAACAGATTGATGAATTTATTGTTTATTTCTCTCGGATGTGATAAGAATCTGGTAGATACAGAAGTGATGCTTGGAATGCTGGCAAAACACGGGTATCAGATGGTTGATGATGAGGCTAGTGCGGAGATTATTGTGATTAATACATGCTGTTTTATCCATGATGCAAAAGAAGAGAGTATTAACACTATTCTTGAGATGGCTGAGTGGAAGAAAAACGGGAAACTGAAAGCGCTTATAGTTACAGGATGTTTGGCTGAACGTTATCGACAGGAAATTATGGATGAGATTCCGGAAGTAGATGCGGTGCTTGGTACAACTTCTTATGATAAGATTCTCGAAGCAATTGCAGCCGCGCTTCACGGAGAACATAAGCTGATTGTCAACGATGTGAATGCACTTCCGCTTGTAGATGAAAAGCGGATTGTGACAACCGGTGGTCATTATGCTTACATGAAGATTGCAGAAGGCTGTGATAAGCACTGTACTTACTGTATCATTCCAAAAATACGCGGAAATTATCGCAGTGTTCCAATGGAGCGCCTTGTAAAAGAAGCAGAGTATCTGGCAGAACAGGGCGTAAAAGAACTGATTCTGGTGGCACAGGAAACAACGGTATACGGCAAAGACATTTATGGCGAGAAATCCCTTCCAAAGCTTTTGCGGGCGCTTTGTAAAGTCAGCGGACTTCGGTGGATTCGTATTCTTTATTGCTATCCGGAAGAGATTACAGAAGAATTGATCCAGGTTATGAAAGAAGAGCCAAAGATTTGTCATTATATTGACCTCCCAATCCAGCATGCCAGCGATGCGATTTTAAAACGGATGGGACGGCGCACATCAAAAGCGCAGTTGATCGAGACGGTGGAACGTTTACGGGAAGAAATTCCGGATATTTGCATCCGAACGACACTGATCACAGGATTTCCGGGAGAAACCGAGGAACAGCACGAAGAGGTTATGGATTTTGTCGATCAGATGGAATTTGATCGACTTGGTGTATTTACTTATTCACCGGAAGAAGATACTCCGGCAGCAGAATTTGAGCATCAGATTCCAGAAGAGATTAAGGAAGATCGTCAGGCAGAACTTATGGAGCTTCAGCAAGATATTGCTTTTGAGCTTGCAGAAAACATGATCGGGCAGACGGTGCTTGTGATGATTGAGGGCAAGGTGGCAGATGAGAATGCCTATGTAGGAAGGACTTACAAGGATGCGCCGAATGTTGACGGTTTGATTTTTATTATGACAGATGAAGAACTTGTTTCCGGAGATTTTGCAATGGTAAAAGTGACCGGAGCACAGGAATACGATTTGATAGGAGAGTTATTATCATGAATTTACCAAATAAATTAACGGTACTGCGTGTGCTGATGATTCCGTTTTTCGTAGTATTTATGCTGACGGATCTGGGCGGCGCTTCCGGAAAGTGGATTGCCCTTGCAATTTTTATCATAGCTAGTTTGACAGATCTTTTGGATGGGAAAATCGCAAGAAAATACAATCTGGTAACAAATTTCGGAAAATTTATGGATCCGCTGGCAGATAAACTTCTTGTTTCTGCTGCAATGATCTGTCTCATAGAGAACGGAAAACTGGCGGCATGGATTGTAATTATTATTATCAGCCGTGAATTTATTATTAGCGGATTCCGTCTTGTTGCATCAGACAATGGAATTGTTATTGCTGCAAGTTACTGGGGCAAATTCAAAACAACATTTCAAATGTTAATGATTGTCGTATTGATTATGGATCTTGGCGGTATTTTTGATACAATCGGAACAGTTCTGATTTGGGTATCATTGGCGCTGACGATCATCTCACTTGTAGATTATATTGCAAAGAATAAAGAAGTCCTTACAAGAGGCGGTATGTAAAAAATAATGGAAAGTCCTGCCAGGGTAGAGCAAAGTTCCCCTGGCAGGATTTTTTTGATAGAGAAATATGAAAAAAGTGTGTAATTAGCCATTCGTGATGAAAAACGTGTTATAATATTAACTAATACAGATATTTGGGGAAAATGAAAACAGGAGAGGAATAGATGAAAAAAGCGATAGAAGAGATGGTAATAGAAGTATTAAGAGAAAGAAAATGGAAGGTTACTACAGCAGAATCCTGTACAGGCGGTCTCTTGGCAGGACGTCTTCTGAATGTTTCCGGCGCGTCTGAAGTGTATGAAGAAGGACATATTACTTATTCTAATGCAGCGAAAGAGAAAATCTTAGGAGTGGCTCATGAAACGCTGGAGAAATTTGGAGCGGTCAGCAGCCAGACAGCAGAAGAGATGGCGCGGGGAGCAGCAACAATAGCGAATGCGAATGCTGCGCTTGTAACGACAGGAATTGCCGGACCGACAGGAGGAACAAAAGAAAAACCGGTAGGACTGGTGTATATCGGCTGTTGTTTAAATAACAGGATTCGTGTAGAAGAATGTCATTTTCATGGAACGCGGGAAGAGATACGAACAGCTTCCGTAGAACGGGCGATTGAAATTCTCAGGGAAGAGCTGGAGGATACACTGTCTGTTCAAGAAACAGTATGTGACAGCGGAATGGAGGAAAAGAATGCAGATTAGAATTGTAAAAGAAACGGAATTATGGAATGTACTGAATTTCTCGGCTCAGATGTTCTGGAAACAAGATCTGGCACGCTATACAGAGGAAGGAAAAGAAGCATTTCTTGCATTTTTAAAATATGAAAATCAATTAGAACGTTATCAGACAGGTAAGATTTTGCTGTTTGCAGCTTATGAAAAAGAAACAGTATGTGGAGCTTTGGAACTGGACACACAAGGAGAAGTGCTCTTTATGTATACGGATCCGCGTTATCAAAAAGAACATTTAGAAGCCAAGCTTCTGCAGGAGGCTTGCCGTCTTGCGGTGACTTCAAATATGTATACACATCTGACAGTAAAGACGATTCCGGAGAAAGAGATATTATACCGGGAATTTGGATTTGAAGAGGAAGGCGCATTTGTGCCGGAGTATGGAATGATGAAAAAGACGCTTCGAATGTCTGTTCAGAAATGCTGTCAGCGGAATCAGGCTAAGAAAAAATCCAATACAGGTCTGTATATTGGAATTGCAGTTATGGCAGGTATTATGTTTCTTGTGTTCATTTTAGGTGTGTTAGCTTTTTTCGTATTTGGAACGGTACAAAGACAAAAAGAAACCGGACGGACTTATGCACAGGAAATTCCGTTTGATGAGAAGATGATTCCAATGCCGGAAGAAGAACCAGAGGAGGAAAATGACGGTATTTTACAGGCAGAAGCATATATTGCCGCAAATGCAGGGTATGAGATTGAAGAAGAAAATGATGCATTTGAAAGTGACAGATCATCAGCGTATTTTATTTCTTATAATATTAATTATCCGCAGCTAAGCGGACTCTCAGAAAAGGTAGAAAAAGAACTTAATGAGAAGCTGAAAAATTGTGCAAGAGAGACTGTCATAACATACTATGAAAATCCGACAGAAGAGATGAAAGAATGGATGATGCAGCAAGAAGCAGTGGTAGCATCACAAGTGAATTATAAAGTCACTTATCAGGATGAAAACTTACTCTGTGTAGCTTTTGAAGATTATTACAGTGTTGGAAACTATAATAATATTCGGGTAGGACTTCGTTCAGTTGTTGCGAATGTAAAGAGCGGAGAAATATATGATTTGAAAGATGTGATTAGTACTAATCATACATTTGCAAACATGTGGAAAGAAGAAGCCATGGATCACTATCCGGAAAATGGATTTGTAAATGTTTATGATGCAAAAGAACTGGAACATTTCTTTGAAGGCGACAGTGGTGAAGAGAGGATTTCTCCAATATTTATGCTGACAGGAGAAGGAATTGAGATCGGCTTTGAATATGTGACCGAAGATACTTCTGTTGGAAATGGGTATCTGACGATTGATTTTGATAAAGAAGAATTAAAGAGATTCCAGAAAAAACCAAAATTTTGGAAAATGGTGGCGGAAGAAATTTCATAGAAGTGAAAATAGGGCAGAAACATTATGTTTCTGCCCTAAATTTATTTCAGTAAACCTGAGATACAGATTTGGAAATCAACGTTTCTTAGAATTTACCTTCTTTAGCGGCTTCTTCTACAGCAACTGCAACAGCAACAGTCATACCAACCATTGGGTTGTTACCGGCACCGATCAGTCCCATCATCTCAACATGAGCCGGAACAGAAGAAGAACCAGCGAACTGTGCATCAGAATGCATACGTCCTAATGTATCTGTCATACCATAAGAAGCAGGACCTGCTGCCATATTGTCCGGGTGAAGTGTACGTCCTGTACCACCGCCTGAAGCAACAGAGAAGTATTTCTTTCCGGCTTCGATACATTCTTTTTTGTATGTACCTGCAACTGGGTGCTGGAAACGTGTTGGGTTTGTAGAGTTTCCTGTGATAGAAACGTCAACGCCTTCTTTCCACATGATAGCAACACCTTCACGAACATCATTCGCACCGTAGCAGTTTACTTTTGAACGAAGACCATCTGAGTAAGATGTTCTTGCAACTTCTTTTAATTCGCCTGTGTAGTAGTCATAATCAGTCTCTACATATGTGAAACCATTGATTCTGGAAATGATCTTTGCAGCATCTTTTCCAAGTCCGTTTAAGATAACGCGAAGTGGTTTCTGACGAACTTTGTTAGCTTTTTCAGCGATACCGATAGCACCTTCTGCAGCTGCGAAAGATTCGTGACCTGCGAGGAATGCGAAGCAGTCTGTATCTTCTTCCAGCAACATCTTACCTAAGTTACCGTGACCAAGACCTACTTTACGCTGATCTGCTACAGAACCCGGAATACAGAAAGCCTGAAGTCCTTCACCGATTGCTGCAGCTGCGTCTGCTGCTTTTGTACAACCTTTTTTAATTGCGATAGCAGCACCTGTGATGTATGCCCAGCATGCATTTTCGAAACAGATCGGCTGGATACCTTTTACCATATCGTAAACATTAAGTCCAGCATCTTTTGTGATCTTTTCAGCTTCTTCCAGTGAAGCAATTCCATAGCTGTTTAATACTTCATTGATTTTATCAATTCTTCTTTCATATGATTCAAATAAAGCCATTTCATTGTCCTCCTATATTATTATGACTGATTACTCTTTTCTTGGGTCAATAATCTTAACAGCGTCAGCAACGCGGCCATACTGTCCCTGAGCTTTTTCCCATGCTTCGTTTGGCGTATCACCAGCTTTGATGAAGTCTGTGAATTTTCCGAGACTTACGAATTTGTATCCGATGATTTCGTTGTTCTCATCAAGGGCGATACCTGTAACATATCCTTCAGCCATTTCAAGGTAACGAGGACCTTTTGCAAGTGTACCGTACATTGTACCAACCTGAGAGCGAAGACCTTTTCCTAAGTCCTCAAGTCCGGCACCGATCGGAAGACCATCTTCGGAGAATGCGCTCTGTGTTCTTCCGTATACGATCTGTAAGAATAATTCTCTCATAGCTGTATTGATAGCGTCACAAACAAGGTCTGTATTTAAAGCTTCAAGAATTGTCTTGCCAGGAAGAATTTCAGAAGCCATAGCTGCAGAATGAGTCATACCTGAGCATCCGATTGTTTCAACCAGTGCTTCCTGGATGATACCATCTTTTACGTTCAGTGTTAATTTACATGTTCCCTGCTGCGGAGCACACCAGCCAATACCGTGTGTTAAACCGGAAATGTCTTTCACTTCTTTTGCTTTTACCCATTTTGCTTCTTCCGGGATTGGAGCTGGTCCGTGATTGGCACCCTGTGCTACAGGACACATCATCTGTACTTCATGTGAATAAATCATGTTAAAAACTCCTTTCAAATGCATATATTCTGCTTGAATGATAAATGGTTGATAAACTTTTAACACCATATATATTTATTCTCTCATAAACAGGACGATTCGTCCATAGATTTTTTACAAAATTCTTCAGATTTTGCAACTTCGGCGTTTTGCCCGAAAGCAGGAAGAAAGAGAAAAGCTTTTTAAAATACTTTACAGATATATTTATGATTTTTTGAAAAAAAGAAGGATTTGTATATGGCTGGATGAAAATTATAGCGGCATTATATGTCCCTCTTCCGGATGACGGAACGGATTCGGTACGTTTACGGAAAGAAGACGTGCTGTTTTGTTTGTGCAGTTTCGCCAGTTGTGTTCTTCATTTGAGTGAATCTGGATACTGTCGCCGGGATACAGAATATATTGTCGGCCGTCTACATGAATTGTTACGATACCTTCTAGAATATAAATAAATTCCTCGCCCTTATGACTATACATTTCCAAATGTTCTTCTTCGTCATTTGCAAAGGGCATGAGATCAAAAAGTCTTGGAAGAAGATCAAAAGCCATAACATCTTTGCTCAAAACTGTCTGAATGATCTGACTGCTGACAGGAGTTGCGTGTTGTGCAAATTTATGGATAACGGGATCTTCGTTTTCAGCAGTCTCTCCGGTTGGAGAAGAATCTTCAAAGAAACTTGTAAGGCTGACATTAAGCACAGAAGCGATCTTTTCTAACGTATCAATGGCAATGGAAGACATGCCGCGTTCCATTTGAGACAGGAAACCGACCGACAGATTTGTCATCTCCCCCAATTGTTTTAAAGTAAGGTTATTTGCATTGCGAAGAGCTTTGATCTTTTCGCCGATTGGTAAATTGTGGTTCATGGCAGGAGCTCCTTTCATCTGTGTTTTGTTAAGTTCAGTATATCTTTTTTTGTGTGAAACGTCAACTTTTTGGAAATTCATATATATGAAAAAATAGATTGCTTAAAAAGAAGATAAAAAAATCACAATAACAGATCTTTATTAACCTAAAAATAATAAAAAACTTGATTTATATTAATATAATAAAAATTTAACGAGGAATAATGTGAAGAATATGCTAAAAAACAATAGTCAAAAAATTCACACACAAAGTCAATAATTTCACATATATGAAAAAGTGATTGACATAGAGTAAATAAATGCTATAATGAAAACAAGATTTAAACCATAGTCTAGAACACGGTACAAAACAAATTTAGTGTAGTAGAGAGGAGAAAAGCAGGATATGAAAATTAAGAAAACTTTTCATACGATTGACACTCATACCTGTGGAGAGCCGACTAGAAATGTACTCGGTGGAATTCCCAAAATTCCAGGTAAAACGATGATTGAAAAACTGGAATATATGTCTACAGAAGGAGACTGGGTAAGACAGCTTCTGACATATGAACCGAGAGGAAATGAAGTTATGTCAGGGACGATCATCACAGAACCTTGCAGAGAAGAAGCGGATTTTGGAGTTCTCTATTTTGAAGTGGGCGGCTGGATGCCGATGTGCGGACATGACACCATTGGTGTTGGAACGGCATTGATTGAATCAGGAATGGTTGAAATTGAAGAACCTTATACACATGTGACACTTGATACAGCAGCAGGTCTTGTCAAACTCAAAATTGAAGTGAGGGATAACACAGCGGTTAGTGTGACATTTGTAAATGCACCGGCGTTTGTTATGGCAGAAGATGCGGTCGTTAAAACGGAAGAATATGGTGAAGTTCATATGGATATTGCTTATGGCGGCAATATCTATGCAATCTTACCGGCGTCATCCGTGGGACTGAGTGTTGAACCCAAACAGGCATCCAAACTGATCGCAGCGGGAAACAGATTAAAAACATACATTAATGAACAGATCCACGTTGTTCATCCGGAAATTCCATTTGAGAATCATGTAACACATGTGGAGTTTTATGAACCATCAGGACAGGAAGATGGCGCGGTGAAGAATGCGGTAATTATTCCTCCGGGAGCAATCGACAGATCTCCTTGTGGAACAGGAACATCGGCAAAGCTTTCTGTACTTGCGAAAAAGGGTAAGATTCAGTTGGGAGAATCATTTATACATCAGAGTATTATTGGAAGCCAGTTTAAGTGCACCTATCTTGGGAATGCGGAGGTATCAGGAATTCCGGCAGTGATTCCGGAAGTAACCGGAAAAGCCTGGGTAACTGGAATTCATACATTTGTTCTCGATCCGGATGATATTTTTCCGATGGGATATCAACTAGCATAATTAAGAAGAAGGGAGAGTAAGAAACATGGATGAAATGAGAGTGACAGAGCATCCGATTTTGGGAGATCAGGAACCGGCAGAGATGGTTGAGATTACGGTTGACGGAAAGAAACTGGCTGCAAGGAGCGGAGAAATGATTGCAGCAGTTCTGATGGCGAATGGAATGATGGTACATAGACATACAGCAAAAAAACATGAGCCGAGAGGAATTTTTTGCGGAATTGGTCAGTGTACGGATTGTGTCATGACAGTGAATGGAAAACCTAATGTACGAACATGTATTACTCCGGTAGAAGATGGTATGGTAATCGAGACACAGGAAGGATACGGAAAAAGGAGGATCCGGGAATGAAAAAAGAAGTAGTGATCATCGGCGGCGGACCGGCTGGTCTTGCAGCTGCAATTGAGGCGAAAAGCCACGGATGTGAAGTGCTTGTCATTGATGAAAACAGAAAAGCAGGCGGACAGCTTTTCAAACAGCTTCATAAATTCTTTGGTTCCAAAGCTCACAGCGCCGGAGTTCGCGGAATTGATATTGGAAAACAGCTATTGAAAGATACGGAGGAAAGCGGCGTTGAAGTTTGGCTTAACAGTGCTGTGATCGGAATTTTCTCAGATAAACGTGTGGCGGTATTGCGTGATGGTGTGACAGAAGTTGTGGAAGCTGAAAAACTTCTGATTTGTACAGGAGGAGCAGAGAATCCTCTGCGTTTTCCGGGGTGGACACTTCCGGGCGTTATGGGAGCAGGCGCGGCACAGACGATGGTGAATGTAAACCGTGTATTGCCGGGAAAACGTGTCCTGATGGTTGGCTCAGGAAATGTTGGGGTAATTGTTGCGTATCAGCTGCTTCAGGCAGGTGCAGATGTTGTTGGAATTGTTGAAGGAATGCCAAAGATCGGAGCATACGGCGTTCACGCAGCGAAATTAAAACGAGCCGGCGTTCCGTTCTTCCTCGGACATACGATTGCAGAGGCACAGGGAACAGATAAAGTAGAACGTGCTGTCATTGCAAGATTTGAAAATGGAAAGATATTAAAAGGAACGGAAATGGCGGTTGATGTAGATGTTATCTGTGTTGCAGTCGGATTAAGACCGCTATCAGAGCTTGCGCAGATGGCAGGAGTGCACCATGAATTTATCCCTGAGCTTGGTGGTTGGATGCCGATGCATGATGAAAATATGGAAACAAGCGTGGACGGAATTTATGTGGCAGGTGATACCGCAGGAGTTGAGGAAGCAAGTACGGCAATGGATGAAGGTCGTCTTGCAGGTGCGGCAGCGGCGGAAGCTCTTGGGCATTTGGCGCCGGAAATGGCTGTTGAGAGAAAGAAAGAAATTAATGAACGACTTTTGTCACTTCGTCAGGGACCATTTGGAGAACGAAGAATGAGTGCGAAGGAAAGAGTGCTGGAAAAGGGGGCTCGCAAATAATGGAAAAGAAATCAGGAGTGATCTATGACGGGTATCCGACAATGGAAGAGATTAAAGCAGCAAATGGCTGGCCGACGGAAGAGCGTTTTGCACAAGGACCGGTGGCAATTGCAGAATGTGTACAGGAAATTCCATGTAATCCATGTGAGGGGGCATGTCCGTTTCATGCAATTACAGTTGGAGAGCCAATTACGAATACCCCGCAGATCGATCGCGGAAAATGCACCGGATGCGGAATGTGCGTGGCAGCGTGTTCAGGTCTTGCAATTTTTGTTGTAGACAAAACGTATAGTGAAACAGAGGCAACAATTAGTTTTCCATTTGAATATCTGCCGCTTCCGGAAAAAGGAGATGTGGTAGATGCATTGAGCCGCGGAGGAGAATTTGTATGTAAAGGAACGGTTGTCAGAGTTATGAATCCGGTTCGAAATGATCATACGCCGGTCATTACGATGGCAGTTCCGAAAGCGCATATTGATGAAGTCAGAACAATGCGCCGTCTGAGACTTCCGGAACAGGGAAAGGGATTTGAACGAATTGAGCCGGAAGGTGTTCTTGATGATGATGTGATTGTTTGCCGCTGCGAAGAGATTACAGCAGGGGAAATCAGAAAAGCAATCCGTGAATATAAGGCAACTTCTGTGACAGAGATTAAGCGCCGCGTACGTGCAGGAATGGGACTTTGCCAGGGGAGAACATGCGGTAAGCTGGTAAGCAGAATTCTTGCAGAAGAAACAGGAAAACGTGCAGATGAGATAACAGGAAGTACAGATCGGCCACCGGTTCGTCCGGTTACATTTGGAGAATTGGCGGAAGATGGAAAGGAGGCTTGTGATCATGAGTAAAGCATTTGATGTAGCAGTAATCGGTGCGGGAGCAATTGGTTCCTCCGTTTCCTATTATAATGCAAAAAAGGGAGCATCTGTTGTGCTGATCGATGCAGGTGATATTGCAGAATCTACAAGCAGCCGAAGCGATGGTAATGTGCTTGTCTGTGACAAACAGCCTGGATTTGATGCATTATTTGCAAGAGAAAGCCAGAGAATGTTTCCGGAACTTGCTAAAGAACTAGATTATGATCTGGAGTGGAAGCAGAAAGGAAGCCTTTTTCTGACAGAAACTGAGGAAGAATTTGAAATCGCGAGCCAGTTTTGTGAAGATATGAAAAAATGCGGTATCCAGATGCGCATGATGGATCAGAAAGAAGTTCAGGACGATGAGCCATTTCTTGCAAAGGATGTCTATGGAGGTCTGGAAACTATTACTGATGGATCTGTATATCCGATTGGTCTTGCGTATGGGCTTGCCCTTGGTGCAGAGAAAAAGGGAGCGGTGCTTTCGCTTCATAATCGGGTAACAGGAATTGAGAAAGACGGAAATGCATTTATTATTCATACAGAAAAAGAAGATATTTATGCAAAAAATATTGTAGATGCCTGTGGTGTCTGGGCTCCGGTAATTGGTAAAATGGTAGGACTTGATATTCCGATCCAGGCAAGACAGGGGCAGATTCTTGTTTCAGAGCAGACCTTCCAGGTTGCAAGAAGAAAAGTGCATGAATTTGGATATATGCTGACCAAATTCCAAAATGGCGGTTACAAACGTCCGGTTTCAGAGCGCGTTGAGCGAAATGGTGTTGCGTTCGTATTTGAGCCAACAGCGTCCAACAATTTCCTGATCGGTTCATCCAGATGCTTTGCAGGCGAAAATGTTTCCTGTGAGATTGAGGTTATGAAAGCGTTGGCAGAACGGGCAATCCGTTTCTTCCCAGTCATTGCCAATATTAAAGTGATTCGCGGATACAGCGGTCTTCGTCCATATACTCCGGATCACATGCCGATTGTTTCAGGAACACCGGTTCCGGGATTCTATATTGCAGCAGGACATGAGGGAGATGGTATTGGACTCTCTCCGATTACAGGAAAAGTAATGGCTGATATCATCGCTGGAGACCAGCCGTTTATGGATCTGAGTCCGCTTAGTTTTGAAAGATTTTTAGAAAAATAAACTATATTAAAAGAAGGAGAGGAGACAACATTATGAATCCAAAGTTTAAAGGCGTTTACGCAGTAGCAGTGACTCCATTTAAAGAGGACGGACAGTTTGATTTTGAATCTGCCAGGAAAAATCTTGACTGGCTGATTGAGAAGGGAGTGCAGGGAATTTGTGTTCTTGGAGCGACAGGAGAATATCAGAGCGTGTCGGATGAAGAACACATGGCTTATGTAAGAGAAATCATTCCGTATATTAAAGATCGGGTAAGTGTAATCGTAGGAGCATCTCGCGAACGTCCGGAGGATGTTGTAAAGCTTGTACAGAATATCAAGGAATGCGGCGGTCATGCAGCGATGGTTCTGCCACCATTTTACTGCCATCCGTCACAGGATGAAGTTGTAGCGCATTATCGCTATATTGCTGAGCATGTTGATTTCCCGGTGGTTGCGTATAATAACCCTGAATCAGCAGGCATCGCAATTGAAAGAGATACATTTAAAGAAGTATTCCGGATTCCAAATACAGCAATTGTAAAAGAATCAAGCGGAGATATGCATAAGCTGACAGAAGTGTTAATGGATGCACCGGAACAGGTGTCTGTATTCTGCGGATGTGATAATCTTGCATTTGAAAGTTTTGCCGACGGGGCATGCGGATGGATCAGCATGTTGGCAAATATTGCACCGGAGCAGTGTGTAGAGCTTTATAAAGCGGTGTGTGAAGAAAAAGATCTTGAAAAAGGAAAAGAAGTGTACAAACAGATTCTTCCGGCGCTTGATGTTCTGGAATCTTTCCCGAAACCTGTTCAGGCATTAAAATATGCATTAAGCTTCAAAGGGTTAAATGGTGGTTATGTCCGTCGTCCGCGTTTGGAACTGACGGAAGAAGAGAAAAAATTTGTGGAAAATGAAATGTTTCTTGACCAGTTAAGATAGCGAGAGGAGATCATGGAAATGGACGTTCGTAAATTATATATTGATGGTGCGTGGGTAGAAGGCGAATCAGGTGCGATGATTGATATTGAGAATCCGGCAACGCATGAAGTTGTGGCCAGAGTTCCAAGAGGAAGTGAAAAAGATGTTGATAAAGCGGTTCAGGCTGCCAGAAAAGCATTTGAAACATGGCAGTACACACCGCTGGAAACTCGTGTAGAACTGATGAAGAAAGTTGTAGCAGGACTTAAGAGCCGCCGTCAAGAGTTGATTGAAACAATTACAAAAGAACTCGGTTCGCCATATACGGTATCTGCGGATGTACATACAGATCCATTCTTGTTAGAAGCAGAACATTATATTGAAGTTGCAGCTAATTTCCAGTATGAAGTTCGCAGAAACACATCCGTAGTAAGAAGAGAGCCGGTTGGTGTTGTCGGCGGATTGACACCGTGGAATTTCCCGCTTGAACAGATTGAGAAAAAAGTAGTTCCAGCGCTTCTTGCAGGTAACTGTGTTGTGTTAAAACCTAGTCAGTTTACACCTTTAACAGCTTATATTCTCACAGAAGAGATTGACAAAGCAGGATATCCGCAGGGGGTATTTAATCTTGTTACCGGACGCGGCGGAGAAGTGGGAAATGCATTATCACTTCATCCGGATGTTGATATGATTTCCTTTACAGGTTCCACAGATGCAGGGCGTGAAGTTGCCCGTATGGGTCTTACAAATATTAAGAAAATTGCTCTTGAACTTGGCGGAAAATCAGCGGCAGTGTTCTTAAAAGGCGGAGACTGGGAGAATGGAGTAAAAGGTGTTCTTGATACAGTCATGTTGAATGCCGGCCAGACATGTAATGCGCTGACAAGAATGCTGGTGCCGAGAGATGAATTAGCGAAAGCAGAAGAGATCCTTGTTCGTCAGGCAGCAGAATATAAATTTGGACCAATGGATGATCCGGCTACAACATTGGGACCACTGTCTTCCAGAAAGCAGTTTGATCGTGTAAAGAAATATATTGAGCTTGGTATTGAAGAAGGTGCCAGAGTTCTCATTGGCGGTGTTCCGGAAGATAACGGAAGTTATGTAGCAGAGCCGACGATTTTCAGTGATGTTACAAGAAATATGAGAATTGCACAGGAAGAAATCTTTGGACCAGTATTAGTGGTACTTCCGTATGATACAGTAGAAGAAGCTGTGGAAATTGCAAATGACAGTATCTATGGACTTGCAGGAGCGGTATACGGACCGGAAGAAGAAGCGAATATGGTTGCACGTCAGATGAAAACAGGTACTGTTTATGTAAATGAAGGTCAGTGGGATGTGGCATCTCCGTTCGGTGGATATAAACAGTCCGGACTTGGAAGAGAAGGCGGCGTAGAAGGATATGAAGAATTCCTTGAGGTTAAGACAATTTACGACAAATAACCAAATATTGCGAAGCGGACAATTAAAGATAAAATAAAAGTATTTCTGAATGATGAAATAAGTAAACAGGCATGTAGTATGGAATGATAAAATTCTGTATACATGCCTGTTTGCGCTGTCAGCACGGTTGTCAAAAAAATTTCCAAAATTCCAAATAGGTTTGCTAGTGAAGTGTTTTGTGTTATATTTAGGTTAGATTAGCTATTAAAACAGAACATAAAGGAGAACGGAAGATGAAACGAGATGTAGATATGAAAGAAATCTCTGATGGGAAGCGGTATCATGCCAATGATATGGTAAAAGCTGACTGTGGAGGTTGTGTAGGATGTTGTGACTGTTGTCAGAAGATGGGGAATTCCATTGTGTTGGATCCAATGGATGTTTTTCGGCTGGAAGTGAACCTGCATATGACATTTGAAGAGCTGTTGCAAAAATATCTGGAATTAAATATGGTAGACGGGATCATTCTTCCGAATTTACAGATGAAGGGACAAGAAGAATGCTGTGCATTTCTCAATAAAGAAGGGCGCTGCAGTATTCATGAATTTCGTCCGGGCATTTGCAGGCTCTTTCCGCTTGGACGAATTTATGAAGGGGAAGAGTTTTCTTATTTTCTTCAAGTACATGAATGCCCGAAGTCAAAAACGAAGATTAAGATAAAAAAATGGCTTGAGATACCGGAATTAAACCGTTATGAAGCATATATTCTTAGTTGGCATCAATTGCTAAAGAAAATAGAAAAAAGCATTGTTGTATCTTCCGATGAGAATTGGAGAAAGAGTGTGACGATGCTTTTGTTAAATACATTCTATGTAGCCGCTTATGAGGAAGGCAGAGACTTTTACAGTCAATTTGAAGAACGCAGAAGGACGATGGAGAAACTTTTATGAGAAAGAAGAAAGCGGTTGAGCCGACAGCTGTGTTAGCGCTTACCGGATTAAGTATTGCTGTTGTAGACGTGGTATGCAGGATTTTTTTAAAGAAGATTATTGGTGATCAGGGATATGCATACTACAATTATGCATGGCAGACCTGTTTTTTTCTCATGCTGTTTTCTGTGAGAGGGATTTCTGAAGCGGTGTCAGAACTAATGTCAGAACGTTTGGCAGATCGGCAATATAAAAATGCACATCGGATTTTTGTGGGAAGCGGAATGTATGTACTGTTTGTCAGTGTGATTGCAGCAGCATGTACATACTTGTTTTCGCGGCAATTACTTCCAAAGGGAGGGGAAGGTGCTATCCCGGCGTTTCGTATTCTGCTGCCGGTTATTTTTCTTACAGGAATTCTCGGAGTCATGCAGGGATATTTTAGGGCTTATCGTAATATGATGCCGACAGTCATTTCAAAAGTTGTCGAAGCAGCTGCAGGTGCGGCGGTTACTCTGGGCGTTGGTATGGCGATGAGCAGTTGTACTGATGGCGTAGATTCCGTGTCGAAGGCAAGCTGTAAAGCGGCGGGAAGCGCATTTGGTCCAATGGCAGGAGCAATGAGCGGGATACTGGTTATGATGCTGGTATTTTCAATCAATCGGCGGAAAATCCATAAACATATTATAAATGACAAACATCATGCAGAGGCTGTTGAAAGTGTGAAAAGAAGTATTTTGCAGCAAATAAAGCCTCTTGCGTTTAGTATGGGATTTTTTGGGGCTGGCATTTATGTAGATCAGATGCTGTTTGCTTCTATTATGGCAGAAAAGGGGATTGACGGCGGAACAGTTGCGAAAATGTTCAGTAGATTTAGCGGGATGTATTTATCAGTGCTTTTGGTTCCGTTTACATTGGCGTGCGTGTCCTCGGCCATGCTGGCTCCTCATATAAGGAGATGCTTTGTGTCTCGGAAATTTCGGGATTTGAAACAGAAGATTAACGATGGAATACGGAATACGATGTTATTCGTAATTCCGATTTCAGCGCTTTTATCAGCGTTTGCATTTCCTCTGATGCGGATATTTTTCGGAAAACATACAGAAATGGCAGGGTGGATGCTGGTGTTTGGCAGTTGTGCAGTGATATTTTATTCACTTTCGGCAATTACGGGAAGAGTATTGCTAGAGATTGGTCAGTCTGCTGTGTTATCGAAAAATGAACTGGCAGCTTTATTGGTAAATGTAGTATTAACAATTGTACTTACATCGGCGATTCCGTTGGACGGTTTTTCAGTGATGATTGCAAATTTGGCAGCAGGTATTTTTTTGAGTATGCTGAACCAGAAGACACTTCGGAAATGTATTCGGTATCAGCCGGAATATCAGATGACGTATATATATCCGGGCCTGGCAGCGTTTGGCATGGCGGCATCGGCAATGGTTCTCTATGGAATTATGGAGTATTTGTTTGAAAATTCTGTGGTAAGTCTGCTTGTGGCAATTTCAGCTGCAATAGGTTTGTACTTCATATATTATGTGTTGTTGACACATATAAAAGAAGAGGAATTAGGGGAAATGTATATGGGAAATACATTGGTACGAATGATGAAGCTGCTGAAAATTTATTAAGTTTGAATGTAAAGGGATACAAAAAGTGCAGACATTTGATTACAATCTTTGCTAGAAAAAATAGTGTAAAAACATTAAAACATTAAAATTTGAGAAAAACAGTTGAGATTTGCGTGTGATGCATTTATAATAGAGGTACATAATATTCTGGCACTGCCTATTCTGTGGCAGTGCATTCTTAATCTATTTTCTGTACGGATCCGTACATAATTCCAAGATGGGCGTTGTATAAAAGAGAGGAGAATATATGAATTATCAGCAATTTATCAACGCGGTAGAACAGGAAATGAAAGGAAGTGTTGCCGGAAAAATTGAAATTTCTATTCAGGATACTCTGAAAAATAATGGAGTCAGAAGAAAGGGGTTGCTGCTGCAGGAAAAGGGACAGTCGATGAGTCCGACAATCTATTTGGAGGAATATTATCAACAGTATCGGACAGGAGTCAAACTGGAAGATATTACGGAACAGATTCAATCGCTTTACAGAGAACTTCGTATGAAACCAATCACAGAAACAAGGTTTCTTTATGAATATGAACAAGTAAAAGATCGAATTGTTTTGAAAGTAATTAATCGAGAGAAAAATGAAGAGCTCTTAGAAACCATTCCGTATTGGCCATTCCTTGATCTGGCCATTGTATTTTATGTGCTGCTTGATATTAATGAAGCCGGTGCAGCTACGATGCCGGTTAATTTAGAACATTTGAAGATTTGGAATGTTACAGAGCAGGAGCTGCTAAAGAAAGCAAAAGAAAATGCAGTACGGCTGCTCCCGGCTCAGCTTCGGACAATGAGTTCGATTGTGGCTGAAATTATGGGAGCAGCCCCTAAAGAAGAAGTGGAAGATTTTATGTTTGTATTATCGAACAGCCTTCGCTGTCTCGGTGCAGTATGTATTGCATATGATGAAGTATTGTATTTGATCGGAGAACAGTTGGGAGAGAACTATTTTGTTTTGCCGAGCAGCATTCACGAAGTGATTATTGTGCCGGAAAGTGCAAGTCCCGGGTACAGTGATTTGAATGAAATGATCAGAGAGATTAATCAAACACAGGTAGCAGAAGAAGAGGTGCTTGGGGATCATGCGTATTATTACGATTGTGCGAAGAAGGAATTAAGAGCCTGTTATTCAGAGAATTAAATTCATTTTTAGTGTATAACATATATAGTCAACACTATTTGGATGACTAAAAACCAATCTACACATTAAGATTATTGAAGTGGATGAAGATGAAATATTGTACGTAAACTGGAATCAGCCACTACAACTGACAGAAGAATATATGAATGTAGTTTGCCTTACCGATGCAAAAAATGAGACAGTACTGTCGGGCGTATGGGTTTTCGCGAGGATAAAGAAATATAATCAGAAAGTACATGGTGTTAGAATGCATATGAATCAGAGTGTAAAGTATAGGAAGAAAATTGAATAATAAAACACGTGAAAATACGTAAAACAATATTTGCATACGTAAAAATACGTGCTATAATATAATCGTGATAGGGAAAGGAGATACCAAAGATGCCATTGACGCCAAGAGAAATGATAAGACTTCTCAAGAAAAACGGCTTTGAAGAAATCAGTCAAAATGGTTCTCATGTAAAAATGAAAAACCAGGAGAATGGAAAGACAGTTATTGTTCCTTATCATTCCAAAGCTATGAAAAAAGGGTTGGAACTAGCAATATTAAAACAGGCAGGGCTTAAATAGCTCTGCCGGCACAGAATAGATGGAGGTATTACGTATGAACAGATTGTTTTATCCGGCAGTGTTTCATAAAGAAGAAAGTGGATACTGGATTTCTTTTCCTGATTTTCCGGAATGCTTTACAGAAGGCGATGACATGCAACAGGCATATGAACGTGCAGTGGACGCGTTAGGACTTGCGATTGTAAGCAGAAAAGAGGAAAAAGAGGAGATACCAAATCCAACAGAAGTTACTAAACTTAAAGAAGAAGATGGAATGGTAGTCATTATTGGATTTGATATGATCGCATATCAGAAGAAACATAATTCGAGAGCTGTTAAGAAGACATTGAGCATTCCGGAATGGTTAAATGAAGAAGCTATGGAGAGGGGAATCAATTTTTCTCAAGTTCTACAAGAAGCATTGTTGAACAAATTAAATATGTAGATTTTAGAGAGAGTACTCGCGCTCTCGGACTGTAGACAAAGTTGGTGTTGGGAGCTATCCCCGGCACCACTTTTCAGTGTTGCCTATTGTATGGCGAACCTTTTCTGCTTCCACCATATATTCTACCCATACATGTCTGGTAACGAGTTTTACATGATCTTTACTTTCTGTGCATTGATAAATCTATATTGCAGAAAAAGCTCTTTACAAGTATTTAAAAGTATGTTATTATTATCAATGCAGTTTAGATAGTAGCTGCATATTATACACCTATAGCTCAGGGGATAGAGCACCGCCCTCCGGAGGCGGGTGCGGCGGTTCGAATCCGCCTAGGTGTGTACTATGAAAATTGTATATCAGGAGGCAATACATGTCTGGTTCTGAAAAGACCCGTGACTGCTTTTGCGAATGTAAGATAACCCATAAGAAGCGAATGTTTCTTGTGGGATTTTTCGTTATTGGAGTAATGGCAGCCGGACAGGCTTTGACGAATGAGAAAATGCCGGAAGAGACGAAGGCAATCGTGCAGGAGGTTGTAAATCCGCATATTTTGAGGAAAGCACAGATTGCTCAGGAAGAAATAAATCCACTACTGCATGAAGTTTATACGGAAGTCAATGAGGTTGTGGAAGAATACTATCGTGAACTTGCAAAGGAGGCGAAGTTTGTAGAATGTTACGATGATGTGAGCATTTATACAAAACTTGGACCATACGAACATTCTTATATTGTATTTGCATATTATGAAATGAAGATAAAGGATATCAATACAAAGATTCCGGGGCTTGGAACACTTTACTTGGAAGAAGATGGGAAAGGGGAACTTTCGCTTATCCGGCATGTAAAAGATGAAAATGTAAATGCACTGGTAAGGGAACTGATGCAGCATCAGGATGTACAGGCTCTGACAGCGCTGGTAAAAGAAAGATACACAGCTGCATTTGACTCAGATATTGCACTTCGGGAAGCTGTGCGGGATCTTCGCAAAGCGTATGAGACATCGCCTTTACGTTGACGGAATATAAAAACAAGATTAAGAAAAAAGAGGAGATATCACATGGAATAAAATTCAGTGATGTCTCCTCAGATTGTTTTACAAAACTTTTTTATTGCAGATTGACTTTTTTCTTTAAAACATAATAAGAAAGAGAGCCGCCTGCGACTGCAAATATGATTGCCGGAAATATTGTGATAAAGAAAAGCATCGGGAGTAACTCTATCTCCGGTAAAGTTGTTAGTTGACGCAGTGATAAAGAAGCTCCGAATACGCCGCCAAATAATGCGGAAATACCGGTAATCAATACATAGATGATAACTGACCACAGGATACGGTGACTGGAAAATAGTTGACCGGCACAGACAGTTCCGTAAGCAAACAGAGGATTTCCAATGCAGCTGATAGCACTGAGAATCAGTATAAATGCCAGAAATTGATTGAGTGTCATCCCGTTTGTACGCTCAAATGCCAGACAGGCATCCAGTCCTTCGGAAGTGAGAAGCGCTTTCTGAACCGTACTGGAAAAATAAATCAGAAGTAAGGAACCGTTAATAAAAAGCAAATCAATCAGTGTCCAAAGCCCTCCGGCCAGTGTTTTGCTCATTAAATGTTGAAACGGTGTTGCAGGAAGCGTCAGTGTAAGGTATCCCTGATCTGAGAACAGGTTTTTATAAAAATAGATTGCAATGTATAAGGTAGTAAAAGTTGATGCGATTACAGTGTAAATGAAATACAGCAGCATACCACAAATATTGATGAGATTCACTCCGTTTTGCTCAATGTCAGGCACAACAAACATGACAATAAAAGCAATGATTGGAATCAGAATCAAGTGTACAATGATAAGTACTCTGGAAAGTGCAATCATATCATATTTAAATAGTTTCTTTAACATCTGAATACCTCCCGGAAAAATGCATCTACGGATTTCTGATGTTCTGTGCGGATCTCGTCCACGGTCTGATTGAATAACAGTTGTCCATTCTGAATGAATACAACGCGATCTAATATCTGTTCAATGTCTGCAATCAGATGTGTGGAGATTAGTACAGTTGCATTTTCATATAATTTGAAATGATCGTTTGAAGAATATAATCCCGAGATGCCGAATCTACCCCGCCGATTGGTTCATCAAGGATGTATAATTCTGCATTTCGGCTCATAATAAGGATGAGCTGTACTTTTTCTTTTGTACCTTTTGACAATGTGTGAAGGCGGGCAGAAGGATCGATTTTCAAATCTGCCAGCATAGCATACGCCTTTTTGTCATCAAAATCATTGTAAAAATCTTTGAAATAAGATACAATATCGCGCACGCGCATCCAACTATTCAAATAAGTGCGTTCCGGAAGATAGGAAATAATTTTTTTCGTTTCAACTCCCGGAGAGAGTCCTCCAATGGTAAGTGTGCCGGAAGAAGGAGTAAGAAGACCACAGATTAATTTAATTAAAGTAGTCTTGCCGCTTCCGTTTGGTCCGAGGAGGCCGACAATCTGGCCGCGTTCAAGTCTCAAATTCAAATGATTGAGTGCATAGAATTGATCGTATTTTTTAATGAGATTATGACATTCGAAAATCGGCTCCATATTAATCACACTCCTTTGTAAAGCGCTGCATCAGCGAAAGTGTTTCGTTCGGTGTATAGCCAAGCTGTTCCATCTTTTGAAAAAATTCTCGAATCTGTTCTTCTGCCACTTCTTTTTTTAGTTGTTTTAACATATCTTCATCCTCCGTGATAAATCGTCCGCTTGTCCGCTGCGAATAAACGAGATGATTTCGTTCTAATTCAGAAAGAGCTTTTTGCATGGTGTTAGGATTCACTGCGGCTTCTAATGCCAAATCGCGTACGGAAGGGAGTTTTTCACCTGCATGGTATTTTCCAGAGATGATATCTGTCTGAATTCGTTCCATAATCTGCAGATAGATTGGGCGGTCATTGTCTAATGCCCACGGCATATCTTCACTTCCTTTCGAATTATTGTATTATTGATATAATACAAATGATAATGTCGTTTGTGGAAAATGTCAAGAGAAAAAATCAAAGCCCGCGAAGCATTATGCTTCGTGAGCTTTGATGATCTCTTCCGGAAGTTCCGGATGAAATGTGTTATTTCGCAGCATTTCAATTTCGTAACGGTAAGGTGCATAAGATTTTTTGGAAAGGGTTGGAGAAGGAATGTATGGTGTTTCAAGAATTTTCGGAATAGATTCAAAATCCTTGTGGTGAACAATGTAAGAAAGAGCATCAAATCCGATCTCACCGAATCCAAGATTGGCATGTCTGTCTTTGTGTGCACCTGGAATGTTTTTGCTGTCGTTGATATGAAAAACAGCTATCTGCTCTTTTCCGAGAATTCGGTCAAAAGTATCTATTACACCGTCAAAATCATGGATGATATCATAACCGCTGTCGCTTGTGTGACATGTGTCGAAGCAGACGCGAAGCTTGTCCTGACAAATTACACCATCGTAAATGCGTGCCAGTTCTTCAAATGTCTGTCCGAGTTCAGAGCCTTTTCCTGCCATTGTCTCAAGGGCGATCTGCACAGGGGTATCAGGGGTTAAGACTTCGTTCAATCCTTTGATGACCTGAGCGATACCGGCATCTGTTCCCGCACCCACATGTGAACCGGGATGCAGAATGAGGATATTACTTCGGCAGGCAGCGGTGCGTTCAATTTCTTTCTGCAAAAATTCTACGGCGAGTGAAAATGTCTCCGGTTTTACACTGTTGCCAAGATTGATAATGTAGGGAGCATGAACAACAATCTGAGAAATGCCGTGAGCGTTCATATAGTTCCATGCTTCCTCAATGCGCAGCTCTTCAATACTTTTGCGTTTTGTATTCTGAGGGGCGCCTGTGTAAAACATAAAAGTATCTGCACCGTAAGAAACAGCTTCTTTTGCAGAACCAAGCAGCATCTCTTTGCCGCTCATACCAACATGCGAACCTAAAATCATAATGTGACCTCCTGCAGTTTGAATTTATCTTTCGGCTGCTTACAGAGCGGGCAGACAAAATCATCCGGGAGTTCTTCGAAAGGAGTCTCTCTGTCATAGATGTAACCACAGACAGAACATACCCATTTAGAAGCAGATATGTTTTCTGTTGGGGCAGAAGCTGCTGATTCTTCTTCCGGGATATAAGTTGGAGCGGTTTTAGGGCTCTTTCCTTTAATAACATTGTGATAGTAAGCGTAAGTCATGGCCGGAGCAGAAAGAAGTACATCTCCGTCAATGACTTCGCCGAGAAATACGGTGTGGGAAGAGGTTTCCATTTTATTAATGACTTTGCAGACAATGTATCCGCAGCTGTCAGTGATGATCGGAACCCCTGATTTCATCTCGAAAGAAACCGTATCGAACTTATTTACCTCTCTGCCGGACTGAAAACCGAAATGTCCGATCAGAGATGGCGCGGATGTTTCAGAAAGAATAGAAACTGCAAACAGACCGGATGCATCAATACAATGGTTCGTATAGTTGTCGTGATTGATGCTGACAGCAATCGTTGCCGGTGATGAAGTAATCTGCATTGCACTGTTGGCGGTGCATCCGGTCGGACGTTTACCGTCCATAGTGCTAACAATATAGACACCGTAAGAAAGGGTTCTTAATACTTTAGAATTCATATGAATGCCTCCTTAAAATAGTAATTATTACTGATATTTTCTTGATATTAAAGTATCATTTTTGCGGAAAAAAAGCAAGGAAAAATTAAAAAGAAAGAAATATCAAAATGGAAAGGTTAAAATAGTAGTTGTTGCAGTTGAAAGCTTGTGATAGAATGTGATAAGTAATATGCATAAAATCTCACAAAATATAAAATAGAAAATCAAGAGAAAGGGAGAATGAGATGAAAAAAATATCTGAAATCATTGCAGGAGAATTAGAAAATGCTTTTGAGCAGGCAGGTTATGACAGAAGTTTTGGAAAAGTAACCTTATCTAATCGGCCTGACTTGTGTGAATATCAATGTAATGGCGCGATGGCGGGGGCAAAGACTTATAAGAAAGCTCCGATCATGATTGCAAATGATGTGAAGGAAAAGCTTGTTGGCAGTAAGTGCTTTGCAGAAGTTGATGCAGTAAATCCAGGATTTATTAACTTAAAACTGGCTCCGGAATTTGTTTCTTCTTATTTGAAAGAGATGGATCAGGATGAAAAACTTGGAATGGAAACAGCAGAACATCCAAAGAAGATCATTGTGGACTACGGCGGAGCGAATGTGGCGAAACCTCTTCATGTGGGACATTTACGTTCAGCGGTTATTGGTGAGAGTGTCAAACGTATTGCAAAATTCGCAGGACATGAAGTGATTGGTGACACACACCTTGGCGATTGGGGATATCAGATGGGGCTGATCATTACAGAAATGAAGAAACGCCATCCGGAGCTTCCTTATTTTGATGAGGAATTTCAGGGAGAATATCCGACAGAAGCTCCATTTACGATCAGTGAATTGGAAGAAATCTATCCATATGCAAGTGGGTTTGCAAAAGAGCATGAGGATTACAGAGAAGAAGCGCTGCAGGCAACTTTCCTTCTTCAAAACGGAAGACCGGGCTATCGGGCTCTTTGGAAGCATATTATGAATGTATCTATCGAGGATCTGAAGAAGAATTATTATAATCTGGATGTAACATTTGAGTGGTGGAAAGGCGAGTCAGATGCCCAGGAATATATTGCACCAATGGTAGAGAAGATGAAAGCAGACGGATTTGCACACTATGATGAAGGTGCGCTTGTTGTAGATGTGAAAGAAGAGACAGATACAAAAGAGATCCCGCCATGTATGATTCTGAAATCAGATGGAGCAGCACTCTATGACACAACAGATCTTGCAACACTTGTGGAGAGAGAAAAACTTGTAGCACCGGATGAAGTGATCTATGTAGTTGATAAGCGACAGGAACTGCATTTTGTACAGGTATTCCGCTGTGCAAAGAAAACAGGAATTGTACGGGACGAAGTAGAATTAAAATTCCTTGGTTTTGGTACGATGAACGGAAAAGACGGAAAACCGTTTAAAACAAGAGAAGGCGGCGTAATGCGTCTTGAAAATCTGATCAATGAGATTAATGAAGAAATGTATAAAAAGATTGTAGAAAACCGTACTGTTTCAGAAGATGAGGGAAGAAAGACAGCTCAGATCGTAGGATTATCTGCGCTGAAATACGGAGATCTTTCCAATCAGGCATCAAAAGATTATGTATTTGATATTGATCGGTTTACATCTTTTGAGGGGAATACAGGACCGTATATTCTCTACACAATTGTTCGTATTAAGTCTATTATGAATAAATATGCAGAAAGCGGAAATAGCCTGGAAGGCTGTGAACTTCTGGCGCCGGCAAATCCAAGTGAGAAAGCTTTAATGCTTGAAGTTTCTAAGTTTAATGAAGTAATTGAAAATGCATACAAAGATACAGCGCCACATAAAATCTGTGCATATATTTATGATCTTGCAAATGCATTTAACCGTTTCTACCATGAGACAAAGATTCTCTCAGAAGAGGAGACAACACGTCGGGAAAGCTATATTGCACTTTTGAAACTGACAAGAAAAGTACTGGAAACATGTATTGATCTGTTGGGATTTGAAGCACCGGAGCGGATGTAGTCAAGCCAGCGACAGATGTCAGAAAGATCAGATCAAAAGATCAGGAGGCAGAACAGTGACGAAAAAATTATTTTACGAGGACAGTTTCCGGCAGGAGTTTGATGCTGTGGTAACAGAATGCAAAGAGCAAGAAGGAACGTATTTGATTGTACTTGATCAGACTGTTTTCTTTCCGGAGGGCGGTGGTCAGAGTGCAGATACAGGAATGCTCTGGTGCACATCTGGTCAGAATGACCAGAAGACAGTAACGGAAAGTATGTGCAGCCGGGAAGAAGAGGCGGTACATATTACGGATGTGCAAGAGAAAAATGGACAGATTTATCATAAAGGAGATCGGCCGCTGGAGGTAGGAAGTAACGTACATGGGAAGATTGACTGGACGGATCGGTTTTCCAAAATGCAGCAGCATACAGGAGAACATATTGTATCCGGGCTGGTAAACAGTATTTATGGCTATCATAACGTGGGCTTTCATCTTGCGAAAGACTATGTCACACTGGACTTTGACGGCGCTCTGACAAAGAAACAGCTTCGGGAAGTGGAACAAAAAGCAAATGGAGCAATTGCAGAAAATATCCCGGTGGAAGTTGCTTATCCGAGTCATGAGGAATTGAAGACAATTGCTTATCGAAGTAAAATTGAGATTGAAGGTCAAGTAAGGATTGTTACCATTCCGGGGTATGATGTATGCGCCTGCTGTGCACCGCACGTGAAACAGACGGGGCAGATCGGTATGATTAAATTCGTCGGGATGCAGAATTATAAAGGCGGTGTCCGGATCACAATGCAGTGTGGTTTTCGCGCGTTGGAGGACTATAATCGAAAAGAAGCACTTGTGCAGAAGATTTCCACTTCTCTTTCTGTAAAAGAAGATGAGGCAGCAGATGCAGTAGAGCGCTTGAAAGAAGAGATTTACCGCCTGACAAATGAAAAAGCGGCACTGATGAGTCAGATTCTTTCCTACAAAGCAGAAAATCAAAATCCAGTCGGACGGGTGCTGATTGTTCTTGAAGAGGAGCTTGACGGAGCGCAGATGAGGGAATATGTAAATCTGTTGATGGAGAAAGAAGTGGATACTTGTATTCTTCTGAATGGAGATGGACAGGCAGAGTGTCGGGAGTTTAAATATGTAGCAGCAAGCAAGACAGAAGATGCCAGAAAGATTGCAAAGTGGCTGAATGACCGGTGTCACGGAAGAGGAGGCGGAAAACCTAATATGGTGCAGGGAGCGCTTCAGACAGAGCGTCGGGAAATCGAACAGCTGATTGAAGAAATAAAAACGCAGGCAGAACTTAGAGCCTGTAACGTTTAAGAATTATTGAGAAAAACAAAACCGGAAGATTCCTTTGGAGTCCTCCGGTTTTTTCGTGAAATTAAATTGCTTTTAACTTTGTGATTGCCTGCCGAACAGGAGGCAGTGTGAGAAGGATAATAGTAATAATCGCTTCAAGTCCTAAGTAAGAACCGTTATAAATGATAGAATATACAAGAGGGTGCATACTTTCTGGCGCTGCGGAAGCAAAAAAGACAACTCCGGACAGCACTGCAAAGAAATAACGTCCGAATACAGAAGCGATATAGCCCAGGATCAGGCCCCGCTTTTGATTACGGAAAAATCCGGAACATCCAAGAGCTCCGAAAGCAAAAAAGTAATCAATGACAACCTGCGGGATGCTAAGGATATAAGGTTCTAAAATAAATTGAAGAATTCCGTGAGCGATACCGGTAAGAATTCCGGCTTTTGGACCGAACCAATAGCCAATCAAAGAAATGAACAGCATACTGCAAAGGGTAACAGATCCGCCCATGGGTAATTTAAATACCTTGATATAAGAGGCGACTGTGGCTAATGCAATAGCCATTGCTGAAAATACAAGTTTTTTAGTTGTGCTGTAAGATACGACAGCAGTTTTTGATGTCTGATTCATAAAATCTCCTTCCTTTCGCCAGCATTATCTGGATCAAGTAATGAGGGTTCACATAAAATGTGTCTCAGCGAAATGCTCCCCTAGTTACTATATCTATTTTACGGACTTAATCATAGTTGCATTGATCGTAAAAGTCAAGAAAGAATTCATAAATAATCCGGATTTACAGTTGAAACTTTGGAGAAAGAGAAGTAGAATAAATAATAGTTTGGCAAAAAATGAAGAATGTGAGGAAATTTTATGCAGAAAAAAGGCTGTTTTGGACAGTTCTGGTATATGCTTGGCCCGATAATTATTCAAAATATTGTGGCTTTAGCAGTTTCAATGGCGGCAAGTACTGCGGTGCTTCTGCTGAATTTTGATGAATACATGAAAGTGATTATGAGTGCAGATCAGCAGGCGGTCATGGAATATGTGATGGAGCAGACGAATGAAGTGCTGGCTCACTCTGCTCATTTAGCCCTTGTAACGGCACTGTGTACGATTCCGATTATGTGGATTTTGTTTCACAGAGATGAAAAGAAGAGAAAACAAATGACAGCAGTTGGGCAGATGAGTTCTCAAAAAGTGAAGTGGACGAAATTTCTGATTATTATACCATTTGCAGCGGCAGTCGGGCTTGTGCTGAATAATATTTCGCTGCTTGCAGATCTGGCGATTGTCTCGGAAGCTTATGCGGAAACATCAGTAAAGCAGTATGCAATTCCACTGATCGGTCAGTTGATCGGTTATGGACTGATCACACCGCTTAGTGAGGAATTGATTTTCCGTGGACTGATCTATAAAAGACTAAGAGATGATTTTTCTTTTAAAAATGCAATGTTTACATCTGCAATTTTGTTCGGATTTTTCCACGGAAATATGATACAGATGCTTTATGCTTTTGGAATGGGATTGCTTCTGGCGTATTTGTATGAAAAATATCATTCGCTGGCAGCGCCTGTGTTAGCACATGGCATGGTAAATATTGTTTCAGTGCTTCTGACAGAAGCGGGAGGGTTTACCTGGATGTTTGAAAATCCGTTGCGGATCAGTCTGGTCTCCATCCTCTGTGCAGCAGCAGCTTCTGGAATTTATGTAAAATTTTTTATGAATGATCAAAAAGATGAAAAGGTTTCAGAAGAGAAGTAATCTGCTCATTACCATGATGTCTGGGAAAGAAATAGTAACATAAAATAATAGAAATGTTACAAAAATATTAAAAAGTATTGCTTTTTTGAAAAGAATGTAATATACTAGCGCAAGAGATAAAATTTAGAATATAGGAAATGGTGAATCTATGAATAAATTTGGAAAAGCAATTCTTGCATCTGTACTTGCGGCATCTTTGGCAGTAACACCGGTATTTGCAGCACCGGATGTGGAAGGGATCAGACAGTCAAAAGAAGCGTCAGAAAGCGCACTGGAAAGTTTAAAGAATGATCTGGCAAAAACAATTGAAAATATCAATGAACTGGAAGGCCAGTTGGTAGAAACGGGTGAGAAGATCGCACAGGCTGAGGTAGATCTGGCGGCGGCTCAGGAAAAAGAAGATGAGCAGTATGAAGCGATGAAGCTCCGGATTCGTTATATGTATGAAGAGGGCAATACTTCTTTCCTGACGGGACTTCTGGAATCCAAAAGTATTTCGGAAGTATTAAATAAAGCAGAATATATTCAGAATGTACATCAGTATGACAGACAGAAGCTGGAAGAGTATGTGGATACCAAAAAACAGGTTGAAACATTGAAAGCAGAGCTTGAACAGCAGCAGGCTGAATTGATGGCAAAGCAGGCAGAATTTGAACAGGAAAAAGCCAGCATCAGCACAATGGTAGAAGAAAAGCGGGCAGAAGTTGCAGAGCTCGATGAACAGCTTCAGGCAGCAATTGTGCAGGCAGCGGCAGAAGAAGCTGCAAGAAGAGCAGCTGAGGAAGCAGCAAGAGCAGAAGCGAATCAATCTGTTTCTAATAATAACAATCATCATAGCAACAGTAACACACCGTCAGACCAGACAAATAATAATACTTCATCAGGGAACAATAATGTTTCAGGTGGCAGCACTTCACAGGGAGGAAGCGGTGATACAAGCGTTGCACAGGCGATTGTAAATGCAGCCTATTCACAGCTTGGAGTGCCATATGTATGGGGAGGAACAACTCCGGGTTCCGGACTTGATTGCTCTGGCCTGACACAGTACGCGCACCGGGTGGCAGGAATTTCCATTCCTAGAACGTCAGGACCTCAGGGTTCCGGTGGAAAAGCGGTATCGAATCCACTTCCGGGAGACATCGTATGCTATTCCGGACATGTTGGAATTTATATCGGCGGCGGTCAGATGATCCACGCACCACAGCCGGGCGATGTCGTAAAAGTTGCAAATGTATACGGTTCCCCATGGTATCGCAGATATTGGTAGAATTTATATGATAGAAACTATCGGATAAAGAGAAACACTCTGAATCCGGTAGTTTTTTTGTTGAACGTAAAATAAAAAATGGCAGTAAAATGTGAAACAATTGTTAACAAATAAGAGATATTATTGCAAAAATATTTCTTGAGATTTATAATAATCAATAGTAACGGTACGAAAAATATGTTTCCAGGACTAAAAGCAGATAGTTGCAAAACGATGACAAATGTTGTATTCTGTCATCATATATGTGGGGACATATAAATTTGATAAGAGGAAGGGTGAGCTATGAAGAAATTTAGCAGAATGCTCATGGCATCTATCGTAGCAGGATCGCTGATCGCAGCGCCGGTATATGCATCGGACATTGACGCCATTGAAACACAGAAGAAAGAAGCAGAAAATGCAGTCAACAGTCTTCAGAAAGAATTGGAGACGGCGCTTGGACAGATCAGCCAGCTGGAGACGGATATGGTAGTCAAAGCAGATGAGATTGCTCAGGCGAATATTGATCTGGAAGCAGCACAGGTGAAAGAAGCTGAACAGTATGAAGCGATGAAATATCGGATTCGCTATATGTATGAAGACGGCGGTGTTGCAGCGATTGAGAAGATTTTTACTTCCGGATCGATTTCGGAGATGCTGAATCAGGCGGAATATATCCAGAAGATACATAGCTACGACAGAAAAATGCTTGATGAATATGTGCAGACTAAAAATGATATTGCCAATCTGAAAGCACAGCTTGAGCAGGAGCAGAAGAACATGCAGGAACTGGATGCACAGCTGACTGCAAAGAGTGATCAGTTATCCCAGACGATCTCCAGTAAGCAGGCAGAAGTGGCGAATCTGGATGAGCAGCTTCAGGCAGCAATTATTGCAGAAGAGCAGCGCAAAGCTGAAGAAGCAAGAAAAGCAGCAGAAGAGGCAGCTAAGCAGCAACAGGCACAGAGTCAGCAGGACCAGCAGACAAACACGCCGTCAGGAGGAAATGGCACGAATATTGAGACGCCATCTGCACCGTCACAGCCATCTGCACCATCACAGCCGCAGGCTCCGTCAGCGCCAAGCGCACCGGAGACAGACAATAATAGTGGTGGAAATACAAGTGCTGCACAGACAATTGTAAATGCAGCTTACTCACAGCTTGGAGTTCCATATGTATGGGGAGGAACAACTCCGGGAGTCGGACTTGACTGTTCCGGACTGACAAGTTATTGTCATCGCGTAGCCGGAATTTCTATCCCGCGTACATCAAGTGAACAACTGGCCGGCGGAAGACGCGTTTCTAACCCGCAGCCGGGAGATATTTGCTGGACACCTGGTCATGTAGCAATTTATATTGGAAATGGCCAGATGATCGAGGCACCGGATATTGGACAGGTTGTCAAGATCAGCCGTGTGCGTGCATCAGTTTATGTGAGATATTGGTAAAAATTTAAGAACAATATTAAAAGAAGGAGCAGATCGAAAAGGTCTGTTCCTTTTAAGATTAGTTGAGTGGCAGAGATAGAAGAAGACCAATAGAAATGCGAGAGAAATAAGAAGAAAACCGGAAAATAGTACTTGCAATTCTAGTGATTTATATGCTATACTATTCAGGTCGTAGTAAACACATATGCGGGTGCATCAGAGGTGCCGGAACAACGCAGCCGGTCCTGACAGCGAAAACGTATATGGAAGAAAAACCAAATGGAGGATTTAAACATGAGCGTTATTTCAATGAAACAGTTATTAGAAGCAGGTGTTCATTTTGGACATCAGACAAGAAGATGGAACCCTAAAATGGCTCCGTACATTTACACAGAAAGAAATGGTATCTACATCATCGACTTACAGAAATCTGTAGGTAAAGTAGACGAAGCTTACAAAGCAATCGCAGATATCGCAGCTGAAGGCGGCACAATCCTGTTTGTAGGTACAAAGAAACAGGCTCAGGACGCAATCAAATCAGAAGCAGAGCGTTGCGGAATGTTCTATGTAAATGAGAGATGGTTAGGTGGAATGCTCACTAACTTCAAGACAATTCAGGGAAGAATCAACCGCTTAAAAGATATCGAGAGAATGGCAGAAGACGGAACATTTGATGTATTACCTAAGAAAGAAGTTATCGAAATCAAGAAAGAATGGGAAAAACTTGAGAAGAACTTAGGCGGAATCAAAGAAATGAAGAAGATCCCGGATGCTATTTTCATCGTTGACCCGAAGAAAGAAAGAATCTGTGTTCAGGAAGCTCACACACTTGGTATCCCGTTGATCGGTATTGCAGATACAAACTGTGATCCGGAAGAACTTGATTATGTAATTCCAGGTAACGACGATGCTATCAGAGCTGTTAAATTAATCGTTGCTAAGATGGCAGACGCTGTAATCGAAGCTAACCAGGGAGCAACTGGTGAAGAAGAAATCTTTGAAGAAGCTGCAGTAGAAGCAGAAGAAAAAGATATCGAAGAAGTAGCTGAAGAAGCGTAAGAACACATTTGACACGGAGGAATGAATCATGGCTATTACAGCAAGTATGGTAAAAGAATTAAGAGAAATGACAGGCGCAGGAATGATGGACTGCAAAAAAGCTCTTAACGAAACAAATGGTGATATGGATGCAGCTGTTGAGTTCTTAAGAAAGAACGGACAGGCAAAAGCTGAGAAAAAAGCTGGAAGAATTGCTGCTGAAGGTATCGTTAAAACAGTTGTAAAAGATGACAAAGTAGCTTCTATCGTTGAAGTTAACTCTGAGACAGACTTCGTTGCTAAGAATGCTGATTTCCAGGCATATGTAGAAGCAGTTGCAACACAGGCAGCTAGCACAAATGCAGCTGATATCGATGCATTCCTTGCAGAAGCATGGGCAGAAGATCCGTCTATGACTGTAGCAGAAGCTTTAAAAGCTAAAATCGCAGTTATTGGCGAGAACTTAAATATCAGAAGATTTGCTAAAGTTGAAACAGAAGGCTGTGTAGTTTCTTACATCCATGGCGGCGGAAGAATCGGTGTTCTTGTTGAAGCTGATACAGACGTTATCAATGAAGATGTAAAAGCTTGCTTAAGAAATGTTGCTATGCAGGTTGCAGCTATGAGCCCGAAATATGTTTCTCGTGACGAAGTAGGAGAAGAGTACTTAAATCACGAAAAAGAAATTTTACTTGCTCAGGCTAAAACAGAGAATCCGGAAAAACCGGAAAACATCATCGAAAAAATGATCATTGGTCGTCTGAACAAAGAATTAAAAGAAATCTGCTTATTAGATCAGGTTTATGTTCAGGATAGTGATTTAACAGTTGCTAAGTACGTTGATCAGGTTGCAAAAGCTAACAACGCTAAAATCACAGTTAAGAAATTCGTTCGTTTTGAGACAGGAGAAGGTCTTGAGAAGAAGAGCGAAGACTTTGCTGCTGAAGTAGCTGCTCAGATGGGAAACTAATCTGATTTTTGTATATCTTTAATAAGAACCCTTATAAATGGTGCGTATACGCTGTTTATAAGGGTTTTTCTGTAAATTCGAAAAGAGAAGTGGATTTCAGGATATTTTTATAAGATGAAAAAGCGGATAGAGAGGAACAGATGAATATACAAATTTTTGGAATGAAGAAATGTAATGATACAAAGAAAGCAGAGAGATTCTTCAAAGAGAGGGGAATTAAATTTCAGTTTATTGATATGAAAGAAAAAGGAATGAGCAAAGGAGAATTTAATTCTGTTGCACAGATAAATGGCGGTCTGGAGAATATGATCAACTGGCATGGAAAAGACCAAGATACACTTACGCTTATTAAATACATAGCAGAGGAAGATAAACTGGAAAAGATTTTGGAGAATCCACAGGTAATAAAAACCCCGGTAGTCCGAAATGGAAAGCAGTCTACACTGGGATATCATCCGGAAGTATGGAAAGAATGGAAATAAAACAAGAAGAATGATGCATGTATTTTCGGTATTTACAAAATTTTAAATAACCTAAATCATCAAGTGATAGAAGATGAAAATATAAGCGCTGTTGAAACTATAGAAGAAATTGATTGTATAGAAGATAATTAAGAGAAAAAAGCTGTAAAATTTCACGTTGAATTTTACAGCTTTTGGTGTATACTAATAGTAGATAAGAATATTGTTGAGAAGGGAGAATGCATATGCCCAATATTTTACCAGTATCAGATTTAAGAAATTACAATGAAGTTTTGAAGAACTGTCAGGCAGGGGAACCAGTTTTTCTTACTAAGAATGGAAGAGGAAGATTTGTAGTGCTTGATATTGAAGATTATGAAAGAGAACGGGAAGAAAAAAAACTTCTGATGAAGTTACAGGAAGCAGAAGAAGCTGTAAAAGATGGAGAAGGATGGTTAAGTCTGGATGAAGTTAAAGCGGCTATGGGGGAATAATCTATGAAGAAACTTCGGATTAACCCATTGGTTGTCAAGGATTTGAAAGAAATACGTGATTATATAGCAGATGACAATGTGGCGAAAGCGGCTGAGACAATCGAGAAGATTTATAACAAATTCGAAAATATTCAGATGTTTCCGGAGATGGGAGCAGAACTGTCCAAACGTGTAAGTTTCAGAATAGACTATAAATATGCGATCTGGAATGATTATGTAATTATATATAAGATTGGAAAAGAGTTTGTGGAGATTTATCGGGTAGTGAATCGATATCAGGATCTTACAAGAATATTTACATGATATTTGTGTATCTTCTGGATTGTTTAGATGTGATATAAAACTAAGAATTTTCAAATCATATGCAGTATAAAGATAATCGGGAATTATCTAAATATGTCAAATGAAGTAAAGGAGTAAAACAATGTTAGAGACAGGAATAAAAGCGCCGGAATTTTCACTTCCGGATCAAAATGGAGAAATGCACAGCTTAACAGACTATAGAGGGAAAAAGGTTATTTTATATTTCTATCCAAAAGATAATACACCTGGATGCACAAAGCAGGCATGTGGATACAGTGAGCGTTCTCAGCAGTTTGAGGAAAAGGAAATTGTAGTAATTGGAATTAGCAAGGACAGTGTTGCATCCCACAAGAGATTTGAGGAAAAACAGGGATTAACGTTTACGATTCTTTCAGATACGGAGTTGGAAGCAATAAAGGCATATGATGTATGGAAAGAAAAGAAAAATTACGGAAAAGTATCAATGGGAGTTGTCAGAACAACGTATGTCATTGATGAAGAAGGAATGATTGTTTATGCCAACGACAAAGTAAAGGCAGCAGATGATCCGGAAAAAATGCTTGAATATCTTATTAGTGAAAATTAAAAAAGATAGTGATACAATTATTGACTGATAAAGCGGGATTTGCTATAATACATAGCACTAAGAATTTTAGGAGGTAAAATTAGCATAATGGACGATAGCGACAGTAACGCTGACCCGAATCAAGAAAATAATTTAAATGAATGATATAGATCAAGGCATGGTTCCTGCAAGTTTTAATGCAGGAGTCATGTCTTGTGTTGTTTATTTAAAAATATTTAATTGAGAAAGGAGTTAGTAATAGTTATGGACAATACTTTAATTTTTTTATTATTGCTGCAGGTAATATTGATTGCGCTGAATGCTGTATTTGCAAGTGCGGAGATAGCAGTGCTTTCAATGAATGAAATGAAACTGGAACGAATGGCAGAACAAGGAGACCAACGTGCAAAAAGATTGTTTCGATTGGTGAAAGAACCTGCAAGATTTCTTGCTACAATTCAGGTTGCAATTACACTTTCAGGATTTTTGGGAAGTGCATTTGCAGCAGATAATTTTTCAGAGCCGCTGGTAGATTGGATTTTGTCATTAGGAGTAAAGATTCCGCGAACAACGCTGGACGCCTGTTCGGTCATCGTAATTACGTTGATTTTGTCGTACTTCACATTGGTTTTTGGAGAATTAGTTCCGAAGCGAATTGCTATGAAAAGATCAGAACAATTGGCTCTTGGTATATCAGGTTTGGTAAGTGGCATTTCAGTCATATTTAAGCCGCTGGTTTCTTTTTTATCGATTTCAACAAATTTTGTATTACGCTTATGTGGGATTGATCCCAATGAGGAAGAAGAACAGGTAAGCGAGGAAGAAATCAGAATGTTAGTGGATGTGGGGAGTGAAAAGGGAGCAATTGCACATCAGGAAAAAGAATTTATTCAAAATGTTTTTGAGTTTAATGACACGATGATTGAAAACATTGCTACACATCGAACAGATGTTGTGATGCTTTGGATGGAGGATGATATAGATTCCTGGAAAGAAACAATTCATAACAGCCGCCACACACGTTTTCCAATCTGCGAGGGATCGCCGGATCATGTAATTGGTGTGCTGAATACGAAAGAATATTTTCGTACAGCAGATAAAAGTCGGGAAAATATTTTAAAAACTGCAGTTCATGCTCCGTATTTTGTGTTGGAAACAACGCGGGCGGACGTTGTATTTAAAAATATGAAACTAACAAAACATTCGATGGCGATTGTGATTGATGAGTATGGCGGTATGACCGGGATTGTAACCTTGTCTGATCTGATAGAAGAACTGGTGGGAGATTTAAGCGATGAGTTTTCGGATGATAAAGGCAGTGAACCGGAAGTGAAAAAGGTCAATGATGGGACATGGAGGATTCGCGGTAATATTGAATTGAGCGTTTTGGAAGAGACGCTGGGGCAGAAACTGGTCTCATCAGAGTTCGATACACTTACAGGTCTTGTATTTGATGAACTTGGTATGATTCCGGAAGATGGTGAGCGGGATATTGAAATTGAGATTCAAAATCTTCAGATCCAGATAAAATGTATTAAAGATCATCAGATAGAAGAGGCGATAATCAAAATGTAGGATTAAATACAGAAAATAAAATATTAAAGAGCGTGAGAGATAAAGTCTCCCATGGAAATAGTATATTTATACTTTCCGTGGGAGATTTTTTTCTTGAATTTTTAATGAGTGAATATAAAAAAGGCTGCAAGTATTATATTAATCTATTAGAGTGATAAAACTATTGTGCAAGTTGCACATCAAATATTTATCCATGCACAAAAATTATACAAATGGCACAAAGTACTTTACGATATTAAAGAGCTAGAGTATACTTGTTTCAAGGAATAAAAATACAATCAAAGGAGGAAGTAAAATGGAAGGTCAGTTAAAAGTATCTGCTGTTCAGGTTACGGTTGTACAAAATGATATCGAAGCTAATATGGCAAATGTTGAAAAAATGGCGATGACAGTTGCAGAAAATGAAAAAGATGTTGACTTAATTCTTTTTCATGAAGCATGTTTGGAGAGTGGTACTCCTCTTCAAGAGTTTGATCAGGAACAATCGGATAAAGTTCACGAATTTTGGAAGAGCATTGCAGCAAAAACAGGAACAAATATTTTAGCAGGACGTTTAGAACGGAAAGAAGACGGTGTGCATAATAAAGCTACGGTGTATGCACCGGATGGACGTATTCTTGCAGATTATTCAAAAATTCATTTGTTTAATAGTGAAAGAGATACACTTGTGCCAGGCAAAGACTTAGTGATGTTTGAATTGAACGGAATCAAAATCGGAATTATGATTTGCGCAGATTTCGGATTTCCAGAACTTTCGAGAGCTTATGCTGTAAATGGATGTCATATGTTGGCAGTAACAAGTAGCTGGGCATATCCGGATGATGATTTATGGGTAATTTGTAATCAAGCTCGTTCTTCAGAAAATGGAATCTATTGTGTATCCTGTGACCGTGTAGGACCAGCAGGAAATGGTTGTATCAAAGTTGGTCGCTCAATGGTATGTAATCCGGATGGGCTGATTATAGCAAATTTGTGGGAAAAAACTGATACCTATTATGTACAGACAATCTATAAAGAAGAGGTAGAAAAACGTCATAAAACAATGAAATGGCTTGAATGGCTTCGCCCGGATTTATATACAGATTGGTTGAAAACATATAAATGGGAGTAATCGTTGTCTAAAGGAGAAAAATAACTATGTTAATGCGTCAGGTTTTAGATGTATATGAACTGTTGGATAGAGCAGATGCATCAGGGGCTTTAATGGAAGGATATATGAGAAGTCTCGGTGCCGAGGATGTGGAAGTAACAACAATTGAAGGACCTAAAGGTACAACAGATATGATTCGGATTACGATTCCGGGAACAAAAGGTAAAACAGTAGGAGGCGATGCACCTACGTTAGGAGTTCTTGGAAGACTTGGAGGACTTGGAGCAAGACCGGAGCAGATTGGATTTGTGTCAGATGGTGATGGAGCGTTAGTTGCTCTTGCAGTTGCAGCCAAATTGCTTGATATGAAGAAAAAAGGTGACGATTTGGAAGGCGATGTTGTATGTTGTACTCATATTTGTCCAGATGCACCAACAAGTCCTCATAAACCAGTTCCTTTTATGGGATCGCCGGTAGATATGGCAACAGTGAATCAGCATGAAGTAAATGGAAGTTTGGATGCGATTCTTTCTGTTGATACAACAAAGGGAAATCGAATTATTAATACGAGAGGATTTGCTATTTCTCCGACAGTAAAAGATGGTTATATTTTGAGAGTTAGCGAAGATTTGTTAGACATTATGCAGATGACGACAGGAAAACTTCCACATGTTTTTGCACTTTCAACTCAAGATATTACACCTTATGGAAATGAACTTTTCCATCTTAATAGCATTCTTCAACCAGCAACAGCAACAGATGCTCCGGTAGTGGGAGTTGCTATTACTACAGAGGTACCAGTTGCCGGTTGTGCGACGGGAGCAACACATGCTGCAGATTTAGAAGAAGCTGCAAGGTTTGTTTTAGAAACAGCCAAAGCTTACGGACGTGGAGTTTGCCAATTTTATAATAAAGAGGAATTTGATAAGATTGTTTCAAAATATGGAGAAATGAAACATATTCAAACACTCGGAAAATAGAGGAATGAAATAATGAACATATATTTTTAAGGAGGGAATTATATGAAAAAGAGAAACAAATTAGTTGTCCTGTTATTAACTTGTTGCATGACTGTTTCGATGCTAGCAGGATGTGGAAAGAAAACTAATGATCAAAATTCATCTGAACCAGCGAAACAGGAAGAGCAAAAAGAAGCGACTGAGCAAAAAGAAGTTAGTGAAGAAGAAAAATTTGGTGGAACATTAAAGATTGCGATGGCAGCTGTTGCAAGTAATATTGACCCGGTAAAATTTACAGGTTTCTATGAAGGGCAGATTATTGAGAATATTGCAGATACACTGGTAGTTTACAGTGATGATTTATCTGAGTTTGAAGGAAGTCTTGCTACAAGTTGGGAATCAAATGAAGCGGGAGATGAATTTACTTTTAAGCTTCGTGATGACGTATATTTTCATCCGGGAAAATATCAGGATGGACGTAAAATGACAGCAGAAGACGTAAAATATTCATTGGAACGCTCTCATAATGAATCGGCTTTAGCCAGACTGGCAATGTTAGATCACTGTGAGGTTATTGATGAGTATACTGTAAAATGTGTACTTCAGACACCAGATGCATCGTTCCTCCCAGCACTTACTAACAGTGGAAATGTTATTGTTCCGAAAGAAGAAGTTGAAGGTTGGGGAGACGAGTTTGGAGCACACTTTGTAGGAACAGGTCCGTTTATGATGGATGAATGGAAAACAGATGAAGGCGTAAATTTTGTTAAATTCGATAAATACTGGGGTGGAGATGTTTATCTTGATGGATTGAATTTTGTATATATTACAGAAGTAAACCAGAGAGTGAATGCTCTGAAAAATGGTGATGTTGATATTGCTTGTGATCTCGCAGGAGAAGGAATCGAAGATATTAAAGCAGATGACAATCTTGTAATGAGCCAGGAGCCTGGTATGGGAGTAAACTACATTTATTTTAATATGGCAAATGGTCCGACAGCTGATATTAGAGTTCGTAAAGCTCTACAAATGGCAGTAGATCGTGAAGCTATGGTTGCAGCTCTTTATCAGTATGGAGAATGTCAGCCGGCATACCTTCCGTTACCGCCAGCTTCTTGGGGATATGATGAATCATTAGAAGATATCATTCCAGAGTATGATGTAGAAGGTGCAAAAAAATTACTTGCGGAAGCAGGATATCCTGATGGATTTGAGTTGGATTACTATACAGGTGATTCAGCTACATCGAAAAAAATAGGTGAAATTTTCCAGCAATTTTGTGCTCAGGTTGGTGTGACAATTAATATTCATCAGGCAGCATGGGGAACTTTTAGTGAGATTGGAGCTTCAGGTAATGCAGATATTATTGCTATGAGTTGGACTTGGTTCCCAGATCCATATTTTTACTTAGATAAAATGTTCCATGAAGAATCTCTTGGTACGTTAGGTAATGGTCAGCAGTTTAATATTCCTGAAGTAAATGAGCTTTTAGATAAAGCAGTTACAATCTCAGATCAAGAAGAAAGAGCAAAAATTTATAAGGAAGCGTTAAAGCTTATTGTTGAACAATATCCTCAGATCGACTATTGTGTAGCAAATATCAATACAGGTATGAGCAAAAAAGTACAGAATTATGTTGTTCGTCCTGATAAAACAATTGAAATAGCAGGTGACGGACATAACGTATGGTTAGCAAAATAATATATTGATATATTATGACAAGGAGTGCCGCACTCGTGGCACTCCTAATTTTAAAATATGTGTCTATAAGAAATGGAAAGAGTGATTATCTTTCCAGATGAAGGGAAAGGAGAACAACAGTATGTTAAAGATGATCTTAAAGCGTATCTTACAATTAATCCCAGTACTGTTGATTACAATGAGTATAACGTTTGTTATCACTCGGGTTCTTCCGGGAAATCCTGCGGTTTCGATTCTTGGACCACAGGCAACTGCAGAAGATATTGCCAAGATGGAAGAAGAAATGGGATTAAATGATCCGCTTCCAGTTCAATATATTAATTATATGAAAGGAATCCTAATGGGGGATTTAGGAACTTCTTATCGGTATAATCGTCCAGTAGCAGATTTGATTTTAGAGAAACTTCCTAACACATTACAAATAGCAGCAGCGAGTCTTATTATTGCTTTACTAATAGGGGTTCCGGTAGGGATAATATCGGCGGTAAAACAGTATTCAGCATTTGACTATATTTCCATGATAGCAGCATTAATAGGTGTATCTATGCCCGCGTTTTGGTTAGGATTAATGCTTGTATTAATATTCAGTGTAAATCTCGGATGGTTTCCAACAATGGGAATGGGAAATCTTGCAAATGGAATCGGAGATGTAATATCACATCTGTTTTTACCGTCGCTTTGTCTTTCCTTTGGAAGTATGGCTAACTTTGCGAGAATCAGTCGTTCTAGTATGCTGGAAGTGATTGATCAAGATTATATGAAAGCTGTTCGAGCAAAAGGAATTCGTGAAGGTGTTGTTATTATCAAACATGGATTGAAAAATGCGCTTCCGCCAATTGTAACGGTACTTGGTATGCGTATATCAGCTCTGATGACAGGAGCCATTATGATAGAAACAATCTTTTCATGGCCAGGAATCGGACGATTGATTGTCGATGCAATTAATAATAATGATTTTGAAATGATTCAGGGAACCGTTTTATTTATGGCAATTTTATATGTTACAGTAAACCTGATTGTAGATATTGTATATCTGTATATTAATCCGAAAGTAAGCTATGAATCCGAAAGGAGGGCAGGCTAATGGGAGCAAAAGAAGTAACAAAAGGTTTGAGTGAAGCCAGCCAGCAGGAGATGCTTCTGAAAGAAAGGAAAGCAAATAGTGCGTGGAGGAAACTTTGTAGAAATAAGTCTGCTATGTTTGGTTTGGTACTGGTAGTATTTGTAACAGTAGTTTCTATTTTAGGTCCGTTTTTATATAATGTTGACCCAGCGGCAATGGATTTTTTAAAAGTCAACGCAAAACCAGGTACACCGGGGCTGCCTTTAGGTGCAGATAATCTCGGTCGAGATATGTTAGCAAGATTGATTCACGGTGGAAGAGTTTCTTTAGTTGTTGCTGTAGGCGGTATGGCCGTAGGAGCTGTTATTGGCATTTTGGCTGGTCTTATATCAGGATATGCAGGAGGAAAAGTGGATGCAGTTATTATGCGTATTATGGATGGTATGTCTGCATTTCCATTTACATTATTAGCATTAATGTTAATGACTGCTCTTGGTGCCGGAATGGAAAATGTAATTCTTTCCATTGGTATTGCAAGCGTACCGGGATATGCCAGAATGGCAAGAGGTCAGGTTCTGGTTGTAAAAAATGAAGAATATATCAAAGCTGTTAAAGCGTTTGGGGCAAGTAATAGCAGAGTATTGTTTAAGCATTTGCTTCCAAATATTGTATCTTCATTAATTGTGTATGCTACATTGAATGTTGCAGGTGCAATTCTTACAGAAGCATCACTTAGCTTCCTCGGAATGGGTATTACACCACCAGATGTATCTTGGGGATCTATTTTGAAAGATGGGCAAGATGTTATGAGAAGTGCAAGTCATATTGCAACATACTCTGGTTTTGCAATTTTAATTACAGTATTAGGATTTAACCTTTTGGGTGATGGAATTCGCGATGTATTAGATCCTAAGATGAAAAAATAGAGGAAAGGAGAAACGCTATGAGTAATGAACCATTATTAAAAGTGGAAAATTTGAAAACACATTTTAATACGGCTACTGGGATTGCTAAAGCAGTAGACGGTGTTACTTTTTCATTAGAATATGGACAGACGCTAGGAATCGTAGGAGAATCTGGCTGCGGAAAAAGTGTAACTTCTTCTTCTATTATGCGTCTGCTGCCAAAGAATGGTCACATTGTTGACGGTAAAATTATGTTTGAAGGGAAAGATTTGGCAAAACTGAGTCAAAAAGAAATGCTTCAGATTCGTGGAAATGACATTTCAATGATTTTTCAGGATCCAATGACTGCTCTTGATCCAGTTTATACAATTGGATCGCAGATTATGGAAGTAATTAATGCACATCAGAAACTATCAAAAGCAGAAGCAAAACAATATGCGATAAAAGTTTTAAAAATGGTTGGAATTCCAGAAGCAGAAAAACGTTTGAAATCTTATCCGCATGAATTTTCTGGTGGTATGAGACAAAGAGTTATTATTGCTATGGCGATAGCATGTAATCCTAAGCTTATCATTGCAGATGAACCAACTACAGCTTTAGATGTAACTGTACAGGCACAAGTTCTTGGGTTAATGAAAGATATTCAGAAGGAGTCAAATTCTTCTATTATTCTTGTTACACATAATTTAGGTGTTGTATGGAAAATGTGTGATACAGTCATGGTTATGTATGCAGGAAAAACGGTAGAGTATGCAGATGCTAAGACATTGTATGCAGATGCTCGTCATCCATACACATGGGGATTGTTAAAATCTATGCCGAAAGTAACGGATGATCCGAATGTACCATTAACTTCAATTCCGGGAACTCCTCCAGATTTGAAATTAACAGGAGGAAGTTGCAATTTCCATAATCGTTGCAAGTATTGTCAAGAAATATGTAAAACAAAATGTCCGGAGATGAGAGAAGTAGAACCTGGACATTTTGTATCCTGTCATTTTACAAAAGAAGAGTTAGAAAAGATAGAACAGACGGGGGGTAAAGAGTAATGCCAGAAAATAAAAATGATATTATTCTGCAAGTCGATCATTTGACGAAAACATTCCAAGTGAAAAGTTCTAAACTTTTTGAAAAGCCATCTGCTCTGAATGCAGTAAATGATGTTTCGTTTGAGGTAAAAAGAGGAGAAACAATTGGGATCATTGGAGAATCTGGTTGTGGAAAGTCTACGCTTGGGAAAACACTTTTGCGTTTGATTCCAGCAACGTCAGGAGATGTAATCTATAATGGGAAGTCCTTGATGAAACTGAATAAAAAAGAAATGAATGCACTCCGGAAGGAAATTAACATGGTGTTTCAGGATCCATATTCATCTCTTGATCCGCGTATGACAACAGGTGATTTGATTGAAGAGCCGATGATTATTCATAATATCGGAACGCCGGAAGAAAGAAAAAAGAGAGTGATTGAACTCTTGAAATTAGTTGGACTTGATTATTATCATTCAATTCGCTATCCACATGAGTTTTCCGGAGGACAGAGACAGCGTATTAATATTGCAAGGGCATTGGCAATGGATGTAAAATTATTGGTATGTGATGAACCGGTTTCGGCTCTTGATGTTTCTGTTCAGGCACAAGTTCTTAATCTGCTAAAAGAATTAAAAGATTCTTTGGGGTTAACATATATTTTTATATCACATGATTTAAGTGTTGTAAAATATATTAGTGACAGAATTATTATTATGTATTTAGGCAGAATTATGGAAATGGGAAATGCTGATGAGATTTATAAGAATCCGGCACATCCATATACAAAAGCACTCTTTTCTGCAATTCCGCCGACAAGCCCGTTTGAAGAAAAAGAAGCAATTGAATTAACAGGTGAGATTCCAAGTCCGCTAAATATGCCGCCTGGATGTCCGTTTGGGAATCGCTGTCCATATTGTACCGAGGAGTGCAAAAAAGCGATTCCAGAATTAAAAGAAATGGGAAATGGACACAAAGTCGCCTGTATTCGATATCAGCGAGGAGAAATAGAGTAAATGAAACTGGTGCAGGAAGATTGTTCTTGCACCAGTTTTAAAAAGTAAATTCCTTATCTTACTTATACTGCTGCAATATCTTTTCAAGTAGCTATTTTTAGATAGATATGATATTATGAGAGAAGAATTTTGCGGAAGGATGAGGAAATTGGCAATTACAGTTAAAGATGTGGTAGGCATAGCGGAGAAAAAAGGCTGTATTCTTGCTACAGGTAAAGAGAATCTTGATACAGTAGTATTTTATGTCGATGGTATGGAAATTCCGAATATGGAGGCATGGATGCGGCCAAATGTGCTTTATATTACAACGGGGTATGCATATAGTGGAACAAAAGAAAGATTATTGTCACTAGTAAAAAGCTTAAATGAGGTAAAGGCAGCAGCGCTTGCGATAAAATCTCGTTTTATTGGTGCATATATGGACGACTTTTTAAAGTTAGCAGAGGAATACCAGTTTCCTATTATCATTATGCCAGAAGAGCTCCCATTTGTTGAACTGAATTATGCTATAATGGAAGCGCTTGTAACTTCACGGCATAATGATGAAGTGAAATATAAACATGAAGAAGCAAATAAAAGGAAAAGCGATAAGAAATTATTTATCGATTTTCTATCGGGTAATATTTCTTATGGGGAAGAACAGAAGCAGCGAGCTATAAAGCAGAGCTGGCCTAAGCCACCATATTATGTTATGTTGTTGGAGATAGAAGGAATATCTGAAGGAGAGTTAGAAGAACAAGCAGAAACAATAGAACAAAGTGTTCGTGGTATTTTGTTAGAAGAAAACGGTACTTCAATTGTATTGTACAACAATAAGATATTTCCTTGTATCGTAAAGAAAAACTTGCAAGAATCAAATCAAGAATACTTTGAAAAGGTTCAAAAACAAGTCGCAGAGAAAACGGGATATGATGTGTTGATTGGGGTTTCTGAAGAAGCAAACTCATATCAGAATTTTCATGAGATTTATCAAGGAGCAATGGATGCATTGGAGATTGCACGAAGTCGAGAGATAGAAGGAAAAGTAGTCTGCATTAATAAAGTAGGGTATTGGAAACTACTAAAAGAAATTAGCCGTGAACAAGTATGTAAGGAGTATGTTTCAAGAGAATTAGATGCATTGATACACTATGATAAAGAAAATGAAAGTGATTTAGTCGAAACACTTGAATCTTTGGTGAATCACTTAGGGGCAAGAAATACAACGGCGACAAGTTTATATCTTCATAGGAATACATTGATGTATCGAATTAAGAAAATTGAGCATTTGACAGGATATGATTTGTCGAATCCGGAAAGTATATTGGAATTATCACTTGCTTTGCGATTAAAAAAATTTATTCATGAATAAAAATGAACTCTACTCTAAAGTGATTCTTGCATTCAGAAGTGGAGTATTAGAATGGAATCAATTGAAAGAATTAAACAGGACATTGTTACATTTGCAGAAGAAAAAAAGGAAGAATTTGAACAAACCAGTTCTTATATTTTTGCACATCCGGAACTGGCATTCCATGAATACAAATCACAGGCAGCGCTTTGTGATCTGCTTGAAAAATATGGATTTAAGGTAACAAGAGGTGTTGGAAGTCTTGAAACAGCATTTGAAGCAGTGTACGATTCCGGAAAGCCGGGGAAAACAGTAGCCTTAATGGGAGAATATGATTGTTTGCCGGAGATTGGTCATGGATGTGGTCATAATCTGATTGGTACATCTGCAGCAGGCGGAGGTATTGTCTTAAAAGAAATCATGGAGAAGTATGATATTGGTGGTGTCCTGAAAGTACTTGGAACTCCTGCAGAAGAAAAGGGCAGTGGAAAAGCAATTATGGTTCGAGAAGGAGTTTTTAAAGGAATTGATGCAGCATTATTAATGCATCCGATGGATTCTTCTGTTCCGGATGATATTTCTTTCGCATCTGTTGCAATTGAATTTACATTTCATGGAAAACCGGCTCATGCGGCAGCCTGTCCATGGAAGGGAGCAAATGCTTTAAGTGGGGTACAGCTGATGTTCCATGCAGTTGATATGATGCGCCTTCATATGAAAGATTACAGCCGTGTTCATGGAATTATTACAGAAGGCGGTGTAGCACATAATACTGTCACAGATGAAGCGAAAGCAGTGTTTAATATTCGTGCATTAGAGTATGATTATATGATGGAACTCGTAGAAATGATCCGCAACTGTGCAAAAGGCGCGGCAATTGCAACTGGTACGACAGTGGAAGAAAAGCAGTTGGATGAAATTGTGAAGGATGTGCGAAACAATAAGAAATTGGTTCAATATGTTCGCAGCAATATGGAATTTATCGGAGAAGACTATATTGAACGTGATCTTACACAGGGAATTGGTTCAACTGATGTGGGAAATGTCACACATGAAATTCCTGCAATTCAGTTCTATGTAAAACTGAAAGAGAATGTAGGAACACATACAAAGGAATTTGCTGTAGCAGCTGGTGGAGAAGAAGGAAAGAGAAATCTTCATACATCTGTGCAGCTGCTGGCGATGAGTGCCTGTGATGTGCTGTTAGAGAAAGAAGATTAGGGAACGCCCTAATTCAATAAAACTATAAATGTATGAAAAGTCGGCTAAAAACGAAGTTTTTGACCGGCTTTTTTGACTGTGCTGGCTTTTAAGAAAGCTTTCTATACAAGAGAAGTTTTCTGATGTATAATAATGCTATTGATAGTTTTGACAAATAAGTATAATCTTTGCATTTACGGAAAGGTGAAAGAATGATGCAGAAAGATAAAGAACAATATAATGTAAAACAGATACAGCCATTTCTTGCAGAAGGAGCAGAAGAACATTTTTTTCAGATTATGCAGGGCTATAACCGGATGATGGCGTATTATCGCTGTGCAATTATGGAAGTGGAAACAAAATTTAATGTATTAAATGAGGAGTTTTCACTGCAGCATGACCGGAATCCGATCAGCGGGATTAAAAGCAGATTAAAAAGCCTGCCAAGTATTCGTGAGAAGATGGACCGCAAAGGATTAGAATTTAATTTGCAGAATGTAGAGAAGGAACTAAACGATGTTGCAGGTGTGAGAGTGATTTGTTCCTTTGTTGAAGATGTATATTTGCTGGCGGATGCCTTATTAAAGCAAGATGATATTACGTTACTTGAAAAAAAGGACTATATTGCGCATCCAAAAGAAAATGGATATAGAAGTCTCCACTTGATTGTGACGGTACCGATTTTTCTGGAACACGAAAAGAGAATTATGAAAGTAGAAATTCAGCTTCGGACAATTGCGATGGATTTCTGGGCAAGTTTGGAGCATCAGATTTGTTACAAAAAAGATTTTGAATTTACTGAGATAATGGCAAAAGAGCTCTATGAATGTGCTCAGTTGAGTGCTGATCTGGATACAAGAATGGATAATCTTCGCAGTCAGGTAGATTTGCAGAAGTAAAATAGCATTATTTTAGAAGAATCTGTTCGTTTGTACTTTACAATATCGAGTATCGATAATATACTATAAGTAGAAATATCGATACTCGATAAAAGGAGGTGCAGCATATGAGAAATACAAGAAAGAGAGTTTGGAAGCGGTTTTCTTACCGAGAATGCGATGCTATGAAAGAATATCTTGAGCAGATGGCAGAGAAGGGCTGGTATTTAAAGAAACTTGGCGCGTGGATGGTTTTTGAACAGGGAATCCCAGGAAAACTACGCTATGCGGTCCATGTGTTTGTCAAAGGCAGTGAATATGACCGGAAACCAGAGGAAGATACAGAGGAGCTGATTGCGTGCTGTGAGGCGGCAGGTTGGAAGTTTGTCTGTAATTACGGAAAGTTCTGTGTCTTCTGTACAAATGATGATTCGGCAGTAGAACTTGAAACAGATGAAGAAATTCGTTTTTCTGTGATTCAGAAAGAAGAATCAAAGAAAATCTGGTTTTACTTTCTCTGCTTTGCATTTTTCTTTGTAATTACTCTGCGGCAGATTTTTTTGGACAGCAATCTGCTGTTTGACAATGAGACAGTTTTGGAAGCGGGAGTGCTGTTTCTTATGTTCCTAAATGGAAGTATTGACCTTTTCGAAGGAAAGAGATGGGCATTCAAAATAAAGAAACGTTTACAGATGGGAGAGTCGGTTCATTACAGCAGGTATCCGCTCTGGCTTCGGAGTATAGATCATATTTGTTTCTGGATGTGTATACTGTACTTTATTGTGCAGGCATTGTGGTATGACAATGCGATTGGAGTTATTGGATTTTTCACATGGTTCGGCATTACATTCATAGTAATTAGTGTAATTAACAGACTTCAGCCTTCAAGGGAGAACCATCAATTATTTGTATGGTCATCTATTTTCTGGGGACCGCTTTTATATGTCGTATTGTCATTTGCACTTCAATCTGTAGGTACTCTTTCAAAAAATGAGGAAGATATGCCGGAAAGTTTTCCGCTTGCAATTTCAGATCTTTCGGATGAAACTGTCAAAGAGGAGGTTTTGTATGGCGAATATCATTCGGGATGGTTTGGCAGTAAACTTTACTGTGCGCTTGGTGAAGAAGACGATGTGTATGCAGCGCTTCATTATGAAGTAATTGAAAGCAGATTCTCATGGGTACTGGATCATCAGTGGAAGAAGGAGTATGATGAAAGTGTTTATGAAGAAACAGAAGAACAAATATGGGGAGCAGAACGGGCTGTGAAACGAAAGACATATGGTGCAGATATGTATTTGCTTCGTTATCCTGGCTGTATTCTGGTTTTTCAATTTGACGGGGAAATTACACCGCAGGTAATTGAGAACACAAGGGAAAAATTGAAAATAAATTAGGCGGTGAGCATATGGCGAGGGAACAGTTTCAGACGTTAACGGAACCGATGTATTATATATTGCTTGCTTTGACACGAGAGTGCTGCGGAGTAGATATTATGGCCAGAGTAATGGAGATTTCTCATGGAAGAGTGCAGGTTGGTCCGGGTACTTTATATGCAATGCTGGCGAAATTTGAAGAAAATGAGATGATTCGGTTGACATCAGAAGAAAAAAGGAGAAAATATTATATGATAACTGCGAAAGGATTTGATCTGCTCTGTGAAGAATATGAGCGGCTGAAAACTCTCGTAGAAGATGGGAGGAATTATTTATGAAAATAACCTGGATTGGACATTCCTGTTTTAAAATTGAGGAAAATGGGTTTATGGTTGTATTTGATCCATATGAGGATGATACAGTGCCGGGATTGAACCCGGTAAGGGAACGGGCAAATCTTGTTCTCTGCACACATGAGCACAGAGATCATAATTATCGTGCAGGTGTTGTAGTTGAAAAGAGCGGAGAGAATCCATTTGTGATTCGTGAGATGGAGACCTATCATGATGACGTGCAGGGAGCGAAGCGCGGAACAAACCGCATCTATGTTTTAGATGATGGTAAAACAAAAATCGCTCATTTGGGAGATCTTGGCTGCGAGCTGACTTCGGAGCAAAAGGAACAACTAAAGGATTTGGATATTCTCTTTGTTCCGGTAGGCGGATTTTATACGATCAATGGAACACAGGCGGCAGCGCTTGTGAAAGAATTGAAACCGCATTTGACGATTCCGATGCATTTCCGGAATGATGAGAAAGGATTTGGATATCAGGAGATATCAATGCTTGGAGAATTTCTCATGAACACAGATTGTAAAACCACGTTTGAAAATGACAGTATTGAACTGTCAACAGGAACGGAGCAGGAGATTATTGTTATGATGCCTGCAAATACAAAAATTTAAGAATTCTGGTCTTGATATGATAAAACAAGGCACTGGAGAAAAGAAGAAATCTCCGGTGCCTTTTATCAGTTATTGGACAGAATCTTTTAACTCAGCATGAATCTGCTTTGCAAAATTATCAAGCATATGGATAGTGGTGCGCATGTCCTCTCTTGTTGTTTCCGGATGGAGGGTGCAGATGCGCAGCACCTTTTTCTTGTGTAATACGGTTGTGAAGATGGCAGCGTAGCCTGTTTGAAGCATTCGCTCTGAGACTTTCTCGTTGATGAAAGCCAGTTCTTCTTCTGTCAAATCATCGGCAATATAGCGGAAATTTACCATTGCAAGCTGTGAAGGAGAAACAATTTCCCAGTGGTCTAATTCGCGTATTGCTTCCTCGGCCCAATCTGCAAGCTCAAAACCGTGTTCAATTGCGCTTCCGATCAGATCCGTTCCTAATACCTGCAATGTGAGCCAAAGTTTCAGACCACGGGCAGGGCGTGTCAATTCCATTCCGATATCCCAGGGATTAATATGTTCGCAGTCGCCTTCGATATCTTTCAGATATTCAGGATTTACATGGAAACTATGGAATAAATGTCGCACATCTTTGACGAGTACCATAGCGCAGCCATAGGTCTGGAACAGCCATTTATGAGCATCCCAGCTGAGACTGTCGGCTTGTTCAATGCCTTTGAGCAAATGACGGTAATTTGGACTGAGAAGCACAGAAGCTCCGTAAGCGCCATCAATGTGGAACCAGAGTTCGTGCTCTTGGCAAATGGATGCAATTTCCGGAAGAGGATCAATGCTTCCGGTGTTTGTTGTTCCGGCAGTACCAATTACGACAAAAGGAATGCGTCCGGCTTCTTTGTCAGCCAGAATGGCATCTTTTAAGTCTTTCATCTTCATTTGAAAATGTGCATTTGTCGGAATAATACGAATTCTGGATTGAGGGATTCCGATAATACGAAGTCCTTTTGCAACAGAACTGTGCGTCTGATCAGAAATATATGCAACGCCGAGGTGCATTGTTTCATCATTTAGTTTCCAGTCCCGGGCAGCAGTCAGCGCAGTGATATTTGCCATAGAGCCTCCGCTTACGAAGACACCGCCCGGGCGTTCGTGAAAGCCGGCTAAACTGCAGAGCCAGTGCAGCACTTCCTGCTCAATACAGTTGATGGTTGGGGCAAGTTTACTTCCGCCTGCATGGATATTGTATGCAGAAGTCATAATATCGCCAAGCCAGGAAATCGAAGAAGCGGGCCCCGGAACAAATCCGAAAAAGCGCGGATGGTTTCCATCACCGCGGTAGTGATAAACTTCTTTCATCATTTCCTCTACTACTTCAGCAACCGGGCGGCCATCTCTGGAAAAACCTATCTGACGGATTTTTTCTTTCTGATCTTCGTCCGTGTACCAGGTAACATTCTGCGAGTGGATGTCACGTTTTTCTTTGCAGAATTCATGGACAAATGTCTGGACAATTTCTTCTAACTGTGCTGTATTTAAAACATTTTCGCTGTTAATCATAGTCTTTACTCCTTTTAAGTTATCAGATGATCAATAGTTCTTTACGCAATTCTATTCATAGTGTACACTAAGTACATATATATGTAAAATTCATCTATTTGATAATATATATTAAAATATTTAATAAAGAGGTGTTTCATATGGAGTTAAGGAATATTAGTACATTTCTGAAGGTGGCAGGAACACAGAATATTTCAAAAGCAGCTGACCAGTTGGGGTATTCGCAGTCTGCGGTAACAGTTCAGATCCGGCAGCTTGAAAAAGAGCTGGGAACACAGTTGTTTGAGCGGATCGGAAAAAGAATTACGCTGACAGAACGGGGAGTGGAGTTTACAACCTATGCCAATGAGATTATGAAATTGACGAATCAGGCGCTGACTTTTGCAAATGCAGAGCGTGAAATGGAAGGAACATTGAGGATTGGCGGGGTGGAGTCTGTTAGTACAGCAATTCTGCCGGAGATCATCCACTGTTTTCATAAGCAGTATCCGAAAATTAAGTTTGTACTAAAATCAGGGACAACCGAAGAACTGATGGAGATGGCAAGGCAAAATGAAATTGACTTGCTTTATACACTGGATCGAAAAATCTGCAAATCAGAGTGGAAATGCGCGGCAGAAAAAGAAGATAAGATTGTATTTGTGACCTGTTATCGTCAAGAGAAGAATCATCATAGGATGGTGCCGATTGAAGAACTGATCCGGAAGCCATTTATCCTGACAGAAATGGGAGCGGCATATCAGTACGAACTGGAGCGTCTTCTGGCAGGATATGGACTGGAAGTAATTCCAATTCTTGAAACTGGAAATACAGATACCATCATTCAATTATTGAAACAGGGGATGGGATATTCGTTTCTGCCGGAATTTACCGTGAAAGATGCATTGGAGCAAAAAACGTTACAGCAGGTTTACACAAATCTTCCGCAGGTTGTGATGTACAGTCAGCTGTTTTATCATCACAGCAAATGGGTAACGCCTCAGATGCAGAAATTCACGGAGCTTGTTGCGGCCCGTTAAGCTAAAATTCTTTTTCAATACAGTAATTGAGCACCGATTCCATTTGCGGCGAAACCCATTTGTCATAATGGTAGAGGAGCTGTTTCCAGACATCAATTTCAAAATCTTCTACAGGCAGATGAGAAAGACTGCCAGAGGAAACTGCTTTCTCAGTGACATAATCCGGAAGAAAGGAAATGCCGATTCCCTGACTTACAAGGGTACAGATCAATTCGGTACTTCCGATTTCAAGAACCGGATGGACGGCCAGAGAGATCTCTGCGAGGCGTTCCTCCATCATCCGCCGATAACTCGTTCCCTTTTCGGTTAAGATAAATGGCTGTGCAATTAGTTCCTGAATAGAAAGGTTCGATTTGCGGCAGAGAGGATGATTTGCCGCTGCAACAAAGTGGGTTTGGACTTTTTTTTCACGCACAATTACATAGTCTGTATTATAGATGTGATTATCAAGTGTTAAAACGGCATCTACCTGGTTTTGATTTAGCAGTTGAAAGATTTCTTCTGTCCCGGCGGTTTCAATTTTAAGAGAAATTCCGGGATATTGTTTTCGAAAACCGTCAAAGTTACTTGAGAGGAGAGAAGTACAAAGAGAATCGGCAGTAGCCAGACGGACATAACCGCTGATATTCTTTGGATCTTGAATATTGGACTTTAGGGCCTGGGTTAATTTATTTATTTGATGAGCATAGTTCAGTACTTCACGGCCTTTGGCTGTAAGGACTACGGTATGATTGATTCGGTCAAAAAGGCGAAGGTTCAGCTCTTCTTCCAGTTGACGAATCTGAAAGGAAACGGTTGACTGGGAGAATCCGAGACGTTCTGCTGCTTTTGTAAAACTGCAAAGTTCTGCAACGTGTATAAATGTGATTAAGTTTTTCAATTCCATAAAAAATACCTCACTATCGAAAAAATAGATGCTCATTATTATAACTATCAATTTTACAGATTCTATTTTCTACTATATACTATAAGAACAGGAATGACAATGAATTTTTACAGGGGGATGAATTATGGATTTATTGGAACAGGCAGGTCAGATGATCGTAACACTGATCAGCAAGGCATATCAGTTATTGTGGGGAGATCTGATTACAATCCCGCTTCCGGGAGGAAGTTCGCTTGGACTTTCACTGTTAGTAATGATTTTAATTCCGTCAGGAATCTATTTTACGGTGAAAACAAGATTTCTTCCGTTTCGGCTTTTCCCAGAGATGATAAAAGCTGTACTGGAAAAGAAAAATGTACAGCAAAAAGGAGCAATTTCAGGAGTACAGGCGCTGATTGTATCTACGGCAACCCGCGTCGGAATGGGAAATCTCGTTGGAGTTGTTGCTGCAATCTCAGCAGGAGGAGCAGGAGCTGTTTTCTGGATGTGGGTCATTGCACTTCTTGGTTCTTCTACTGCATTTGTAGAAGCGACGCTTGCGCAATTGCATAAGGAAAAGGATCCGTTATATGGAGGTTATCGAGGCGGTCCGGCGTATTATATCCACCATCTGTTTGTGAAAGAAGGAAGCAAGAAGAAACGTTCTGTAATTGCGGTACTCTTTGCTTTATCCGGTTTGATCTGTTGGTGTGGTATTAGCCAGGTAGTTGGCAATTCTGTTTCTTCCGCATTTGAAAATGCGTTCCACATTCCGCCGCTTTATACGACAATTGCACTTGTTGCTGTGGCAGCAGTTATTGTATTAAGAAAGAATGCGACGGTAAAAGTACTTGATGTTGTCGTACCGATTATGGCTGTTTGCTTTTTTGCTATGACGATTTTTATTACAATTAAGAATGCGGCTCTTTTGCCATCTGTATTTAAGCAGATCTTTACAGAAGCATTTGGTATCCGTCAGGTTGCAGCCGGAGGAATCGGAGCTGTTATTATGAATGGAGCGAAAAGAGGGCTCTTTTCCAATGAGGCTGGTTCAGGCTCTGCACCTTGTGCAGCGGCAGCAGCGGACATCGATCATCCAGCCAAAGAAGGACTTCTGCAAGCTTTTGGTGTGTTTATCGATACCATTGTAATCTGCAGCTGTACTGCCATGATTATGCTTCTGACACCGGAAAAATTAACAAATGGTCTGGAAGGAATGGATCTTTTGCAGGCTTCGATGCAGTTTCATCTGGGCGAATTCGGAGTGATTTTTATTGCGGCAATCCTCTGGCTGTTTAGTTTTTCTACATTTATCGGAATTTTATTTTATGCAAGACCAAATGTGGCATATTTATTTGGAGATAATTGGACCTCGCAGACACTTTATAAGATCCTTGCCTTAGTTATGCTTTTTGTTGGTGGGATGGCAGCTTATACATTTGTATGGGATCTGGGAGATATTGGAGTTGGTCTTATGACGGTATTTAATATGATCGCCTTGTTCCCGCTCGGTTCTCAGGCAGTCAAAGCGATGAATGATTATGAAAAACAACTTGGCGTAAAAAAATAAAATTGCAGAAAATAATAAAAAGACTTGTAAATAATTAGAATATAGTCTATAATACCTGTCTTTCGGAGTTAAGTTAAAAAAGTAGTGCTAAGCCACGGATTAAAACCTATGGCTTAGCATTTTATTTATGTCTTCGTTTCCAAGGAAATAAGAGGTAAGAGGCAATCCTGTCTTGGAAGATAACTCCTTAATGAAAGAGGAACTTCTGGCTAGGTTTATATATTTTCGGTCAGAGATTTTGGCAACTCTAAAATCATGTATAAAATCAAAAATCTCTTCCGTTCCATATTCGTCTTTTAATACATGTATCTGTAAAAGCCTTGTTAATAACACGGCAAGATAACAGATGAGGAAGTGCCCTGTGATGGTTTCTTGTTTCTGCATATAAGCTGGTCTGGCATCAAGCTGAGATTTCATGATACGGAAGGATTCCTCGATCCGCCAGAGGTTGTGGTATGAAGCGTAGATTTCAGAAGCGCTCATATGGATTTCAGAAGTTATAATCATGTTATATCCTGCCAGTTTCTTTGCGTTTTCTATTGCCTTTTCATTTATCTCGACCTTGACTTTTCCAGCCGTTTTTGTCCCTTTCTTATCAGTAGAAATAAAGGTAACATACTTGGAACTGTCTCCGTATTCCGATTTCTTTGCTTCACATGCCCTGAGATTTTTTGCTTTTTCTACCTGTCGGTTAATTTCATATTTTTGTTTTTCGGCAAGCTTCGGGTTAAATGTCACAATACGCTTTTCTGTAAGCTTCAGCGTTTTCCGGTGTCCGGCGTTATCCGTATAGGAATAAGAAAAATCATCCACACACTCTTTGATACGGTAAAGGACTTCGCCTTTTTTAGTTTTAACATCTACATAATCATTTTCAAGAAGTACCCATGTTTTTTCTGTTTCGGGAAGCGTTTTTACAGATTTTGAGAAAATATATCCGTCTCCTGCTTTCAGGGCATGAAGGATGTTGTTGAAGCAGTTCAGTCCTTTATCTGCCACTTGGATCGTCCTGCCGGATATGTGGCTTCGCTGCTTTAATTCATCTATGATTTCCCGTATTACAGGTTTTTCGCTTTCATTTCCCGGATACATCTTCATGCCGATTGGGATCTGGTTTGCATCAAGAAGAAGTCCCATACCAACAATCGGTTCCTTTTTATTTTCTTTTGAAGGACCTTTTAATCTGAAATGATCCTCTTTATCAATCTCGAAATAGAAGTTCGTGCAGTCGAAATAGGAGTGAGAAGTATCAAATGGATATTTCAAAGCTACTTGATGGTTGAAAATCTCAATCACCTTTTCGTATTCAGAACCAATGTATTCAAGGCCGGAATAAATCTGGTCGAGGGAGAAAGCATGTGTTCCAAACAGTTTGGGAATCACCTCCCAATACGTTTTCAGCTTTGAACAGGGATGCACCACTCTTGCATAAATAAGATCTGACATCATATCAAAAATATTGAATCGGAAATGTGTTGCTGTCTGCATAAGATCAATATATTTTTTACATCCCAGAGAATCGTTGAGATTCTTTAAAGGGAAGTAGCCAAGGAGTTTTTCCGGAGATTCTTCTGATATCTTCCGTTCTTTTTCAGTCTGTTTTTTCTTTTTATATTCCTGATTGAGTTTTTGTACCTCTTCACCGAAAACAGCAATCGGATCTTCAATGCCGTTTGCCTGAAGTTCGTGGACATAGCCAATCGGTTTATAAGAACGATGTGCGCCACCTTTACGCTCCGGATCGTAATAGCTTTCATAGATTTGAAGATAAATCCCTTTTTTGTTTTTTGTTTTCTTTAAAAAATACGCCATAAAATCACCCTCTTATATTATAACACTATAGCACTATATATTCAATTATCAAAAAAGTTTTTTGTCAAGTTTTTAAAAAACAAAAAAAGCCAGCATTTATGCTGACTGTGGCTGTTCCAAAACGGAATAAACTCCCAAATATTATAGTGCTAACTCCCAAAGACGGGGTTCCCGCTCGGTTCTCAGGCAGTCAAAGCGATGAATGATTATGAAAAACAACTTGGCGTAAAAAAATAAAATTGCAGAAAATAATAAAAAGACTTGTAAATAATTAGAATATAGTCTATAATACAATCAATCAATACAGTATGGAAAATTCGTTTGAACAGGAACAAGTAATCTTTCAGTAGAATCTACAGAGAGGCAGCGGGCGGTGTGAGCTGCTGATGAACTGGAATGATGAAATCATCCTTGAGAAGCAAACTGAACGTAAGTAGGGGAGCCGGAGTAGAGCCACGTTATAGGTGACACGCATTGTCGGATGCGGGAATGAGCCGGAATATTTCCGGGAATTAAGGTGGTACCACGAACAAAATCGTCCTTTTATAAGGGCGATTTTTTTGTTTCGGTGAGAATGTTTTTTCCAGTAGGGTTATTAGTTTTATGAGGAGGATTTAAAAATGAATTTGAAGAAAAAGCAAGTATTACTTGTAAGTTTCATGTTGTTTTCACTGTTTTTTGGAGCAGGAAATCTGATTTTCCCACCATTTCTTGGACAGAATGCCGGAGAAAATACGCCGTTGGCGATTGCCACATTTTTAATTACAGCAGTAGCGCTTCCGGTACTTGGTGTAATTGTAGTAGCGCGTTTTGACGGATTGGAGAAGCTGTCGAGAAAGGTGAACCCGGTATTTGCAATGTTGTTTACCGTACTTATTTATCTCTCCATCGGACCGGGGCTTGGAATTCCAAGAGCAGCTTCCCTTCCATTTGAGATGGCAGTAGCGCCATATATGCCGGAAGATGCAAATCTTACGGTGATTATGCTGGTGTTCTCCCTTGTATTTTTCCTGATCGCAGGCTGGCTGGCAATGACACCGAAGAAACTGGTAGAACGCATTGGAAAGTTTTTAACGCCATCTTTACTGTGTTTATTGTTATTTGTATTTGTAAACTTTTTACTGAGAGGAACGGTAGATGTTGTTCCGGCGCAGGAGAGTTATCAGTCAAATCCACTTGTCAAAGGATTTCTGGAAGGCTATTTGACAATGGATACGATTGCGGCTTTAAATTTTGGTCTTGTGATTGCGACAACAATCCAGACACTTGGCATTAAAGAAAAGAAATATGTAATGAGATATACGGTTATGACCGGGATTTTTGCCGGAACAATTTTAGCAGCAGTGTATTTGATCCTTGCTTATATGGGTATGGCATCCTCCGGTGTGATTCCGCTTCAAGAGAATGGTGCATGGACATTGCGTGGTATTGTTCATCAGCTTTTTGGAGATATGGGAGCAGTTGTGTTAGCAGCCATTTTTACGCTGGCATGTTTGACAACCTGTGTAGGATTAATTACTTCTATTTCACAGTATTTTTCAACTTTAACAAAGAAAATATCTTATAAACAGTGGGTGTATTTGATCTCAGGATTTTCATTTATTGTTTGTAATCAGGGATTGAACGTGATTCTCAGTATTTCAGTACCGGTATTGGATGCCATTTATCCAATTGCGATTATTCTGATCGTACTTGGACTGTGTGATTCTTTCATTAAAGAGATTCCGTATATGTATTCTTGTACAGTTGGAGCGGTAGGTGTTGTCAGTGTGCTGTATGCGTTGGAAAATGCAGGTGCAGAGATAAAAATGATCAGTAATCTGCTCCACAAACTGCCACTGTATTCACTTGGGCTTGGATGGGTTGGTGTAGCGGCAGTCGTAGCAGCAGCTTGTCTGATTGTACATGCTGTTCAAAAGGCAATGGGTCTTTCGCGGATTGAGAATACTGCAAATGAATAAGAAATTAAGAAAAATCTTAAGATTTTCTGAAATTATGCACAAAAAACACAAAAGATTTTAGGCGAAAATGCGAATTGTTATTCTGAAAGAAATATTATATAGTGTAAATGTATTTGAAAATCAGATGAATGAAGCGCATTTAATTTCATAAATGCTGATAGTGTGTTACTGGTGAAGCAGGCATAAACTGTCCGATTTTATTCATAAAGTACTTGGATGAAGTCAGGATGTTTATGCCCTTTTTTATTCTTAGCAGTATAAAGATACTGTGGAAAAGGATGTTTTAACATGTATTGCATTTTAAAAATACTAAATAACAATGCACTGCTGGCAGAGGACAGTGAAACAGCGAGTGAACGAATCTTACTTGGGAAAGGCATCGGTTTTGGAAAGAAAGCAGGAGACTATGTTGACAGTGATGAGAAAGTTCAAGTATATACGCCGGTTGTGCGGCAGGAGCAAAGTTCTGCGATGCATGTAGTAAATACGATCGATCCGGTTTATATTGAAGTGGCAGGAAAGATTATAAGTGAGGCAGAAAAAGTATTTGGCAGTGTCAACCGGGATATTATTTTACCGTTAGCAGATCATATTGCTTTTGCAGCGAAGAGAGAACAGGAGAATATCTTTCTTCCCAATCCGTTTATTTTAGATATTAAAATATTATTTGGTAAGGAATTTGCGGTTGCCATGGAAAGCCGGAAGATTATTCAGAAAATGACAGGATATCGGATTTCGGATGATGAAGCAGGCTTTATTGCTCTTCACATTCATTCAGGACTTTCCAATGAAGAAGTGTCAGATACGCTTCGGACAACCCAGATTATTGATGAGAGTATGCTCATTATTGAAAAATCTATTGGAAGCAAAATAAAAAAAGAATCGCTGGCTTACATCCGGTTAATGAGTCATTTATATTATATGATTGTCCGTATGAAGACAGAAGAAGCTGTGAATCTGGATTTGAATGAATTTGTAAGATTGAATTATCCAAATGCAGGAAGAATTGCAGAAGTGGTATGCAGGAATATGAGCCGTAAGATGCAAAAAAGTATGTATCCGGAAGAACTCGGATTTCTTGCAATCCATATTCAGCGGATGATTGCATCTGTTGAAGGGAAAAAATAGAGGTAAGAAAAATTATGGATTATATTCGTAAACACCAAAAAGCGGCGATTGGAATAGGATTTATTCTTGTACTGCTTATCATTTTCTTTAGCTGGCAAAGAAAAATGGCAACATCAAAATCAGTCTATGATGAGCTGGAAGATCTGCCGAGAGGTGCTGAGTCAGTCAGAAGTGACTTTTATGAACAGCAGCTGACAAAGAAAGAACAAGAAGTATATCAGTTTTTAAAAGAGCATTTGACAAATATGGAAGGCGGAATCCTGACACTTCCGCAAGCGATTGATGGAAAAGAATATCAAAGGATCGTAACCGCTTTGGAATATGACCGCAATCCATTTTTCTATGGATTTGTTGATATTCCTATGACTGGAGAATATGAATACGTTCTTCAAAAAGAAAAGGATATTCTCAGAGTGACAGAAGAAAAGATTGAAAAAGTAGTATTGTTTTTATCCTGCGCAAAGGGAATTGAAGTATCCGGACGGTTTGATGAAGAAGGTTATCTCGTGAATGCAGATAAGATTGCAGAAGAGCTTTCGGTAAATGATTCGGAGAAAGAAACAAAAATCCGCCAGACAATGGAAGAGACTGACAAGATTCTGAATGAAATTGTTGCCGGTTTGCCGGAGGGAGCCGGTCAGAAATCAACAGCAGATTATTTCCTGGGGTGGCTGGACGAACACTTGGAATTGGCAGATGACACAGCGTCAGAAGCAAAAGAACTGAAACATATGGGAGAAATGTTAGATCAGATTTATCCTTATAATCATTTGGCAGCGCTGACAAAAGGAAAGGCCAGTATACTTGGATATGCTAAGATATTATCAGAGCTTTTTGAAAGAGCCGGAATGGAATCGCATGTTGTAATGGGAAGCTGGACAAGTCAGTGGAGCGAAGAAATGTATGTATTGTGTGCTGTTTCCATAGATGGACAGACAATATACATAGATGCCAGCGGAGCAAAGGAAGCATCTCTTGGAGGCAACAGATGGTTGTCGGAAGAAGAAACCTTACACCGCATGAAATTTGCAGATTATTATGAATATGAATAACAGGAGGAAGATATGTTAGGAATTTTTAAAAAGAAAAAAGCAGCCGGGTACATGCTTGGAGCACCGGCAAAAGGAAAAGCAGTGAATATTCAGGATGTAAATGATCCGACATTCAGTTCCGGAATGCTTGGACAGGGTGTAGCAGTACTTCCGTCAGAAGGAAAAATTTATGCACCGGCAGATGGAGAAATTGCTATGGTATTTGATACACTGCATGCAATTAGCATGGTTGCTGAAAATGGAGTTGAGATTCTTGTTCATGTAGGTCTTGATACTGTAAATCTAAAAGGACAGGGATTTGAAGCACATGTAAAAGCAGGTGACAGTGTGAAAAAAGGAGATCTGATGCTGACAGTAGACTTGGATTTCTTAAAAGCAGAAGAATATGACATCATCACTCCGGTAGTTGTCTGCAACACAGATGAGTACGCAAAGGTAGAAGGAATCTTCGGAAAAGAAGTTATGCCTGGAGATGATGTAGTAGAAATTACATTAAAATAATAATGGATTTTATTGCCGGAGAAATACCGGTGTAAAATAAATAATGGCGGCAGAAAACTGTTTCCATTGTGAACCAAAAGGGATTAAGGAAAGAGTAGGAGGAAATGATATTATGATGAGATATCTTCAAAGATTAGGAAAATCTCTCATGCTTCCGGTAGCTTGTCTTCCGGTAGCAGCCATTCTTCAGGGATTAGGTTACTGGCTTGACCCAACAGGATGGGGCGCAAACAGTGCGATCGCAGCATTTTTATTAAAAGGCGGCGGATGTCTGATCGACCAGATGCCGATTCTGTTCGCAATCGGTGTTGCTGTTGGTATGGCAGATGATAATGATGGTACAGCCGGACTTGCCGGACTTGTATCCTGGATCATGACAACAACACTTCTTTCAACAGATGTTGTAGCAATGCTTACAAGTACAGCTGTTGAAAAAGTAGATCCGGCATTTGCTAAAACACAGACACAGTTCATCGGTATTCTTTGTGGTTTAATTGCAGCAGCAGTTTACAACAAATTTAAGAGTACAAAACTTCCGGATGCTTTCTCATTCTTTAGTGGAAAGAGATGTGTAGCAATTGTTACAGCAGGTGCATCTTTAGTATCCAGTTTAGTTTTATTCTTTGTATGGCCAATCGTATACAATGTATTAATTACAGTTGGTGAAACAATTATGAAACTTGGTCCGATCGGAGCAGGTATTTACGGTTTCTTCAACCGTCTGTTAATTCCATTCGGTCTTCACCATGCATTAAACTCTGTATTCTGGTTTGACGTAGCAGGTATTAACGATATCGCTAAGTTCTGGGGCAATGCTGAAGGTGGAGTTCTTGGACAGACAGGTATGTACATGGCAGGTTTCTTCCCGGTAATGATGTTTGGTCTTCCGGCAGCAGCTCTTGCAATGTATTTCACAGCAAAAGATACAAAGAAAAAAGTTGCAGCAGGTCTTTTAATGTCAGCAGCAATCGCTTCTTTCTTAAATGGTGTTACAGAGCCTCTGGAATTCTCATTCATGTTCCTTGCTCCGGCACTGTATGTTGTACATGCATTATTAACAGGTATCTCTATGGCAGTTGTTGCAGCACTTCCGGTGCGGGCAGGATTCAACTTCAGTGCCGGTCTTATTGACTGGACATTGAGCTTCAAGGCGCCGTTTGCTCAGAACCCGTTATTATTAATCCCGATCGGCCTTGCAGTAGGTGTTGTTTACTTCATTATTTTCCGTATTGTTATCGTGAAATTTGATATGAAGACACCAGGTCGTGAAGATGATGATTTAGATGAAACAAAAGTAACTCTTGCAAATGATGACTTTACAGCAATCGCTAAGATCGTTCTGGAAGGTGTAGGCGGAAAAGCTAACGTTACATCTATTGATAACTGTATTACAAGACTTCGTCTGGAAATCAAAGATTATACATTAATCGATGAGAAGAAAATTAAATCTGCTGGTGTGGCAGGTGTAATCAGACCAAGTAAAACTTCTGTTCAGGTTATTGTAGGAACAAAAGTACAGTTTGTAGCTGATGAGTTCAAAAAACTCTGTAAGTAAGAAAAAGTAAAAGAAAATACAATTTTTTAATCCCTTTTTAATAGGAGAAGCTGTCAGTAATGTAAATTGCTGGCAGCTTCTTTGTTAGTGTCCACTTAAGGAGATAAAAATACCAGTTACCGGGATTGGGTAGATTTTATACGAGCTTTTTCTTATAATGTAGGAAAAGGAGGGAGAGCGATGAAAATACTCATTAAACGGATTCCACGAGAGCAGGAAGAGGAGGCAAGACTATTTGTCCATGAAGAAGATGAAGGAATCAAACAATTGGCAGAATATGTTGAAGAAGAGCAATTTCGGAAAGAACAGCTGATCTGCCAAAAAGAAGATGCGATTTGCCGTTTGAGCTGCCGGGAGATTTATTATATAGAAACGATGGGGGACGTGCAGGAGGTTCATTCCAAGAGCGGATGCTATAAGACGCGGAAACGGCTCTATATATTGGAACGGGAACTGCCGGAATATTTTGTCCGGGTTTCAAAATCAGCGATTATAAATTTACAACTGGTAAAAGAGTATCATCCCAAACCGGGAGGAATGATGACGGCAGAATTTTCAACGGGCGATGAAGTATACATTTCCAGGAAATATTTAAGAGAGATTCGCGAAAGAATCTGGGAGGAGCGCTTATGAAAAACAGAATTAAAGAAGAAAAAAGAGAGATATTGTCCTATGGAACCGGAATTGGCGGGGCAATGTTTGTCAGCAATGTAATTTATCTTGGACGACAGAGTAATGTGAAGTTCGTGGAAGAAGTTATGCCATGGTTTGGACTAATGTTTCTTGCCTATGTCGGAGTCGGGATTTTGTTTTTCTATCTTTATACACGGACACCAAAGAAGGACAGTTTTTGGAAATACTGTATGAAAGGTGCGGCAGGAATTTACATGATTGGCAATATCATGCCGCTCATATTTTTGCTTGGAGCAGTTCTGTCAAAAACAACTCCGCTTAGAATTATTTGCATATTAGATGCAGTGATTCTGCTTGGCTTTTACATTCTTGATTATCATTCTGTTTGGAAATTATCAAATGTTTTGAATGGGCGTCAGGGGCGAACAAAGACATTATTGGTTGATCTGGAGGAAAAACCGGAAAGTGTGGAAGAATTCTGTAATCAGATCCGGTCCTATTGTGAAAAGAATCATCAGACAGTAGAATTTCTGACGAAGGGGAGAACATGTGAGATATTGCTGGATGGAAAACCATGTACAGTGGAATTGGATTCATATTATTCACAGTTTGGACCAATGTACAGTATGAAATTTATCTGGAAACGTTAAAAGGCAGGCGGATGATATACCGAAGCTGACAGCCGGAGAAAGCTGCCGACTTCGGGAAGAAGGTTCTTAATCAGAAAAGGAAACGACGGAAGGAAGCGAGGAACGCATTAAGAATAGATTTCTTTGGAAGAAGAAAGTAAGTTTACAAATTTCTGACCGGTAACAGAGAGTGGATGCTGCTCATTGCGGACGAGACAGATATTGCGGGGAGGAATGTATTCCTGCATATTTAGGAAGTACAGGTTTCCTTCTGTAAGAGCTGCAGATGCAAAACGGGATGGAATAATTCCGATTCCAAGATTCCGGATGACCATAGGGACGATCAGCTCTGTAGTGGTCACTTCGATTTCCGGTTTCAGAATCAGATCGTGTTCTAAGAAAATCTGCTCCAGATATTTTCTGGTGGAAGTTCCCTGTGTGACCGTGATGATCGGATAATTCATTAAATCGGAGAGATGAAGTTCCCGGTTAGCAAGAAAAGAAAACTTGGAACCGGCAACAACTACATCCTGAAAGGTTGTCAGTTCAGTGACTTCAAGTTCCGGATAAGATTCATAAGGGGAGGCTACGATTACCGCAAAGTCAATCAATCCGGCATTTAGTGCAGTAATTGCATCCGGAGCAGAAAGAGTATTGATCGTAAGCTTGATATCCGGATAAGCATGGCGGAATCGTTCCAGATAAGGCAGCAGATAGCGGTGAAGCGCAAGTTCACTTGCACCAATCTGGAGTGTTCCGGAAGTCAGATTTAAAATTGCGTGGAGTTCTTCTTCGGCTTTAAAAATATGAGCGCATGCTTTGGCTACATGTTTATAAAGAAGTTTTGCTTCGGGGGTGAGTGTCACCCCCTTTTTTGATCGAATAAAGAGCGGACAATTCAGTTCTTTTTCCAGACTCTGGATAGAATAACTGACAGTCGGCTGGGAAAGATAGAGTACTTTCGCGGCAGCGGTAATATTTTTATATTTGGCAACATAGTAGAAAATTTTATAATGTTCAAAGCTTGCAGACATAGTAAAACACCTCTATCAATAGAAAAATTCAATGGTTAAATGTAAAATATTTAATTATCTTTATGGAAATAATTGTAGTATAATACAATCCGGACCAAAAAACAAGCGAATTTCCTGTTGGCGGTCCAGTAATGCGGTAAATGCAGAAAGGAAGGGAAGCATACGGAAGTCATTTCAGAAAAATTAATTGAGGAGTTGAATTGTGAAACCGTATTTACGATTCCAATATTTGGCGGTATTCCGATAATGGAATCGGTGGTCGTCACATGGATTATCATGGCAGCGCTTGTGCTGTTGTCGATCATTTTCGTCAGAAATCTGAAGATAGAAAATGTAAGCAGAACGCAGCTTGCACTGGAAACAGCCATCGGTGGGATTCATGATTTTTTTGAAGACATCATGGGAAAAGAAGGAATTCGATATATTCCTTATTTGATCACCGTTGCATTGTATATCGGGGTTGCGAACCTGATCGGGTTGTTTGGATTCAAGGCGCCTACAAAGGATCTGAATGTCACACTTGCCCTGTCGCTGATGAGCATTATTCTGATCGAATATGCGGGAATACACAAAAAAGGAGTAAAAGGATGGCTGAAAAGTTTTGCAGAGCCGATTCCGATTATTCTTCCGATCAACGTACTGGAGATATTTATCAAACCACTTTCGCTGTGTATGCGTTTGTTTGGAAATGTGCTTGGTTCGTTTGTCGTTATGGAACTGATTAAGATTGTCGTTCCGGTAATCGTTCCGGTTCCATTTAGTTTTTATTTTGACATTTTTGATGGTCTGATCCAGACCTATGTGTTTGTTTTTTTAACATCACTATTTATTAAAGAAGCAGTAGAATAAGTTGAAAAAGAAAAGGAGAAATTATTATGACATCAATTATCGCAATCGGAGCAGCAGTAGCAGTTCTTACAGGAATCGGAGCAGGACTTGGAATTAGTATCGCAACAGGAAAAGCAGTAGATGCAATCGCAAGACAGCCGGAAGCAGAAAGCAAAATCAGCAAATCATTCCTGCTCGGATGTGCCCTTGCAGAAGCAACAGCGATTTATGGATTTATCATCGGTCTTGTAATCATTCTGTTTTTAGGTTAAGAAAGAGAGTAGAGAAAGGCAGGTGAATAAGGTGCTGAAATTAGATGTTTGGAACCTTATCTTTACCGTCGTCAACCTAATCGTTCTGTATCTGCTCTTGAGGAAATTTCTGATCGGGCCGGTTACAAAGATTATGGAACAGAGAAAAGCAATCATTGAGGAAGGGCTTGCTTCAGCCCGCACTGCACAGTTGGAGGCAGATGAACTGAAACGTCAGTATGAGCTGCAGCTTGGAACTGTGCAGGAGGAATCAGATAAGATTATTAACCGGGCAAAGGCAGATGCCCGTGCAGCTTATGATAAAGTTGTGACGGAAGCAGATCAACAGGCGGGAAAAGTGCTTGCAGATGCCCGGAAAAATATTGAGATCGAGCGGGCAAAGGCAATCCGTGAAATGGAATCAGAGATCGCGGAACTTGCCCTTGACGCGGCGGTAAAAATTGCGGGAAAAGGCACAAAAGATGCTGATAACCTGGCGTTGTATGATGAATTTTTAGTAAAAGCAGGTGAAGCGGATGACACAGACGGTAATTAATTACGCAAAAGTTTTGTATGAGCTTCAAATTCCTGATGAAATTATCATGGAGGCAGAAACGTATTTTCAGAATGTACCGGAGCTTTGTAGTGCATTAGCCAATCCGGTAATTCCGTTGAACGAAAAATATGCAGTAATAGAAGATCTGTTTACAGATCAGATGAAAAACTTTCTTAAGACGGTCTGTAAAAATGGAAGAATGAGACAGATCAGAGAGATTTTTGATGTATACCAGACCTATTCAAAAAGCCAGAAAAATATATTGCAGGCAACGCTGGTTTATGTAACAGAGCCGACAGAGGAACAGAAAGAAAAATTCAAAGTATTTTTGAAAGAGAGATATGGCTGTCGGGGTGTGGAATTAAAGCTTCTGGAAGACCGGGAGCTGATCGGCGGATTTGTGCTTCGCGCAGGCGAAAGAGAATTTGACTGGAGCATACGGGGAAGAATAAAACAGTTAGAGCAAAAATTAATCCGGAGGTGAGCCAGATGAGCTCAATCAGTTCAGAAGCGATTATTTCAATCCTGAAAAGTGAGATCAAAGATTATGAATTATATACGAGAGACCAGGAAGTTGGCACGGTAATCTGGGTTGGAGACGGAATAACAACTGTCTACGGTCTGGATCATGCAATGTATGGAGAGATTGTTATTTTTGAAAATGGTGTCAAGGGAATGGTCCAGGATATCCGGCAGAATGAAATCGGCTGCATTGTATTTGGCAGAGATGTCGGAATTAAAGAAGGAACAAAAGTAACGCGTACCGGCAAAAAAGCCGGTATTCCTGTCGGAGAACAATTTGTCGGCAGAATTGTCAATGCCCTCGGAGAACCGATTGACGGTCAGGGAGAAATTGAGGCAGACGAATATCGTCCGATTGAACAGGAAGCACCGGGGATCGTAGACAGGAAATCAGTCAGTGTACCGATGGAAACGGGAATTCTTGCCATTGACTCCATGTTTCCGATTGGCAGAGGACAGCGCGAACTAATCATTGGAGATCGTCAGACAGGTAAAACGGCGATTGCCATTGATACAATATTGAATCAAAAAGGAAAAGATGTGATCTGTATCTATGTAGCCATTGGACAGAAAGCATCGACTGTAGCAAAGATTGTATCGACGTTAAAGAAGTATGATGCGATGGAATATTCCATTGTATTGTCAGCAACTGCCAGTGATCCGGCTTCTTTACAGTATATTGCACCATATGCAGGAACAGCGTTAGCGGAATACTTTATGTACCAGGGAAAAGATGTGCTGATCGTATATGATGATCTGTCAAAGCATGCAGTTGCATATCGGGCGCTGTCTCTGCTGTTAGAGCGGTCACCTGGACGGGAAGCATATCCGGGGGATGTATTCTATTTACATTCCAGACTGCTTGAGCGCTCCAGCCGGTTAAGCGATGCGCTTGGAGGAGGCTCGATCACGGCCCTTCCGATTATTGAAACACAGGCAGGGGATGTATCAGCGTATATTCCGACCAATGTGATTTCTATTACAGACGGACAGATCTTTTTGGAAAGCAGCCTTTTCTTTGCAGGAATGCGTCCGGCAGTCAATGTAGGGCTTTCGGTGTCCCGTGTCGGTGGTGCAGCACAGACAAAAGCGATGAAGAAAGCAGCCGGAAGTATTCGTATTGACCTGGCACAGTTCCGCGAAATGGAAGTGTTCACCCAGTTCAGTTCCGACCTTGATCCGGCTACGAAGGAATTACTTGAGTATGGAAATGGTTTAATGGAACTGTTGAAACAGTCGCTTTATCGTCCATTGACAATGGCAGAACAGGTAATTACACTCTGCGCAGCAACGCATAAAGTAATGCTTGGGATAGAACCATCGAAAATTAAAGCATTTCAAATGGATCTGTTAGATTATGTGAAGAGAAATGCTCCTGAAATTATACAAGAATTGGAAGAAACGAAAGTTCTGACAGACGAGCTGGCAGAAAAAATCGTGGCAGAAGCGAAAGAGTTTAAGAGCAGGTGATATTATGGCAAGTATGAGAGAAATACAGAGCAGGATGCACAGCATTGAAGATACGCTGAAAATTACAAATGCGATGTATATGATTTCTTCTTCAAAAGTAAAAAAGGCAAAGAAGATGTTAAGCGAGACTGAGCCATTTTTCTATAATCTGCAGACAGCGCTTGGGCGACTGCTTAGACATGTCCCGGATATGGAGCATATCTATTTTGATCAGGGGCGGGAGAAAAAGCCGGAAGAGCGTAAGAAAGGCTATATTGTCATTACGGCGGATAAGGGAATGGCAGGAGCATATAATCATAATGTAATCAAACTTGCAGAAAAGCAGCTTGAGAAAAAGGAACCGCACAAATTATTTATTGTAGGGCAGATCGGACATCATTATTTCGAAAAGAAAGGTGTAGAGATCGCCACACATTTTCACTATACAGCACAAAATCCAACGATGCATCGGGCAAGGGTGATTATGGAAACCGTTCTTGAGCTGTATCAGAAGCAGGAATTGGATGAAATTTATGTAATCTATACACAGATGGAAAGCGCTGTGAAAGAAGAAGCGGAAATGCTGAAGATTCTTCCGCTGGAGAAGGCAGATTTTGGCAGCACAAAAATTCCGCAGGGAATTTTGATGGAGGAAATTAACTTCTCCCCGTCTCCGGAAGTTGTGCTTGATTATATTGTTCCGAATTATCTGACCGGATTTATTTACGGAGCATTGGTAGAATCCTTTGCCAGTGAGCAGAATGCCCGAATGATGGCAATGGAAGCAGCTACAAAAAGTGCGAAAGAAATGCTTCGGGAACTATCTATTATTTATAACCGTGCAAGGCAGGCAGCGATTACACAGGAAATCACAGAGGTAATCGGAGGCGCCCTCGCACAGAAGTCAAAACACTGACAGACAGGAGGAAAGATTGTGAACGTAGGTAAAATTGTACAGGTTATGGGACCTGTCGTTGACGTAGAATTTGCCACAGGCAGCCTCCCGGATATTAAAGATGCCCTGGAGGTAGAAAATGACGGAAAACGATGCATTATGGAAGTTGCACAGCATATTGGAAACCGGATCGTGCGCTGTATTATGCTGCAGGCAAGTGAAGGGCTTTGCCGCGGAATGGATGTAAAAGCAACCGGCAGCGGAATTCAGGTTCCGGTAGGAAAAGCGACACTCGGCCGTCTGTTTAATGTCCTCGGAGATTGTATTGACGGCGGCACATCTCTTGAAGATGAGGAACATTGGTGTATCCACCGGGAGCCGCCTACTTTTGAAGAACAAAGTCCGGTCGTTGAGATTCTGGAAACCGGAATCAAAGTAATTGATCTTCTTGCGCCGTATGCAAAAGGCGGTAAGATCGGATTGTTCGGTGGAGCAGGTGTCGGAAAAACTGTGCTGATTCAGGAATTAATCCGAAATATTGCCACAGAACATGGAGGATATTCGATTTTTACCGGAGTTGGAGAGCGTTCCAGGGAAGGAAATGATCTCTGGTCTGAGATGAAAGAATCAGGTGTATTGGAGAAGACGGCTTTAGTTTTCGGACAGATGAATGAGCCGCCGGGAGCCCGTATGAGAGTGGCAGAAACCGGTCTTACAATGGCAGAATATTTTCGTGATCAGGAGCATCAGAACGTACTTCTTTTTATTGACAATATTTTCCGCTATGTGCAGGCAGGCTCGGAAGTATCTGCACTGCTTGGCCGTATGCCGTCCGCAGTAGGGTATCAGCCGACACTGGCAACGGAAGTCGGTGAACTTCAGGAACGTATCGCTTCCACGAAAAACGGTTCTGTTACATCTGTTCAGGCAGTCTATGTGCCGGCGGATGACTTGACAGACCCGGCGCCGGCAACAACATTTGCTCATCTGGATGCGACAACCGTATTGTCGAGAAAGATTGTGGAGCAGGGAATCTATCCGGCTGTAGATCCGTTGGAATCCAATTCTCGTATTCTTGAGGCGGAAATTGTGGGAGAAGAGCATTATGAAACAGCGAGAAGCGTTCAGGAGATTCTTCAGAAATATAAAGAACTTCAGGACATCATTGCAATTCTCGGTATGGAAGAGCTGTCTGAAGAAGATAAACTTCTCGTATATCGTGCAAGAAAAGTTCAGAAATTCCTCTCCCAGCCATTCCATGTAGCAGAGAATTTCACTGGCATTCCGGGGAAATATGTATCTGTAAAAGATACGATCCGCGGTTTCAAAGCGATTCTTGACGGCGAGATGGATGAATACCCGGAATGGGCATTTTTCAATGTGGGAACGCTGGAAGATGTAATTGAGAAGGCAAAGAATACTTCTGAGCCGATGTCATAATTCGGTGGGAGGAATAAATATGCAGTTATTTTCTGTAAAAGTGGTTGCAAGCAATCGTATCTTTTACGAAGGCAAATGCCGTTCTCTTGTGCTTCCGGAGCTGGATGGTGAGAAAGGGATTCTTGCGCACCATGAAAATATGATTATTGCCATTGAAAACGGTGTTATGAAAATCCAGCAAGAAGACGGAGCGTGGATCGAAGCGGCGGTCAGTTCAGGGTTTGCACAAATCATTAACAATCGTGTTCTTGTACTTGTACTATCTGCAGAAAAACCGGAAGAAATTGATATTCGCCGCGCCCAGGAAGCGAAGGAGCGGGCAGAAGAACAGTTAAGACAGAAACAGAGTCTGCAGGAATATCACATTTCACAGGCGTCGCTGTCTCGTGCAATGACAAGAATTAAAGAAGCAAGTAAATATCGATAAAAGCTATGTATAAAGCGGCATGAAAAAATACTTCAGTTGATAACGTAATATCTCCTGAAGTATTTTTGCTTTTTCGTGAGAAGTTATGTTTCTTTTTGATAAGGATTTACATGTACCATGACATGCTTTAGATCAGGAAAATGTTCTTCCAGACCATCGTGAACATGTTCTGCCACTTCATGGACTTCATTCAGTGTACGGTTTCCATCTGCGGCAATTTCTACATCCGCATAAACTTTTGTGCCGAACATGCGGGTGCGCAGAACATCAATACCAAGTACACCGTCTTGGGCGAGAATGAAACGACGCATTTGTTCTTCGAACTGGTCATCGCAGGAACTGTCAGTCATTTTGCGAATTGCGTCCCGGAAAATGTCAATGGCTACTTTCAGAATAAAAATGCAGATAATGACACTGGCGATTGGATCCAGAATGGGGAATCCGAGTCTGGCGCCGACGATACCGATCAGAGAGCCGATAGATGAAAATGCATCTGACCGGTGGTGCCATGCATCTGCCATGAAGGCAGAAGAATTAATCTTCAAAGCATACCAGCGTGTATACCAGAACATAGCCTCTTTTACTACGATAGAAACAATGGCAGCAGCCAGAGCGATTGCTCCCGGAACTTCCAGACCGGAGATATTTCCGGAGAAGATTTTCTCCATGCCGGAGATACCGATTCCGGCTCCGGTAATGAGAAGGATACCTCCGAGGATCAGGGAAGCGACACATTCAAGCCGTTCATGACCATAAGGATGTTCTTTATCAGCGCCGTGTTGGGACAGGCGAACGCCAATCAGAGCAATAAAGGTAGCAAATACATCTGAAAGGGAATGGACCGCATCGGAAACCATAGCGCCGGAATGACCGATGATTCCGGCAAACAGTTTAAACGCGGAGAGAATAATATTGCCCGCAATCCCCACAAAGGAGACACGGTTTACGATTGCTTTTGTTTCTTCTGAACTTAATTTGCTGCCAGAAGTATTTGGGTTTTGTACAGTTGTCTGTGTTGTCATAAGAAACCTCCTGAAATATGAAGTGTGTTTTTTATTATGCAGGATCCCGAAGGAATCTCCTATATAATAAAAAACATCCGCGGTCGGGTAGTTGTCATGTAACTACTGTCCCGCAGATGCTATGCTGTCTGCTGTCACGAAAATACGAAATGTAAGTGACCCGGCACATAATCAATCTGATTACTGCCTGTTCAGTTTGTACTGTAGATAAAATGCAGTGCAAATTTTTTATTCAATATATTATATTCTATAGCTTTAAGTTTGTCAATAAAATTAACTTGATATAAAATTAACATTTACGTTAAAAAAATATCAATATAGTATTGACAAAAAAATAACAAAGTAATATAATGGCAACTGTAAGGAAGAAACAATCAATTACGGAGGATGTTAAGATGGCTAAGAAAGCAGAAATCGTACCAGAAATTATTGATAATGTTGAAAGTCTTGTAGCAAAAATGAATGCCATGAGAGAGGCACAGAAAGTATTTGCTGGCTATACACAGGAACAGGTAGATAAAATCTTTTTTGAGGCTGCTATGGCAGCAAATAAAATGAGAATTCCGTTGGCAAAAATGGCTGTAGAAGAAACGGGAATGGGAATTGTAGAAGATAAGGTAATCAAAAACCATTATGCTTCTGAATACATTTACCACGCATACCGGGATACAAAAACATGCGGCGTGATTGAAGAAGATAGCGTATATGGAATCAAAAAGATTGCAGAGCCGATCGGTCTTGTTGCGGCGGTAATCCCGACAACAAACCCAACATCAACAGCAATTTTCAAAACATTGCTTTCATTAAAAACAAGAAATGCGATTATTATCAGCCCGCATCCGCGTGCAAAAGCATCTACAATTGCAGCTGCAAAAGTTGTACTGGATGCAGCAGTAAAAGCAGGAGCGCCGGAGGGAATTATCGGTTGGATCGATGTGCCGTCACTGGAATTAACAAATGAAGTTATGAAGAGTGCGGATATTATTCTTGCTACAGGTGGTCCGGGAATGGTAAAAGCGGCGTATTCTTCAGGAAAACCGGCTCTTGGTGTTGGTGCGGGAAATACACCGGTTATCATTGATGATACTGCAGATGTGAAACTGGCAGTGAACTCGATTATCCACTCAAAAACATTTGATAATGGTATGATCTGCGCTTCTGAACAGTCTGTAACTGTTCTGGAAAATGTATATAAAGAAGTAAAAGAGGAATTTGCACTGAGAGGATGCTATTTCCTTAAAAAAGACGAAATTGAAAAAGTAAGAAAAACAATCATCATCAATGGTGCATTAAATGCAAAGATTGTTGGACAGACTGCACATACAATAGCAGCGCTTGCAGGGGTTAACGTTCCGGAAGATACAAAAATTCTGATTGGCGAAGTGGAATCTGTTGACATTTCAGAAGAATTTGCTCATGAAAAATTATCACCGGTACTTGCCATGTATAAAGCAAAAACATTTGACGAAGCGCTTGCAAAAGCAGAGCAGTTAGTTGCTGACGGAGGATATGGTCATACATCTTCTATCTATATTAATCCGGCTGAAACAGAAAAACTTGCAAAACATGCGGCTGCAATGAAAACATGTCGTATTTTAGTAAATACACCATCTTCTCAGGGTGGTATCGGTGATCTTTACAACTTTAAACTGGCTCCGTCACTGACACTTGGATGCGGTTCTTGGGGCGGTAACTCTGTATCAGAAAATGTAGGAGTAAAACACTTGATCAATATTAAAACAGTTGCTGAGAGGAGAGAAAATATGCTTTGGTTCAGAGTTCCTGAGAAAGTATACTTTAAAAAAGGATGTATGCCGGTTGCATTAGATGAATTGGGAAATGTAATGGGTAAGAAGAAAGCATTTATCGTTACAGACAGCTTCTTATATCATAATGGATATGTGAAAGGAATCGAGGAGAAACTGGATGAAATGGGAATCCAGCATACATGTTTCTATGATGTGGCACCGGATCCGACACTTGCATGTGCCAAAGCCGGAGCAGAGGCAATGAGATCTTTTGAGCCGGATGTGATTATCGCACTTGGCGGCGGTTCTGCTATGGACGCAGGTAAGATTATGTGGGTAATGTATGAGCATCCGGAAGCAGATTTCCTTGATATGGCAATGCGTTTCATGGATATCCGAAAGAGAATCTATACATTCCCGAAAATGGGCGAAAAAGCTTATTTCGTAGCAATTCCGACATCATCAGGAACTGGTTCTGAGGTAACGCCATTCGCGGTTATTACAGATGAGAAAACAGGAGTAAAATATCCGCTGGCAGATTATGAACTGCTTCCGAAGATGGCGATTATTGATGCGGATAATATGATGAGCCAGCCAAAGGGACTGACAAGTGCATCCGGTATTGACGCACTGACACATGCATTAGAAGCATACGCATCTATTATGGCAACAGATTATACAGATGGTCTTGCATTAAAGGCAATGAAGAATATTTTCAAATACCTTCCGTCAGCGTATGAAAATGGTGCGAACGATCCGATTGCAAGGGAAAAGATGGCAGACGCATCTTGTATGGCAGGTATGGCATTTGCAAATGCATTCCTCGGTGTATGTCATTCTATGGCACATAAATTAGGCGCATTCCATCATCTGCCGCACGGTGTGGCTAACGCACTTTTAATTACTGAAGTGATGAAATTTAATGCGACAGATGTGCCAACTAAGATGGGAACATTTTCACAGTATCAGTATCCGCACGCATTGGAGCGTTATGCGGAATGCGCAAGATTCTGTGGAGTTGTTGGAAAAGACGATAAAGAAACTTTTGAGAAATTCCTTGTGAAGATTGAGGAATTGAAAGAGGCTGTTGGTATCAAGAAGACAATTAAAGAATATGGTGTTGACGAGAAATATTTCCTTGATACATTAGATGAAATGGTAGAACAGGCATTTGACGATCAGTGTACCGGAGCAAATCCAAGATATCCGCTGATGAAAGAAATCAAAGAAATGTATCTGAAAGTTTACTACGGAAACTAAAGGAACTATAATAGAATCATTCAGAAACGTATACGCCAGGAGGTATTACTATGAATTTAGAAACTTGTACTTTAATTGTGGAACGTCCTTACAAGAAAGTTTATCGCTGTGATGATAAAATCGTAAAATTATTTGAGACAACACATCCAAAGTCAGATATTTTTAATGAGGCTCTTGAGACAGCAAGAGTAGAAGAGGCAGAAATTCCGGTGGCAAAACTCTGTGAAGTAACACAGATTGACGGTAAATGGGCGCTTGTGTTTGAGTATAAAGAAGGAAAGACAATGGAAGAGCTCATGCAGGAACATCCGGAGAAATTAGAAGAATATATGAAGCAGTTCGTAGCGCTTCAGACAGAAGTGCATAAGAAATCTGCCCCGCTTCTGACGAATATGAAAATGAAGCTGACAAGACAGATTAACGGATTGAAAGAATTGGATGCGACAGCCCGTTATGAGCTTTTGACAAGACTGGAAGCGATGCCAAAGCATACAAAGCTTTGCCACGGAGACTTTAATCCAAGTAATGTGATTGTAGCAGAAGACGGAACTATGACAATTGTGGACTGGGCCCATGCAACAAGAGGAAATGCAAGTGCCGATGCAGCAATGACGTATCTCCTCTTTGCACTGAACGATGAAAAGAAAGCAGAACTGTATCTGAAAGAATTCTGTAAACAGACAGATACTGCGAGACAATATGTGCAGCACTGGCTTCCGATCGTTGCAGCAGCGCAGCTTTCAAAAAATAATGAATTAGAGAAAGAATTTCTAATGAAATGGATTGATGTCATGGACTATCAATAAACAGGCAGAGTAGATTTTTTGTGAAAATCCTTTCAAAATAAATGTGTGAGCAAAAGAGAGCCATAGGGCTCTTTTTTGCTGTTTCGATATATCGCAGAACCGGAGTTGTACTGTTTTGACCTTGTATGCAGAGAGCAACTCTGCTAAGATAATAGCGAAAGAAGATATGCGGCAGTCAGAATTGCATATGTGGAGAATCAGTTATGATATAATGGTATTTTGTATATTGGCAAGGGCGTCATGGCATGATCTGCAGCATAAGCGGATTCCGGATCGATGTTGTATCTGGCTGGCAGGAATCGGGCTGGTTAGGATATTTGTCTGTCCGGAATGTACATGGAGTATCTGCCGGGGATTATTGGGAGCGGCAGCAGGGAGTGTGCCGATGTTTCTTGCGACTCTTGTTGCGCCGGGAGCTTTTGGCGGAGGTGATATAAAGCTGATGGCAGCTGCAGGAATTGGACTTGGACCGAAAGGCAGTCTGACTGGATTATTGATCGGAGTAACTGCAGCAGGATGCTATGGGGCGGCGGGCGTTCTTTTGCAGCATCTGAGGTTGAAAGATCGAATTGTCTTTGGACCATTTCTTAGTGTAGGGATTGGAATCGCGTATCTGCTTTTCTGACGGCGGCATATGGGATGGATAAAACAGAAATATTAGAAAGGGAATGAGAAAATGAAACAGGATACATCGGAAGTCATGAAAGATGCAGAAGCATTTCAAGTGCGCCTGATCGGGAGAGGTGTTCTTGTAGGGGCTGTCGGTGGCTTGATTGTTCTGGCTTACCGGATTGCGCTGACGTATGCGTCTACTTGGCTGAATGAAGTAATTACATGGGCAGAAGGCAATGGCTTGAGAATGGGACTATGGTTTCTATGCCTTACAGCAATGGCATTGGTTATTGGCAAACTGGTTACTTATGAACCAATGATTTCGGGGAGTGGGATTCCGCAGCTGGAAGGCGAGATGGCAGGAAAGCTGGAACAGACATGGTGGAAAGTAATTCCGGCTAAGTTTGTGGGCGGCTTTCTCTCACTGCTCGGCGGATTATCTCTTGGTCGGGAAGGTCCGTCCATTCAGCTTGGCGCCATGAGCGGAAAGGGAATTGCACGGGCGCTGAGATGCGGGAGAACAGAAGAAAAATTTTTGATGACATGCGGAGCCAGTGCGGGACTTTCTGCTGCGTTTCATGCGCCATTGGCAGGAGTTATGTTTTCACTGGAAGAAGTACATAAGAATTTTTCCACAGCTGTGCTTGTTTCAGCAATGGCATCGTCTCTGACAGCGGATCTGATTGCCGGAAGTATCATTGGAATTGAACCGGTGTTTCAATTTGATATTGGAAATGTACTGCCGCACAGTTACTATTGGCTATTAATTCCGCTTGGTATGATTTTGGGAGCTATGGGAGCTTTCTATAACTGGTTTACGTTGATGATGCAAAAGCTGTACCAGAAGCTGACAAAGATTCCAACGTGGGGAAAGCTACTGATTCCGTTGACGGCAGCCTGGATTTTGGCATTTACGATGCCGGAACTGCTGGGAAGCGGCCACAATCTGATCATAGGGCTGACAAGCCACGAATATACGCTTGGAGTTCTGATACTTCTATTTCTGTTGAAATTTCTTTTTGCAGGATTAAGCTTTGGCTCCGGAGCGCCGGGAGGAATCTTCTTCCCGCTCCTTGTGCTTGGATCACTGATCGGGGGAATCTTCGGTATGGCGGGCGTCTCTTTCTTTGGAATGGAGCTTGACTATGTGAATAATTTTGTACTGCTTTCGATGGCAGGATATTTTACAGCCATTGTGCGGGCGCCGCTGACCGGAATTATATTGATTTTTGAAATGACCGGAAGTTTAAGTCAGTTATTGTCTCTTTCCATCATATCGATCATTGCTTATGTAACAGCATCACTTCTGAAATCTGCTCCAATCTATGAGAGCCTTCTGGAACGTCTTCTGCAAAAGCGCGGTATAGAGCCGGAAGGGGATGAACGGGGAAAGATACTTCAGGAGCAGGTGATTATGCTGGGTTCCGAATTGGAGAATCGAAGAATCCGGGAGATTGTGTGGCCGAAGCATTGTCTGCTTGTGGCAGTGAAAAGAGGAGAGCGGGAACTTCTTCCGCATGGCGATACACTCTTAAAGGCAAGCGATATGATCGTGATTCTGACCAATGAGAAAAATGAAGCGGAAGTGCACGATCATCTGGAACAGCTTTGTCGGGAAAAATTGCACTCCGAAGGGGAGAGAGGTTAATTTTGCTGTTCCATTTTAATGTAAGGTATGGTATACTTTTGCCAAACGGATAATGAAAATCTTAAGATAAGGAGCTATTACTTATGAAAAGAGTATTGTTAAAGCTAAGCGGAGAAGCGCTTGCAGGGGATAAAAAGACAGGATTTGATGAAGCTACTTGTATTGGAGTGGCGAAGCAGGTAAAAGAGCTTGTGGACAGCGGAATTCAGGTTGCAATTGTTACAGGCGGAGGCAACTTCTGGAGAGGAAGAACGAGTGAGACGATTGACCGGGTGAAAGCAGACCAGATCGGAATGCTTGCAACTGTTATGAACTGTCTGTATGTATCTGAGATTTTCCGTCATGTAGGAATGCAGACAGAGATCTTCACACCGTTTGTCTGCGGTGCATTTACGACATTGTTTTCAAAAGATGCAGCGATTGAAGCTTTGGAAGCAGGAAAGGTAATTTTCTTTGCGGGAGGAACAGGACATCCGTATTTTTCTACAGATACAGGTGCAGTACTTCATGCGATAGAGATTGAAGCGGATGCAATGCTGCTTGCTAAGGCAATCGATGGTATTTATGACAGTGATCCGAAGCTCAATCCAGAAGCAAAGAAATATGATGAAATTTCAATTGATGATGTGATCGCACAGGGACTTGCGGCAGTGGATATGACTGCTTCCATTTTGTGCAAAGAGAATCATATGCCGATGCTTGTATTTGGACTGAATGAAGAGAACAGTATCGTAGAGACTATGAAAGGAAGTTTTACAGGTACGAAAGTAACTGTGTAAAATAATAAAACCGGAGGAATAAGACATGAATGAAAGAGTAAAAGTATACGATGAAAAGATGCAGAAATCAATTCACAGTTTAGAAGGAGAACTGGCTACAATTCGCGCAGGACGTGCAAATCCACATGTATTAGACAGAATCGTTGTAGATTATTATGGAAGCCCGACACCAATTCAGCAGGTTGCCAATGTATCTGTGCCGGAACCGCGTATGATTCAGATCCAGCCGTGGGAGAAAAGCATGATCCGTGAAATTGAAAAGGCAATTCAGGTATCCGATCTTGGAATCAATCCGACGAATGATGGAACATGTATCCGTCTGATTTTCCCGGAATTGACAGAAGAACGTCGTAAAGAACTTGCGAAGGATGTTAAGAAGAAGGGAGAGGCTGCCAAAGTCGCAGTTCGTAACATCCGCCGCGATGGAAATGATGTATTTAAGAAATTAAAAGGAAGTGAAGTTTCCGAAGATGAGATCAAAGATCTGGAAGAGGAACTTCAGAAACTGACAGACAAATATATCAAAGAAGTCGATAAGGCTGTAGAAGTAAAGACAAAAGAAGTTATGACAGTCTAGTGTGAAATGAGGCAGGGATAAGCGGAGGCGGTGACGCTTCTTGCTTATCCTTCTTGATTTACATGAAAGATCGACGAAAAAAGTATGATATATATTCCTAAGTGGAGGAGGAAGGATATGAAGATACCACAGCATGTTGCGATCATTCTCGATGGGAATGGACGCTGGGCAAAGAAGCGGGGGATGCCGCGCAATTACGGACATGTGCAGGGAAGTAAGAATGTAGAACGAATCTGTGAAGATGCGTATAAAATGGGAATCAAATATCTGACAGTATATGCATTTTCCACGGAGAACTGGAATCGTCCGAAGGATGAAGTAGATGCGCTGATGAAGCTTCTGAGAAACTACATGAAAACATGTCTGAAGACAGCTGAAAAGAATCGGATGAGAGTCCGGGTTATTGGTGATATCAGCCGTCTGGATAAAGATATCAGAAAGAGAATTCTGGAACTGGAGAAGGCTTCTGAACATAATGACGGATTGAATTTTCAAATTGCGATCAATTATGGAAGCAGAGATGAAATGATCCGTGCCATGCGTGCTATGGCAAAAGATGTGGAAGCAGGGACACTTGCGCCGGAAGCAATTAGTGAAAAGATATTCGAAAGTTATCTTGATACACACGATATTCCGGATCCGGATTTGCTTATCCGCACAAGCGGAGAGCTTCGACTGTCGAATTATTTATTATGGCAGCTGGCTTATACGGAGTTTTATTTTACAGATGTTCCATGGCCGGATTTTACGAAAGAAGAACTGACAAAGGCTATCGAACAATATAATAGCAGAGATAGACGCTTTGGAGGCGTGAAGGAGGAATAACATGTTTAAGACAAGACTACTGAGCGGGATTCTTCTGATGATCGTTGCGCTTGTGACCGTGATCAGTGGGGGCGGTATTTTATTTGCGACACTTTTGATTATCAGCTTGATCGGCATGTCTGAGCTTTATAAAATCTTGGATGTGCATAATAAACTGCTCGGATGCGTAGGATATGTAGGAGCAATCATTTATTACGGACTGCTCTGGTTTGGATATGAAGAATGGATTATTTGCATGAGCATTGGATTTCTGATTCTTCTTATGGCTGTATATGTATTTTCTTATCCCAAATACCATGCAGACCAGGTGATGATGACATTTTTTGGATTATTCTATGTGGCGATGATGCTGTCCTATGTATATCAGGCACGGGAACTGCCTCAGGGTGCATTCCTCGTATGGCTTGTATTTATCTGTTCCTGGGGATGTGACACCTGTGCTTATTGTGTCGGTGTGCTGATTGGAAAACATAAAATGGCGCCGAAATTAAGTCCGAAGAAATCCATTGAGGGCGCAGTCGGAGGTGTAGCAGGGGCAGCGCTGATCGGAGCGCTCTATGCATTGGCAGTAAATCACTTTGCACAAGTAGGAGCGCCTGTTGGGATGTATGCGGCGATCGGCGCAGTGGGAGGTTTGATCTCCATGGTAGGCGATCTGGCAGCATCAGCCATTAAGAGAAATCATAATATCAAAGATTACGGCAAATTAATTCCGGGACACGGCGGTATTCTGGATCGGTTTGACAGTGTGATTTTTACAGCGCCGATTATTTATTATATGGCAGTGCTATTTATGAAATAGGGGATGATATGAGATGAAGACAATAGCAATTCTTGGTTCAACCGGTTCCATCGGAACACAGACGCTGGAGGTTGTGCGGGAGAATCAGGATATCCGGGTGGCAGCGCTTGCTGCCGGAAATAATATTGCGCTGTTGGAGCAGCAGATCAGAGAATTTGCGCCAAAGACAGTAGCAGTCTGGACAGAAGAGAAAGCAAAAGAACTTCGGGAACGGGTGAAAGACCTTCCTGTGAAGATCGTATCCGGAATGGATGGTCTTTTGGAAATCTCTGTACTGGAAGAGACAGACATACTTGTAACAGCGATCGTGGGAATGATTGGAATCCGTCCTACCATTGCTGCAATCTGCGCGGGAAAAAATATTGCACTTGCCAATAAAGAAACACTTGTGACGGCAGGACATATCATTATGCCGCTTGCAAAGGAACATCATGTATCAATTCTTCCGGTAGACAGCGAACACAGCGCTATTTTTCAATCATTGCAGGGAAATGAAAAGAATTCTATTAAGAAAATCCTTCTGACTGCTTCCGGTGGACCGTTTCGTGGCAGAAAGCGGGAAGAACTTGCAAACATTCAAGTGGAAGATGCCTTAAAACATCCGAATTGGGAAATGGGACGCAAGATTACCATTGATTCTTCTACAATGATTAATAAAGGTCTGGAAGTGATCGAAGCAAAATGGCTCTTTGATGTAGACTTTGATCAAATCCAGGTTGTGGTGCAGCCGCAGAGCGTGATCCATTCTATGGTAGAATATGAAGATGGAGCAGTCATTGCACAGTTAGGTACACCGGATATGAAGCTTCCGATCCAGTATGCACTGTATTATCCAAAGCGCAGAAATTTGTCCGGAGATCGGCTTGATTTCTGGAAGCTGACAGAGCTTACATTTGAACAGCCGGATCTGGAAACATTCTATGGACTGCGCCTTGCCTATGAAGCAGGAAGGGCGGGAGGAACGATGCCGACAGTATTCAATGCTGCCAACGAGCGTGCGGTCAGTCTGTTTCTTAATCGAAAGATAAAATATCTGGAGATTCCGGAAATCATTCATTACTGCATGGATGCACATAAACGAAAAGAAGCGCCGACGGTGGAAGAAATCCTTTCGGCGGAAGCAGAGACTTATGAACAAATAGAAAGCAGGTGGAACTAGTTGGGAATTATACTGGCATTATTGCTGTTTGGCATTATCGTGATGTTTCACGAGCTGGGACATTTTCTGCTTGCCAAGAAAAACGGTATTAATGTTTCTGAATTTGCGATCGGAATGGGACCGACACTTGTCAGTACCGAGAAAAACGGTACCGTGTATTCCTTGAAACTTCTTCCGATCGGTGGATTTTGCGCGATGGGAGAAGACGAGGAAGATACAAACGAGGAAGGAAGCTTCAATAGTAAATCTGTCTGGGCAAGAATTTCAGTAATTGCTGCCGGACCGCTGTTTAATTTCCTTATGGCATTTGTACTCTCCGTGATTCTTGTTGCCTGGAATGGCTGTGATGTTCCGGTGGTAGCAGATGTCATTGACGGTCTTTCCGCACAGGAACAGGGAATTCAGGCAGGAGATAAGATTGTAAGACTGAATGATAAGCGAATTCATCTCTCACGGGAAATCACACTCTTTAACCAGATGAATAAAGATAAGACTGTTGAAGTAGAATTTGAGAGAGATGGTAAGAAGCATACGGTTATGGTTGAGCGAACATATGATGAAGAGTCCGGAGGATACCTCATGGGGATCATGCGTTCGAATCAGTATGAAAAAGCAAATGTGCTTACTTCTCTTCAATATGGTGTCTATGAAGTCAAGTATTGGATCGACTCGGTTATTGACAGTTTGAAAATGCTTGTAACCGGAGCAATCGGTCTGGATCAGCTGTCCGGTCCGGTCGGTGTTGTAGACTTTGTAGATGACTCTTATCAGGAAACGAAAGAATACGGGATATCGGCAGTTGTGATTACTTTTATGAATATTGCAATTTTGCTGAGCGCTAACCTGGGGGTAATGAATCTCCTTCCGATTCCTGCGATGGATGGCGGAAGGCTTGTATTTTTGATTCTTGAGGCAATCCGGGGAAAACGGATTCCGCCGGAGAAAGAAGGAATGGTACATTTCGCAGGATTTGTGGCATTGATGCTTCTAATGGTCTTTGTACTCTTTAACGACTTGAAACATGTGTTTCTGTAGAGGAGTGAAAAAATGCTGACGATTCGAAAGATGAAAATGATCGATTATCATGAAGTGGATCGGTTGATGCAGAAGCTGCACAAACTGCACGTCGAGGCGAGACCGGATTTGTTTGCCAATAAAGAACATCCATATTCGCTTGATGAATATTTTCAGATAGTGGCAAGCGAGGAAATCATCTCTTATATTGCACAATGGGATAATGAAATTGCCGGCCTTGCAATTACACAGATGCGTGACAAAAGTATGATGGTAGATCAGAAAATCGCCTATATGGATGACCTGATTGTCGATGAAAAGTTTCGCGGAAGAGGGATTGCAAAAGCACTTGTGAAAGCGAGTGAAGAAGAGGCAAAACGTCTTGGTGCAAAACGACTGGATCTGATGGTTTGGGCATTCAATGAGAATGCGGTGCAGTTCTATCGATCGCTTGGGCTGGAAGTCCAAAGATATATTCTTGAGAAAGAATTAGAGTAATTAAGTAAATAATCGCGGCAGCTGTTCGGCTGCCGCAGCAATCAAATCATAAGTTAGAGAAGAAATAGATTTCTTTTATTTGCCAAACATTTTAATCTCTTTGAGATACGTCTGAGCTGCTTCGATCTGTTTGACGGTCATTGTAATTTTTCCTTTTGTAATGCTTATGAGCTGTTCGGCTTTTAATTTTGCGATGGTCCGGTTGAGTGTCTTTACGGAAACACCGATTTCTTCGAATAATTCCTGCCGTGTAAAAGGAACGGTAATCTGTCCTTTTCGTTCAATCTGATGCTGATATGCATATTGGATAAGAAAATCCAGCAAAAGATATTGAGGAGGATAGAAAAGTTTGGCGCCACGGTTATAGGAAGAACGATAGAGCTTGAATGCAATTTTGGAAGCAACAAGCCGCAGAAAATGAATATCTGTTTTGATCCAGTTTTCAAAGTCTTGCCGGCTCATATAGAGAATAATATTTTCGGTTGTTGTTTCAATTGTAACGGAGGTTCTGGGCTGATTGGCGAGAATTGTTACTTCTCCAATAAAATCGATGGGTTCATTTCTCTCAATCATAAATACGTTTCCATTTTCAAACTCATTGATCACCCGATGCTCTCCTGATGCGACAATGCCAAAATAGTCGAGCGCCGCATCTTTCTGATGAATAATGAAACCGGGAGGGTGGACTTTGACAACACAGCGCTTTCGAATATCTTCGGGCATAGTGCAAATATACTCCTGCAGCGCCGGTACTTTTTCTAATACTTCTTCGATGGTCATATAATTCTCCTATATATAAGAAAAACTAATGAATAATAATAAGATTCACAAATATTATACAGAATTTTTTTGGAAAAATCTATATATTTATTAAAATAAGTGATAAAAGTGCTCATTTGTCCTTTTGTAAAACAGAGATTGTTCTGTACAATGCAGGAAGAACGATAACAACAAGGAGAAAAAAGATGGGTGAGAATAGTTATAATTCAGTGAGAGAACGTTTGAAAGCAGAATATAAGATTGTTCTGTTGGCATTTTTGTTTATTTTGATTGCAGATACGATAGGACAGATTAAGATTCCTTTTGGACCGGGAACGTTTATCCTGTTTCCGATTTTTTACGCAATTATTCTTGGCGTATTAAGCGGACCGCAAGTACTGAAACTTGTAAACCGAAAAGAGGTAAAGGCAGCTTCAAAATTAGTAATTGTGGCAATTTGTCCGTTCATCGCTAAGCTTGGGATCAATGCGGGAGCAAGTATTGAGACAGTGATTTCAGCAGGGCCGGCATTGTTTCTACAGGAAATCGGCAATCTGGGTACGCTTTTTCTGGCGATGCCGTTGGCGCTTTTGCTCGGTCTGAAACGGGAAGCGATTGGAGCAACACATTCGATTAATCGTGAAACGAATCTGGCTCTGATTACAGATATGTACGGTCCGGATTCTCCGGAAGCCCGGGGAAGTCTTTCTATTTATGTAGTAGGAGGAATGGTTGGTACGATTTATTTTGGATTTATGGCAGCAGTTGTAGCGGCATTTAACATTTTTCATCCGTATGCGTTGGGAATGGCGTCCGGTGTTGGTGCAGGAATTATGATGGCAAGCGCGACAGCCAGCCTGACAGAGATTTATCCGGAGATGGCGGAACAGATTTCTGCGCTTGCAAGTACCAGCGAGACGTTGTCCGGCATTGATGGGATTTATGTGGCAATGTTTATTGCAATTCCGCTTTGTAACTGGCTGTATAAACATTTAGAACCAAAGATTGCGAAGCTTCGCCATGAAAAACGGGAGGAAAAGTAGTATGAGATATGTAGAATGGTTTGTATTATTTGTTATTGCCGGACTTGGCATTGGTCTTGCCAACCTGGTAGGATTTGAAGTGGGATTTTTCGAATCTCTTCCGGGGATTGCGGTACTTTTGACCATTTCGATGTTGGCGGTTGTATGTACGAAGGTAATTCCGCTGAAACTTCCGGTAGTTGCATATTGTTCTTTGATTGGTCTTTTGTTGGCATGTCCGCTGTCGCCAATCAGAGAGTTTGTGATTGCGGCAGCCGGAAAGATTAATTTTACAGCGCCGCTTACGATGGTTGGGGCGTTTGCAGGAATTTCAATTGGAGATCAGATTAAGACATTTGCCAGACAGGGGTGGAAGATGATTATCATCGGTGTGTTTGTTATGACAGGAACCTTTTTGGGCTCGGCGCTGATTGCGCAGTTCGTTCTGTCTGCAACACATGCGATTTAGTTTGGCGAAGGAGAGGAACATAAATATGCGTATATTGGATACAACCATTTTAAATGAACAGTATGAGATCATACGCCATAAAGACATTTTAATCGCGGATGGACGGATTCAGAAAATTCTTGATACAAAATCCAGTACAGATTGCTTCAGAGTGAGGGAGAAGACAGAAGAAGTGATTGATGGAAGACATCTGCTTTTTCTTCCGGGGCTGATTGACAGTCATATGCACACCGGACAGCAGTTGTTAAGAGGAAGGGTGCTGGATGAGCTGCCAATGATCTGGACACGGATTATGCTGCCTTTTGAGAGCAGGCTGACAAAGGAGAAGATGCGTTTGAGCGCAGAACTGGCTTCACTTGAGATGATGAAATCCGGAACTTCGGGGTTTGTGGAGGCAGGAAGTTATTTTATGGAAGAAGCAGCGGCAGTGTATGCTGATTCCGGACTACGCGGCGTATTGTCCTGTTCCACAATGGATCAGCCCGGACTCCCGGAGACAATCGCGGATACAGCACAGTCTGCAGTGGAACGGACAGATCGATTGTATGAATTTGTTCAGGAGCAGATGAAAGAGAATCAGGAGAAAACTTTGAAAGTGTATTATTCCCTTCGATCGCTGATGTCATGTTCATCAGAATTGGTTTGTCTTGTAAAGGAACATGCTTCTGAGCGAAATGCCTGGATACAGGCGCATATGAATGAATATGCCGGAGAAGTTAATGCAATTGTAACCCGGGAACATCTGCGGCCGTATGAGTATCTTGCAAAGCTTGGCGTCTTAAGCGATCATTTTCTGGGAGCACACAGCCTCCTTGTATCAGAAAAAGAAATGGATTTACTTAAGGAATACGAGGTAAAAGTATGTCATTGTCCCTTTAGCAATTGCGGCAAAGCAGCGCCGAATACTCCGGGCTTATTTGCCCGCGGCATCTCTATAGGTCTTGGAACAGACGGAACGGCTCATGGTGGCATGAGTCTCTGGAATGAAATGAAAATTTTTCGTTCAGTTATGAATCTGCTCCACGGAGTACCGATGGCAGAACCGGCTATTATGCCGGCTAAAAAGATTTTGCAAATGGTATTGGAAGGCGGTGCGGCAGCATTGGGAGAGGAAAACAGCTGTGGATGTCTGAAAGAAGGGTACCGGGCAGATCTTATCGGAATCAATCTCGACCAGCCGCACATTTTCCCGAGTGGAAATCTGCTTAATACACTGGTTGAAAGTGTGAATGCAAATGATGTAACACATATGATTGTAAATGGAAAACTCGTCATGAAGAATCGGGAAGTCTTAACGCTGGACGAGGAGCGCATTTTATATGAGGCAAAAGAGTATCTGGAAAAGGAGGAATGGTAGATGCAGTATCTTATTATCGGAGCCGCAAACTTTGTTGTCGGAGGTCTGATTGGAATGACAGGGATCGCAGGATTTCTTCTTCCGATTTTGTATGCCGGCTATATGAACCTGGCAGTATCAGAATCACTGGCGCTTAGTTTCTTTGCATTTCTGATCTCAGGAATCATTGGAGCGTGGAATTATAAAAAAGCCGGGGCGCTTGATCTGTCATTTGCCATACCGCTTAGCGCAGGGAGCTTTTTAGGAGCGGTGCTTGGTGTTTATTTGAATTCCATGATTCCGGAACAGACTGTGAAGATGATCTTATACTTAGTTGTATTATTATCAGGTATTTCCATTTTTGTGCGAAGAGAGAAAGAAAGAGCTGCTGACAGTGAAAAAGAAATCGGAACGGCGGTCGTAGGAATTCTTGGATTTGTAACAGGAGCAATCTGTTCCATGTCCGGAGCGGGCGGACCGATCCTTGTGATGCCGCTTCTCGTAGCCGGAGGAATGGCAGTTCGGACGGCAGTCGGAGTGTCACTGTTTGACTCGATATTCATTGCAATTCCGGCAGGAATGGGATATTTTATGCAGTCTGACATGGCAAAACTTGTATTCCCTCTTGTGATTGCGGGAATTGCTCATGCAGCCGGAGTTTACTGTGGAAGCCTGCAGGCAAAACGAATTCCGCAGCAATTTTTAAAAAAGGCAATTGCCGTATTCTCTATTGGGATTGCTATATGGAAACTGGCAGGATAGAGGGCAGGATCGTCTGTCCTCTTTTTTTTCAATGGGAAATTTTCAGGAAATTCTGTTCCGGGATTGACAAGTATAGTATAATGGTTACAAAAATCTGAAGTGAGGAATCCATATGAAAAAGATACTGATTATTGAAGATGACGAAAGTCTTCAGAAGGAACTTTATACATTGCTTGTAAACAGTGGTTATGAGGCGGAAATTGTTACTGTGTTTGAAAAAGTAGTATCGCAGATAATTAATACGGATGCAGATCTTGTTCTTCTGGATATTAAGATTCCCGGAATGACAGGAGATTTTATCCTGCGGGAAGTGCGTAAGACATCACAGATTCCGGTTATTATGGTAACGAGCAAGAATTCAGATATGGATGAAGTATTATGCATGAGTTATGGGGCAGATGACTATATTACAAAGCCTTATCATCCGGCATTGCTTCTTCTGCATATCGAAGCAGTACTGAAGCGGGCAGGGGAAACGAGCGGACAGATGCAGGCATACCGCGGACTTCAGATCTGTCCGGCAAAAAGCTGCCTTGTGCAAGGGGAGGAAGAGATTCTGCTGTCTAAGAATGAATTCGGGATTTTCAGCTATCTTTTAGAGCATGTGGGAGAGATTGTAACTCGGGAGGAGATTATGAGTTATCTTTGGGATAACGAGAAATTTGTAGATGATAATACATTGACCGTTAATATTACGCGTCTTCGCAGAAAGCTGGAAGAGGCGGGGCTGCATGATGTAATTGAAACAAGAAGAGGACAGGGGTACATTTTATTATGACATGGAATCGATATTGCCGTGGGAAATTTGTTCCTGCATTGATTTTTATTACAGCAGATATTCTGGCTGCCTATTTGCTTTTTGGACTGCGTATCAACCGACAAGTCAGTATCTTACTTCTCGGAGTAATGATTGGGAGTCAGGTACTGGCAGTTTGTTTTGACTATTGGAAAAAGAAGCGGTTTTATGACAGTGTTTTTCAAAAACTTGCAAAGCTTGATCAGAAATATCTTCTGCCGGAGCTTCTGGAACATCCGGATTTTGGAGAAGGAGAGGTGCTGACAGAGGTTTTGTATGAGACTGACCGGGCAATGCATGAGTATTTGCGTCAGTACCGGGATGAGATGAAGGAATTACAAGACTACATGGAACTTTGGGTTCATGAAATCAAATTACCAATCGCAAGCCTTGTTCTCATGCTGCATAATGACAGCCTGTTGTCAGGAGAGAAAGTAAAGGCACAGGTAAAGAGAATTGAATGTGCGGTAGAGCAAATCCTGTATTATACACGGGGGCAGAATACGGAGAAAGATTATCTGATTAAGACGTATTCACTGGAACAGATTATTGGAAGAGTCCTGCAGTCAGAAAAGGAAGCGATTCTGGGACAGCAGATTCATCTAAAGCTGGAAGGGTTAAAATGTCGAGTACAGACGGACAGCAAGTGGATGGAGTTTATTGTGCGGCAAATTTTGCATAATAGTCTAAAGTACTTAAAAGGAGAAGAGGATGAGATCCGTATCACTGGGCGGGAAGAAAAGGACTGCACAATACTTTCTCTATGGGATAATGGAATTGGAATAGAGGAAAGTGAACTTTCTCGTGTGTTTGAGAAATCTTTTACCGGAGAAAATGGAAGACGCGTTCAGTCTTCTACAGGAATGGGATTGTACTTATGCAAAAAACTCTGTGGAAAGCTGGGACATGATATTTTGATCCATTCTGTGAAGAACAGTTATACGGAAGTTGAAATACGATTTTGGAAACATGAGTTCTACCAGGTGTTGGAAGATGACAGAAAGCTTACAAAACTGTAAGGTTCTGTTATAGAAATCGATGGATGGAATCCACCTGTTTCGCTATACTCACAAGTGTAAGAAAAGAACAGGAAAGGAGACGAATACACATGGCAGAAATGTTGCGAGTGGAAGAAGTAGAAAAGTATTATGGAAATAAGTCAAATTTAACGAAAGCGATTGATAAAATCTCATTAAGCGTAGATAAGGGGGAATTTGCGGCGATTATGGGACCAAGCGGGTCCGGAAAAACAACATTGCTAAATATGATTGCAACGATCGATAAGGTAACGGCAGGACATATTTATCTTAGCGGAACAGATATTACAAAGATTCGCGGAGAGGCGATGAACCGGTTTCGGAGGGAGATGCTGGGATTTATTTTTCAGGATTTTAATTTACTGGATACACTTACTGTTTATGAAAATATCGCGCTGGCGCTGCAGATCCAGAAGGTAAAACCGGAAGAAATTGACCGAAGAGTAGTGGAAGCTGCACACCTTATGAATCTGGAACAGATTTTGAACAAATATCCGTATCAGATTTCCGGTGGAGAGAAGCAGAGGACTGCATCTGCCCGTGCAGTGATCACGCGTCCGAAATTGATTTTGGCCGATGAACCGACCGGAGCTCTTGATTCTAAAAATGCGAAAAATTTGATGGAGCATCTGTTAGAGCTGAACAAAAAGCGCGAGGCGACAATTCTCATGGTAACACATGACGCGTTTACTGCAAGTTATGCCGATCGGGTGATCTTTATTAAGGATGGACGGCTGTACAGTGAAATCCGCAAAGGAGAGAAAGGGCGAAAAGCCTTTTTTGATAAGATCATCGATATGATGAGTTTATTGGGAGGCGATTTTAATGATGTTATTTAGCCTTTCCATAAAAAATATGAAAAAGAGCATAAAAGATTACGGAATTTATTTTTTCACACTTGTAATTGGCGTTGCAATCTTTTATGTGTTTAATTCGCTGGAGACGCAGACCGTAATGGAACAGCTGAGCGAATCTACCAAATCTATTATTATATTAATGACACGGACACTGGAAATTGTAAGTGTATTTGTGGCAGCAGTGCTTGGATTCCTTATGGTATATGCAAATCGATTTTTGATCCGCAGACGAAAGAAAGAATTTGGTGTATATCTGCTCCTCGGTATGGGGAAGGGCGCAGTGTCCAGAATCTTATTTTTTGAAACGGTATTTATTGGAGTCATATCATTGGCAGTCGGTCTTTGCATTGGGGTGTTCGGGGCTCAGCTTGCGTCCATTGCAGTGGCAAATATGTTCCAGGTGGATATGAGTCGTTTTACCTTTACATTTTCTCCGGATGCTTTTGGGAAAACAATTTTATACTTTAGCATCATGTATGTGATTGTTATGATATTCAATACCGTATCTGTAAGAAGGAGCAGACCGATTGAACTGCTGCAGTCGGGCAGGAAAAATGAAGAGCTGAAAATGAAAAATACAACCATCTGTACGATTGTATTTCTGATAGCGGTACTTGTTCTCGGACACGCATACTGGCAAGTAACCGGAGGCATAGAAGAGATGCAGTATGCAGATGCGCTCATAACTCCGATCTTGGAAGGAATTGTGGCTACATTTCTTATCTTCTGGTCTCTTTCCGGACTGCTGCTGAAATTTGTTATGAATACAAAACGAATTTATTTTCGGGCGCTTCATTCTTTTACACTGCGTCAGCTTCACAGTAAGATACATACAATGGTATTTTCGATGACGGTAACCTGTCTTATGCTGTTTTTAACGATCTGCGTACTGTCAGCAGGATTAGCGCTGAATGAGACGGCAAAACGGGAAGTGGAAGAGAATGTCCCGAAGGATGTTCAGATTACAACACCGGGAGAGGATGTAGAAACAAAAATCCAGGAAGCAGGAGCAGATCTGGCGCTCCTGAAAGCGCCGACAACAGTCCGGATTTACGAAAGCGGACTGACGATGGGAGATACGCTCAGCGCTTCAGTAAAAAAGGAATTTCCGATGCTGGCATATGGAACAAAAGAGGAATTTGTTCCACTTAGTGAATACAATCGACTGGCTGAACAGACAGGACAGAAGACTTATGAACTGGAAGAGAATCAGTATGTGCTTCTGGCAAGTTTTGAACAGATGGCAGAAGTGCGAAACCGCTCTCTTCAGGAAGGAGTTCCGGTTACAATCGACGGGAAAGCGTACGAACCAAAGTATGACACTTGTCAGAATGGATATGTATACATGACCGGAAGCCGGATCAATACAGGAATTTACATTGTTCCCGATGATGCGGTAAAACAGATGACCTGTGTGTTTAGCACATTAACGGCAGATTATAATGTGCCGCAGAAAGAAAAGAAGGAGACAGAAAAAGCGTTTTTAGATAAGCTGTATGCAGTAAATGAAGTTGTTGAGAAAAACGCATTGAGTCAGCTGGAAACGACAACGGATGCTGCCTATATTTTTGAAATCAGTACGAAAATTATCCATATGGAGAGCAGTGCAGGTCTTGGGACAATTGTGACATTTATCGGTATTTATCTGGGAATTATCTTTCTGATTTCCAGTGCAGCAGTGTTGGCGCTCAAAGAATTATCCGACCACCTGGATAACAAAGTACGGTATGAGATGCTTCGAAAGATTGGAGTGGATGAGAAGATGATTCATCATTCCATGCTGCAGCAGACAGCGATATTTTTCGGTCTTCCCCTGCTTCTGGCAATGATTCATTCGGTATTTGGAATTCAGTTTGCACAATTTCTGCTTGGAACGGTAGGATATGTGAATATGGGTTCTTCCCTGTTTCTGACAGCAGGAGTGATTGTATTGATTTACGGAGGATATTTCCTGATTACTTATATGACAGAGAAACGAATGATGCGGGAAGATTAAACAAGGAGTGGAGAAAACAATATGACAACAATTAAGGATATTGCAAAAGCGGCCGGAGTCAGTGTCACAACAGTTTCCAATGTGATTCACGGCAATACAGGGAGAGTTTCTCCGGCAACTATTGAAAAGATTCAACAGATTATGAAGGAAATGCATTACATTCCGAATATGGGAGCCAGAATGCTTGTGCGAAATCAATCGAAAATTATAGGGGTGATTATCCACGGTTACCGGGAAGCGAAAGACGGAATATTTCACAGTCCGTTCACAGCCGAGATAATAGGGGCAATGGAAAGGGAAATCCGTTTGAGTGGTTATTACATGATGCTGTATGCTTCGGATTCTCCGGAAGAGATCAAAAATCTTGTGGCAAACTGGAATGTGGACGGTATTATTACTGTCGGACTGGGAATGGATTTTTGTGATTTGTTGAAAGAATGGCTGCAGATTCCGGTTGTGTTTACAGATTGTTTTTTCCATGAAAAACAGTATGTCAATGTTGGAACCGAGGATGAAGAAGGAGGATATCTGGCAGCAAATTATCTTCTGGAGCATGGCCACCGCCGCATTGGATTTGCAACAGAACATCGGATTACAGAAAGGGAAGCTGATCGATGTGCGGATGGACTTCGTCTGCATGGGTTTCGCAGGGCGTGTATGGAGAAAGGGCTTATGTGGAGTGAGCAGATGGTCGTATTTGGAGAAGATTTGGAGCGGTTGAGAAATTTTACCGGAATTGTTGTCAGTTCGGACTATTATGCCCTTGCACTGATGGACATGCTTCGGCATAGAGGCGTTAAGATTCCGGAAGAACTGTCAATCATTGGGTTTGATGATATTTTAATGTCTCATTTTTCTTCGCCGCGTCTTACAACAATTCATCAGGGAGTTCCGGAAAAAGGAATTCTGGCGGTACAGCAGCTGCTGCGGCAGATTCGCGGTGAAATAGTCGAAGAAAAAGATATCAGACTGCCTGTGCGGATTGTAGAGAGGGAATCTGTGAAAACACTTATTGACAGTTCAAAACGAGTGTGATAAAACAATAGCAGAAAGAAAATATGCGGGCTTTTTTGAAGGAGCCTGTATATTTTTACAAAACAAGTTTAACGTAAAACCTATAACTGATGAAATCAGAATGAAGGAGAAGAAAACGATGGAAAAGACATGGTGGAAAGAAGCGGTAGTATATCAGATTTATCCGCGCAGTTTCTGTGACAGCAATGGAGACGGGATTGGTGACTTGAATGGTATTACATCTAAAATGGATTATTTAAAGGAATTGGGAATTGATGTAATCTGGCTTTCTCCGGTGTACGAATCTCCAAATGATGACAATGGGTACGATATTAGCAATTACCGGGGAATCATGAAAGAATTCGGGACAATGGAAGACTTTGACCGGATGCTGGCAGCGGCGCATGAGCGTGGAATCCGGATTGTGATGGATCTTGTTGTAAATCATACTTCTGATGAACATCCGTGGTTTGTAGAAAGCCGTAAGTCGAAAGAGAATCCATACCGCGATTATTATTTTTGGAGAGAAGGTAAGGACGGAAAAGAGCCGAACAACTGGGGGTCCTGTTTCAGCGGATCCGCCTGGGAGTATGATAAAACAACAGATATGTATTATCTGCATTTATTCTCCAAAAAGCAGCCGGATCTGAACTGGGACAATCCGAAGGTGCGGGATGCAGTATTTGATATGATGGACTGGTGGTGTCAGAAGGGAATTGACGGTTTCCGAATGGACGTGATCAGCATGATTTCGAAAGTGCCGGGACTTCCGGACGGACCGAAAGCTCCGGGAGCTCTTTACGGCAGTTACGGACCTTACAGTGTCCACGGACCGCATGTACATGAATATTTGCAGGAGATGAATCGGCGGGTGCTGTCCAAATATGATCTTTTGACTGTCGGAGAATGTGCGGGAGCAACGGTAGAACAGGCAGCAAAATATGCATCCCTGAACGGAAAAGAGCTAAATATGGTCTTTCAGTTTGAACATACAGGGCTATCTTCCAATGGACCGCTTGGAAAATGGACAGACAAAAAGATCGATCTGCGGGAACTAAAAGAGGTAATGTCCAGATGGGAGACCGGTCTGGAAGGAAAGGCATGGAACAGTCTGTATTGGTGCAATCACGATCAGCCGCGAATGGTATCAAGGCTTGGCAATGATTCGCCGCAGTTTCGGGAGTATTCTGCCAAAACACTGGCAGTCTGTCTCCATATGATGCAGGGAACTCCTTATGTATATCAGGGAGAAGAACTTGGCATGACAAATGTTCCGTTTGAAAAACTGGAAGATTACAGAGATATTGAAAGTCTGAATGCATATGAGGAAGAAGTAGGGCGCGGAAGTGTTACACCGGATGAAATGCTGCATTACCTTCGCTGCAGAAGCCGTGATAACGCAAGAACACCGGTACAGTGGGACGACAGTGAGCATGCAGGATTTACAACAGGAACACCGTGGATCATGGTCAATCCGAATTATAAAGAAATCAACGCGAAAGAACAGCTGTCCAGAAAAGATTCTGTATTTTATTTTTATAAGAAACTGATCCGGCTGCGAAAAGAGTACGATATCATTCCATATGGTACATACCAATTATTGCTGCCGGAAGATCCGGAGCTCTTTGTGTATGAAAGAAAACTGGGAGAAGAAAGGCTTCTTGTTATATGTAATTTTTCAGAAAAAGAGCTGTCTTACGAAGTGCCGGAAGAATTTTCCGCAGAGAATGCCAAACTTCTGATTGCAAATTATGAAGATGCCAAGATAGCAGCACATTTGACACTTCGCCCATATGAATCCCTTGTTTTATATCAAAATTGTTAAGAATATAACTTGCAAGCCATTTTAAAATCATGTAAAATGAACTCTGGAAAGAGCATATATTCAAAATACCAGAGAAGGAGAGAATATGATGAGTAAAAAACCTACAGTATTGATGATTTTAGATGGTTACGGATTAAATACAGAAACAAAGGGAAATGCAGTGGCAGAAGCTGCAACTCCGGTTATGGATAAATTAATGGCAGACTATCCGTTTGTTGAAGGAAATGCCAGTGGAATGGCAGTGGGACTTCCGGAAGGTCAGATGGGGAATTCAGAAGTTGGTCATTTGAATATGGGAGCAGGACGGATTGTATATCAGGATCTGACAAAGATTACAAAAGCAATCCAGGACGGAGACTTCTTTGAAAATGAAGCATTGCTTGCTGCCTGCGAAAATGCAAAGGCAAATGACAGTGCGCTTCACCTGTTCGGACTTGTATCTGACGGAGGCGTTCATAGTCATAACACACATATTTATGGTCTGCTGGAACTGGCAAAAAGACAGGGACTTTCAAAGGTATATGTACATTGCTTCTTAGACGGAAGAGATACACCGCCGGCATCCGGTAAAGAGTATGTGACAGAGTTGGAAGCGAAGATGAAAGAAATCGGAGTAGGAGAAGTAGCGACTGTCATGGGACGTTATTACGCAATGGATCGTGATAACAGATGGGATCGAGTAGAATTAGCATACAAAGCCATGGTGAAAGGTGAAGGTGTTCCGGCAGAAGCGGCAGCAGATGCCATTCAGGCTTCTTACGATAATGGCAAGACAGATGAATTTGTACTTCCAACTGTGATTATGAAAGACGGAGCTCCTACAGCAATGATTCAGGAGAAGGATTCTGTGATCTTCTTTAACTTCCGCCCGGACCGTGCAAGAGAAATTACAAGAACATTCTGTGATGACAGCTTTACAGGATTTGACAGAGGCGAACGCGTAAAAACAACTTATGTCTGCTTTACAGAGTATGATGTAACAATTGAAAACAAACAGGTTGCATTTGTTAAAACAGAAATTACAAATACATTTGGGGAATTTCTTGCAGCAAATGGATTAAAACAGGCACGTATTGCTGAAACAGAGAAATATGCGCATGTAACGTTCTTCTTTAATGGCGGCGTAGAAGAGCCGAATGAAGGAGAAGACCGTATTCTTGTTAAATCTCCGAAGGTGGCAACGTATGATCTTCAGCCGGAGATGAGTGCGCCGGAAGTATGCGATAAACTGGTTGCTGCAATTCAGTCAGGAACATACGATGTCATTATTGTGAACTTTGCAAATCCGGATATGGTAGGACATACCGGAGTGGAAAATGCAGCAATCAAAGCAATCGAGGCGGTTGACACATGTGTCGGAAAGACAGTGGAAGCGTTAAAAGAAGTGGGAGGACAGATGTTCCTTTGTGCAGACCACGGAAATGCAGAGCAGCTCATTGACGAAGAAACAGGCGCTCCGTTTACAGCACATACAACGAATCCGGTTCCATTTATCTTAATCAATGCAGATGAGAAGTATGGACTTCGCGAAGGTGGATGTCTTGCAGATATTGCACCGACATTAATTGAACTGATGGGAATGGAACAGCCAAAAGAGATGACAGGAAAATCCCTTTTGATTGAAAAATAATATCTTAGTGAAATAGCAGAAGATGAAATAACGGCAACGAGAAACCTTGCAAGGAGAAGCGTACAAGAGTATGCAGCTTCATGCAAGGTTTTATTATGCAATTTGGTAATGAAAAAATCTTGTGGATTAGGATGTTGGAAAACAAAATGAATAAATAATATAAATATATTTCAAAAAATATGTTAAAAACCATAAAAATACAAATGAAACAAGAAATAATTGCAAGAAATGATTGACGAAACGTCAAAATTTTAGTATGATGCAAGGAGTGAAAAAGAAAATCAGGTAGGAGGGATACGCAATGGCAGCGTACAGAGAACTTGGCAGAGAGGAACTGCTGGAATTAAAAGAAGAATTAGAGGCACAATTTGCAGAGGTAAAGGCAAAAGGACTCAAGCTGGATATGTCAAGAGGGAAGCCGTCAAAGGCGCAGTTAGATCTCTCCATGGGAATGATGGATGTATTGACAAGTGATTCAGATCTGATCTGTGAAGAGGGAGTGGATTGCCGTAATTACGGTGTTCTCGATGGAATTAAAGAGGCAAAGCAGCTCCTTGCGGATATGATTGAAGTGCCAAAGGACAATATTGTTATTTTTGGAAATTCCAGTCTGAATGTGATGTACGACACCATTGCACGTTCTTTCACACACGGCGTTATGGGGAGTACTCCGTGGTGCAAGCTTGATAAAGTGAAGTTTTTATGCCCGGTTCCGGGATATGACAGACACTTTGCAATTACAGAATATTTTGGGATTGAGATGATCAATGTTCCAATGACAGAATCCGGGCCGGATATGGATCTTATAGAGAAATTAGTAAGCAGCGATCCGGCTATTAAAGGAATCTGGTGTGTGCCGAAATACTCTAACCCGCAGGGAATTACATACTCGGATGAGACGGTGCATCGCTTTGCGTGTCTGGAACCGGCAGCAGAGGATTTCCGTATTTACTGGGATAACGCTTATGGAATTCATCATTTATATGAAGATAAGCAGGATTATCTTATTGAGATTCTGATGGAATGTAAGAAGGAAGGACATCCGGACATGGTTTATAAATTTGCTTCTACTTCCAAGATTAGTTTTCCGGGTTCCGGGATTGCGGCGATTGCAGCTTCCGATGCAAACTTGATCGATATCCGTAAACAGATGAAAATTCAGACAATTGGACACGATAAAGTAAACCAGCTCCGCCATGCAAGATTTTTTGGAGATATTCACGGTATGGTACAGCATATGAAAAAACATGCCGATATTATCCGGCCAAAATTTGAGATTGTTCTCGGGAAACTGAAAGAAGAGTTGGGAGAACTGGAAATCGGTTCCTGGATGGAACCACGCGGAGGTTATTTCATTTCTTTTGATGCACTGGACGGATGTGCGAAGAAGATTGTGGAAAAAGCAAAAGAAGCCGGTGTAATTATGACAGAGGCCGGCGCTACGTTTCCGTATGGCAAAGATCCGCATGACAGTAACATCCGGATTGCTCCGACATTTCCTACAGAAGAAGAGCTTGCAATGGCAACGGATATTTTTATTTTAAGTGTCAAGCTGGTAAGTATTGAGAAACTTTTATCAGAAATGGAATAGAAAGCAATATAGAGGCGCAGTTCCTTTTGGAAGCTGCGTCTTTTTGTGTGCCGTAAAAACTAAGAAGTTCTTAAGAATTTAGAGAGAGAAAAGAGAAAACCATCTGCTTTATTTTAGATAAACTAATACACAGATGGAGGTATACACTATGACAAAACAGAGGTTAAAAGCTAGAAAACGAAATCGAAGAAAGATAAAGCAAAGGATGCGTTTGATCATTACAATAATAATTTTATGTCTTGGAGTTATTGCACTCCGGGCGCTAAGCAGTGGATTCATAATCTTGCAGGCAATGGGAGCAAATTTACCTGTGATTACGCAAAAAGAAGATTATCCGGAAGAGTTATTGGAGATGTTATCACGAAATCCGGAAATGAGAGAATTTGTATTAGATTATCCGGATAAAAAGGGAAAGGTATATGCCGATACGATCGGAGAAGTAACCAAAGGGGAGTTTCCGCTTTTACTGCAGTGGGATCACCGTTGGGGATATGGCGCATATGGAAATAGCTTGATTGCTGTGAGCGGATGCGGCCCAACAGCGCTGGCATCTGTCATTGCAGGTCTTACGGGAGAAAATACAGTTACGCCATATACGATTGCTAAATTTGCAGAAGAACAGGGGTATTGTGTTGAGGGTGTAGGAACAAGCTGGGAGTTGTTTACGAGTGGAGTTCGTTCTTTCGGGATTACCGGTACAGAAATGAGTCTTTCAAAAGATACGGTGTTTGAGGCACTGCAAAACGGGCAGCCGATTATTTGCAGTATGCGGCCGGGCGATTTTACGACAACGGGGCATTTTATTACACTAGTTGGAATCGAGGATGGAAAAATTAAAGTGAACGATTCTAATAGTAAAAAGAATAGCAAAACATTGTGGGAGTATGAAATATTAGAGCCGCAGATTAAAAATTTGTGGGTGTTTCAGTAGAAAGCTTCTGGATAGAAGCAATAAAAACAGAACGTCCAAAGTTATTTTACTCGGACGTTCTGTATAAAAGGATGTTTGGAAAGGCTCTTTCTGTGGGAAAGAGTTTTTTTGTTCTAATATTAAGGAATTACTCCAGATTTTTATATGCGGTTGAAAGCATTAATTTAATGCGGTTCAGCTGATTTACTTCGCTGGCACCCGGATCATAATCGATTGCAACGATATTAGAGTCGGGATGAAGCCGGCGCAGCTCTTTGATAACTCCTTTTCCTACGATATGGTTCGGCAGGCAGGCAAATGGCTGTGTACAGACAATATTCTTTGTACCGCTGTGAATGAGTTCCAGCATTTCTCCTGTTAGGAACCAGCCTTCTCCGGTCTGATTTCCAAGCGATACCACTTCTTTTGCCATATCAGCGGTGTCTTTGATATGAGACGGCGGGAGAAAGTGTTTACTTTCTTTGAGTGCATCACAGGCAGATTTTCGCATGGATTCCAGTACACGAATTCCAAGATTGGCTTTCCAGGCAGAAGATTTCTTCATACCGAGATGTTCGGACTTAAAGTTCATATTATAGAAACTGTACAGGAAGAAATCTGTCAGATCCGGAACAACTGCCTCAGCGCCTTCTTGTTCCAGAAGTTCCACAAGATAGTTGTTTGCAACCGGAGAGAATTTGACAAGAATTTCTCCGACAATTCCTACTTTTGGTTTTTGGATATCCAGCATTGGAAGCTGATCGAATTCTTTTACAATCCGGCGGCAGAGCTGATCGAATTTTCTCTTAGAGAGATGATTGCTCTGGAGAAAATCAATACATTCCTGCTTTAGTTTTTCGTGGAGTGCATTGGCTGATCCCGGAATCTTTTCGTAAGGGCGGGTACGATAGAGTACGCGCATGAAAATGTCGCCGAGAAGCAGAGAATATACGCCTCTTAGCAAAAGTGGGAGCGTAATCTGAAAACCAGGGTTATTCTCCAGACCGCTCAAATTCAATGAGATAACCGGAATATGCCCGTAGCCGGCTTTGCCAAGTGCACGGCGGATAAAGCCAATGTAGTTGGAGGCACGACAACCGCCTCCGGTCTGCGTGATGATAACCGCAAGTTTATCTGTGTCATATTCGCCGGACAAAATCGCATCCATAATCTGACCGACAACAATCAGGGATGGATAGCAGGCATCGTTGTTTACATATTTTAAGCCCGTGTTAATGGCTGCTTTATTGCTGTTCGGAAGCACTTTGATGTTGTAACCGCATTTGCGGAAAGCCGGCTCTACAAGGTCAAAATGAATTGGCGACATCTGTGGACAGAGAATCGTATAATCTTTTTTCATTTCTTTTGTAAACGGAACTTTTGTAATGGCAGTTGAATGCAGCTCTCGTGCCTCCTGTTTCTGCTCCCGCACACGAATTGCAGCGAGCAGGGAACGGATACGAATTCTTGCAGCGCCCAGATTATTTACTTCATCGATTTTCAAAGAAGTATAGATCTTGCCCGATCCGGTTAAAATATCGGATACCTGATCGGTTGTAACGGCATCCAGACCGCAGCCAAAAGAGTTGAGCTGAATGAGATCCAGATCATTTCTTGTCTTGACATAGTTAGCGGCGGCATAAAGTCTTGAGTGGTACATCCACTGATCCATTACGAGCAGCGGTCGTTCTACCGGAGCTAAGTGAGAAATGGAATCCTCTGTCAAAACAGCAATATCATATGAATTAATCAGCTCGGGAATTCCGTGATTTACTTCCGGATCCACGTGATATGGACGTCCTGCAAGAACAATACCGTGTTTGTGGTGTTCTTTCATGTACGCCAGCGTCTCTTCACCTTTTTTGCGGATATCATTTCTTGCATTGGAAAGTTCAGTCCAGGCTTTTGAAGCAGCTTTTCGAATTTCTTCTGCAGGAATTGAAAGAGTGTTTCCAAGTTCTTTCACAAGACAGTTTGTAAATGTTGCCTCATCTTTTAAAGAGAGGAATGGATTGAGAAAACGAACTTCTCCATTTACAATGGTGTCAATATTATTTCGAATGTTTTCCGCATAGGAAGTGACGATCGGGCAGTTATAGTGATTGTTTGCATCTTCAAATTCCTGGCGTTCATAAGGAATACAAGGGTAGAAGATAAAAGGCACATTCTGCCGGATCAGCCATTCTACATGACCGTGAGCCAATTTGGCCGGATAACATTCAGACTCACTTGGAATCGACTCAATTCCCATTTCATAAATCTTATGACTGGAAGCCGGAGAAAGCAGTACCCGGTAGCCAAGTTCGGTAAAAAACGTGAACCAGAGCGGGTAGTTCTCATACATATTCAAAACGCGTGGAATTCCGACAATGCCGCGCTTTGCCTCGGAAAGAGCGAGCGGTTCATAATCAAAGTAGCGGTGGAATTTGTAGTCGAACAGGTTCGGAAGTTTATTCTGTGATTTTTCCTTACCGAGTCCACGCTCACAGCGGTTTCCGGAAATGTAGCTCCGACCGCCGCTGAATTTATTAATTGTCAGGCGGCAGTTGTTTGTACATCCCTTGCATTTTGTCATGGTTGTTGTATAAGTAAGTGCTTCGATTTCTTTGATCGGAAGCATGGTTGTGCCGGTGCATCCCTTCATCTGATAGCGTTCTCTTGCGATAAGCGCAGCGCCGAAAGCGCCCATAATACCGGCAATATCCGGACGTACAGCGTGACAGTCGGCAATACTTTCAAAGCTTCGCAGGACAGCATCGTTATAAAAGGTTCCACCCTGTACTACAATGTGAGAACCAAGTTCAGAAGCGTCGGATACTTTGATTACTTTAAACAGAGCATTTTTAATGACAGAGTAGGCGAGACCGGCAGAAATATCTGCAACAGAAGCTCCTTCCTTCTGTGCCTGTTTTACTTTAGAATTCATAAACACAGTGCAGCGCGTTCCAAGATCGATGGGATTGCGGGCAAATAAAGCTTCATGAGCAAAATCTTCTACAGAATAATTAAGAGATTTTGCAAAAGTTTCAATGAAAGAACCGCATCCGGAGGAGCAGGCTTCATTTAATTGGACACTGTCTACCGTTTGGTTTTTGATTTTAATGCACTTCATATCCTGACCGCCGATGTCAAGGATACAGTCTACATCCGGTTCAAAGAAAGATGCAGCATAGTAGTGGGAAATTGTTTCTACTTCACCTTCATCAAGCAAAAGAGCGGACTTGATCAATACTTCTCCATAGCCGGTGGAACAGGAGTGAGCAATGCGTACTCCGTCCGGAAGATGCCGGTAAATATCTTTTATGGCAGAAATTGTCGTGCCAAGCGGATCGCCGTTATTGCTCTGATAAAAAGAATACAGCAGTGTTCCGTCTTCCGCTACAAGTGCTGCTTTTGTTGTTGTAGAACCGGCATCAATTCCAAGAAAACAGTTCCCGCGATAGGTACTTAGATCCATCATTGGCACCTGGTGCTTGTCATGTCGTTCTTTAAATTCGTGATAATCTTGTTCAGAAGCAAAAAGAGGCTGAAGGCGCTCTACTTCAAATTCCATTTCAATTCGGTTTGCAAGCTTATCCCTAAGTTCCAACAGAGATGTAACGACATCTTTTTTGGAATTCAGGGCAGATCCGATGGCAGCAAAGAGATGAGAATAAGTTGGAATAATTGTATGTTCCTCATCAAGGTTCAGTGTACGGACAAAGGCTTCCCGAAGTTCCGAAAGAAAATGCAGCGGTCCGCCGAGGAATGCAACATGGCCGCGGATAGGCTTGCCGCAGGCGAGTCCGCTGATTGTCTGGTTGACAACTGCCTGGAAAATAGAGGCGGATAAGTCTTCCTTTGTGGCGCCTTCATTAATCAAAGGCTGGATGTCTGATTTTGCGAACACACCGCAGCGTGCCGCAATGGTATAAAGGGCTTTATAATGTTTAGCATATTCATTTAACCCGGTAGCGTCTGTCTGAAGAAGAGAAGCCATCTGATCGATAAATGAACCGGTACCGCCGGCACAGATCCCGTTCATACGCTGTTCGACATTTTTTCCTTCAAAATAAATAATCTTGGCGTCTTCACCGCCAAGTTCAATGGCAACGTCTGTCTGAGGTGCATAATCCTGCAGTGCAGATGATACAGCGATTACTTCCTGAACAAAAGGAACCCCGAGATGCTTTGCCAGGGTTAAGCCTCCTGAACCGGTGATCATCGGGGATACTTTGACAGAACCGACAGTATAGATTGCCCGTCCCAGAAGATCTGAGAGGGTTTCCTGAATGTTGGCATAATGCCGTTCATAGTCAGAAAAAAGTATTTCGTTATGGTCGTTTAATACAGCAATTTTAACAGTGGTGGAGCCGATGTCAATCCCTAGTGTATACAAATCTTTTTGACTCATGCTGTCACTCCTTTATCTTAAAAATATAGTGTTATTACTTATTTAATATGCTTTCTGCGTACCAATGTACATTATACGACAGAAAGGGAAAAAACACAATTTCCAAATAGCTAAAAAGATTGTTAAATATTATGAACAAATTGTGAAATATGACATTTTTTGACGAAGGTTGGAAATGAGAATTTAATAATTTCTAAAAAAGAAATAAACAGCAGGCTTCAAATTGACAAACGTCAAAGGAAAAGTTACAATGTGTACATTATCATATAAAAAATGAAAAGGGGAAGAATGATATGAACTGGTTGAATAAACTGGAAAGAAAGTTTGGAAAGTATGCCATTCCGAATTTAACATTTTATCTGATTGCATGTTATGTACTTGGTTTTGCTATTTCCGTGTTTATGCCGAATATGTTTTCGTATCTGACGCTGGAGCCGGCGCTGATTCTGAGAGGACAGGTTTGGAGGATTGTAAGCTGGGTGCTGATTCCGCCATCAAGTTTTGATCTTTTTACGATCATTATGCTGCTGTTTTACTATTCACTTGGAAAAACATTGGAGCAGACATGGGGAACTTTCCGGTATAATGTATATATTCTCTCGGGAATTATCTTTACGGTAATTGGTGCATTTGTGCTGTATGGAATTTTTTCAATACTTGTTCCGGGATTTGCAGGAGTCGGAGGCATTATGGGAGCTTTCTTCTCAACGTATTACATTAATATGTCTATTTTCCTTGCGTTTGCAGCAAGTTATCCGGAGATGCAGGTACTGCTTTATTTTGTGATTCCGATTAAGATGAAATGGATGGGAATTTTGTATTTCGTACTGATCGGATATGATTTCTTAAGAGGAGGCTGGCCAACGAAGGGTGTTATTTTAGCGTCGCTTCTGAACTTTATTGTATTTTTCTTATCAACAAGAAATCTTTCTCCATACAATCCGAAAGAAATACAGAGAAAACGCAAATTTCAGCAGGAAATGAAGCGATCAGCGCCGTCAGGAGACGGGCCGCGGCATCGCTGTGCAGTATGCGGCAGGACAGAGCTGGATGATCCGAATCTGGAATTCCGCTATTGCTCAAAGTGTAATGGCAATTATGAATATTGCCAGGATCATTTATTCACACATGAACATAAAAAATAACTAGGAGTGCTACTGATGAAGAAAGAACCATTTGTGACGAAAGAACAGATTGAAGAGATTGTAAAGACATATCCGACGCCATTTCATCTGTATGATGAGAGAGGAATCCGGAAGAATATGCAGGCATTAAGAGATGCATTTGCCTGGAACCCAGGATTTCGGGAATATTTTGCGGTGAAAGCAACGCCGAATCCATATCTGATGCAGATTTTGCGGGAGTACGGTTGTGGCTGTGACTGCTCTTCTTATACAGAATTGATGCTTTCGGAAGCAATCGGAGCAACCGGCGAAGACATTATGTTTTCATCTAATGCGACGCCGGCAGAGGAATTTGCTTATGCGGCGAAGCTTGGAGCGACGATCAACCTGGATGATTTTACCCATATTCAATTTTTGGAAGATACGATTGGCTATATCCCGAAAAAAATCAGCTGCAGATTCAATCCGGGTGGATTGTTCCAGATCAGTAATGATATTATGGATAATCCGGGAGACTCTAAATATGGAATGACAACAGAGCAGTTGTTTGAAGCGTTTCGGATACTGAAGGCAAAGGGCGCAGAAGAATTTGGAATTCACGCCTTTCTGGCAAGTAATACGGTGACGAACGAATACTATCCGATGCTGGCAAGAGTGTTGTTTCAGCTGGCAGTACAGCTCCGGAAAGAAACGGGAGCGCATATCTCATTTATCAATTTATCAGGTGGTATCGGGATTCCGTATACACCGGATCAGGAACCGAATGATATCAGAGTGATTGGCGATGGGGTACGCAGAGTATATGAGGAAGTGCTTGTTCCGGCAGGAATGGGAGATGTGGCAATTTATACAGAACTTGGACGGTTTATGATGGGACCGTATGGATGTCTTGTAACGAAAGCTGTTCACGAAAAGCATATCTATAAAGAGTATATAGGCTGTGATGCCTGTGCGGTTAATCTTATGCGGCCGGCCATGTACGGTGCTTATCATCATATCACAGTTGCCGGGAAAGAACATCATGTCTGTGACCACAAGTACGATATTACCGGATCACTCTGTGAGAATAATGACAAGTTTGCGATCGACAGGATGCTTCCGAAGATTGAAATTGGTGATTATCTGATCATTCATGACACAGGTGCGCATGGGTTTTCTATGGGATATAACTACAATGGAAAGTTAAAGTCAGCAGAACTTCTTCTGAAAGAGAATGGAGAAGTGCAGCTGATCCGAAGGGCAGAAACTCCGGCAGATTATTTTGCGACATTCGATTGTTTTGAGATTGGAAAGAAGCTGATGAAATAAATGAAAGTTGTCATTACAGCAAGAAATTTTGTACTGGAAGAAGACAAAAGAGCAATCACACTTTTGAAAGAGAGCGGTTGTGAAATAGTGGATAAAAGCGGATGGAATCAGGGAACATCTTCAGCAGAAGAAAATGCAAAACTTCTGGAAGGCGCAGATGCAGCAATTGTTGCGATGGAAGAGATTAATGATTTTGTACTTCAAAAATGTCCGAAGTTGAAGTTTATTTCTAGGCGGGGAATCGGCTATGATTCGATTGATATTGAAGCATGTCGGAAACGGGGTGTTTCTGTGGCGCGGACGACAGGGACGGTGGAAGGCGCTGTTGCAGAGCATGTGATTGCGTATATCCTTCATTTTGCCAGGGAGATTTTCTTACAGAATGAAGAGATGCATCGTGGTATCTGGAATCGGAAAATGATGTACGGAGCTAAGAATCGGGGTCTTGGACTAGTGGGCTTTGGCGGAATCGGCAAAGAGATTGCGAAGCGTGCCAACGCGTTAGGAATGGAAGTACGATACTATTGTCGTCATCCGAAAAAAGAATGGGAAGAAACATATCATGCTCGTTACTGCGATTTGCCGGAGCTTCTGGCTGTGAGTGATTATGTCTCAGTGAATGTGCCCTTGACAGACAGCACACGAGGCATGTTTGATGCAGAAAAATTTGCACTGATGAAGCCGGAGAGTGTTTTTATTAATGTTGCGCGGGCGCCGGTCATGGATGAGAAAGCGTTGAGAGAAGCGTTAGATCAAAAGCAGCTTCGGGGAGCTTGTGTAGATGTATTTGATCATGAGCCGTGCACAGATTCTCTGCTGGCGTCAAGTGAACGGGCAGTGCTGACACCACATACAGCATCTTTTACGAGTGAAAATTTTGGTGAAATGAATCTTCGGGCAGCTCAGAATGTAATAGAGTATTTTGAAGGATGTCTTGCTGAGAAATATCTTGTCATTTAGTTGCTTAAAAAACAAAATGTGAGAAAAAGATGGTTTTATAAAGAAAAAGCTTGCATTTATCATAAAACTATGATATGATACAAAACGGTTGAGAAACCGGCCGGTGTGTCGGAATGGCAGACGAGGCAGACTCAAAATCTGTTGTGGGCAACTACGTGCGGGTTCAAGTCCCGCCGCCGGCATAAGAAAAGTATCGCATTTGCGGTACTTTTTTTGTTGCCCGGATTTGTGATAATCGTGTTTTCATTGACTCTAAAATATGATATCATAAATGGGTATGAGAACGTACGGGCTTTTGCCGTCGGGACAGGAGTGTATCAATGAGCGAAAAAATTTTATTAATCGATGGACATAGTATATTAAACCGGGCTTTTTTTGGTGTGCCGGATCTGACCAATGATGAAGGACTCCATACGAATGCGATATATGGATTTCTGAATATTTTATTCAAAGTTCTGGATGAGGAACAGCCGGAGTATCTGACAGTTGCGTTTGACGTGCATGCACCTACATTTCGGCATGAGATGTACGATGCATATAAAGGAACGAGAAAACCAATGGCAGAGGAACTGCGTCAGCAAGTGCCGGTCATGAAAGAAGTGCTAAAAGCTATGGGAATTCGCGTGATCGAAAAAGCAGGATTAGAAGCAGATGATTTGATTGGAACACTGTCAAAACGCTGCGAAGAGCAGGGGATGGAAGTGACTGTTCTTTCCGGAGACAGAGATTTGCTGCAGCTTGCTACGGATCGGGTAAAAATCCGAATTCCTAAGACAAAGCAGGGACGTACAGAGGTAGAAGATTACTATGCGTCAGATGTGAAAGAGCGCTATCAGGTAACTCCGAAAGAGTTTATCGATGTGAAAGCGCTGATGGGAGATACGTCAGATAATATTCCGGGAGTTCCGAGCATTGGAGAAAAGACTGCTACGAAAATTATTGTAGAATACGGAAGCGTTGAAAATGCGTATGCACATGTCAGTGAACTGAAGCCGCCGCGGGCATCAAAAGCGCTTCAGGAACACTACGATCTGGCACAAATGAGTAAGACGCTGGCGACAATCTGCCTGAATGCGGATTTGGAGTATGAGGTAGGGGAAGCCAGAATTGGAAATCTTTTTACACCGGAAGCGTATGAATATTTTCGGAAACTTCAGTTTAAAAATCTGCTGGCAAAGTTTGAAGTAGAGGTTCCGGTAAATGAAGTGGAAAAACATTTCCTTGAAGTAACAGAAAGGGAAGGACTTCAAAAAGTGCTTGAAAAGGCAAAAGGAGCAGAATGGATCGGTGTTTCTCTTGAAAAGGATGAAGAACATTCTTTACCGCTCTTTGCAGGCATGGGTGGTTACAGTGCGGCTGCGATTGCGATAGGAGATGCAGAAGTTTATCGAATCCCGGCAGGCAAAGACATTACGATGAAGATGATCTATGAGGCATTTTCTGAATTGGCGAAGGCAGGGAAGAAAATAGCATTGTTTGATCTGAAGAAGCTTTTGAAGGAAACAAACGTGAGCCGGACAGCATTTGTTTTTGATGTACATATTGCGGCATATCTTTTGAATCCACTGAAAAATGCATATGGATTTGAAGAAATTGCAGAAGAATACTTACATCTTTCAATCAGTGAGAAAACAAAGAGAGAAGACCGGACATGCTATGAGGCCTATGCGGCGTATGAACTTGCACCGGTTTTACAGAAACGATTGGAAGAAGAACAGATGGAAAAGCTGTATGAAGAAATCGAGCTGCCGCTTGTCTTTGCACTGAACGATATGGAAGAAGCGGGCGTCCGTGTAAAAGCCGAGGAATTAAAAGCGTACGGAGAAGCATTGACAGGAAGAATCGAAGAACTGGAAAAAGTAATTTGGGAAATGGCCGGAGAACAGTTTAACATTAATTCGCCAAAACAGTTAGGGGTAATTTTGTTTGAAAAACTGCAGCTTCCCCATGGGAAGAAAACAAAAAGCGGATACTCGACAGCAGCGGACATTTTAGAAAAACTTGCAGGCGAATATCCGATCGTGGCATCGGTTCTTGAGTATCGACAGTTAACAAAGTTGAAATCTACTTATGCAGACGGCCTGGCAGGTTTTATTGGAGAAGACGGGCGAATTCACGGAAAATTCCACCAGACTGTTACAGCAACCGGGCGGATCAGCAGTACGGACCCGAATCTTCAGAATATTCCGGTACGAATGGAACTGGGAAGACGGATCCGGAAGGTATTTGTTCCGCAGGAAGGATGTATTTTTGTAGATGCGGACTACTCGCAGATTGAGCTTCGGGTGCTGGCTCATTGTTCGGGGGATCAGGCGCTGATTGATGCGTATCGGGAAGCGAAAGACATTCACAGAACAACCGCCTCCCAAGTATTCCATACGCCGTTTGAGGAAGTGACAGAACTGCAAAGAAGAAATGCCAAAGCGGTTAATTTTGGGATTGTATATGGAATCAGTTCTTTTGGATTGAGTCAGGATCTAAGCATTACGCGAAAGGAAGCAGCAGAATATATTGAGCGCTATTTTGAAACCTATCCCGGAATTAAGAAATTTCTGGATGATGCAGTGACTCATGCGAAAGAAAAAGGATATGTAACAACCTTGTTTGGAAGAAAACGTCCGATTCCGGAATTGAAATCATCTAATTTTATGCAGCGCAGCTTCGGGGAGCGTGTAGCTATGAACTCCCCAATCCAGGGAACGGCGGCAGATATTATGAAGATCGCTATGATCGGGGTAAATGAATCATTGCGGAAAGAACAACTGCGTTCCAGAATTGTTCTGCAGGTTCATGATGAGTTACTGATTGAAACATTTGTGGAAGAAGAAGAAAAAGTGAGAGAGATTTTAGCAAGAGAAATGGAGCAGGCTGTCTCTCTGAGTGTTCCGCTTGTCATCGATGTGCAGACTGGCGAGAACTGGTATGACGCTAAATAATAAAGAGATACGAAATCACAAAGAGAATTTAAGAAGAAAGCGCTTGCAGGAAGCAAAGGAAGACAGAAAAATGAAAATTATTGGAATTACGGGAGGCGTAGGCTGCGGAAAGAGTAAGGTGCTTTCCTGGTTTCAGGAATTGCCGGATACGAAAGTATACGAGGCGGATCAAATTGCTCATTTGCTCCAGGAACCGGGAGCATGCTGCTATAAAGAAATCGTTGCGGAATTTGGCGTGCGAATTCTGAAAGAAGATGGAAAGATCGATCGAAAAATACTTGGAAGTATTGTGTTTTCAGATGCGATAAAGCTGGAAAGGCTGAATCAGATCGTTCATCCGAAAGTGAAACAATATGTACAAAAATGTATCCGGGAGGAAGAATCAGCTGGAACAAGACTGTTTGTGCTGGAGGCTGCGCTGCTTTTGGAAGACGGGTACGAAGAGATCTGTGAAGAGATCTGGTATATTTACGCGCGTGAGGAAATAAGGCGGGCGCGGCTGAAAGCGTCCCGGGGGTATTCAGATGAAAAAATAACTTCCATGCTTCAGGCACAGAAAAGTGAGAATGAATTTCGCGAAGCCTGCGACAGAACAATCGATAACAGCGGTTTGTGGAAAGAGACTTGCAGTCAGTTAAAAAATGCGTTAGAATCAGTATGTTAACGAAATAGATGATACAATCAGGAGATAGATAACATGAGAATGTGCAGCATTGCCAGTGGAAGCAGCGGCAACTGTATCTATGTAGGAAGTGAATCCACACATTTACTTGTAGATACGGGAATCAGTAAGAAACGAATTGAAGAAGGGTTAAAGGAACTGGATGTAAAGGGGAATGAGCTGAATGGGATTCTGATTACCCATGAACACTCTGATCATATTCAGGGGCTTGGCGTATTTAGCCGTAAATATGAGATTCCGGTTTATGCAACACGAGGAACAATTGAAGGCATCCGTCAGAGCAAATCTCTTGGAAAGCTGCCGGAAGGATTGCTTCATGAAGTACAGATTGACCATCCATTTTCCATAGGAAATATTGAAGTAAATCCGTTTCGGATCTCCCATGATGCCAAAGAACCGGCGGCATATCGTTTTGCAAGCGGCAGCAAATCGGTAGCAGTAGCAACCGATATGGGGATTTATGATGACTATACGGTGGAACATTTAAGAGATCTGGACGCAATCCTTCTTGAAGCGAATCACGATATCCATATGTTGGAAGTTGGTGTGTATCCATATCATTTGAAACGGCGTGTGGCAGGTGATAAGGGCCATTTATCCAATGAAACATCGGGACGACTGCTCTGCGATATTTTGAATAATCATATGAAGAGCATTATGTTGGGGCATCTGAGCAAAGAGAATAATTATGAACAGCTTGCATACGAGACAGTGAAGCTTGAAGTGACACTGGGAGATAATCCTTACCGGGGGGAAGAACTTCCTATCACAGTGGCGAAAAGGGATCAGATTTCAGAAAGTGTAATGATTTAATGAGGTAAATAATATGGGGAAAATAGCAATTGTTACGGACAGCAACAGCGGAATCACACAAAAAGAAGGGCGTGAACTTGGGATTACAGTCCTTCCAATGCCATTTTTTATTGACGGAGAACTGTTTTTAGAAGATATTACGCTGACGCAGGAAGAATTCTATAAAAAGTTAGAAAATGATGCGGAAATCACCACATCCCAACCATCTCCGGGAGATGTAATGGAACTTTGGGATGAACTGCTGCGCACGCATGAGGAAGTGCTTCATATTCCGATGTCAAGTGGCTTGAGCAGCTCCTGTGAGACCGCTATGAGTCTTGCAATGGAAGAAGAATATGCAGGCAGGGTGCATGTTGTAAATAATCAGCGTATTTCTGTAACACAGCGTCAGTCGGTACTGGATGCGATGCAGCTTGCCGCAGCAGGGAAAAATGCAGCAGAAATAAAAGAAATTTTGGAAGAAAATCGTCTTGCGGCAAGTATTTATATTACAGTTGATACATTAAAATATTTGAAAAAGGGCGGCAGAATCACACCTGCAGCAGCAGCAATCGGAACAGTGCTGAATTTAAAACCGGTGCTTCAGATCCAGGGAGAAAAATTAGATGCATTTGCAAAGGTACGGGGTTGGAAGCAGGCGAAGAAAACGATGCTGGATGCGATGGAGAAAGATATGCTGCATCGCTTCCAGAATCAGAAGATCCATTTAGAAGCGGCGTATACTTGTTCAGATGAGGAAGCGGCAAAATGGAAAGAAGAGATTGAGGACAGGTTCCCAACTTGTGAAGTTTATATGGCACGCCTGTCGCTGAGTGTGGCATGCCATATTGGTCCGGGAGCAATGGCCGTGGCCTGCTCTAAGGTAATTTAATAATTTGTTTTTGATATTCAGAGCGAAATGGCTGCCGGTATTTATCGGCAGCTATTATTTCGTACAAATCCGAAGAGCGGATATCGAGAGAAAGCATATCTTGTCCGACAGGCGATAGTGAAGAACTTTTTGTAATCTTTGTCAGCAGAGGAATGGAAGATGATCTGCTGACGGCGGTCAGGATTTCCTTCTGGCTTGTGCGAAATCCAAGAAGCCGTGCATAATAAGTAAAACCCTCCGCCCGATATGCAAGAAGTTTCTCCTGCGTAATTCCAAGCAGAATATGAAACAGCGCCCGGCTGATTCTCGCATGTGTCATTTCTTTTGTCTTTAGAAGTGCAGTAAATTGGGCGAGGGAATCAAAATTCCCAAGCTGATTGCAGATCCGGTCAGCCAGTTCAGGACTGACATCAGCAAATTGGCAAAGAGAATCACGAGACTCTGTGAGAAGACGGTATTTTAAAGGCAGCCGAAAGTCTTCCAAAGTAACAGGATAACCGCAGGAAAAAGCTTCTTTCAGAATGTGAAGCGCCGATACCGGCATAAAAGTCTCCAGGGCATCAAGGGCAGTCCCCTCTGAAATTGCACTGCGGATTGCGGATGCGGAACTTAGAGGGCTGTCAAGGCTGGTATCATGGTAATGGGTGCCTGTTCTTGAAATGGTAAATGGTTTGAGCGGACTGTTCTGCTGTAAGATGGCTTTGAGATATTCAATTGCCAAAATATTGTTAGGAGACGCAAGGAAAGAGCCGGCATCTTTAAACTCCGGCAGAAAGGAGATCAGAGCTTTCTGCCTTGCTTTTGGAAAGGAAAGTCCCTGCTTCAAATGTTCTTGTAAAATATTTTGAAAAGCGGCAGGTTCATCCGAAAGGACTTTGGCGGCTTTCATAAGAGGCTCAATAGAACCGCATTCGGAGCCAAAGCAGACAGAATCAATGCATCCGAGCTGTGTCAGGAGGGAAATGGCGCCTCCGGCAAAGAATTCAGCGCTTCCGCAGGCATAGCAGACCGGAAGTTCGAAAACAGCCCCGGCGCCTTCAGACAATGCCATCTTTGCCCGCATATGTTTTGGAAGAAGGGCAGGTGCGCCGCGCTGTACAAAGTCACCGCTCATAATAACGACGGCTGCATCTGCGCCCGTAACTTCCAAAGCTTTCTTTAAGTGGTAGGCATGTCCATTGTGAAAGGGGTTATATTCAGTAATCAGTCCGGTCAATTTCATAGTGATGTCACTCCTTCTGTTATAAAAATTATATTCAATATATCATATTATGAGCAGATTTACAAAAGAAGTAGACCATTGTATCGGAAAATAGACAGAATTTGGGTTGTATACATGAGGAAAATAAGTTATAATAAACAATATATGAGAAAAAAAGAGGAGGTCCTAAAGATGGGATTTATTGATGGAATTAAAGAAAAAGCCCGCGCATTGCAGAAGACAATCGTACTTCCGGAGACAGAAGACGACAGAATCTTCCGGGCAGCTGAAATTATTTTAAAAGAGCAGATTGCAAAGGTTGTACTGATTGGCGATACAGACGCAATTCAGGCAAAGAAAGCTGAATTTGCTATCGAAGACGCAATCATCGTAGATCCAAAGACATATTCTAAGACAGAAGAATATATTGAAAAACTGGTTGAACTCCGTAAGAATAAAGGAATGACAGAAGAACAGGCAAGAGAGCTTCTTCTGACAAATTACCCGTATTACGGTGTAATGATGGTTAAGATGGGAGATGCTGATGGTATGGTATCAGGAGCATGCCATTCTACTGCAGATACATTGAGACCATGTCTTCAGATTTTAAAGACAAAACCGGGAACAAAGATTGTTTCTGCATTCTTCCTGATGGTAGTACCAAACTGCGATATGGGCGAGAATGGAACATTTGTATATGGTGACTGCGGTCTGAACCAGAATCCGACAGCAGAAGAGCTTGCAGCAATTGCGGATTCTTCAGCAGAGTCTTTCAGACAGCTTGTAGGAGCTGAACCTCGTGTTGCTATGCTTTCTCACTCTACAAAGGGAAGTGCAAAGCATGCAGACGTTACAAAAGTAGTAGAAGCAACAGAGATCGTAAAGGCTGCAAGACCAGACCTTCTGGTAGATGGAGAACTGCAGCTTGACGCAGCGCTTGTTCCGGAAGTGGCAGAATCAAAAGCACCGGGAAGCCCAGTGGCAGGTAAAGCAAATGTTCTGATCTTCCCAGATCTGGATGCAGGTAATATCGGATACAAATTGACACAGAGACTTGCCAAAGGAGAGGCATACGGTCCTCTGACACAGGGAATCGCAAAACCGGTCAATGACTTATCTCGTGGATGCAGCGTAGAAGATATCGTAGGCGTTGCAGCAATCACGGCAGTACAGGCTCAGGAGTAGTTCGTTTCAGAACATAAAGAGCATCACACACATTTGAAATTGACTGCGTAAGCAGTACAATAGAGAGAAAAAAAGGAGATAATCACAATGAATGTATTAGTAATCAACTGTGGAAGTTCATCTTTGAAATTCCAGCTCATCAACTCTGACACAGAAGGCGTTCTTGCAAAAGGTCTTTGCGAGAGAATTGGTATCGATGGAAGACTGACATATCAGCCGGCAGGCGGAGAGAAAGTTACAACTGAGAAAGCAATGCCAACACACACAGAGGCAATCCAGTTTGTAATCGATGCTCTGACAGATGCTGAGACAGGTGTTGTTAAGAGTCTGGAAGAAATCAATGCAGTTGGACACCGTGTTGTACACGGCGGAGAGAAATTTGCATCATCTGTTGTTATCACAGATGAAGTAAAAGCTGCAATCGAAGAGTGCAACGATCTTGCACCGCTTCACAATCCGGCTAACTTAATCGGTATCGAAGCATGCCAGAAATTAATGCCGGGCGTACCGATGGTAGCAGTATTTGATACAGCATTCCATCAGACAATGCCTGCAACAGCTTATACATATGGTCTTCCATATGAATATTATGAAAACTACAAAGTAAGACGCTACGGTTTCCACGGAACAAGCCACAGCTTCGTATCTAAGAGAGTTGCAGAAGTACTTGGAAAAGACTACAATGCAACAAAGACAATCGTTTGTCATCTTGGAAACGGATCTTCTATCTGTGCAGTAAACAATGGAAAATCTGTAGATACTTCTATGGGACTTACACCACTGGAAGGTCTTGTAATGGGAACACGTTCAGGAGATATCGATCCGGCAATCATGGAATTCATCGCTAAGAAAGAAAACCTTGATATCAATGGTCTGATGACAGTTCTGAACAAAAAATCAGGTGTAGAAGGAATCTCTGGTGTATCCAGCGACTTCCGTGACCTTGCAAGTGCAGCAGAAGAAGGAAATGAACGCGCTCAGCTTGCTCTGGATGTATTTGCATACCGTGTAGCAAAATACGTTGGAAGCTACGCAGCAGCTATGAACGGTGTTGACAATATCGTATTTACAGCAGGTATCGGTGAAAATGACTGCGAAATGAGAAAAGCAATCTGTGCTTACCTCGGATATCTTGGAATTGAGATCAATGATGAGGCAAATGGAAAACGCGGCGAAGAAATCGTAATTTCTACACCAGATTCTAAAGTAACAGTACTTGTTATTCCTACAAACGAAGAACTTGCAATCTGCCGCGAGACAGTAGCACTTGTGTAGTAAAAGATTTATTCAATAAAAAGATATAATTCAATAAATATAAAAATATTTATTGACAAAATCTTTTTGCATGATATAATAGTCTAGGTATGAATAGGAGTGTAACAGATATGTTAGTGAACCTATCAAGTGTACTGTCTGAACAGCATAAGACAATCAAGGAAGATGTTCTGCCTGATCTGAAGGAATTCAGAAAAGAAGAAGCAGATTATCCGATTCAGATAGATACTCCACTGCATCTTGAGATATCACATCTCAAGAACCGGGAGCTGCTGATCAGAGGACATGTTGAATTGATTTTAAAAGCGCCGTGTGACAGATGTTTGAAAGAAACGGAAGTTCCGCTTGCGATTGCGATTGATAAGCATGTGAATCTTGATGATAAAGATGCCGTGACGACAGACGAATTAGACGAAGCAAATTATATTGACGGATATGAGCTTGACGTAGACAAATTACTCTATAATGAGATATTGATAGGATGGCCGATGAAAATTCTATGCTGTGAAGACTGTAAAGGTGTTTGCAGTGTATGTGGTCAAAACCTAAATGAGGGAACTTGTGACTGTGAAGATACGAGTCTTGACCCTAGAATGTCAGTTATCCGCGATTTGTTCAACAATTTTAAGGAGGTGTAAATGTCATGTCAATTTGTCCAAAGAATAAATCTTCCAAAGCAAGAAGAGATAAAAGAAGAGCAAACTGGAAAATGAGCTCTATGAATCTGGTAAAATGCAGCAAATGTGGTGCGTTAATGATGCCTCACAGAGTTTGCAAATCTTGTGGAAGCTATAACAAACGCGAAGTTGTAAGCGTTGAAGATTAATGAAAAGATAAAATGAGAACTATCATAGTGGTAGTTCTCATTTTTATATGGAAAATAATAAATCTAAAGATAAATCCCGAAAGAATCTGAAGGAACACAGATACTTTCGGGATTTATTATGATATGAAAGGAAAAGTTTGTTTTTATTTTATTTCATTTGATTTCTCTTTTGGGAGAAACAGGCTCAAAAGCAGTGAGATAACAAAGACTCCGGCTACAGCATTTCCGTTGAAAATATCTCCTATGAAAGATGGAAATGCAGCAAAGAAATCTCCGGAAGTCTGAGTCAGTCCAACGCCAATGCAGAAGGAAAGGGAGACAATGATCATAGTACGGTCATTGAATTCACATTCTTTTAGCATTTTTACGCCTTCGTACATGATAGAGCCAAACATCATAACTGTACAGCCGCCAAGTACAGATTGCGGAAGAGAATTAAAAAATGCTCCAAGTGGCGGGAATAATGATGTGATGATCATGATCAGTGCACCCATTAAGATTGTAAAACGGTTTACAACACCGGTCATCGTGACCAGTCCCACATTCTGACTGAAAGAGGTTAAAGGAAGACAGCCGAAGCATCCGGAAACAGCGCTTGAGAATCCGTCAACAGCCAGAGCGCCCTGAAGTTCTTCCATTGTAATATCGCGATGCAGCCCGCCCTTACATACGGCAGTGGTTGCACCGGTTGTCTCAGCTGCAGATACAAGGTAAACGATGGCGATCGTCAGAAATGCACCGAGATCAAATACAGGTTTGTGGTCTGAGAAAAAGACAAGCTGTGGAATACCGAAAAATCCGATTTCATCAATTACTTTTGTGATTCCGGAGAAGTCAATGATTGGAGCAATTCCGGCAATCGTAAAGATTGCGGACAGGAGATATCCAAACGCCAGACCGACAAGAATATTGAGATTTTTATAAATTCCGTGTAACTTATAGCGGGAAACGAGACAGACAATTAAGGTTGCGCCGCCGATGACGAGGTGATACCACATTCCGAAGGTTTCGGCCCCGGAGCCGCCGCCCCAGGAATCCATACCTACCGGAAGGAGTGACAGACCGATGGCAATAACAACACAGGCAGAAACGACCGGTGTCAGATATCGTTTCCAATATCTGGCGCTGAGTCCGACGATCCCTTCAAAAATACCGCCGAGGATGACAGCGCCTACCATTCCCTCGTATCCGAGATCCGGATTCGTGCAGATCATAAGCAGACTTCCGAGGAAAGTAAAGCTGACACCCATGACGATTGGAAGTCTTGAGCCAATCTTCCAGATGGGATAAAGTTGGAGACAAGTACCGATTCCTGCAGCAAACATAGCGCACTGGAGAAGGCGTGTGATGTCTGCGGAGCTTAGCGTCTGATTGGTTCCACGAAGCAATGCGGCACTGCAGACGATAAGAACCGGTGTCAAATTAGAAACGAACATGGCAAGAACGTGCTGCAGTCCGAAGGGAATTGCTTTTCCGAGCGGAACACGTCCGTTTAGCTGGTAGACATTTTCTACACTTGCATGATTCTTTTGTTTTGTTTGTGGTTTCATAAGTAAAGTTTACCCTTTCTTTTTCTATAGTTTTCCATGTAATTTATTATAAGCTATTGGTAGAAATAGTCAACCGGAGTCAAAAAAAGAATGCCTGCACGGGAGTTTGACAGTTGAATATCGAAAAAAGTACTCACAGGTCGCATAAAACCTGCTTTTTTTATGTCAAATTTTCTGTTTTTATGGCTGTTATTTTATGTTATTGTATGGTATAATAAGGGATAGGAGGGATGACAGATGAATCTTCACATAACAAAATCAAAAAATGCAGAGTCCTTTTATATCTGTAAATCTTATACAAAAGCAAATGGCAGCACTACTTCAGCTATCGTCCGCAAGCTGGGAACCTTAGAACAACTTTTGCCTGAACATGGTCCTACAAGAGATGATGTCGTTGCATGGGCGAAAAATGAAGTGAAAATAGAAACTGAAAAATATAAAAAGGAAAAAGAAGCACAGACAGTATTGATACCATTCCATGCGGATAGACAATTAGATTATGACAAGCAGGTCTTCTTCCGTGGTGGCTATCTGTTTCTCCAATCTATTTATTATCAACTACAAATGAATAAAATCTGCCGGAAATTGAAACAAAAATATAAATTCAAGTATGATATCAATGCAATCCTCTCGGATTTGATTTATGCAAGAATCTTAGAACCTTGCAGCAAACGTTCTTCTTACAAAGTTGCATCTGAATTCTTAGAAAAACCATCCTACGAACTTCATGATGTCTACCGGGCATTGGATGTACTTGGTACGGAATGTGATCTTATTCAGACGGAAGTTTATAAAAACTCCCACTTCCTTGGGAAAAGAAATGATAAGATCCTTTATTATGACTGCTCGAATTATTACTTTGAAATTGAACAAGAAGATGGAAAGAAAAAATACGGTAAAAGTAAAGAACACAGACCAAACCCAATCATCCAAATGGGATTGTTTATGGATGGAGATGGAATTCCTCTTGCTTTTTCTCTTTTTCCGGGAAATGCAAACGAGCAGACCTCTCTCAAACCGTTAGAAAAGAAAGTTCTTGGAGATTTTGGTTGTCAGAGATTTATTTATTGCAGCGATGCCGGGCTTGGCTCTGAATCAATCCGGGAATACAATCACATGGGAGAACGTGCTTATATCGTAACCCAGTCCATCAAAAAGCTGAAGAAAGAAGAAAAAGAATGGGCATTAAATTTACAGGGATTTAAAAGAGTATCCGATGGAACCCCTGTTGATATCACAAAACTACCCGAAGATGATAAAGGACTTTATTATAAAGACGAGCCCTACACCACAAAGACGCTGCATCAACGCCTGATCATTACCTATTCTCCTAAATATGCCCTTTATCAAAAATCTATTCGAGACAAACAGATTGAACGGGCACAAAAGATGCTGGATTCAGGGAGCACAAAAAAGAACCGCAAAAATCCAAATGATCCAGCACGTTTCATCGGAACTATGGCTATAACAGAAGAAGGCGAAGCTGCTGATGTAAAGCATTATCTAGATGAAATCAAGATTTTTGAAGAAGCCCAGTATGATGGATTTTACTCAGTATGCACAGATCTTTTAGATGACGAAGTTGGTGATATTTTAAAAGTAAGTGAAGGAAGATGGCAGATAGAAGAGTGTTTCCGGATTATGAAAACAGATTTTTCTGCAAGACCTGTCTATTTACAGGATGAAAACCGGATCAAAGCACATTTTCTAATCTGTTTTCTTGCATTGACCATATACCGCTTCCTTGAGAAAAAACTGGATGCTAAATATACATGTGAAGAATTATTAGATATTCTAAAAGAAATGAATTTCGCCGAAATACAGGAACAGGGATTCATTCCTTTATACAAACGAGAAAGAATTACGGATGATCTTCATGACGTCTGTGGTTTCCGAACAGATTATCAGTTCATAACAAAAAGCAAAATGAGAAATATTCAGAAAAAAAGTAAAGGGAAAGAATAAAATACTATAATCCGTGACAACAGCAAAAATCGCTGCAGCCCAGTAACCACAAGGGATACAGCGATTTTTGCTCTTCCTAACTGTCAAAGATGGGATTATAAGCTATTGGTAGAAATAGTCAACCGGAGTCAAAAAAAGAATGCCTGCACAGATGTTAAAACGCTTAGATAACCGCTGTGTAAAGGCATTCTTTTGTAAAAGTATCCTTAAATGAGAAAATCAGATCAATTCCGGATCTTTCGCTGATCTCGGCTGCCAGTTCTGGATACAGTCAATCAGATAGGAAGAAAGCGTGACGGTAATAACAGAAAAGGCAATTCTCTGAAATGGAATATAGGACAGTGACAAGGCAAGTACAAGTAAATCGGTAAACAGATAGGCTCTGGAAAGCCGCCATCCGCTGAGTTTGGAGATTGTCAGGGCGAGAGCGTCGTCACCGCCGCTGGAACCTCCCTGACGTACAATGAGACCGACACCAATTCCAACAAAAAGTCCTCCTGCAATCGCTGCGGTAAGAGGATGATCAGACAAGTCCGGAAGTACCGGAGGAAACATTTCCCATAGCTTGAAGAACAGAGAAACGCTTGCTGTTGATACGATCGAAATTTTGATGAATCTTCCGCCGAGATATTTGTAGGCGAGAAGATAGCAGGAAAGATCCAGTATCGGAGTGATGATAGAGGGAGAAATACCGAACCAGTGGTGGACTAAAAGCATTCCGCCAATGACTCCGCCTTCCGTAATTCCTGTCTGTTGATGAATGTTATAGATTCCGAAAGAGCAGATCGTAGCGCCAAGAATAATTGGAAATACTTTGCGCCAGGATAAACCGGCAGTAAGTTTTCTAAGGATCTGTCTTAGTTTGTGTTTCAAATAAATTACCTCCTTTTGTGTACGATTATATTATAAAGAATAGAGTAACCCTATAGTCAATATAGAAATGAGATAAATTTTCATAAAAACCTTACAACAAATATTGCTTTTTATACCAATGTTTAGTAGAATTAGTTTTAGTCAGTACCAGAAATTCTGGGATGACAGGAAGCAGGGAGGAATTTACATGTCAGAAATTACAAGAGTTGCCCTGGATGCTATGGGCGGAGATAACGCCCCGGCAGAGATTGTAAAGGGAGCTGTAACTGCTGTGACAAGCAGAAAAGACATTAAGGTTTATCTGGTCGGAATTACAGAAGCAATCCAGAAGGAACTTGCGGCCTATACGTATCCGAAGGATCAGATAGAGATTGTGGAAGCTCCGGAAGTGATTGAGACGGCAGAGCCGCCGGTAATGGCGATCCGGAAGAAGAAGAAGTCTTCTATTGTAATCGGAATGCAGATGGTCAAGAAGAAAGAAGCAGACGCATTTGTCTCAGCAGGGAGTTCAGGGGCCATCCTTGTAGGCGGTCAGGTACTTGTAGGAAGAGTGAAAGGAGTGGAACGTCCGCCATTGGCGCCACTGATTCCGACGAAGAATGGCGTATCACTTATTATTGACTGCGGAGCGAATGTAGACGCCAGAGCTTCCCATCTGGTACAATTTGCAAAAATGGGCTCCATTTATATGGAACATGTTGTTGGAATTAAGAATCCTAGGGTTGCAATTGTCAATATCGGAGCAGAAGAGGAGAAGGGAAATGCCCTTGTGAAAGAGACATTTCCGCTGTTGAAGGCGTGCTCGGATATCAATTTTATCGGAAGCATTGAAGCCCGGGAGATTCCTCACGGTGCAGCAGACGTTATTGTCTGTGAGGCGTTTGTCGGCAATGTGATCCTTAAGCTTTATGAGGGCATGGGAGCAGTACTGATCAAGAAGATCAAAGATGGCATGATGACTTCGCTTCGAAGTAAGATCGGGGCATTATTAGTGAAACCGGCGCTGAAGAAGACATTGAAGTCATTTGATGCAAGTGAATATGGCGGTGCACCGCTTTTGGGACTGAATGGTCTCGTTGTGAAAACACATGGCAGTTCCACAGCGAAGGAAGTGTCGAATTCTATTATTCAGTGCGTAACATTCAAAGAACAGCGTATCAATGAAAAGATACAGGAATGTATGCAGAATATATCAGAAAATTCAGAAGAGTAAATTAATAGAAGAGAAAGGATTGACCTGTTATGGAATTTGAAAAAGTAAGAGCAATTATTGCAGATGTATTAAACCTGGATGAGAATGAGATTACAGAGGAGTCAGCTTTTGTGGATGACTTAGGAGCAGATTCTCTTGATATTTTCCAGATTATTATGGGAATTGAAGAAGAATTTGATATCGAGATCGAGAATGAAGAGGCAGAGTCTATTGTAACAGTTGGCGATGCTGTTGAAAAAATCAAAAGCGCAACAAATTAAATGATGTTCGCGAAAAAGCCCGCATGGGCTTTTTCGTTTTAAAGAGAGGAAACTATGAGTCGTAATTTAAAACAATTAGAAGAGCGCATCGGGTATCAGTTTCATGATTTTGAACTTTTAAGACATGCTATGATGCACAGCTCTTATACGAATGAGAAGCATTTAAAAAAATATCAATGTAATGAACGTCTGGAATTTTTGGGCGATGCAGTACTGGAATTGATTTCCAGTGAATATCTCTTTTTAAACTATGAGACGAAATCAGAGGGAGAGATGACAAAAACAAGAGCGAGTATGGTATGTGAGCCTGCACTTGCATTTTGTGCAAGGGAAATCGAGCTTGGATCTTATCTGCTGCTTGGCAAAGGCGAAGAGGCAACGGGAGGACGCAGGAGAGATTCTGTAACATCGGATGCACTTGAGGCGTTGATCGGAGCAATTTATCTTGATGGTGGTTTTGCTAGTGCAAAAGAGTTTATTCACAGATTTGTACTGAGTGATCTGGAAAATAAACTTCTCTTTTATGATAGCAAGACTATCCTGCAGGAGATGGTACAGGCCGGACATGAGGAAGAATTATCCTATGTGCTTGTCAAAGAAGAGGGACCGGATCACGACAAGACGTTTGAGACAGCCGTCTACATTGGAGACTTCTGTTATGGATCGGGAACCGGAAGAACGAAAAAAGCATCGGAACAGGCCGCGGCATATTGTGCGATCCGTAAGATGAGAGAGATGAAGTAGGTGCAGGATGTATTTAAAAAGTATCGAAGTGCAGGGCTTTAAGTCGTTTGCCAATAAGATTATATTTGAATTTCATAATGGAATTACAGGCATTGTCGGACCAAACGGAAGCGGTAAGAGCAACGTGGCAGATGCTGTGCGTTGGGTACTTGGAGAACAGCGGGTGAAACAGCTGCGCGGAGGAACAATGCAGGATGTCATTTTTTCCGGAACAGAGAACCGTAAGCCGTTAAGCTACGCGATGGTAGCGATTACGCTTGACAATTCCGACGGACAGCTGCCGATTGATTTCAAGGAAGTGACGGTAACTCGTAAGCTGTATCGTTCGGGAGAGAGCGAATATCTGATTAATGGAAGCACATGCCGTCTGAAAGATGTGAACGAGCTGTTTTATGATACCGGTATTGGAAAAGAAGGATATTCCATTATTGGTCAGGGGCAGATTGATAAGATTCTTAGCGGAAAACCAGAAGAACGCAGGGAGCTTTTCGATGAAGCAGCAGGTATTGTGAAATTTAAGCGGAGAAAGAATATGTCGATCAAGAAGCTGGAAGACGAGAAGCAGAATCTTGTTCGCGTCAATGATATTCTCTCAGAGCTGGAGCGTCAGGTCGGACCGTTGGAACGTCAGGCGGAGACGGCAAGGGCTTATTTGAAGAAGAAAGAAGAACTGAAAAAATATGACATTAATCTATTTCTTCTGGAATCGGATCGGCTGAAAGAACAGTTGGATGCGTTGGAGAAGAAATTACAGATTGCCTCAGAGGAGCTTGATGCGGTAAATCAAAGTTATGAGGAGACGAAGACAGCATATGAGGCTATGGAAGAAGAAACAGATGCTGTGGATGCCAGAATTGAGAAATCTAAGACACAGTTGAATGAGACGACACTTTTGAAGCAGCAGCTGGAAGGAGAGATTAATCTTCTGAAAGAACAGATTCATAGTGTGCGTATGAGTGATGAGCACTATGATCAGAGATATCAGGCAATTCAAAGTGAAATGAAGGAGAAACAGAAGCAAAAAGAAGCGTTTGCAGAAGAAAAGCAAAAACTGAAAAGAGAACTTTCAGAGAAGCAGATATTAGAAGAAGAGGCTAAGAAAGCTCTTATCCAGATTCAGTCTCAGATTGCAGATATTTCTTCGAAAGTAGAAAATGCTCAGAGCGACATTTTCGGGATATTAAATAGCCGTTCTTCTACAAAAGCTAAGATTCAGCATTATGATACGATGCTTGGACAAATTCAGATGCGGCGTGCAGAGATTCATAAACGGCTGATCGAGATGAAGAGTGCAGACAGTGAACACGATGAGAGATGTCATGTGTATGAGGAGGAGTTGAAGGAGATAGCAGAAGCAATCCGAAAGCTCCTGGAGGAACAAAAGAAGGTAGAGCAGCAGATCCAGACACTTCAGGAGGAGATTGGAAAGAAAAATGAGATGCTTCGTGTCGGACAGACAGCCTATCACAGAGAACATTCACGGTTAGATTCTCTAAAAAATATGACAGAGCGCTATGACGGCTATGGAAACAGTATCCGCCGCGTTATGGAGCAGCGTGTGAAGGAGAAAGGTCTTCTCGGGGTTGTGGCAGATATCATTAAGGTACAGAAGAATTATGAAAGCGCGATTGAGACAGCGCTTGGCGGAAGTATTCAGAATATTGTAACAGATAACGAGGATACAGCTAAGCGTATGATCGGGTTCTTAAAACAGAATAAATATGGACGCGCTACGTTTCTTCCGCTGACAGCCATTGGACAAAGTCAAGGGTTTCGGACACCGGAAGCGCTGAAAGAACCGGGGGTGATTGGTCTTGCGAATGAACTTGTAACAGTGGAAGAACGCTTTCGCAAGCTGTCGGATCATTTACTTGGAAGAACGGTTGTGGTAGACCACATTGATCATGGAATTGCTTTGTCAAGAAAATATAGGCAGACACTCCGAATTGTAACGATAGAAGGAGATTTGATTACACCCGGCGGAGCAATGACGGGAGGTGCCTTTAAGAACTCCAGCAATCTTCTGAGCCGACGGCGGGAGATTGAAGAGCTTGAGAAAACGGTTCGACGTTTAAAAGACGAAATGGTTGAAACAGAGACTGCACTAAATGCCAGCAAACAAAAGCGTACCGACAGTTATGGGATACTGGAACAGATCAAAGAACAGCTGCAGGAACTCTATGTGAAACAAAATACAGCGAAAATGAATCTGGAACAGGCAAAAAGCCAACGGGTGACTGCAAAAGAAGAAATTGATCAGATTTATCGGGAAGGAACGGATCTGGAACAACAGATGAAAGAAATCCGGGAGAATCAGGAGTCAATCCAGGTGGAACTTGAGATTTCAGAATCTCTTGAGCGGGATATATCTTCACAGATAGAAATATGGCAGCAGGAAACAGAACAGGCCCGTAAAGAAGAAAATGATGCAATGCATAAGAATGAAACGATTCATTTGACCTGCGCCGGCTTGGAGCAGAAGCTGGAATTTCTTGTAGAGAATACAGAACGTCTGTCAGAAGAACTTGGAAAATCAGCAGAAGCGTTAGAGGAATTAAAGCGAAATAAGAATGACATGTCCGGTGAGATTGCAGCAAAAGAGCAAAAAATTCTGGAAATCGAGGAAACAATCAGTAATTCGAAAGAGCTGTTTGAAGAAATCAAGGCGGCAATTGCAGAAGATACGAAAACAAAAGAAATGCTCTTGCAGAAACATAAGGCATTTCTTCAGCAAAGAGAGTCTTTGCAGAAGCGAATGGGGGATCTTGATAAGGAAATTTTCCGTTTAACAAATCAGAAAGAAACATGCGAAGAAGCTTCCGAAAAGCAGACGAATTATATGTGGGAAGAATATGAACTGACTTACTATAGCGCAAAAGAACAGCGGGATGAGACGCTGGTAGATCTGGCAGATATTAAAAAGCAGATTCAGAATCTAAAAACAGAAATTCGGGGACTTGGCTCTGTCAATGTCAATGCGATCGAAGACTATAAGAATGTATCTGAGCGTTATGAATTTCTGAAAACGCAGCAGCAAGATCTCGTGGAAGCAGAGAAAACGCTTCTGGCAATCATTGATGAACTTGATGCAGCGATGAGAGCACAGTTTCAGGAGCGCTTTGCAGAGATTCAGAAAGAATTTGATCAGGTATTTAAACAGTTGTTTGGCGGTGGAAAAGGGACACTGGAATTAATGGAAGAGGAAGATATTCTGGAAGCAGGTATCCGGATCATCGCTCAGCCTCCGGGAAAGAAATTGCAGAACATGATGCAGCTGTCCGGTGGAGAGAAAGCCCTTACTGCGATTTCTCTGCTGTTTGCAATTCAGAATCTGAAACCGTCGCCGTTTTGCCTTCTGGATGAGATTGAGGCGGCATTAGATGACAATAATGTAGTTCGTTTTGCACAGTATCTGCATAAACTGACGAAGAACACACAGTTTATTGTCATTACACATCGGCGTGGAACTATGACTGCTGCCGATCGTCTGTATGGGATTACGATGCAGGAGAAAGGGGTATCCACATTAGTCTCCGTAGACTTATTGGAAAATGAGCTGGAGACATAAATGCAGTCAGAATAGAGATAAAAGAAATAAAAGTAATAAAAAGAAAAGCAGGTGATATCATATGGCAGGTGGTTTATTTAAACGTCTTGTAGAAGGGCTGACAAAAACAAGAAATAATATTGTGTCCGGTATCGATAACATTTTTAAAGGATTCTCCCATATTGATGAGGAGTTCTATGAGGAACTGGAAGAAGTTCTGATCATGGGGGATCTCGGTGTGCGGGCAACGATGGAGATTCTTGATAATTTGCGGAAAAAGGTAAAAGAGCAGCATATCAAAGAGCCGCAGGCATGCAAGGAACTTTTGATTGAGAGTATTAAAGAGCAGATGGATGTGGGGGAAGCAGCCTACGAATTTGAAAATCGTACTTCTGCAGTACTGGTCATCGGAGTCAATGGTGTTGGAAAGACAACAACAATCGGGAAAATTGCAGGGAAGATGCGGGAACAGCATAAAAAGGTTGTTCTGGCGGCGGCAGATACATTCCGTGCAGCAGCAGGGGAACAGTTGAAAGAATGGGCGAATCGCGCAGATGCGGATCTGATTGGAGGCCAGGAAGGTTCTGATCCGGCAGCAGTTGTCTATGATGCAGTTGCGGCAGCGAAGGCACGTCATGCGGATGTACTTCTTGTAGATACGGCAGGAAGACTTCATAATAAAAAGAACTTAATGGAAGAACTTCGTAAAATCAACCGCGTTTTGGAGCGGGAATATCCGGAAGCATTTCGTGAGACACTTGTTGTACTTGATGCAACTACAGGGCAAAATGCTCTTGCGCAGGCAAAACAATTCAGTGAAGTGACAGATATTACAGGAATTATTTTGACAAAGATGGATGGAACTGCAAAGGGCGGTATTGCAATTGCAATTCAGTCAGAACTTGGAATTCCGGTAAAATATATTGGCGTTGGAGAGTCGATTCACGATCTGCAGAAATTCCATGCAGATGATTTTGTGAATGCGTTATTTGATGTCAAGAAAGAAGAGGAAGAATAGTTTTTTACAGAAGAAAGAAGGAATGACAATGTTTACTTTAGAGAAATTTGAAGAGGCAAGTGAACTCGTAAAAAAAGTAACGAATCCTACAAAACTGGTATACAGCGAATATCTGAGTAAAGATACCGGTGCGAAAGTGTATCTGAAACCAGAAAATATGCAGCATACCGGTGCTTATAAATTGCGGGGGGCATATTATAAAATAAGCACACTGACACCGCAGGAGCGTGAGAAGGGGCTGATCACAGCATCTGCCGGAAATCATGCGCAAGGTGTAGCATATGCAGCAAAAGCGTTTGGCTGTAAAGCCACGATTGTAATGCCGACAGTCACACCACTCATTAAAGTGAACCGTACGAAAGAATTAGGTGCAGAGGTAGTTCTTTACGGCGATGTTTATGACGATGCCTGCGAAAAGGCCTATGAGCTTGCAGAAGAACATGGCTATACGTTCGTTCATCCGTTTGATGATATTGATGTGGCAACCGGGCAGGGAACCATCACAATGGAGATTATTCAGGAACTCCCGACAGTTGATTATATCATTGTTCCGATTGGAGGAGGCGGTCTGATCAGTGGTGTTTCTACCCTTGCCAAAATGCTGAATCCAAAGATTAAAGTAGTCGGAGTAGAACCGTCGGAGGCGGCAAGTATGACGGAGGCTCTAAAGTCGGGAGAAGTTGTTACGCTTGGCAGCGCCAATACGATTGCAGACGGTACAGCAGTGAAGCGCGTAGGCGAGAAAGTTTTTCCGTATGTACAGGAGAATGTAGATAAGGTAATAACAGTAGAAGATGATGAATTGATCGGTGCTTTCCTTGATATGGTAGAAAATCACAAAATGATCGTAGAGAATTCCGGACTTCTTTCTGTGGCGGCTCTTCGCCAGCTTGATTTGAAAGGAAAAAAAGTAGTCTGTATTTTGAGCGGTGGAAACATGGACGTTATTACGATGTCTTCGATTGTTCAGCACGGTCTGATCCAGAGAGATCGTATCTTTTCTATTTCGGTACTCCTGCCGGATAAACCGGGAGAACTGGTACATGTTGCCAAGACAATTGCAGATGCGCAGGGAAATGTCATTCGTCTGGAACACAATCAGTTTGTGAATACAAATCGTAATGCGGCAGTGGAACTTCGAATTACGATGGAGGCATTTGGGACAGAGCATAAAGAGGAAATATTAGAAGCGCTTGTGCGGGAAGGATATCAGCCTCGTCAGGTTGGAGCAAAGTTATATTAAATCGTCTGATAAATCTATAAAATTTTTGAAAACAGGTGAGATTTCACCTGTTTTTTATTGACAAAAGAAATATAATTGTATACAATTATACAAAATCAGGAATTGGAGTGATAGAAGTGAAGGAATATCAGGATCATTCTCTGCGAGGACGGGTGTTTCATGTTTTGCGGGAAGATATTCTGTCGGGAAAATATAAAGAGAACGAAGAATTAAGAGAAATTACGATAGGAGAAGAGATGGGAGTCAGCCGTACACCGGTGCGGGAAGCGCTCCGTCAGCTGGAACTGGAAGGACTTGTGAAGATCATTCCAAATAAGGGCGCCTATGTAACCGGAATTAATGAGAAGGACATTGCAGATATCTATGCAATACGATCCAGGCTGGAAGGGCTCTGCGCGAGATGGGCAACAGAGCATATTACACAGGAACAATTAGAGAAGATGGAAGAAGTGCTGCTGCTATCGGAATTTTACGGCAGAAAGAAAGAAGACGGAGGGCATGTAGTAGAACTGGACAGTGAATTTCATGAAGTATTGTACGAAGCTTCCAACAGTCGGATTCTTCAGCATGTGATGACAGATTTTCACAATTATGTGCGCAAAGCGAGAGAGACATCCGTAGAGAAGAAAGATCGGGCGGAGAAATCCATTGCAGAGCATCGCGGGATCTATGAGGCGATCAAAGCAAAGGATGCCAGGCTGGCAGAACAATTGGCAGATGAACATATCCGTCATGTAGTAGATAATTTAACGTAATGGAAAACAATATGAGAAATCAGTAAAATGAAACAGGAGGAAAAGGGCTATGGATAAAATTCAGATGACAACACCGCTTGTAGAGATGGATGGAGACGAAATGACAAGAGTTTTGTGGGCAATGATTAAAAAGCATTTGATCTGTCCGTTCGTAGAGCTAAAAACAGCATATTATGATCTGGGACTGGAGTCCAGAGACGCATCAGAAGATCAGGTAACAGCAGATGCAGCGTATGCGGTAAAGAAGTATCATGTAGCAGTGAAATGTGCGACGATTACTCCAAATGCAGCCAGAGTAAAAGAGTATGATCTGAAAGAAATGTGGAAGAGTCCGAATGGAACGATCCGTGCAATTTTGGACGGGACCGTATTTCGGGCGCCGATCCTTGCAGCAGGGATTGAACCATGTGTGAAAAACTGGAAAAAACCAATTACAGTAGCCCGCCATGCCTATGGGGATGTGTATAAGAGTGTAGAGATGAAAGTACCTGGGGCTGGGAAAGCAGAACTTGTGTATACAGCAGAGGACGGAACGGTACAAAGAGAACTGATCCATGAATTTTCCGGAGAAGGTATCATTCAGGGAATGCATAATACGAAAGCGTCTATCGAAAGCTTTGCCAGAAGCTGTTTTCACTATGCACTTGATGTAAGAGAGGATTTGTGGTTTGCATCAAAGGATACCATTTCAAAGAAATATGATCATACGTTTAAAGATATTTTTCAGGAAATTTATGAAAAAGAGTATGAGGAAAAGTTTCAGGAAGCAGGAATCAATTATTTTTATACGCTGATTGATGATGCAGTTGCCCGCGTTATGAAATCAGAAGGCGGCTATGTGTGGGCGTGTAAAAACTACGATGGGGACGTGATGAGTGATATGATCTCCTCGGCTTTTGGCTCTCTTGCCATGATGACATCTGTTCTTGTAACGCCGGACGGTAACTACGAATATGAGGCTGCACATGGAACGGTACAGAGACATTATTACAAATATCTGGCGGGGGAAGAAACGTCTACGAATCCGGTTGCGACAATTTTTGCCTGGAGCGGAGCTCTTAGAAAGAGAGGAGAGCTGGATCAGAACGATCGCCTGATGAAATTCGCTGACAGCCTTGAAAAAGCGGTCATTGACACGATCGAAAGCGGTAAAATGACAAAGGATCTGGCGGCGATTACTGCATTGGAGAATGTAATAACCTTAAACAGTGAAGAATTTATCCAGGCGATTGCAGAGAATCTTAGGAAGCTTCTGTAAGCGTTAGAAAAAATATCAAAAAAGTACGATAGAAATAAAGCTGCCGCCGGAGAATTGTTTTCTTTTTAAAAGAATCCATTTCCGGCGGCAATTAATTAAGACAGTTCTTCTGCCAATGTTTCCCAGGTTTCATACAGTTCTAAGAGTTCTTCTTCGATTGCAGATTTTTCTTCTGCCAGTTCCCGGCATTTGACAGAATTTGTATAAATATCTTCCTGAGTCATTAATTCATCAATTTCCGCATTTCTTGTTTCCAGTGCATCGATACGTTTTTCGGTTTTTTGAAATTCATTTTTTCGCTTACGTTCTCTGGCCTGTGCTTCTTTTTGGGCTTGCCAGTCAAGTTTTGTATCGGAAAGCGTTTCCTGAACGTGAGAAGGATTTTCGTCAGACGGGGCATAGATTCTTGTCAGTTCTTCTTTCTTCTCTACATAGTAATCATAGTTTCCGATATAATTTACGAAAGTATGATTCGTCAGTTCCAGGATTCTCTGTGCGGTCTGGTTAATAAAATACCGGTCATGAGAAACGTACAGGATTGTTCCGGTATAGTCATTCAAAGCTTTTTCCAGAATCTCTTTGGAGGCAATATCCAGATGGTTGGTAGGCTCATCCAGAATTAGAAAATTTGCTTCAGAGAGCATGAGCTTTGCCAGAGATACCCGTCCGCGCTCGCCTCCGCTTAAATCTCCGATCAATTTATAGACATCTTCACCGGTAAATAAGAATGCAGCCAAAACATTGCGGATTTCGGTATTGGTAAGTGTCGGATAATCATCAGAGATTTCATCAAAAATAGTTTTTTCCGGATGGAGTACATGGTGTTCCTGATCATAATATCCAATATGTACATTGGTTCCAAGCTGAAACCGTCCTTCATCGGCATCAAGAAGACCATTCAGAATTTTAAGAAGCGTTGTTTTTCCGGTTCCATTATCTCCGATGACTGCAACATGTTCTCCGCGCTTCAGAGAAAAGCTTACATGCTGGAATAATTTTTGTGTCTGAAAGGACATGCTGAGATCTTCTACGGATAGGACATCATTTCCGCTGACACAGGACGGTTCAAGGTGAAAATGAAGTTCGTTTGTGTCTTCAAGCGGTTTTTCTACCGGTACCATTTTTGAAAGCATTTTTTCACGACTTTCTGCGCGGCGGATGGATTTCTCCCGGTTAAACGAGCGCAGCTTTTCGATAACGGCTTCCTGATGTTTGATTTCCTGCTGTTGTTTAAAATATTCTTTCAGTTTTGCTTCCCGTACCTGTTTCTTCTTTTCAGCAAATTCAGTATAATTTCCGGGAAAACTCATGATTTCTCCATGTTCAATTTCAATTACTTTTGTGACAACACGATTTAAAAAGTAGCGGTCATGAGAAACAATGAGAACAGCACCCGGATAATTCATAAGATAAGTTTCAAGCCAGGCGATGGAATTTAAGTCCAGGTGGTTTGTCGGTTCGTCAAGAAGAAGAATGTCTGGTTTTGTCAGAAGCAGCTTGCCGAGGGCTACTCTGGTTTTTTGTCCTCCGGAGAGAGTGTTGACCGGTTTTTGGAATTCTTCTTCAGAAAATCCGAGTCCTTTTAATACACCTGTGAGTTCACTTTCATAGGCGTATCCATTTTCGCGTTCAAATTGGGCGGTAAGTCGATGATAGGTATGAAGCCGTTCTTCCAGATCGTCTCCGGTAAGGGAAGACAGTTCGCCTTCAATTTTGCGGATTTCCTTTTCCATTTGGATCAGGTAACTTCTTGCAGTTTTTAATTCTTCATAAATGGAATGTTCTGTATCCGGGATCTGGTGCTGAGCAAGATATCCGAGCGTTTTTCCTTTGGTAAGGACGACTTCACCGGAGTCTGGCGTAAGTTCACCTACGATCATTTTCAGGATAGTTGATTTTCCGGCGCCATTGACACCGATTAAAGCCGCTTTTTCACGGTCTTCTATATGAAAAGAGCCGGATTTAACAATGACCTGCTCTAAAAATGCTTTGCTGATATTATGACATGCGAGTACCATGTGTATCCTCCTGTTTGTTTATCTTTCATTTGGCTGGATCGTATCGCCAAGTTTCTATGCTGTTTTGACATAAAAATCTCCATGTTCAATTATAGCGCAAATATTGCAAATTACAACAAATAATTGACATCAATATGACAATTCGCTATAATATTTTAGTAAATATGCGGATTACGGAAAGACGAGGTTGACGAAATGAATGAAAGAAAGATATCACAGGCTGTTATAAGAAGATTGCCTAGATATTATCGGTATTTAGGTGAATTATTGGATAATGGAGTTGAGCGAATTTCGTCTAATGAACTGAGCAAGCGCATGAAAGTGACAGCATCTCAGATACGACAGGATTTGAACAATTTCGGAGGATTTGGACAGCAGGGATACGGGTATAATGTGAAGAGTCTTTATGAAGAGATTGGTAAGATTCTTGGACTGGATGTGACGCATAACATGGTAATTATTGGCGCCGGTAATCTGGGACAGGCTCTGGCTAATTATACTTCATTTGAGAAGAAAGGCTTTCTTCTGAAGGGGATTTTTGACGTGAATCCACGACTTGCGGGAGTTTCCATTCGCGGTGTGGAGATCCGGATGATGGATGAACTGCAAGAGTTTGTAAAAGAAAACAGAATTGAGATCGGAGTGCTTACAATTCCGAAAGCGAAAGCATCCGAAGTAGCGAAGGTGCTTGTAGATAATGGGGTAAAGGCAATCTGGAACTTCGCACATACAGATTTGAATGTGCCTTCAGACGTGATTGTAGAGAATGTACATTTATCTGAAAGTTTGATGCGGCTGTCGTATAACGTTAGTCAGCATCAGCATAAAGAGACTAAATAAAATTGCTTGGCGGCGTGTAATAGAAAGGTTCTGTTACACGTCGTTTGTTTAAAAATTAACAGAGATAACAAGGACAGGTTTGGGGAATACTAATAGAAATAAATGCAGACAGTGTTGCTCTGCAGACAGGGGTGTGGATATGAGATATTTGCCGGATGGAATATGGATGAAACATGCAGATGAGGAGACAATCGTTCAGAAACAAGTGCCGTCGATGGTGCTGATGGAACGTGCGGCACTAAAGACAGTAGAGGTACTGGAAGAAACAGAAATCGATTTATCAAAACCGCTGATTGTCTGCGGAGCGGGAAATAATGGCGGAGATGGGTATGCTGTCGCAAGACTTTTGCATTTGAAGGGTTCAGACGTGACAGTTGTACTGGCTGGAAGAGAAGCATCTATGAGTGAAGAGACGAAGCTTCAGCGGAAGATCCTTGAAAATTATGGAATAAAAGATTGTGACGGGATTCCGGCGAAAGCATATAGTGTTATTATAGATGCGGTGTTTGGCATTGGTTTGTCAAGAACCGTGGAAGGGCATTATAAAGCAGTGATTGAGGAGATGAACCGGCTTTCCGGAGCAAAAGTGGCCATCGATATTCCGTCAGGGGTATCTTCCTTTGATGGAAGTATTCTTGGTACAGCGTTTCGGGCAGATATAACAGTAACGTTTGCCTGTGAGAAATATGGAATGGCGTGTGATCCGGGAAGAGCATGGTGCGGCACTGTTTTTGTAAAAGATATTGGAATTCAGACAGATTTGTTTGACGAACAGACAGAAGTTGCCTATACTTATGAGATGAACGATCTTAGAGAGATTTTCCCGGCACGCAGTCAGTATAGTCATAAAGGAACTTATGGGAAAGTGCTTGTAATTGCGGGAAGCCGTGGAATGTGCGGCGCTGCTTATTTAAGCGCAAAGGCAGCATACTGTACCGGAGCCGGACTTGTAAAAATCTATACCGATGAATCAAACAGGATGATTCTTCAGCAGCTTTTGCCGGAAGCATTGATTAGTACTTATGAATTTTTTGAAAAAGAGCAGTTGTTGGAAGAACTTGCCTGGGCAGATGCAGCGGTGCTCGGGTGCGGACTTGGAAAAAGTCAGACAGCCAGACAGATTGTGCGCACGGTGCTGAAAGAGGCAACGATTCCTTGTGTGGTTGACGCAGACGGGCTGAATCTGATTTCAGAAGAAATGGGATTACTGGGTGAATGTCAGGTACCGGTAATTCTGACGCCTCATATGAAAGAAATGTCCCGTCTGACAGGAAAAGCGGTTGAAGAAATCAGAAAAGAGCGCATCGCAGCTATCAAAGAACTGACAGCAGCATACCCGGTTATCTGTGTATTAAAAGATGCCCGTACAATGATACACAGAGCGGAGGAACGCATTTATCTAAATACAAGCGGGAATGCGGCGATGGCGAAGGGTGGTTCCGGAGATGTACTTGCCGGAATCGTTGGCGGATTGCTTGCTCAGGGCCAAAAACCTTATGAGGCAGCTTGCGCGGGTGTTTTTCTTCATGGACTTGCCGGAGATAAGGCAAGAGATAAGAAAGGCGAGTACAGTGTGCTTGCGAGTGATGTGATCGATGCCATAGGAGAGATACTGAAAAAATAAAAGGAGCAGCAAATAGAAAGATGAAGAAATACAGCAGAGTGATGGCCAGGATAGATCTGGACGCAATTGCATATAATATGGAACAAATGCATCGAAATATTGATGCAAAGACAAAGATGATTGGTGTGGTCAAGACAGATGGTTATGGACACGGCGCGATTCCTGTAGCCAGAATGTTGGAAGCATATGAATATGTGTGGGGATTTGCCACAGCAACACTTGATGAAGCAGTGCTGTTGAGAAAGAGCGGGATCAGGAAACCAATCCTGGTGCTGGGATGTATTTTCCCGGATCAATTTGAAGAGATGCTAGAGCATGAGATTCGAATGACGGTGTATCAGGAGGAGCAGATGCAGGAATTGTCAGATTTGGCAGTACAGTTAGATCGACAGGCATATTTTCATGTGAAACTGGAGACAGGGATGTCAAGACTCGGATTTGCTCCGACGGATGACAGTGTAGAGGCGATCAGACGAATTATTGATCTGCCGCATATGAAAGCAGAAGGAATCTTTACACATTTTGCCAAAGCAGATGAGGAGGATAAGACTTATACGAGACAGCAGCTGACGATTTTCCATGAGATGACATCAAAACTGAAAGAGCGGGGAGTGACATTTCCCTATGAACATTGCTCAAACAGCGCCGGAATTATCGATGTCCGAGAGGCGAATTGTGATCTCGTAAGAGCCGGGATTGCAATCTATGGGCTGTATCCATCTCAGGAAGTATCAAAGAAAGCGGTAGAACTAAAGCCGGCACTGTCGCTGATCAGCCATGTGGAATATGTGAAGACAATTTCTGCCGGAACATCTGTCAGCTATGGGGGAACCTTCGTGGCGGAGAAAGAAATGCAGATTGCTACCATTCCGGTTGGATATGGAGATGGATATCCGAGAAGCCTTTCCAACAAGGCTTATGTGCTGATCCACGGGAAAAAGGCGCCGATTATCGGAAGAGTCTGTATGGATCAGTTTATGGTCGATGTAACAGGAATTGACAACGTGAAGTTCGGCGATCAGGCAGTACTCATAGGAACAGACGGAGAAGAAACGATTACGGTAGATCAGCTAAGTGAACTGGCAGACCGGTTTAATTATGAATTTGTCTGCGATCTTGGCAAGCGAATTCCACGAGTATATTGCCGGGACGGTAAGATCATAGAACAGATTGATTATTTTGCATAAATGATTTTGCGTGCATTTGGAATACATCCGAAAAATCTGGAAAGACTATCCATTATCATTAACATTATCGGAGTGTGAAAGAATGCAGGTAAAAAGAGGAGATATTTATTATGCAGATTTAAGTCCGGTCGTCGGCTCCGAACAGGGAGGGATACGGCCGGTGTTGATTATTCAAAATGATATAGGCAACCGACACAGCCCAACGGTTATATGTGCTGCAATTACGTCGCGCATGAATAAGTCAAAACTTCCAACTCACATTGAAGTGGATGCCAGAAGATATCATATTGTGAAGAATTCAGTAATTTTGCTGGAACAGATCCGGACCATTGATAAGCAAAGACTGAAAGAGCTTGTCTGTCATGTGGACCGGGAACTAATGAGACGAGTGGATGAAGCGCTCCGCATCAGTTTGGAGCTTCATACATAAAATGAGAAGGAGAACATTATGGAAGAAGAACGTCTTTTAAGAAAAATGCGTTCAGTATTTTCGGAAGAAATTGACCAGGATGAACGAGAAGAACTGCTTTTAAAATGGATCAGTGAAGGACAAACAGAAGGTATTTTTGTCCCGGAAGAAGCATCTATGATGCGAAATGTTATTTTATTTAAACATATGGATGCCAAAGATGTGATGACTCACCGCAAGCATATTTGTGCGCTGGATGCATCATGTACCCTGGAAGAATGTATGCAGGAGATTATGGGAAGAAGATATTCCAGATTTCCGGTATATCAGGAAACAATCGATCAGATCATCGGTTCTGTACATATTCGAGATCTTTTAAAAGCATATATGTCAGAACAGAATCGATCCGTAGAGCTTCATGCGCTGAAAGATTGTTTAAAACCGGTGGCATGCATTCCGGAAACAAGAAATATCGAGCGGCTGTTAAAACAAATGAAAGCAAGAAAAAACCATATGGCAGTTGTCATTGATGAGTATGGGCAGACATCCGGGATTGTGACGATGGAAGATATTATTGAAGAGATTGTCGGAAATATCCAGGACGAATATGACGAAGATGTAGAGGAAGTTGTGAAGCTGTCAGAGGGAAGCTATCTTGTACAGGGAGGCGCTGACCTGGAAGATTTAGAAAATCTTCTTGGAATTGCGTTTGAAAAGAGCGATTATGGGACAGTAAATGGTTTTCTGATTGATATGTTAGACCGGATACCGGCAGAAGATGAATCATCTTCGGTTGATTATGAAGGGTATCGGTTTCATATACTGTCAGTAGATAATAATATGATTCAGACAGTAAAAATCGTGAAAATCTAAAGTAAAGACTGTGCAAATACACGAAAATATGTAAAATTACATGTGAAAATGTAGTGATTGTAAAAGTGAAAAAAAAGTGCTAAAATAAAAAAGTATGTAGAACATTCAGAAAAACAGTTTAAAGGAGAAATACAAATGTCAGGACATTCAAAGTTTGCTAATATCAAACATAAAAAAGAGAAAAACGATGCTGCAAAAGGAAAGATTTTTACAAAGATTGGACGTGAGATCGCTGTTGCGGTAAAAGAAGGCGGCGGAGCAGATCCGAATAATAATAGTCGTCTGCGTGATGTGATTGCGAAAGCAAAAGCGAATAATATGCCGAATGATAATATTGAAAGAAGTATTAAGAAAGCAGCAGGAGATGCTAACGCAGCCAATTATGAGCGTGTAACATATGAAGGCTATGGACCGAGCGGTACTGCGATCATTGTAGAAGCATTGACGGATAATAAGAATCGTACAGCGTCCAATGTAAGAAATGCTTTTACAAAGGGAAGCGGAAATGTCGGAACACCTGGATGCGTGTCTTTCATGTTTGACAAAAAGGGACAGATTGTCGTTGCAAAAGAAGATTTTGAGATGGATGCCGACGAACTGATGATGTTGGCGCTGGATGCCGGAGCAGATGATTTTGCTGAGGAAGAAGACAGCTTCGAAATCCTTACAGATCCGGAAGCATTCAGTGATGTACGTCTTAAATTAGAGGAAGCAGGTATTCCGATGGCAGCGGCAGAAGTGACGATGATTCCGCAGACTTATGTAGAGTTAACAGATGAGACCGATCTGAAGAATATTCAGAAGACATTAGATCTTCTGGAAGAAGATGACGATGTTCAGGAAGTATATCATAACTGGGATGAATAAATAGGGATTTACTTAATTAAAGGGATGGAGATGGTAATAGATTATGAGTGATTCACAGTCAACATTGATGACGGAGGGATCGATTTCCAGAAAAATCATTCATTTTGCAATTCCACTGTTTTTGGGGAATCTGTTTCAGCAATTATATAATACGGCAGATTCCCTGATTGTTGGGAATTTTCTTGGAAGTGAAGCGTTAGCAGCAGTTAGTTCATCAGGAAGTCTGATTTTCCTGATGGTAGGTTTTTTCAATGGAATTTCATTAGGTGCCGGAGTTGTCATTGCCAGATTTTTTGGCGCCAGAAATAATGAAAAAGTAGAAAAAGCAGTACATACAGCGGTAGCATTTGGAATTGTTGCAGGAATACTTCTGACGGCGATCGGAACAATACTGGCGCCGCAGATTCTTGTGTTGATGGGAACACCGGAAGATGTGCTTGTGAACTCCGTTGTTTATTTCCGAGTATATTTTTGTGGTTCGCTGGCATTTGTTCTTTACAATACATTTGTCGGTATCATGCAGTCTATTGGAGACAGCAAGCACCCGTTGATGTATCTGATTATTTCATCGGTAGTCAATATTGTGCTTGACTTACTGTTTGTTGGAGTGTTGGGATATGGCGTCGGTGCAGCAGCCCTTGCAACAATCATTTCCCAGTTTGTCAGTGCGGTGCTTTGTCTGATACGGCTTTGCAGAGTAAAGGAATCTTATCGTATTGTACCATCGAAGATTCGGTTTGATAAAGAATGTCTGCGACTGATTGTTTCAAACGGGATTCCATCCGGAATACAAAATTCAATTATTTCATTTGCAAATGTGATTGTGCAGGCAAATATTAATTCTTTTGGAAAACTTGCGATGGCAGGATGCGGGGCCTATATGAAAGTGGAAGGATTCGGATTCCTTCCGGTAACATGCTTTGCTATGTCGATGTCAACATTTGTAAGTCAGAATCTTGGTGCAAGAGAGTATGAGCGTGTGAAAAAGGGAGCGCGTTTCGGAATTCTTTGTTCGGCATCACTTGCAGAAGTGATCGGAATCATCGTGTATGTGGCATCGCCATATTTTATTGCAGCATTTAACAGCGATCCGGCTGTAGTTGCATTTGGAGTACAGCAGGCAAGAGTTGTGTCACTCTTTTATTGTCTGTTGGCATTTTCTCACTGCGTAGGCGGAATCATGCGGGGAGCGGGACGGGCTACCGTGCCAATGTTTGTTATGATGCTTTGCTGGTGCATCATCCGTGTGACATATATTACGATTTTTACAAAATTAATTCCGAATATTGCAGTGATATTCTGGGCATATCCGATTACCTGGATATTGAGTTCGATCATTTTCCTGATCTATTTCTTGAAAGTAGACTGGATACATGGATTTGACCGTACAATTTAAAAATGAATAAAGTTTAAGCGTATAACGCAGGGAAACCTCCACATACTAAGAAAAAGCGATGTGGAGGTTTTAGTATGTCCAAATATAAAACAGAACAGTCAAAAGATGTATTGGAACAACAAAAAGAGCAGGATGAGCAGATTAAAGAAGTAGGAAGCATTCCGTTAGAGAACGGCAGTGGAAAGCCTAATATTCAGCTTCTTACAATCATTGGAGAAATCGAAGGACATGAGGCGGTGTCGGGAAGCACGAAGGCTACAAAATATGAACATCTGCTGCCCAAATTAGCTGAGATTGAAAATGATGCACAGATTGACGGTGTGCTGATCCTGCTTAATACAATGGGAGGGGATGTGGAAGCGGGACTTGCCATCGCAGAGATGATCGCATCTTTGAGTAAGCCGACAGTCTCTCTTGTTCTTGGAGGGTGCCATTCCATCGGAGGTCCGCTGGCAGTGGCGGCAGATTATTCTTTTATTGTGCCAAGCGGAACGATGATTATTCATCCGGTGCGGTCAAACGGGATGACGATTGGTGTGATCCAGAGTTATCGGAATATGGAGAAAACTCAGGATCGGATTACACGTTTTATCTCGGAACATTCGGGGATTTCAGTCGAACGTCTGGAGAAGCTGATGCTGGATTCTACGCAGCTTGTAAAAGACGTGGGAACCATGCTGGATGGGGAAGAAGCGGTTCGTGAAAGAATTATCAATCAAGTTGGCGGAATTTATGAAGCAATGCAAAAGCTTTATGAGCTGATTGACGAAAAAAAGAAACCTCGAAAATAACTAATGACAGAGATTTGTATTGATGCTATAATTTAGTATGTATGCTTATACAACATAAGGGGGTAAGCTTATGGCTTCAAATACAACAAAATCAAAGAAGACGGCTTCTTCCGGGGGAGGAACAAAAAAGAAACCGGCTTCTCGTACAAAAAAAACAACACAGTCTAAGAAGAAACTGCCGCAGCAGGGATTTTTGCGGGATGAGATTGTGATTTTAATAGCAATCGCCATCAGTATTTTAATGATGCTGAGTAATTTTGGCGTGGGTGGATTTATAGGAGATATGGTGTCCGGCGTTTTGTTTGGTCTTTTTGGCGTTACTGCCTATATTGTTCCTATCATATTTTTTATTGGAATTGCATTTGCCGTTTCCAATAAGGGAAATGGAACCGCCTATGTGAAGATTGGGGCAGGGATCGTTTTGACATGTCTTGTCTGTACATTTATCCAGTTAATGATGTCAGGATTTGATAAAACTGTTGGATATATGGAATACTATACAATTGCAAGCCGGTATAAGACAGACGGCGGGCTGCTTGGCGGTGTTTTTGCGAAATTGTTCTGTCCGGCGATCGGAGTAGCGGGGACGTTTGTATTCGTAATCATTCTTTCTATTATTTGTATCGTCATAATTACGGAAAGATCCTTTTTGAAAGGAGTCAAAGAAGGGGGACGCAGAGCTTATTCGAATGCTAAGGCGGATGCAAAACGCCGTCGGGAAACAGCGGTAATCCGAAGAGAAGAGCGTGCGATCCAGCAGGAAGAAAAGCTGGAACAGCGGAGAAAAAATCTGGAAGCAAAAGAAGCCAGACGGGAAGAGCGCGCCCGTCAGGCAGAAATAAAGAAAAGTCAGGAATTACATGAAGGCGGAAAGAATCGAAAAGTTGTATCAGGCGTTTCTTTCGCAACCACATTGAATGAAGAAGATTTTGTAAAAAAGACGCCGGAGATGAAAGAAATTACGCCTTCTCCGGAGTCAGAAGTTCCCGACTTTGTAATTAACCGGGCAATGCCAACGGAATTTAACATTCCGGAAGCGAACGAAATGTCAAATGAAGAACTTCCGAATAGCGAGATAGCTGAGATGTCGCAAATGGAGGTGTCTCGGACAGAGATGCCGCAGACAGAGATGACACAAACGGAAATGCCGCAAACAGAGATGCCGGAGCATCGAAAACGGTCTACGAAGGAAAGCAGAAGTGAAGTGGCTGAGGAGACAAAGGCACTGGATGAAAAGATACGAAAAGAAGAACAGGAACCGAAAAAGGTTTATGTATCTCCGCCATACAAGCTGTTAAAGAAAGGCAAAAACGGAGGCGGAGATTCGGATGCACACCTTCGGGAGACTGCGATGAAACTTCAGCAGACACTCCAGAATTTTGGAGTGAATGTCCATGTAACAAATGTGAGCTGCGGACCATCTGTAACCAGGTATGAACTCCAGCCGGAGCAAGGAGTAAAGGTCAGCAAGATCGTCGGTCTGGCAGATGATATTAAGTTGAATCTTGCGGCGGCAGATATTCGTATTGAAGCGCCGATTCCGGGCAAGGCAGCTGTCGGAATTGAAGTTCCGAATAAGGAAAATGTGGCAGTCCTGTTGAGAGATCTTCTGGAATCAGAAGAGTTTAAAAACCATCCTTCAAAAATTGCATTTGCTGTCGGAAGGGATATTGCAGGTAAAGTTGTCGTGGCAGATATTAAGAAAATGCCCCATCTTCTTATTGCAGGAGCCACAGGTTCAGGAAAGTCTGTCTGCATTAATACGTTGATTATGAGTATTTTATACAAAGCAGATTCGGCAGATGTGAAACTGATTATGATTGATCCAAAGGTGGTTGAGTTAAGTGTCTATAATGGTATTCCGCATTTGATGATTCCTGTTGTAACAGATCCTAAGAAAGCGGCGGGAGCTTTGAACTGGGCAGTTATAGAGATGGAGAAACGCTACCAGCTTTTTGCACAGTATAATGTGCGTGATCTGAACGGATATAATACGAAAGTGGAGTCCATTAAAGAGATTGACGATCCGGCAAAACCAAAGAAAATGCCTCAAATTGTAATTATCGTAGATGAGCTGGCTGATTTAATGATGGTTGCACCGGGAGAAGTAGAAGAGGCAATCTGCCGTCTGGCACAGCTTGCACGAGCTGCCGGAATTCATCTGGTGCTGGCAACACAAAGACCGTCAGTGAATGTTATTACTGGATTGATTAAGGCAAATATGCCATCCAGAATTGCATTTTCTGTATCGTCCGGTGTGGATTCGAGAACCATTATTGATATGAACGGAGCAGAAAAACTGCTTGGGAAAGGTGATATGCTTTTTTATCCGTCTGGTTATCAGAAGCCTGTGCGTGTTCAGGGATCATTTGTATCAGATCAGGAAGTACAGGCTGTTGTAGATTATCTTGTGAATGAGAATGGCAGTCCAACCTATAATGAAGAAATTACTAACCATGTAAATACAAGTAATGCAGTTGCCGCCGGCAGTTCCGGAGATGACAGAGATGTCTATTTTATGGATGCGGCTAAATTTATTATCGAGAAAGATAAAGCGTCTATCGGTATGCTGCAGCGTGTATTCAAAATTGGCTTTAATCGAGCGGCCAGAATTATGGATCAGTTAGCTGAAGCCGGTGTGGTTGGTGAGGAAGAAGGTACGAAGCCCCGCAAAGTGCTTATGTCAATGGAGCAATTTGAGCAATATGCGGAAGAGTATCTGTAGCTGCGAATACATAGCTGTCGGACAGGAGGAAGCGATATGGCAAAGATCATTAGTGGAAAAGAAATTTCAGCAGACATGAAAATGGAAATGAAAGAAAAAATGCACGCGTTTTTAGAAAAGGGCGTGGAAATTGGTCTGACTGTTGTACAGGTTGGAAATGATCCGGCCTCATCAGTCTATGTTAGAAATAAGGCAAAAGCATGTGAATTTGTAGGAATTACCTCAGATATCCGTCATTTGCCGGAAACAACGACAGAAGAGGAATTGCTTGAACTGATCAAACAATTAAATCAGGATTCAAAGGTTAGCGGAATTCTTGTTCAGCTTCCGCTTCCAAAACACATTTGCGAAAAAAACGTGTTGGAATGCATTTCTCCGAAAAAGGATGTAGACTGCTTCCATCCATATAATGTCGGTAATCTTTGCATTGGCGCGGCGGGGCCAAAACCGTGCACGCCTGCGGGAATTGTAGAAATGCTAAAACGATCCGGCATTTCTATTGCAGGAAAAGAGTGCGTTATTGTTGGAAGAAGCAATATTGTCGGTAAACCAATGGCGCTTTTGATGTTGCAGGAAAATGCCACCGTAACGATTGCGCACTCTAAGACAGAGAATCTGGCTGAAGTGACAAAACGGGCTGATATTCTGATCGTAGCAGTCGGACAGGCTAAGATGATTACAAAAGAATATGTAAAAGAAGGCGCAGTGGTAATTGATGTCGGGATGGATCGGGATGAAAATGGAAAACTCTGTGGCGATGTAGACTATGAAGATGTTTTTTCAAAAGTGGGAGCGATTACTCCGGTACCCGGCGGCGTAGGACCGATGACAATTACAATGCTTTTACAGAATTGTCTTTCGACAGCGGAAATGTAAATCAACAAAAGAAAACTAATTTGGGGGATGGTATAAATGAAATGTAAGAATTGTGGTGCCGCAATCCCGGAAGGTTATCTCTACTGCGAAAAATGCGGTCAGGAGGTACAGATTGTTCCGGACTACAATCCTTTGGATGACGTATTAACAGCTCAGGTGAAAGGGGCGCTTGAGGAAGAACCATCGAATCGTACAAGAAATAGAATACCGATTGAGAATCTGAAGAATTCTAATGGGATGATTTCATATACGATGAATATTCCTTTGCCAAATGCAGAAGATCAGACAGAGCATCATCTGACAGAGAAACGCAGAGAAGAAAAAGAACGGCTCCGTCGGGATGAGCAGAGAAAAGAGAGAGCTGAGAGTATCAGACAGTCTGAACTAAGAGAGCGGAAGCACCAGGAAGAACGTGCGAGGCGCAGGAGAGAGAATGAATTAAAACGTAAAAAGCAAAAAGCAAAGAAACGTATGCGGATTTTGATTGGCATTGGAGTTGTTGTGATTCTCGGTGCACTTGGGTATTTTATTTATTTAAATACATACTATGGTCTTGTCAGAGGCGGAAATCGCTATCTTAATCAGAAAGATTATCGTCAGGCAGAAGAAAAGTTTCAGCAGGCAATGAAACAGGATGACGCGAAAGCGGATGCCTATAATGGTTTGGCGGAAGTCTATATTGCACAGAATGAACCGGATACAGCAGAAGATTATTATCTGAAAGCGATCAGTAAGTATCCTGGAAATGTAGAGCTGTACAGAGGATGTATTGAGTTTTATCAGCAGACAGATCAGCTTAGTAAAATTCCGGTGCTTTTGGATGAGTGTGAAGACGATGGGGTTTTAGACGATCTGAATATGTATGTTTCCAATGAGCCGAAATTTAGTTTAGAGGAGAAGACCTATGACGAAGTGCAGGAACTTTCCCTGACATCTAAGGGGCAAAAGATTTATTATACAACGGATGGGACAGAACCGACAACTGCGAGTGCGGTGTATGAAACTCCCATACAGATAGGGGAAGGAACTACAACAATCAGCGCTATTTCTGTGAATGACGAAGGAGTTCCAAGCATTGTAGTGTCGAAAACATATGTAGTAGAATATCCGGTTGCAGATGCGCCGGCAGTTTCGCCATCAACGGGATATTATGAACGCCAGATGCAGATAACGATTCAGGTGCCAAGCGGTTATACAGCTTACTATACGATCAGCAGTGCGGATGGCGAAATTGAAACTCCAACGGCAGCATCAACAAAATACACCGGTCCGATTGATATGCCGGAAGGAAATCATATCTTTTGTGCAGTACTGGTGGACGGGAAAGGACGTCTCAGTGAGATAAAAAAGATGAATTACGAGCTTATTTTGCAGTAAAATTATTGAAAAAAACGAAAAACACAAAACATGACAAAATTAGATTGATATTTTTTTAATTATGTTTTATTATAATAAGTAGAGTTAAGAATAGAGGAGGACTATGATGTATAAAATACTGAAAGCCGAAACATTGGCAGATAAGATTTTTCTTATGGATGTAGAAGCGCCAAGAGTTGCAAAACATTGCGAGCCTGGCCAGTTCGTTATCGTAAAGATGGACGAAAAGGGAGAAAGAATCCCACTTACAATTTGTGATTATGACAGAGAAGCAGGAACTGTTACAATTGTGTTCCAGATTGTTGGAGCTTCTACTGAAAAAATGGCAAAATTACAGGCAGGAGACTCATTCAGAGACTTCACTGGTCCTTTAGGATGTGCATCTGAGTTTGTGCATGAAGATATGGAATCCTTAAGACAGAAAAAAATCCTGTTTGTTGCAGGTGGTGTTGGTGCCGCTCCGGTTTATCCACAGGTAAAATGGATGAAAGAGCATGGCATCGCAGTAGATGTTATTGTTGGATCTAAGACAAAGGATATGTTAATCCTTGAAGATATGATGAAAGAGGTTGCAGGTAACCTTTATATTTGTACAGATGATGGAACATATGGACATCATGGTATGGTAACAAGCATGATCGAAAAATTAGTTGAAGAAGGCAACAAGTATGATGTATGTGTTGCAATCGGACCGATGATCATGATGAAATTCGTATGCCTGCTTACAAAGAAACTTGAGATTCCGACGATTGTAAGTATGAACCCGATTATGGTAGACGGAACAGGTATGTGTGGTGCATGTCGTCTTTCTGTTGGCGGAGAAATTAAATTTGCATGTGTAGACGGACCGGAGTTCGACGGACATCTTGTAAACTTTGACGAAGCTATGAAGAGACAGCAGATTTATAAAACAGCAGAAGGAAGAGCAATGCTGAAATTACAGGAAGGTGATACACATCACGGCGGATGTGGTCATTGCGGAGGTGACGAGTAATGGACGTATTAAAGAAAGTACCAGTAAGAGAACAGGATCCAAAGGTTCGTGCAACGAACTTTGATGAAGTTTGTCTTGGATATAACAAAGAAGAAGCTATGGAAGAGGCAAGCAGATGTATTAACTGTAAAAATGCGAAATGTATTCAGGGTTGTCCTGTAGCAATTAACATTCCGGCATTTATTAATGAAGTAAAAGAAGGAAATATCGAAGAAGCATATAAAATTATCGGTAAATCTTCAGCACTTCCTGCAATCTGCGGACGTGTATGTCCTCAGGAATCACAGTGTGAAGGAAGATGTATCCGTGGTATCAAAGGTGAGCCGATCTCTATCGGTAAACTTGAAAGATTTGTTGCTGACTACGCGTTAGAGCATGATATCAAACCGGAGAAAGCTGAGAAGACAAACGGTCATAAAGTTGCTGTGATCGGTTCCGGTCCGGCTGGTCTTACATGTGCCGGTGACCTTGCAAAATTAGGCTATGAAGTAACAGTATTTGAAGCGCTTCATGAGCTGGGCGGCGTTTTAGTATATGGTATTCCGGAATTCCGTTTACCGAAACTTGACGTTGTTGCAAAAGAAATTGAAAAAGTTAAAGAATTAGGCGTTACTTTCGAGACAAACGTTGTTATCGGTAAATCTACAACAATCGATCAGCTGATCGAAGAAGAAGGTTTCGAGGCAGTATTTATTGGCTCAGGAGCTGGTCTTCCGAAATTCATGGGTATTCCGGGAGAAAATGCAAACGGCGTATTCTCTGCAAATGAGTACCTGACAAGAAGTAACTTAATGAAAGCATTTGATGATTCTTATGATACTCCGATCGCAGCAGGAACAAAAGTTGCTGTTGTTGGTGGCGGTAACGTAGCTATGGATGCTGCAAGAACAGCGCTTCGTCTTGGAGCAGAAGTTCATGTTGTATATCGTCGTAGTGAAGAAGAGCTTCCGGCCAGAGTGGAAGAAGTTCATCATGCAAAAGAAGAAGGAATTATCTTTGATCTTCTTACAAATCCAAAAGAAATCCTTGTGGATGAGAATGGTAATGTAAGTGGTATGAAAGTTGTTAAGATGGAACTCGGCGAGCCGGATGCATCCGGAAGAAGACGTCCGGTAGAAGTTGACGGTTCTGAGTTTGTGATTGATGTAGATACAGTTATCATGTCTCTTGGAACATCACCAAACCCATTAATTTCTTCTACAACAGAAGGTTTGGAAGTAAATAAATGGAAATGTATCGTAGCAGAAGAAGAAACTGGTAAGACAACAAAAGAAGGCGTTTATGCCGGTGGAGATGCTGTTACAGGTGCTGCAACAGTTATCCTTGCTATGGGTGCTGGTAAGGCAGGAGCAAAAGGTATTCACGAATATCTTTCCAACAAATAGTCAGATATTAAATATGGATAAATAGAATTGGGGCAGGATTTTGATAAATCCTGCCCTGTCTTTATATCTATTGAAATATACTTCTGGGATAAGTCGGAGAATCTTATTTCTTTATATATTGTATCTTGTTGTTATAACGCAATAATTCTTTTATAAAAGCGTCTTTTTCGCGAACAGACACCATTACGTTTCCGCCTTCGTACATAATATATAGTCTGTCAAGAGAAGCAGCGGTTGACATCATCGGATTTCGGCTTTCTGCTATAAGAGAGATATCACGATAAGGAATGGACTGGCTGGATAGTCCAAAAACAATCTGAAGTGTAGAATTTCGCAGTTCGACATAATTATTTATAATTGTCGGCACGAATAACACATCAAACATAATACAGGCTATCGCGCCTCCCAGAATTCCCCAAAAGGTCTGTTTTGAAAAAATAACCCAGATACAAATAGCATTTCCTGAAAGTAAAAATATGTACCACCAGGCTGCAATCTTTCCTTTAAATCTCATATGTAAGTCTCCTTTATAAAACGATCTAAACAATATATTACACTCTTTTGAAAATGAGGTCAATAAAACACTTTCCCATTGCGTGAAAAGTTTGTCTATGGTAATATAGTAACAGTCGAAGGAAAGGAAAATATGTTATGACAGAGGCAATTCGAGAAGAACTTCACGCATTTGCGGATGAAGCTTATCGAGCGTTTAATCGTTCACTTGTTCCGGGAGAGATTTTACCTATGATCGGAGTGAGGATTCCAATACTGCGTGCATTTGCGAAAAGACTTTCAAAGGAATCTTTCTATTCTTATCTGGAAGCGACACCGGAGTATTATGAAGAACTGCTGCTGCAGGGAATGATCATCGGATATGCGCAAATGAGTAAGGAAGAACGATGCAGATGGCTTGATAAGTTTGTGCCGAAGATTGATAATTGGGCAGTTTGTGACAGTTGCTGTTCCACTTACCGTTTCATGGCGGAGGATCAGGAATTCTGGTATCAATATCTGTGCAAATATGTCTCCGGTGATCAGGAATATGAGATTCGTTTTGCGGTAGTTTCGTTTCTCAATTATTTTGTGAATGAAAGATATATCGATCATCTGTTTGAACATTTTTCAGCACTTCACAAAGAAGCGTATTATGTAAAAATGGCAGTAGCATGGGCAGTTTCTGTCTGCTATGTAAAGTTCCCGGAGAAGACAGAACGTTTTTTAAAGGAAGAAACGCTGGATGTTTTTACCCACAATAAAGCGCTTCAGAAAATTAGGGAATCCTATCGGGTTACCAGGGAAGATAAAGAAAGGTTAAAAGGATTAAAGAGGAAATAAAAATGGTAAAACAAGCAGAATTAAGTGACCTATATGATATAGCAGAGTTGGCATTTGAGTTATGGCCGGAACACACAATTGATGAGTTGAAAGATGAGATGGAAGAGTATATTTCCAAAAAGAGTTGTGTGATTTTTCTGAATTGGGATGGAGATATTCCGAATGGGTTTGCGCAGTGCAGTCTCCGCACAGATTATGTGGAAGGAACAGAGACTTCGCCGGTTGGCTATCTGGAAGGAATTTTTGTGCGGGAAGAAAGACGTAATGAAGGGATAGGAACAGAACTTCTGGAGGCGTGCGAAAGATGGGCTAGAAACTGTGGATGTACAGAATTTGCCAGTGATTGCGAACTGAGCAATGCGGATGGTTTTTCATTTCATGTCAGATCCGGATTTTCAGCTGTAAACAGGATCATCTGTTTTACCAAGCAATTATAAATGTAGTAAGAGAGGGGCTGTCGGGAAATGATAGTTCCAAACAGGGGCAGATTTGACTTGTATGAGTCAAACCTGCCCCTGAAACTTTTCCATAAAAAGAGAAAAAGATGGCTAACGACAACCATCATTTTCTCCGTTCCATGTTATAATGGAACTATGCTAAACAAAGACTATTATAACGATTTTTTTGAATTAGGGCAACAGAAAATTAACTTCAGTTTCTTCGAATTGTGTTTACCAGACGACGATCCAGTCTATACCCTGAAAAAAGTGATGGAGGAGTTAGATTTTTCTGGCTTATTAGCCAATTGTTCTGATAAGGGAAGAACCGGGTACAACCCAATCATGATGTATGCTGTAGTTACTTACGCAAACATGCGTGGGATAAGAGCTGTTGACCGTATTGTAGAATTATGTGAAAGAGATCTCGCCTTTATCTGGCTTACGAAAGGTCAGAAGCCGAAACGGGATGCTTTTTATGACTTCAAGAATAAGAAACTGACCGCTGATGTACTGGATGAGCTGAATTATCAGTTTCTTCGTCGCCTGCAAAAAGAAGGATTCATCACACTAAAAAATCTTTTTATTGACGGTACAAAAATAGAAGCCAATGCGAACCGTTATACGTTTGTCTGGAGAGGAACAATCAATTATCATCTTGCAGGACTACTGGATACTATTGATTTATTGTATCAAAAGTATAACGTTTTGATTGATGAAAATGAGTATGGCATCAAATATGACATTCCCCATGCACATATATTCGTGATCGAAGGAATGGAGAAAGTACGGGATGTCATTGAAAAGAACCGAAAAAGAAAACTGACAAAACATAAAAAGTTATCCAATAATACAATCATAGAGATTGACAATTGTTCTCCGTTGGAGATACTGAAGCTCCAAAAAAATCTGATACAGATAGCAGAACAGGAACAGATTACATTTGTTTATGGAAAAGGAAAAAGAAAATCGGAAATCCAGCAGCTTTACGAAGAATTGGAAGCCTGTGGTGAACGTCTTATGGGATATAAAGAGTGTTTTGAGATCATGGGAACAGACAGAAACAGTTATTCCAAAACAGATCTGGAAGCTACTTTTATGCGGATGAAAGAGGATCATATGCTGAACGGGCAATTAAAAGCGGCATATAATGTTCAGATTGCAGTAGAGAATTATTTCATTGTCCAGACTTATGTCAGCAATGATCGGACAGATTATAATACGTTGATTCCGGTTTTGGAAAAACATCAAAAAGCATTTGGGGATATTCTTGAGGAAGTGACAGCAGATAGCGGGTATTGCAGCGAAAGAAACCTACTGTACTTAAAAGAACATAAAATCTCCAGCTATATCAAGCTGCAGGATCATGAAAAACGGAAAACACGTGCGTATACAGAAGAAATCGGAAAATATTACAACATGAAAACGCAGATATTTGAAGATGAGTTGTATTATATTTGCCATGACGGAAGAGAATTGCATCATATCCGAACAGAAACAAAAGCACAGACTGGTTATACACAAACCTTTGAAGTGTATGGATGTGCAGACTGCAGTGGTTGTGAACATAAAGCAAAATGTCTCTATAAATATGATGCCGAAAAAGATAGAGAGAAAAATAAAGTGATGAAGATCAACGAACAATGGGAAGCTTTGAAAGAAGAATCCCATAAAAACATCCAGAGTGAGAAAGGGATCTTAAATCGTCAGATTCGTTCCATCCAGACAGAGGGACATTTTGGAGACATTAAAGAAAATGACAGTTTCCGCCGATTCAATTACCGGACATCCGAAAAAGTATATAAAGAATTCATGCTGTATGCGATTGGAAGAAATATAAATAAATACCATCGTTTTCTTCATGAAAAAATCCAAAAATTTGAGAAAAAAATCGAAGAAACAGTTGCTTAGAAAATGTGTACGTTTAAATATGCAGGTTGAGGGGTTTTTGTGCCCAAAAATACATACGAAAAAGACAAAATACGAATCTCTCATAGAAGATCAGGTGCGAAAAACACTGATTTCTAAAGGAGATTCGTATTTTGAGATTTAGAGCCTAAAAATCGGTATTAACCGACAGCCCCTTTTTCTGTTGAATAATAAAACAGAGGAAAGAAGGAGAAAAAGTTAATGAAGATTACCGTGATTACTGTTGGAAAACTAAAAGAAAAATATTTAAAAGATGCAATTGCAGAATACAGCAAACGGCTGAGCAAATATTGTAAGTTGGAAATCGTGGAAGTGGCAGATGAGAAGACGCCGGATCAGGCCAGTGAAGTGGTAGAGAATCACATTCGGGATAAGGAAGGAGAGCGTATTTTAAAATATATAAAAGAAGATGCATTTGTTATTACGCTTGAGATCGGAGGGCAATTACTTTCTTCAGAGGAATTTGCCGGGAAGATAGAAAAACTAGGTATACAGGGGATCAGTCATATTTGTTTTGTAATCGGAGGTTCCATCGGACTTGGGCAGGAAGTGCTGAAACGATCAGATTATGCGTTGAGTTTTTCAAAGATGACGTTTCCGCATCAGCTGATGCGTGTCATTTTGCTGGAACAGATTTATCGAAGTTACCGTATCATTAACGGGGAACCATATCATAAATAATTGACAAATATGCCAGCGAATGATATAATGCCTCCCCGATAAGTTTAGAAACAAGGGAGGAACATGAATGACATTTTATCAGGAACTGCAATTGAACCAGGCGGGTTCAAAGCAACTTATCAAACAGGCAGAAGGCCGAAAGGAAAAAGGATATCATATTTTTGTCTATGGATGTAAGATATTATTGACGCTTATATTCTGCGTTGCATTTGTGACCGGATTTAGTATTCTCTTTGGAAGTGATAATAGTATTGTGGGAGTAGTGGTGCTGTTGAGTGTAATGGCATTTCGATTTGCAGATCTTGGAATTCACGCGCCTCATGCACTTAGTTCTTTGATGATGATATGGGGGATTATGACATTTGGACCGCGTCTGGCAAATGCAGGAAATCTTTTGACAGAGCTGCTTGTGAATAGTGTCTGTATTTTTGTATTGATGCTGCTTGGATGTCATAATGTTGTAATGTTTAATCAATCCACATTGCTGCTTGGATATCTTCTGTTGTATGGATATGATGTGTCGGGAAGGAGTTATCTGCTTAGGATTGGCGCAATGGCTGTGGGTGGCCTGATGACGGGAATCGTTTTTTACAAAAACCATAGAAATTGTACTTATAAAAGAAGTTTGCGTCATATTTTTGAGGAATTTCATCTGAATTCTTCCCGCACAAGATGGCAGATTTGTGTGACACTTGGGGTTTCATCAATTATTTTTCTCTTTGGTCTTCTGAGACTTCCGCGCGTGATGTGGGCTGCCATTGCGGTCATGTCTGTACTTGTGCTATTTCAGAAAGACATGAAAAAGAGGATACAGGGGAGAATCCCGGGAAATATTTTAGGAGGCGTTACATTCCTCCTGTTATATATGATACTGCCGGAATGGATGTATGAATATATTGGGGTGCTGGGAGGAATCGGAGTCGGTCTGTCGGCAAGTTATGGATGGCAGGCGGTATTTAATTCCTGGGGTGCAATGTCAATCGCAATGACGTTCCTCGGTGTGGATGGAGCAATTTTTTTTCGGATTTTTCATAATTTGTGCGGTGCGTTGTATGCACTTGGATTTTATAAATTATTTTCAACGATCATGGATAGAATTGTTCTGAAACAAGAATGTAAAACAGGATTGTCCTAAAATCTGAATCGCAGTATAATGGGAGAAAAGCTGCTGCACTTTGTTAAGCAGCAGAAAGGGGGATTTCGCTTGTTAAAGACGTATGTGGCATTTGACCTGGAGACAACAGGGCTGAGTGAAACAAAAGACCATATTATTGAAATTGGCGCGCTGAAAGTTATTGATGGAAAAGTACAGGAACGTTTTTCGCAATTTGTGAAGCCGCCGGAGCCTATTTCTCCATTGATTACAAATCTGACAGGAATTACGAATGAGATGGTGGCAAATGCAAGACCGACAGAAGAAATTATAGCGGCCTTTATGAAGTTCTGTGGGGAAAATGTGCTGATAGGACATAATATTATGTTTGACTATAAATTTATGAAAATCTATGCAAAGGAATACGGCCATAGATTTGAACATTCCGGAATTGATACGCTGAAGATTGCGAGAAAGGTACATAAAGATCTGGAGTCAAAAAGCCTCGGAGCATTATGTGAACACTATCAGATTGAGAATCAGGCTGCGCACAGAGCCTATCATGACGCATTGGCAACAGCAAAGTTATATCACTGTCTTGGACATTATTTTCAAGAGAAAGAGCCGAAATTATTTGAACCGCAGCCATTGTTTTATCGACCGAAGAAGGAACAGCGTATTACATGGAAGCAGAAGGAATATTTGCAGAAGCTTTCCGGATGGTATGGGATAGAACTTTCGGAAGATTTGGAAATGATGTCGAGAGGAGATGCTTCCAGGCTGATTGATACCATTTTAAAACAATATTCATAAAAGGAAGGAGAAAAAATGACACAGAAAGAACGTATGCTTTCGGGGATGATTTATAATCCAAATGATGAGGAAATTATGGAAGAACAATTTCCGTATCTGGATATGCTCGGAGAATTTAATTCATTACCGTCAAGCGCAGTAAAAGAGCGAGAAGAACTGATGAAGAAGATGTTTGCGTCCTGCGGTACAGATTGTTATATCCAGCCGCCGTTTTATGCAAACTGGAGTGGACATCATGTCCATATCGGAGATTTATTTTATGCAAATTTTAATTTAACAATTGTAGACGATGGAGAAGTATTTATTGGAGATCATGTTATGATTGGACCGAATGTTACGATTGCAACAGCAGCACATCCGGTAGAACCTTCTCTGAGAAAGAAAGCATTGCAGTTTAACTGTCCGGTACATATTGGGAACAATGTATGGATTGGCGCTAATGCAGTGATTCTTCCGGGAGTTACCATTGGAGATAATACTGTAATCGGCGCCGGAAGTGTTGTGACAAAAGATATTCCGGCAAATGTTGTCGCTGTCGGAAACCCTTGCCGGGTACTGCGCGAAATCGGAGATAAGGACAGAGAATATTATTTTCGTGACAAACGAATTGATGAAGAAGCCTGGAGTTTGTAATTGTAAGAAGACAGATTGTTGTCTTCTGCAAGGAAAGGCTCCGGGAAAAGGAGAAGAAAATGAAAATCATTATTTCACCTGCAAAACAAATGAAGACGGCAAATGATTTTATGAAAGCCAGATCATTGCCGCCGCTTCTGGATAAGACGGAACAGATACTTGCCCGGATGCGGGAATTTGACCGAGCCGGACTCAAAGAGCTGTTTCGCGCAAATGACCGCATTACAGAGGAGAACTATATACGTTATCAGAACATGGATTTAAGAAACGGGTTATCTCCGGCCGTGCTGACCTATCAGGGGCTGGCATTTTCTAATATGGCACCGCAGATTTTTACAAAAGAGCAGTGGGAGTATGTTCAAAAACATTTGAAAATTTTAAGTGGATTTTACGGTATATTAAATGCGGCAGATGGTGTTGTTCCATATCGCCTGGAAATGCAGACGAAACTGGAAGTCAATGGGAAACAAGATTTGTACGAGTTTTGGGGAGAAGATATCTATCGTGTTTTGGCGGAAGAAATTCATGAAGAGGCAAAGCAGGAAAAACGTTCGGAAGATCCTGCAGTTATTTTAAATCTTGCGTCAAAAGAATACAGCCGTGCGATTGCTCCGTATGTGGAGAAAGATATTTCCTTCGTCACATGCACTTTTGGAGAAGAAGTGGACGGAGTGATAAAAGTAAAGGGAACTTTTGCCAAAATGGCTCGTGGTCAGATGTGTGCCTGGCTTGCAGCGAATCAGATTGACACACTGGAAGGTGTGAAAAAATTTCAGGAATCCGGATATCAGTATGCAGAAGCGTATTCTTCATCAAAAGAACTTGTTTTTTTGAAATCATAGAAAAGGGCATCGGATGCCCTTTTTTTGTGGACGATTTTACCATAAGATAAATTTATATAATTATCATTTATTATAATTTTACAAAATGATAAAACTATCATATAGTATTCGTGTAAGGAAAAACTATGAATGAAAGAAATGCAATATCGTTTAAGGAGGAGTTTACTATGTATGATGTAATTATTATCGGAGCAGGACCGGCAGGAATCAGTGCGGGAATTTACGCAGTCAGCCGTGGGATGAAAACAGCAATTATTGAAAAAAACGAAGTGGGTGGACTGATTGGAAAGGTTTCGACTGTAACACATTATACAGCAGTTGTAGAGAATGAAACGGGAAAAACATTTGCAGACCGTATGAGATGCCAGGCAGAAGACGCAGGTGTGGAGATTATAAAAGCAGAAGTGACAGAAGTACATTTAAAAGAAGCAAAGAAAGTAATTGTAACAGACTCCGGCACCTATACAGCCGAAAAAGTAATTCTTGCGAATGGAACTTCACCGCGCAAACTGGGAATACCGGGAGAACAGGAACTTGCCGGAAGAGGAATGGCGTTAAACGCAGCCAAGCATGGCGCGCAGTATGTTGGAAAACATGTCTATGTAGTGGGCGGAGCAGATGGAGCGATAAAAGAAGCGCTGTATCTTTCTAAATATGCAGCGAAAGTGACAATCATTCATTTTGAAGAGCAGTTGGGATGTATTGCAGAATTTCGCAACAAAGTAAATCAAACACCGAATATGGAACTTAGGCTTCATTCAAGACTTCACGGAGTCTATGGTGTAGATCAGGTAGAATCGCTGGAAATTGCCGATGAACGGACAGGAGCTGTGGAAACAATCGAAGATCCGGGGTGTGGTATCTTTGTCTATGCAGGAACAGTCCCGAATACAGAGCTATATCAGGAACTTACTCTGGAAAATGGATTTATTCCGGTAAATGAAACTATGGAAACAGAACTTGCCGGTGTCTATGCAGTTGGTGATATTCGTGTAAAACAGGTAAGACAAGTTTCAACTGCAGTGGCAGATGGTACGATTGCAGCCATCCATGCGGCGCAGCATTAGGGAGGCAGTATCTATGAATACAATGAGACAAAGCTGGAAAGGTGTATTGCTGTGTGCTGCATTGGCAGTTCCATCTTTCCTGTTGGGAAAACAGTTTCCGATCATTGGGGGACCGGTGTTTGCGATTTTAATCGGAATGGCGCTGGCGCCAATGATAAAGAAAAAAGAGACGTTTGCTCCGGGAATTAAATTTACTTCAAAAAAAATACTTCAATATGCAGTTATCCTGCTCGGATTTGGTATGAATCTGGAGGTGGTTTTGGAAACCGGGAAACAGTCATTGCCGATTATTCTTTGTACAATCGGAACATCCCTCATAATCGCATATATACTTCATCGGGCAATGCATATCCCCGGAAATATTTCTACGTTAGTAGGAGTAGGTTCTTCCATTTGCGGAGGCTCAGCTATTGCAGCAACAGCTCCGGTCATTGATGCAGATGATGAAGAAGTGGCGCAGGCAATTTCGGTTATTTTTTTGTTTAATATTCTTGCGGCTTTAATTTTTCCGGCGTTAGGAGGTGCGCTTGGATTCTCCACAACATCGGGAGAAGCATTCGGAATCTTTGCGGGAACGGCAGTCAATGATACATCCTCTGTTACGGCAGCAGCTTCCACCTGGGACAGCATATACCATTTGGGGAGTCAGACACTTGACAAAGCAGTAACGGTAAAACTGACACGGACACTTGCAATTATTCCGATTACATTAGTGCTTGCCTTTTTGCGGACAAAAAGGCAAGAAGGAACAGACGGAGAGAAAGTATCTTTAAAAAGTGTATTTCCGTTTTTTATCTTGTTTTTTATCGGCGCAAGTATTATTACGACAGCGGCGACTGCGATGGGAGTCCCGGCGGAAATGTTTGTACCTTTGAAAGAACTGTCAAAATTCTTTATTATTATGGCAATGGGAGCCATTGGATTCCATACAGATGTAGTAAAGCTTATCAAAAGTGGCGGAAAGCCGATTTTCATGGGACTTTGCTGTTGGATCGGAATCACGATTGTTTCTCTTGTAATGCAGCATGCGATGCATCTTTGGTAAAATTCTTATAACGAATCAGATAAATTTATTGAAATTGCTCTTCTGAAATGCTAAATTAATTCCAGGTGAACTTTTAGCAAAAATCAGAAGAGCAATTTTATAATTTGTGGAAAAAGATGGAGGAATGAGAATGAAAGATATTATTTTTGACGTGGATGGAACTTTATGGGATACAACGGATGTCGTAGCAAAGGCATGGAATCAGGCAGTCGCATCGGCGGGAATGGAAGCAAACCATATTACAGGCGAGATTTTGAAGCGGGAGTTTGGGAAACCGATGAATGTAATTGCAGAGGATCTGTTTCCGGAACTTACTCAGGAAGAGCGGGAAAGAATTATGGAATTCTGCTGCGAATATGAACACAGTTATCTGGAGGCATGTGAAGAAGATCTGTGCTATGAAGGAATGCGAGACACATTTATTACGTTATCCGGGAAATGCCGCGTTTGTATTGTAAGTAATTGCCAGTCCGGATATATTGAGCAGTTCCTGAGAAAGACAGATCTGGAGGCTTATGTAACAGATATTGAATGTTACGGAAATACAAAAAAGAGTAAAGGAATGAATATTAAGGCAGTCGTAGAACGGAATCAGCTGACGGATCCGGTGTATGTGGGAGATACTGCCGGAGACTGTGAAGCTTCCGGAGAAGCGGGAGTTCCATTTATATTTGCAGCCTATGGATTTGGAGCTGTTTCCGGAACAGAAAAAATTGATCACATTGCAGACCTTTTAAAATTTATAGAATAATGATAAGAAATCAGCTGAAAGATTTTTGGAATGAGGTGGAAAAAATTGCATCTGGCAGAATGGAAAGCAAAAGAGCGAAAAAGGTATTTGCATTTGCGAGATACATTATCTAAGGACGAGAGAAAGAAGAAGAGTAAACAGATCTGCCAGACACTTTGCGGGTTGGAAGAATATCGTCAGGCGGTTGATATTTTCTGTTATGTGAGCTTTCGGTCGGAGGTAGAGACGATAGCGTTGATTGACAAAATTTTACTGGAGCAAAAGCATTTATATGTTCCGAGAGTATTTGGCAGAGAGATGCGTTTTTTTGAGATCCATTCCCGCGCGGACTTGATATCAGGAACGTTTGGGATTTTGGAGCCGGTTTTACGTCAGGGAATTGTGGAAGCATCGCCTTCGGAAGAGAGTCTAATGATTTTGCCCGGAGTAGCGTTTGACGCGGATGGGAGAAGACTCGGTTATGGAGGAGGTTACTATGACCGATATTTGGAACACGTTCCAGGCTGCAGGCGTGTGGGGCTGGCGTATGCATGTCAGATTGCAGATGTGCTTCCACAGGAAGTATCTGATATTGCGGCAGACATGGTTATCACAGAAAAACAAATCTACAAAAAGTCTATTAAAAATAGTTGACTAAAATTCTGCTGAATGAATGGAAAAACGGGCAAATTATAAATATGTAAATAATTTTTGGTTGACTTTTTGGACTCTGGTGGTATGATAAAACTATCAGAGAAAAGGGGGCATTTTATGTATTATGCGGTAATAGGAGAAATGCTGTTTTCGGAAAAATCAGATGATCAGGAGAAGATTCGGGAAGACCTTATGCGCACGTTGGAGTATATTAATACCTACTATAAGGAAGATATCGCATCAGATCTGATACCAACGGAAGAAGGAAAGTTTTGTGGATTTTTTTATACGGGCAGACATGTCTTAGAGATTCTTGATATTATTCAATTTCGATTTCGAAAAATACCGGTAAGATTTGGTGTTGGGATTGGAGAGATGCTCACAGCTCTTTTGCCATCCGGGGGAAATGCTGCGGGACCGGCTTATGAATATGCAAAGAAAGCCCTCAACAGTCTGCAGCATGAGAATGACTATCAAGTATCAAGGATCCTTGTAATGGCAGATACACATGAAGATCAACTTTCTTTTTTGAATGAAAGTCTTCATATGTGTGATTTTGTACAGCAGCGTTGGAAATCGCTTCAAAGTATGATTATGGAGATTACGATTTTAAAAACAGGATATGAAGAGCCGCCGAAACAAACAGAACTGGCAGAGATTTTCAAGACATCCAAGCAGAATATTAACCGGGCCGTACGCGGAATGGGATATCATCAGTATATTCGTACAAAGCGGGAGATGCAGAAACTTTTTTGTCGATATTGGGGCTGATTAGAAATCTAATCAGTTTTGAATCATAATTGAAAATGCCATACATATACTACAGTAAAAGTATAGGTATGGCATTTCTTATGAGTGAGACACATAACCAGGAAAAAAATCTTCGAAGAGCGAGGATGGCAGATGCCGTAAATATGCCGAAAGATGTGGTGCTTGGAGTTCCGATTGTTACCATGCTTGGACAGATAGAACTTCATATTGAGAATTATGGCGGCTTATTAGAGTATACAGATGTATTGATTCGCATCCGTACAAAAGCCGGTCAGATTAAAGTGACAGGTGAAGGAATGCAGATAGATTTTTTTACGAATGATGAAATGAAAGTAAGCGGACGTATTAAAAGTATTGAATACCCGCCGCTGTCTTAATGCCGGAAAGGAGTTTCATGATTGTAAAATTAATTCAGTATATCCGGGGATATGTGCGAATCAGGATAACCGGGTATTCTCCGGAACGCTTTTTGAATCTGTGCAGTCATCATCAAATCCGTCTGTGGGGATTGAGACCTTGCGGACACGCTTATGAAATGTACTTATCGGTTAAGAGTTTTCGAAAATTAAAACCGATTCTTCGGAAATCAAATATGAAGATAAAAGTTCTGGAGCGGAGAGGACTTCCTTTTTTTCTAAACCGAAATCGAAAACGGCAGGCATTTTTTACAGGTGCGATACTTTGCCTGCTGCTTGTATATCTCATGTCACTTCGGATCTGGAATATCCACATTAGCGGTAATTATTCTCATACCGATGAAGGGATGCTGCAGTTTCTTGCGTCAAAGGATATTTGTCATGGAATGTTGAAACGTAAGATTGATTGTGAGCAGATTGTGAAAGCAATCCGCAGCGAATATGATGACGTGATATGGGTTTCTGCTTCTATTCAGGGAACAAGGCTTTTCGTGCAGATGAAGGAAAATATGGATATGATCCGGGAAGAACCAGAAGAAGAGATTGAGGCGCCGGCAGATATTATTTCTGACGCAGATGGTATTATTACAGAAATGATTACACGGAAAGGCGTGCCGCAGATGGAAGCAGGAAGCGAAATTAAAAAAGGGGATCTGCTTGTGTCCGGATCGGTACCTGTACTGGATGATAATAAGGAAGTTACCGGCTATCAATATCATATTGCAGATGCAGATATTTACATTCAAACGGAAATTCCATACGAAAGTCGGATGGAAATAGCATATCAAAAGAAAGTGTATACCGGGCAGAAAAGGAAAGCGCTTTTACTGGAAGCCGGTCCATATGCGATTCAGGCAGGGATATTGTTTCACCGGTTTCCGGAATCAGAAACGTATGTGAAGAAGAAAACATTGAGAATCGGTGAACACTTTGATCTTCCAATCAGGATTGGCTTAAAAGAGATCCGGGCATATACATTTTCCGATGCAGAATATGCGGATTCTGAGATTCGCAGGAAAATGACAGAAGAATTTGATCGGTTTTGCAAAGAATTAAAGAAAAAAGGGGTTCAAATTCTTGAAAATAATGTTAAAATATACAAAGATCACGGCAATGCTGTGGCAAAGGGAACTCTGACGGTCATCAAAACTGTCGGGGAGACGGTGCAGGCCGTCAAAGATACTGATCATATAAAAGGAGAGGAATAAATGAGTATTCTCGAAACAATGATAGAAATTCCGAGCGGACATGAGCAAAATGTATTTGGCCAGTTTGATGCAAATGTAAAGAAAATTGAACGGACACTTCATGTCAGCATCATTCCCCGTGCAGATGGAATTAAGATTATCGGTGAGCCGGCGCAGGCGAACCGTGCAAAGTCTGTGTTAAAAGAATTGACAGAACTTTCTGTGCGCGGCAATGAGATTCAGGAACAAAATGTGAATTATGCACTTGCTCTGTCAATGGAAAATGAAAGCGGTACGCTGGTCGAAATTGATAAAGAGATTATTTGTCATACAATCATGGGAAAACCGGTAAAGCCTAAGACATTAGGACAAAAGAAATATGTGGATGCAATTCGGGATCATATGATTGTATTTGGACTTGGACCGGCGGGAACCGGAAAAACTTATCTGGCAATGGCGATGGCAATTACTGCATTTAAAAATAATGAGGTGGGAAGGATCATTCTGACAAGACCTGCAATTGAGGCAGGAGAGAAATTGGGATTTCTTCCGGGGGATCTGCAGAGTAAAATTGATCCATATTTAAGACCGCTTTACGATGCACTTTATCAGATTATGGGTGCAGACAGTTTTATCAAGAATTCGGAGAAAGGTCTGATAGAAGTTGCGCCTCTTGCCTACATGCGGGGACGTACGCTTGATAATGCATTTATTATTTTAGATGAGGCACAGAATACAACACCGGCTCAGATGAAAATGTTTCTGACACGAATTGGCTTTGGATCGAAAGTTGTTATTACAGGTGATGCAACACAGAAAGACCTTCCATCCGGTCAGGTATCCGGTCTTGATATCGCAGTGAAGGTCGTAAGTCAGATAGAGGACATTAAGATATGCAATCTGACAAGTAAAGACGTTGTGCGCCATCCGCTCGTACAAAAGATTGTTCAGGCTTATGAAGCATATGAAACAAAACCGAAAGCCGGAGCAAAGGAAGGCAGAACAAAGGAGCGGACAAAAGGAAATAAAAAGAATAAAACAAAGGAATAAAAAATAAGGAGACGACCATGACATTATTATTTGAAGAAGAAGGCGATTTACAACTTCCGCTAGAGACAAAGGAATTAGCAGAAGAAGTAATTGAGGCGGCGCTGGATTATGAGGGATGCCCTTATGAAGCCACCGTCAGCCTGCTCTTAACAATGAATAACGAGATTCAGGAAATGAATCGAAACTTCCGGGAAATTGATCGGGCAACAGATGTACTGTCTTTCCCGATGATTGCATATGAAGAGGCAGGAACATTTGATTTTCTGGAAGAAGACGATTCTGCGTTTGATCCGGAGAGCGGAGAACTTGTACTTGGAGACATTGTAATTTCAAAAGAGCGGGTAATCGCTCAGGCAGAAGAATACGGACATTCTATTCGCAGGGAATATGCATTTTTGATTGCCCATAGTATGCTTCATCTGATGGGGTATGATCATATGGAAGAGGAAGAGCGTGCAGTCATGGAACAGAAACAGCGTGATATTCTGGAGCAGCTCGGAATTACAAGATAAAGTGAAGGGGTAGTTTCATGGGAAATCGAAAGAAAAAAGAAGGCAGCGGAAGCTTTTTGGCACAGGGAGCAATCCTTGCAGCGGCCGGAATTATTGTAAAATTAATTAGTTTATTATATCGCGTTCCAATTACGAATATTCTGGGAGACGAAGGGCAGGGGTACTATAGTATCGCATTTGAGATTTACGCATTAGCGTTGCTTCTGACGTCTTACAGTATGCCGCTTGCGGTATCCAAACTTGTCTCAGCGCGAGTTGCTAAGGGAGAGCGAAAGAATTCATGGAGACTCTTTCAGACGGCGCTTCTCTTGTCGGTAATTGTTGGCGGAATTGCAGCCTGTATATTTTATTTTGGAGCAGATTTTATTGCTGCCAATATATTAACATCGCCATACAGTGCATATCCGCTTAGATTTTTGGCGCCGGGACTTTTTGTCGTAGCAATTCTTGCATCATTCCGCGGATACTTCCAGGGACTTGGAACAATGATCCCGACGGCAGTATCACAGGTACTTGAGCAGGTTGTGAATGCCATTGCAGCAATTATCGGTGCAACTGCATTTTTGAAAATCGGCGCCGGAATTGCTAAGAGAGAAAATGTAAAAGCGCTGAAGGCAGCTTACGGTGCAGCAGGAGCAACGCTTGGTCCGGTGCTCGGTGCGGCTACAGCACTTATGTTTCTTCTGATCATTTTCTGGGGATATCGAAAGACGATCCGGAGACAGCTTTTGCGGGACGGTTCTAAAAAACAGGAGAGTTATGGCGAAATTGTAAAAATTCTCGTTCTAACCTGCGCACCTGTTTTGCTGAGTACTGCGGTATATAATATCAGTCAGTCTTTAGATGCGGCAATTTTTACAAAAATCATGTCTGTGCAAGGTGTGGCACGAAAAGAATATATGGAATATTGGGGAATGTTCAGCGGTAAGTATAATGTATGGATCAACGTACCGCTGGCAATGGCAAATGCGCTTGGCGCATCTATGATTCCAAGTATGACAGGAGCTGTAACGACCGGAAATAAGCGATTGATCCATACAAAGATTACGCTTGTTGTTCGTTCGGCAATGTTGATTGCAATCCCAAGTTTTGTAGGACTGACAGTAATGGGAGGACCGATCCTTTCACTACTTTACAGCGGAAATGTGGAAGTGCCTACAAAGATGATGCATATTGGAGCGATTAGTATTGTATTTTTCTGCTTGTCTACCGTAACAAATGCAGTTCTTCAGGGCATTAATAAAATGACGGTACCTGTGCGGAACGCATCTATCTCGCTGGCAATCCATCTTGTGTGTCTTGTCATCATGATGGTGATGTTTAAATGGGGAATTTATTCTGTGATTGTCGGTAACATTATTTTCTCCCTGTCCATGTGTATTTTAAATGCGATGTCAATCTACGAAGCGATCGGATATCGTCAGGAAGTGCGGAAAAGCTTTTTACTTCCGCTGGAAGCGGCAGCGATTATGGGAGTTGTTACATTCCTTGTATACAAATTGCTGTCATTTGTGATAGGATCTAACTTTGCAACAATTTTGTCGCTTTTTGTGGCGGTGTTGGTATATGGAATTAGCTTACTGAAACTTGGCGGACTGACGGAAACAGATATGCGTACGCTTCCGAAAGGGCCGCAGCTCATAAAGATCTGTCGCCGTTTTCATTTATTCAGATAAGGGAGAGTAGTTATGAAACCAGTCAAAAGAGTAGCGCTGCTTCACGATCTGTGTGCAGTGGGAAAGGCAGCGCTTACGAATATGATGCCGATACTTAGTGTGATGGGCATAGAAGCCTGTCCAATCCCGACGATGCTGCTCTCTACCCATACCGGAGGGTATGGAAAGCCAGCGGTTACGAAAACGGAAAATGCGTATCTGCATGACTGTGCGAGACATTTCCGGGAACAGCAAATAAGGTTCGACGGAATTTTTGTCGGTTATCTTGGGAGCAGGGAGATTATTTCTGCCTGTGAAGCATTTCTTGAATATTTTCCGGAGGTTCCGGTGATTTTTGATCCGATTATGGGAGATAATGGGAGTTATTACAGCAATTTTGACAGCAGTTATTGTGAAGAAATGAAGCGGCTTCTAAAACGCTCCGACATTATCATTCCGAATCTGACGGAAGCCTGTCTTCTCTGCCAGACGCCATATTGTGAAGAAATGGGCGCGGATCAACTTCGTGAACTTTGTCAGGAGCTCTGTGTACAGATGAAACCGGAAGGGAAGGTGATTTTGACAAGTGCGCCGGCTCCGGACGGTAAGAAAGCAGTAACATTGTATCAGAATCAAACAGCAGAACAGTTCTTCTTTCCTTCTTGCGGAGGACATTATCACGGAACCGGAGATGTGTTTGACGGTGTATTTACTGCAGCATGGATGCAGGGAAAAGAAATCTCGGAGTGTGTGCGGATGGCGCATGAATTTACAGCATGTTGTATTCAGACAAGCAGCCGGTATGTGTATCCGGAGAGGGACGGACTGCTTCTGGAGACTTGTCTGCCGGCGCTTTTTGAAAAATAATTTTTCAGTTTCACAAGTATACGAAAAAAATAAATGCCAATACTATCAGTAAAAAGGAGAGATTGTAATGAAATCCAGATATAGTATTGGCATTTTTATTGCAGCATCCGTCATGATTGCAGGAATCATGCTGCTTTATCAAGATAGCTATCAGCGAACAGAAAAACGGTATCTTTCAGAACAGGAGACAAAGTTAAAGGAAGAAACTGTCCAGACGGAGGGGACAGCCAAGATCGGTTCAGAATATTATCTGGCAGAAGAAAATGGTTATGTCATTGTATATCTGGCAGATCAAAAGACAGTATTTGAGCGAACAAGTATTCCGCTGTCAGGTCTTCCGAAGAAACTTCAAAAAGAGATTCGAGAGAAAAAGAAAATCAGAGATATGAAAACTTTGTACGGATTTCTGGAAAATTACTCCAGCTAGTACGGTGCAGCGTTTTCTAACATAAATACAAAAGATAAACGTCAGCAGTGGACAATTGGAGTGGAATCCTGTACAATGAGAAACGGTAGAAAATACGAAAGAGAGGATGATATACATGGACGAGGCAAAAATTGCGCGAATCAATGAATTATATAGAAAATCAAAAGCAGAAGGATTAACAAAAGAAGAAGCGAAGGAGCAGCAGGTGCTCCGCCAGGAATATATTGAGGCGATCCGCAGAAACCTGAGAGGACAGCTCAACAATATTTCTATCCAGAATCCAGATGGAACGGTTACAGATCTGGGCAAAAAATACGGCAATAAAAATAAACTCACATCATAAATTTTAGGGAGGAAACATCATGTTGCCAAAAAAAGATCCTGTGATGCTGCTAAGCGCAGTGAATATGAAGCTGAGAGATGTGTATCCGTCATTGGAAGAATTGTGCCGTGCAATGGATGAAGATGCGGCAGAAATTCAGCGAATCCTTGACGGAATCGATTATAAATATGATGCAGACAGCAATCGTTTTGTTTAGGCAGGCGGTGCAGTACTTTTATGAATGAAGATAAGAAGGAGAGAAATACATATGCCAGAGTACCATAGAAATACAGAAGAAGAAATGGATGTTCTTCTGGAGAAAATTGATCTGAGTCAGCCGGCGCCGACAGAAGAACCAATGAGACAGTATTATTTTATTAAAAAGGCAAAAGAGTATGTAAAGAAAGCAGAAGAAGCAGCAGGGCGTCCGTTGACGGCATGCATCACTACGTTTGGATGCCAGATGAATGCAAGAGATTCAGAAAAACTGGCAGGAATTCTTGAACAGATTGGGTATCAGGAAACAGAGGATGAAGAACACGCTGATTTTGTCATTTTTAATACATGTACCGTTCGGGAAAATGCGAATATGAGAGTGTACGGACGGCTTGGACAGTTAAATCATGCAAAAAAGCAAAATCCACATATGATGATTGCCCTTTGCGGCTGCATGATGCAGGAGCCGGAAGTTGTAGAAAAACTGAAAAAGAGCTATCGGTTTGTAGATCTGATTTTCGGCACACATAATATTTATAAATTTGCAGAGTTGATTGCAACAAGATTTGAATCTGAGCGGATGGTCATTGATATCTGGAAAGATACCGATAAAATTGTAGAAGATCTTCCGACTGAGCGAAAGTATTCGTTCAAGTCCGGTGTGAATATTATGTTCGGATGCAACAATTTCTGCAGTTATTGTATTGTACCGTATGTGCGCGGACGGGAGCGGAGCCGTGATCCGAAAGATATTATCCGGGAAATTGAAAAGCTTGTATCGGACGGTGTTGTAGAAGTAATGCTTCTTGGACAAAATGTAAATTCTTACGGAAAGACATTGGAGCATCCAATCAGTTTCGCACAGCTTTTGACAGAAATCGAAAAGATTGAAGGACTGGAACGTATTCGTTTTATGACGTCTCATCCGAAAGATTTGTCAGATGAGCTGATTGAAGTCATGAAACATTCCAAAAAGATCTGCCGTCATCTCCACCTTCCGGTTCAGTCCGGAAGCAGTCGGATTCTGCAAAAAATGAATCGCCGTTATACAAAAGAGAGTTATCTGGAGCTTGTAAGAAAAATTAAAGAAGCAATTCCGGACATTTCGCTGACAACAGATATCATCGTAGGATTTCCGGGAGAAACGGAAGAAGATTTTGAAGAAACAATGGACGTAGTCAGAAAAGTAAGATACGATAGTGCATTTACATTTATCTATTCAAAACGTACCGGAACACCTGCAGCGATTATGGAAGATCAGGTGCCGGAAGAGATTGTGAAAGAACGGTTTGACCGTTTGCTTGCAGAAGTACAGAAGATTTCGGCAGAAGTATGTGCGATCCACAGCGGTACGGTTCAGAAAGTTTTGGTAGAATCTGTTAATGCACATGATCCTTCCCTTGTGACAGGACGTTTAAGCAATAACATACTTGTGCATTTTCCGGGAAATGAAGAGTTGATCGGAACACTTGTAGATGTCAGATTAAATGAATGTAAAGGATTTTATTATATCGGAGAAGCGATTTAAGATTCCTGTTATAAATTCAGAAAAAAATGCCAACACTATAGAGAGAATATCTCATAGTGGGGGCATTTTTTTGTTATGAAACGATTCAGTGAATACTTATTTTTATTTACCCTCGGAGGGTGCATTTATTATTCTTTTGAAATTCTGTTTCGAGGGTTTTCACATTGGAGCATGTTTTTACTTGGCGGACTGTGTTTTCTCTTCTGTACCTGGCAGGGACTTCTGTTTGCCTGGCGAGAGCCTCTCTGGAAGCAGGTAATTTATTGTACTGTCTTTGTAACAGCAATGGAATTTTTAACCGGGATCTTGGTGAATAAGCTGTGCGGATGGGCAGTGTGGGATTATAGCGACCAGCCGCTTCAGCTCTTCGGACAGATTTGTGTACCATTTATGATTATTTTTGCGGGATTATGTACCTGCGGTATTTTTCTTGGAGCATATTTGTTGTATGCGGTCTATCGGGAGGAAAAACCGACATGGCATGTGTTATAGAAGCAGTTTGTTGTTGTAAATCAGTTTAAAATCAACCGTAGATATAATGTAAAATCAACTTGAGATTGGTATAATTGACATATATAAAAATTCGATGTTCAACGGGAAGCATTTCATCTACTGATGGATACTGGGCAATGCGATTCGGAAAAGGAAAAAAATGAAAATCCCCCATTATTTTTCGGTGTAAAGTATAGATAACTTAGAAATCCGCAAGTTGCAAGAGTGTGGGAACGGCGGAGAAATCTATATGATTGAAAGGGGAGAAAACATGTATCAGAGAATTTGTATTACAGCGGTTACCGATCAGGGCAGCAGAAAAGAAAATCAAGATAACTTTCAAATTGACACAAAAGTACCTTATATTAGAGAAGATTATGCAGATGCAGTGGAAATGATGGAAGCTGATGAGAAAATCCATTTTGCCTGTGTCTGCGATGGAATTGGAGGAGAAACACTTGGACGGCTGGCAGCGCTTAGCGTACTGGAGATGACTGCGACTTGTTTAAAAAATCAGACTTCTGAAGAAGAGCTTGCTGGTTTCGTAGAAAAAACTATGGATCATATTGCCAGGAAACTGGCACAGGTATATGAAAAGCTCAAGGAACAGGGAGGAACGACCATCGCAATGTTTGCCTGGAAGCAGGAACAGTTTTGGGCAGTGAACATAGGAGACAGTCCGATCTATCAGATTGGTGAAGATCGTATTACAGAATTAAGTGAAGCACATACGCTTGCAGGATACAAATTATCGGTCGATATCGTACCGGAAAAAGGCGATGAGCATATACTTTTGAACTATATTGGAAAGAAAGAACTATCAGGAAGCGAGATGATGCACACTTTTAAGGGAACGCTGCATCTGGGAGATAAATTTTTCCTTTGCTCCGATGGAATTTCAAAGTGTTTTGACTGTGAGAAGATTTATCAGACTGTGAAGGAAAAGGGGGCTGACAGTGTTGCTGAATTGACAGAGCAGGCTGCAAAGGCTGAAAATTCCGATAATTGCACTGCTATGCTGATTGTCGCAGAATAGTAATTGATATCAGAAACTAGTATTAGTTTGAATAAAGGAACAGATGAGGAGGGATGAGCATGGACAGGGAAAAGCAGTTGACTACGAAGATTTTCGATGTGCAGATCAGTCGATGTGAGGATATACAGGAATTTACAGATATGTATGAGGAACATAAATCCCAGTTTGGATCATGGGAATGCTTTCTTGCACCATATATCAAAAAGAGCGGTTATACCAAAAAGGAAATTGCTGCATTTTGCGGTGTCAATGAAAAAACCGGTCGAAATTTCTTAAAAAGGATTCCGTCTAAACGAGACAATGTGATCAAACTTGGAATGGTATTTGGCATGACGCGTGAAGAGATTGATTATATGCTTATGCATGAAGCCAGATTTCATAAGCTATATCCAAAGTCTTATGAGGACGCAATCTGGATTCATATGATCGAGCATAACGGTTGGGAAAAAGACGTGCCGATTCCGGTAGTATATGATGCCTATCAGAAGCGGTATCAGGATTTATATAAGGCCTATCAGAAAAGAAATGACATTCAGGCGCCTCTGGAGACACAGATCGCACTGTGGAAATTAAAAGATACGGTGGAATTTGATCAGGCAATGAAAGAGATCATTCCTTCCATCACAGACGGATACAGAAAGTTGATTGATTTTATTGAGCAGCAGATGCGAAAGATGGATACATGTATTTCAAAATTTGACTTTCAGAATGATAAAAACAGTGTCAGTCAGATTTATTACCGGGAGATCAAAAATATCCGGGAGGAGCAGAAAATCCCATCCAGAATTTTTCTGATTGCCCTCGGAATCCACATGAATCTTAATGTGGAGAAGATCAATGAATTATTGGATTATGCAGGAATGATGCCTCTGTACAGCAAAGACGTTCTGGAATGTCGCTTGATTTTTTATCTGGAGAATCTGTATCTTTGTCATCCGTCCTACTTCGTGTTATCAGAAGAGATGTGCGATCTGATGGAAGCAGAGGATCATCTCGAAGAAGATGATCTGGTCCAGTATATATATAACCGTCTGGAAGAAGAAGAGATTCGTGCCGGAGAAGATCATATGTTGGAGAAGATGATGAAATTATTGTAGCAGATACAAAAGTCAAAGGAGAATGAGAGTCATGTTATATGATGAATTGGAAAAATTAGGATATATGAAACCGAATGAGAGATATTATCTGGTGTTTCATACAAGTATCTTAAATTTTTCTCAGATTATGCTGGATAAGATTGCGAATGAACTGCCCTATAAGTGGCTTCTTCCGGAAAATATATTTTATGAATTAACACTGTTAAAGCGTTCGAAGATGTTCGGGAAAAAGGCAGAACAAGTATTGAATCTTGCGAAAAAAAAGGATGCATTTAATGCGGATGGAAGTCCCAGACTGTGCTGTAATCTGGAGGATTTTTATGCACCGCAAAATGAAATCACACAGCTTGCAGAGAGATATACCTCGCTATGGTTATCTGCTCCAAATGTAAACTATATATTTATTTTCGGAAGCCAGCTAAAATTAAAAGAATTTCTTACATACGCAGCAGACAAGAAAAATTATTTCGTCTTTTTCCATAACCGCTGGTCGCAAGATGGATATTCATCAGAGGATAGCATTACATCTGTTGCAACAGCAAAGAATTGGATCTCGCTTCTGGATTGTGAGCGGTTTGCGAAAAATGTCATAGAAGAAAAACGTATTTTGAAAAAGCTGGACACGGAGGCTATGCTTACAGCGCGAAATGCGGACGACGGATTTCTCAGATATTATCATATGTCAGAAGACATTAACAGTGGTGGAGAGGGGAGGCTTTTCACAGCGGCAGAGGATCAGAATGTGCTCTTAAAGCTATATAAAGAAAAGCTGAGCGCCAATCATTTGAAAAAGATTAAGCATTTGATTAAATTTAGTACAATGAATCATCTGGAGACTTATTTGAAATATGTTATGTTTCCAAAAGAGCTATTGTATGTAGAAGATGAACCGGTCGGTATTGGAATCACAAAAGTCATAGGATGCAGTTTGACGGATACGATTGTAGATCCGGATGCAGAAGCTGATCTGGTAAAAGTAATTCAAGATTTGGCATTAATACTTCTGGAATTAAATCTGTGCCATATCCAAATCGCAGATTTAGACATGGATAATCTGATGTTGGATACTCACAGCAATGTCTATTTGATTGATACAGACAGTTTTCAATATATGCATTATGGTTCAGGAGTTCTGATCAGACCGGATTACAGGCACAAAGATCTCGTCAATAAAAATACCATTTTATATTTGCCGATGCATCAGGATTTTGCTTTCTGTGTGCTGTTGTTTAAGCTTCTCGTATGTGGGACAAGTTCTCCCCTTTATCAAAAAGCAGCGATTGAAGCCGCAGAGCAAAAACAGCTATTTTGGGGAGACAATTTTGAATTTCCTTATGTGGAAAATGCTTCGGAAAATCCAAATGTGAATCAATATCACAACAGACGATGGAAAGATCTTCCGGAGAGACTCCAGCGTGCTTTCGCAGAGGCATTTCATTTCCGGCGTACCTTCAGTATCGGACATTTAATGAAAATCTTTGATGAAGAAGTATAGTAGTATTATTTGCGGAAAGCATTGTGCATAAAGTGTTTGAAAAGATATGAATAAAAATAGGTGTTTCACAAACGCCTGTCAATAAACAGAAGAAAGAGGGAAAAGATATGGGATGGAATGTAGAAGCTAAAAATTATGGGCCATCAAAGCGTATGCCGATCGGGATTGTGTGTGATATCAGCAGTTCTATGGAGGATGTAAGAGAGATACTGAATTGCTCTTTGAAAGAACTTTATAACATCGTAAGAGAGACGAAAAAGCTGGAAAAAAGTGTGGATCTGCTTGTCATTTTTTATAATGGGGAAGCAGAAGTCCGGGTGAATCTTGAGCCAGTGGAATCTATTGATCCTAATCGGTTAAGAATTGACCGGGTGACAGGCTATACAGATACAGGAAAAGCTTTATTAAAAGCATTGGAGTTGTTAAATCAGAAGAAAAATGAATACAAATCAAAGATGATAGAGTATTGGCAACCAAACTTATTTTTGATTACAGACGGATATCCATGTGCATGGATGGGAGCGCCGGATGAGGAATACAGGAAAATTATGCGTTCTTATCAGGCTGCTGCCGAAGAAATCCACCGCCTGACAGACAATAGAAAACTGCAGTTTGCTGCGGCCGGTATCCAAAGAAATTCAAGATCAGAAACGTCAGCAAATATCCCGAAATTGCGGGAGTTAAGCGCTAATGTGGTATGTATTTCTGAAGATATTTCCGGAATGAAGACGATCAAAGACTTTATTAAACTAATCGGCGCTACTATGGTAAACAGAGAGACAGAGATTGTAGATCTGATTCATCAAATAATGTAGAGAGTATGAGGTGAACAGAGCAATGAAAATTTTACGATTTCTCCGAAAAGGGATCGCACATGAAGAATCCGGGACGGAATGTCAGGATGCGGCTGCATACATGCAGTACGAAGAGGATCTTGCAGTTCTGGTAATTTCTGATGGCGCAAGCCAGGCCGGATATGCTCGGATCGGAGCAGAGTGTAATGTACATGCAGTTTTAGAACTGTTTCGTCAGATATCTGTGGAAGAATTTTTGGCAAAGACAGAAGCAGAACAAAAGCAAATGATTTTGGGGCAGTGTCTTCGTGAAATTGCAGGAAAAGCGGATAATGTGCAGTGTTATGATCTGCGTCAGTTTTCTGCGACACTGGTATTTGCAGTGATCACAAAGGATCTGGTGCTCACAGGACATTTGGGCGACGGCGCAATTTATATGACAAATGCAAAACATCAGAGTTGCTTTTCATCAGAACCCGAGAATATCCAGGTGTCTTACCGTACCTATTTCACTGTCAGTAAGGACGCCTATGAGCATCTATTTCTTCAGACAGTCAAAAGAGACGAACTTCATCCGGCTATGGTTGTCATGATGTCAGATGGTCCACAGCTGATGTTTAAAGACAGAGGCTTTGGAAGACCGGAAGAAACGGCAGAGGAGATGTCTCCGTTTCTTGTAAAAGGACAAGTAACGTCGGATGAAGATCTGGGAGAGCTTTTAGACGCCATGACAGAACTGGAATCTGAGAAAATGGATGATTGGTCAATGTTGGCGGCAATACTTGAGGAGCAGGAACCTGAACCGGAGTCCGTAGTACCATGTGCAGAAGAACAGATGAAAGAACATGAAGAATTAAAAGAGGGAAAAAGAGAAGCTGTTCAAGAACAGAAGGAACCTGAAAAAGAGACACAGGAGAAACTGTTCCGGGAGAAAGCGTCTCAGGAAGGCTCTATTCAGAAAGAAACACCGAAGAAAGAACGCCGGGAAGACAGGACAGAAGCGGCAAAACATGTGATCGCAGTTTCGGAAGCGCTGTATAAACATTATCGAACGACAATTGAAGATCCACAGGTGTTGGAAAAAATTCTGAAATATAATCACAAAGAATATCGGATCCTTAACAGAATATACAAAAGGAAGGATACATATGAATATACTGCACGCTGTGGAGCGGATCGCTATTATATTGTAATGATCCTAATGGATCGATATTTACAAAAATATCCGAAAACAGACTGGAAGAACCGACATGAGTTGGAAACACAACGCATTAGAGAAACATTTGCAGCATTAAAGGAAGAAAATTTGAGGCAGAATAAGGAAACAGAATTAGATTTCTTAGAAGTCAGAATTAAGAACACAGACTGGGTATGGATGTTTTTGTTGATAGAAAAGAATACCGTTGTTCCAAAATCGATGCAGAACAGTTTTTCCATCGAGAGAGAACAGAGATGTATGTCAATCGAAGAAATATTTGTACATATGGAGAAAATTTTTAAAAATATGCTTAATCTGTAAGAAAAATGGAATGCTGCCGTCTGTGCAGCAGAATGGAGCACAGTATGACAAGAGAAAAAATCAGTGAGATTTTAAAACAATATATAACCCCGGCGCTTGCCTTAGGGGATAAACTCGGGCAAGGTGCAATGGGAGAAGTGTATGACATAAAAGGACATTCCTGTGATGCGATTTTGAAAGTGATTGACATTGAAGCGGCATTAGAAGAGCTACTGAAGGACATCAGCGGCTCTATCAGAGAAGTTGTATATCAGGATTATTACAAAAGGCTTTTAGAAAATACAAGAAAAGAAGTAAATTTCTTAAAGGAGCTACAGGGATGTGAGGGAATTACGAAACTGATCGCTGCATATGAGTTGGATGCTCCCCAAAAGTGTTTTTTTATTCTTCAGGAAAAATATCAGGAACTGGATATGTTTATCAGTACACAGAATCTGACACAGGGACTTTTGATTCAAATGGCGACAGATATCCTGGAAACATTGGTGATCTTAGAGAAAAAACAGGTTTTGCACCGTGATATCAAACCTGCCAATATTTTTATTAAATGGGAATACGGCGCACCTAAATTTGTTCTTGGAGATTTCGGGCTTGCACGGACGGTATTATTTAAGGACGGGGAGGTAACAATATGTGGTACTCCGGCATTTATGGCGCCGGAATTGGAGCGTGGAATGATCCACGGTTATAACAGTGATATTTTCAGTCTGGGTGCGAGTCTGTTCTATATTATGACACAGGGCGACCTGCCGCAGAGATTTCATATGCGAAATAAAACTCCATGTATCGAACAGGGTTCCAAAGAATTCCGGAATATTATCCTTAAGGCAATCAGGGTGGATCCGCGGGATCGATATCAGCACCCGTCTGAAATGCTTCAGGCACTCCGCTCTTTATCGAATGCAGAGTATACGAGACCGATTATCTATAATAGATATGTATCTTTGGCCAAACAGGCAATTCTGGACGGAGATCTCAAAACGGCGCAGCAAATTGCTGTGAAGGGATGCCATAACTGCAACAGTGCGAAAGAAGCGACGGCATGTTTTCGTATTTATATGTACATCAAAATGAAAATAGAAAATGATTATGATCGGTTTCCGGAAAGTGAAGTGGTTCGCTTGAAAAAAATAGCAGACCGTGGTGATGCAGTGGCACAATATCTCTATGGATTATATTTATTTGATACGAGGAGAGAAACAGATGGCATCGCATACATGCATCAATCGGCAGAAAACGGCTGTGAAATAGGCGGGTATGTCTACGGAAGAATGCTTTGTCAGGGGTTTGTAAAACCGCCGGTAAACATTGCAGTGGACAGAGTGCATGGTATCAAGTATTTAGAGCATGCTGCGTTAAAGGGTTATATTCCGGCTATCCGGTATTTAAAGAGACTAAAAGAACAGCATTTGGACTACGTTCCGGATCGCGAAATTCAATCGCTGCTTCAAGTTGAGATTTTCCATTATGATGAACTGAAGCAAATGTATATGATACCATTTCTATAATTGGGAAAGCAAAACGATATGTATTAGAGCGATTCGGTTTAGAAAATGACAGCACAGTAAAATTCAAGAAAGGATATTTTTAAAAATAACACTTCCGGATGTTCGGTTATCATACAGACAATCGGAGGTGTTATTTTATATTAATTGTGTTTTATGTTTTCTGCATAGAAATGATTCCGACAGGTCTATGCAACAAGGTATTTTTTAACAGAAAAGATTTTTAGTTATGTTATCATGGAGATATCAAAAACAACAGAAAGAAGGTATGATTTATGTCAACATTTATTTCTCAAATTGCAGTACTTGCGATTATTATTATCATTATGGTAGTGATTTTGTCGCTATTTGGTGTGATCCGCCCGAAAACAAAACAGGATGTATTGAAACAGATGGAAGGTTTGAAGAAGGGATCTGAAAAAGAGAAGAAAATGGAATTAGAAAAGGAGATATTTTCGGCTGATTTGAAAACAGAAATTATGTCCTTTTGGGTTCTGGAACAGTTAAACAGCGAAGATAAAGTAGTGAAAAGTTTTCATATTACGAAAATTCCGAAAGAAGGATTGATTCTTGGAATCGGAGATGACTGTGATATCCAATTAGAGCCTTACAAATATATCGGTCATCGGCACGCTGTGCTTGGTCAGGATGAAAAAGGGATGTTCCTTCAGGATATGAATTCCACAAACGGAGTTTACAACAGTGAGCAGAAGAAAGTACAACAGTTGGACGTCAAAGATGGAGTTGTATTTTATCTTGGCAATGCAAAAATGCAATTTCGAGCAGTAAATCCGTTTAAGCGTGAACCAAGCGACAGGAATCTAAAAAAAACAGTTGATCCGACATCAGGATTTGAACAGGAAGAAACAGTTGTCCGGGTAAAACGACTTTAATTAAGAATTTTTCGGAAGAGATTTTGGAAGAGACGAAGGGAGAGAAAAGACATGCCAAAGATGAATTTAACATATTATTGGACGAATTTAAAAACAGAAATGCAGGATCCGACTTTCAGAAAAAATCTTCTGGCGCTGATTGCCGTAAAAATTATGCTTTTGTGTCTCGCGGCCGCGAAGGGAGTGTTGGATAGTTATGCGACAATCTTTTTGCCCGCCGGTATCGTCTCACTTCTCCTACTTTTTGGTACCGCCGCATTAAGATCTGATCAGAAGATTACTGTTTTGGTTCTCATTCTGCAGGAAATTGGGACATTTATACAAGTATTCGTCTACAAAGGTTCGCTGACCAAATACATTCTTCTGCAGATCATTGCTTTTTTTGGGGGAGTGCTTTTATGTGCTGCTGTTATCCTTTTACAGAAACGAGTCACATACAAACAGCAATGGATGCTTTGTCTCATTACGGTTACGGCTCTGTATCTTGTATTATTTCTCTTTGGAAGTAATATCAATGGTACGCGGGCATGGATCTATATCGGCGGTATGTCTTTTCAGATTACAGAGTTTACAAAATATCTCAGTATTTGTGGGATGGCGGCAGCACTTTTGGGAGAGGAAGAAGAGAAGAAGAAATTATTCAGAATGTTCGCTTTTGTATTATTGAATGGAATCTGTCTTACAATGATCAAAGAATTGGGAACGCTGTTTTTGATTCTTCTATGCTTTTTCTTATTTACATTTTTATTTATCCGTCAGTTAAAATATTTCTTCATTTCGTTCTTTACAATGGTCGGACTTCTGGCGGCAGGTATTGGGGGAGTATATTTTCTTTCTCGATATGACCACCCGGGAAAAGTAGATTTCGTATTTGTGGAAATGGCAGCTGCCGTTTGGGGGAAACTCAAAAACCGCATTACAATTTTGACAGCGCCAGAAAGCATGGATCCATTCGGCAGTGTACAGCAGGCATTGACAGCACAGAAGGCAATCCGGCTTGGGGGGATTCTCGGATCTTCTTATGAACTGCAGATACCAGTACAAGAAAGTGAGTATGTGTTTGTTGCAATGATATTAAAATTAGGACTTTTGATGGCTATCGTTGTACTGATTTTATTTTTACTGTTTCTTTTTGCAGGTATCAAAAATTCAGAATATCATGTATCGCACAAGAAAACAGTATGGGATGCTCCCGGTGCGATTGAAGAAATGACTGCCAATGGATTTGTGTATACCATTTATCTTCAGTCGTTAATTGCAATGCTAGGGACAACAAATGCGTTTCTTATCATAGGCGTAGCAATTCCGTTTCTTTCGGCAGGTGGATCAAGTCAGATGGTGGCATTTGCTATGGTGTGCTATCTCATCTACACACGGAGAGCGATTTCTCATGCCGCTTACGATAAAACAAAAGAAAGGAGGGAGGCTGTATGCAGACGAAAAAAAGTAACGCTCAACGAGTAAAAGCGGTTCTGTCCGTGATTTTGTTTATCATTGTGTGTTTTCTCTATTACCTGATCATCGAGTCCGGTGTGATTCCGGGAGCGGACAAAGATGTGGATGCCAAGATCGCACAATTAAAACAGACAGAAGAGGCAAAAAAAACAGTGGAGGGCGCCATCATCGACCGCAATCAGGAAGCAATCACACAAGCAGAAGAGCCTGGAACTCCGGCGATTTGTTTGTTTCCGGAAGCCTATTCTTCTCTTATCGGTTATCAGTCTCACAGATACGGCAATTCAGGGATCCGAAAAATCTATTCTTCGGAACTGCTGCTGGGCGGAAAAGATGAGGCAGGGGCAACAATCGAATTGACAACAGACAATGCTCTGCAGACATTTTGCTATCAACTATTAGGAAATCAGGTTGGAAGTATTGTGATCATGGAGAATCAGTCTTCGCAGATTCTGTCAATGGTCAACCGCTCCGATGAAACAATCGAATATAATGTAAATGAAATCGATAAGCTTTTTGATACCTATAAGGAGATTCCGGAATTCTTTTATCATAGAGCATTGCTGGCCCAGGATCCTCCGGGCTCTACCTGGAAAATAGTTACGGCTGCAGCCATGCTTGAAAATGGAATGGATGATTTTGTTTATGAAGACACGACCGGAGAATATCATGGAATCCGAAATGCAGGTCAAGTACCGCAGGGACGAACCGATTTGGAAAAAGCACTTGTGACCTCTTCCAACACCTATTTTGCTAAGGCCGGACATATTCTCGGCGGTGCAGCGTTAGAAGAAAGCGCTTCCAAATTTCTTGTCGGTGAGACGCTTCCGTTGGATTTTACTGTGCTGACCTCGCAGCTTGATCTTGAATTCTATCAGCGTGAGCTTACAGAGCAGACAGCGTTCGGGCAGGGAAGAACGACGATCTCACCTCTTCAGATTGCCATGATTCTTCAGGCAGTTGTGAACGATGGTAAGATGCAAAAACCGTATCTGATCAGCAAGATCACAGACGATGGGAAGGTCATTCGGGAAGGAAAAAGAGAGATCTTGAGTACCGCAGTCGCAGAGAAAACAGCAGACAGGCTCAAGGAATATCTTCGAAAGACAGCCGAGAGTTATGGCTATGAGGAAGATGCCTACGGAACGGTTTATGCGAAGACCGGAACGGCTCAAATCTCATCCAAGCAGTATAATCATATTTATCTGGTGTTCGCAACAGAAGAATATACCGGAATCATTTCTATGGACCGTTCTTCAAAAAGCAGCAGTTCTTTAATCCCGCTGAGTCAGGAACTGCTTGATTATCTTCAGAAAAATATGTAAAAGGGGAAAATGCTATGTTATTTGTTACAGGGGACACTCACGGCGATCATGACAGATTTTTTAAAGAGAATGAAAAACCGGGAACAGGAGATACATTAATCATCTGTGGGGATTTCGGATATCTGTTCAGTGGCAGTAAGCGGGAACAGGAGTATCTGAATACGCTTACCTCCCTTCCATATCAGATACTTTTTGTGGATGGAAACCACGAGAACTTTGACCTTCTGGAAACGTATCCGGTACAGAAGTGGTGTGGAGGGAAGGTTCACATGCTTCGACAGGACAAGCACGGAATCCCGAAAGTCATCCATCTGATGCGCGGGCAGGTTTTTGAAATGAAAGGGAAAAAGATATTTACCTTTGGCGGCGCTTATTCTATTGATAAATATAGCCGAAATCCCGGTGTGAGTTGGTGGAGCCAGGAAATGCCGACCGATGAAGAAATGCAAGAGGCAATCAAGAATTTAAAAAGGCATCATTTTCAGGTGGATTATATTGTAACCCACACTGCTCCGGAAGATACGATGACAAGATTTCATCCATATCATCCGGAGGAGCAGCGGTTAAATAATTTTTTAGAGTGGGTAAGGGAAAATACCGCCTACAGTCACTGGTATTTTGGACATCTTCATCAAGATAAAGACCTATGGAGGAATCAAAGTGTTCTGTATCAGGAGATTAGAAATATGGAGACAAATGAGAAGATTGTCTGAAGAATGAAGTAAATATTAAAAAATAGTGAAAATATGCACTGCTTATTTTAAATTATATGTACACATTATATAAAATTTGATAAAATAATTAAAACAAAACAGAAGGAGGCGGAGAGATATGAAGTTAATAAATATTTCAAAAATATATCACAATAAGCATTCTGATGTAACTGCACTAAATCATTTGAATTTAGAAATAAATCAAATGGGGATTACCGCAATTATCGGTCCGAGTGGTTGTGGAAAGACAACGTTACTTCATATCTTGAGCGGGCGGGAAACTGATTTTGAAGGGGAAAGAATTGTCCAGGGTAATATTGAGGTAATTGAACAGGATATTATACTGTTTGAAAAAATGAGCGTTTTAGACAATTTGAAGATGGTTAGCGATAATTTCGAAGAAACGGAGCAGTTATTAACACATTTTCAAATGGAAGAGCATAAAGAGAAGAAAATAAAGAACTTATCTGTTGGACAAAAAAAGCGAGTACAGATTATTCGTTCACTGCTAAATCATCCGGACTACCTACTGTGCGATGAACCAACCTCTTCATTGGATTATGAGAATGCAGAGGCTGTAATGCAGATGCTTTGTGAAATTAGTCAGGAGATCAGTGTTGTTATTGTAACGCACGACAGAGCCATTGTCGATCATTATGCCGATCAGGTTATCAAAATGCAAAAAGGATGTATTGAAAGGATCGAGGTTAAAAATGTAAAACAGCAATTTGTACCGGTAAATCATGCAGTCGAAAAAAAGTCAGTAAGGAAACACTTCGATTTGTTTTGTAAGATTATTTGCTCAAGAGTTGGTGAAATACTTTTTTTGACTATACTTATATTTCTGATGTGTATTTCTCTTTTTAGCTCATCATTATTCCAGAGTGTGAATCAAACCGTGAATGATAAAGGAAAGTGGCGAACTGGAGAAAATATAATTACATCACAGCCAAACAAAGGAAATAATATTTTTCGAGATTCTATTGATGAAAACGATATTGAGAAACTTGAATATTCTTCAGGAGCATTTTACTATGATTTGTATTCAGCAGATGATATTCAACTTGTGAAAGACAATGTGGAAGAAGTGATCGGATATCGGTGTGGGTGGAATATACACTTATTTAGTCAGCATGGAACATGGATGCCTCGTATTTACTATGATCGTATCATTGAATTGGTAAAACAAGCAGATTCGGAGGTAGAAAAAACCGGACGATCTTATACAGAATATGAACTTTATTTAAAAAAATATGTGGATTCGATGAGTGAAGAAGAAAAACGTAATGCCAGCCAATATTATACGACGGATTTTAGAAATCAGGAAAGAATCAATAATCATACAGAAGTATATTTAGAAGATGAATTTCTTAGATTTGCACCATTTTCATCAGGAGAACAAGTCGCGTTTTATCAAATATTTGATCAATACCAATTACCGATACGATATGGAAGGTGGATGGAGAGTGATCAGGAAATCGTTGTACCTTATAATGTTGCTGTACAGATGCAGGAATTGAACAATCTGTCATCTCCGGAAGAGATTATAGGACAGTCTTATCCGGTGTATTTGCCGAAGAATACAATAGGCGTACCGAGTAATGAAGATAAAATTAAAAAAGTATGCTCTTTTACAGTTGTAGGAATTACATATTATGGGCATGAAGATGAAAAACAAATTTTTTTACGAGAAGGTATTTGGGACAGACTGCGTTCAGATTTTTATGAATTTCAAGATGATGTACAGTATCAGTATGTAGATTTTATCGTAGATGAAACTGCAAAGGCAGAGGAAGTAGCTGGGAGAATAGATAGTCTATTAGAAAGTGAGGAAAGTCATTTTGTGACAAAATCCGGCTCCCAAATTATCAAAGAAGATTATCAAAATGCATCGATATTCCGTATTTTTGTATGGCTGTTATGTATGGGAATGGTAATATTTTTAATTATAAGCCATATTGTCATTCGAAAAAGAGAGAAAAAAGAAGCTGCATTAATGAGGATATATGGTTACCGGCCGATTCTTATTACACTTTGGAAGGTATTTGGAATATTTGCAGTTGTGGGAATTCTTCAAATCTTATGCTTACCATTTATCAGTGAAACTTTGAATACATTTGCTTCATCACTTGGGTTTGAATATATGCTGAATAAAGATGTGCGAGGATATCTATTTGCATGGAGCATCAGCCTTATCCTTGTTCTTTTGATTGAATTATTCTTTCAGAGAAAACGAAGTGGAGGTGAGTAGATGTTTTTGAAATTACACAATGTACACAAACATTTTGGAAAAACATTTCTCTTTCAAAATGTAAATCTTGAATTTTCAAAATGTGGACTTTACTTTTTGACAGGGGAAAGCGGAAGTGGGAAAACTACACTTTTAAATATCATTGCCGGATATGAAAGAGCGGATGGTGAACGAATACTTTCTGATGATATTTCCATTGCCTGCATTTTTCAAAGTTATGAACTGATAGAAGAATTAACTGTCCGTGACAATCTATATCTTTATCAAAATGTGTTTCGGGAAGGAGAAACGGAGTATTCAAAAGAAATCATAGAAGAACTTGGACTTGAAGAAGTGCTGGAGCACTATCCAAAAGAGCTTTCCGGCGGACAAAAACAACGTGTCGGAATTGCGAGGGCATTGCTATTGCACCCCAATATGATTATATGCGATGAACCAACAGAAGCGTTAGATGTTGAAAACAAAGAAAAAGTTTTACAATTATTAAAAAAGCTTTCGCGTCATATGATTGTTCTCATTGCTTCACATGAAAAAGCAATTTTAGAAGAATATTATGACTACCATTATGAAATTTTAGATAAAAATGTTATATGTACGGAGAAACGGGTTGCGGGAGAAGAATGTATTGCTTCGAAAATGAATGAAGTCCTTGATCTTAAAAAAGTGGATGTATATCTTTGGAAAATGATAAGAAAAAGTACAGTTATGTATTCTGCAATCTTTGGTGTGGTTTTGCTTGTTACCGTGATTTTTGCACAGGTAAATCATCAGATTTTCAAAGAAAGAAAACAGATAAGTTCCTTGAATTATGATGTTGTGTATCTTTCTGACGAAGGCGGTGATAATGAAACATTGAAAAAGGAACTGCCGCTGGATTCTATTAAAAATTCGTATCTTCAGATACCGTTCTCATTTTGGTTTTATGAAGGAAAAGCTTACAAGCCGAAAATATTTCCATATATCAGTAACCGGAGTAACGTTGAAATACTGGGAAAGGCGAGATTAAATGAAAATGAGATTTTAATCAATGGGTATGCCGCAGACAAAATGAAAGAAACATTGAAATGTAGTTCACAAGATCTTTTAGGAAGAAAACTTGAATTGAGTTATATTATTGAGAAAGAGGAGTACCCGATTATTTTTGAAATCGCAGGAATTGTGCAGGAAGAAGATGTCAATGGCAGAATGAATCTATATTATAATTATGACTATCTAAAGCAGTTCCTGCAGGAGAAAGAATACTTTACAGGAATGAGTCAATATGACTATTTATGTAAATATCATAGAGAATATGCTTTGGAAGTAAATGAAAAGACTGTTTGCCGGACATTTTATGATCAATTGACTTCGATAGACATGAAAGTTTATCACAGCATTTTTTCCAATATGGATGAATTGGGAAAACAAAAAGAAATTTATCAATTGGTATTTCAAGTCATTCAAATCATTTTATTCATCTTTACTATATTATATGTACTCTTTTATAGTTTGAAAGACACAAGAAAAAATAGGAAGAATCTAAGTATTTTAATATCTATGCATATACCAATGCGTGTAATAAAGAAAAGGTATTTTATAAAAAAAGTAATTACTATGACAATCGCAATGATATTAGTTATGGGAGAAATAGTCAGCTATACACTGATTTCTCGTGAGAACACTATGTTCTTTCAATATATTAGCTATGTAATTGGAGTCTATGTGTTCTATATCATTACACTCATAATATCATTAAAATCATTTAGAATCTCCAAAGTTTCAGATATACTAAAAGATAGTAAGGATAATTGATTTTATAAGTTACTTTTAAAATGGGAAGAAAGAATGTAAGAAAAATTGTTGCTGTTCCACTGGGAAGAAGATATAAAATAACCAAAACGAAAGGAGAATACCCCATGAAACATAAGTTAGGTAAGATTCTTTTTATAAGCATAATGATCGTCATGGTAGCAGTCATCCTTATTTTTCTTGGTAGTAAAGTAATTGAAAATCCTTTTGTAAAGAATAATGTCCTGATAAAACAAACCAAAAAAGAAAATAAGGAACCTATAAAAAATAGTGTTGAGACTTCTGCAGATACCGGAAAACTGCCATCTGCTCCACAAGTTGGAGTGTTACCTTATGAAGAAAATATCGTTGAAATTGGAAAGGTTTTTCAATATCCAGGATACAATCTGGATATTGTGATTGATGAGGTGAACGTAACAAAAGAAAATGTGGATTCAGATGCACCATACCACGCAATGGATGATGAAAATTATCCGATGAAATTTGATGAAAATTATAATCTAGTGAATGATTTCAGCTATGTTACAGTGCGCTTAACATTAAAAAATCTGGAACCTTCTCCACAGAAAGTGCGTCTTAATACATTTCGGTATTTTATTATGGAACATGAGTCCGGAAAATATGTAAGTCCATTTTATATGGGAGATATGAGAGGATATAAAACGCAGGCAGATCCCTATGTGCCGGATAAATCATATGCATTAGTCGAAATCCCTGCAGAAAGTGACTTTTCCTGCAATCTTGTCTACATTGAACCAGACGAGGACATTAATGGAAAGGATGCTTATATACAAGTGGATTTTACAGGAAATGTCGATCCGGAAAATCAGTTAAGAAGATATGTGAGGTTGTGGTAGATATGAGTAAGAACAGTAAGATCGAATGGAAGAGAGCCTTTATGAACCGGAAAACAGCGGTAACTCTAGTAATCGGCTGCGTTATTGCTGTTGTTCACATGTTTCATATACTTCCAATGATAATTTCAGTAAATTCAGCTCCTGTTAAAAGTAACATGCAGTATCCGATCAATCTTTTTACCGGATGGCTTGGAGGAGATCCTTCAAGCTTAGAAGGACTACTGTATTATATACTTATTCCTATTCTGGCAGTACTTCCTTACAGCATATCTTATCTGGAAGATAAAGAAACCGGATATGTGAAACAAATATATACACGTGACCAGAGAATGGGTTATCTGAAAGCAAAATTTTTAAGCGTGTTTTGTGTTGGCGGAACAGTTTGTGTTGTACCGTTAATTTTAAATCTGATGCTATGTGCAACGATTCTTCCGGCGCTATATCCACAAAATCTGGCAGGTACATTTATTAACGCAAATGTTCTTTGGTTTGGAATCCATGAAACACATCCGCTGTTGTATGCTATGATTTTTATACTGATTGATTTTATTTATGCAGGATTTATGGCAGTCCTTCCGCTAGCGTTCAGTTTTTTTTCGACAAAAAAATTTGTAATACTGCTGATGCCTTTTGTCATTCATATATTTACCTATTCTCTTTCGATGATGTTGCCAATGTCTGATTCCGTAGAGTATTCTCCTATTATATTTTTAAGACCGGCTAATGGGTGTCCGACGTTATGGCTGCTGCTCGGATATGGTCTGTTATTTTTTATAGTAGGAGGTCTGTTGTTTTGGAAAATGGGAAAAGAAGAAGATATTTTTTAATAAAACGAAGCGAAATGACAGTAGTGATTTTATATAGTCTTGGCATGTCAATCGTATTGTTTTTTCTATTGGCAAGAGCAGTTCGCTTTTTGAATGTAATGGGATGGAATTACTGTATGCTAGATTGTCTTCATGAAATGGAAGATGCACAGAATTTCGGAATATTTTATTTCCTCATAACAGTTTCGCTGATTGTTGGAAAGCAGAGAAGTTTACATGAACCTGCATTTGTTGTCTGTTACAGCAGTACTAAGGTAATCTGGAAGCAGATGTTTGGGAATCTTTTGAAATGGTCAGCAGTTTTTTCGGGAATTTATTGCGGACTTGTCTGTCTGTTTTCTGCTCTTTCTTCTTATGAGGCAAATAACTGGCATGTAAAATATAGTATGTTCCATAATGTGACAGGAACATTGTATGAAGGTTCCACCGTTCTGGTCATTACAGCATTTATTGTGTTTGCTTTTATAAAAACTGTAATCGGAGCAGCTATTTTGAGTCTTTTGGAATATGGAGTGGGCGGCGTTATGATCGGTTATGTGATCATTCTGATTCCTGTAGCAGTTGAGTGGTTTGGAAGTGAGTTTGTTCTCTTTTTTAATTTATTTTCCATTTCACAAGATAAGTTTATAGATCCGGGAAAAATATTCATACTGATAGGTATCGGCGCAATTGCTGTATTTGGAATATATCTGGCTGGCTGTAAAATCTGGAGGGAAAAAGAGTTTTATGGATAGGATAAAACAAAGAAAACGGCTTTTTTTATATGAATGCCGTCAGACTATTATAAGCAAAAGTTATCAGTTTCTCATACCGGCACTTGTTGCGCTTCAGGGATGTTTTGTTTCGCTGAATATGTGGAAAGAAGAGCTTACCACTCCCGTATTATATAGTAGCTTTCTGGAGGGAATGCAGCAAATATCAGGGATGTTGTTAGGACCTGAGCGTTTCCTCATTCCCGGAGACTGGTGTGTGTTTGTTTTTTTCTTTTTGTATATAATAGGCAGGGACGCAAAAAACTATACTGCTGGCACCGGTTTACAGCTATTGCTGAGAACAGAACGGGTAGAAAATATCTGGTATGTGAAGTGTTTTACGAGTCTGATTCAGGCAATATTGTATTTCGGAACTGCGTATTTTGTAATATTGTTGTTTATAATTTGGAAATATGGAATTTCAGCGGAAATGCTTTTACCGGTGGAGGAGTTTCTGAAACAATTTTTGATTCCCGTCATAACCGCATGGACAATTGCAGTGTGGCAAATGGTAATTTCTATGAAGATAAATACAATTTCCGGGGTAATTTTTATGGTTGGGCTTGTTGTTTCTTCAGCGTATGCACAGAAATGGTATTTAATCGGAAACTATTTGATGAAACTACGGGTAACAGCACTGATTGATTCTGGATTTTCGTATGGGAAAATACTTATATTTCTAATGATACTTTTAGTGACTGGAATAATAGTTGGAAATATTTTGATAAGGCGGATAGATTATTTACGGGCAAAGGGGGATTTGTAATGCAAATAGAAGTGAACGATATTTCAAAACAGATAGGAAATCAGACAGTATTAGATCATATTTCTCTTCATTTGGAATCGGGACATATATATGGATTAAAAGGAAGAAATGGTTCAGGAAAGACAATGCTGATGCGTGCACTCTGTGGTCTGATCAAATGTACATCCGGCGAAGTTATTATTGATGGACAGGTACTCCGAAGAGATATTTCCTTTCCAAAAAGTGTTGGGGTACTGATTGAAGGACCTGGATTTATCAGCAATTATTCAGGATATGAAAATTTGAAAACGATTGCATCAATCAAAGGGATTGCAGAAGAAAAACAAATCCGGATAAGAATGAGTGAGCTTGGTTTGGATCCGGATGAAAAGAAGGCATATCGCAAATACTCACTTGGTATGAAACAAAAACTTGGGATTGTGGCGGCAGTTATGGAAGAACCGGAACTGATCATTCTCGATGAACCGACCAATGCACTTGATGAAAAAACGCGGGAGCAGTTGCGAAAGATTCTGCTTGAAATGAGGGCAAAAGGGAAATTGATCGTGATCAGTTGTCACGATACGGAAGATCTCGAAGAATTATCTGATGAGATTATTGAGATTAAAGAAGGAAAAGTGGTTTCGCAGTGGAGTGTGAACGCAGATGAAGAAAAATAAAAAAGAAGTGTTAAAAATTATGGGAATAGCGTTTGTGGTCATCTTGCTGGCAATATGGGGAATTCAGGTTTATCGTATGAATCAGAAAATACCGCAGGTTCAGACAGAAGTCACAGAAGCAAGGGAATGGTTTCAGTGGAAGAAAAATGTAAAACTTCGGACAGAAGGAGCTCGGTTTATGGAAAATGATGAAATCCGATATTTATATAGGTTGGATGAAGATGAAACAGAACCATTTCCAGGAATGATATTAAAACTTATGTGGGTAACGGTCAGTTTAAAAAATGACAGCAGTGAATCTGCAGATATTGATATTTTAGATATTGGTGCATCCACATCCGGATGGAGTAATATCCCAGATTATGATTTTTATTACAAGATTGGAAATCCAGAACGTCCGCATCACTTTGAATTAAAACCTCAGGAAGAAGTGAGAATGGATTTACCATATCTTTTTGTAAAACCTAACTTCCGTAATGGACAATGGGAAAAAATCGAAGAAAAAGAGTATTTCCTTGTAACTTCACTATATCCAATGAAACATGTGCTAAAGATCCAATGATTTCGCATCCCCAGTAATGAGTTGCTATTTGGCATTTAGATTGAAAACGAAATTATTTATTGAAAAATAAACGGAGAAAAAATATGGGGCAAAATCATACAACACTGCAAAATGTAATTTTTACTCATAAATATTTACTAAAAGGTTTTTATTTCAAATATATCTTTTTTGCACTATTTGTTGTTGTCAGTGATGTCGCAACAACATTTTTGTTCATGGCTTTACCGGCAGTTACGATTAAACTGTTACAGACATCGTACAATTTATACGCTATAATAGCCCAAATGACTTCTTTATTGGTTGGAACATTTCTTTTATCAATTATTGCTAAACGACTGGAACATAACATCAACAAGGAAACTAACAGTCGTCGGATGAGCAAAACAAAAGATTACTATTTAAACATTATATCAATGGACTATGAGAAAGTAGAGAATCATGTTAACAAGAAATTATTTGACGCAGGGCTTACCTCATTTTATGATGGGTATCATGAAGGATTTCATCACATTATAATTGATTCACGAAAGCTTTTGGTTAATGTGCTTGGATTGATTGTGTATATTTTCTTTACGATAAAAATTAACTATATTGTTGCATTTATGCTTGTTTCTATATCAGCTCTTTCTATTTTTATAAATCATTATTATAAGAAATGGATTACAAAAAATGAATGGAATTGGCTAGAGCAGGATTCCAAAATAAAATATGTATCAAGAGAAGCGATTGTATTGAGAAATGCAAAAGATGTTAAAGTCTATGGAATCAAAGAATGGTTTGGAAATCTATATGACGAATTTACATTTTTAAGACAACATTGGCATCAGAAAGAACTGCTATTTTTATGCATTGTTAAAATAGGAGATCGCTTTCTGGCAGCAGCAAAGTATTTCATCGCATATTTGAGTGTATTTTATAAATTACTTCATGGAATGGAAGTTAGTGAGTTCATATTTTCAATCGGATTAATTATGGGACTTAATAGTTGGGTTTCTGGAATTTTTGAGAATATACAGTTTCTTCAATTAAATGCAGTTCATGTAGAAAACTCCAGGAAAGTTTTTTCTATGCAAAAAGATAATATATTGAGCCGGGAACCGGATCTAGCAAGTGCAGGGTTTGACCGAGTAGAAATTAAATTTGTTGATGTGACTTTTAAGTTTCCCGAGTCAGAAAAAGTCATTCTGGAACATTTCAATCTTACAATTTCAGCAGGAGAACGGGTAGGAATCGTCGGAATAAATGGTGCTGGAAAAAGTACTCTGATAAAACTCATGTGTGGGTTATATCATCCGACATCAGGAAAAATACTGTTAAATGGTTATGATATCAAAGCTTTTCCTTCAAACACTGTTTACAAGTTATTCTCAGCGGTTTTTCAAGACTATGGAATCTTGTCAGCAAAAATTTCTGAAAATATTTCCTGTATACCAGAAAAAGATACTGACATGAAAAGGGTTATGGAGTGTCTCCGTAAGGTCGGTCTATATGAAAAAGTTCAGCGCCTCCCAAAGGGAAGTTCCTCTTTACTGACAAAAGAAATTAATCAGGAGGGGATTATTCTGTCCGGCGGAGAATATCAAAAATTGTTACTTGCACGGTGTCTCTACCATGATAGACCAATATATTTACTTGATGAGCCGACAGCGGCGTTAGATGCAATCTCAGAAAATGAGATTTATGAATTATATGATAAATTCTCAGATGGAAAAACATGTATCTATGTTTCTCATCGCTTAAATTCTACAAAATTCTGTGACAGGATTGTTTTACTGAAAGATGGAAAAATTATTGAAGAGGGTACTCATGAACAATTAATGAAGAAGCAGGGAGAGTATGCAAACATGTACCAAATTCAATCTTCTTATTATAAAAAGGAGACTAACTATGAAGAAGGAAAAACTTTCTAATATTAAGTGCCATAAATATGCGATACTTGGGCTAAAAAAAATGGGTACAATTGATCGATATATCATTCCACTGTCTATTTTGCAGTCTGTTTTAAATGCATTTTTTCCATATGTTGAATTATATTTTTCTACATATATCATAAATTCTCTTTTAGAATCGGATTATCGGCAAGGAATCTTATTCGTTTTATATCTGATCATAATAAATCTATTACTCGGTAGTATGATTGATATTTTGGATAAATCCACGTCATATCGTGCAAAAAAAATTCACCAGTTCATGTTGAAGCAAATTGATCAAAAAGTCATGGAATTAGACTTTGAAGAATTGGAAAATACAAATTTACTGCAGCAGGTAACAGATGCTATTTATGTAACAGAGCATATTGGTGGATATGACGTTTTTATCCTATATTATCGTCAATTTGTTGAAAGTATTATTCAGACAATAGCATCATTTATGATCATTTGTTCTTTATGTCTAAAACTCCCACAGTCTTTTCAAGGGGATTTTCTATCCATTGTTTTAGAATGTATTCTTCCTTTTTTAGTTATTGTGGGAACTGCTGTGATGAATATCATTACCAGTAAAAAAGCTTCCAATTTATTTCGTATGCGTTCTTTAGAAGGATATAAAAAGAAAATGAATGTGGAGCGGATTTTGAATTACTATGCATCTGATGTTTACATGAATTATTCTATGGGAAAAGATATCCGTCTTTTTGGAATGAAAGATTTGATTCTTGATTATCATGAAAATGCATTAGAAGAATCTGTCGCATTTTATCAGAAATATTATGCGGATGCAGGAAAAAACAAAGAGACGATTATGGGCATAAGTCATGCCCTTTGTACATTTACAGCATATTTGATCGTGATAAAAAAAGTTGTAGAAAAAGCAGTTACAATTGGCGAGTTTTCGAAATATGTAGGTGCAGTTACACTCTTAAATAAATCTATGAGTAAAATTATAGACGTAAATAACAAAATTATTCTTCAAACAGAATTTATTAAAATATTTGATGATGTTTTAAATTTGAGTAATCCAAAAGACACTGGTACACGAAAAGTAGAATTGAATACGAAAAAAGAAAACATCATAGAATTTCATAACGTATCGTACCGTTATTCGGGAAACAATGAAGATTCCTTGAAAAATATTTCTTGCAAAATCGTATTTGGAACACATACTGCACTTGTAGGGAGAAATGGATCTGGAAAGACAACTTTTGTAAAATTACTATGCAGATTATATGATCCGACAGAAGGATATATTACTTTAAACGGAATTAATATTAAAGAATTCCGCTATAAAGAATACCTGGAATTATTTTCAATTGTATTTCAGGACTTTAAATTATTTGCATTTACGCTTCAGGAAAATATTACTTTAACGAAAAAGTATGACTCTTCTAAAATTGAAACATGCCTGAAAAAAGCAGGGATAAAAGAATATGTTGAGCAATTGCCGGAAGGGCTTCATACAATTATGTTTCAATATACAGGGAATGGAGTTAATTTTAGTGGAGGCGAACAACAAAAAATTGCTATTGCACGGGCTCTGTATAAAGATTCACCCATTGTGATTTTTGATGAGCCAACCGCTGCATTAGATCCAATCAGCGAATATCATGTTTATAACAATTTAAGAAAAATGGTAGAAGGGAAAACGAGTATTTCTATTTCTCACAGGATGGGAAGCTGCAAATCCTGTGAAAAAATATTAGTATTTGATGATGGAAAACTTATTCAAAAAGGAACCCATGAAGAACTTGTTTCTAAAAAACAAGGACGATATTATGAGCTTTATCAGGCTCAGAAAAAATATTATATACATGGGGAAGATTCAAACGGAACAAGATTTTAAGGAGGCTTTAGAATATGTGTTATCTAATTGCAAAAAACATTGATGATGTTGGCTGTGTTGCTTTAAGAACAACACATGGAAAGCATCTTTCATCATTTAAAAGAAGTATTGAGTCAAAAGTTGGCTATGATAAAATTCAGCTTGTGACTATCAGTAGGCCGTCCGCGTATGGTGAGTATGAGCCATATCATTTTGTAAACACAGAAAAAGAATTTGTGCATGCCGTAGAGGCAATGTAAAGAAATTATGGATAGTACGGGATAGTGCTGTCCATTTTCTTTATTGTACTTCACAGAAGAACTAAAAAAAGTAAGCAAATTCATCTGCAAATATTATATAGGAAATTTTATTCGGTTAGTAGGATTGCAATGTCATATTCGGTTTTTTCTTGAAAATATAAAATAAGTCTGCTAAAATGAAAACCGAAATATAACCTGTATCCTTATTTCTGAAAAATAAGAGATGGGTAGGATTCATATAGAAAAACTAAAAAGGGAAAAAGTATTAGGACGTTGCAGACTGATGACAACGTCCTAAAATACTGATAAACAAAGGGAACATGAAAGATAGTAATACATTAACACCAATGATGCAGCAATACATGGAAACAAAGAAAGAATATAAAGATTGTATTCTTTTTTATCGTCTTGGTGATTTTTATGAAATGTTCTTTGATGATGCATTGACGGCATCAAGAGAACTTGAAATTACGTTAACAGGAAAAAACTGTGGATTGGAAGAACGCGCGCCGATGTGCGGAATTCCATATCATGCAGTAGATGGATATTTGAATAAATTAGTATCAAAGGGCTATAAAGTTGCAATTTGTGAACAGGTAGAGGATCCGAAACAGGCAAAAGGCATTGTGAAACGAGAAGTTGTTCGTATTGTGACGCCGGGAACGAATTTGAATACGCAGGCGCTTGATGAGACAAAGAACAATTATATCATGTGTATTGTCTATATTGCTGACCGGTACGGCTTGTCTGTTGCAGATGTTACAACTGGAGACTATCTTGTAACAGAGATTGACAGCAGTACGAAGCTCAGAGATGAAATTTACAAATTTATGCCTTCGGAGATTATTTGCAACGAAGCATTTTATATGAGCGGCATGGATTTGGACGATATGAAAAATCGCCTCGGCATTACGATTTATTCACTGGATGCATGGTATTTTGATGATGCAATCTGTGAGCGAACGCTGAAGGAACATTTTCATGTGTCTTCATTAGAGGGGCTTGGTCTGAAGGATTATGACTGTGGTGTGATCGCATCGGGAGCATTGCTGCAGTATCTTCTGGAAACACAGAAAAATGACCTGACGCACTTGAGCCGTCTGACGGGATATGTTACTGGAAAATATATGTTGCTTGACAGTTCTACGAGACGGAATCTGGAACTATGTGAGACGCTTCGTGAAAAACAAAAGAGAGGTTCGCTGCTCTGGGTTCTTGATAAAACACGCACAGCAATGGGCGGGCGTACGCTCCGAAAATATGTGGAGCAGCCTTTGATCGATGCAGAGAGTATTGAGGAACGTTTAAATTCCGTTGAAGAATTAAAAAATAACGCCATTTGCCGGGAAGAAATCCGGGAATATCTGGGAGCAATTTATGACCTGGAACGATTAATGAGCCGTGTGACATATCAGTCGGCAAATCCGAGAGATTTAATCGCGCTGAAGAGTTCACTTGCGATGCTGCCGCCAATTCATTGTATTTTAGCGGATATGAGTACAAAAGGGTTGTGTGATATCCGTGAGCAGATGGATACACTGGAAGATCTTTGCAGCCTGATTACAGAGGCAATCCAGGAGGAACCGCCGTTGGCGATGAAAGAAGGCGGAATTATCCGGGAAGGATATTCTGAAGAAGTAGACCGGTTGCGAAATGCCAAATCAGACGGAAAGACGTGGCTTGCAGAGCTGGAAGCAAAGGAGCGGGAGAAAACAGGTATTCGCACACTGAAGGTAAAATTCAATAAAGTATTCGGTTATTATCTGGAAGTGACGAATTCATTTAAAGATCAGGTGCCGGAATACTATACACGCAGGCAGACATTAGCCAATGCAGAGCGCTATACGATTCCGGAGTTAAAAGAACTGGAAGATACGATTCTTGGTGCAGAAGACAAACTGTATGCATTGGAATACCAACTCTATTGTGAAGTGCGTGATAAGATTGCGGCAGAAGTTGTGCGGATTCAGAAGACGGCGAAAGCGGTGGCAAAACTGGATGTATTTGCATCTTTAGCAGTTGTGGCGGAGCGCAATAATTATGTGCGTCCGAAGATCAATGAAAAAGGTGTGATTGATATAAAAAATGGACGTCATCCGGTTGTAGAGAAAATGATTCCAAACGATATGTTTATTGCAAATGATACTTATCTGGATGATAAAAAGAACCGGATTGCAATTATTACCGGTCCGAATATGGCTGGAAAATCTACCTATATGCGCCAAAGCGCGTTAATTGTATTGATGGCACAGATTGGTTCCTTTGTTCCGGCGAAAAGTGCAAATATTGGACTTGTGGACAGAATTTTTACCCGTGTCGGAGCGTCTGATGATCTGGCATCCGGACAGAGTACTTTTATGGTGGAGATGACAGAGGTTGCCAATATTCTTCGCAATGCAACGAGTAAGAGCCTGCTGATATTGGATGAGATCGGCCGCGGAACAAGTACATTTGACGGACTTTCTATTGCCTGGGCGGTGGTAGAGCATATCAGCAACGGCAAATTGCTTGGAGCAAAGACATTGTTTGCCACACATTACCATGAATTGACTGAGTTGGAAGGAAAGATTAGTAATGTCAATAACTACTGTATTGCAGTAAAAGAAAATGGAGATGATATTGTTTTCCTTCGCAAAATCGTAAAAGGTGGCGCTGATAAGAGTTATGGAATACAGGTAGCAAAGCTTGCAGGAGTGCCGGACAGTGTTATTGCCAGAGCGAAAGAAATTGCAGAGGAACTAAGTGATTCGGATATTGCGCTTCGGATCAATGAGGCTGCGTCAGCGGAAACAGAACCGAAGCCAAAGGCAAAAGCGCCGCGCTATGATGAGGTGGATCTTGCGCAGTTTTCACTTTTTGATACAGTAAAAGATGATGATGTGTTGGAAGAATTGAAAGAAATGGATGTTGCGCATATGACGCCGATGGATGCGCTGAATGCCATTTATCGTCTGCAGAATAAACTGAAGAATCGGTGGTAGGATATTATGGGACAGATACAAGTACTGGATAAAATTACAATTGATAAGATCGCAGCCGGTGAAGTAATCGAACGCCCGGCTTCTGTTGTGAAAGAACTTGTAGAGAACGCGATTGATGCCGGAGCAACTGCCGTTGTGGCAGAAATCCAGGAAGGCGGGATCTCTTTCATCCGTATTACAGATAATGGATGCGGAATTGCAAAGGAAGATATTCCCAATGCATTTTTGCGCCATTCAACAAGTAAGATCCGTCAGGTGGAAGACCTTCTTCATATTCATTCCCTCGGATTCCGGGGCGAGGCGCTTTCAAGTATTTCAGCTGTTTCGCAAGTGGAATTAAATACAAAGCGACAGGAAGATGACTATGGAAACTGCTATCGCATTGAAGGGGGAGAAGAAGTTTCTTTTGAAACGGCAGGAGTTCCGGACGGAACAACCTTTCTTGTACGTCAGTTGTTCTATAATACTCCGGCAAGACGAAAGTTTTTGAAGACGCCAATGACGGAGGCAAGCCATGTCAGTGAGCTGCTGACAAGACTGGCATTGTCACATCCGGAAGTATCTTTTCAATTTATAAATAATGGTCAGACGAAAATACATACATCCGGAAACGGAAATCTCAAGGATGTTATTTATCATATCTATGGGCGGGAAATCGCAATGAATCTGATTGAGATTTCAGCAGAACAACATGGAATGAAAATTTCCGGATTTCTCGGGAAACCGATTATTACCAGGGGAAACCGAAATTATGAAAATTATTTTATTAATGGAAGATACATTAAAAATCAAATAGTAGCGAAAGCGATTGAAGATGCGTACAAAGATTTTTCGATGCAGCATAAATATCCGTTTACTGTTCTTCATCTGGAGATGCCGGGAGAAAACATTGATGTGAATGTACATCCAACAAAGATGGAGCTTCGTTTTAGTAATCAACAGGAAGTATACCGATTTCTTTATGAGACTGTAAATGCACATTTGCATGGAAAAGAGCTGATTCCGGAGGCTGAACTTCCGGAGCCAAAACTTCCGAAATCGAATGTTCCGGAAGTGAATGATACGAATTCAAAGGCTCCAAAATCAGGTCTTCCGAAAAGAGATTTCACGAAATCAGACAGAATAACAGAAGAGCCTTTGTCAAAAGAGGCATCAGACGGAACAAAACTGGATTATTTTATGCAGAAGATGCGGGATCGGGTATTGTCGTATCACAACCAGAATTCTCAGGCAGAGGTGGCAGGAAAGAGCGCCTTTGCAAAACCACAATTTCAGGCAGACCGGATTCGCGAGGCTGTGAATTATCGAAAGCAGACGGAACAACTATCTGCGGAACCAAAGCTGGTACCAAAAGCGGAATCAAAGCAAGCTCCGGAAGGAAGGAAAGCGGAAGATAGTTCTGTGCAGCAGTTGGATCTTTTTTCGGAAAATCTTCTGAAACGGGAAACACTTGCACAGTATGAAATCGTCGGTCAGGTATTTGACACTTATTGGATCGTGCAGCTGCAAGATAAAATGTATATCATCGATCAGCATGCAGCCCATGAAAGAGTATTGTATGAAAGAACGCTTCGGGGAATGCGTACAAGAGAGTATACCTCTCAGTACATTAGTCCGCCGATTATTTTGAATCTGACAATGCAGGAATCAGAATTGTTTTGTCGATATCTGGATCAATTCACGAGAATCGGATTTGAAATTGAACCATTTGGCGGTGATTCCTTTGCAGTGAGAGCTGTTCCGGATAACCTTTTTGGCATTGCTAAGAAAGAACTTCTGATGGAAATGATTGATTCTCTTTCGGATGAAGTGGGACCAAATCTCACCCCGGAGCTTATTGATGAGAAAATTGCCTCCATGTCATGTAAGGCCGCAGTAAAAGGAAACTCCAAATTATCATCGGCCGAAGTACATGCATTGATTGGAGAACTTTTGAAATTGGAGAATCCATATCACTGCCCGCACGGGCGTCCGACGATTATTGAGATGAGCCGTCGGGAACTGGAGAAGAAATTTAAGAGGATTGTATAAGATGAAGAAGCCGTTAATTATTTTAACAGGACCGACTGCGGTCGGAAAAACAAAAGCATCTATCGGACTTGCAAAAAAAATCGGCGGAGAAATTATCTCCGCTGATTCTATGCAAGTTTATAAATATATGGATATCGGATCTGCTAAGATCCGGCAGGAGGAGATGGACGGAGTTACACATCATTTGATCGATGTTCTTATGCCGGAAGAAGAATTTAATGTCGTGCGTTTCCAGAGCCTGGCAAAAAAGGCAATGGAAGAAATTTATGCAAAAGGACATATTCCAATTGTTGTGGGGGGAACTGGATTTTATATTCAGGCGCTTCTGTATGATATTGATTTTACAGCAAATGAAGAAGAAACATCGTATCGAAATGAGTTGGAAACATACGCAAAGTTGAACGGCGCTGAGGCGCTGCATGAGAAATTAAAGGAAGTAGATCCGATCTCTGCCCAGACAATTCACGCAAACAACATCAAACGAGTAATCCGTGCACTGGAATTTTACCATCAGACCGGACAGAAAATCTCGGAGCACAATGCACAGGAACGTCAAAAGGAATCGCCGTATGCATTTGCATATTTTGTGTTGAACGATGATCGTAAGGTTCTTTACAACAGGATTGAAAAACGGATTGACCAGATGTTAGAAGAAGGACTTGTAGAAGAAGTCAGAGCGCTGAAAGAGCGTGGATGTACGAGAGAGCTTGTTTCGATGCAGGGGCTGGGATACAAGGAAATTCTGGCTTATCTGGAAGGTGAGATCACATTGTCTGAAGCAGTGTATCTCCTGAAAAGAGATACGAGACATTTTGCTAAACGCCAGCTGACATGGTTTCGGAGGGAACGGGATGTTATCTGGATTGAGAAGCAGGAGTTTCATAATGATGAGACTTTGATTTTAAATGAGATACTTCGGATTTTGAAGGAAAAGAAAATTACTGCAGCTGCAGATGGAATATAAGATAGCATTACAAAGAGAAATGAGGAAAAGAATATGACAGAAATAACAACTATGTATCAGGCGCTTGGAATTTCTGAACCGGTTCTGAGATTTGGGCGCGAGGTAGAGGCAAAATTAAAGGAACGGTTCGAGGAAATTGACCGGATTACAGAATATAATCAATTGAAAGTAATTAAGGGAATGCAGGACTGTATGGTCAGCGCAGAGTGTTTTAATTATGTGAGTGGTTATGGCTATAATGATTTTGGACGTGATAAACTGGAAGAAGTTTATGCGAAAGTATTTCACACAGAGGACGCCCTTGTCAGACCGCAGATTACATGCGGTACACATGCGCTTGCGCTTGCACTCAGTGCAAATCTCCGGCCGGGCGATGAAATGCTTTCTATCTCCGGAAAACCATACGATACGCTGGAAGAAGTGATTGGAATTCGGCCGTCTCGCGGATCGCTTGCAGAATATGGCGTAACATATCAGCAAGTAGATCTGTTAGAAAATGGCGATTTTGATTTTGAAGGCATTCGTTCGGCTATCAATGAGCGGACAAAATTAATCGAAATTCAGAGATCAAAAGGTTATCAGACACGTCCGACACTTTCGGTTGCAAAGATAGGAGAGGCGATCTCCTTTGTAAAATCAATCAATCCACACATCATCTGTATGGTAGATAATTGTTATGGAGAATTTGTAGAAATGCAGGAGCCTAGTGATGTGGGGGCAGATATGATTGTAGGTTCTCTGATTAAAAATCCGGGAGGCGGACTTGCACCGATCGGAGGTTATATTGCAGGCACTCATGAATGTATTGAAAATTGTGCAGTTCGTTTGACATCCCCTGGACTTGGAAAAGAGGTTGGAGCTACACTTGGCGTTATGAAAGATTTTTACCAGGGATTTTTCTTAGCACCGACAGTTGTAAATGGCGCTTTGAAGGGGGCTGTGTTTGCTGCAAATATTTACGAACAGTTAGGCTTTGCTGTTGTGCCAAATGGAAGTGAAAGCCGTCATGATATCATTCAGGCAGTTACATTTGGGACACCGGAAGGTGTCATTGCGTTTTGTCAGGGAATTCAGGCAGCAGCGCCGGTGGACAGCTATGTCACACCGGAACCGTGGGCAATGCCTGGCTATGACAGCGATGTCATTATGGCAGCGGGCGCATTTGTACAGGGCTCTTCTATTGAGTTGAGTGCAGATGGTCCGATCAAACCTCCGTATGCAGTGTATTTCCAGGGAGGATTGACATGGGAACATGCAAAATTTGGTATTTTAATGTCATTGCAGAAACTTGTTGATGCCGGTATGGTTACATTGTAAAAGGAGTTTTATGAGACAGATAGTAATTGTCGGTGCAGGGGCGGCCGGTATGATGGCTGCCATTGCTGCGTCAAAGGCTGGCGCCCGAGTACTTTTGTTAGAGCAAAAAGACCGGATAGGAAAGAAAATTTTATCTACCGGAAATGGAAGATGTAATTTTACAAATACATATCAGACGCCGGAATGTTACCGCAGTCAGAATCCGGAATTTCCATGGAAAGTGATTCAGACATTTCCGGTGGAGCAGACGATTTCTTTTTTTGATCGTCTTGGTGTTTATGCCAAAGACAGAAATGGATATCTCTATCCAAACTCAGATCAGGCATCAGCGGTACTGGACGTGCTTCGAATGGAGCTGACGCGGCTAAAAGTGGATATCCATACCGAAGAGAAGGTATTAGAGATTAAGCCTTCCGGAAAGGGAGCTTCAAGAAGATTCCGGATTCGAACAGGGCAAAGATGTTATGAAGCAGATGCGGTTATCCTGACGGCCGGTTCTAAAGCTGCACCAAATACAGGTTCTGACGGAAGCGGCTATCCGTTAGCTCAGAAACTCGGTCATCGGATTGTTCCTGTAGTACCGGCGCTTGTACAACTTTGCTGTAAAGAATCTTTCTATAAAATCATATCAGGTGTGCGGGTGCAGGGGCGTGTTTCCATATGGTCCGGCGGGAAGATGCTTGCAGAAGACAGCGGAGAACTGCAATTGACCAATTATGGAATATCAGGCATTCCGGTATTTCAGGTAAGCAGATATGCTGCTTATGCGCTTTTAGATAAAAAACAGGTATGGGCAGAGCTTGATTTTCTTCCGGGACTTACAGATCAGGAAGTTATGCGGCTTTTAAAAAGGCGGATTCATAATCATCCGGAACAGACGGTAGAAGAGCTGTTCATTGGCTTGTTTCACAAAAAACTGGCACAGGTACTTGTACAGGAAAGCCGGATTTCAAGAAAAACATTGGGAAAAGAACTAACAGAAAAACAAATTTTGATGCTTATAGAGAAAATAAAGCATTTTAAGACAGAAGTAATAAAAACAAACCCATTTGAACAGGCTCAAATCTGTGCAGGCGGCGTAGATACAAGAGAGATCCATTCTGCAACAATGGAATCCAAACGTATCTCCGGATTGTATTTTGCCGGGGAGATTGTGGATGTAGACGGTATTTGCGGCGGATATAATCTCCAATGGGCGTGGTCAAGCGGTTATCTGGCAGGACAGAGCGCGGCAGAAAGGAAAAATATATGATTCGAGTTCATCAAGTAAAACTTCCCATTCCTCACAGTGAGGAACAATTCCGAAAAAAACTGGCGCAGACGCTTCGGGTTCCGGAAGGACAGATTCAGAAGTATGAGATCCGTAAGCAGTCGCTTGATGCGCGCAAAAAACCGCAGCTTTTTTACAGTTATACTGTAGATGTATCGGTTCCGAAAGAAGCGCAGGTATTAAAACGGCTGAAAGAATCTGTAGCTGGGAAGGCTCCGGAGAAGAGATATCAGTTTCCGGAAAGCGGTACAGAAATGCTGCGCCATCGTCCGGTTATTGTTGGATGCGGGCCGGCAGGTTTGTTTTGCGGGTATATGCTTGCGCTTCATGGATATCGACCGATTTTAATCGAGAGAGGGGCGCCGGTAGAGGAACGGATGAAAGACGTGGAAATGTTTTGGCAGACAGGATATTTAGATCCAGATTCTAATGTACAGTTTGGAGAAGGCGGAGCAGGAACATTTTCTGATGGAAAACTCAATACACTTGTGAAAGATCCGGATGGAAGAGGAGCTGAAGTATTGAGGGTTTTTGCCGAACACGGTGCGCCGGAAGATATTTGTTATGTAAATAAACCGCATATCGGAACTGATATTTTGACGAAGGTAGTCAGAAATATGAGGGAATTTATTCTTAAACATGGCGGAGATGTATTTTTTCATACACAGATGACAGATATTGACATAAATCGAGGTCAGGTGTGTGGTATAATGGTGAAACATCTTCCAGAGGGAAAAGATTCCTACATAGAAACAGAAGTATTGATCCTTGCTCCGGGACACAGTGCAAGAGATACTTTCTTTCGTCTTTATGAAAGAGGGGTGGCAATGGAACCGAAGTCTTTCGCGGTAGGAGTGCGTGCAGAGCATCCACAGAAGATGATTAATATGGCTCAGTATGGAGATCAGCCGGAAGAAATACAGCAATATCTTGGAGCGGCTGCTTATAAAGTGACAGCAAATCTGGAGAATGGAAGAGGTGTTTATTCCTTTTGTATGTGTCCGGGCGGTTATGTTGTGAATGCTTCTTCGGAAGAAGGAATGCTTGCTGTGAACGGTATGAGTTACCGAGACCGGGCAGGAGAGAATGCCAACAGCGCTATTGTAGTGACGGTATCTCCGGAAGATTACGGTGCAGAAGATGCATTGGCTGGAATTCGTTTTCAAAGAGAACTGGAGCGGCGGGCATATGAAGCGGGCAAAGGAAAGATTCCGGTGGAGCGTTTGGAAGATTTTCTTTCAAAAACAAAAACGCCGCAGGAAGTGGCGGAGAACCTTGTCCATCCACAGATGAAAGGCGAATACTGTGTTGCAGATGTACGAGGAATTTTACCGGAGTTTATCGGAGATGCGATTGCCGAGGGGATGAACACATTTGGACAAAAGATTCGTGGCTTTGATCATCCGGATACATTGCTTTCCGGTGTAGAAAGCAGAACATCATCACCGGTGCGGATTCCGCGAGATGCTGATATGCAGCATCAGATAAGAGGGTTGTTTCCTTGTGGAGAGGGCGCCGGATATGCCGGAGGAATCACTTCAGCAGCAATAGACGGCTTAAAAATTGCGGAAATGATTGCAGCACGTTTTCAAAAATGGATGTAGTTTTTACAGCAAAAAGTGACTTTGGAGTTAAGAAAAATTTAATGATAAAGTTTTTGCAAAGTATATACACTATTTTTTAAATATGCTAAAATGAACTAAGTTTGTGAAAGAAATGGATTAGAGGAGGAGTATCAATGAGAGGTTCAGGAAGCAAAAATTCATGGGCTTTATTTTTGTTGATATTGACAGGAATTGTGCTTGGGGGCTTTATCGGAATGCTTGCGGATGGTGTGTCATTCTTGAGCTGGCTGTCATATGGACAGGCATTTGGACTTCAGAATCCCGTTGTACTGAATCTTGGGGTAATGTCAATTACATTTGGACTCAGCATCGAGATTAACATTGCCAGCATTCTGGGCATGATTTTGTCTATTATTATATATCGCTTCTTATAATATCTGCTGTCTCATGGCGGCGTCTGCAAAAGAATTATGAATCAGACTTGTACAATGAAAGAAATGTTAAAAGAAGATCGGCCATATGAAAAATGTGAGCAGAACGGAGCAAAGTTTCTTACAGACAGTGAACTGCTCTCTGTTTTACTGAGGACAGGAACAAAGGGAATCACTTCTCTTGAACTGGCAAGAATGCTCCTGCATCCGGGAGGACCAAAGGAAGGACTGCTGGCTGTTCATACATGGTCTTATGAAGCGCTTCTTAAAATCCCCGGAATCGGAAGAGTAAAAGCGCTTCAGATCCTCTGTCTCTCAGAACTGGCAAAACGACTGGCAAAAGCAGAGGCGGAGGAATCTCTTTGTTTTGACAATCCGTCTTCCATTGCGGCTTACTATATGGAAGAATTTCGACATCAGGAACAGGAACTTTTGATGCTGCTGCTTCTAAATACAAAATCTAAGCTGATCGGAGAACGGATTATTTCTAAAGGGACGGTAAATTCTGCGATTATTTCTCCGCGGGAACTGATGATTGAAGCATTGAGGTATCAGGCTGTTTCTATGATTCTGGTTCACAATCATCCGAGCGGAGACGCATCGCCCAGTCATGCAGATATTATGGTAACACAGCAGATTGCAAAAGCGGGTGCGCTGATCGGCATTGAGCTTTTGGATCACATCATTTTGGGTGATCGCTGTTATGTCAGTATGGCAGAACAGAAGCTGCTGTAGCAAAAATATTATGAATGCAACTAGATTTTTAATCAGATTATTATGGTAGGTGGATGATAGCATGAAAAAGCGAAATAAATCGTCATTGTCAAATAAATACTGGGTACTGATCCTGTGCCTGATCTGTATTTTAATGATGGGGCTGTCCCTGTTATCCAGCAAGGCAAGCGGACCGCTCCGTTTTATTGCCGGATATACAGTTGTGCCGATGCAGAAAGGGATTAATACGATAGGAGTATGGCTCAGCGATCTGACGGATAATTTCGAGACGCTTCAGGAATTAAAAGCAGAAAATGAGACGTTAAAAGAGCAGATAGATGCATTAACTCTGGAACGCAATAGTCTGCAGCAGCAGCAATCGGAGTTGGAACGTCTTCAGGCTCTGTATAAATTGGATCAGAACTATTCAGATTATGAGAAGATAGGCGCCCGGGTTATCGCTAATAACGGGAGCAACTGGTTTAATTCTTTTACGATCGATAAAGGCTCCAATGATGGAATCAAAACAGATATGAATGTGATTGCAGGAAGCGGACTTGTAGGAATCGTTACCGAGGTTGGGCCTAATTGGGCGGAAGTGCGTTCAATTATTGATGATGAAAGTAAAGTCAGCGCCATGATGCTCTCTACCTCCGATAATTGTATTGTGAATGGCGATCTAAAATTAATGAATGACGGACGAATTCGCTTTGAACGTTTGCCGAATACAGGCAAAGAAATTGCAGCCGGAGAATATGTAGTAACATCTGCTATCAGCAGTCGATATGTCCAGGGAATTCTCGTTGGCTATGTAGATTCTATCGAAGAAGATTCGAATAATCTTACTTGTTCAGGATATCTGACTCCGGCAGTGGATTTCCAGCATTTGCAGGAAGTACTTGTTATTTTAACAACGAAACAGGAATTAACCGGAAAAGAAGAATAACGGCGGGGTTATCAGAAAGGAGCGCGTATCAACGTGAAAAGAAAAATTGTAACAGCAGTTTTTATCGTAGTATTTTTCCTGCTGCAGACAACCGTATTTCAGCATTTGGCTTTTGCTTCCATTTCTCCGAATTTTATGATTATTCTGGCATCTTCTTATGGGTTCATGCGTGGTAAAAAAGAAGGAATGATTGTTGGATTTGTTTCCGGTCTTTTCATGGATGTATTTTATGGAGTTGGTTCCATGATCGGCGCTTACGCATTGATTTATCTGTTGATCGGATACTGTAATGGCTTTTTTAACAGAATGTTTTTTGAAGATGATATCAAACTTCCGATTCTGTTGATTTCTGCAAGTGAGTTTGTATTCGGACTTTGTAATTATATTTTCCTTTACATGATGCGGAGTAAATTTGATTTTTGGTATTATTTCTGGAATATTATCGTGCCGGAACTTGTATATACGATCATTATTACATTGTTTTTATATCCATTGATTTTATATGTAAATCAACGCTTGGACGATGACGAAAAAAGGGGTGCTGGTAAGCTTGTTTAACCGGATCAAAATTACATTTAAAAATGTTATAAAATCCAGAGGTTTTGTTTTGATTATTGCATTCTGCATATTATTTTCCACACTGATTTACCGTGTGTTTGACTTGCAGATTGTAAATGGGCAGAACTATTTGGAAGATTATAAATTATTAATACAGAAGAAAAAAGAACTCAAGGGAACAAGGGGACGGATCTATGACCGTAATGGTAATGTACTTGCGGATAATAAGCTTGCCTATGCAGTTACCATTGAAGATGACGGATCATTTGATGCAGAAACACGGGCAGAAAAAAATGATGTGATCAATGAGACGATTTTGAATGTCATTGATATTGTAGAATCCAATGGAGACAGTATTGTGAATGACTTCAATATCCTTGTAAACAGCAATGGAGAATATGAATTTGCCATGAGCGAGGGAACGCGGAGACAGCGTTTCATTGCCGATGTGTACGGGAAGCGGACCATTGATGAACTGAGTACGAAACAAAAGAATGCTACTGCACAGGATATTATGGATTTTCTCTGTGAAGACGAAAAAAGCGGTTACAATATTGATCAGAAAAAATATGACAAGGCAACGGTAGTAAAGCTGACAACGATTCGTTATGCTATGCATTTGAACAGTTACCAGAAATACATTCCGGTAACGATTGCCACAGATATTAAAGATGTGACAGTAGCTGCGATTGAGGAGCATCTCGATACGCTTTATGGCATTGATATTGCAGAAGATTCTGTCCGTACCTATCCGGATGGAATGTATTTTGCACCGCTGCTTGGCTATACGGGCAAAATCTCCCAGTCAGAATATGAAACACTGTCAGAAGAGAAGGATAGTAATTACTCTCTGACAGATATTGTTGGAAAAGCCGGGATTGAGCAGTCTATGGATCAATATCTGCAAGGTACAAAAGGAGAAGAAACTGTCTATGTAGATAATGTGGGAAAAGTTGTAGAGTCTCAGAAAGTGTCTGCAGCGAAAGCAGGAAATGATCTCTATCTTTCCATTGATAAGAATCTTCAGATCGCAGCATATCGCGTGATCGAAGAAAAGTTAGCGGGTATTTTACTGAGTAAGATCCAAAATATTATGAACTATACGCCGGATCCGGAAAGTGATTCAAAAAATGTTATTATTCCAATTGATGATGTGTATTTTGCGCTGATCAACAACAGTATCCTTGATATGGATCATATTGCGCTTGCAGAAGCCGGGGCAAATGAACAGGCGATTTACGGTGCTTTCCAGGTACGGCTGGAGCAGTCTCTTGCAGAACTGTCTGCACAGCTTTCCAACCCGCAGGCGCCTGCATATAGTGAACTTTCAAAAGAAATGCAGGCGTATATGAATTATATTGCAACCACATTGCTGACGACGAATATCGGAATTATACAGAAAGACAAAATTGATACAAATGATGAAATGTACAAAGCATGGATGGAAGACGAATCCATCAACCTTTATACGTATTTGAATCATGCAATTTCGAAAAACTGGATTGATACATCTGTGTTACAAAATTATATGTCTGCAGATGCGAAATATTCCGATGCCTCTGAGATTTATCAGGCAATCCTGACATTTACACTGGACCACTTAAAAACAGATGATGCTTTTGCAAAACTGGTATATCGCTATATGATTAAAGACGGTACAATCAGCGGAACCGAACTTTGCCTTGCTTTGTTTGAACAAAACGTTCTGGCGAGAGATGAGGCTTCGATAAATGGACTGTTAGATGGATCGCTGTCATCCTACGACTTCATTCGCGCAAAGATTCAGTCGCTCGAGCTGACGCCGGGAGCGCTGGGACTTGAGCCGTGTACCGGTTCTATTGTTATGACAGACGTAAATACCGGAAGTACAATTGCCTGTGTCTCTTACCCTGGGTATGATAATAACCGTCTGGCAAATACAATGGATACTGCTTATTATTATGAGCTTCAGACAAGTTCTTCAAGACCGTTTTATAATAAGGCGACACAAGAGCGAACTGCTCCCGGATCTACGTTCAAAATGGTTTCTTCTGCAGCAGGTCTGACAGAAGGCGTTATTGACGGAGGTACAAAAATTAATTGTTCCGGTGTGTATACAAAGGTAACACCGAGTCCGAAATGTTGGATATACAGTGGGGCACACGGCAGTATCGGAGTAGAGCGGGCAATTGATGTATCATGTAACTGCTATTTTTATGAAGTCGGTCATTTACTGGGAGAAACGGTTTCTTATAACACAGAAACAAAAGAAAATGAAACTTCCTACTCAGACAGTCTTGGAGTTAATAAACTGGCGTCTTACGCGGCAGAATTTGGTTTAGACAAGAAGAGCGGACTTGAGATTCCTGAATCAGAGCCGAACATTTCTGATACGGATGCCGTTCGTTCTGCTATTGGTCAGGGTACTAATATTTATACGGTAAGTCAGCTGGCTCGTTATGTGACTGCAGTTGCCAGCCGGGGCAATGTGTATTCGCTGTCACTTTTGGATCATACGCAGGATCTGGACGGCAATGTCATTGAAACATTTACACCAGAACTCCTGACAAAAATGGAGAATATTTCCTCCTCCAGCTGGAATCTGATCCAGGATGGTATGGCGGATATGGTTAAAAATTCGTCTACTTTTTCTGATATGAGATCTTTGGATTTTGAAATGTCCGGCAAGACCGGAACCGCACAGCAGAGTACGACTCACGCGGATCATGCACTTTTTGTAGGATATGCACCAAGTGTGAATCCGGAGATTGCACTTGCCGTTCGAATTGCAAATGGATACAGCTCTTCTTATGCTGCAGAGATTGGAAGAGATGTTGTCAAATACTATTATCATCTTGTTGATGAATCGTCATTGATCCATAACCAGGCTGCCGAGCTTGGAGCTGCCATTGCAGGAGATTAATGCGAAAGAAGGTATAAGTATAATGAAACCCTCCGTAATCATCAAAAGCAGCAGATATGGCATTCTTGTACACCTGGATCGGGAAATTCCTTTCCCGGAGCTTCTTGACCGGGTGGAAGAGAAATTTGCATCTTCTGCGAAATTTTTCAAAGAGGCAAAAATGGCGGTCTCATTTGAAGGCCGTCCTTTGAGTCAGGCACAGGAAGAAGCATTGATCAGCCGAATTTCTGAAGCAGGTAAAGTAAATATTATCTGCATCGTTGATCAGTCGGAACATACAGAGCTTGCATACCGCAATGTGATTAATAACTGCATTGCTGATTTTGCAAGACAGGATGGACAGTTTTACAAAGGAACACTGAAAAGACATCAGATATTGGAGTCCGAGACGAGTATTGTCATTCTCGGAAATGTGGAGGAAGGCGCCCGTGTCGCTGCAAAAGGGAATGTGATCATACTCGGAACAGCTTCCGGGCATATTCATGCCGGAATTGCGGGAGATCAAGAGGCTTTTATTGCGGCTCTTGCATTTTGTCCGGGACGCCTGAAAATTGCCGGGCGTGGGATTAGATATTCCCGCTGCTCTGAAAAAGAAGAAATTACATTCTGTCCGCAAATTGCAGTTCTTCAGAATGCAAAAATTAAAATGTTCCCGCTTGCGGGAATGGGACAGTAAGATCAGGAGGAATCGAAATGGGTGAAATTATTGTTGTAACATCAGGAAAAGGCGGTGTCGGAAAGACAACAACTACCGCAAATATCGGTGTCGGTCTGGCACAAAGTGGAAAAAAAGTTATTGTAATCGATACTGATCTTGGGCTTCGCAATCTGGATGTAGTAATGGGGCTTGAGAATCGGATTGTTTATAATCTTGTCGATGTGATTGAAGGAAAATGTCGGTTAAAGCAGGCATTGATTCATGATAAACGCTATGAAAATCTGTATCTGCTGCCATCTGCACAGACGAAAGACAAATCTGCGGTTTCTCCGGAACAAATGAAAAAGCTGACGGGAGAGTTAAAAGAAGAATATGATTATGTGCTTTTGGACTGTCCTGCCGGAATCGAGCAGGGATTTCAAAATGCGATCGCAGGTGCAGACAGAGCGCTTGTCGTAACAACGCCGGAAGTTTCGGCGATTCGAGATGCAGATCGGATCATCGGTCTTTTAGAAACAAATCAGATCCGTAAGATTGATCTGATTATCAATCGAATTCGCATTGATATGGTAAAGAGAGGGGATATGATGTCTGTCGATGATGTGAATGAGATTCTGTCTGTTCATCTGATCGGAGCGATTCCGGATGATGAGCAGGTAGTAATTGCGACAAATCAGGGAGAGTCTGTCATCGATCAGGATTCTCTGGCAGGACAGGCTTACCGGAATATCTGTAAACGAATTGGCGGAGAAGAAGTTCCGTTTTTAGATCTGGAACAAGGCGGCGGGATTTTCCAGAAACTAATGCATGCATTAAAAAAGCATTAGGGAGGAAAGAAATATGAAAAAAAGAGCTTCAGTTCCAATCGCAAAAGAACGCTTGAGATCACTGCTGATTTCAGACCGGATCTGCTGTACAGAGACTGCAATGGAGCAGCTGGAAAAAGAGTTATATCTGATTCTTTCCAGATATATAGAAATTACAAAAGAGGAATTTGAAGTTCAGGTAACACATACACACATACATATCAAACTTACAGGAGAAGAAATTTGAAATTAACAAAACCGTATCATTTGAAAGATTACAAATTTAATCTGGTAGTGCTTGTCATTGCAATTTCTATTATAGGAGTTCTTGCAGTTGGCAGTGCACAGAAATCTTCACAGCCAAAACAGATTTTCGGAGTGATTCTGGGTATCGTTGTTATGGTAATTGTGTCATTGATTGATTATAACTGGGTGCTGAAATTCTATTGGGTCATGTATGTCGTGAATCTGCTTCTGCTTGTTGCGGTAAGATTTTTCGGAGTTTCCGTGAACGGCGCAAAGCGTTGGCTGGATCTGGGCTTTACAAGAATTCAGCCTTCTGACTTAACAAAACTTCTTATGATTTTGTTTTTTGCTCAATTTTTGATGAAGCGTGAAGAAGTATTTAAGAATTGTAAAGGGCTTTTAAATAAGACACTCTGGGAAGGCGTTGCATTGATTCTGCCGTCTCTGGTTCTGATTTATCTGCAGCCGAATCTTTCTAATACCATCTGTCTTGCAGCATTATTTTGTGCTCTTTTATATCTTGGGGGGCTGCATTATCGTTTCATCGGAACAGTACTGGTCATTGTGATTCCTATTTCAGTGATTTTTTTAAGCATTGTTGTGCAGCCGGACCAGAAACTGATTAAACCATATCAGCAGAAACGTATTCTTGCATGGCTGCATCCGGATGAATATAGAGATGGAACGGGATATCAGCAGAGCAACTCTATTATGGCGATTGGTTCCGGACAGCTGACAGGAAAGGGACTTGATAATAATACAACTACTTCTGTAAAAAATGGTAACTTTATTTCAGAGCCTCAGACGGATTTTATTTTTGCAATTATTGGAGAAGAATTAGGTTTTGTGGGTTGTTGTATCGTAATAATTTTGTTATTATTAATAGTAGTGGAATGTATTTTAATCGGACTACGGGCGCAAAATCTGGCAGGTATGATTATCTGCGGCGGCGTCGCCTCACTGATTGGGATTCAGACATTTATTAATATTAGTGTGGCAACGGGAATTTTCCCGAATACAGGTTTGTCATTACCGTTCATAAGTTACGGTCTGTCCTCTCTTATTTGTTTATATATGGGAATCGGATTTGTGCTTAATGTAGGATTGCAGCCGAAAAAATATCAATAAGGAGAGACAGAGATGAATATCGGATTAATTGCACATGATGCAAAGAAAACACTTATGCAGAATTTCTGTATCGCGTATAGGGGAATCCTAAGCAAGCACTCTCTATATGCAACCGGAACAACCGGAAGACTGATCGAGGAAGTTACGAACCTTTCTATCCATAAATATCTCGCCGGACCGCTGGGGGGAATGCAGCAGCTCGGTGCACAGATTGAGCAGAATGGAATCGATGCGCTTATATTTTTCAGGGATCCGCTGACTCCAAAGTCAAACGAACCAAATGTAAATGATGTTGTCAGATTATGTGATACTTACAATATTCCAATGGCAACCAATATTGCAACAGCGGAACTAATCATTCATGCACTTGACAGGGGAGACTTAGATTGGCGTGAAATGTATAAATAATAAAATTATCAAAATGAGTTGTATCCTTCTTTGCTGTATTACCTGTTCAGGATGTGCTAAGCCGGAACCATCCGAAGCAATTACGGAATATGAGCTTGACACATACCGCAAAGACTTATATCGCGGATCATTATTTGCAGATGAGCTTTGTGTGACAGCTGAGAATATTGGAAATCCGTCTGTTTCAGAAGATACAATGTTACATGGAGCAGGTCTTTTCGGAGTAAATGAACAAAAGGTATTATATTCTTATCGAATTCATGACCGACTTTTTCCGGCAAGCACAACAAAGATACTGACTGCATTGTTGGCACTGGAATCCGGACGCCTGGATGAGGTTGTAACGGTCAGTCAGACTGCGGTAAATGTGCCGTCAGATTCTTCAAAAGCATTTTTGCAGACAGGAGATCAATTAACGCTTCGTGATCTTTTGTATGGATTAATGCTTCCATCCGGAAATGATGCAGCTGTTGCAATCGCAGAGTTTCTTAGTGGAAGTGAAGAGGCTTTTGCCCAGATGATGAATGAAAAAGCTCAATCTCTTGGAGCTACAAACTCGCACTTCGTGAATTCAAACGGATATCAGCATGAAGAACACTACACTACGGCATATGATCTGTATTTGATTTTTAATGAATGTATTAAGAATCCTGTGTTTCAGGAGATCGTTTCTACCAGTGAATATACGGCATCGATTACTATGGCGGATGGAACGATTCGAAGTCAGATATGGAAACAGAGCAATCAATTTGTAAATGGAATGTATCCCGTGCCGGCGAATGTTTCTGTTGTTGGAGGTAAGACCGGAACAACGAATGAAGCAGGTGCATGCCTGATTTTGTACAGTCAAAATGCTTCTGGCAGCCCATACATTTCTATTGTTATGGGAGCTGATACGCGGCCGGTACTGTATGCAGATATGACCTCACTGTTAGAAGCAGTACCTGCACTTTAATGACTGCATTACAAAAGAAGAGGGGAAATTCCCTCTTCTTTCTTTTATGTGTGGCGTTTATGTGTTTGACTTTTGGGAAATAGCTTACATTTCCTGAATTCGTCCAAAAAGACTAATCAGATACAGCCCGCATAATCCGACAATAGTATAGATGATTCTGGAAAGTACAGACATGTTTCCAAATAGAAAAGCCACAAGATCCAGATGAAATATACCAATTAAGAGCCAATTCACTGCACCGATAATAACAATCGTTAATGCTGTGTTATCGAACCATTTCATATGATATCCTCCTTTACTCGATAGTTATAGTATATCCCGGATGCAGTTGGTTATTCACATATAAAGGAAGTTTTTTACAATATGAATGAAAATAAATATTATCGTGTGTATTCTGAATATTTAAAAAAAATTTATCATCAGAAAGTCTATAAGCTTCCGGTAAATCTTCCAATTACCTGCCCAAATCGTCTGGGTGGACGTAAGGGGTGTGCCTTTTGCGCAGAAGTCGGAACCGGATTTGAAGCAATGAATTCCAGCATCAGTGTCAGAGAACAGCTTGAAACTACGAAAGAGAAGATTCAACGCAAATATAAAGCGGAAAAATTCATTGCTTATTTTCAAAATTATACAAATACATTTATGCCGTTGGACCAATTCGAAACATATATGCGGGAAGCCGCATCCTTTCCGGATATTGTGGAACTTTCCATTTCTACCAGACCGGATTGTATTCGTGATGACTATCTTGAGCTGCTGCATAAAATTCAATTGGAATACGATGTAAGAATTACGATTGAACTTGGGCTTCAGACGGCAAATTATCATACGCTGGCTCAAATTCAAAGAGGACATGGACTGGCAGAATATATTGACAGTGTACTAAGGATTCACCGCTATCCTTTTGAAGTATGTACCCATCTTATTTTAAATCTTCCGGGAGATACGATGCAGGATGTCATTGAAACAGCTAAGATTGTTTCTGTTCTTGGATCAGAGATAGTAAAACTGCATTCTCTTTATATTGCTCGGAACACTGTATTGTCCAAAGCATATGAAAATGGTACAATACAAATATGTTCAAAAGAAGAATATCTTGAACGATTACTTACATTTATTGCATATTTAGATCCAACGATTGTTGTGGAGAGGCTTTTTAGCCGGGTTCCGGAGGAAGAAGCCATTTTTTCGAATTGGAATACAAGTTGGTGGAAGCTAAAAGACGAGGCGCTTACACGGATGGAAGAACGGGGAATTTATCAGGGAAAAGAATTCCATTACCGTAATGGTCCGGCACTTTCTAAGATTTAATACAGGAGGCATTGCCAGGTGGCTGGAAAACTGAAAGAATATTCAAATATCAGAACATTTAAAAAGAGAAACAAGCAATTTAATATCGGACTGTTAATTTTTGGAGTGATTTTTATTTATCTAATTGTGACGGTATTTACTTATCTAACGAAGAATCATGTGATTAGATATGAAGTACGGGAAGGCTCTATTTTGAAAGATAATTCATACAGTGGTCTTGTTCTTAGAGAAGAAATCATCATTCCGGCAGCGGCGGGAGGTTATCTTAATTATTACGCAGCGGAAGGAAGTAAGGTTGCCGTCGGACAGAATATTTATACGATCTCAGAAGAAAAGATTCCTTATGATGAGAATGTTTCACAGTCAGAAGAAGCTGTTTTGGATCAGGAAGATACGGCACAGTTTCTTATGCAAACACAGAATTTTGTGGAGAGCTATGATCCAAATCGTTTTTCAGAAACATATAGTTTAAAGACAGGATTGGAAAGTATTTTGCAGAGCAATTCTTCTATCGGCAAACAGATGTATCTTGATTCCTTAATTCAGGGAGGAAGTATTGCCGGGTTGAGCCTGTTTCAGACGCCGGATGACGGTATCATACAGTTTTCACAAGATGGCTATGAAGGACTAACTGCAGAGCAGGTTACATTTGATCATCTGCAAAAGAAAGATTACAGTCGCCAGGAATTTATGAACAATCAGAAGGTACAAGCCGGGGATCCGGTCTGCCGGCTGATCACTTCCGAGTCATGGCAGATTGTGACGGTGTTGTCAGCAGATACTGCGAAAACCCTTCTGGAATCAGAAGCGAATACGGTAAAGCTTAAAATGCTGAAAGACAACGAAAATATTTGGGCCGGAATCCGGATTGAGAAGAAAGATGATGCTTATTTTGCGTATCTGACATTTGATCATTCGATGATTCGCTATGCCGGCGACAGATATCTTGATTTTGAACTCATTCTGGAAGATCAGTCAGGACTTAAGATTCCAAAATCAGCAGTTGTGGAAAAGAAGTTTTATATTGTTCCGACAGAATATATTACGGAAAGCGGAAAGACAAATGAGAGCGGCGTATTGAAAGAGAAAAAGAAAAATACAACAGAATTTGTTTCGGCGGATGTCTATTATGCAAATGAAGAAGAAGGTATTTCTTATCTGGAACAGAGCTTATTTGAAAAGGGAGATGTAATTCTCGAGCCGGAATCTCAGGATACTTATGTCATTGGCGAGACGAAGACGTTAAAGGGCGTATATAATGTCAATAAAGGCTATGCGGTTTTTAAACAAATCCATGTATTGGCAGAGAGTGAAGAATATTATGTAATTCAGTCCGGAAGTGCCTACGGGTTATCCAATTATGACCAGATTGCCTTGTACGGAGACACTGTCCGGGAAAATGAAATTGTCTTAGAATAAAGGAGCGTGAGATCATGTTAGAAGAAAACTTGAAGAAAGTAGAAGCAAATATTCAGGCTGCATGTGAACGATGCGGCCGAAAACGAGAAGAAGTAACGCTGATTGCGGTCAGCAAAACAAAACCGGTTTCTATGTTAAAGGAAGTATATGACTGTGGGATAAGAGATTTTGGTGAAAATAAAGTGCAGGAGCTGACAGACAAATATGATCAGCTTCCGTCAGATATTAAGTGGCATATGATCGGTCATCTGCAGCGCAATAAAATTAAATATATTATTGGGAAAACAGCATTGATTCATTCGGTGGATTCGCTGCGCCTTGCAGAAGCAATTGAAGCAGAATCGGCAAAAAAAGGCTGTATAACAGATGTTCTTCTTGAAGTAAATGTAGCGCAAGAAGAAAGTAAATTCGGATTTTCAGCGGAAGAATTACTGAAAGAAATTGATCATTTTGCAGATTTTTCTCATATTCGCGTAAAGGGACTTATGACCATTGCACCATATGTAGAAAATCCTGAAGAAAATCGGATATATTTTGCAAAATTAAAGCAATTATCTGTTGACATCACAGCAAAAAAAGTTAATAATGTTACTATGAGTATTTTCTCAATGGGTATGACCAACGACTATGAAGTTGCGATCGAAGAAGGTGCTACAATTGTTCGTGTAGGAACAGGCATCTTCGGTGAGAGAAATTACGACAGAACATAAGATAGGAGTGTATAAAATAACATGGGAGTATTAGATAAGTTTCTTTCCATCATGAAGTTAGATGAAGATGATTATGATGATGACGATTTCATGGATGATGACGAAGAATTTGATGATTATGATGATAAATCAAAGAAAAATGCATTTGGAAAAAAAGACAGCACAGAAGAGGAAGAAGATTACAGTGACAGTCATTCCAAATCTTCAAGAATGTCTAATAATAAAGTAACTCCGATGCGTCCAACAGCAAGAAAAAGTGCACCTAGCATGGAGGTTTGCGTGATTAAGCCGAATTCTGTAGATAATTCAAGAGATATTACAGAGACGCTGTTAGAAGGACGTACGGTCATTTTGAATCTGGAAGGACTGGATCTTGAGATTGCACAGCGGATTATTGACTTCACATCCGGAGCTGCATTTGCAATCAGTGGCAATCTTCAGAAGATTTCCAACTATATTTTCCTTGTAACACCAACGAATGTTGAAATTTCCGGGGATTTACAGGATTTACTGAACTCTTCATTTGATGTTCCTTCTATTCGTACACGTTTTTAAGGAAAGATTTATGCAAAAAGAAGAATTAATGTTACAGAAGCGCCTGATAGAGCTGTCGCGGACAGCATATCGGCGCGGTATCATTTACTATTCAGATTTTTTGAATTTGAATGAACTAAATATTTTACATACGACACCGCACAATGAATTTGACACGATGTATTGTTCCAGCGGAGGATATATGTATTCAGAGCGTCAGATGGTTGCATTTCTACCTGATGCTTTTTCTTTGTATCCGGTAGAAGAGATCGACTTTCCGTATGAAACAATAGCAATTGTACCGCTCCAAAAGAAATTCGCAGAAGAATTGTCACATCGAGATGTGCTTGGTGCAGTTTTACATTTGGGACTGGAACGGTGTAAATTGGGTGATATTCTTGTAGAACAGGATCGGGCTATTTTATTTGCACATCGTTCCATTGCACAATACATTTGTGACAATCTAACACGGATACGTCATACAACTGTTCAGGCACAGAGGATCTTAAAAGAAGAATTTCATTATGAACCGAAATTAGAGTCGATTCGCGGAACAGTTGCCTCTGTGCGCCTGGATAGTCTGCTTGCGCTGGCATTTTCAGCGTCCAGAAGTAAATTGACCGGGCAGATTGAAGGTGGAAAAGTGTTTGTGAATGGAAAGCTGATCACTTCAAATGGTTATCAAGTAAAAGAAGGGGACATTATTTCCGTTCGGGGACTTGGACGCTTTCGTTTCTGTGAGGCATCCGGCAGAACGAAAAAAGGACGGATCAGTGTATGCATCAATAAATATATTTAAGCAAATGTATTTCATTGTAAAACAATTTAAAGAAAGAAGTGTATTTCATGACAAATGTTTTAAAAAGGCGGTGCTATTCCCTCGGTATGCTTGCATTTCTGGCGGGGGTAGTAATGGATCAGGTTACCAAATATCTGGCTGTAGTAAATTTAAAAGATAAGGAACCTGTTATTTTGATTAAAAATGTATTTCAATTGCAATATCTGGAAAACAGAGGAGCTGCATTTGGCATATTTCAAAATCAAAAAGTGTTTTTTGTTCTCATTGGTGTTTTTATGCTGATGATCGGGATGTTCTTTTTCACGAAAATGCCATTTGAAAAACGCTACACTCCGCTGCGGTGGTGTCTTGTTTTCATTATGACGGGTGCAGTTGGAAATATGATTGATCGCGTCTGCCATAATTATGTAATTGATTTTTTATATCTTTCGCTGATTAACTTTCCGATTTTTAATGTTGCGGATATTTTTGTTACAGTAGCTACTTTTATACTCCTTTGTCTGATCCTGTTTTATTACAAAGAGGAAGATATGGATTTAATGACAGATTTACTTCTGCATAGAAAGAAAGGGACTACAAATGAATAATCTGGAAGTATTTGTTGTAGAAGAACAGTCCAATGATCGGATTGATAAGTTTTTAGCGCAGGAAATGGAGATGTATTCTCGTTCCTATATCCAGAAATTACTAAAAGACGGCCTTGTTTCTGTAAACGGCATGACTGTGAAAGCCAACTATAAAGTATCTCCGGATGATCGGATTGAAGTACAGATTCCAGAACTTCAAGAACCGGATATTGTCCCGGAAGATATTCCGTTGGATATTCTTTACGAAGACGATGATATTTTAATCGTAAATAAGCCAAAAGGAATGGTCGTTCATCCTGCAGCCGGACATTACAGTCACACCCTCGTCAATGCGGTTCTTTATCACTGTCAGGGGCATTTGTCCGGGATTAATGGAGTAATGCGTCCCGGAATCGTTCACCGGATTGATATGGATACAACAGGTTCCCTTATTGTCTGCAAAAATGACGCGGCGCATCAAAACCTGGCAGAGCAGCTCAAGGAGCATAGTATTCGCCGAATCTATCATGCGATTGTGCATGGCGTGATTAAAGAAGATTCCGGAACGATTGACGCTCCAATCGGCCGTCATCCTATTGATCGGAAAAAAATGGCTGTAAATTATAATCGTGGACGGGAAGCGGTAACACATTATAAAGTATTGAAACGTTTTGCGCAGTATACTTACATTCAATGCCAATTGGAAACAGGAAGAACACATCAGATCAGAGTACATATGGCATCAATCTATCACCCGCTTCTTGGAGATCAAGTGTATGGTCCGGCAAAATGTCCATATAAACTTCAGGGACAGACACTTCACGCAAAAATACTAGGAATTCATCATCCATCTACAGGAGAATATATGGAGTTTGATGCACCTTTACCAAAATATTTCGAGGATTTATTGCGTAAATTGTAAAAATAGTATATAATTGTCATATCATCTAAAAAGGAGAGTGGCATTATGAGTGAAATGAATACAATAATTACAATTGGAAGACAATTTGGAAGTGGTGGACACGAAATCGGAAAGAGACTCGCCGCTCACTATGGAATCGGTTTCTACGATAAAGAAATGCTGCAGCGCGCAGCCAAAGAAAGCGGTATTTGCAAAGAGCTATTTGAAAGCCATGACGAGAAGCCTACAAACAGCTTTCTGTACTCTCTCGTGATGGATACGTATTCTTATGGATTTGCATCATCTGCATATTCAGATATGCCGCTGAATCAAAAGATCTTTCTTGCACAGTTTGATACGATTAAGAAGATAGCATCAGAAGGTCCTTGTGTTCTTGTAGGACGTTGTGCAGATTATGCTTTGGAAGAATTTCCAAATCGTGTCAGTGTATTTATACACGCGGAATTAGATGCGCGTATTCAGCGGATTGCGAGGACAGAGGATTTGACAGATGCAGCTGCAAAGGATAAGATTTTAAAAGCAGATAAGAAACGTGCAAGCTATTATAATTATTACACGAGCAAGCGTTGGGGAGATGCGTCTAGCTATGACCTCTGTCTGTCCAGTTCTAAGCTTGGAATCGACAAGACCGTAGAAGCAATTATTCGTTATGTTGACGCATTTAACAATCAAAAAACAGTAGAAGCAATTTAAGATTTGTTTTGAGTTGCCGGATCTGCCATCCGGTGTGCATTGAAACGAATCAGAAAGCTCCGACAGAGAACTCTCTTTATGTTTAAAGAAGTATTTCTGCCGGAGCTTTATTTACGCTCTGAAAAACTATTCAGTTTCTTTCTTTTGCTGGATGCGCGGGTGAAGTGTGCGCGGCGGCCAGCTGCTAATATTTCCATTTAAGATTGCGGTAAACATCCGTTCCTTTGCTCCCGGATTTTCTGTATTAATCTGGTGTAGCAGCTCTTTGGCATATTGGCGTTTGGTCAGTCCGTCAATCGGACAACGGCTGCTTGATACCGGTAACTGATATTTGCGGCTGAAACCGATAATATCCGCTTCATTAATAAACATCAATGGGCGAATCACGGTAATTTCTCTTCGATCCAGGAACGTTTTCGGAGAAAATGAATGAAAGCGGCCTTCAAAAATCATTGATAAAAGCATTGTTTCGATAATATCATCTTTATGATGCCCATATGCCACTTTATTGCATCCAAGTTTTAATATTTCTTCATTTAGGGCGCCTTTACGCATTTTTGCACAGAGCGAACAAGGATTCGTCTCTTTACGTTCTTCGAACAGGATATGTGCGATATCTGTTTTTACTACATGATAAGGCACATGAAGTTCTTCACAAAGCTTTGCAATGGGTTCTGTACTAAACTTCTCATAGCCTAAATCTACGGTTATTGCACTTAGTTTAAAATGATTCGGATAGAATCTTTGAAGCCCCTGCAGTGCATAGAGAAGAGCCAGACTATCTTTTCCGCCGGAAATACCAACAGCAATATGGTCACCTTCCTGAATCATTTCATATTCATCAACTGCTTTTCGTGTCAAGCTTAATAATTGTTGTAGTTTCATCTGTATTCCTGCCTTTACTATCAATACTAAATACTATTAATCATCGTTATGTTAGCTTATTTTCTGCGGAAATGCAACACTTTTCTGAGACGATTCTTGTGTGAAGCCAGTAGGTTTGCTATAATAAAAAAATAACAAATAGGAACTTTAGGAGGAAATGATTATGAAATTTGTAATTCAGCGTGTGACACATGCTTCGGTAACAGTAGAAGGGAAGATGATAGGAAAAATCAATAAAGGATTTCTTGTTTTAATCGGTGTGACACATGATGATACAAAAGAAATTGCAGATAAAATGGTAAAAAAGATGACAGGGCTTCGCATTTTTGAAGACGAACAGGGAAAAACAAACTTATCTCTTGCCGATGTTGATGGAGAACTTCTCCTTGTCTCTCAATTTACACTTTATGCAAATTGTAAACGGGGATATCGTCCGGGCTTTACAGATGCAGGAGCTCCGGATATGGCAAATGCGATGTATCAGTATATTATTTCAGAATGTAAAAAAGTTATTCCGGTTGTCCAGACAGGAGAATTTGGCGCCGATATGAAAGTGGATTTATTGAATGACGGACCATTTACAATCATTCTGGATTCTAAAGAATTATAATGCTAAGCTGAAGGAAACAAAAAAGCAGATGTCTATTGCGTCATGCATTGTTGTGCATGTATTGATACAAATGTGTGAATACACATAAAAGATGGTGGAGTTATGAAAATTTCAAAAAAACGTAAGATAACAGGATGTATTTTGCTTGGACTCGCATTTTTATGCGAAATACTTACATGGACAGATATTTTTTTGCTGAAGTATTATCAGATCACATATAGAATCCCATGGCTTAGAAGTCTTTTAGCTGCGCTGGCGTTTGCACTTCTTGCGGCAGGCTGCCTTGTTTTTTACTGGGTGTCGGAACGGCCGTGGAGAAATATGTGGATTTTATTTGCCGGAGCCGGATTGACTACATTTATACTGGGAGGCTTTTTTACTGATGACCTGAAAATCCAAGTGTCGTATGAGCTATCCTCCTCACTCGATGATCCGAAGACCATCACATGGCGTGATCCGGTGCATGATACGACTATGATCTGGCATCCTTATAAACATTTTTTTGTAAAACAGCAGCCATTTCCAAAAGATCCTGTATTAAACGAAGAGATCTCTTCTTTGGATGAGGAACAGCTTGATGCGGATTCAGAGATTGTCTGTCAGATGCAGCAATTGCTGGCAGCGGATCCAACGCTGGAAACACTGGAGAGTACTATTGCCGGAAGCTTTCGGATAGCCGGAAGCTATTCTGATAGAAACTGGTTGATCAAGAATAGTTTGGAACGATATGCGTTATCCCGACGTACAGACGGAGCAGATCGTTATATTCAATTAGAGACAGTGAAAATTACAGCGGGAACAGATAGCGATTTTCTGGCACAGGTTACGTTTACAGAGCAATATACGGTTCCGGCGGTCAATGGCCAGCCGCTTTTGGCAGAAGATACTTCTGTTTGTTTGAATTTTAGAATTATGCAGGGACAAGACTGTTATGCTGTATATCCGTTCACTGAGGAACAAAATGGAATGTACCGCTTGGAAATGATTGCGGAACCAGAAACACTGTCATTTTCTGAAAATGATATGTACCATATCTTTATGCCGGGAGATTATATCGCTGCTGGATTTTCTGCATTGGAATATGATCCCCGAAATGCTGTGCAGATATTATTTGCTTCACATTTTCAGAGTGTTTATCCGGAAGCTGTTTTTTTAACAGACAATCCACAAATTGGTTATTGGCTTGGAGGACAACAGCATTTGTTATTTGATGGTATGACAAATGATCGACAGTACTTAAGATTTTGGCATTATGACGGGGCATCAGGCTACCCGGTTACGATTTCATATTATTTAATGCCGCTTGGCTCCAATGAAGTGATACAGAATACCCCATAAGACTAGAGCAACAGGAGTGAGTAATTATGAACGAGATTACTACAAATACATCAGAAGAATATCTTTTTTTCGTACTTTCAAAATTACAGAAGAGAATTCAGGAATTGGATCAGAAGATTGCCGATGGTCAGAAAGATATTGACCGTATGCATGACTATTATTGGGAAAGCTATACAGAAATGGATGAATATGGCTACGAGAATTATGATAATCAGCAAGCATTATTTCAACAGATGAATAGTACGAGAGAGCAGCGGCTTTTTCGACGGCGTCTTCGCAAAATGCTAGATTCCCCTTATTTTGGGAGAGTAGATTTTCAATATGACGGTGAGGATGATGCAGAAGCCTTTTATATCGGGATTGCCAGTTTTTCAGAGGGAAGCGGACAGATTCCATTAATCTATGACTGGCGTGCTCCGGTCAGCAGTTTATTCTATGATTATGATAAAGGACCGGCATCCTATCTGGCACCTGGTGGAAAAATGAGTGGTGAAGTAGTTTCAAAATGGCAGTACAAAATCCGAAATAGTAAGCTGATCTATGCATTTGAAAGTGATATTAAAATAGACGATGATATTTTAAAAGCAGAGCTTGGAATGAATGGAGACATTCATCTGAAAAATATTATCAGAACAATCCAAAAAGAACAAAATGAAATTATTAGAAATACGAAAGATCGAATTATGATTATTCAAGGAGCTGCCGGAAGTGGAAAAACTTCGATTGCACTTCATAGAATAGCGTATTTACTTTATCATGATCGCAAACACTTGAAATCTTCCAATATTTTAATCTTATCTCCAAACACAGTGTTTTCAGACTATATTTCTCAAATTTTGCCGGAATTGGGAGAAGAACCAATTCAGGAAATGAGTTTTGATCTTTTTGCTTATCGAGAGCTTCTGCCGTATATCAATGATTGTGAGGATCAGTATGATCTTCTGGAACAACAGCTTTTTGCACCAGAAGCCGGTTCTAAATTTCATGAAAAACAATCTGCTGATTTTATCGGTATGATGGAAGGGTATTTCGCTATTTTAGAAGATAGTCTTGTTCAATTTCATAAAATTCACTGGAAAGGCTATGAAAAAAGCGAATATGAATTGATTCACCTGTTTTATGATAAATTTACTCAGATCCCCTTACTATCAAGAATGGATTCTGTTATGGAATATGTAATAGATGAATATGAAACATTACGTGGAAAAGATCTGACGGAAGAAGAGCGGGCAGTCATTACAGAAGAATTCCAAAAAATGTATGAAACAAAAGATCTCTATGTAATCTATTCTCAATTTTTAGAGATGTTTGGCTTTGAACCACTTCCGGAACTTCCTCAGAAAGAACGTTTTCTCCGATATGAGGATGTATTTCCGATGCTGTATATGAAATATCGTCTTTGCAGCGTTCGTCAGCATAAACACATTAAACACCTTGTTGTCGATGAAATGCAGGATTACTCATATCTGCAGTACTGTATCCTTGAAACGATGTTTTCCTGCCGTATGACAATTCTTGGCGATAAAGCGCAGACAATGGATGAAGAACAGCAGGATGTACTTCAGTTTCTTCCTAAAATATATGGAAGACAGATTCGGAAAATTGTTCTAAACAAAAGTTATCGAAACACAGTAGAAATTACTGAATATGCAAATCGTCTTATTGGATTATCCGGTATCAGTGTTTTTCAGCGACATGGAACGCCGATAAAAGAAGCAATATTTCACAGTAGAGAGGAAGCACTGCAATCTTGTTTGGAATATCTCTATCCGGATTCTAAGGAAGTATTAGTCAACGGATATGAAACAGCAGCAATCCTTACAAAAACAGAGAGAGAAGCTCTCTGGATTTATGAGCATCTGAAAGAATATGCTGCAGTAACATATCTTGATCGAAACAGCAGTTCATTTCAAAAAGGCCTTACCGTCACGACATTTTATCTTGCAAAAGGACTGGAATTTGACTGTGTTTGTTCCTGGCAGCAAGAAATTCCAAATCAGAAACTGGCACGACAGGCAGAATATATCTGTGCAACAAGAGCATTACATGAGCTTTCCATATTGCATATAGAAAATTAACGAATGAATTATTTTCGTGAAAACCAATAAGTAATCTAGCAGATAAAGCTAAAGTCAGGTTATTCTTCCCGGAGTTTTACGGCACTGGCAGCCTGCCTGCGACGAAGATCGTCTATGGCTGCATAGTGTTTCCGGGTTGTATTAACATCTTTATGCCCTAATACATCTGCTACAAGATAAATATCTCCTGTTTCTTTATAGAGAGAAGTACCATATGTACTGCGCAGCTTATGCGGTGTAATTTTTTTATTTGGAGTTACTTGTCGCGCATATTTCTTTACCATATTCTCAACTGCCTGCACACCCATACGTTTTCGCTGAGTAGATAAGAAGAGGGCTTCTTCATTTCCCGGAAGAGGATTCTGGAGTTTTCGATCATGCTCGAGATAATTAAGAAGAGCTTTTTCAACTTCACGTCCAAAATAGACAACCATCTCGTTTCCGCCTTTTCTAGTTACTTTTACTCCGTTATTTTTAAAATCAATGTCATCCAGATCAAGACCGACACATTCAGAAACACGAATTCCTGTTCCGAGCAGGAGAGTAAGAATGGCAAGGTCTCTTTCTTTTGTCTTTTCATAATATACTTTTTTCTGACCGGTTAGTGTTGCTCCGCAATTCTCAACATAGTCAAGTAAAATTGCAACTTCATCGGTATCCAGACGTACAATAGCTTTTTCATGTATCTTTGGCATATCTACAAAATCTGTTGGATTCTTTGTGATTACTTGATGACGGTAATAATAGGTATAAAAACTTCTTAATGCTGAAAGCTTTCTTGCAATCCCTTTTTCGCTGTTGGTAATTTGTTTATCATCGTCAGAGTGATAAACCTTCAGATATTCCAGATATTCTTCCAGATCAACCGGTTCAACACGTTCTAAATCAGCGGGTTGGAACTGATTGAGTGTATAGTTGCGATAAACAGGGTTATTCTCCATGAGAAACCGGAAAAAGACACGGATATCGTAAGCATAAGAAATTCTTGTCTTTGCGGAAGTAGTCGGTTCAATCGCTCGAAAATAGTCTTTTACAAAAGGCGGCATTGTTTGAAGAACTTCACGTAGCCGCAGCGTATTGTCAATAAAAGCCTGTTCATGGTATGTTCTAATGTCTTTCGCCATAGTAGTAAACCCTTTCTTAATATCTTAAAATTAATAAATCTAAAGAGATTATACCACGAATAATCAATTTGGTCTATATCTATTTAATAAATCTGTATTTGTCGTATAGATATACTTCTCTCAATGAAGAGACAAATATCAATAATGAAACACAAAATTCATTCAACCAACTCTTTTCCAAGAATTCGATTCAGTCACATGGTATGTACTATTTATATGGTATATGGCAAAAAGCTATTGCATAAGCGCAGATGCTGTATAGATATCTTCTGAGTGTTCCTCTGCATAATATGGAATAATAAGTTTTTGATCAGCATACAGCGTAGAACAATCCATCTGATTAATTTGAATGACTTCATCGATATATTCCTGATACGAATCATATTCTGTTGAAGCATAACGATCCGCAATAGTCCATAGTGTTTCTCCAGGAGCAACTTCAATACATTTATAATACTTATTGTTTGTGTTCTTTTCGCTAGAATCATGTGCACTTGCAAAAGCGCTTCCAAGCAATAAGGTACAACTGATTACAATTAACATACAAATAACCATGAATAAGCGCTTTGCACGTATTCTTCTGACAGAGGATCTCCGTCTGTGATTATGGTTCGTTTGATTATTTGGATTGTGATGATGATAATTGCTCTTATGTTTCATAATACCTTCCTCTCCTGCTCTTCTTGTAGAACTCTTAATGGATTATAACTTCTCTTTCTTATTAATCAGAACGAATGTTCGTTTTATGTTCGAATTATAATATACGAACAAATGTTTGTCAAGACATTTCAAACATTTGTTTGCTTTTTCAAATTATCTATGATAAACTAAATTTAAATTAGTTGTGCCATATTCAGGAGGAATTACTATGTCAAATGGAAATATCAGCAAAAAACAGTCCGAAATTTTAGAATATATAAAAGAACAGATTTTAGAACGAGGTTTTCCACCGGCAGTACGTGAGATTTGTGAAGCCGTGAATTTGAAGTCTACCTCTTCTGTTCATTCACATTTAGAGACACTTGAAAAGAATGGTTATATCCGTCGAGATCCAACAAAGCCGCGTGCGATCGAAATTCTTGATGAGAACTTTAATCTGTCACGCCGGGAAATGGTTCAGGTTCCAATCGTTGGACGGGTTGCAGCTGGAGAACCAATCCTTGCAGAACAGAATATTACAGATTATTTTCCTATTCCTGTGGAATTTATGCCGAATAAGAATACTTATATGCTGAAAGTATCAGGTGAAAGTATGATTAATGCCGGTATTTTGGATGGTGATTTTGTACTGGTTCAAAAGGAATGTACAGCGGCCAATGGAGATATGGTTGTAGCTATGGTTGATGACAGCGCTACTGTCAAGCGTTTTTATAAAGAAGAAGGTATTTATCGACTTCAGCCGGAGAACGATCACATGGATCCGATTATTGTGGATCATGTTGAAATTTTAGGTAAAGTAATCGGTGTCTTCCGTTTTATGCGTTAATCGGGAGGCAGTATTAGTATGAAACATCCACTTTCTCAAGAAGAAAAGTTTAAAATGATGACAGATGATCCTCTTCCATCGGTTATTATCCGACTGGCGATTCCGACGATAATTAGTATGCTTGTTACGGCATTTTATAATATGGCGGATACTTTTTTTGTCGGACAGATCAGCACGAGCGCTACCGCTGCAGTCGGAGTTGCTTTTCCTGTTATGGCCGTAATACAGGCAGCCGGATTTTTCTGCGGTCATGGATCTGGGAATTCCATGTCAAGAAAATTAGGAGCCAAAGATCATGAAGCAGCGGAACAACTTGCAGCAATCGGTTTTTATCTTGCCATTTTTGTAGGATTTATCATTACAATTGTGGGACTGATTTTTTTAAAGCCACTCTCTCTTCTGCTTGGCTCTACGGAAACGATTCTTCCCCATACGGAAGCGTATCTTGGAATTATTCTGCTTGGAGCGCCGTATATGACAGCGCAATTTGTTCTGAATAATCAGCTTCGGTTTCAGGGAAATGCTTTCTATGCAATGCTTGGAATTGCCTCCGGTGCTGTTATTAATATCGTACTGGATCCGATTTTTATTTTTGGATTGAATATGGGCGTTGCCGGTGCAGCCCTTGCTACGATCATTAGCCAGCTTATCAGCTTCATTTTGCTGTTGGCAGGTATTCGGATTTCTACTTGCATACCGATTTGTTTGAAGAATCTAAAGCATATCAAAGAACATTTACTTACGATTGCCGGCGGCGGTCTTCCATCACTATTTCGTCAAGGACTTGCAAGTATCGCAACACTGGCGTTAAACTTATCTGCAAATCCATTTGGCGATGCAGCCATTGCCGCAATGTCTATTGTTGGAAGAATTACCATGTTTGCAAATTCTGCCCTGATTGGCTTTGGTCAGGGATTTCAACCGGTATGCGGTTATAATTATGGTGCGGGGCGGTATAAGCGCGTACAGGAGGCATTTTGGTTCTGTGTAAAGGTCGCTACTGGCGGTCTTATTATCTTCTCTGTACTTGGGATCGTGTTTGCAGAACCGCTTGTCACAATTTTCCGAAAGGACGATCCTATTGTGATTTCCATTGGCAGCACAGCGCTTCGGATGCAGTGTGTGACATTTACTTTAGGCGGCTGGGTTTTAATGAATAATATGTTGATGCAGACAATCGGCAAAACAATGCGCGCCTCTCTCTTGGCTGCTGCAAGACAGGGATTATTCTTTCTTCCGATGATTCTTGTTCTGCCTTATTTTCTCCAGTTAACAGGAATTCAGCTTGCTCAGCCTGTTGCTGACGTATTTGCTTTTTTCCTGGCAGTGATACTAAATCGCAGAACCATGAAGGAACTGGCACATCCCACGGAATTCAAATAAGTTATATAATATTACAAAAAACTGCAGAACATTCCTCTTCTGCAGTTTTTCTTATTTATCACTGATTACGTTTGCTATGATATACGATGAAACAGGTACTGCCAGCAGACATGCGGTCATACCGGCCGCCATCATGGCAAGACCTTGAAATAAAAGCTTTGAGTTTAAAATCATTTCCCAATTATATTTCATATTCACCAGATAAGAAAATAGTAAAATAGATTCTCCAAAGTATGCGAATAAAAGTGTATTTGCGGTTGTTCCGATAATATCCTTTCCCACTTGGATTCCAGATAAAATATATTCTTTTCTGGATAATTCTTCTTTATGAAGAGAAACTTCGTATACTGCTGACGTTACAGAAAGCGCTGTATCCATAATAGCTCCAAGTGCACTTAAAATAACAACTCCTACAGCAATTTTTTGCATAGGAATTTGAATATCCAATGTATAATAAAACGCTACATCTTCTTGGACAGATTGAATTTCATTTAATCCACTAGCATTAGTAATGTGCACAATTACTGCAATGGCTATTGAAAGAACAAGCATAATCCCTGCCACACTTACAAATGCGGACCAGGTTTTCTGATTGTTTCCATTTTGTCGGATTAATGTAATATAACTGATTAGTACTGCGGCAAGAAAAACAATGGGAAAAATCGGCATTCCGTTTGCCAAAAGAATGACCGTAACTGCTAATACACAAACATTTCCGGCTAGCGTTGTTACAACGATAGCGCCACGCTCTCCTCCTACGAAGAAGAGAAAAATACATAATACAAGAATGAGTACTAATATCATCATCTTCTCTCCCTTCGAACAGCCAATTTAAAAAATCCTGAGGAAACTGCAATAGAAATCGGGATTGCAGCAACAATTCCTATACTTTCAATCAAGAATCTGGAAATTTCAAATGGAATATATTGCTTAATGTTAGTAATGAACGGAACATCGTTGTTCATTCGGATTAAAAAAGATGGAATTAACCCTACGGCAAAGATAAATAATAATACACTGATCATTGTCCCCATAATGTCATATCCAATTTCCCGTCCGGAATGAAATAATTTGCGAAGAGAAATATCAGGTTTTTTCCGAATCAGTTCTTCCATAGCAGAGGTTAATGTAACAGCGACATCCATAATGGCGCCAAGACCGGCAAACATTACTTCTGCTATAAAGAGATGTTCCGGATTTTCTGTACTTCCAAGATATTCCATCATTCCATAATCAAATGGTTCAGTGGTATTTAAAGTAACAAAAAAGATCAGCATGATTAGGGAAAATACAAAGAACGTGGAAAAAATTGCCGCTACTGTTTTGCGATGGAAACCATTCAAAATCAGCATAGTTACAATGGTAAAAATGATAACAAGCAAATAGTAGATTTCTTTTCCGCCACGGACAGCAGGCATTTCTGCAATTTTCTTTTCTGTAACTTGTGTAATCTTTGCAATCGGAGTTTTATAAAGCCATGCATCATTTGCTACAAATATCAAAAATAACAAATAGAAAATGATACTGTAAATATATTTTTTTTGACATAGCTTTCTTCGCTTTCATCAATTCATAATACAGAGAAGAAATTGTTCCAGATGATAAATGTTGTTTTCTTGAAATACCTGGTCTAATCTGTTTAAATTCGGATCTGAATGTTCGATTTCTCTTGCATATCGATGTGCTAAGTCTGTAAAATCATCGAATGACAGCTGTTTTCCTTGTTTCAGCCACATACCGTGGGCAAGTTCAAGAATGAAGATTGTGCTGAATAAAGCCAGCTTCATCTTACTTTCTGCCGCTTCATCATAAACCGCTCCACAGAAATAGGTAAAACACCAGAATATCATCAGTTGTTCAGAATAAATTTCAAGAGACTCAAATGTGCTCAAAAATTCTGCACGAGAACGAAGGTAGTGTTCCATATCATTTTGGTAGAGTTCATTTCGGATGTCTTTTAGGAGCACCTGCCATTCCGGACGCAGCACTTCCAGTTCATCGAGGACGGCACCCATTTGCTGCAGAATTTTATAACGTTCTTTTTCACGATTGCTATATGATTTGAGAGCTGTTTCGAAAAATGGAATCATCCGATCAGAGCGATATCGGTCCAGTATATCATCAATTTCGAAAAGACTGTTTTTATCAATTCGAATCTGAATATCGTGAGTCAACGCTGCTACAATTGCCATGCGAACCGATATTTGCAGATTGCGGTCTTGTAAAATCTGAAAGATCAGCTCTCGCGTATCAGACAATTTAGTAAAAAGGAAGAAATCAAAATATTCATAAGTTTCTTCGCGGGAATCTTCCTTTGTAAGAAAACGAACAGGTTCTTTTTCTCCCAGAATGATTCTGGCAGCTTCCGGACAAGACAGGGAAAGGGAAATTTCGCGCAATCCCTCAAATTCTTCCGTATGTCTTGGATAGTTCCGACAAGTTCTGCAAAGCATGTTTGCCCCGCACTCTTTATAAATATCGCAAAGATTGTCTTCATTTAGAAATTCACAGCGTCCTCTCTGCTGAAGAAATGCATGTGCTTTCCAATCGATACCATTCTGAAGACGATTCCCGAAACCACCCTTGACCTTGCTGTATTTTTTCAAAGAACGATTATCAATCATAATCTGCCAGCCGGCACAGCAAGTATCCGGACATTTATCAGCAATACAGCGAAATTGTTTATAATAGTGGGGAATGGTATATTGCATATAAATTGTTCTCCCCGCTTTTACAGAGTATTTAATTCAATCCGCTGTCCATCTTTCCAGATACGTTCCAGATCATAGAATAAACGATTTTCTTTATCGAATACATGCACGATAATGTCTGCGTAATCAAGTAATACCCAATTTCCAGCGCCATAACCTTCACGCTGTCTTGCTTCACATCCAACTTTGTGGAGTTCTTCTTCAACAGAATCTACCAGTGCGTTTACCTGATTCGAGTTTGTACCATTAGCGATAATAAAATAATCTGCAAGTACAGACACTTTTGAGATATCGATTACACAGATATCTTCGCCTTTTTTCTCTTCCAGCGCTTTGCATGCAATACGCGCCATTTCTCTTGAATTAACCATAAATAGTTCCTCCTTTAACGGTTTTGAATGATTGTTTTATAATATTGATACGTCTGTTCTGTCATCGGGTCCATAGGAAAACCTCGCAGACGGATATAAGAAAGGGAATCTTCCAAAATATAGTACATACATAAATCAAGATCCTGATAGGCTAGTTTTCGGATCTGATCAAGGCGCGGCGCTTCACATCTTCCCGGTTCTATATAATCTGCAATATAAATAATCTGATCAAGCAGATTCATCTCCGGACATCCGGTTGTGTGAACTTCAATGGAATGACAGATCTGTTCGTCTTTTATGCCGTATTTATTCCATGTCAATGCAGCACCCAGTTTTGCGTGAAGAAGTCCTGGGTTCCTTTCTTCGATTTCAGATACATTCAGCTGAAATTTCCGACAAAGATTTAATTTTTGATCATTTGGGATGCATTTAGCACAGTCATGAAGAAGTCCGGCATACATAGCCTGACTGAGGTCTGCTCCATGGCACATAGCCAGTGAAGCTGCTGTATACATAACTCCGAGCGTATGCTGATAGCGTTCTTTATCCAAATGCTCTTTCACTTTTTTGCGCAGTTTTGTGAGAGCTATCTGATCCATTTCTTATCACCTTCATATAAATGTTTTTCTTTAATATAATTCCATACACATTCCGGCAGGCGGCCATGCTCCAAACTTCCGGATGCGAGTTCTTGACGTATTTCACTTGAGGAAACTGGAAATACGGGCATTTTTAACATTAAAATCTTTGTTTGATAAAGTCTTTCCAGTCGTTTGATCTCTAGATCCATTTTTTCATTATCAACATCATCTCGACAGGCAGCAAGAAAGGTGCATGTTTTTGCAAGACGTTCCGGATGTTTCCATTGTTCCAGCGTGAGTACAGAATCTGCACCTACAATAAAATAGAAAGTGTGTTCCGGCCAATATTTCCGAAATGTTTCCATTGTATCATAAGAATAGGAAACGTCTTTTCTCTTTGCCTCATAGGTGCAAAGTTCAAAATCCGGTTCTCCGGAAATTGCGAGTTCTATCATTTTAAGTCGATGTGCCAGACGCATATCCGCATCCTGCCCGAGTTTATGAGGCGGTCTTCCATTTGGAAGAAACCAGATTTTATCAAGATGAAATTGTGTCAGTGCACATCGCGCTAATGCGAGATGGCCATTGTGAATAGGATCAAACGTGCCTCCCATAATACCGATTTTCATAATGATTCCAAAATCCTGCGCAAAACAAAATGTCTGCGCAGGATTCCTTTCTTTTATGGTAATACGATTTTCTTTTTGTCGTCTTTTCCCTCTTTGTACAGGACAATTTTCTTGCCAATTACCTGCACAACTTGAGAACGTGTACGTTCTCCGAGAATCTGTGCTAATTCTTTTGGATCATCAGCACAATTCTGAAGCACGTTGATTTTAATCAATTCACGCGCTTCTAAAGCTTCTGCAATTGCTGTGGTAAGCTCCGGTGTAATGCTCGATTTACCAATCTGCAGAATTGGATCCATTGTCATTGCAAGGCTTTTTAAGTAAGCTCTCTGCTTTGTTGTCATAATCGTTTCTCCTTCTGTTATTCTTTATAATAATCAAACTGAAGTCCATACATTTTTACAGTGTCACCTTCCTGAATTCCGGCTTTCTCAAGATCAGCAAGAATTCCTGTATTCTTTAGGAATTTTTGGAAGAACAGGAAGCCTTTTTCAGAATCCAGATTTGTATAACCTAGCATTTTTTCAATTTTTGGTCCTTCAACAACATACATGCCATCTACAACTTCTACTGTATATGGAAGATTTTCGTGGATCAGTTCATCTCCCGGGAAGAATTCCTGTTCAAAAGTGATCGGTTTCTGATCCATTGTCTTTAATTGTTCTGCTACATAATAAAGAAGTTCATTGATCCCTTCACCGGATACCCCTGAAATCTTAAATACTTTTATTCCCTGAGGTTCAAATTCTTTTCGGATTCGTTCCACCGGGTCTTCATCTTCTGTGTAAATTAAATCAGATTTATTGGCAGCAATTACCTGTGGACGGGATGCGATTTCAGGATTATAAGATTTTAATTCCGCATTGATCTTATAAATATCTTCCACCGGATCACGACCTTCTGTGCCGGCGGCATCTACCACATGAATCATCATTTTAGTACGTTCTATATGACGCAGAAACTCATGTCCGAGTCCAAGTCCTTCGGAAGCACCTTCAATCAGTCCGGGAATATCTGCCATAACAAAACCGTCACCATTTGGCAAGTCTACGACACCAAGATTTGGATTGATTGTAGTGAAATGATAGTTAGCAATCTTTGGGTTCGCATTTGTAACTCTTGAAAGTAATGTAGACTTTCCTACATTTGGAAATCCGACAAGCCCTACATCTGCGATAACTTTTAGTTCCAACATCACCCAAAGTTCCTGAGCTGGCTGGCCCGGCTGTGCATACTTTGGCACCTGCATTGTAGAAGTGGCAAAATGCATGTTGCCAAGTCCACCCTTGCCGCCCTTTAAGATCACCTGACGTTTGTTCTCGCCGGACATATCCGCAATCACTTTTCCAGATTCTGCTTCTTTAATAATTGTTCCTTCCGGTACTTTCAGGATCAAATCCTGAGCGTTCTTTCCATGACAGCGTCTTTTTCCGCCTTCTTCTCCATTTTTTGCTGTGAATTTTGTTTTATGACGGAAATCATACAGTGTATTTAGACCTTCATCTACTTCAAAAATAATATCGCCGCCTCTTCCGCCATCGCCGCCGTCCGGTCCGCCATTCGGAACATACAGTTCTCTTCGAAAGCTGACATGTCCGTCGCCGCCTTTTCCTGAACGGATATAGATTTTAGCTCTGTCTGCAAACATAGTTCTCTCCTTAAAAAACGAGGCCTCAAACCAAAAGATTTGAAGCCTGTGATTATGCATTTTATTCAGCTGTTACTGGGTAGATAGAAACCTGTTTTTTGTCTCTACCTTTTCTCTCAAATCTAACAACACCGTCTACAAGAGCGAATAATGTATCGTCTCCACCGCGTCCTACGTTCAGTCCTGGATGGATTTTTGTTCCACGCTGTCTGTAAAGGATGTTACCAGCTTTAACAAACTGTCCGTCAGCTCTTTTAGCACCTAATCTTTTTGATTCAGAGTCTCTACCGTTCTTTGTAGAACCAACTCCTTTTTTGTGAGCGAAAAATTGAAGGTTCAATTTCATCATGGTCGTTACACCTCCTTGTAAATTATATCAATATATCGTCCATAATGCTCATCATCTTCCATGTCCTGTAAACCAAGAATCATGGTTCTCAATAATAAGTCAGCTTCTTTTGTAGGCCGTGCCGACAGCTTATAGTGAATCATTCCGCTCTCTTCTTCCGAGTCACAAGTGAAATCATCAGAAGTAAATGCTTCAATCGCATTCATCGTATTAATCACTAAGATGGACGCTGCAGCACAGACAATATCTTCACCGGAATCTGCATATCCGGCATGTCCCAATGTCTGAAATCCTACAAACTCATTAAATTCATTCTTATAAATTGTTACCTGAATCATAGTCAGTTATTAAGCATTGATCTTTTCAATCTTAACTTCTGTGTACTGCTGTCTATGACCATTTTTCTTATGGTAGCCAGTTTTTCTCTTATATTTGTAAACGATAACTTTTTTAGCTTTTCCGTCACCGATTACAGATGCTTCAACTGTTGCTCCTGCAACTGTTGGAGTTCCAACTTTTAATTCGTTGTCACTTACTGCAAGAACCTGGTCAAATGTGTAAGCTGTACCAGCTTCTACACCAAGTTTCTCTACTCTAATGATATCGCCTTCAGCTACTTTGTACTGTTTACCACCTGTTGCTATAATTGCGTACATATGGCACCTCCTATTATCATTACTCGCCAGTTTCGGCGGCTGCAATGCAGCACTTTGAAACCCCACTGTGCGGCATACCTCTGTATTATAGCATTGACTTATTTATTCGTCAATACATTTTTTTAATTTTTCGAAACAGTAACTCATAATATCACTTCTTGTTACAATTCCGATAAAGTTTTCCTGATCATCTACGACAGGAACGAAGTTCTGAGACATTGCTTTTCCAAACAAATCTTCTACGTCAGCAAGGATGCTGACACATTCATAATCTCTCTTTCTTCGGATATCTGATACAGAAATCCGTTCTGCTTCTTTCAGATTTAGATTCGAGAGTTCTTTAATATACCAGAGCAGATCACCTTCGGTAATACTTCCTACATATTTTCCTGCCCTGCTGATCATCGGAATCGAGCTGTACCGATGATACTCCATTGTTTCTAAAACCTGACGTAAGGTGTAATCGGAATAAATCACTGCTACTTCTGCTTTTGGTTTCAGAAAAAATAAAATATTCATAATAATTTCCTTCCTGATTGTCAATTACAGCTGTGTTGTCACGAAAATATCATAAATTGCTTTGATCGCCGGGGCAAAATCACATGATTTTACACCTATGATCACATTTAATCCGCTGGAGCCCTGGTCAATCATTTTTACCTCGACATTTGCATGTGCGAGAGCTGAGAAGATTCTTCCGGCAGTTCCTCTTGCAGAGCGCATTCCTCGTCCTACTACTGCGATCAACGCCAGATCCGATTCCAATTCAATCAGATCCGGACCTACCGCCCGCTGAATCCCTGCTACGACCTGTTGTTCATATGGCTCAAAGTCTTCCTGACGTACATAGACAGTCATAGTATCAATGCCGGAAGGCATATGTTCAAAAGCAATCCCGTGATCTTCAAATACTTGCAGGACCTTTCTTCCATAACCAATTTCAGCATTCATCATAGCTTTTTCTATATGAACAGAAACAAAGCCTTCTTTTCCTGCAATCCCGGTAATTGTGTATTTTGGTTTTTTACATGTACTTTCTACAATGTAAGTCCCCGGTTCTTCCGGATTGTTTGTATTACGGATATTGATTGGAATTCCTACTTTTCTGACCGGAAAGATTGCTTCCTCATGAAGCACAGTTGCCCCCATATAAGACAATTCCCGAAGTTCACGGTAAGTAATCGTCTCAATCATTTCCGGGTTTTTAATAATTCTTGGATCAGTTACCATGAATCCGGATACATCTGTCCAGTTCTCATAGAGATCTGCATCAATTGCCTTTGCCACAAGCGATCCGGTAATATCAGAGCCTCCTCTGGAAAATGTTTGGATGGTTCCATCCGGTTTTGCACCGTAAAATCCAGGAATTACAGCAGTAGGTTCCTGAGAAAGGCGTTTCTTGAGCTGCATATCTGTACGCGCATCATCAAAATTTCCATTTTCATCAAAAAAGATGACTTCAGCTGCATCAATAAACGGCATTTCCAAATAAGCAGACATAATAATACCGTTTAAATATTCACCTCTGGATGCAGCATAGGCGCTTCCGGCCTTTGCTTCAAACTGTTTCTGAATTTCTTTAAATTCTTCTTCTAATGATAAGGAAAGCTCCAGTCCTTCAATGATTTTTTCATAACGTTCCTGAATTGCTTCCAGTGTATCAAGAAAATATTCTCCATCTTCTGCTTTTTTATAGCAGCTGTACAGCATATCGGTCACTTTTATATCACGATTATGGCGTTTGCCCGGAGCTGACGGCACTACGTATTTGCGTGCAGGATCTTCCAAAATGATTTTTTTTACTTTTTTGAATTGCTTTGCACTTGCAAGAGAGCTTCCACCGAATTTTACTACTTTCTGCATCTAAAAGAGTTCCTCCTCATGTATCTTTCGTTTTCCTATGTCGTTTCTTTTAAAATAGTCTTCTCCATTCCAGGCACCCATGTAATACCACAAATACCAAGTTCCCGGGCCTTCGCTGTGTTTTCATCCCGGTCATCATAAAATAGAGCATCCTCTGGTTTTATATCATAACGCTCTAACAGGATTTTGTAAATCTTTTCTTCCGGCTTTATACATTTTTCTTCATAAGAAAACACTCCGCCATCAAATTGTTCTAAAAAGGAAAGAACATCCTTCGATGCATTCCGCAGATATTCTGAGTAATTTGATAGATAGTAAATGCGAAAGCCTTTCGAGCGGTAATATGCAATCAGTTCATCTGTATATGGATATTTCCAGACACAACCGGACAGCTGTCCATATACTTGACGGATTTGTGCTTCGCAGTCAGGCGCATTTTCAATGAATGCCTCAAGCCATGTTGTTTCATCATAAACACCTGCGTCTCCCTGCTGCCATGTATCGCTCAAAAAAATTGCCTCAGCGACCTTCTGATAAGTTCTTTCATCAAATCTGAAACGATCCATCAAATGTTTCCAGTCATATTCTACAAGTACCTTTCCGAGATCAAAAATAACTGTGTTCATCAATCTGTTCCTCCCTTACCACATCAGCAAAAATCGCATCTGCAGCTCTTTTGAGATCTTCCGGAGCAAGACAAATCTGCATACCAATCTTTCCGCCGCTTACAAAAATATGCTCCTGCTCTTTTGCGTCTTCCTGGATCACGGTCGGGAATTTCTTTTTCATCCCAATGGAAGTACATCCCCCGCGAACATATCCGGTTACTTTCGTCAGCTCACTCAAGTGGAGCAGTTCTATAGATTTTTCTTTTACAGAAGCCGCTGCCTTTTTCATATCTAATTCTTTTTCAATCGGAATCACAAACACATAATAACCTTTGCTTTTGCCGACGGTGACAAGCGTTTTGAAAACCTGTTCATGCGGAAGCCCTAATTTGTCTGCCGTCTGGATTCCATCTGTAAATTCATCACATTCATAAGTCTCATAAGTAAAAGGGATTTTCAGTTTTTCCAGAATTCGCATTGCATTTGTTTTTAATTCTTTCTTACCCATGTATTAACTCCTTCGCTTTTGACATACTTCATGGAGTGGTTTTCGTACTTTACGTCTCGTTACTTCCACAAGCTGCAGCTTTGTTATATCAATAACATCTGTCCGTATCGGATCTGTTTGAAGCTGGTTCTTTAAAAATGATAAGAGTTCCTGCTGTTCTTCTGACGCTTCCATATTAATGAAATCAATCAAAATAATTCCGGACAAATTGCGGAGTCGGATCTGCCGTGCAGCTTCTGCGGCAGCTTCCCGATTTATTTTGTAAAAGGCATCAGGATCATTCTTCTTTAAGACACATTTCCCGGAATTAACATCAATCACAGTTAAGGCTTCTGTCGGCTGAATAACGAGATAAGCACCTGATTTCATCCAAACGCGTTCCGCCAGCGCTTCTTCAAGTACATGTTCAACGGAATATAACTTGTGAAGTGGGAGCAAGGAATCTTCATAGCGAATAAGTTTCTTTGTATCTTCTTGCTGTTCTTCCTTCAGAAATTGGAAAACCTCATCAAATAATTGTGCGTCTTCTACGAGAATTTCCTGGAGACCGTCCTGGTAAATATTTTTCAAAGCAGCCAAATATTCTCTTGGCGCCTGTTTCATACATGAAAAACATGTGCGGGATTGTGCCAGCAATTTCAACTGCTCATACGCCGCAATCTGTTTATCGATTTCAGCTTTCAATTCAGCCAGCGATAACTGTGCAGCATTGGTCCTGACAATAAACCCGTAGGAGGAATTAGCATAATCAGCCAGTGCTTCCTTCCATAGCGTTCGCTGTTCTTTCGGAAACTTTGAAGAAACACCGATTTGGGTATTTCCATGCGTCAGCACAATATATTTTCCGGTCAGGCTCAAATTTGATGTTACCGTTGGGACTTTTGTTTTCACTGCTTCACGCTCAATCTGTACAAGCAGTTCATCGCCGATACAAAGCGGTTTTTTTCCGATTTTCTTCGTAAAAATCGGAGAGGGATTATCGTTCATCTGATAATAGCATTCTACACCGGGTTGTATTTCAATAAATGCAGCCTGAATATTCTTTACAATATTTTTTACTTTACCTATGTAAATGTCACCGACATGAAACTGCCTGTTGTCCGGTTTTTCTACATGGAGTTCAACAATCTTTCCATTCTCTAAAACAGACGAAACAATATTATGATTGATCCGGCACAAAATAAGTTTTCGTTCCATGTTTTTTCTCTACTTTCTATTCAATTTCATGGCCGAGCGCATCAAGTGGTACAAATCTGCGTTGCTCATCTTCTTCCAGCGCAGCATACACTTCCAGGCGATGATGCGCAAAATCCACGCTATCTGCATCGAGTCCAAGATACTGTAAAAAGGCCTCTAAAACAGTAGATGGTTTCAGATTTTCACGGCTTCCTGTGGCAACCTGCATGAAGATTTCATTGTTGCGGACTTCTAATTGATAGATCATTGGCCGTATATTTACTTCCTGTTCACTTTTCTTTGTTTTTTTTCGGACAACAATCTCTGATTCGGCAAAAAAGCTTGATAATGTTTCTTCCCAGTTATCCGGAAGCGTTCCTTTCACTGGTCTTGATAAATAATCTGCCGCTTCTACGATCGCCATTCCCGTACTCTTTTTTTCATCAGGAATTTCAACAAAACTAACCACTTCCATTCCTTCCACCATTGTCGCATTCATGCGGCGTATCGCTTCTGCGGAAGAAATAGGTTCTGTCAGCTCTATATCAAAATACTCACCATCACTGGTCAAACCAACGCCAAGGGGATTGGCAAATGACATAATCATATGCGGACTAAATCCGCCTGTAAATGCAATCGGAATATCTGCACGGCGCATTACTTTCTGAAAATAACGCATCACATCCAAATGTCCGATAAATTTCATCACTCCGTTTTTCCGAAATTTAATTCTTACTTTCAATGCAGACACCTCCCTGATATTTCAATGCACCGCAGCCCTGACATTGCTCACGACAGTTTGGAGTCACTTCTCCATTCATGGCGCGGTTCCATTCACGTTTTAAAAATGCTTTTGTAACGCCGGCATCGATAAAATCCCATGGAAGAATTTCATCCAGATCGCGTTCCCGCATTGTGTAGAATTCCATATCAATCCCGGTATTCTCAAACGCCTGCAGCCAAAGATCATTGCGGAATGTCTCGCTCCAGGAATCATAAATACATCCGAGACGATAAGCTTCTAAAAGGGCTTTTCCAACACGTCGGTCACCTCTTGCAAATACGCCTTCCAGTACAGTGACATCCGCCTCATGCCAGTTGTATTTTAAGCTCTTGTGATTTAACTGTTCTTTCATTTCATGATTTACGACATGTGCTTTGTGAAGATAATCTTCTTTACGGCACATCGTTGCCCACTGGAATGGCGTAAACGGTTTTGGAATAAAAAATGAAGTACTTGCAGTAATCTGACATTTTCCATTTCTCTGGTCTTTTGGAATTTCATAATAGCGTCTTGCTACTTTATCTGCCAGACGGGCAATATCTTTCATATCTTCTTCTGTCTCTGTCGGAAGACCAAGCATAAAATAGAGTTTGACTTTTGACCATCCGGCTTCGAAGGCTTGTCCGGCACCATCTAAAATGACTTCTTCGGTTAAGCCTTTATTAATAACATCGCGCATACGCTGGGAGCCTGCTTCCGGAGCAAATGTCAGACTGCTTTTCTTCACATCCTGAACTTTTTTCATAACGTCAAGTGAGAACGCATCGATCCGAAGAGACGGAAGTGAAATGTTAATTTTCTTTTTCTCACATACATCAATCAGGAAATTAACAAGCTCCGGAAGTTTTGAGTAATCACTGGAGCTAAGGGAACCAAGGGAAATTTCCTCATGACCGGTGTTTTCCAACATTTTTACTGCATATTCTTTTAACATTTCAAGATCACGTTCGCGCGTTGGACGATAGAGCATTCCTGCCTGGCAGAAACGGCACCCACGGATACAGCCACGCTGGATTTCCAATACGACACGGTCCTGAGTTACCTTAATAAATGGTACAACCGGTTTTTCTGGATAGTATGTATTTGTCACATCCAATACCATTTGCTTTTTGATAATCGGCTGTGCATTAGGATGATTTGGAACAAAAGATTCAATCGTGCCATCTTCTTTATAAACAACATCATAAAGAGAAGGAACATAGATTCCTTCCACGGTAGCTGCAGCTTCCAAAAATTCTTTTCTGGAACGTCCCGCCTTTTTATATTCTTTATAAAGATCAATCAATTCAAAATAAACGGTCTCTCCTTCTCCAATGTAGAAAAGATCAAAAAAGTCTGCAATTGGCTCCGGATTAGAGACACACGGCCCGCCGCCAATCACAATTGGATGCGTTTCTGTTCTGTCTTTTGCCAGAAGCGGAATCTGACTTAAATCAAGCACCTGCAAAATATTGGTATAACACATTTCATACTGAATTGTAATACCTAGAAAATCAAAGTCTTTGATCGGATCTTGGGATTCCAGTGCAAAAAGTGGAATCTGCTCCTCGCGCATTACTTTGTCAAGGTCAATCCATGGGGAGTAGACACGTTCGCACCAGATATCATCCCGGCGATTTAGCATATCATAGAGAATCTGGATTCCTAAATGAGACATGCCAATTTCATACACATCCGGAAAACACATAGCGAACCTAATATCCACTTTTTCCGGGTCTTTCATGACACTATTGACTTCATTCCCGATATACCGGGCGGGTTTCTCGATTTTTAGTAATATTTCATCATTTAATGCAAGTTTTCTCATATATTTCCTTTCTGTTTTTGTATATATTTCACAAATTCTTTCGAACCTGTTTTTGACTTTTCAAGGTGAAAAATCGATATTTTTTATGTTGTTTTTCGTATGTAAATTTTACTGATTTTACGTGTTTTTCGCTCAAAAATCCGGTTTGGTCATTTTTCTCATATTTCCCTTACTATTTATCACTGGAAAACACCATGCATAATTATACAACACGATACAACATTACAGAAGCATCTGCTATGTGATTGACTCATCCAATCTACACCATTATATACATTTTAGGGAAGAACTTCAAGCAAATATCTTTCGTCAAGCGGAATCAATTGTGCGGCGTTATTCTTAGGCAAAACTTCTAGAGCAAAGGCGATTATTTCGCAGTCGGCATTGTATACAACTCTTTCCGTATTAACATATATTTCTTGAGTAAAATCGGCTGAATAATGCCCTAAGCTTGCAGCAATAGCCTTCATGCTTATTTCAAATTCCGCCAGAATTGTTGCGTATGTATTGCGTAGTTTTCTCCAAGGTATTTTTGTAAAACCACATTTTTCCATTAACCTTGTATATGCATCCTGAGCAAAACCCCGATGGTATGGTTTGCCATCGTCTTGACAACACAGATATCCATAGTCATGAAAATCTGGGATATTTGCACGTAATTCTTCATATTTTTGTCTTTGAAGTATAATTTCATCAATAACAAAGTCAGCCAGTGGGGTTCCTCGGACACTGTTTCTGGTTTTTGTCCGTAGTTCCTGGGTAAGAAGTTTACCATCTTCCAATCCTTCGTTTTTTGTGCTTCTTCCTAACTGATGTTCAATATAAACTTCATGATTACCGAAATCAATATCTTCATATTTTATTGCAATAATTTCTGATATGCGTAAGCCGGCTGTCAGTGCCAATAATAATGCTATAAAAATTTTAGGTTCTTCTTGTTTGCATAGGTATAACATTATCGTAACCTGCTGAAGTGTATATACTGCCGGTAAAGCTGGAGGCTGATCAACATGTTCTTCCTTCTTATTATTCTCTATTTCACATTTTTTCTCTGTTTTTCGTTTTACTTTTATTGCAGATTTTACAGGATTCAAATAGATAATATGATTTTCTAATGCGTATTGAAACGATCCACCAATAACGCCATATGCACTTCTCAATACGGAGTCGTAAGGGATGCTATCGAGCGCTGCAATCAAATCATCTCTTTGTATAGCTGTGATTTTTTTATCCCCCCAGACTACCAGAAAATAATTATATATGATATTCCGATATGCCGTATAGGTGTTATAAGCAATATCAGCTTCATCAATCATATAATAGTAAAGCCAATAATCAAAAAATTCTCTGGCTGTATATTCAAATGGCACAAATGTTTTTTCGTGAAGTTGTTTGATTGTATTTTCTCTTGCTTTTATCGCTTCTGTTTTAGAAACAAATCCCCCTCTTTGCATTGGACAAACTTTTCCCGATTCAAAAACAATTTCAAAACGAAAACAGTATTTTTTCCGAGCTTTGACATAAGTTACACTATCACTGAATTTCCATGAAATAATTTTACCGTAGAAGAAAGTTTCACTGACCGGAGGTTTTATGATAGGTTTTACATGCATACTATCCCTCCTTTGCTGCGAACTTTGACGGCACCAATTGCCGGATCCATTACAGAATCAATAGTTTTTGCTATTTCTTTCTTCGCTTCCATGATTCCACAATAGATTTCAAATGTTGTAGCTACACTTTTATGTCCCATTAATTTTGATATCTTTTCCAATGAAACACCCTGCTCAATCAGTATCGTAGCAAACATATGACGAAGCCCATGCATTGTAATGTGTGGAAGTCCATTGCGTTTGCAAATTCTTTTTATTGCTTCAGTGTAAGTTCCATCTGACTTTATATTTCCCTTTACGCCAAGACAGATATATTCAGCCCATTCATGATTTTCTGTAAGTTTGAGAATTTCTTCATTTTCCTTTTTTCTTATTTCCAATTCATCAAAAATAAAAGCTGAAATGATCAATGTTCGATAGCTGCTATAAGATTTTGGCGGTTTTGTGGATAATCTTTGAGTAGCGATTTTGTATGTACGATCCTCTTCAATAACTACATCGTAATCACGTGTTATTTGCCGATTTATGGATACTGTGTGTTGCAAAAAATCAAAATCTTTGTATTTTAATCCCATTATTTCCCCTTTTCTAAGACCGCAAAACAGTGCTAACAACACCTCTAAATAGATAGAATGGTATTCCTTTGCTGCAGCAAGAAAGATCTTAACTTGTTCCTTGGTTAGAATCGTAATTTTAGGGGAATTCCAATATCGTTTTTTAACTCCTGGTAGTGGATCATTTTTTAAATATCCGTCATTTAATGCATCAGTTAATGCCAAATGAATGACTTTATAAGCCATGGCAGCAGAGCATTTTGAATATCCATCACATTCATCAATCAGGTCGTCTAAAAACTTCGTGGTAACCATGCCTAATAAAACATCTCGTTTTACTTTAGGTAAAATGATCTGATAGATGGTCCATGAATAGCCAACTTTGGCAGAACTATCACTATATGGCAAATATAAGTTTTTCATCCAAAAATCCAGATATTCCGTAAAAGTATATTGAATATTGGTTAGTCTTTTTATTCGCTCTATATCTTTTTGAAACTTCTCATTGAAGAAAAAATAACTTTGTTCAGCCTGCTCTTTGTCGGAAAAACCGCTTTTTATTTCATATTCTATTGTATAAGTATAAAGATTGATTTCTTTTATAATATGATTCCATGTATTATTTTCATAAAACACAACCTCTTTTCCTATAATATCGTTGTTCATATATAAGCCTCCTCATGTGATGACTTAAATACCTCAATGAAACCTTATCAAAATGATAAAATTTACGTCAACAGAAACGTATGTCCGGCTAAAGATCATTCTGTCTCTCCGTTCAACCAGTTATCAAAAGGTACTTTAGGAACTCTATATAGATTTCCTATTTTCAAGACTTTAAAAGGATGCTGCATTTTATAAGTTTCTCTAATCAGTTCATATGCGGCACTTCTGCTGATTCCCAAAATATTTTGTATTTCTTCTACCTCATAGACTTTTTTTACTGTTTTATTTTCCACTTGTCCTCCTTTCCAAGTTTCTCGTTTTATATGTTTTTTATCAAAAGGAGTCTTATACTATAATTTCTCGTAAGCCCATTTTGTGTTATAGAAACAAAAAGTCTATTACCGGACATACAAAAACAACTATTTACCCGAAGTTGTTTCTAATAAATAAAAAGTTCACCACTCTCCTTTTTCTGTAAATAAATAAAAAAACGGTCCAGCATTTTTGCCAGACCGCTCATTTTACATAAAATTTACTACAACAAATCCAAATGTATCTATAAAACGTAATTTTATGGCAATTCAATAAAACAGCTTTGCGCCTTATTAAATTGCCTGATATTTTTAAGTTTACATGTTGTACCCAAGCCATGATTTCAATTGTATTCCAGTATTTTCCGTATATCCCCAGTCATCAGTTCCTATATATCTCCTATCTTCTCCATTATTAATGAGCGATACTTTAGATATTACTGTTCCCCAAAAATTTACTAAAACATGAGAACTTAATTCACATGGGATTCCCATACACTCATCATCATGTCGCACTTCATAACAGTAAAAGCCTTTTGGAACACTTTCTCTTTGAATTCTTCCCGAACAGAAAAGTGCCAAAGTATCAAAAATTTCTATTTCTTCAAAAGTTTCTTTTCGTGCATCATATCTTACCATATTTACCTCTTCTTTCTACTACAAAATAGCCGCCTGTCAGAATGCCTAAAAGGTATCTCTAATTAAGACCTTTTAATATAAACATGTATTCAAATACTGTTTCACCACATTCAATCCAGCCTGGTTTTCAGATGGTATTTTACTTTCCTCTTCCAGCCATTCAAGAAACACTCTTCTTTTTTCTTCATATTCCCGCACAACACCCCTAAGTCTTCGGATTTCCTGTTGGCAGGAAAATATTCTTTCTTCATCTGTCATATCAAACTCCTATTCTCTTTTTTCGTAATGAAAGTAATAACCCTAATCCATTTTGCAAATCCAATTCTCTTCAGTAGCTATTTCGTTTGCTTTCAGTTGATGTTCCACCTTTGGTCCAGCAAGTAACAACATTCTGAACAATTCTGGAAGATGCTCTTTTCCCAGCTTTTCCTCAAACTGCTGTATCCACTGCTCCTGAATTTCATTTGAAATACTTATCTTCCGGCAGTCAAATCCATAACCTTCTGGTGCTGTTGTCTGCAATTCATCTGCCACTTTTTCATAAAAGATTGTCAAACTCATCGTTTCAATGAAAGAATCTACGGTTTCCTGTGTTATTTCTTTTACCGTTTTCATTTGTAATCTCCTCCTATCAGATTAACAAGGTCCTCCTGCTGCAAGCTCCTGCCGGGTATTTCCATTTGCCGTTCACATAAACAGACTCGACTGGAAACTCACCCGTAAGCAGACTTTGAATTGCAAGCTGACCATTTGACTGCTGAAAATATCCTTCCTTTTTCTTCAATACTATCCACCTCATTTTTAAATCCTATTTCAAACATTCTTTTTCTACCAAAAGCGCTGTTTTCCTTTGCCCTGAAAAATATGATTTTCCATTGTAGATCCAAGTACTCCCACGCGGCGCAGTCATTGAACCGGTAATCTTTTTCCAGCCTGAAGGCATTGCTGTATATAGTTCTACATCTGTTCTTATTGCAAACTCTATAATCCTGTCAAATTCTTCCATCCTTTTCACCCTTACATTGTCACATTTGCTACTTTGTGTAAAAAGGAAAGAATTTTATCTTTCCTTTTTACACCTCATCATATTTCCATAGCTTTATGTATGCTGACAGTTTTTCTTATAGCCTTTTAGGTACAGGTTATAATCATTCGCTCTTGTTATAAATCTAATCCAGTAGTCTGCTACGTGACCATTCATAAAAAAATCATACTCATTTTCACCTACATGCGAAGATGGATGTCCCTTACAAAATTCTCTTAATATTTCCAGATTATAAAACTGCGTCACCAGACAACGATAAATATCCTGTGATTCTCGGTTAAATGCTTTCGTCCAAAGCTCACCTCTACAGGGAAAATAGTTTCCATGCCATCCGTCTCCATTCCAGTATGCACGAATATATCCTATTTGGGCATCTGGATGTTGCCCTGACTGTAAAGAATCCGGTGCTTCTGAACAATGCTCGAACACATCAAGAAAATTGCAGGTTTCCATCAACTCAAACAACATGCTTTCTTTTTTACTCATATAACCCCTCTTTCTATGCGGCATTGTTTTCCGTCATTTGTGTATCACATTCCGGATAACAGTATAGTTTCCCATTTTCCGTAATATGTTCACAAAGTTCTTTGTTACCAACCATGTTCCATAGTACATTATCTAAAATGCCTTTTAGAATCATATCCTCATTGCTTTTAGAAAAAGAAGTATTATATCTTGCTTCCAATTCTTTATAGAACCCATCATATGCAACCACGCCGGTTTCAGAATTTTGAATAAGCTCATGAATTGCCTGTTGCATATTTTTTCTTTCCGACCATAATTCAAGAAGATGTTCTTTTCCTGTCATATCTATATTATTATTCATAGTCCTCCTTTCCAGCTTATGCTGCCTGTTGAAGAGTATCTGGCATTTCCATAAGATCTGCTTCCAAAACGTCTGCCAGATATTTTCCTTGAAATAATCCGCCATTAATTTTAACTTTCTTTTTACGCATTTCTGCATAGGATTCCATTCGGAGCTGCCGACTCCGGTTCGCAAGCTCTCTGTCATTTTCAGTAATCCTTTTCTGAATTTCCTGCTGCCACTCTCTTAAAAAAGCTGAAGCTGCTTCAATATCTTTATTCTGTCGGTCATATTCTGTCCGTTTCTGCCGAATGACTCCGCCTGGTTCTACTTCCAGGGTATAGTACGGCGTGTCAGGCTGTTTCGTATTTCTCAAAAACAAAATATAAGTTTCCTGCTCATTGATACGTTCCAGATATTCTGTTTTCTTATCAATACAATGATGAAGTGCCTGTCCCTCTTTTAAAATATCTTCAATACACCGAGGTGCTAAAATAGTAAAAGTTTCGTCGCTGTATTCGTATTTCTCCCTCAAACCAGAAAGTACACTATTTATATTCGGATATTTATCAGCCAGTTCTCCTGCTGTTACAGATAACTGATTATCCTCAATATATTTGATTAGATCATTGTGTCGTTTATATAGTTTCGTTGCCCGATAAACAATCTCATCATTGATATTCATTTTTACACGTTTTGCCATAGAAATATAGTCTTTCCATGTTGTGAGAACTTGAGAAATACTGTCTTTTCTTTTTCCCTTCTGACGAATGAGATAATTTCTGATCTGAACATAACTCATTTTCGTATGAATAAAGTTTAACTCATTGGGTTCTATGTGATTTTCCATATACCAAAAAATCAATTCATCATCCAGATAATGTGGTGAGCGATTTTCTTCCTGAAGCCACGTAAGATATTTCATATCTCCATCATTCTTTCGAAGACGCTTCAATGCATCTTTGCTGATTCCAAGCCGCAAATGCAAAGCACCATGATCTTGAAAAGAAGATATTTTCAGTGGATTTTCCAGGACTTCATAAGATAGCGTTTTTAGTTTTGCTTTAACCAGTTGCTCCAATATGGGTGCTTTTCTTAATGAGCGCAAATAATCTCGTGGCTGAAAATAACTTTTCCCCTTTAATATTTCAGGAAGACCGGTCATTTTTAGTTCCTTTTTAGAGAGATCCGGAATTGTCCTTGCATATACGGCCCCAGAACTATTATCTACATAACTATAATAATAGTACCAATAGTTGTTACTGTGAGTTTCTCCACGTATCCAACGATTACCACGATGCTTATAATCTCCAAAATAAAAAGGTGTTTCTTTAAAATCCATGTCATATAGATAGCGATTTTTTTCAGAACAGATTGCTACTGGATTTTGATAACTATTTTTTCCTATAGCCATGCGTACCGAAAATTCCCTTATAATAAAACCTGGATAGCAGCGTTGAAGTAAATACGCCGTTTCTTGTTTTGTCCAAATCGGTCCGAATTTTCCGATAGATTTAAACTGCACCTTCTGACCACAATTCGGACAGACACCTTTTTCGTTATATTTTGGTTTTTCTATCACAACCTTTTTGCCACAACAAGTGCAATAGCCATCTGTCGGACCGCTTCTCTTATACTGATAAAATATATAATGTTCCGAGATTGCCTTGCGGAGAACCCATTTTTCCCAGTCTTTTGGAAGGCTGCGCACAGGTTTTAACATCCTATCCCATTCATCTGTTATACGTTTGTATTGCTTATCCCGGTGTTTTTCTAAAACAGATGATTGATAGTCGCATATTGCCAAAAAATTACCACGTTCTATCTTCAAGTACTTTTGGATTTTTATCCCATCCTTTTCAGAGATATAGTGTTGAGAAGAATAGTACGAGAAATCTGTATCCAGATTGTTTAACATCGCTGTTCTCCATTTGCCTATCTCAGTTTCAAATGATATATATTCTTCAGACTTTCTATTAAAATAAACAACATACGTTGGATATTTTGAACCCGAGCGTACAAATTCAGTTTTAAAAATAGAAAGGATCAAATACCCTTTTTCAACTTTTGCCTTTATATAGCTGTTATATTTATATGCTTTTCTTTTTCCCCATAGTTTTTGGCTAACAATGGGAACATCCTTTTCAATCTCCTCCTTCAACTGTTTTGTTAATTTAGGTGGAGTAAGAGTTACTAAAAATTTTTTCTTCATGCACAAATCTCCTCCTGATGATTTTCGATTCCTTTTACCGTATAGCGGATTCCCGGATAACACTTTTTCCCGTCTATCTTTAAAAATGCCACCTCTTCTATTGCAGAACAATTATCCTCTTCTTTCAAAAGAATAAGAATATCTCCTAACTGTCCATGTGCATTCGGATTTTTTCCGCGAACAACAGCAAAACCGTTATGGGCTTCTGCATACTCTTTTTTTACATACCCATTCCAAGTACGTTCCGGATGTTCTACCATGTAAATAAGTGCCTCAAACAATAATTGTTCTAAAGTCAGTCGTTTTAGCAGATATATCTCCGTACAGGATATTTTACTGTCAAATTCATCTTCATCAAGATCACCTGCGGCTTCTACTTCATAATAAACGGAATTTCTCCAGTTTCTATAATAACTCAGACAATCTAGCGGATTTTCTGCACAATGAAATCCATTCTCTCCGCAATTCGCTTTATCCGTTTTATTCCATGCATTCTCTTTAAATTTGTATCCTAAACAAGACAGATCCTTATGAAATCCCTTATATGCTTTCATCTGTACATTCCTTTCTATTCATTATCCAGTTGCATCATATCAAACATAGAAAGCTGGATATTCTCTTCTTTTTTCTTTTTAGCTGGTGCCGGAGCTGAATTCTTTGCAGGAATTGTAGGTGACGTTTTCACAGAAGTCTTTTTCTTTCCGTTCTGTTGTACGCTTTTCTTTTGCTTAGAGATTCTTTTCTTCTGTTCTTTTTCTTTTTTATCTGCTTCCTGTTTAGCATCATCCAACGCATAATAATCTTCAGCCCATTGATATACCTGAATTTCAGAAATTCCAAGCGCTACATTTTGCTGCCTTCCTGTTACAGGCTGTTTCCCATTAACTCTCTTTTCATGCTCCTTCTGTGCTATACTGTAAGCCTGTTCCATAATATAATTCATACATTTTTGAATGGTTTTATGCTTCTGAAGCACTTGCATACTAAACGCCGGATTTTCTTCTGCTTTTTGAATTAGATAACGGGAAACGATATCTGTAAACATCTGATCTTTTAGAAGCCACATTTCTTCTCTTAGTTTCTCGACGGCAGAAGAATATTCCTTTTCTTCCAATGGTATCTCTGCAAGTTGAGCTCTTTTTCCTGAAATAAAATCCTGTATATGATCTTCCGGAACCAGCCATTTGGCTGCGAGTGACTTTAATTCCGAAAAATTTTGCGAAAGCCTTAAGTGAACAGCCATTGCGTTTAATTCCTCTGTATTATGAATCATTTTTTCAAACAATATAAAATCCTCCTTTATAAAAACGGAGAGCCGAAAGACTCTCCATTTAGATATCAGGCTGCTGCATCATTTTGCATTGCCTCTTCCATTTCTTTTTCTACTTCTTTTGCAATTCTTCTTCGTTCTTTATCGTCTTCCTCCAAAAGTCCAATTAGCTCAATCAAAACACGAACGCACCATGCATTTGCATTCCATTTTTCAGAAAGAATACGTGTTTCTTCTACTACAGCTTCCCAGTCTTTTCCTTCTAATTCGCGGTCCCGATATTTTTTATAAATTTCATAGCATTCTTTCATCACTTTTGGAACCGGAATTGATGTCGCTGCATCCAAATTTGCAAGAAGTCCGATTAACATTCTATGGTTCTCATACTTCTTACAGATTTCTTGAATTCCTATCTGGGATGTTCCTCGATAAAGTGCCATAAAATCATTGAAAATTGCCGCTATCTTTTTTTGATCTGTCATTCGTTTCCTCCTTCCTAAGATGCTTCAAGGTCGTAGATGCTTAATTGTCCTTGAACTTGATAATCGTCCTCTTTTTTTATTACTTCCTTTTCAGGTGTTTTTGTTATTTTGAAGGGGATAGATCGAACTCTTTTTGCACTCTCCTGAATTTGTTCCCATAACATTCCAGGTGTTCCCAATTCACGCATCACAACCAGATCATCTTCAGCAACAGCATTTAAAAGACTTTGGACTTTACCATATACCTCTGTAACTCCTGTCTCATTTCTCTGCTTTTTATTCAAATAAGAGAATTTTGCCATTAGGTATCGATAATCATCTGAAGAAAAATAATCTTCTGCTGATTTCTGTGCCTGTGTCCGAATTGTTTCAGCCTGTGCCATATATTTTTCAGGCATTTTCTTTGGAACTGTATAAGAAAGTTTGCTTCCAAGGTTTTCCAGATGACTTTTTGCGTGTAAGATTTCCTGTCGATATCTATTCAGAACAATCCCATCCGTACACATACTTTCTGCATCTCCATAGGTATAAACTTTTTCCCATGCATACAATAGTATTTTTAGTTTCTGTTCCCAGATTTCCAAAGAGCAGGAATCTATCGTTGTCCCTCTCTCTTGCATTTTTGCAGGCATACATCCACCCCCTGCTATCTTCTATGTTTCCTCTTTTTTTCCTTTTTCTCTTTCTATCCGTCTCCGTACGGTAGAAGGATAGCAATGAAAAGCATTTGATATTTCTTCCAACGTATAACCGGCTTTTCTAAGTCGATACATCATTTCACCTACTTCGTCATCCGTCATCTTGTCAGTGTTTTCTATCCGTACTTTCTTTTTTAGGATTTTCTGGCAGAGTGGATAATCCGGGCCATACTTATACATCAGAATAGATTCATATACATCAAGATTACAAAGGATTGCAATCAACAAACAATAGTAACCACTGTCTTCATCCCAGTTTGCCATTCCTGCACCTCCCTACATATAACTCAGCCGATATAAGCCCTTATGATTTGTAAGAAATATATTTCGGTGCTCGTAGATGGTGGCGCGGATACGTTCCTTATAATGCTTGTTCTTTGCTGATTTAGGATGTTCCTTTAACTCTTCATAAAGCTGAGACAAAGACAGGATTCCACCGGATCCTTCCATGACTGCACAGATAAGATGAAACCAGGTAAGAGCTTTTGAGTCCTGTGTCCGAAGACAAAAAATGCCGCCCCTTCGAAAAGAATATGGTATCTGAAACACATCTTCTTTCTGAAACAGCAGCAAATGTTCTGTCACAATCGGAATAAACGGACGCCGGCTGTGATAGTTCTGTCCACTGGATGAACATCCAAACTGAGCTTTTACAATCCATGATTTCATTGTGCCTATTGTCATGACATCATTAGCAATCGAATGAAATTCGCCCTTTTGACGGATATCACCGACTAAAAGAGCTAATGCACCTCCCGACCGCAGACTGAAAAACATTTTTTTAATCACAAGATTGAGCTTTTCAATAAAATCTTCATAGTTTTCGCATCGGCTCAGGTCATCTGCATGAGGCTTTCCCCACATATTACCGGAATATCGTATGATGGAATGATATGGGGGATGTAAAAATATAAGATCTGCACTGTCTTTTACATCATCCTTTAAAGCGTTCCATCCACCAACCCCACAGGTTAATTCAGGATTCAGATCATATTGTACGCATTGTATCCCTAAATTTGATGCAACGTCACCACTGGTTCCTGAACCGCACATAGGATCTAGTAATAGAAAGTCCTCTCTTTTGCGATGCGTCTGGCATTCTCTGACATATCGGATAATCTGACGGACAATTTCCGGAGAACAATTTCCTCTCCAGTGGTTGTTCCCACCATTGCCTCTTTCCGGATATGCCATAAAAGAAGTAAGATTACGTCCTGCACAATGTGTCAGATCCCACACACCTAATGTCTGTATAATCTTTTTCCAATTTGCCCCAAATTCGTTCTCTAACAGTCGTGCTGCTCTTTCTAATTCTTTTTCATACACTTCATCTCACTTCCCTTTCTTACCATTACTTCCATAAGGTACTGTTCCGGTATCGTCCGTAATGCAACGCCGGAAAATTCATTGCCTATTCTTTTTAGCTCTTTCTTACTGCCTTTTCGTATATGATTCAAAAGACCAAACGCCTTTCCTCCACATTCTGCAATATACAAATGCTTTTCTTTATCCAGCCTAAAGTCGATTTTTGAACCATTTACAATGTCGTACTGACCTGCCATTAAAACTGTCATTTTCAATTTTTTGCTCACACTGTAACTCCTATCACTCAAACATTGGATAACTGGTAAGTATCCGAAATCCCCAATCTGCTTGTGGATCTTTCACCAGAACCAGACATGCTTTTCTTAAATTTTCATTTAAACGTTCTTCACCTTTTCGAAAACCATATCCAATCGTCTGAGGGAAATGACCGATTAACGAGATACAGTCACTATTGCTGCTTTTCAGCCAAAAAACAATCTCTGAATCATAAAATTTATGCATCAGACCACTTGTTACTGCTGCTGCAACTTTTATGTCCCAATAAGAAGTAGCATAACGGATATCCTCTTTTGTCAGTCGGGACTTTAATACCATGAGCTGGATATCTGTGTGCCGGCGAAGTGTATGACCGCCAAACAAACCTACTTTGTCGAGGTTTTCTCTTATTGTCTGCAATGTACTTTCAATCAGATCATCTGGAATATCGGTAAATAAATCCACCATATGTCCTCCTTTCATTTACGGATATGCAGATACCGATATCTCAGCGGATATCAGTACATAAAATAAGAAGGAAATAAATGCCTTCCTTCTGTAAAAAATGCAAAATATATCTGTTATCCGCGTTCCTAATGCTCTGGTTTCTTTATTCGGATTAGCAAATCCTCCTTTCTTCGTTTTTGCTGAAAATTTCCAAAACGCAAAAAAGACACCAAAAACCCATTTCTGAATTTTTGATGTCTTTCTTATAACCTATCAGGCGATGCCTTAAATTTAACTTCCGGTATTCCCCGGAACAAATCAACTGACTGCATTTGGTATTCTCATGCACAAAATTCTAATCCACTTATAATGTAGCACAATATACAGTATTCGTCAACGATATTTTATCTATATATAGTTTTGAGACATATTGCACTCTGCCTCTTATAATGCAATTATTTTATCTCTATGTCCATTTCCTGTGCAAATTGTTTTACTCCATCTGGATCTAATTCGGCAAGCCGCTTTAAATCAAAAGCTACCTTGCGGTATGTACAGAATCCGGATCTTGCGGAATCAGGCATTACAGTTCCAAGCTTATGCTTCTTAATAAATTTGAGTTTACTGTCTGAAAAATCGTGCGTGATATACGCTTCATTTTCTTCCAACACATATCCAGGAATGTTTTTTGTAAGATCAGAAAATGTTTCCCAGTTGCCATCTTCTCTACACAGCATTTCGATATATAATCCACCATACAGATATTTTCCCACATGAAGTGCAATCTCTACGTTTCCATACTCCCATTCATATTCTAAAAACTGTTTCGTATCCATATAATTCCTCCTGATATTATAATGTATTTTGTCTTAAAAATTCTACAGGCAGCAGAAACATTCCTTTTTCATAACTGCCTTCATTATTTATGGTTGCCATACCTCCCAAACTATCCAGATATTGTTTCCCATTTTTGGAAGCAGAAATATACATATGGTACTGCGCCCGGACCAAACCTGATGTTTCAGGAACTAACGCTTTGTAATCATTGCTTAAAATAAGCTGTGCTGACATTTTTTTAGCTTTCTGTTTCAACATCCGCAATACAAATTGTACAATTTCTCTTTCTTTTTCTTCTGAAATTCCTTTGAAATAAGGACGTTCCAAAAATAAAGTCAGTTGTTCTGTTTGGTCTATCTGCTTCGATGCACTTTCCTGTTCTTCCTTTGTAATATCCACAAACTGCAAATGATTATTCTGGCTTTTGCGATTACTTAATGTCCCCTTTGTCAATCGGATGAATGCTCGGAAAACAAGCTGCCCGTTTAATGCAAAATACAACACTTTCTTATTTGCATCAAAAGCAGACAATAAACATTCTTTATATCTTCCATTTCGATAAGAAAGACAGGTGCGGCCTACTAACTCCCCAATCTGCATCACAGGCAGCAGCCGATCTTCTTCCCAAAGCTGTGCATTTCCCTCTTTCATAGACAGGTTCTTCTTCCATATCTCTTCGATTTCATCTGGAACTTTCAAAGAAATCTCCCGTTCCAAATCGCCTTTATGATATTTGACATCATAAAATCTGCCGGCAATTTCAGCCATACAAAGCCGTCTTATCTTTTCTGCATCTTCATCTGAATCGCGTAAGAATAAACTGATAATCTCCGCACCGCCTTGATATAAAAATTCCCGAACACCTTTCTGATTTTCATGTATAAAAGAGGGTTCTATTTTTAGCTGTCGGCACAACGTGTTCCATGTAGTATCAATCTCTGTTATCTGTTTGATTACACTTTCAAAATCCGGATATTCATTCACTTTCTCCTGATTCTTCAGTAAAAACAGTAGGTGCTGCTCGGTTCGGACTCCTGGGATGAAGCGTTCCAATTCATTCCATACTGCAAGCACTTTGACTGCACAGTTCCATGACAGATTTTCTATATGCCCCAACTCCTTATGAATCCACTGCGATAATGGCTTCTGCCTCAATTTTTCTGCTATGCTTATCAAGGATTCTTCGCTGATATTATCCGGTATACATTCTTTTCCTGCCAATTCTCGGATTGTTTTCATCCGTTCATCATACTTTAGGGGATAAAGCTGATGATATAAATATACATACTGTTTTCCCGCAGTTACAAACAGCTTCAGCTCTGCAAAGGTATAGTCTTTTCTCGTTAGACACTTCCTTATTTCTTTTGACAAGCATCCTAAACCACAGGCTTCCTGCAAATTTTTCCCATTCAGCGTATTTAGATTCAAGTATGTTGTGTAAACCTCTTTATCCATTAAAAGTGAATATCTTGGCAATTTCAAAAAAAGAGAATAATACTCTTTTACAACTGACAAGAAATGTTTTTTCCTATGTGTAAGCGCATAAATTAACATGTCCTGCTTTTGACTGCTCACATTTTCTAAATTCAGTTCTGCAAGAAAATCACCATATAGGAAATTCAAATAAAATGTTCGGTTTTTCACCATCCTGACAAGTGCATCTTCCGTTGCAGATGGAAGATTTCGTTTTAACTGCTTTAAATCATATACCAACATATCATTTTCCAACCATTGTTCGATGAAACCATCCTGACACTTTTGGGGAAAATACGGCAATACACTTTTTATACCTTTCAATATAGAACCTGCATTCCTGCTGATTTCCTTTATCTGCTCCTGATGTATTCGGCAATCATATATTGGACTGGATGCACAGATATTCAGAATTTCTTTTACTTCTGGTTCTTCAAAATACTTCCATACCGTTCTGTCTGAAATCACTTCATTTATCAGACCTGATCTGAAAAAGGGTTCTATTAACAGCAGACGCTCCGTATTTGAAAGCTCTGATAATGTAAAATCTGTATAGCTGCTTAGTTTTGATATTCCATCCATCAAATCTAGGAGCTGTCTACTATCAAATCCACACTTAGAATAATATTTCAGATATTCATATTTCCATTGATTAAAAATGCGTTCATCCGTCAACACCTCATAGAGCTCTTCATACTTAAAATTTACCGATAAGACATCCCCTCCTGCGTGTGCAAGCATCGAATTGATTGAATTGATACTTATTTTTTCTTCGCACTCCAGGCGGATCAAATCAGGTAAAAACTTTGGATCTTTTATTAGATAAGCAACCGCACTTTCTTGTAACATAAGTATTATTTTGCTGGCATCCATCTGATTGATTTGTTCCGATAGACGCAGGAGATCTTCTTCTTTTTGAGTCTTCAAAAAATCATAGGATACTTTTGCTTGTGTCATTCCCTGATACAAACGTAAATTGTTCTGTATTGTATCAAGCAGCTTCATATTGCAGTCCCTCCTTTTCTAATTCAACATTTTGAATGATTAACTTTAATTCGCCCAATTCTAAAACGCTCTCTTTTAAAAGAATTTGTAATACTTCTAACAGATCTTGTATTTCCTCCTTCCTAAAACACTTTTTCTGTTTTCTTGCAAAGAAAGCACATATAAATTTTTTCGTAATATATCGACGTTCTTTTGTTTCCTCAGATGAATAATAATGTCCCGATAGATACTTTTGAAGCATATGAAATAATTGGTCAGTATCATTCTTTTTTGCAATCAGGCTGGTAAAATCTTTTCGTATTGCTTCCCGTTTTTTTAGTTTTTTGTATTCCTGATGACGCAGTTCCCTTTTTTTGTTTTCTTCTTCCAGTTCATGTAATTCCTGTTCTGTGAGATAGATTTGTCTAAGACAAATTACATCTGTTTTTGATGTGAGGAGAGGTTGCAAATAAAAAAAGATTTTTTTAGCCTCTTCTTTAGGAAACCACAGGAAATTATTGGAATCCTGCAAGAACTGTGCCAGGAAATCAACATAAGACTCTGTATAGTCATGAAAAATATACTGTTCCAATATCCGAAATAACTCTTGATGTTCTTCCACACTTAAAAAGGGACGTATGAAATCTAAGGATTGGAAGGATAATTTTTTCTGAGACCATCTCGCCTGAATCCCTATGCTATCCCATAAAATTTTTTCAATTTCAAACATGCTGGATTGATTGGATATGCCAAATCGTGCAATCAACATCATCAGTAAGTCATAGGCTTCCTGACTACGAAGTCCCTTCATATATTGCTGCAAATAATAAACCATATGAAACCATTTCTCCCGAACCTCCCTTCCGGGTGTTTCTGAATCACGCAAGTACTGTTCCAGCAAAGCCTTTGGGTGTAAATACCCCCATTCTACAAAACGAGAAAATAAAAAATACAGGCTATATTTATTACATTTCCAAAAAATTTTAGTGATTTCTTCTCCCGTCAAAGCAGTGTATATAGATAAATACTGTTTTAGTTCTTCAGAAGTATAGTTTTTTTCTTCCAAGGTTTTCAGTACCCAATCCTCAAATTCATCTGCTTTCATTATTTGTTGGAGACTATGCCATTTCTGATCAGTGAGATCAATCAGGAACCATTTTCTATGGCTTTCTTTTGATTGGTCACATTCATATAATATCTGATAGGTTCTTATATTTTGAACTTCCAGGCGGGAATATAGATAATCAAGGATACCTGTTTCATCCTCTAGGCGCACTGAAAAATGATGATATACTTCCAAAAGCTTTTGGCAAAGAGCATATGCCTCCTGTGGGTAGTGTTCCCCGTCAAAAAACAATAAACAGGTTTCTGCTGCCATTCGTTCAGCAGTCAGTCCAGTTATTTTAATTTTTTGTGACAGATCACATTGCAGGAGCAACGTCATATTAAGGAACATGATTTCTCTTTCAGAATATCCAGAAGCCATCAATTTTTTCCTTGCCGTACTACCCTCTTTTGCGTAACCATACGGAAGACGAAACAGATACTTTAATACTTCAACATCCTTTTTATGATAATTTTTCAATCTATACGTAAGATGTTCTGTAAGCCAGACATAGACTTCTTTGTATTCATAAACAGAAAATTTACGTTCTTCTCCAAGCAAACGGTTCAAATCATGTTTCCGACTTTCCCAAAACTCATCATCCTCTTCAAAAATATTGAAAACAAAAAGCAGTTCCTGTAACCCATGAAGAGGGCAATTCCGCATTTTTTCATATAATTCTTCTTTTGCTTTATCCTCATAAAGATAAAGAATCCCCATCCGATAAATATCATTTTTGCTAAGGATATGGTTAAATTTTTTCCAAAAAGATATCTCCTGTTTTCCCACAAACATACCGATATTCTGAAATCTCCTGGTTTCTGCTAATGCAAGTCCAAGTGCCCGAAGTTGTTTTTCTCCGACTTCTGTTTTTTCACTCAGACGTTCTAAAACTTCTCCCGGATAATGAAGAGCATAAGTTTCTTCCATAGAATGATCCAAACGATGAAAAAACAATGCACTATACTCCAGCCTACGATAAATCGGATCCTTATGCTGAACACTTGACAGACGAATGATCAGATCCACCATCTGACAATAAAGTTCCACATCCAATATATTTTCAAAAACTTTTTGTAACATAACACTCCTTCTTTCTTTTGGAGGAACCAGTATTCAGTTCCCCCGTTTCAATTCATAAAGTATTATCAAGCTGCCATTACTACATGCTCTCTGCGGAAACACTGCTGTTCAATCATACTAATTCTCAGCAGTCCTTGTGTTTTTTGGTATCCGTATGCTTCTTTATAAGTATTGAAAGTAATCGCATTTTGAAACTGTGTGGAAAAACCAGTCCCTGTCCAATATTCTGTTATCCCCTCCAATTCGTATCTATGTGAAAGCAGTACCCACAAAACTTCGCAAATAAATATTGGAAAGCCAATATACGGGAAATGTAAATCCATATACGTTTTCACTTGTTGCTTGTTTGGAAAATGCTTTGCCCTGTCAAAAGGAGAACTTCGTATCTTTTTCCCATTGCAATTATTCAGATATCTTCCAGTTTCCAGTTCTATGACATATCCTCCTGGAAATAGTTGGTCCATATCCAGAGATTCACTTTGCCAATTCTTTTTCATTCGTATCCTCCTTTCCAAAAATAAAAACAGCCGGTGTGGGCTGTCCATTCTTTTTCATCTCAATATTCGTTTCCATAATTCTCTTGCAAGAACAACTGTAAGGGTTTCCAAATCTGAAATATTCAGGTAGCCCTCCCGGTAAATTCTTTCAATCATGTCTTTATCACCTCCGATTGCGGCGGCCATTACAATCACTCCTCTTGCTTCCAGTTTCTTTTTAATATTCTGAATATCTCTTTCGGCTTCCTCACCACAATATCTGGCTCCATTTGGACGTCCATCGGTAATACAACATAATAGCTTCGTCTTTTCTGTCCTCTTTGCTAATTTTTCCCCTACATAAGCTAATGCTGCTCCATCTCTGTTCGAACCTGTTACATCCATAGATGCAATACGGTAACGGTCATTTCTGTCTGGCTCAAATTCTGCCAAAGAGTGTAATGTCACGAGTTCATTTTGCAAGAAATAGCCTTCTCCGTTGGTATGATGTCCATAAATCAAAATTGGAATTCCTACATGGATGCAGAATTCATACAAACTCAAACAACAACGTATTGCCTGTTCTAATCTTTCTCCCAACATAGAAGCTGATAAGTCAACCAGAATTGCAACCGCTGCATTTAATTCTTTTGCCGATTCCTTTTTCTGATAAAAACGCCCATATGGATCATAAAGAGACGGTGTATGGATTTTGGTCCCGAAAAATAAATGTTTTTCAGTACGCTCTCCCTGCTGATAGAATACCGGCAAAAGAACAGATTTCATTTTCCTCATAATCTGCTTGACCCGGGGTTCCGCTAATTCATATTGCGCCATTTCTCTCTGACCAATCTGCGACTTACGTTCTACTGTCATTTTGACTTTTCGGTGGTCACCGTCAAATTCGGTGTTGAATAGCTCCTTTCTGAGAGTATTTAGAACTTCTGCATTATGAGTTTTCTCTGCTTTGGATTCAGCAATCTTTTCTATACAAAGAAGTACCTGTCCTGATATTTCGATTGGCTTATTTGCAAATTCTTTCCGTTGTTTTTTCGGAATGGAAGGCTGTGTATCCCTCACCGTTTCTTCATCTTTGGAACAAAGAAAATCCGGAAGTTCCCGTTTTACATTTTCCCATTCTTTCTGAACTTCTGATAAAATTTCTGCTGCTTCCTGTGCTTTGAGTGATTGCTTTTCATAAGATTGCTTTTTCTGTTTGGTTTTTTCTTCAATATCCTCAATCTCTGATTTCAGCAATCTCCAGATAAGAAGTAGCAGTCTATTGGAGGCCATCAGACGTCCAGCAGCCTCCGCACATGTAACACCGTAATCTATGATCGGCTTTGCTTCTTCCAAAAGGTCTAATAGAATTCCTGTTTCCATCTCCCAGTTATTTACCATTCCTGTCAGGGAATATTGCACCATCAGATTAAGCATTACACTGACTGGTCGGTATCCTTTATTGAGTTGGACTTTTAGACTGGGCATCCGTTCCATATTCCGCATTCGATTCTGAAGAATCCCACGCCGGATGCTGCCCGGATATCGGCTGCACATGATTTCTTCAACATATACATCTTCCAACATATTTTGGATAAATGATGCTGTTTCTGTCATAATATATCTAGCAGCAGGATGATTGCCCGTCAGAAATTCTGAAATTTCCATTATCCGTTCCTGTCCTGACCAGTCTTTCGGAAGCGGAAGCTGTAAGGACCATTTTCCTTGTTCCATGTTGCTTAGATAATTTTTACGAAGTTCAAAATCAGAATAATTCCAGTGTCCGCATTCGTGTCCCAGTATACCGACAATACTGTCACTTTTTAATTCTATCGTGGGAAAACTTCTCGTCACTTCATTTGCAATATTGAGGAGTATCCGCAAACTGGAACATTTTCCACCATAGGGGGCATCTGGTTCTTTTACCAATTGTACTTCTTTTAATGTGCCGCCTGTTATCTCAGATGTAATAGAACGTAACAATTCCATATAATCTGCTGATTCAAAAATTTCATAATCTTTCAGGTGTTCCTTTTCTTCTTGAACCCGCTGTTTCCAGATAAATTGATTTCTCATGCTCCTCCTTTACGCCGCATCTTCAAAAATGGGCTTTATAAATGTACGTAAAATAATTTCTCTTTCTTCTGGGAAAGGGGACACTTTACTGATCACAGCGCTAATGGCTGATTCCAGAACATCCTGAGATGTCATGTAGTTCCAAACCCAGTTTTCCAATTCCCGGTATCCGCATACACCGCCTCGGATTTGCTTGTCTCTTAGATATTGTTTTATTTTTCTGATGGCTGTCGCCATTCGATAAATCAAATCTTTTTCCTTACATCCAGTTTTCATAACAGCACGTTCTGTCATTTCTTCCACGCCTAATTCTTTTCTATGCTGCACCAGCTGCATACGTGACAATACCGATTCGTTAAACATCTGGCAGCCAATATAATCCATATTGGTTGTCATGATTACAACAGTATCCGGGTGTCTTTCTATGATTTCACCATTTAGAAGATCTGTTTTAGCATCATCATCAAATAAGGCATTCAGACGAGTCAGTGTTCCCGGTTTTTCAATCATGGCAACTTCCTGGATTTCTATCACTGCCGGCATCCGGCAAGCCTGAATAATGGTAGATTCTGTTTTTACAAAATCCTTTTCCTGTTTTGCCTGCTGATAGCCTTGCTGGATGGCTGCATTCAATAATTCCTGAAATGCTTTTGCTTCATCAATTTCTCCTTGATAATTTCCGGTCAGCGCTGCCAGAGCAGAAGCCGGATCTATCTTAAAATCTTCATATGTCGGCAACTCGCTTTCCGTAATCTTAGCAGTGCTATCCACATTTGGCACAAGGGATACCATAAGGCTTATCTCCTCCGTTCCCGGACCACATGTAAATACAAAACGAGGATATCCAAGTAACTGTGCAATGATCTTTGTGTCTGTTGTCTTCCCGGAACCCGAATCTCCTTCCATCATAAATAAACGTGATGGAGTATTCACGATCATAGAGAGGATTTCCTGCGTATCCGGATTCACTTTATAACTATCCGGAAGATTTGGAATCAGATTTTGATATTTCTCATCAATTTCTTTTCCCTGATGATAGAATGCTTTCAGCTCTCCGATTGTAGACTCTTTAAACTCTTTTTTCCTGGTTAAAATCAGAAATGTTCCTGCTTCTACATGATTGGGGCTATATAAGCCGGATTTCAGGCGAAAGGATTCTACAAACTCACATTTTGTAAACTGTGGCTCTGCAATTGGAATTCCACCATTTTTCAATGAAAGACCAGATTCTACCCGCCGATAGAGATTATCACAACAAATGTATGCATTGGTGAGGAGAGTCTCCTCGTCCATTTCCAAGTCAAGACTTAACATTTTCAAAATGCTGTCAAAGTGTTGTGAGAACTCAGCATTGTACAATTCTGTTCCATAACAGGTGCTGGCAAATGCAAGCAATGCGATATATAACTCCATTACATCCTTGTCTTTCTGTATAGATGATAATCTTAAAACCGTATCTCCTTTTTGTACGCAGCCTTTAAAGCGACCATTCTTCCAGTTGTAAATCAGGGCATAGGATACATCTTTGTTTTTATATTCCATACAGTAATAATTCGTCTCATTGTTTTCACCAAACTGCCTTCCGACAGCTCCTTCTGTTTCCAGACCTTCGTACAGTTCTGCCAGCCATAAAATTGCACGTAATGTAGGTGCATGTAATGTAGCGGATTTTGCCCGGCATGTATTGTATTGCGAACAGTCAGATGCTTTCGTACTTGTCTTTTGTTTTTGTAATCTGTTCAACAGATCCTGAATTAAACCCGGTACTTCCTGTTGAAATGTCCATGTTTCATAAAGTGCTGTCATAAAAATATCCGTCTCCTTTCTCTTTTCTGCATATTTCAAATAAGCACCGACATCCTTGCCTATGTTTTCCCTCCTTTTTTGCAAATAAAAAAGGCAAAGCATGATTCTTTCTTTTCATACTTTGCCTGTCATTCTTAATTTGAAATTTATGCAGAATACACTGAAAAATAACGCTTCCATCCTTTACTTACAGATGGAATAAAAGTTACAAGACACATCCTAGATGTGTAAAATAATTACAATTTTATCTTAACATTGTCTATCCATAGTGTCAAGAAAAAGCACTACCGCTTTTGCGATAATGCCTTTTCCAGTTATCCGTTCTTCCATTGTTCCAGTAAATAAGGTTCTATCATTCCCAGTTCTTTATCCGTTTTTTAAGCGAACGAGCCGTTTCCAAATCTTCTTTCGCTGATTCAAAACGATACTTTGATAAATCAATTACGCTGCCTTCCACAATACAACTCCTTCCTCGTTTACATTCTTATAAAATGGTGTCACCTTTTCCCACTTTTTGAACATTTCATAGTCAATGTCGATGACAGAAAGCACTATATCATATTTTAAATTTAAGTCCACTATCAAATCAGACAGTTTATCTTCCGTTTCTCTACTCAAATTGCCATTCAAAAGCAAGGCTATATCAACATCAGATTCTGCCGTATTTGTTCCTCGTGCAACAGAACCGTATAAAACAATCCGAATAACCTGAGATTCTAATATAGATAAGATTCCTTCTACAAGTTCTCCTAATACCATTTGTTCCATCTGCTGTACCTCCTTCCAATATAATTATATCCCTGATTCCTGGAACCGTCAATGTTAAGTTATTTTCCCTCTTGTACCAGCACTCAACATGATTATGCCGCAAAAGGATAAGAAGCCGCTACTAAAGAGTCAAATCCGGTATTCGGTGTTTTTTCACAAACGATTTTACTCCTTTTTGCATCTGAATAAAATGGTTTTGAACGTACTTCTTTTGGCTCCATCATCGGAAATATAATTTCATCCTGTTCATCATTGTACAATATAAGATCATTATAGCAGGTACCTTGTACAACCCATCCTATCTGATATTGTTTCATAAGCTGTTCTGCAGCAGTGCGAAAACATGTTTTTAAAATTTCATTATAAACCGTATAATTTGGATGCACTTCAATATTGTCCAACACCAGACAATTATAAGGTTCATTGATCCATATCACAGAATTGGCAATCACTCTGTTCTTATAATAAACATTTACAATTCCAAATCCTTTTTCCAGTGCATACTGTTTTGCCTTGATACTGCCATAGCTCATACAGCACACCGTTGCATCACCCGCTGTCAAATATTCCGGGGAACCTTTTGCTTCTACTAACACCTTAAAGTTACATAGTTTCTTTAATTCATCCGGAAGATTTTCTACATTATGGAATTTCATAATTTCCAGCACTTCACGATACTGAACCGGCGTCAGCTTCTCTTCCAAAACTGTATGTAACAGGTTTTCCTTTTTCAGCCTGCGATAAATATGTTTTGCCTGCCTTGTTTGCTTTTTCAATAATGTTTTCACAAAGGATGATAATCCCTCATAAGACAGACGGATTTCCTGCGCTTTAAACAAACAGGGATATTTTCCACGTATGAATTTTGACAGGTTATGATCTCCATATTCACGAAACAAATCATATAATACAACATTTGGACAATACGTCTGTATGCGCTGCATATAATCTGTCACCATCTCTTTTTCCATTTCTGAAAAATTCAGTTTTTTATTATATGCTTCCATTACATGTTCTTTTAATTCCATCAGATAATCATTACAATCTTTATTTTTTCTAATAAGACTGCTTAATCTTTTACGGGCTCTTTTTTGATTAGGCTGCAATTGTAATTCCTTTTCTATTCTAAGGTATCGGCATACGCCTTCTATAACTTTTGATGTATTTAAAGCTTGATTATATGATTTTGTTAAAATAGCTTTCATTGCACCAGTTGTAAGAAGCATTTTCCCACCAAATAATGTTTGTACAATCAGATTCCAGTCATGGAAATAATTCCCCTCTTCTTTGTTTCTTCGTTTGACGATATTTTCAATACACCCGGATGCATATTTTTTTGATACTATGTGATAAATTGTCTCACACATGGAAATAAACTGTTCTTTTTCATTCTCACACAATTCATCTAATTCTTTTAAATATTTATCAATAATAAGCATTCTGTCCAAATAGAACAAATATAAATTTTTTGTTATATATGGAACCGGATACATAGGATGATATAAACCAAATTTATTAAAATAACTTACATAATATGTGCGTTTATATTTTCGAAAATACTGTTCGCCAAATTCCCTGGAGGTACGTTCCAGCCAGCGATAGCCCGATAACGTATTTCGATAGGATGTGTTATAGATTTTGCCTTTATTGTATATTTTAAGGCATTTTCTATAGTCATCATAACAATATCCTTTTTCATTATCTCTCATATCTTTCTTTTCTTTGTATCCAAATAACTGATAACGCTCCAATGCTTTTTGAAAAAACTTATGTATAATCTCATGATTATCCATGTCCTTCGCTTCTTCCGGGATCCTGTTATATAAAAAATAATCAGATGTTATAGGGATCGTTTCTCCGAACATACTATAGTAATCTATCCATTTTTCAATCATATTACGCATTATAAATTTCATATGATTCTTTTTGTGAAAATCAACACCATCCTGTATCGGTTTCTTCAAAAATTTCAGCACTGACGATATATAAGTGCTTCCTCCAATAGGCATCTCATCAATCTGTCTCCAAAAACCATATTTCCAATTGCTTTCTTCTAATATTTCTAAATCGACGCTAAAAATCACATGATGAGCATCTTCTCCATTATCGTAATATTTATGCAAAATATGATCTTCTATAATTTTTATCCCCCTTTTTTTGCATTTATCAATACTATCCAAAAGATGGTAGGATGTACTTCTCATTTCTGCATGAAAAAGCTTCTTATTATGGTTCCATTTTTCGCATTGCTGGAAAAAGAATAACAATAATCTTGGTAAATATTGAAAATTCGGGCAATTTACATCAGCTATATAAATCTGCTTTGAGTGATACTCGGTATAAATCTGAGGAATATATGCAATAATGTAACACACAAGTTCTCCTTTAGAAAAACCTGCTACTGAATAATAAAAAAACCCCGGCTGCGTTGCTTCCTCTTTCAAACCTTCCATTCCCATGCGCATTTCTTCAGGATAAGATTGTTTTTCTAAATCAATAACAGCCGGAAAATACTCTTCGCTCATTTTTGTAAAATACATAAACTTCTCCTTCCATATTAATAAGAAAAGCGATTCATCATGTTGACAAACCGCTTTTCCCACTTTTACTTTATAATAATTATTTTAAAATAATTTTTATAATCTATGCACTACGTCGTTCATATGCATTCAATAATTCTTTTCCTACCTGTTTTAAACGCATTCCGAAAAGTGTATTACGTTTAGCTGTGGTATTATTTCGGATCGCTTGAGCAACTGCCCGTTTACTGCCTACAATAATTACTTTCTTTGTCGCACGAGTAATCCCGGTATATAAAATATTACGCTGCAACATGCGCCAAAAACATCCCAACATAGGAATGATCACAATCGGACATTCATTGCCCTGAGACTTATGTACGGACATTGCATAACCATGAGTTAAAGGCCAATAATCATCATCTGTAAAATCTACTATCCTGTCATCACCAAAATCGACCCGCATGATACTTTTTCCTTCTTTTTTGGATATACTTATCACCTCGCCCAGATCACCATTGGAAATCTCATCTTTGTTTTCCGTCTGCATAACTCTGTCCCCTTCTCGGTAGAGACGTCCTCCATTTTTAACTTCCTTGCGTCCACGACATTTGGGATTAACCACTTCCCGGAGCATTTCATTAAGTGCATCCGAACCAGCTGCGGTATTTTTTTTCAGAGGTGACAGAACCTGTATCTCATCTGTCCGTTTTCCTTTTGATTTCCAGTATTCTTCGTACAGATCCCGTATAATTTCAGATGCATCTTCCGGAGTATTAGCAGTATAAAATTCAAAAGTATCATCATAAATGAGTTTCGTCTGCTTTTGATTGATTCGTACCGCATTTTCCACGATCGTACTTCCTTCCTCTTGACGAAAGCAGGAATCGAGAATGGTAGTCGGAATCATCCCTGAAACGATCATCTCATGAAATACATTTCCTGGTCCCACGCTGCCAAGCTGATCTTTGTCTCCTATCATAACAAGGGTTGCATCTTTCTTTATTGCTGAAAAAAACCTGTCTGCCAGATACATATCACACATACCAAACTCATCAGCTATGATAAAATCATCTTCCAGTTTACCGGCATTCCACATTTCTTCCTCATCTTCATTCTCTGCGGGAGTCCCGACTGCTTTCTGCATTGTCATTGCTGGAAAATTTGTCTTTTCATACATACGTCTTCTGGCACGTCCAGTGGGTGCACAAAGCAAAATCACAGAATCTTTGTTGAGTTTTTCCTGAATTCGAATAATGATGCGGATCAGAGTTGTTTTTCCGGTTCCTGGACCTCCGGTAATAATAGATACCGGATACTGGAACACCTGACGTACTGCCTGTTCCTGTGTTTTACTTAAGATAATCCCTTCTTCTGTTGTAACCTGCCGCAAGAGGGAATCAATATCCCGTTGTTTTCTTTTTTGAAGCAAAAGCTGCATTAATTGTGCAGCAGCCCCCATTTCTGCCTGGAAATTCCGTCTGGTATAGATTCCGCCTCCATTTCCGATTAATGTTTGATCTTTGCGTATCATTTCGTTTCCGGCATCTTTAATTGCACGTTCAGAAACTTTCTGGTGTTCGTTCACATGATTTAATAATTCAGCAGCCCGTTCCACTACCTCATCACTTTTCAAAAACAGATGTCCTTCTTCGTCGGCAGCTTTCTGAAGCACATAAGCAATTGCCGCCTTGATCCTCTCTGGATTATCCACTTTAAAATTTTTTGCTTTTCTGGCAATCGGATCTACAGTTAAAAATCCAAATCCTTTAATCTCACACAAACGGAACGGGTTCTTTTTAATAATTGGATAAGCGTTGCTGCCAAAATGTTCCTGTATGCGCATTAACTTATTGGAGGTCACCCCGAAAGGTGCCAGATAAACCATCAATTCTCTTAACTGTCTGCTTTTATGGTAACCGTCAAGTATAGTCTCTAATTTTGTTTCTGTGATTCCTGAAACCTCCAACAATTTTTCAGGGGTATTCTCCATAATAAATAGTGTTTTTTCTCCAAACTTCTCAACGATACGATCCGCTGTTACAGGACCAATCCCTTTGATCATATCAGAGGCAAGGTATGCTTTGATTCCTGCAGCCGTTTCAGGAATACAGATGCGAAAGGAAGACACATCTAACTGCATTCCATATTTTGTTTCTTTCCATTCTCCATCTAATTCAACTTCTACATCTGCTCCTGTAGGAAGTTCAATTCCTACAGCTTGAAAATATCCGGGATTTTCCGGATGGGAACGTGTTACTTTTTTGGGTAATTCCTCTTCTGTATGATAAGACGCAACTGTGTACCCATTTCCTGCATTATAAAATATCCGCTCAATGGATTTTCCATGTATCATCTAGCGACACCCCTTTCCCAAGATAACCATAGATACTTTCCTTTTTTAACAGCATGGATGTGATCTTTGGACAAACATTTTATCAGCGCCTTTGTCTCCCGACAGGGGAATGCCCTTAATACACCGATTCTCCGAAAGCGGTTTCCTTCCCGGACACAGCAGACGCCTTCCGGACTAATTGAAAACATCCGAATATTTTCATTTTCCATCTTCGCTTTCAGATTTTGAATACGCCCTTTTCCTTCAAGCTGATACCATGCAACTGCCCTGCATTCCGTCTCGTATTTCTCATGCTGCGGATACGCTTTCTGTTTTAATGGTTGTGATTGTTCTTTTTTATTTCCTTCCGGTAGATGCTCTTCCGTTTCATCTGTCTGCTTCGCTGAAGTTCCCTTTTTTGATATGTTTTCTGAGAAAACATCATCTGTATTTCTGGTCTGTACTTTCTCATTGTCGCATTTTTGTTCATTTTTCTTCTCCTTCCGTATGGTTGTTATAAAAAACACTGCCACTATAACGGGTACCGCAAGACTTAAGGACTGAAAAATAATTGCAAGAAAAATCGGCCACAAAAAAGGAGCTAGAAAAAAACCAATTCCTCCTGTAAGAATGCAAAGCCATTTATATTTTTCTGCTAATCTCTTCCATTCTGCCATAAGCTACCTCTTTCTTCCCGGGGGGATATTCCCCCCAGGATTCTTTAATCAAATTCTTCGTAATCTGTTTCATCAAACTGGTCATCTACATCGTCATTTCTGGTTGTCCGATTTCTTTGGCTGCTACCACGACTGCTTTTTCCGGAAGAATAACTGGAACTTCTGCCGGATCTGCCTGAACTACTCTTTGATGACCGCTGACTTCCAGAATTTTTCTTTCCTCTTGTTGAACTCCGTCCACTTTTTGAATTTCTGCTTCTGTTTCTGGAATCTTCATCATCGTCATCCTGACTGTTCTTACTTTCTGCAAATTCAATCTCATCACAACATAGTCTTACACCATACACTTTATCGCCATCTTTGTTGGTGTAATTATTGTTTTCCATTCTTCCGGTGATTACGATTTTAATGCCCTGATACAGATATTTTTCTACGAATTCTGCCAGCCATCCGAATGCCGTACATGGGAAAAAATCAGTTTCGTCACTGTATTTTCTATCTACGGCAATACGGAAATTTGCTACAATAAATTCATCCCCATCTTTCTTTGTTGTGTAGTTAACCTCCGGATCTCTTACCAGTCTTCCCATCATAATTGATTTGTTCATGCATATCCTCCTTTATTTTTGCAGAAAAAAAGTGCTTAGAAATTTCTTCCTAAACACTTTATCGCCAGTATCTTGTTTTTCTTGTGCTGCGATTCATTTCATTCATGTCCTCCCTTCTTTAATTTCTCTTTTTATACCTCCTTGTGATTTTATTTCATTCGTATTTGCTTTCATCCTTATAGCTAAAAAACAAAAAAGGCATTTAGAATTCTTCCATTCTAAATGCCTCACTTATATTTTGCGTGACAGACAGGAATCTTACATTCCTCATAATTCACTTTCGGACTTTTCCGAAACTAAAATACGCTATCCATCGTCTGATGAATACAAATACAAATTTCATTTTCATAATAGCACAATATATAGTATTGGTCAATGTTTCTTTTTCAGTATATTGTATTTCTTAGTTATTCTTTCTCGAATTTTACAACATCTCCCAGCTCGCAGTCTAGTAAGGTACAAATATCGTGAATCGTATTCAACGTCACACTTTTATTCTTCCGTAGTGCATCCAGTGTACCAGTACTAAAACCATAGTCTTTGATCAGAGAATACTGGCTGATATTTTTCTTACGCAAAGTTTCCCATAACGGTTCATAGCTGATAATAGCAATCACATCCTGTCATCATTCTATACTCTACTATGTATTATAGGAAAACCTGTTATTTTATACGTTGCCGAATATTCGGCTATATAAGCGGTAAATGACTAAGAATGTCACTCACTGTGTTTGCGTATGCTTTTATAACTCTATTATCACGAACATTTATCCCTTGAACATTGCCGAATATTCGGCTATAATTTCAGTATAGATTATTGCCGGATATGTGGTTATATAAAAAGGGAAAATCATGGTATGGTATGATTATATGAAAGTATTTCCGAGATTTTGAAAGGCAGTGCCCGCTACAACACTGCCTCTAACATCAAACCGGGATAAACTTTTGAAAAGTTTTTTGGCGATTCGTATTTTTAATCTGTTTCACGCAGCATCCGAAACGGTAACCGATTCCATATACATTCTGTATGTACATCGGATTTTTGACGTCACGTTCTAATTTCTGTCGAATTCGGTGTATATGAGCCATAATATTGCCATCATCTTGAAGATACTCACAATGCCATACTTTTTCGTATATTTCTTTATAAGTAACAACTCTTCCGTTCTGTTCCGCCAGAAACTGAACAATATCAAATTCTATTTTGGTAAGCAAAATTTCTTTCCCGTTATAAAAAATCTGCCTTTTATCCGGCACTATCTCAATATCACGACAGTTCCAAATTCCAGGCTCTTCTTTTACACGTTTTTGTATACGGATAAGTGCCCACACTCGTATAGCAATCTCCTCAGTAGACTTAGAATTGTCAAGATACTCGTCTGCACCACATTGTATTGCTAGTATTGTCTCTTCCTGTTGTCTAGTATGCAGCGTTGCTCCTGAAATAAACAAAATAGGCATATCTGTTTTCTGATGTATCTCTCGGACGAGTTCTGCGCTTCTGTCCGTAAAACGAATCATATCAATAATACAAAGGACAAAATTCTCATTAGTCAGTGAGAGAGCTCTTCCTTTCTTTGGTATTCTCTGACTTCTCACAAAGTAAGTATCCTGCAGATACGATTGAAACGTTTTTTCTCCTTTCTGGTAATCCGAAAGATATAGTATATTTTGTTTGTCAATTATATTTATATATTCCATTTTTGTGCTTTCTAATTTCTGCATGTTTAATTTCTCCCCATTGTCGTTTTTTCTCATTCGGTTTCCTGAAAAAATTACAAGGTGATCGACATCCGGGCGTACCTCGAATGGCATATATTTTGTAATAATAGTATTTGAAGAAACAGGACAATATAAAAAATGCTGCAAACCCGAAGGCTGCAGCATAATATGTATCTGGATTGTTATAATGCTCTAGTAGATATTTCTGTTGTTTATCTTTCATACATATCACCTGTCCTTGAGAAACAAACAATGGTGATTTATTGCATCTATTTTTTCTCTATAGTAAATATAGCTGTTCTAAATATTTTGTATCATGTACTTTTTTTATTAAATATAGTGTAAAACACAAATGTCACAGAAATGTCTCAGAAATGTCCTAAATCACAAAAATTATTATATTATGGTACTTTCTTTTCAATCGTACCTTTATAATATTTATTCAACCATTTCACTCGACTCTATAATATTCATCTTTGAAATTATACGCACTGGAATTGCTCTTGCGAACAAACAGAATCATATTTTTTTATTAGGATAGTTTTTGGTGTCTGTTTTCGGTTTCATAGACCAGAACAGGACATTCATGAGAATTACAATCAGTAATACAGCAGCTAAAGCCACCCAGAATCCCATGTTCAGACCAAGCCATTCCGTAGTTCCAAAAAGTGTCATCCAAAGTTCTTTCCAGTTCATTGTTGCACCTCCTTAAAGCAATTCGCCAAAGTGACGAACATAAGCCTTTTTCAAGCTTGTTGCCAAAATCATATACAATAAGATACACGGAAGCAGATATGCAAAGTATGCTGCTGGCAGTGCCACAAACCCAAGAAGCTTTCCGAATATCGTAAATGGTATGATGGTCAGAATCGTAATCCCTGTCATCGTAAGGAATGTCACAGGAGCAGATGCCCGGCTCTGGATAAATGGGAGCTTCGGTGTACGGATCATGTGGATTACTAATGTCTGGCTCCACATAGATTCTACAAACCAGCCAGCCTGGAACATTCCGATATACTGTGTCTGCATCGCCGTCAGCTCTGTTCCGCTAAAATGAGCCGGCAGGTCATTGAACAGGATACCCTTGGATACAAAGAATGGGCAGAATACAAAGTACATGAAAATGTATGTGGTAAAATCAAAGATGGAGCTGGTTGGTCCGATCCAGATCATAAAACTGCCTACACTGGAGGCATCCCATTTTCGTGGTTTGGCAATAAACTCTTCATCTACATTGTCCCATGGGATTGCTGTACAGGACAGGTCGTAGATCAGGTTCAGGAAAATCAAATGTACACTTTCCATTGGCAGGAATGGTAAAAGAGCCGATGCAGCTAGTACGGAAAACATATTTCCAAAATTGGAGGAAGCCGTCATTTTGATGTATTTGATCATGTTGGCATAGGTTTTCCGACCTTCAATGATGCCCTGCTCCAAAACCATCAGATCTTTTTCTAAAAGAATGATGTCTGCCGATTCTTTTGCCACGTCTACCGCTGTATCTACAGAGATGCCGATGTCTGCTGATTTCATGGCAGCAGCATCATTGATTCCATCACCCATAAATCCAACGGTATGACCATTCTCACGAAGAACAGAAACAATACGGGCTTTCTGCTCTGGTGTCAGTTTCGCAAAGACATCGGTGGTTTCTGCCACTCTGGCAAGTTCAGCATCACTCATATGTTCCAGATCAGAACCCAGGAGCATATTGCGAACCTTCAGCCCGACCTGTTTACAGATGGTTCGGGTTACTTTTTCATTATCACCTGTGAGGATTTTGGTAAGGACCCCATGGTTTTTCAATGCCTGGATAGCATCGGCAGTAGACTCTTTTGGTGGATCTAAAAATGCCAGATAACCAATCAGCACCATATCGCATTCATCTTTAACACCAAAAGCTCCTACTGGAGATGGGTTGCTCTTTTGGGCGATAGCCAAAACACGAAAGCCTTTTTCATTTAATCCATCTACAGTTTTCAAAATCCGGCTCCGCACTTCATCACGCAGAGGTTGTACATGCCCGTCACATTCTGCAAAGCTACAGATCGAAAGCATTTCTTCCACAGCACCTTTTGTTACCATCTGTGTCTTTCCGTTTTTATCCTGTACCACAGTGGATAAACGGCGGCGTTTAAAGTCAAAGGGAATCTCATCCACCTTGATGTAGGTTTCGGACAGGTCAATCAGACGTTTATCTGCCGCTTCCATCTCCTCTGTTTTATGGATAATAGCCAGATCCATGAGATTTTTATATCCTGTCTGAAAATAACTGTTCAGATAGGCATGTCGAAGGACTCTGGTATCATCTTCTCCATTTACATTGAGATGATATTCCAATACCACCTTGTCCTGTGTCAGTGTCCCTGTCTTGTCTGTGCAGAGGATGTCCATAGCACCAAAATTCTGAATGGAATTGAGGTTTTTTACAATCGTTTGTTTTTTACTCATGGAAACAGCGCCTTTTGCAAGACAGGTGGTTACAATCATCGGAAGCATTTCCGGTGTGAGCCCCACTGCAATGGAAATCCCAAATAGGAAAGCCTCCAGCCAATCCCCCTTTGTAATGCCATTCACAAAGAATACCAGCGGAACCATCACCAGCATAAAACGAATCAGCACCCATGACACAGCATTGACACCTTTCGTAAAACTGGTTTCCACAGCTTCTCCGGCAACAGCAGCGGCCATAGAGCCAAACAGCGTATGATCGCCAACACAGATAACAACAGCCGTTGCACTTCCGGAGATTACATTACTGCCCATAAATGCAATATTGGTATAATCCGTCACACTGTCCTTATGTGAGCTTGGGCTTACATGAGAGAGCTTTTCAACCGGTTCACTTTCTCCGGTAAGGCTTGCCTGGCTGACAAATAGATCTTTTGCATCCAGGATACGGACATCCGCCGGAATCATGTCCCCAGCAGATAAATGGACAATATCACCTACCACCAGATCATCCATGGGTATCTCTGTTTTTTCCTGTCCTATGCGGGTGACGGTACAGGTGGTTGTGATCATTGCAAGCAGCTTTTCCGCCGCATTTCCGCTGCGGGATTCCTGCACAAAGCGAAGGGTACCGGAAATAAATACCATAGTTAAAATGATAACGACTGTCAAAAAATCAAAGTCCTCTGGTACGCTTCCAAAGAGTGAAAAATACGGGAAAATCATATCCGTAATCGTGGAAACAAAAGCAAGGCAAAATAAAATAGCAGTAAAAGGGTTGATAAATGCACCCGCCACACGTTTTGCCAGGGATTTCTTTTTTTCATGGGTGACTTTGTTCGTACCGTATTTGGAACGGTTTACGGATACGGTATCTGCTTCTAACCCCCTAAGTGTGGTATGAAGGATTTTTAAAACCTCTTTTACCGGGTTGGTTGCTGCAGATTGGATGCGACGGTTCTGTTCGTCACGGATGACTGCCTTTTCTACAGTCTGGCGAACAGCCATACGATTTTCTTTTTTGTTCATTGGTCTTACCTCCTTGAATTTTTGTAGGGGCAAGGAAGATGATATGAGGGACACGGAATCTGTGGACACTCATACAATATTCTCTGCCTTCGTGGACTGCCTTCAGAGTCCATGTCTTTCACCTCACAATCTTTAAAAGCTATCTATGTAAAACCGCAATGGGAATTACGGTCTGTGGTATCGGTTGCTCTTTTCGATATACCAGACATCTAAGCCGGCAAGTATCATCCATGCAATCATTGCAGATACAAACCAGTGGTTTGAAAACAAGGGCAAAAATCCTTTTACCAGAAAGATGATACCGTTTAAGGTAATGATTCCTCCGATATTACGGCAAAGCGGGACAATTCGAAGTTTATCCTTCTCTTTTTGCGGCATATTTTTCCATAAGGAAAGATGGAGGTAGCCCTTTCCAAAGGCAAACCAAAGACCGGCAAAGGTAAATAGGAATCCAAAAAAAATGCAAGTAAAGTCCATTGTCTGATCCTCCTTTTAGTGATAGAAGCGGTTGCTTCGTTTTGTCAGTTTCAAAAGTTTGGTGGCAAGTACAATCATAGTGGTAGCAAGAATAACCCAGACCACAGCACTTACCTGATAACAAAACCGAAAGATAGTCATTCATCATTAACGTATTTCTGGATACGTTTCTTTGACCATGAAAAGTATATAAAAAACAGCAGGGGAATCCTATGGCTAAAGTCTTGCGATTTTCTTGCGATTTGGCAAGAAAATAGACGGGCTGGAACCTAAAATGGTCTCAGTCCGCCTTTCTCATAACTCATCATTAAATTTGTAACCAATCCCCCAGATCGTTAAAATGTATGTGGGAGAATCTGGGGCAGGTTCAATCTTTTTCCGCAGTTTCCGGATAAAAGCCATGATGTTACTGTTATCCAGAAGATAATCCTCCTCCCATACTGCACGGTAAATCTGTTCTTTTGTAAAAACTTCTCCACGATTCTTAGCAAGAAAATATAAAATGTCGAATTCCTTTGGTGTCAGGCTGATTTCAGAACCTTTTATCAGGACTTTCCGACTTCTTGGACGAATCTCCAGATCACCGATCAGAAGTGCATCCGATTGTATACCAATAGCCACCTCTGTATCTTCGGAGTCTCCTAATAACAGCGAGGATACTTCACCGCTTATCATGTCCTGAATACCGGAAAGCAGATCTTTTGTATAAGCACTTTCCGGCGGTTCCCTTAATAATTTTTCCAAGAGCCAGATTTCAAGGGCATGATCCATGGGAATATAACTGATATTCTTTTTCATCATGAACGCCTCCTTTAAATTAACTCTTGATATTTATTCTTATAAAAATATTTGGTTACGGAACTCAGCAGCATATAGAAAAATGCCACAAGCAGCAAAAAGGCAAAATACCAAAGCGGTAATTTTGTCAGTCCAAACAGTGATGCCCCGCTGGTAAACGTAAGGGCTGTAAAAGCAAGAATCCCTACCAGAGTGATAGAGATGACCGGTGCAGATGCCCTGCTTTGGAGAAACGGGATTTTGGCAGTACGAAGGAAATGCAGGATCAAAACCTGTGTCCACATGGACTCCAAAAACCAGCCTGTTTGGAATAAAGCAGCGTACTGAAGCTTCAGGGAAGGATCGGTAAGCTGCAGGTAAGTTGCCCCTCCGCACAGTGCAGGGCATAGGAAATAATACAAAAACAGGAAAGTCACAATATCAAACAGGGAACTGATCGGTCCGAAAGAAAGCATAAACTGCTTTAGTGTCTTGCCGGACCAGTCTCTTGGGGACAGCATTTCTTCTTCATCTACATTGTCCCAGGGAAGTACGATACATAGCGTATCATATAACAGATTCAGAAGCAGGATCTGAATGGAGGTCATAGGAAGAAACGGTAAAAATGCACTGGCACAAATGATGGAAAAAATATTTCCAAAATTGGAACTTGCAGTGATTTTAATATACTTCAGCATATTGGTAAAAGTTTTTCGCCCTTCCAGGACACCCTGCTCCAATACATTTAAGTCTTTTTGCAGTAGTACAACATCAGCAGCATCTTTTGCAGCGTCCACTGCTGTATCTACAGAAATCCCTACATTTGCCTCATTTAGTGCAGGAATGTCGTTGACCCCATCCCCAAGAAATCCAACAGTATGACCATTCTCTTTGAGTGCAGAAACCAGACGCACTTTCTGACCGGGAGTAAGCTCTGCAAAAACATGGGTTTCTTCTACCACCTTTTTCAGTTCACAGTCTGTCATTTCATCCAGTTGGGTGCCGGTCAGGATATGTTCCGCAGAGATTCCAACCCGGCGGCAGACGGATACCGCAATGGCTGCCTGATCTCCGGTCAGAATCTTCGGAATTACTTTTAATCTCTTCAGTGTTGTTACGGATTCGCTTGCAGTCTGTTTCGGAGCATCAAAGAAAGACAGATAACCAACCAAAGTCATATCTTTTTCATCGTCAGGTGTGATTTCCTTTCGTGTTCCCACATTTCTCCGAGCCACAGCAATAACCTTCATCCCATCCTGCAACATTTCCCCTACCACAGAAAATACGCTTTGTCTGGCATCTTTCTCCATAGGAAGTCGTGTTCCCTGATATTCTACATGACTGCATCGGGAAAGGATGTGTGCAATATCCCCTTTCATAATCAAATGGCTGTTTCCGGTACTGTCCTGTACAAGGGTACTGACAAACTTACGGGTATAGTCAAAAGGAATTTCATCTGCCTTTTGATATTCTGTCAGAAGCTTGGCATAATGGATTTCCCTGCCTGGCATGGATTTGCATGCAAGAATGGCATTGTCAATGGGGTTGCAGACACCAGAGTGATAGGAACTGTTCAGATAAGCAAGATCCAGGACCTCTGTATTTTCATTGCCCAGAATATCCATATAATATTCCAACAGAATATTTTCATTGGTCAGTGTTCCTGTTTTATCCATACAAAGCACATCCATACTTCCAAAGCTCTGCATGGCATTCAGATCTTTGATGATGGTCTGCTTTTTTCCCATGGCAAGGCTTCCTTTTGCCAGGCAGGCAGTGATGACCATGGGGAGCATTTCCGGCATCAGTCCTACCGCGACAGACAGTGCGAATGCAAAGGATTCCAGCCACTTTCCACCTGTAATTCCCAATATAAGAAATACAATGGGAACCAGAACTGCCATAAACCGGATCATGACCCAGGCAATGGAATTGGCTCCTTTTTGAAAAGCATTTTTATCTTCGGAATCCGGTTTTGTAAATTCTCCGTACAGAGTATCCGTTCCTACCGCCAGTACAATGCCTTCCCCTTTTCCGCTGATAACTGTAGTCGCCATAAACGCAAGATTTTCCAATTGTGTTATGGGTTCCTGCTCTTTGTAACAAAGTGTACGGCAGCTTTTTTCCAAAATGGCGCTTTCTCCAGTGATAGCGGCCTGGGAAATGAATAGATCGGTTACTTTTGTTAGCCGAATATCCGCAGGAACACGATCACCAGCAGAAAACAGAACCAGATCTCCTACCACTAATTCTTCACCAGGGATTTCCCTTAGTTTCCCATTTCGTCTTACGGTAACCTTTTCGTGAATCAAACGGTCAAGCTGTGCGGCTGTGCTTTTCGCTCGCAGCTCCTGAATCAAACGGATGATACCGCTGATTACGATCATAGAAAAAATGATAAGAGCAGTGGTAGCGTTCCTTGCAAAATTAGAAGCCATAAAAACATCGGTGACAAGAGAAACAATACCTAAAATAAATAGAATCACATGAAATGGATTAATAAACGCTCGCCGCAAACGCTGGATAGTGGTATCCGTTTTTCGCTCCTGAAAACTGTTTTTACCATATCTTTCCCGCATTGCATCCACTTGTTCTCCGGACAGCCCAAGGGCAGATATTCCAAGATCCCGACAGATTTCTAGCGGCTTACAGTAAGCGTATTTTTTGATACGGCTGTCAAATAGTGTTGCTTTCGACAAAAATAGGGCCTCCTTTCGTAGTATGAGTAAGAACATTTTAACATAGAGTTGTGAAAATAACAGATTTATATTCTTGCTTTTTTCTTGCGATTCATTGGAAAGCTACCATCTCGTTTTTTAATTTAGGAAACTTAAAAATAAAGCAATGCAAATTTGACTACCCCATTTTTTGACCAAATTACGTGTTTCTACAATAATCTCATCCATACTTTCTATATGCCCTTTTCATTTCTATACTCTTTTTTTCACTTATTATCTGACCAATATACTATCCTATCACATATTTCAAAACCATAAGTAGTAGAATCAATTAAATAAACATCTGTATATGTAGAAATTTCCACTAATAATACACTTGCCTTCTTCACTTCCATTTCTGACATTCCATGAAAAAGATTTTGGAGTACACATCGGCTTTTATTGCATACAACAAATTTTATTAATGCAATTATCTTCCGCTCACCAATCGTCAGATCCCTAATTAATGTATTTTCCTTATTTCTCATATTTACAGAATCTAACAATGCCTGAACGGAAAATAGATCATCTTTCATTTCTGAGATGCTAGCTAGATACTGGCTTGTATTCATTTTTTCTTTTTGTTGCACAAGTGTCTTTTCAAAATCTTCAATGGAACATCCCAATATTCTTTCGAAAAAGTACAACTTTTCATACTCTTTTTTCGCATCTATTACCAAACCGACAACTTCGTATTTCTTTCTCATATAATTTCTCCTTTCTTGGAAGGTATCATTTTCATTCTTTTATTTCTAAACTTTCTAGAACAAAAATTTATCATGTCTCCAATCAATGTAATTATCATATAGAAAATACCTGCTAATATGATAAAAACAATTAAACACAACGTTTCCATAACAGATAATATTTGTTGAATTTTTATCATGAGATCCTCTCTTCCTACCTATAGAATGATTATTTCCTTCAAGTTAGTCCCTTGTTCATTTTCTTCTTGAATTGTTTCTTGGTTTCTTAGACTTATTTTTTTCTGATGAAACTCTATTTTGGGCTGAGCAGAGCATAACTGTGCTAATGATAAGCATCACCATCAAGACACTTACACTTAATACAACGTTGTACGTAACTTCTTCTCCATTTTGATAATTGATAATCCCTAACCCCGCAGTAATTGGATATACATTTCCTAACCCATGACCAGAAGCAAATGTTCCAACAAACCCATAAAAGAAAGAGAAGCCAACCCCGGCCATAAAGCTACCAGAACGCTGTCCTGTAAAAATGATAATTGGGAGCACAGCTACATAAACACAAAGATTCATTACAGTCATTTTCACAAATGCAAGTATCATACCACTGAACGATAAGCCTGGAAATTTGCTTATAATAAACACCAACATTGTAAAAATAAATTCAATAAAAGCCAGAAACACTGCTACTGCACCACCAGCGATTATTTTTCCCGTTAACAGATTTCTATATGACAATGGAATTGTCAAAATATTTTTCAATGTATCTTCAACCCGTTCTCTTTCTATTATGTATCCAACAATCAATGTAATTGTTGCCGGAAAAATAAGACTAAAATTATTCCAGATCACAGTACCTGAAAATTGTTCAAGAGTATGAACTGTACCATCTGTTGCTACTGCCATAAGTCGACTCAATAGTACAACTGTTAACATTGTAGCAACACCTATCCATATGACAGAATACCGTTTCAATTTATAAAATTCTGTTTTTGCGATTTTTAACATAATGTCTACCTCAACTTTCTTTTTTGCTATATAGTCTGACAATTATCAAATATGAGATTATTCCGATGACAAATGTCGTTAATACCGCTATCCAAAGAGGTAGAAAATACGGCTTTATAATTGGATATGCAGGCAAGTCTGGAGAAACAAATTGTGATGCCTGCCAGCGATAAATAGTTGGCGCAGGTAATATCGTTGAAATAAGTTTTATAGCTTGATTATCTGAAGCAAATTGCCCTGTATACGCCATCATATAATCAAATACTGTATAAAAAAATGTTACTATAATTGAAAAAACATAAGATTTATTCAGCCAAACAATCACAATAACAACTGGTAATGTACTGGCAGTATAGAGCAATGCTGTGATTGCTGAAATCCATATCTTTTCACCGATATTAATCAATTCATTTCCAGCAATTATTCCTCCTACCATGGAAGATAATAATGTAGCTAGTGCAAAAACCAACCCCATAATAAAGAGTACTGCAATTTTAGCTGTCGCCAATTTTATTGGCAGTATTGGAATAACTTGCAGATTCTTCAGCGTATCATTATCATATTCCATAAAAAAGAGCATAGACGCCACGATTCCTAAAACAATCGGAAGCATAACCGGTTCTCCCAATGTTACGAGTAATCCAAAAATAGCATCAAAACCGGAATAATTTGCAATGTTTCCAGACAATACTAATGCTGTAAATGGAATCGGAAACAGCAATGCTGCAATAAAAACAAATGAAATAAAATGTTTACGTTTGAGCTTACGGAATTCACATTTAATTAATTTAAGCAATCCCTTCACCTCCTGTGATTTTTTTGAAATAATCTTCTAAGGTTTCTTCACATAGATGAACCTCTTTTATATCAATCCCTGATTCGATAAGGGTACGATTAATCTTGGCTACTGGTAACACCGTATCGTATAAATACAGATTATATTCATCTGTGATTTTTACATTTTTAGTTTGAAAAAGACTTTCAATAACTTGTGCAGCTTTTTTTGCATTAGATGTAATAAAATGTATGTATTTTGCATTTTTTTCTTCCAATTCTTTTAAACTCTCTTCTTCCAATAAAACACCGCGGTCGATAATACCAATATCATCAGCCAATAAAGATATTTCTGAAAGAATATGACTAGAAATTATAATGGTCTTTCCATAACTATCACATAATTCTCGGATAAAGGAACGCACTTCTGCAATTCCAATCGGATCAAGCCCATTAATAGGCTCATCTAGTATAAGTACCTGTGGGTTGTGCATAATAGCCAATGCAATTGCAAGACGTTGTTTCATGCCAAGCGAATACTGAGAAAAAAGTTTTTTGTCTCCATAAGGTAAATTAACAAGATTCAAAGCCTCTTTGATACATCCTGCTTTTTTTAATCCTCGCAGATCAGCAAAAATTTTTAAATTTTCCGTAGCCGTAAGGTTCTGATAGAATCCTGGCGATTCTATTAAACTCCCTATCTTTGGTAATATTGTTTTTTCATTGTTCACCAATGTTTTTCCAAAAATTTGAACTTCTCCAGATGTAGGTTGTGTCAATCCCAATAACATACGCATTGTAGTTGTTTTTCCGGCACCATTCCGTCCAAGAAGTCCATATATTCTTCCTTTTTTTACATGAATATTCAAATTGGAAACACTGATCTGGTTTCCATATTTTTTAGTTAATCCGCGGGTTTCAATTATGTAATTTCCCATAGTTTTATATCTCCTTTTCTATTTTATGTTTTCAGTATATCTTATGGTCCTTGAAATAACGCTGAGGTAACTCTGATTTTACTCTGAGATTTATAACAAAAAATGGTCAAAACTATATTTCTGCGCTATAATATCAACAAAAATGGGAGGTGTCTTATGTACAATAGAACAATACTTGTAGTAGATGACGAAATGGATATTCTTGAAATGATACAGTCCATATTTATACGTGCTGGATTTACTAATATTTTAACGGCAGTTTCTGGTCGAGAAGCATTAAAAATATGGTCTGATGCTCAACCGGACATGGTGATACTTGATATAATGATGCCGGAAATAGACGGACTTTCTGTATTGAAAAAAATTAGGGAAACCAGTAAGGTTCCTGTTCTTTTATTAACTGCGCGTGGAGAGGTAGAAGATCGGGTAGCCGGATTTGAAAATGGTGCTGACGATTATCTTACAAAACCATTTTATCCCAAAGAATTATTATTACGAACACAAGTAATTTTAAATCGCACGTATCCTGAAAAAGATCGAAAAATCTATTTAGATTCTGCCGTCATCAATCTGGAAAAGGCAGAAGTTCAGCGAGGTGACGAGTGTCTCTCGCTTACCGGAAAAGAACTAACACTTATAAAAAAGTTGGCTGATAATGCAGGACGTATCGTGACAACAGGCTCCTTATGTGAAGCAGTATGTGGTGAATTTTGGCAGGGATATGAAAGAACTTTATCATCACATATCCGTCACCTAAGAGAAAAAATTGAAGGAAATCCATCATCCCCAACTTCACTTATCACAATTAAGGGAATTGGTTACCTACTCAATATCAAGGGGGCAAAATAATGAACTCTGTAAAACATTTTTTTCGCCGTTATATTTTTTCAACAGTTGGTATTATTGCACTGTTCTTTATGATAAACATTCTTTTGCTTGGTATGTTAAATTTCATTCTCTATCTTGATGGTGCAACGAATTCTCATCCGGTTATTGAAGAACTATCCAATCATATTACTTTAAAGGATGGAAAAATAAATGCTGATAAAGACGTTCAGAAAATCTTGCAACATGAAGATGCCTGGGCTATGCTACTTAATGATATTGGTGATGTTATATGGGAATACGATCTTCCATCAGATTTTTCTCGAAAATATACTTCAGCTGATATAGCCTTATTCAGTCGATGGTATTTAAAAGATTATCCTGTAAATGTTTGGAAACATCCAGAAGGTCTTTTAGTCATTGGATTCCCACCTGGATATATTGTGAATCATTACTTATCTTTCAAAACCATTTATTTACGTCCTTTATTTATTACTCTTGGGATTGTCTTTTTTACTAATATCTTTTTATTGATTTATCTTTTAATACGTAACACTTATCGGATAGAAAAGGCAATTAAACCTGCTCTAAATGGTATCCAAGCGCTTTCAAAAAGTGAAACATTCCATCTGGATGAAAAAGGAGAATTATCAGAAATCAATATCTGTTTAAATCATGCTGGTGAATATTTACAAAAAAAAGATAACACACGTGCAGAATGGATTCGGGGTGTTTCACATGATATCCGTACACCACTTTCTATCATTTTAGGTTATGCATGTGAAATTGAAGATGATACCAATCTTCCTATCATCACAAGGAAACAGGCAAAAGCAATAAGAAAAAAAAGCGAAAAACTACAATCACTTATTTCTGATCTTAATTTAACTACTAAACTGGAATATTCCATGTATCCTCTAAAAAAAAGAAGTGTCGATATCGTTGAATTAGCAAGGCAGGTCGTCAGTGAATTTTTAAATGAATTACCAGAACAATACCCTATAGAATTTCGGGAGGATTCGCAGCCTTGTACGATTACATTAAATGGGGATCATTCTTTGCTGCATCGTATGTTATACAACTTGATTTCCAACTGTATTATTCATAATCCAAATGGGTGTAACATTACACTCTCCATTTTTTCTAATGCTGATAGCTGCTTTTTTGATATTTGTGATGATGGATGCGGCATCAGTCCTGCACGTTTGAAAACTTTAAATGATACTGGAACCATTTTCAGTACACAGGAAAAAACAGAATGTACAGAACATGGATTGGGAATTAAAATTGTACAGCAAATTGTCAATTTGCATAAAGGTAAACTATATTTTAGTAACCTTGAACCACATGGACTAAGTGTAAAGATTGAAATTCCATTTATAGTGTGATGATTTCTTCTTTAATGCGTGGGAATTGCAACCTTTTAATCAAAGATATAAAACGGCAAGATTCAGATTTTTATTTCTAAATCTCGCCGTTTTATATCGTGACCTTTTTCTTCTCTGTGCTATATTTCGAATCCATCAGTAGCACGTTTATCTTAAGTATATAATAGTTTAACAAAGATCCATCAAAAGTTCCGAAATATCCATATATAAAGGTCTTCGCCACTACGTTTCAAAAGTTATAAAGAAATTTTAGAAAAGACGTGGGATTATAACCATAAATAATATCCCAAGTAAGTAAAGAACATTTACACCCAAACCAACTTTTACATAAATATCACGTTGCTGTCTTTTGAAAAATAAGAATAGTGCGTAAAGAAAACTGGCAACAATAAAAACACCGTAACCAATAGCAATAGCTGTTGCATTTGCAGCCGTAGGCTTCCAAACAAATAACATAGTAAGAGGCACAAAAATTGTAACAAGGGATATAATACTTAAAAATTTTTCTTTCATAATGGTTTCCTTTCTATTATCATTTGAGTTTTAATTTCAGTGAACCTGTAAAATTATCTGCTTCAATCAGAACATAATTGCTTGCAGATGGAAGTTCAATAGTATTATTATATGAGTTTTCTGTATCACAAAGGATCTTCGGTTCATCCGTTCCCGTTTGTAAAATTAGTTTCAACTTCCCGGTTTGAGCAGCTATATCACAAGAAATTTCTATTTTATTTCCATTATCTCGTTCAAGAGCTGTTCCCCCGAAAATGATTTCATTACCGGAAAAATCATCATAGTCAGCAGTATAATTTCCTACATAGCTATCTATACCAAATTCACGTTTTCCTTGCAAATCTTTATTATCTGTTAAACCCTTATCTCCAATAGATTGTAAGGTTTGATTATAATTACTTACAATTTCATCTTTAGAACAGGCAGTTACAGAAACAAGACAACATAACATTAAAAATAAAGGTATCAGCTTTTTCATTTTGCAATCTTCCTTTCTGTTTTTCTTCTTTTTTGAGATAAAGGGGTAGCTAAAGTTTCTTTTTGTGGAATAGAAATTATTATCAATGATAATATAAGCATAGCTAACATCGTTAAAACACCTAATAAAATGCTTTGAGAAGATGAATAAGCACCGGTAGTATCTGTCACAAATCCTTCTCCGTTAAAGCCGACTATACTTAATCCGGCAGAGAGCGGATACAAATTTCTGATAATAGGATTTTTGAAGTAAATACTAATATATCCTAATAGAAAAGCTGCAACAGCCCCGCCCTTGAAAGAGTTTTGTTTTTTCCCACAGTGTGCGATAAGTGGCATTTCTCCAATAAATGTAAATAATGCCATTCCACAAATTTGTATAGTACCAATTATAATCGTTGATAAAGTCATATTCTCACGACAAGCGATTATTCCGACTATAATAGTGACAAATGAATTACATAACCCTAAAAGTATAGAAAGTAGTCCTATTGTAGTTAGCTTACCAATCATCAGTTTAGGAAAAGCAATAGGAATAACTTGCAGATTTTTTAGTGTATCATCAGTGTATTCCCGATTAATCATATAGCCACCAATTAAAGCTATAATCATAGGAAAAAACATGGTCATATTATTCCAAATCGTACTATTAAGTAAATCAGGAAATGTATAATTCAAGACATTTTTAGCTTCATCTGTCATAATTTTTTGCATAACGATTGAAATAATAGGGGAACACGCTACACCAAATATACCAACCAAAATAATACTGTATCTTTTTAACTTTTGAAATTCTGTTGTAATAAAAGCAAGCATATTCACACCTCCTATATTTCACGACGATTATAAATTTTTATAATTGCATAAATTGATACGAACAGAAAGAGTGCAATAATACAGACGCATATATGAGTTGGGACAAAATAAGGACGCATAGTGTTATAAAATTCAGCCGCAGCTCCGTTCCCTTCGTCGTAAAATTGATAAATCCAACGATTGATTACAGGTATAGGTAAGATTGTTCCTATATTTACCCCTATTGGTGTCAGCATTCCTATATCTGTTACATGAATTACATAGTTTATAATTGTATAAAAAAGGGTAATGACAATAGAAATCAAGTCACTTTTATTGAACCATACAACTAATGCCACACAAGGTAAAGCCGCAGCTAAGAGCATTATTCCCAATCCTATACTCAATACAAATTTTTGTGCCATGTTTTCCATAGCAATACCAAGGATTTTTGAACACAACATACTGGCAAAAAAGCCTAAAAGAGTATAAGCTACTGAAATAATAGCCATTACTCCTATTTTTGCTACAACTATTTTACTTTTGCTGACAGGAATGGTTGTAAGGTTCTTTAAAGTGTCATTATCTGTTTCTGTAAAGAACAGAGAAGTTGCAATAACAACCAATATCGGCAACAAAAGAAGAAAATCGCCATAGTCCACAATGCCAGAAAACAAATTATCATAATTAACTTGTGTTGGAATGTTCCAATATAAAGCAGTCATTACTACCGGAAAAACCAAAGCAACAAGAGTAGCCAAAACAAAAAGAGAACGTCGTTTAAATTTGTAAAATTCGCATTTAATCAGTTTAAGCAATTCCCTCGCCTCCTGTCACACGCTTGAAATAATCTTCAAGGCTTTCTTCACAAGTATGAGCTTCTGATACCTCCAATCCATTTTCTACAAAGGCGGTTACAATTTTCCCTACTGGTAAATCAAGATTGTGTAGACGTAAATTGTGGTCGTCCTGTATAGAAAAATGGTTTTCGTGGAAAGTACGTTCCAAAATTCTTGCTGCCTGTGCGGTATCAGAAAGAGTAAATCGGATATGTTTGCTACTTTTTTGATCCAGTTCCGCAAGACTTTCTTCTTCCAGTAGTGCGCCATGGTCGATAATTCCAATATCATCAGCCAGTAGCGAAATTTCTGAAAGAATATGACTGGAAATTAAAATGGTTTTTCCTCTCGCGTCACAAAGTTCACGAATAAAAGAACGAACCTCTGCAATTCCAATCGGATCAAGCCCATTGATAGGTTCATCTAAAATCAAAAGCTCCGGGTCGTGCATAACAGCAAGTGCAATCGCAAGCCGTTGTTTCATACCAAGAGAATACTGGGAAAACAGTTTTTTGTCTTTATAAGGCAATCCCACCAAATCTAAAGCGTCTTTGATTGCGTGGCGGTTTGGTACTCCCCGTAGGGTTGCAAAGATACGCAAATTTTCCGTAGCAGTCAGATTAGGATAAAAACCGGGGGACTCAATCAGACTACCGATACGGGGCAACAATTTCTTTTCATTCCCCTGCAAAGACTTTCCCCATATTTTAACTTCGCCGGAAGTTGGCTTTGTCAATCCAAGTAGCATTTTCATAGTGGTCGTTTTTCCGGCTCCGTTTCTTCCAAGCAGTCCGTAAATTCTCCCTTTCTGCACATGAATATTTAAGTCAGCAACACTCTTTTGTGAGCCGTACTGTTTTGTAAGATTTTTTGTTTCAATGATGTAATTTGTATCCATATTCAAAACCTCCTGTTCTGTAAGGTATTCTATCACGCCAACCTTGCATTAACCTTGCCGCAACCTTGCATTAACCTTGCAATTTAGGATAAAGTAAAAATGACAAAGGCTCCCGCCACAATGACGGGAACCTGCTCAATCATCCAAAGGAAAAAGCAAAGTAAATTCAGTTCCTTTTCCCAGTAAACTTTCAACTGTTATGTTTCCACCCATCTTTTCTACTAATTGATGGACGATAGAAAGGCCCAGACCGCTGCCTTTTTCAGACCGACCTTTATCACACTTATAAAGCCGTTCAAAAATGTGTTTCAAATCTTCTTTCTCAATCCCTACACCATTATCTGCCAACAGTAGCCTCATATTATTTTTCTTTTTTGACAGGGAAATCTCAATTTTGTCTGCATGACTGTGGGCGATTACATTTTGAATGAGATTATTTATGATCCTTATATAGCTGTCCATATCAAGCCTTACTCGGACAGGTTGTTCAGGAATATCAATGTCATAATCAACCTGCTTATCCTCAAAAATAGGTATCCAGTCAATCAGGATATTTCTTGTCAGCTCTGCAGCTTCAACAGACTGGATCTCCAAAGCAAACTCGTCGGAATTTAATTTGAACCAGTCAAAGAGTACATCAATATATTCTTTCAGATCGTGAGCTTTCCGACGGGCGGTTTCGATATAATCATCCCGGTCTTTCCCAGTAACAAGCCCTTTATGTGCAGCATCAAGATACCCAATAAGAGTGGTAAGGGGCGTTCGGACATCATGGGAAAGGCTCGTCATAAGCTGGCGGTTGGTTTCTTCTGTCTGCCGGACAATAGAAAGCCTGTTTTCATAAGCCACAACAATTTCATTGATTTCATAGGAAATGGGGGCAACCAGTTCATTTGTTGCAGACAAAATACGCCGATTGCCATTTCCGTTTTTCACATCAATTAAGGCATCCGTCATTTCTGCTATTTGCTTCTTTACGTGCTGAATGAGAAAGATGGAGATCAGCACAGCCAAAACAGCAATCACAATGGACAAGAAAATGATGATTTCCATACCAGCTATACCTCCTTATTAAAGCGGTAGCCAATTCCTTTGACCGTTTGGATATACTTCGGACTTGAAGGATTGACTTCTAGTTTTTTACGAAGCCGACTGATGATCGCCATAATATTACTATCGTCATAGAAGTATTCTTCTCCCCAGACTTTTTCATATATTTGCTGTTTCGTCAAAATCTTTCCTTGATTTTTCACACAATATAGCAACAAGTCAAATTCCTTTGGTGGAAGTTCAAAAGTTCCGTTTTCCGTAGTAATCGAGCGATTTTCGAGGTCAATTTTCAATCCATCAAATATAAGTTGCTGCTGTGCAGTGCCCTCTCGCTGATTAAAGCGGGTATAACGGCGGATCAAAGAAACGATACGGGCAATCAGTTCATCCATATCAAAAGGTTTTGTGAGATAATCGTCAGCTCCAGCCCGTAAGCCCCTAACTTTAGAAACGCTGTCATTTTTGGATGTGAACATCAAAATCGGCAAGCTGTTTTCCTTTCTGATTTCTTCCAGCGTTTCAAAGCCATCCATTCCAGGCATCATCACATCCAGTATAACAAGCTGATATTGCTTTTCTTTCAATTTTTGTAGTCCTGCTTTTCCGGTATTACAAAAATCTGCTTCTATATCTTCCGATAGAATACTGCGTTTAATCAAAAGACAAAGTTCTTGATCATCATCAATTATCAAAACATTATGCATCTATTAATTCTCCTTCCCAAATAAGATTCCACTTCATTATAATTCGATATTTTAAAAGACACAAGAAATAATACCCGATTGTTAAAAAGCAAGTTTCCATTTAGAAACCTGCCTTTTATGATTCTTTATGAACTTTTTTATCCTTCCAATGATATTATACAATTAAACAAATTGAGATTTGTTATTTGGGTAAATAAGAAACTGAAAACTTATATTTCTTCAACATCAATAATCTTATATCCTCTTTGTTTTAGTTCTTTTACAAACAATCCCATTCCAGAAATTAATTTTCCGGTAAAGCTACCGTCATATATCTGGTTGACGCCACAAGTCGGACTTCTGGATTGCAATATAACAAGGTCAATGTTTTCATTTTGAATTTTTGATAATGCAATCTGCACTGCTTTATCATATTCTGAACTAACATCATTTCCGTTTTCATCAACTACTCTCCCATTCACAATTTCTGCGCAAGATCTGGGGATTTTCATACCTGCTAATACTTCCGGGCAGATAGAAATAACTTTTTTATCTTTCAAGAAATTGATTGCTGTTATATTTTCGTTATTTTTCCCATTATATTTACAGTTCACTCCCAGAATACAGGCACTAACCAATACTTTCATATTTATCCCCACTTTAAATTAAATTTTTCATATTGGATTCATAAGCTATCAGTTGTTCCACAATAAACAACATCTTCTTCATTCAGCTATTTGAATTAGAGTTCTATTCTCACCTTAGATGGTCTGTCTTCACGATATATGACTTTAAGCGTTGCACCTTTATCGGGAATCTTCTTACCAGCACCAATGCACTTCCTGCAAATGTAATCTTTGCCTTCTATTGTATATTTAATCTTTATTATATATGGAAAGTCTGCTCCATCCATGGCATGAATTCGGACAGATTTACGGTTTACTTTTAACCACCATTGTTTAGTCACTGAAATTATCGTTCCGATTGTTTCTTTTTCCATTTTTATAACCTTCCTTTTTTCGAAAACTACCAAATGTCATGAAATATGTTGCCCACATTTTGTTTTTTGTGCATCTATAAAATATGTTTAGAATCATTAATGTAATTATTTAAAGTGTAAGAAGGCTCTTGCTCTTATAACCCCATTCTAAGTGGTACAATTCAATTCTTACTTTATCTTTTTACACTTCTTAACTAAAAAATCCTAATACAAAAGTAACTAAAATAATGATAAATGGAATATATACGGTGTAATCTTTCTTTATAGAGTTGCCCTTAGAAGATCTCTTTACTATTCGGAACCTTGTAATCAATCTAAAACATAAATAACCTAATATTGTTCCAATGCCATTTGTTAAAAGATCATTTATATCTGTCGCCCTATACAATGTAAATAACTGAACAATTTCAATAAAAAAAGATAACCCCATACCAATTAAAAATGTATTTCTTATACGTTCATAACTTTTACTGATCAATGGACACAAAAATCCGAATGGGATAAATAGAAAAATATTCAAAATAAAACTCAAACTAAATCCATCACTAAAAGGAATAAGATTTACATTAGGATTAAAGAAAGTTTCACCCAACTGCAACAGTCTTTTATATTCATCAAGAGTAGGGATACCTACAATATTTACTAACATCAAACATAAATAGTAATACATTACCAACGACAAAACAGTTATTTTCAGTTTAGGTAACGTTTTATCTTTATTAAATATCCAAAATAAGAAAAATCCTATTAGAAAAACTCCTATTAGAAAAATAGGTTTTACCAAAAGTAAGTCTTTAATTGATTCAAATAAATTAAGCTGAATTGCTGTCCCTGTTTGGTTACTTTGTATCATCTCCATATCTATGTACCTCCCTGCAGTTTTTAATGAGCTTTCTAGTAATTATAGAAAGTTTGTTGGTCCAACATGCTCATAATAGTTTCTAATAGTAATATCGATTTTATCATTCATTATACATTGCTATATCTAAGAAAATGGAAAGAATTTATTAATAGTTTTTTAATTTACTAGACAAGGAGGATTTATTACAAGAAAGTTTTTCAGTACTATTCCAGTTTATTAAATTCCTTACAGTTCCTCTACATGATTTTTTGCATAGTCATAAAAAATCCTTTTTGCTTCTTTACAACATCTGAAGAAATATTCGCTACACTTCGCGTGAATTATTGCTTCGTCCGGTATAAAATGTGCTTCTTCAAAGCACCTATTCCCATTTACTTCCAATTCCTGTAATTGATGTTCCATAATCCAATAAACATCACCGTATCGGAAAGGTCTATGTGATAGATATATATGGATAGTCAAATCTTTCCTTATCTGCATTTGAATTTAATAGCTGATATGCGTATTCTTCATATTCTCCCGGAACTACTCTCCAAAGTGGTATTGCTATATCTGTAGTTTGGTTTTCTTTTATCACTTTTATTATTTCCTTCATAATAAAGGTGGGCATGATACACATTTCTTTAATCTTATTTCGTGAAATATGGTATTCGCCATCATCTATTCTATGATCATCCGGCCAGTAAATCATCCTGTCACATATTTCATATCCATACGTTGATGAACTAACCAAAATAATATCCGTATATGTTGACATTTCTTTTAATAATTCAGTGGCACATTTCACTTCTAGCTCCTGCATATTCTGAAATAAATTTTGAAGCAAATATTGTTTTGATGTATCAACAATAAGAGTTATCAATAGCAGTAATTTCTTCTCACCAATTGTCAACTCTTTGATAGAATGGTTTTCTGTTCCTTTCAAACCTGCAAGTTCTAACATTGCCTGCATCGAAAATACATCATTTTGAAATATGGGAAAGGTAGACAGATAGTCTTCTACTGTGCTGTTTTCATTGTAAGTTATCTTATCAAAATCTTTAATTGTACATTCTAATATGACTGATAAAAATTTCAGCGTATCATTTTGTTGAATTGCGTCAATAACCACTCCAACAACCTCATGATTCTTTTTCATAACGACACCTACTTTCTATAGTCATATTGTAAAATATAAATGTCACAGAAATGTCCTAATTTCAAAAATATTGTGGTTTATTACATTTTTTCTGCTACAAACATAGAAGAAAAAACTGAGGATTATATAACTCTATATGTCAGATTTCTTTTAAATAAATAGTAGGTTGCAGAAAAATAGCCCAATAAAATCATTGCAAATGAGACATATACCCCTCCACAAATCTGTAAAATCTCTGATATTGTAAGATAAGCAATAATTTCTTTATAGGTATTATAAATGAGAAAAGCCAAAGTTCCCACACTTCCGACTACAGCGACACCAACAGGTAAGCCGAACCAAAACATCATCTGTTGACGAATATATCGGTTCCGAGTTGTTCGATCTACTCCCATTTTTTCAATTATTTGAAATCTCTGTTTTTGCTCAACTGCATCTGTCATCTGTTGGATAGACAGCATTGTCAATCCCATTACAATTAGAACCATAGCACTATATGAACCAATTAGTGACAATAACAGCATATTGGAAATGCCTTCATTTTCTTGTATCGTCTGTAAACGGATATACAATTGTTCTTCTGAAAATCTATTCAAATTTTTCTGATACATTTCCATATCCTGTTCAAACAATTTTGCAGTTTCATACGGAAGGGACTTCTCTGTATTTGCAGCAAAAAATGTTACTGCTAAAGGTAGTTTCCGACAATACTTGTCTGGAATAATATATACTCCTTCTGTCTTGCTTGTAAAAAGCCCGATTCCCTTTTTTTCTCTATAATCTGCTTTTTTTGCCTTACTAAGAATTTGATTTTCTACTTTTATCTTTTGCTCTGTTTTATCAAAATTCCGAATCGTTTTTTCCTGTGTTTTGTGCTCCCACGCAACTCCATATTCATCTTCCTTTAATTGAATTTCCGGGAGATTAGATAATTTTCGGATTGCGTTATAATCCGATACAGAAACAGCTAAAACAGGAAATTCATTTTTCGATTGTAATTTTTCTTCTCCTAAAGAAAACAACTCAACTTGTGCTTCTAAAATAATAGGATATCCTTTTTTCTCCAGATATTTTTTTATATACTCATAATCCAAGGTTCCTGTAGGAAAATTTTTAAAATCTGCTGTATACATCGTTCCCAGCTGCACATCAAAAGCCGACATTACCTGCTGATAAGAATGAATTCGCACAGCCATTATAGGGAACCATACAAACAGCACAATGGCGGAAAGCATTATGACCGTAATAATTCCCATTGTTTTTGAGCAATTCCCCAACCGGCTTTTTAATTGACCTACAAAAAACAAATTATTATAATGAAAACAGCGATTTTTCTCTGTTGCTTTTACTATAATCCATGTTAAATTACCAAAAAAACTTATAACAGCAAAGAGAATGAAAAACAATGCTATCAATGGAGGCATAGTAACATAAGCCTGCAATGCAATTCCTTTCTGCACCAATATTTCAAAAAAAGAATTCAGCAAAAGTAAAAATATTCCATTCAACATACAAGAAATTGTAAGGCAAAGCAATGGAAGACTCCCTGTTCTCTTCTTTCTTCTGTCCATGAAGAACCAACAAACAAGTATGCAATTTCCCAAAGCAGTTATGATCGTCCCACCGATTTTCATCCATAGAGTAATATTTATGTTCTTTATAGATACAATCGGAGAAAGCATTATTAAAATCACGACTGATAAAACCGCCACACACCAACTGAATTTTCCAAACTGCTGATGAAGATTTAAAAATTGTGTGCCTTTCTGACTATTCTGAAGCATATCGATAATTTTCATTTTTCGTATGGTGCAAACATTTTTTAAACCAGTTATGAAAAAGATAATTCCAAAAAAACATACCGTCCATAATACAGTATCTGGAAATAGCATAAAATATAGTTTAAATTCTTGTTTAAATGCCTTAAGTACAGCTGCATTAATCAGTTGAGATAGTATAGTACCTGATAAAATTCCTAGTATAAGAGCGAGTGCTCCAATCATTAGGTTCTCCAAAAAGAAAATCCATGCTACTGTTCTTTGTTCCATACCAATAATTGTCTGAAGTGCAAACTCTTTTTGTTTTCGCTTTAGCATATAACGGTTTACATAGGAAACTAAAAAAAGTATCAATATTCCTACCGCCGGAACAGCAATCCTCATAGCTTTATTCAGAATTTCCATGTGAATACTTATTGGAAGCATATTATTGTAGTAAGGGCTTACAATAGAAAAAAATCCGTAAAACATCGCTACCGATAAAACCAAAGTTATCATATAAATGAGATAATCTTTTGTAGATTGTTTCATATTTTTCAATGCCAGCTTCAAATACATACTTCTATGTCACCTCCTTGATCTTACAATTCTGTCATTTATAAAGTTCCTTTTTTAAGACTGCATATTGAAAAACAGAGGTTGTAGCCCAATAATATAGCAAATAAATCCCACCAAATACTGCCAATGTAACGATTCCGTATGTCAAGAATAAATTTTCCTGCAAGATTGCTTCTCCAAATACTTGATTTGCTCCTGAAATCAGAAATATCATCATGATCATTGGAAGAATCGCCGGAATGAAAAACAGAACCCCTACTTCTTTTTTTATAAGGTTTCTTCTTGTTTTTTGTGCCACTCCCATTTTATCCAAAATCTGATAATTACGTCGATTATAGTCTATTTTTGAAAGTTGTTCAAAAGCTAATATGGTAGAAGATAAAATAATAAAAATAATACTTAAATATAAGCCACAAAAAGAAATTGCTGCAAATCCAGTTAAAGAGTTTTCAATGCCCCATGCTTTTACAGTTACGCCCATCGTTACTTGTTCTGGCAAACCTTTTCCATCCTGAAGTACAGGAGTCCATGCATTCGGATCATGCAAAAACTTCTTCAGCGCTTGTTTTAATTCTGGATATCCTCCATTTTCTAATTTCATTACCAAACGAATTTTTTCACCGGAAAGCTGGGTTGCCACTTGATCAGGCACTACCAGAATGTATCCTCTTGTGCCTGCCATTTGATATTGTTCCATCGGTTCTGTATAAATTGCTGTTTCTGCAATTCCAAGAACACTGCCTGCTAACAGAATTTCGCTTTTTTGCTCTAACGCTTTTTGAATTTTCTCTACATAATTCCATGTATCACAATGAATAAAAAATTCATTTGAAGACAAACTTACAGATTTTAACCCAAGCATACAACGTAAATGATTATAATCGGACAACGCTAATGCTTCCACCGGATAAGCATCTGTTGCATAAAGATAATAAATCAGTTCATCTTCTACGCTACATTGCTGCTTCGTAAATTCTACCATTGGCTGTAGGCATTCTTTCGTCAGTGGAGCATCCAGAGCAACACCCGCATCATACGGATAATAAGCCTCCATATTCGCCTTATATCCTGCTCCCGTAGAAAGACCTGCAAACATTGTACTCAGGGATACCGTTAAAAGGATTGCGATGACTGCCATAAGCTTTCCAGCAGAATCTACTTTTCTTCCAATCTGTCCCAAATAAAATAGGTTGATGTCCTTATATCTTCTACGTTTACTTTTATTCAAAAGTCTTAACAGCAATACTGGTAAATTACGATACATTTCGTATATTCCTATTGCTGATAAAATTACAGCGCCAATCATCCAAACGTAGAATACATTTGTTTGAACAGACATTCCCTTTGCCAACAGACAGCCTCCCGTAAGGATACATAATACCGACAGAATAATCAGTGTAATATGAAATCTTACAGAATGCGTCTTTCCGTTTTCATTTTTCTGATGATCATAAAGCATATCTACAATTTTACGTTTACGGATAACCTTTGCTGCACGCAATATTCCGATACCGTACATGAGGATAAAAAGTATAAAAGCTGTTGCAAAAGCCTTTATGGAAAAGGAAATACGATAGGTATGTGGCATCTCAAAAATATGGTTGATAATCTGCACCAACACTCCGGAAAGCCCAATTCCTGAAAAAGTTCCTATAAAGAATGCAGCCATTCCAATCACACCATTTTCAATAAAAAATAGTTTTTGGATATTTGAGGTTTCCATTCCCAGTAATTCATAGGTGGCAAATTCCTTTTTCCTTTGTTCCAGCATAAAGCGTATTGCATAGCTGATTACAAAAGATGCAATCAATGCTACAAGAACGGACATTCCCAATATGCCTGATGTCAGCATGGACATATTTTCAGACATGGAGAGGACCTCTTTTGAAAATCCAAGCGCAAGAAAGGAATACATCATGGCAGCAGTCAGAGTAATGGTAACAAAATAGATTACATAATTTCGTATGCTTTTTTTCATATTTTGTATTGCGAGCTTAATATACATCACTTCCCCCCGCCTCCCATCATGGTAAGAACATTCAGGATTTTATCAAAAAATACCTTACGGGTGTCCCTGCCTTTTAAGATTTCAGTGAAGATTACACCGTCACGTAAAAATAAAATACGATTGGCATAGCTTGCCGAAAATGCATCATGTGTAACCATCAGAATGGTTGCACCCAGATTCTCATTCATACTCTGCATGGTAGATAAAAGCATCTGAGATGAGTGGCTGTCCAAGGCCCCTGTCGGTTCATCAGCCAAAATCAGCTTCGGGTGATTGATAATTGCTCTGGCACAAGCACATCTCTGCTTCTGTCCACCGGAAACCTGATATGGATATTTGTCCAAAATATCGGCAATATTCAGACTTTTCGCAATCTCTTCCACTCTCGGTTCTATTTCCCTGACCGGAATATGGTTAATCGTCAGTGCCAGTGCGATATTCTCACTAATGGTTAAAGTATCCAGCAGGTTAAAATCTTGAAAAATAAATCCCAGATTTTCTCTCCGAAACTTTGCAATCGCCTTTTCTTTTATCTCAGTTACATCTGTACCATCCAAATAAATATGCCCTGCGCTTACCGTATCTATGGTAGAAATACAGTTCAGCATCGTTGTTTTTCCTGAGCCTGATGCACCCATAATGCCTAAAAACTCACCTTCCTGCACAGAAAAATCAATATCCTGAATCGCTTTTGTTACATTGCCTTCATTTCCATAAAATTTTTGAATATGGTCTAATTTTAAAATTTCTTTCATGATACTCACCTCGTCTTTTGATATTATGATTGTAACGGATTTCTGCCTGTGTTTGTATCAAGTTTTCTAACAAAATTCTAACAAAAATGTAAGAAATGCAGGGCTTTTCTTAGCCCTGCACCTGATGAATAAAATGATTGATTTGAAAGGACAGGATCATTGTCGTTCCTGTCTCGCCTGACTGGGCGGCAATTCCAATTCCCAGCTTATCACAAAGTCTTTTGCAAAGATAAAGCCCTATACCGGTTGCATTTTGCCGGATACGTCCATTTTGCCCGGTAAAACCTTTCTCAAAAATACGGGGCAGATCATTTGCACAGATCCCGATTCCATGATCTTCTACAAAGAGAAAAATCTGATCTCCCTGCACCTTGGTATAAAAGCGCAATACGGGATGCTCCCGGCTGTATTTTACAGCATTGACAATCAACTGATCCAGAATAAATCGGAGCCATTTGTCATCCGAATAAACCGTCAGTTCACTCTCTTCCGTCTCTAAGGCAACCTGATTCTGCAATAAAAGATACTTGTTATCTGCAATCGCCTGATGCACCACATCAAATAACCGGATTTCCTGAACAGAATAATCCTTTTCCGTATATTCACTACGGGCATAATAAAGCGCCTGTTCTGTAAAGCGATTGGTTTTTTCCAGTTCCCTCATCAGTTCTCTGGTAAAAGGCTCTTTATGATTTTCACACAATAGTTTCATTGCAGTAATCGGTGTTTTGATTTCATGAATCCACTGCTCAATATATTCCCGGTACTCCTGTCTCTCCCTTGCTACTGTTCCAATCTGTTCCAGCATAGATTTGGACGCCATTTTTAAGAGTTGAAAATAAACCTGTTCTTCGGCATGTTCCGGTTCCGGAAGCATCTCTGACAACAAGTATTTTTCTTCCAGTCCTTCTACCATTTTTACTAATCTATTTAATCTCCTTTTTCGCTGATGATAAGTAAACGTCAGTACACCAGCCAGTAACATCGTCCAAATGATAAGAATCACCGCAATACTATCTACATTATTTCCTACAAAGAACAGAAAAACCGATAACAATACCATACAGACGATATTGATGATGAAAATAGGGATTTTGTCTTTCCAATACTGTTTTCCATTCATAATGTGTACCCCTGACGGTGTTTTGTTTTAATAAAGTCTTTAACGCCAATCTTTGATAATTTTTCTCTGATACGGCCAATATTTACACTCAATGCATTATCATCTACATAGAGCTGATTGTCCCATAAATATTCCATCAGATCTGCTCTTGTGCAAATGGTTCCGGCATGTTCAAATAGATAGTACATAATCTTCAGTTCATTTTTTGTGAGTTCTGTTTGCTTTCCTTCCGCTTCTATTGTTCCAGTCTCTAAAGATAAAGAAACTCCTTGATAAGTCAGATGTCTGCTTTGTGTATCAGGATAAGCACGTTTCAGCAAGGAAGCAATTTTTGCAAGTAAAATGGCTGTGTGATAGGGCTTTGTGATAAAAGCATCTCCTCCAAGCATAATACTGTTCAATTCATCCATATCCGTATTGCAGCTGGTAACAAAGATAATCGGAGCCTGTGAAAAACTCCGAATGCCAGAACAAATGGTAAACCCATTTTCTTGCGGTAATTTAATATCCAATAAAATCAGATGTGGATTTATTTTTCGCACTTGTTCTGTTACATCAGAAAAATCTTCAATAACAGATGTGTGATATTTATTTCCCTCCAGTACTGTTTGCAGTTCTTTACGGATCACTGGATCATCTTCAATAATTAAAATTTCTGTATTCATAACAATCCTCCTAAACTGCATTATAACATAATACAGCTAAAATTGGAGCAAGTTTCCCTGCTCCAATTCGTTTTATTCCATTGTTCTGATTTGGTCAACAAGAGATTGCTTTTTCAAATTTCCCGTTGTATATGCAATTAATATCAACTGAACAGCCAACAGAACAGCCGAATATATCAATACAACCGGACATGGGAATGAATAGAAAAAATATGGATTTAATGACCGCATGATCTGAATACATAAAATTCCAAGTCCAACTCCTAAAATCAATGTTACAAGCACAGCAAAGAGTGAATAAATCATGCCCTCATAGCAAAGCATTCGGATGAGTTGTTTTTTGCTTAAACCAATCGCCTGTAACATTCCAATTTCCTGCTTCCGAGACAAAAAATTTGTAATGGTTGTATTTACGAGATTGATCAGCGAAAAACACACAACAATGATAGCTACTATCAGAAATGCACCGAAAACTAGTTGCTGATTTCTATTATAATAATTTACGCTTTCTTCTATGGTATCCATAACCAAATCACTGTTTTTATCTATCAGCTGATTTAATGAAGTTTCAATGGTATCGAATTTATCTTTGTCTGTAATTACGGAAATAGTACCTGTGCAATCCATCCCGGTTCCCTCATTTATAAGTTGTTCCGGGAGAGAAAAACATTTATCGAATCCCGTATAATTATAATCGCTTACTATGCCTTTCACAGTATAAGTTTTCGTCATAATATCACCGGATACATTTTCGTAATCAACTTCTACTGTATCACCTAAAGCAACATCCATTCCATTGAGATCTGCACGTTCTTGTAATAGGATAATTCCATTGTCCGTAATCAATTCATCATAATCAACGGTTCCTTTTATGAGATTTTTTTCTAAATCAGATTGTTCATCTTGACTAAATCCTTGAATCCAATCTCCAGAAATTCCATTTACACGATATTCTGCGTCCGTATAATACCACCGCTTGATTCCGGTAACACCATCGATAGCTTTGATTGTTTTCACAAAATTTTCATTCAGCATATTTTTTTGTTGTAATTTAGTCAACGAAACTTTTGCAGTATCAAAGGATTGATTAGCATTAAGGTGAATATTAAATTCGCCTTTTGAAAAATCCCTCCCACGGGCTTCTGCAACTCCATCATAGGAAACTAATATCGTTGAAATCAATACAACTAACACTCCTCCAAATGCGAGTGAAAATATGGTTAATATAGATTTTGTTTTTTGCCTGGACAGATTCATTTTAGCAAGTGATGCAGGCGTTATTTTTCGGTACAGCGCCGAACTTTCTTTAGACTTTCCTTTATAATCCGAATATCGAAGAGCCTCCATTGGAGATACTGCGGCAGCTTTTTTTACAGGAGTATGAATAGAGAGCATTACCATTGTAAAAGCAAAGAACCCACACCCAATCGTCACACATAAGGAAGTCAGCCAGTACCAGCCCTCCGGAATCAGAAAATATCCGATTACGTTACCTATAATCAAACCAATGGAAATCCCAACAGCAGCAAGTAACTTCCCTTCTCGGTAAACCATTTTTTTAATCTGCCGTTTCGTTGTTCCAATCGTGCGAAGCTGTCCATAGTTACGTATATTGCTTGCAACGGAAATATAAAAAATGGAATAGATCACAATGCCGGAGCCAATAAAAGTTACAAATCCAATCACGAAATAAAATAGCATTTCACTTCCAGAATTTTCGCTCTTCACATGAAAATAAGTGGAGCGAACAATCACATTATCATCGGGGATGTGTAATTGTTTTGCAAGAATGTCTGCATATTCCGTAGCATCTTCTTCGCTCATGTTTTGAGCGTCTTTTAATCCAAGGTAATAATCTATAACCGTATTATTTCCATACTGTTGTTTCACTAATTCTTTCGATATAATAGCTGTATATCGTCCAATATCTCCGGTTTCAACATTTAAGATTCCTGTCAACCTGAAATCATGATTCATCCCGTCAGAAAATGGTATTTTAATTGTCTGTCCTAATTCAGTTGAATACCCCAAACTGTCCAAAAAAGATTCCTGTACTACAATTTCATCTTCCGCAGTTGGTAACTTTCCCGAATAAGGCATACTTTGAGATTTTAGCATATCTGCATTTGCGTAAGTAAAATTTACGGTTGAATGGTTTATTTCTTCAGAAAATGCATTGAAAAATTCTCCAATCCACGCGATCTCTTTTTCTTTGTATAATTCCGAACCCTCTTTTTCTGAAATTGCATGATATACAATCTGTGCTGTTTTTTTATTTAGATTTTTTGTTTTCTGTGTAATTCCAAATCCATAAAGGGTTATTGCAGATAATAATGTACTCGCAAGTGCAATCGTAATAATAATAAAGATATTTCTTTTTCGATTCGCTGATATATTCCTGCTCGAAATACGCTTGATTATGGTTTTTGTATCATTTTCAAAAGGTAATGTCATAAATGCCCACCCCTCTATCCTACTATTTTCCCATCTTCAATCCTCACAATGCGATCAGCAAGCTGTGCAATAGCATTGTTATGTGTAATCATTACCAATGTCTGATCGAACTCTCTACTGGTTCTCTGAAGCAGTCCTAAAACATCCGCACTGGTTTTAGAGTCAAGGTTACCTGTAGGTTCATCGGCCAACACAATTGCAGGTTTAGCAACCAAGGCTCTTGCAATCGCCACTCTCTGCTGCTGCCCACCGGAAAGATTATTTGGCATACTTTTCAACTTATCTTCCAATCCCAGCATAGTAACAACTTCATCCATAAATTTCTGATCTACGGTATCTCCATCTAACTCTACCGGAAGGACAATGTTTTCATAAACATTTAAAATCGGAACCAGATTGTAATTTTGGAAGATAAACCCGATATTCCTCCTGCGAAAAATAGTAAGTTGTTCATCATTCATTTTAGCCAGTTCCTTCCCTGCCACAACTACACTTCCTGATGTTGGAGTATCCAATCCTCCCATCATGTGAAGCAACGTGGATTTTCCGGAACCTGAAGTCCCTACTACTGCTACAAATTCTCCTTGCTCAACAGAAAAATTTACACCATCTAAAGCACGAGTTATATTAGGTTCTGTGCCATAATATTTTTTTAAATCCTTTGTCTGTAAAATTGTCATAATCACTACTTCCTTTCTTTGTTTGATGAGTATATAGTAACGGTCAAATGTTGCAGAAATGTCCTAAAACTCTATGAAACTACTTAAAAATGTTTTAATTTGATGTATTTCATTTTTCATAATCCTAAACGGTTTCATCTTTTAAAACTTCAACAATAATATCCCTACGAATTTTCCGGGATGCCACCATATAGATTCCTCTGATGATGGCAAATGTGAGTATGATATATACTACTACCCCCCAGAACGGAAAAACCTTAAGAAATTCTATAACTGTTATATCCTGTAGCCAAATTAATATGGTACTGACTAAAATTAGTATTGAGATCCCTATTAACAAAGGTTTGATTACAAGAAGAAATCCTTCTGTATAAAGTAAGTGACATAGCCCTTTTTTATCAAGACCGACAGAGCGCAACATAGCAAACTCCTTTTTTCTTTGATATAAACTATTTAATATAGCTGCCACTGCCGATGAAATACCAACAATCCCAAAAAGCGCTGTCAAGCTATAAACAATTAACATTGTAGCATTTGTCAGTTTATCTCTATCAGCTGCTCTTTGTGTTTTACTGGAAGTAAAAAAATCATTCTTACTCAAATATTCACCACAAAGTTGATCCACTCGACTTTGTACTATAATATCTTTCCCTTGCTCAGTACGAAGATTCATATAGGTTCTATAATTATATACTGCACGATCTTCCCCAAAATTGTTTATAATCTCATAATACTCTTCCATAGGTACAATAATAGGCAAAGTATAAAAAGCAACATTCAAACCTATGTCTGGCATCTCTGTAAGTACAGAAGATATTTGAATATCAAAACTATAATTTCCTTGAACAGAGTCTAAAAACTTTTCCGTTAATTGTAACCTCTGACCTTCTTTTATATCCAGATATGACACCTGCTCTTTTTTTGCTTCATAACCCCTAGCATCCGGATTCTTTGCAACTGAATTAACAATAACAGCTGATCTGGAATTATGGGAGGAAATTCCTGCATTCTTTAGATAAGCATTATAAGTATCCTGTTCCAGACCAATTAATGTACAAGGAATTCTATATCTGCCATCACGTTTAACAACATATTCTCCAGCTGCTTTCGTATCAAATCCTCCATATGAAAGAAATTCTTTAGACAATTCTTGCTCCGAAAGCCAACTTGCACACATTGCCATCGTATAAGTTGTCTGTTCTTTCACGTCTGGAAGATCTTTTAATTTCTGAATAAGCGCTGGTTCTATCCGCTGACCAGATTCTAATGTAATATTTATATCAAAAGGATTATCATGTTCTGCTTTCGTATTATTAACATCTGAAACAGAAAAAACAGCCAGAAAACTAAACATGAGTACCATACATAAACATAATGTTACAGTACAGGTCCGAAATAATTTCTTATTTGCGATAAGAGAGTTAGCTGAGACTTTCCCCAAAAATCCAAAACACCTTTTTAAAAAGGTATGTTTTGCTGATTTTTCCAAAGAAACATTGTTCCAATTCTCCTTTATAGCTTCTATTGGACGTATTTTTCCCATTTGTCTTGCAGGTCCGGATGCTGCTAAGAGCACTGTTAAAAAAGAAAGCATTATTGAAATGATTGCAATCCATGGTGAGAAAGAAACTGAAATCTGATTTCCTGTTACTTCGCGTGTCAATTTGGAATATGCGGTCAATACTCCATAAGAAAGCAAATGACCAAGTCCTATAGAAATAACAATTGGAAAAAAAGATAACCAACGTGCTTCATATTTAACTAGCTTCCGTATCTGTTTTGGCGTCATACCTATTGATTTTAATATTCCAAGCTCCTTTATTTTTCGCTTAGCAGAAATGGAAAAGGCCCCGCGGATAATATAGGCAAATACCGTCATAGAAGCAACAGCAACTATCAAAAGTGAAAGAAAAAGTTTAGGTAAATCGCTGCTCCAGAAGTGCCCCGGCTCATAAATTCCATACATTCCGAGCAGAGCTGTATGATAACGATATGGATATTCACCATATTCATCTTGTTCCAAACCAATAGCCTGTGCAATCTGAGGGACTGTTTCATAGATTTTCCTTGGATTCTTTGTCTGGGTATATACAACTACACTAGCATCTTTTGGCGTTTCTTCCAGATTGAGCCAACCATATGCAGGATAACCATTATATGCACTGGAAACTGTCCTATCAATTTCTCCAACAATGGTATACTGTACATTATCTGTTTTTACAAATACTTCCCCATCTTGAAGTGGGGACAGGAAATCAACAATTCTATTATCTTTTCTCCGTTCACCTAATTCTAAATCAATGGTATCACCGATTTTGAAGGAAGGATTATCCTCAAAAAATTTTTTCCCAACAACAATTTCACCCGGAGCCTCTGGAACTCTTCCACGTATAATTAAATTTTTTTCATGCATGGATTCCCAATATTTTGCATCACAATTTTGGACTAAAAGATAAGGATCATTTTCTCTAAACGATAATAGGAATGTTTGGTTATTTCCTTTTACCATAACGTCTTTGATATTTTCATTCTTTTTGATAAGTTCAATCTGATTTGCCTGAACTTCTAATATCTGTGCATCCCAATTCCCTGAATCAAAAATTTCCTGCTGCACTCTCTGATTCCAATAACTCTGCACAAGAGAACATAATGTACACATAAAAGTGGCTGCAATTAATATGGCAGACATAATAGAAAGTGCTGTCCGGTGATTTGCTTTAATATTTTGTTTGGCAAGTTTTTTGACAACTGCATTTGTATCATTTTCAAATGGTAAAGTCATAGCCATTCACTCCTTTCGGCATAATTTTAATCCTTACGTAGTTTCCCTTAATTGTTCCACAATAGATTTTTGCTGCAAAATACGAATAATAATCGCAGAAATTATTAGTGGAAGAAAAATTGAAATTATAATATATGCTCCCATGTAAATGAAAGGGAATTTCCATACCCATGTATCATCCCCCACACTATTTAAGTAACGGACAATGCTATAACCGACAGGCGTTCCTACAGCCAATGTGATACCAATATTCCAAAAAGCCAGTAAAATCCCCTCCCATTGTATCGTCCATTGTAATTGCTTTTTTTCCATGCCAATCGAACGCAAAGTTGAAAACTCATGCTTTCTGGAAAGTGTTGTGGCAATCAATGTGTTAATCAAGTTAATAACTGCAAACAACATAATAAAGCCGCTCAAGCCCCAAATGACAAGACTTGTACGTTGGTACATTGCTTCACTATCCTGATAAAGGTTATGCAGTGTTTCCATTGTAACAGTAGGGATCGTTTCTACCAAGCTATTCATTTTCTCCCGGACTTCTGGCTCTAGAGAAAAATTGTTAATGCTGACTAAAAGATGGCTAGTGAAATTGAAGTTAGGAACGACCATTTTCTGCAATAGCTGATCGGGCAATAGGAAAAATCCTGTTTTTCCGAATAGTTTTCCGCCTATTGGATCTTTAAATATGTCATCGCTGATTTCACCGGCTATGGTGTATTCTGTTTCCTGATACGATTGCCCATCAAACCAACGGAATCTAACGGTATCACCCACTTGGAACGTCCAGTCGAAAACATACTCTGCATACTCATTACGCAATACGAGTATTTCCTTGTTTTCGATCATAGCTTGATAATCTATCGTGCCAGCAGAAAGATACTGTTTCAAAATTCTTTGTTGTTCAGAAGTGAATGGAACAAGTTTATCCTTTCTGGAAGCCTTATTGTATTCAAATTTTGCCTCCAAAGTTTTATATTCTGTAACTTCTTTTACGCCCTCAATCTGTGCGATATTCCGAATGAGATCGTCGTTTAATGGAGATTGTTAAGCTGAACTCCTGTTGTTCCATGAGGATCATTACGGACTGCATTTCTGGACAAGTTAATTTCAAATTCTCCGTATTCCAATAATCCCTGTCGTGCAAAACGCTCCATATCCAAAGAGGATAGTAATGTTGTACCGCCCATAAACATAATCCCAGCTACACCTAAAGAAAGAACGGTCATTATCCACTTACGCCGATTGCGTGAACATCCCATAACAGCCATTGAAAACGGAGTGATTTTTCTATGCAGTTTTTTAGAGTACAACTGTGTAGACTGATACCCCGTATTTTTTGCAGCTTCAATTGGAGATACGCTTCCTGCAATTTTAGCAGGTTTGCTTAAAGCCAGCCATACCATTGCATATACGATGCAAAAAATCAGTACACTTACTAATGCAGTATTCTGCCAACTCCAGCCGTCAGGTTTAAATAAAAAGGCCGCCGTTCCACCAATGATAAGTCCTAAAATTGTTCCTAAAATGCAAAGAAGTTTTCCCTGTGTTCGTAAAATCGTTTTAATTTGCTTTGCTGTAGCTCCCATTGTTCTCAACTGTCCAAATTCTCTTACTTGATTTTGAACATAAATGTAAAAAATACTATAAATAACCAAATAGCTTACTAATAGCACCGCAATCGAAAAAATACTGATAATCATAATATTTTCTTGATTTGGTTCAAGAGAGGCTGCAAAACCATCGTTATAATCAGAATACTGTGGTGTAACACCATAATCAGTCCCGATTTTTTGAACAATCTCTTTAAAATTATCTGATGACATTTGAGCAGTATTTGCTAATTGAACAGTAAGCGCCGTTACAGAAGTTTCAAATTGACTGCCTATGTGGGCATATTCTTCAGAACAGTATAAGGAATATGTCCGTTCTGTTGATCCATTGTCTGTAAGACCAACAACAGTAAAAGTTTCTGAACTTCCATCATAAAAAGGAATTGTAATTTTAGTTCCTAATTCAGCTGGTAATCCTAATCGTGATAAATAGGCTTTATCCACAGCTACATCATATAAACCGATGGGGTATTGTCCCTCTACGATTTCTTCTACGGCAATATTACTGTCATTCTGTTCAATGTAAACTGGAATTACTAAATAATTGTCAACCTGTGTGTTGCCAGCTTGAATATAAATTCTTGAATCAGCAATTCTGCTGTCTCGCCGCAATTCTTCAATTTGCTTATGATTGATATTGTAATAAATTGCATGGTTTGTTGTCTGCAACCCTCTTTTGGTTTCTGTTGCCATTCCGACTACTGAAAGAATAAATCCTGATAGTAATGCAACAGATAGCATTATGGTTAATATGGACAATATCGTTTTGCTCTTACTTTCTTTTATACTTTTTTTTGCATATTTTCTGATTATTACGCTAGTATCATTCTCAAATGGTAATGTCATAGCCATTGCCCCCTTTCGCCATTATCCTAACTCTCAAATGTTGCAGAAATGTCCTAAAATTCTTTTTTTCTAAATTTTTTTAAAAAAGGCAGTCTGAATAAACAGACCGCCGTTTCATTATCTTTGAGGAAGAAATATAGAGAAAGTTGAGCCTTTTCCCACCTCTGATTCAACTGTAATATAGCCGCCTTGCATAGTGATAATCTCACGTGCCAGGTATAATCCTATTCCAATCCCATCCACATCATGTACAGCTTCTTCCCGATAAAATCGTTTAAAAATAGTTGCCTGGACACTTTCCGGAATACCTCTTCCCGTATCCGCTACGGCAATTTCCAAATACATCTCCCAGTCCTGTACTGTTACGTGAATGTCACCGCCTTCCGGAGTATATTTTACTGCATTGTCTAAAAGATTAAACAATGCTTCTGAGGTCCAGCGACTGTCATGTGAAACCGTTAAATTTTCAGGACAATTTACGGATAAATGAAGATGCTTTCTTTCCATAGGAGCAAGAACCCCATTTATCGCATCTACAAGTGTATCCGCAATAGCTGTTTCTTTCTTTTCCAAAGTGATCACTCCAGTTTCCAATCGTGATGTTTTCACCATTCCCTGAATCAAAAAGTCCAGTTTATCTAACTGACTGGCAGTAGCATATAAAAATTCCTTACGTGTCTCATCAGTAATTCTTCTGGTCAACATCGTGTCATTGAGCATTTTTAGATTTGCTATCGGTGTTTTGGTCTGATGTGAAATATCAGATACCAAAGACTGTAATTCTGCTTTTTCTTCTTCTACTTTATGCCGGGTTTCCTGCATTACATGATATAATCTTTCCAGACGATGACTGATGCGTGCTAACAGTGTTTCTGCTTCATAATTTATTTGCGGACGAACGGTACTATCCATCATTTCATCTAATGTTCGGCATAGTCCATCTGTAAATACCGATAGTTTCTTCTGGAAATAATGCAAAAAAACTGCCCCCCATAGAAACAGAAGGATCATCACGCTGAAACCACCAAGTATCATCCTTATATCTTTTGTGAAGGCATAAAGGATGAACAACAAAAGAATTGATGTCAGTGAAGCACCTCCCACAATCAGCCGCAGAAAAGCTCTAGTGGATAAATTCTGTAATTTCATCGTGATTCACCGCCTATCCATTGATATCCCATTCCGTAAGCAGTTTTAATATATTTTCGTTCATCTGTTTCAATCTTTTTGCGAATCCGGCTGATGATGGTAGTAAGCGTATGCTCATCTACAAAATCCCCATCAATATCCCACAATTTCTCAATCAGTTGCCGCTTCGTTAATATAATGTGCGGATTTTTTACAAATAAAAATAAGGTACGGTATTCTTTTGGTGTAAAATCTATCACCTTTCCTTCCAAAACCGCACTCTGCTCGGAAAAGTCAATTTTCAAAACTTCATCCTCAAATACGTCATGCTTTGGTGTCCGTAATTCCATATTTGCAAAAACAGCAGCTACCTTTTTACAGAGAACCATCACTGAAAATGGTTTTGTAATATAATCTGTGCATCCGGCTTCATAGCCTTTCAGCATATCGCCTTCTTTATCATTTGCTGTGATAAACATAATATAGGTATGCTGCCCTCTTCCTCTGATTTCATCACATAAATGCAGACCGTTCCCATCCGGCAGATTAATATCCAACAGGGCGATATCAAATTCACTCTCCTTCAATCGTTCTACTGCATCCAGAAAACTGTATGCAGAAGTTACTTCATAACCATCCGCAGTAAGATTATAAGCCAGTGTTTTATTTAGTACTTTATCATCTTCTACAATTAAAATTTTCCTCAATACAGATTCTTCCTTTCCCATCTTCTAAACTTGTCGCTATTTTAAACCTCAAATGTTACAGAAATGTCCTAATCATTCATAAAATTTTGGAACTCAATATATATTATATATTTTTTCCGAGAAAATTTATATAAAATAGAAGATGCATTTGCAGAAAACATAATTTTTTTAGCAAATACATCTTCGTAATTTCTTGTCAATTTTAAAATAGTCTCTTATTCCATTGTTTTAATACGTTCCACAAATGATTTCTTTTGGCAGTATCGTATAGCCAGGGAAGCATATATCTTAGCAATTATCAATAAAATTATAAAGAAAATCAATATCTGTAATATTGGGAAAGTATAATTAAGTTTTCCGAATATACCTACCTGATTAAATATTTGGCACAAAACGTATCCTGAAAAAGTGCCAAGAACAAGTGTTATGATCATGGTTCCCAGTACATAATATAAACTCTCCATTTTCAACATTTGATATAATTGCTTATTTGATAGGCCAATGGATTGTAATATGCCAAATTCCTGTTGCCGAGACACAAGATTTGTCATTAGTGTATTGCTGAGGTTTATAATACCAAAGATCCCAATAAAAATAATTAATCCATATATTGGAAGTTGATACCCTGTCATATGCATTTTAATGGAAGATAACGCATCTTCAAAACTGAGAAACTGGATATTGGGGTTATCACCTATCGCCTTCAATACTGCATCTTCTGCTTCTGAAAGGTGTTTTACATCTGCGTTGATAACAAACTTTGTATTAAAATTCTCTCTTTCAGGATAAATTTCTGACAGTATGTTTTCCGGAACAAAGAAATATGTACCAGCATAATCTGTGTTGGTCATATCAATTGTTCCCACAATAGGAAGTTCAATCTTTTTTCCATCCGCAGTAGTTATTGCTATACAATCTCCCAAGGAAACACTATAATTTTCCCATGTCTTTAGCATGTTAGATGTATCATCAATTAATACCCCCCTCTTTTCAACGAACCTCTGATAATCTATACTTCCCGTTAATACATTATTAGACAAACGGGAAAATTCATCATTGGATAGACCTATTATTTCTTGAAATGAAGATGGTTCATCGCTATTAGGAAGGAAAATATCAGCAGAACACCCTGTTATGGAATAAACCTTGGTTATATAAGGAAATTTTGTTAAAATTTCAGCGATATCATCATTCAACGGATTTTTTTCCAATGGAACATTATTCTCTTCATCAGATAATGTTAATAAAAATTCTTTATTTCCAAATGATTGACGTGCCATATCCTCTTCATCAATAGAGGATAAAAAGGTTGCAGCACTCATTAATAAAATTCCTGAAAAGCCTAATGAAATCAAAGTTAAGATGGCTTTTTTATGATTTCTCATGAAACCTATTTTAGCTAAATTATCAGGAGTAAGTTTTCTTCTTAATTTTTTTGTATTATTTAGCTTATCTCCGGTTGATGTCGTTGATATGCGTACTGCTTCAACAGGAGAAATATTAGAAGCAATCTTAATTGGCTTATGGATTGAAAGGAGAACTGATAATTCTGTCAATAAAGATATTATAACAATAATCACAAATGTATTTAGCCAATTCCATCCATTAGGTACAAGAACATATCCTACAATGCAACCAATTATAATTCCTATAGGGATTGATAAAAGTGATAACTGATAACTTTCTTTCCTGACCATCCTTTTAATTTGTTTTTGAGTCATACCAATTACTTTTAAACGACCATATTCCTTTACTTTTCCGACTACCGAGATATAAAAAAGGCTATAAATTACCGTTGAACAAGCAATTACAATCAAAATACTAATAACTGATACGCCTAACATATCTCTGGTGGAATTGTCTACACTCTCAAAATAAGAGGAACTATACGCTATTTGTTCTTCGTGAATTCCATAGGATTCTAAACACGATTGAATTAAATTTTTAAGTTCCTCTTCTTTAAACGAACTACTTCCGGCAATTCTAAGTGTTGCATTATAAGGAATATGATCGGTATAATATGATTGCAAAAATTCTTTTGATACAAGAACTTGATAACGCCGATTTGCTCCATCATCCTTTAAAATTCCACAAATGGTGAATTTTTCCTTACTGCCTTTTAAAGGCAATTCAATTTCTTGATTTAACTCAGCCGAAAGATTCGCATGCTTCAAATAGGCTTCTGAAACTGCTATTTCATCATATTTATCAGGTAATTTGCCAATAAACTCTGTTGAATATAAATATAAATTGTTACTGTCGCGGAAATTCACATTTAATGTATAATCATCAATACGAAAACTATCAAGTAAAACTTCTGTTCCAATTAGTTCAATATTGGAATCTTTTTCTAATTCATTGATAATTTCTGGTTCTACATCAATAACAGCTGCTTGATAACGTCCCTGTAAAAATGTTTTTAATTCATATGATTTACCGAAAGTATAAAGTGCAAGTACTGTCATTAAGCAAGAAGCAAAAACGATTGTTAAAGTAATAAAAATATTTCTCCGCTTATCTGCATGAATACTCCTATTTGCTAACTTTTTCGTGATAGTACGAGTATCATTTTCAAAAGGCCAAGTCATAACATCATCTCCTTGATTTTTTTATCTCCAATATACTGTTTTACTGAGCATAATCATAACTACGATTTATTAAAAGACTCTTTATCTTTTAAAGTTAAATATTTCCTTAAAATCAGCGGAAACGAAAAGAAGTTAGTGATTTTCTGCGAAAGTTTATCTTCCTTTAAAGGCTGTTTTTCACAGATATATCTGCTTTATAGTAACAATGAAAGTACTACTCATCCCTTATAGCAGATAATATACTGATTTTCCTTAATTCAGACTTTACATATGCAGTAAAAATCAAATATACAATGGCTAAAATAGTGATTAAAGCCAATATGAACAGCCAAGGTAACACAAATGTAATACAATGATTTACTGCATCCAATCTCATACAAGCAATCACGCTTAAAATGCTTCCAAATACAAGAGATATTATCAGCGAACCTCCGAGGTAGATTCCAATCTCTCTATTCAGCATTACCTTCAACTGCTTTTGTGTTATTCCAATGGCTTCAAACAGACCAAATTCACGTTTTCTGTTCTGAAAATCAACCATAAGCATATTCATAAGACTAATGCCTCCAAAGATAAATAGGATGGCAGAGATCATATACAACGCCTTTATAGAGGAATCATACTGGTACTGTATATTTTTAACTGTCTGCTCAATCGTATTTACTTCTATTTTTTCATTTCTATCCACAATTCTTTGAATTGAAGCCAAAGCTTCATCAAAATACCCGTCACGATTTTTAATTGCAAGAATACCTGTTTGATTTGTTATCCCTGTTAGTTTCTTTGCCGTATCATATGCCATAATGAAATAAGGACTTCCTGGTACAATCGGACTATCTTTCATTAAATCAGTCCTGTCGTATATCCCTACAACAATAGCATCTATATAAAAGGTACTACCATCTAATGATCTACCTTCAATTTTCAAAGTATCACCGACCTGGGCGGTACCCTCGGCAACCAATATTCCATTTTTCTCAACCATTTCGTCATAAGAAGCTGTTCCAGAAGACAAAATTGCTTGCTTCTCATCCATCTGTTCTCGATTTAATGTCGGAAAGAAATTCGTAATGCTTGTAATAGAACCGCTTTTATCAGGAAAAGTGATTGTCATATTAATACAATTAAAAGCTGTGATTTTTTCTATTTCATCTATCTTTTCTAATTCCTGTATCAATGCTTGATTTTCAAGTGGATTTGCTTCCAGCTGCAATTTTGAACTTCCGTATGGTTCTGACTCTGTATTAAAAGAACTTCCTACTGTATTTCTTATCTGGATCAGAATATTACCAGCAGGATAATATTTGAAATTTGCCTGTTTTTCCGGGTCAATAGATCCTGCAACCGTAGAAGTAACTAGCAAAAGTGTACCACTCAATCCGAGCATAAGAAGTGTTAAGATTGCCTTTTTCTTATTTCTCTGTATGTTTATTTTTGCCAAATTAAGTGGTGTAAGTTTTCGATGCAATTTAGAACTATTTTTTACCTTTCCCGTATAGGCAAAATATTTAGCACCTTCAATAGGAGAAGTATTCATAGCCACATGAACAGGTTTGAAAATAGCAATATTAACTGTCACAAAAGCTATCACTGCAATCAAAATTGCATAAATGATTGTTGTTTTAAAATGAAATCCGTCAGGACAGCCCATAAATCCGATGATTCCACCAATAACAAGACCTAAAGGAATACCTGTCAAGGCATACAGCGCCCCTTCTTTTCTCGCCATTCGTTTAATCTGCTTTTTTGTCATACCAATCGTTCGCAGTTGCCCAAACATTTGAACATTCTTTACAATCTTAGTGTAAAAGACACCATAAACAATCGTTGCTGCTAAAACAGCTGTCAACAATGCCAGTAATGGTACAGGAATCGGAATTCCCGATTTTATTGCTCCGGACATAACTGCAAAATATTCTGTAAGATTTATCTGTTCTTCAACAATGCCTGTATTTTCTATTACTTTCTCTGCAAAGTCAAGAATATCTCCTGAATTTATGGAATCTGTATTTAGTCGTGTATATGCTGTTATCTGAAAAGAATCTGGAGCCAAATTTCGAGCGAGTTCTTTGCTAATATAGATAAAATATCCATTACTTTCTTTTGCATCATCCAAAATACCGGAAAGCGTATATTTTGCTTCTTGACCCGTTCCGGTTAGGTCAAGAGAAATTATATCTCCAACCTGATATTCCTTTCCCAAAAAGTCAATGTAATTCTGGGGAAGCATAATCTCATTTATATTTTGTGGTACAGTTCCTTCTAAGGTTTTTTCTTCCTGATGAAAAAAATAATCTTCATTTCCAAAAGCAACTGTGATTGTTTTATTATCTACATAAAACGATCCAATAGCGGAATATTCACCAATCCATGAAACATCACTATTTTGACGCAACTGAGCTGTTTGTTCATCTGTAACTCCTAGAATACCAATCTGTGCTTTATTCCTCTGTGTATCCTTAAACTTCTCCTCTGTACCTGTTGATATCAGAATGATTGAAAAAACCATACAAACAGAAAGAGCGATTGTAAGAAACAAAAAAATCTTACTTCGCTTATCTGCTTTTAAACTCCTTTTCGCCAGATTTTTTACAATTCCATTTGTATTATTTTCAAAAGGCCAAGTCATATCACATCATCTCCTTGTTTTTTCTTAATATAATGTTTTACTGAGCGTAATCATAACTACCGTTTATTAAAATACTCTTTATCATTTAAAGATAAATATTTCCTTAAAATCGGCGAAAACGAGAATCAGTTAGTGATTTTATACAAGTATTTCATCGATTATTCCATTGACTTCATCTGTTCCGTCAATGAACGCTTTTGCAAATTGTTTACTGCCCATGCTGATAAAATCAACTGTAAAACAAGCAATATTAGTAAATAAATTCCGATTTGCAACACGGGAAATTTATATGGAAGATTTGACATACCGAATAAAATTCCAACACTCTTACTTACAGGAATAGCGATAGGGATGCCAATCAAAAGCACCATTCCCAATGAAGCAAGTACATACAATAATCCTTCTGTAATAAGAGATCTGTATAACTGTTTTAAGCTTAATCCAACAGAACGCAATGTACTGATTTCCTGTTTACGTGCTTGATGATTTGATAGCGTCATATTAATCAAGTTAATTATTCCAAACAACAAAATTAACAGGGATAATATCTGTAAACTTCCAAATAGTAGATCCATAGAAGATTCCATATACTTTACGACAGCATCGTAACTACAAATAGAAAGATCCATCTTTTTGGCAGCAATTTTCTGTTGAATGACATTTTCTATTTGATTGTTGTAAGTAGTATCAGTTATAATTTCCCATGAATATGCAAAATTTTCTATACTAGGAAATAACTGCTCAGCAAGTTCCTGTGTAATCATAAGATTTGCCGGATCTATAGCATCAGTACCATTTTCCGTTCCGACAAAACTCTTATCAAAAAATCCAGATACAACACATTCTATTTCTTTTCCATTATTTTTAATCTTAATAGGTGTTCCTTTTGCAATACCTAGATCCAAGTATCCATCTGTCAATAGAATTTCAAATGGATTCTTAGGCATCTGCCCATCAATCAAGTGTTGTTCTATAAAACTTGGATTACCTTCTGTGCTATGATCTGATATGATATCACACATTCCTTCTGTGGCATCTCCGTCAATAGAAAATTGGCACATTCCTGCAGATTCTCTAATCTGTATAATCTTTTGAATTCCTTCAATATTCAAAAGTTCTTCCTTCAAAGAGGCATTCAATGGATTCATTTTCTCATTCTCAACCATTTCTTCAGAAGAATATATGCGAAAACTTCCATTGTTTACAAACATCTTTTTACGGACGAATTGCTCTGGGGTGTTACTTACTGCTGCAGATGCAGATATAAGGAGAAGTAATCCACCGAATATCAAGGACAACAAAGTACTAGCAGTTTTTTTCTTATCGCGTCCAAGATTCAACAAGGCCAAAGAGTAAGGAGAAATCTTTTTACTATGTTTTCTAGATTGCATTGGAGCATTTTGATAGGTCACATAACGTATTGCTTCTATAGGTGAAGTCATTGCTGCAATTTTTAAGGGTTTATGGATAGAAAACTTTACCATAAATATGCAGATAATAGAAACACCAATCATGACCAGAAGTATATTGGCCAAGGAAAAACCGCTGGAAATTTTATTACTTCCCAAAGCAGTTCCTGCAATTGCTCCCAAAACAATACCTGGAGGAATTCCAAGCCATGATAAGTACCGACTTTCATAAGTTATCATTTTCTTTATTTGCAGTGCAGTAGTACCCAAAGTGCGTAGCTGTCCAAAATTTCTTATTTTTTCATTAACAGAAATTCTAAATATACTTTGGATTACAATTACCCCTGCAAATAATACAAGCACAGATAAACTTGCAAAAGTTAATATACTTTCAAATGATAACCCCATATTTTCTCTAAAAAAGAGAAAACTCAAGCTATACTCTGCATCTATAGTGTTTCCGATAGACGCTATTTTTTCTTTTAAATCTTCTTTTGACATTGTATCTGCATCAATAAAACAAACATAGCTGTCATAATTTGCAGGATTGTAATTAGGAATATTTTCTATGAATTTTTTTGATACATAGCAAGAATAATTACCTTGTGATTCTGTTAAACTTTCTGTAATACCAGAAACAACAAACTCCTGTTGTTTTCCCTCTATCTCCAAAGAAATTTTATCACCTATTGAAGTATTGGGAAAATAGGTTTCTATCATTTCTTTGTCAACGGAAATTTCATTTTCTTTAGAGGGCATAGTTCCACTTTTTAAAACAAATTGATTTCTGGCAATATGGCAAGCTACTTCATCCATATAGGACAAATACAAGGAATATCCTTCAGACATTTTTATTTCTCCCAGATTATAAAGTGAGCCAACCATTTCAATTTCTGATTGATGACGTAGTTTTTCAATTTTATCCTGTGTTACATCATGATAGCTGGCTTGAAAAGTAGCTATATTACTTTGGGATTCTTGAAAAGCAAAGAATAATGTTCCGCACATCGACATCAAAAATGCTGCCAATGCAATAGCAATTACTATCATTAAATTCCGACGCTTTTCACTTTTTAAACTCCTTTTCGCCAGGTTTTTTACAATTCCATTTGTATTATTTTCAAAAGGCCAAGTCATAACATTTCACCCCTCCTCAATTTACAATCTTTCCGTCCTCAATACGGACAATCCGGTCTGCAAGTCGGGCAATCTCATTGTTATGTGTAATCATTACAACCGTCTGGTGAAACTCATAACTGGTCCGTTTGATCAATCCCATAACATCTGCACTGGTTTTAGAGTCGAGGTTACCTGTAGGTTCATCGGCCAGCACAATTGCAGGCTTAGCAACCAGAGCTCTTGCTATCGCAACTCTCTGCTGCTGTCCTCCAGAAAGATTATTCGGCATATTCTTTAGTTTATCTTCCAGAGCCAGCATATGAACTACCTCATCCATAAATCCCTGATCTACCGTATCTCCATCCAGTTCTACCGGAAGGACAATATTTTCATAAACATTCAGAATTGGAACCAAATTATAATTTTGGAAAATGAAACCAATATTTCTTCTCCTGAAAATCGTCAGCTCTTCATCGTTTTTCTTTGCCAGCTCTTCTCCGCGTACAATGACCTTTCCACTGGTAGGAGTGTCCAAACCTCCCATCATATGAAGCATCGTGGATTTTCCGGAACCTGAAGTTCCTACTACCGCTACAAATTCTCCTTCCTCTACTGAAAAATTCACACCGTCTAAAGCCTTTGTAATATTGGGCTCTGTGCCATAATATTTCTTTAAATCGATTGTCTGTAAAATACTCATATTTTATAAACTCCTTTCTGCCTTTTTTATGATAGCTCTATTATAAAATACAAATGTCTCAGAAATGTCCGAGAAAAGGAACAAAATTCAAGGAATTTCAGCCTGAATTGTTACAAATCTCGGACATTTCAAAAAAGTTGCAAAAGATACCAAATATGATATTCTGCTGTTCTTGATTTTATCTGTGACTATAATTCTGTTTAAAATATCACAGCAAACTGCCTTTTAATCCTTTTTTAAAAACCAAGACAGCTTTTTCAGTTCCCAGAAATGACATGGTTACAAGTTTGTAGCTTTGTTTTTCCATTTCCAGGAGTTTTGTATTTATTTTTTCAGTTACATTTTCAGTAGTAATGTTTTCTATTAATACGGTTTGATACATTATTCAATTCCCTCCATATATTTCTTTCCTTTATCTTGGCAGAAAAATAGAAAATGCCGATCCCTTTCCCACCTGTGATTCCACAGTAACATAACCACCCTGCTGTGTCACAATTTCCCTGGTCAAATAAAGACCGATTCCAACTCCTGGCTGATTATGAATCTCTTCTTCCCGGTAAAATCTCTTGAAAATAGATGCCTGATTGCTTTCTGAAATTCCTTTTCCTGTATCGGATACTTTTATTTCCACATACATTTCCCATTGCGCTACCGACACATTTACATGTCCACCTGTCGGGGTATATTTTACTGCATTGTCCAATAGATTAAAAATCGCTTCTTCAGTCCATTTACTGTCATGGGATACGCACAGATCCTCCGGACATTCCACCGATACATGGATCTTTTTTTGTTCTGCAGAATATAAGATTCCACTCATAGCCTGAGCCAAAGTATCATATAAGAAATGCTCTTCCTTTTCTAATTGTATCACCCCGGTTTCCAAACGGGAGGTTTTGACTAATGCCTGTATTAAAAAATCCAGTTTATTAATCTGTCCTCTTACACTTTTAAGAAACTCATTCCTCTCCTGTTCTTCCAGAGGTTTTGTCAAAAGTGTATCCACAATCATCTTCATGTTGCTTACCGGAGTCCTGACCTGATGGGAAATATCTGACACCAACGACTGTAATTCCTGCCTCTCTGCTTCTACCTTCCGGTTACTTTCCTGCAAGATGTTATACAGACGTACCAGGCGATGATGGATACGGGCAAAAATCGTTTCCCTGTCTGATACATTTTCGGGTTCCTGACTACGGTTCATCATGTCATCAAGGATCTGGCACAATTCAGAAGTAAAATTTGATAGTCTCATTCCCAACAGTTGTATCATAAAAAGCATCCACAGTATTGCACAGACTATTAATGCCATCCCAACCCATAACACTACAATATTTTTTGTCAGAAAGAATGCGACCAATATGATTGCTGTCATTGTGAGTGTCATTCCGGCAGTCAGCCAAAAAAACATCTTTTTTACAGAGAGTTTCTTTCCTATCATGCAGGTTCACCTCCGGTCCATTTATATCCCATGCCATATACGGTTTTGATATATACTGTTCCGTTTGTCTCAATCTTTCCCCGAATACGGCTTAATGTTGTAGTTAGCGTATGCTCGTCCACATAATTCTCTGTGCAATCCCATATTTTTTCCAACAACTGCTTTCTTGTTAATACACGATTGCGGTTCTGACAGAACAGGTTCAGCATCCGGAATTCCAAGGTAGATAAGGTTAACGGTTTCCCATTGAGCATAGCCGTCTGCTCTGCAAAATTTAAAAACAGCCTGCCATCATCAAAGACATCCTGCATAGATACATGATGCCGCATCATACGCAGCACATTTTCTACTTTTCTCTGTAGGGAATGGATTGAAAAAGGTTTTGTAATATAATCCACTGCTCCAAGTTCATATCCCCGGATCTCATCACTTTCCCTATCATTAGCAGTCAGAAAGATCACAATGGTATCACTATATTTTTCCCGGATTGTTTTTGCAATCACATATCCATTTCCATCCGGAAGGTTGATATCCAATAGTACCAGATCAAACTGCTGGTTTTTTAGTACTTTCATGGCTTCTTTTACCGTTTCCACAGAGACAATCCCATAGGATTCTGACTGTAGGTTGTAAACTAACATTTTATTCAAAAGCTCATCATCTTCTACAATTAAAATCTGTTTCATTTTTTTCATCCTTTACGACAATTTTGCTATAGTTTTGATTCTTATTTTACAACAGAAATGTCCTAGAAATGTTACATATCGAAAAAATTATGATTTTCTTTTTGAAATCTTAAAAATCTCTTGTAACGCAAAAAAGAAGATGCATGTCACCACACACCTTCTCATCGCTTACTAAGATCACTTTATACCGCTTGCTTAAAATTTAGAACCAATTAATTTTTTCTTCTCTAAATTGAGGCATATCACTATTTTGGTACGGATTATAGTTATGAAGATTGCAACCGAACTCCCTCAAGGATTGGATTCTATTCTCTGCTGACCATTCAATTAAAGAGATTCCATCAAATTCTTCGATGTCTCCATTATCCATAATATTTTTAAAATACCATTCAACAGCTGTCTGATTTCCTTTGTGAAAAAACTGTTTGATGTCCCATGCGATTACGCTTCCTCTCGTATTCCATTCCTGAAACCAATGTTTTACTATTTCACGATTGCGATAACATGGTCCCCAACTTTCTGTATAAATCACGTTTTCTGCAAAAATATCATCAATTCCCAAATCCTTCTTTTCCAGCCACATAGAAAACCATAATCGGATCATTTTTTCTCTCTCATCCATATATAGAATACCTCCAACGTCAAATTCATCACTGAACCTCTACATTCTTATCCACCTGTTTCAATTTAACATCATTCACATCTATAAAAATTACTGAGAATCTTTCCTAATTCAACTGGATTATCTTTATTTATTTCATGGCCGGCATGAGAAATAATCTCTAATTCAGCATGATTGATCTGCTGTTTTAATTCTATGGCTGCAGACATATTTGCCTTATCCTTTTCGCCACATAACACAAGTACCCGACAATTTATTTTTTCTAAATCCTTTTGAAAATCTAAATCCATCATGGATTTGGACAGACTGATAAAATCTTTTTTCCCAAATCCCATTTTGCGAAAACTCCTGTTTGGCATAAGGTGAAATATCATATTCTGAAATTTCAATAACCGCTTCGGCATGATATATTGCGTACCAATTAATACCAGAGAGGCTACTTTCTCTGCATGTTCCAATGCATAATGCAAAGCAAGGATTCCACCCAATGAAAGACCACATAAATGCAGAGGTCCTTCTTGCTGTTCACAATAACTCTCCAGTGCATGATATAAATTAGAATAGCTGGCTTCTTTTCCTGAAAGCCAGTCAGATAAATCAGGACAGTCGACATCCAACCCCAAATCTAATCTCTTAATTGTAGTTTCCCAATCTGAAGGCACTTGTCCCAGTCCATGCAAAAATATGTATTTCATTCAATTTTTCCCCTTTCATTTTTAATCTTGTAAGATTTAAAAAGGGACTGCCCATGCCGCAGCACTAAGTATTCCCTTCTCATGGTTGATTTTTCTGTTGTCTGCCAACCTCCAGCACCTGCGTCTGGAAAATAACAGGTTTTTCCGTTGCCTGCCAACCTCCGACACCTTCGTTCGGAAAACGTATCAGATTTTAGGTGTCAACCCACCGCTGATGCATAGCTTTTCTAATTTACATTCTACGCGAAATATGTGAGAAATACAATTACCATTTTATATTCTGGTACTCTTCTACATTTTATACATTATTCAATCTATACTTTAACCTATTAAATAAACTTATACTATATTTTCCCATCAATCAAATCATAACTCATATCCAAAAAGTCCAATATTTTTGCTTCGCTTACTGATCCATCCAGCAACATGGTAATCCAGTACTTTTTATTCATGTGATATCCCGGTAAAAATCCAAAGGTTTGCGTCAGTAGTCCCACCATATCCGGATTACACTTTACATCTATAATATCTATTCTTTCATTTTCTTCCATCCCTAGTCTGGATTTTTCGATATTCATAATAATTGCGTACCATTTCCCATTTTTATTCCGAAGGACCGCGCTCTCCGGAGATTCTTTCCAAAGGTATTCTGGAACTGTTCCATATTGCTTTTTTACATACTCAAAAATTTCTTCCCGTTTCATTGCTCACATTCACCCCATAGTTTCATTTTATTTCTCTTTTGGTCAAAAATCGGGCAGGACATCTGCCCTGCCTTTTACCTATGTTTCTTTCATTTATTTTGATTGTCTGCTGAAGCTACCTTACATGCAACTGGTATCTCTAACAAAAAATAACCTATTTTATAGATTATAACATTCCCACATTACTTCTACAATCTGGAATTACGATTATTGTAATTTTTCCAAATGCTGTATCCTTATATATCCAAATCCGAATACAGTCCAGTCACAATATTCTTCAAAGCAGCAATCGCACTGACAAGAAATAATATATAGTTTCGTTGATTCATGATGTAGATCAAATAGATAAGCCCAAATTCATATAAACGGCTCAATATATCCCATTTTTATTGCTTTTTTGAAAGCTTCAATAAAATTTTTCGCCTCCAATTTTTCATAAATATGTTGAATATGATTATAAAGAGTTCTCTCGCTGATATACAAATCCTTAGCGATTTCATTCTTTGTTTTCCCTGTTCCAATCGCCTTAATAATTTCCACTTCACGATCTGTCAAGGGATCTAATAAAGGGGAATCAGTGGATTTGTAGCCTTTACTAATAGCAGTGAGCTTTTTTACCAACTCATCAGCGGAGGCAGATTTGTTAATATAACTTACGGCACCTCTTTTAAGCGCTTCCTGTCTATAAACCGGCATATCATAAGAGGATAGCATAACTACCTTTGTTTGTGCTTGCTTCCTATATATTGTTTCTATCAAGTCAATGCCAGAACCCCTTGACTGATCTCTTAGGTTGACATCAAGCAATACAATGTCCCATTCTTCTGCGGAAAGAATATTCCAAAACTCTGTTTCATTACTTGCATAGTGACAGATAGAGATTTCGTCCCAATCTTCTAGAAGTTTGCTTAAACTCTCTCCAAATATCCTATGGTCATCAAATAATAATATCTTCATTTTTTCTCCCCAAAACTGCCGTTGCAGTTAAAATACCATCTTTCTCTAAATACTGAATGTTACCACCATTCCCATTTATCAACACTGTCAAGAACAACATACCACCTTTGGAAGAAAGGATATTTTCAATGTCACTTGGTTTCGCTCCATCGTTTTGACAGGTAATTACGAGTTTGCTTTCTTCATTTAGCACGATTTCCAAATGGATAAAAGTAGCGGCAGCATGTTTATAAACATTGTTGACAAGCTCTTTGATTATCTGCATAGCCTGTTCCAAACTGTCACTTTTTTTCAAAGCAATCCTTGCTTCGCCGTCAATGGTGAAATCTACAAGTATATCCTTTTGGGGGTACAGTTTCTTAATAGCGGCAAGCATATATTCGATATGTTCCCATGAAGAATATCCTGAAAAGATATTGGAAGAATAGAAATTCATTATATTTCTTACTCGCAGTTCCAAATCGGATAATATCCTTTTTGTTTCATCAATATCTGGTGAACGAAGCGACAGGAGGTTTTTGGCACCTCCAATATCTTGAAGCACATCGTTATGAAGCACCCTTGAGAAACCTTCTCTCTCATTTGCAATATAATTCGTCAATCCATAATACTTTGTTAGTTCCTTGTAACGGGCTTCCATGTCGCCAAGATGAAGGACAGCAAAAGACTCAAACAAAAGCATTATAAGTTGAAAAAACACATTGACTTGTAGGGTAGACAAATCAAAGCAATAAAGTACAACTGTAAACAAGGGAATCATGAAAATGAGGACATATCTTGCTTTTCTTTGGGCGATCGGAAGAATGTTAATCTGTTTCAAATTTATATATCTATAATCAAGGAAAATTCCCAAGAACATTCCAACTAATATAGTTACAGCTGGAAGAATTTGGAAATGGAAAAATGACAATATAATAGCCGCAATTCCAAATAGCAGGCGAACTATCTTTCCCGGGCTTGCATCGGTTCTTACCAGTATTATTCCAATAATCAGTGCAAAAGCCAGAAATATACCCGTATATAAGGTGGAAAATCCATCATACATCAAGGCTGCAATAAAGGATACAGAAAGCACATTCCAGCTACACTCGGATACTGTTGCTGCTCGCCTTGATGCCATTACATGAAGATAAAGCAGATTGAAATAACAAAGTAAGATAGCAATCGACAATAAGTTGATTGTTCCATCATTCGTGATCCCTTTATGAACTCTATCCAGTATAACCCATAAAGTCACAATACCTGCATGAAGAAACAAATACGGGTAAAAGCGTTTATCCTGCATAGGACATTCCTCCTTTCTGCTAAAATACACTATGTTAGTAGTATGACGATACAATCCGTTCTTTTGTTATCAGACATAAACCACACGCAGTCAAAACTATTATACTCACTGGAGAAAATAGTAGCAACACCCATATATTATTCAGTTTCATAAATATCCCACATTTTAAGACAAGCAATAAAATGTGAAGTAGTGTTACACAAATAGGGATGCCCTTAAACCAGTTCATATTTTTAATCCAGAGAATCAAAACATTTATAAATGCCGAATACAATATACTAAGAATTAGAAAATAGGTGCCTAATAACATAATAAGGTTTGGCAAGCGAATGGAAATCATCAAAAGTAGAGGAAACAAAAGAATCAACGTACCAATCCATAGTGATAGCAGATTCTCCATGATAATACTTGAGATTTTAATACCATTAGCAAGTTTCCATTCTATTCTCTTTGTAATTTTTTCTTGTTGCAACATATCCTTGCTTATTTCTCCTGCAAAAAAGATAAATAAGCATAGGTAGCCATCAAGCATAAAATACTTTATATCAGCGCCAAATACAATGTTCTCTGAAATATCCCCGAAGTTCATCAGAGAGATTATGCCGAAGATAGTTGCTACCGCACTCATAAATATAAAATTCCAGTTCAATACCCTTTTAAGGTTTAAGGTTATCAAACCCATTCGCCATCCCTCCTGATAACTGTTTCGTTGCTCATGTGCCGAGCCTTAAAGAAACTTAATAGTACAAACATAATACAAAGTACAACATCAACCACAATAATCAAATAGTCAATTCCTATGTGATGTTCACTAACAAACTCTGTAATTCGTTCTGCCGACATTGCAATCAAATAAACCAGTGCAAAATTACCAAAGAACAGAACATTTTTGAACAGTTTTACTCGTTTCATATCTAGTACAATGATATTCAAAGCGACAATCTCACAAAAACTAAGTGCAAGAATACTAAGATAAACGCATACGATCCGCCCAAAGCTCATTGTCCAGTTGGTAAAGTAATAGCAACTCATAAAAACAAAGAACGGGATAATTCCAGAAAAGCGGAAAATCTGTATCGAATACTGTTTGATAATCTCTTTTACCGCAATTCCAGAAGCTGCAAAAAATTCAATTCTCCGGCTTAACTTATCCTTTGCTGTCAAATCTACAATCATAGCACCGGATTGCAGGGAGGTAAGACCAAAAATAACCGCATAGAGCATTAGCACTAAATAATCTTCTCCCTTAGACTGCAAGGCATCCATCCGCATTGCAAAGCTCATAAAAATTGCCAGAATGGCAACAATCACAGTATCCATTTGGAGACTTTTACTTCTGGTAAGATAGTAGCCTGCGCCTTTTCCCATGTTACTCATGCCGATTGCCCTCCTTAATAAAGATTTCTTCCAGTGATTGACCTTGCATTTCTTGAACACTCTTATCAAACAGTAATCTCCCATTTTTAATCATAGATACATCATCAGCACACTTTTCAATCTCGCTAAGGTCATGTGATGTGATAATAACCGTTTTTCCGTCAGCTTTTAGAGCCTCTATCAAATTTCGGATTTCTACTCTGGATATGGGGTCTACACCCGATGTTGGTTCATCCATGAGCAGAATATTTCGTCCCATCATAATAACAATTAAGAGGGACAGTTTTCTTTTCATTCCTTTAGAATAAGTGCTAACACGCTTTTCTAAATGTTCGGTCAATCCTAATTGCGTACAGTAGCTGTCTGAACGATTATTTATTTCAAATCCAAAGTATTTCCCGAAAATTTTCAGATTTTCAAGACCAGTCTTTTCTTCATACAGATAGTCATTTTCAAGTTGCATTGCATATTTTCCTGCAATGTTGATTGTTCCTTCATTTGGCTGATATACCCCGGTAATCAAGCGTAGCAATGTGGTCTTTCCAGAACCGTTCGGACCAATAATCGCATGGATGGTGTTTGCTTTTACATTCAGGCTAAAATTCTCAAACAAAACTCTTCCACTAAAAACCTTTGTTAAGTTTCTCACATCAATCGCATTTTGAATCTCAGACATATTTTTTGCTCCTTTCGTTTGGTGCTCCACCATATAGATATAGTGTATAGAACGAATGGGCATTTTACATGAGTAATTACTGCAATTTTTTAAATTTTTATAATATTGAAAAGTAGCTTGAAAAAACTAATGCCACAAGATAGAAAAAATCTCGTGGCTTTAGCTTACAAATGTTCAAATTTATAGCCGATTCCGGAGACACTCTCAATATAATTTGAAAGGTCTGCTTCAAAGCGTAACATCTTGCGCAGCTTATTTGCTCTATAAAGGCTCTTTTAAATATGTTTTCTTTGTTGTTTGGATAACAACAAGTAGAGTAAAAACCATAAGACACAATGGAGGGTGAGGATAACGATGTCCTTAATCGCTGTTGATGCAGTTCCATTTGCTAAATCCATTATGCCCTCAAAAGTGGCGCTGGACGGGATTAGGTAACAAATGTAGGAAAGAACTTTGTTTCCTGCACCAATCAAATAATTCAGGATCGGAACTGCCATAAATACAATCATCACGATTTTAATATAGACCACGCCTACCATCATGCCATCAGAGAGTTTGCCGACAAACAAGCCAATCAGAGCCGACACAAATGCGGAAAGGACAATCAATGCTAGCATAACCGCCGCTCCTGTGAAAGAGAGCCGAAAGCAGATTACTGCCGTAAGAATAGCGGACAAGCAGCCAAATACAAAACCGACAAAAATCTTCTGAATCATATACTGCCAGTCCGTCATAGGCAGAATTTCATTGATCAGCGCAACACCATCTTCTTTTTCAGAAATGATGTTCATAGCGTTAAAGGTACATCCCATAAACATCGCTACAATTAGGGTAATTGCAATAAAGATATTCTGATAGCCAGACATCATGTCCTGCCGTTCTAATACCTGCACTCTGGCCTGTTTTGCCATTTCTCTCTGTGCATAGAGAGCTGGAAGTGTATTCGCTGTCTGGCGGAACATTTCTAGTTCATCCCCGGAAAGGATGGTCTGGATGCTGTCCCCGTCCGTTTCCACTCCGATTAGGTTTGTGGAAGGCTCATTGATAGCTGCAACCAATTCTTCCTGTTCTGGATAAACGGTAACTGTACCATACCGTTCCAGCCATGTGGTTACTTCATCATTCGTGCCTTGTTCTGTCACTCCAAAATGAAATTCCCCCAACGAAGAAAGATCAATGGATCCGACAAAATGCAATGCCACAGCAACTATAATAGGCAGGAGAAATGACATAATGCAAAACTTATCTTTCCGGACACTTTTCAGCTGATACATAAGTCCTTTCATCACTACCCCTCCCTTCCCATTTCCTTATGAAACGCTGCTTCCACAAAGATAAAAAGTAACAAAATTGCACTGATTGCACCAATATAATACACCGGGTTGATAGTCGTGATACCGAAAAAAGCATTTTTTAGCCCCATGTACACATGATAAAACGGATGATAGTCAATCCATGCCATCTTTACAGATGTATTTGCTGCCAAGAATACCGGTGTAGCTGCAAAGAGTGCAATCACCAGATAAGCAAGTGAAAACTGTTTAAAATCCCTAAGAATCATGGTACACCCAAAACCTGCCAATGCCATAATCAACGAAAGGATGGCTGTCTGTACCAAAACGCCTGGCAGAACCGCAACCCCATCAAGTCCAACATTCAACAACACCATTAATGTTGCAAAAATCAAATCCGTAAGTAAAAAAAGTATGATTTTGGAACATACAAACAGACTTTTTTGAAGCGGCATAATCGCATGGACACGAATGACACCCATCTGTTTTTCTTTGAACAGCACCGAAGCAATCCCCAAAAATCCAACCGCAACAATCTCAATAAATACAAGTTCACAAGTAATTTCCCTGCGCTGTTTTGTTTCCGTAGTATAATTGCCCACTGTTTCTGCTGTATAGTTCTCATCCATAGACAGCAGAGACAGCGCATAGTCCACTCTGTGTTTATCCGCTTTTTCCGTTGCCTCATAGAACCTGACATGGGGAGTTCCATTGCTTACATCAATCCCAACACCGTTGGTATCACCGACAAGAGCTGCATCTAACTCTTCTAGCGAGGACACTGGATGGACCAAAGAGGAAACCTCACGCTGTGTACCTTCCGGATCATATAAATACACGTTGTAGAGCTTCGCATCCATAAAATTTACATAACCAAAATTAATAAACAAGGTATACAGTATCAGGGAACAAAACGCCACCAGAAAAAATTTCCCGGATATCATCATCCGGCAGTCTTTTTTGAATAAAGAAAGAAAGCATTTCCACATCAAGACAGCCCCCTTCCTGTATACTGAATAAAGACATCCTCCAAAGTCGGCTCCTGGGAATGGATACTGATGATTTCATCATACGCAAAAGCCATGCTATCCTTCAGTTCCAAGGTTCCCATGATCTGCTCTTCCCGTTTTCCTTGATACAGATAGGAAATCACAATACGATGATCGCTGTTTTTCTCCTTTAAGTTTCCCGGCGTATCCAGTGCAACAATATTGCCGCCTGCGATAAATGCCACCCGGTCACAAAGTAGATCTGCATCCAGCATATTGTGGGTAGTAAGAAATACGGTTGTACCCTTTTGTCGTTCTTCCTCAATAATTTTGCGAAATAGCACCGCCCCGGCAGGATCAAGACCACTGGTTGGTTCATCCAAAAACAAAAGCTTTGGATTACTGATCAACGCCCGCGCCATACTTACACGCTGTCGCATTCCTTTGGAGTAGGAAGACACCGGTTTCTTCCAGAAGTCCTTTTTTACTTCTAGCATAGTCAAAAGTTCTTCTACATCTCGCAACTGTTCTTCTGGATAAAAGGATGCAAAATAATTCAGATTATCTACTGCACTCAAATTCGCATACAGATAGGGGAATTCAAATAACACGCCGATCTTCCGGAAAAACTCCTGCGTATGAACCTCTTTGAGGTCCTTTCCAAATAGAGAAACTTCTCCTCCATGTCCTTTTAAGATTCCCGTCAATATTTTCTGTGTTGTGGACTTCCCAGAACCGTTTGGTCCCAGGAAACCGAAGATTTCCCCGTCTTCTACGTTGAAATTTAGTCCATGCAGCGCCTGTTTATCCTTTCCATAGGAAAACATCAGATTTTTTACTTCAATCATCTTCCTCACCCCATTTTCCTATCTGACCTTTTTTCTTCTCTTTTTCCCGTTGATTCCACCATTTCATAAATTTCACCTTAAACGGGATAGAAACAATCAAAAGCACCAAAATCACAAGCCACCAATACCATTCCAATCCTAAAAACATATCGTGTCCTCCTTATTACTTCTTTTGATAGGATAAACATAAAAAAACGCATTGAAATTGAGGTGAAGTCGAAGTGAAGTTGGTGTGAAATATCCACAAAAAAAGAAAAACCCTCATCTCTCTGTAAATGAAAGCTTTTCCATCTGTATTCTATGATTTATTTTACGGCAGGAATTGTAAAATAAAACTTCACACCGCCCGGTTGATTCTCCACTCCATAGGAGAATCCCTGCATGGATAAAATCTGTGCAACAATGGCAAGTCCAAGTCCGGAACCGCCATAGGAAGCATTGGGATTTCTGTAAAACTTGGTCCAAATTTTTTTCAAATCCTCCTTTGAAATTTCCCTTCCCTCATTGTAAATAGAAAAATGCAAACCGTCTTTCTTCTCAGTCAGGGATAATTTCAAAATACCGCCTGGAGATACGTTTCGTTTCGCATTCACAATCAGATTATCCAGAACCTGCTCCATGCGCCCTTGATCTGTATACACATAAACTGGGCTCTCCGGAAGTTCATATTCCAATACAAAATCCGCATCCGGCGTATCGATCAGCAGTCGTCCTGCTATCGTTTCCACAAACTCTACAAAGTCAAATCGTTCCGGCTGGAGATTGGTTGCTCCATTTTCCAATGCGGATAAATCTAAAAGTGTGGTGATCAGACAGTTCATACGTTCCGTCTCCTGAATGATCACTTCCGTATATTTCTGCCGTTTCTCTTCACCTGTTTCATCCTGTAATCCTTCCGTATATGCCCGAATCACTCCCAGCGGAGTTTTCATCTCATGGGAAAGATTGTCTACCAACTCCTTACGTTCAGCCAACAGCCGTTTTTTCTGCTCCACATCCTGCTCTAATTTCAAATTGGCATCTTCTAACGAAACAAAAGCCTGCTGCAGATTTTCCGCCATCTTATTCAGGCTTTCTGAAAGCTCACCAAACTCATCCAAGCTTGTCACCTTACAAGGTTTGGAAAAATCCAGCTCTGCCAGATTTTTCGCGGCCTCATTCAGTTCTGAAACTGGCTTTGTGATAAAACGTGCCATCAACAGGTCAATGGCGCAGATCAGCACTACCACAAATGCCAGCCATATCACAAAGGAAATATCTGCATTCACTGGCAGTTTGGTGGACAGTATATAAGAAACAATCAAGGCAACACCAATCAGCTTGGAGGCAAGCAGTATCTTCTTTCGTATGGTAAAGATGTTCATGTTTTCGTTGATCTTCATACACTCACCTCGAACTTATAGCCGGAACGGATCAGGGTAACAATGTGCTTGCCCTCATCGCCCAATTTCTGTCGCAGGGTTTTGATATGGGTATCTACTGTCCGAGTCGTTCCTTCAAAATCGTAGCCCCAAATCCGATTAAGCAACTGCTCTCTGCTGAATATCTGGCTGGGATTTGCCATGAAGAAATGCAGCAGTTCATATTCCTTATGGGTTAAAGTGATTTCCTGTCCGTCCACAAAGACCTTGTGGGATGTAGGGATGATCGTAATTTTTCCGGCATTCATAGAATCGGTGGGCGTAATCGAGGATCGGCGCAGCAAAGCGCCTACCTTTGCCAGTAACACTTTAGGACTGAATGGTTTTGTGATATAGTCATCGGCTCCCAACTCATAGCCTTTCAGTTTATCTTCTTCCTCGCTTTTTGCAGTCAACATGATAATGGGAAGGTTACTCATTTCCCTTGCCATCTTGCAGACGGAAAAACCGTCAAGGTGGGGCATCATCACATCCAGTATCATCAAGTCCATGGGATTGTTTTTCAAGATCATTAAAGCGTCCACGCCATCATCAGCCGTAAAGCAGGTGTGGCCGCCTCGATGCATATACTCGACAATAATGCTCTGCATATTCTTTTCATCTTCAACAATCAAAATATTTGCCATATAGAGGAGCCTCCTTTCACTTTTTCTTATATCGTCGGTCAACCGGCTTTTCTGCCTTTTTTGGTATTAGCCAGACAGTAGCCATTTTTACAGCACCGGGGACGCGTCCCTCGGTGCAATAATAGTTTATCATTCGGGTAGAGATACCCCATTTCTTGCTTGCCTCTTTCAGCATCATGTAGTCCAAATAGTTTCCCACCAATATGACTTATTATATTTCTTTTGCTCGAAGAATACAAGGCAAGGAATATGAATAAGAAAGTGACGTATAACTCATATCCAGAAATAGCCATGCACTGTAAGAAAAACTCGGAACACCGGTAGAAAAGATACCTCCTGTCTACACATTTAGGACGATAAAAGTCCACGAATTTCTTCAATCTTAATATGCTTATGAAATTTCCAAACATCTTAAAATCCTGCATATTTTCCCATCTGGTCTGATGAATCAATTTTTCACTTCTGGGAGTATGCCATATCCCCACAAATGGCTATATCATCTTCAATAACAATGATTTTATTCATACGGTTTCATCTCCTAATAATCACTGTTTCTTGGATGAGTCACAAGAGTTCTGTATATCTAAACTCTCCAAATACCCCTCTCCCCAATTGCACATTGCTTCCAATACAGGAATGATACTTTTTCCAAAAGATGTTAAAGAATAGATTGTTTTAGGCGGTTTTTCAGGAATAACTTCTCTTAGTACCATCCCATCGTTTTCCAAATCACGAAGCTGCTGCGAAAGCATTTTAGCCGTTGCTTTTGGAATAAGTCGTTGCAATTCCATGTAATGAAGCGGGTTATCCATTAAATGCCAAAGAATAAGCGGTTTATATTTCCCGCCTATCAAAGATAATGTCGCTTCTACAGGACAATTAAATGGTTCTTGTGGCCGCTGCATAATAGTTCTCTCCTTTCAGATCCAGGCACTTTCCTTTTGGGAACTATCTTCCCTGAAAGTACATTCTTGTAGATTATACTGGTGGTGTTACAATATAGTCAATGGTTGATTTGATAATCTCCCAAATATATAAAGAAAGAGGAATTTAAAATTATGGAATTACTTGAAACTGCAAAGAAACGATTCTCTGTCCGTAGCTATACGGATCAGAAAGTAGAGCCGGAAAAATTAAATAAAATTCTGGAGGCTGCCCATGTTGCCCCGACAGCAGCCAACCTTCAACCGGTTCATCTAATTGTAGCCCAAAGCGATGAAGCACTCGCAAAAATAAGCATGGCAGCAAATATCTATAATGCCCCATTAGCAATCATTGTCTGTGCAGATCACAACAAAGCGTGGGTACGTCCTTTTGACCGGAAACAAACTGGAGATATTGATGCATCCATTTTAACAGACCATATGATGCTTCAGGCAACAGAATTAGGGTTGGGAACCGTATGGGTATGCTTTTTTAAACCAGATGTAATCAAAAAAGAATTTCAACTGCCAGATAATTTGGAACCAATCAATATATTAGTCATCGGGTATGGAAAAGAAACCCCGGCAGACTCAGAACGTCACGTTACTACCCGTATTTCTATGAAAGAATTGGTTTCCTACGACTATTTGTAAAAAATCGTAATTGTATTTCTTTAGAGAGTGTATGTAAAGGGTCGTAAAAATGCTTCACAGAATTGTGACCTACATGATTGCGGCTCTTTTGTTATTCGTTTACTCTCAAAACTGTAAGTGTAATTGAATCCTTCTATTGTTATAATTTAATTGTATTCCAAGTAAATCCCATTCTGTAAAATGCAAGTTTCCGAAATATTTCCGAACTTCCTCCACTCCATTGTTCTCCAAAGTAGGAAATGTTATAATTTGAAATGAACAACAGAATAAAAGTGTCTTCGGGGCAGGGTGAAATTCCCGATTGGCGGTAAAGTCCGCGAGCGTAAAACGCACGATTTGGTGCAATTCCAAAACCAACAGTATAGTCTGGATGAAAGAAGATATGGTTAGGTTTCCACAGATCATGGGAGGTACTTCTCATTTTGTGGTCTAATTATGATATTAGCACCTGAAAGACATTTTCTTTTGGGTGTTAATTTTTTTACCATGGAGGTACTCAATCATGAACACTAAAACAAAAAAAATCACAACTATCGGTATGTTATGTGCTATTACTTATGTTGTAATGGTTATAGGCAGGATACCTGTTATTTTATTTTTCAAGTATGATCCATCTGATGTTGTCGTGACTTTAGGAGGTTTTATTTGGGGACCAATGACTTCCTGCATTGTATCTGTTATTGTGGCAACGATCGAAATGTTAACAGTAAGTGATACCGGAATATTGGGTTGTATCATGAATATAATACAAACACTATCTTTTTCGTGTACGGCATCTGTTATTTATAAAAAAAAGCACACTTTATCTGGTGCAATAATTGGACTGGCATCTGGGTGGCTGATAACAGTTATTATTATGCTACTGTGGAATTATTTAGTGACACCGCTTTATATGGGATATCCTAGAGAAGCTGTTGCAGAATTATTGTTTCCTGCCATTCTTCCCTTCAACTTATTAAAAGGCGGATTAAATGCATCCATTACATTTTTACTGTATAAGCCCATAGTTACTGCATTGAGAAAAAGCAGCTATATTTCTACTGTAGAGAAAGAAGCAAAGCAGAAACATGCTGGACTGTTTATAGTGGCAGGTTTTATTTTTACAACTTGTATTTTGATTATTTTATCAATGAAAGGAATTATATGAGAGGATTAAAATGAAAGAAAATTTGAAACCTATGTATATACTAACAGGAACTGTTGTGCATGGCCGGGGTATTGGAAAGCATGTTGGAACACCTACCGCAAACTTAGAGATAAGAAATAATACAATCTTTCCAGAATCAGGCGTATATGCTGCAAATGTTCTCATAGATAGACAAAGATATTATGGTATTACTCACGTCGGAATGCGACCTACACTTGATAACGATAATACTATTTCAATCGAAACACATATTTTGGATTTTGATAGGGATATATATAGATGTACGATAACTGTCAACCTATATAAAAAGTTAAGAGAAGTAAAAAAATTTAATGAATTATCCTTATTACTTGAACAAATAAGAAGTGACCGATTATCGGTACAAGAATTCTGGGGGTTAAAGCAAATAAATCATACCCTATGCATGGATCTTAAAAGTCATTGCGTAATGATAGATCAACAGGAAGTGTATTTATCAACAAACGAATTTGAAGTCCTTTATATGTTGTACTCGTCTCCTCAAACCACATTTACCAAAAAAGAGATTTATGAAAAGATATGGAATGAACCTACAAATAACCATTTACACGCAGTAGAAAACACAATTTTTCAAATACGTAAAAGACTAAAACCATATTGCAAGGGACAAGAGTATATAAAAACAGTAATTGGATATGGTTACAAGTTTAATTCCAAGTAACACGAAGCTGACCAGTCAACGGTAAGCAAAGCATGTCCACCGTTGACTGGCTCTTGGGCTTTACTGGTGAATCAAGGAACGACAGTAAAAAAGTGATGCCCCCTTTCTGCAGACCTGCCCTGATACTGCAACAGGCGTAAGAAAGAAAATTCTATTATGAAAATGAAAAGTATTTGCTCTTATTTTGGATTATAACACTTGAACATTGAAAGATATTCTCTCTAAACATAGCCTTATCTAAAAGGTTATTCCTATTTTATATTCGTTAAATGCTGTATCTTTGTTACTTTGCATCTTAAAATTAGTCTGGTATCTGAAGAAGAACTACAGGTAGACAATATGACTTCCTCCGGCCAGTCGCAAGACACATCGTCTTCCAAAGCATATATATCATCCCGCATGGACACTTTTTCACACGCTGTTATCTCCAAATGCAAGGTTTTTTCAGGTAAATACAGATATGCAGAACTAGAGTTCTTCCGGAACACAGAATCTTGATACTGCTTCAGATTACTGAACATGCTGCCGTCTTTCATATTATGACCGTATAAGATCACGCGCCGATCTGTAAAATCATCATGGTTTCTATAATCCAGAAAGATACTTCCTGCCTTATTGTTTTCTTTTTGAAAAGTGTGATACAGGTAATACTCGTTATCTTCTCCCTGTGCCACAGGATAATCCACCCCTATCCCCGGAATCTGTATCCAGGCAACTAGATCCTCATTGATTTTACGAAGTCCTTCAAAATCAATTTCCTTCCCTGTTTCCTTTTCCGGTTCATCTCCTGTCATTTTTTCCGGCTGACATACAGGAACTTCTTTTATGTACGCCTTCAGTTCTTCATATTCTTTCTGTCCAACATAATATTCTTTCCCTATATCTATCAGTTTCGCAGCTGCAATTCCAAAGACTGCAATACAAAGCAGTAAAATCATCTTTTCTCCTCTATGACGCATCTCTTTTCCTCCAATAAAAAAAGAGATTGCCACTCACAATTTTAAAGTGACAATCTCCATCGTTACATGTTACATTTTTTCAGCATTATCGTTTATCTTCTCCTTCTGCGGATACGGATTACTATAACCACAATGCCAAGTATCGCTGCTGCCATAATAATCACCGGAATCCATATCTTTGTATGATCACCGGTTTTTGGCGCATCCGGCGGAGGTGTTCCAGGCTTTCTGGTATTTTCAATTTCTTTTGTCACCTCAATGATTTTTGTCTCATCATCCTGATAATCGAATACCACTTCCACCTCCTCTGTGTTTGCTTCATAGCCTTCTAACGGTTTCGTTTCCACAAGAACATATACAATCGGTTCTACATATTTGCCCTCTTCATAAACTGCAATCGGCAGTTCTTCACTCTTTGCAGTTCCATCCTCGCCGGTCACCAGTGTTCCAACTACTTCCCCAGTAGCTTTATTGCGAAGTTCAAATTCTACACCTGCAAGCGGAGCCTTATTTTCCGCATCTGTCTTCTGAACCAGGAGCTGACCGGATGGACGTTCATCTTTCATCTCTACTTTCTGGATTTCTCCCGTTTCTTCTACAACAAAAGGAACATCTGATACAACAAGATATCCTTCCGGGGCTGCCTCTTCATGCAGGATGTATTCGCCCGGTTCTAACGCATACACTTTATGCGGTTCTTTTGTGGAAACCCATTCTTCCACTATGTCCCCGTCCTTATTAAGGATTTGAAGTTTTGCCCCTTCTACTTCCTTTTCATCTGTGATGTCAGTTTTTGTGATTTCTACTACTGTCGGCTGATTTTCAATCTCTTTTGTAAGCGTGATAACCTCCAGTTCTGGGTTCTGATAGGTTGCATCAAAGGACCATGTATCTTCTGTTTTCAGATATCCCGGTGCTGCCTCCAGTTCTTTTACCAGATATTTTCCATGTGGGAGTTCAACGTCAAAGCGGATGCTTCCGTCTTCTGCGGACTCTGTTTTTGCAATCAGAGTACCAGATTCTATAAGTACATTATCTGCAAGATCAACAATATCTTCCTCCGCATACAATCCAAATACTGCTCCCTGTACAGGCTCTTTTGTTTCTTTGGACAATTTCGTAAGAACAAGCTCTATCTTCTGGCGCTTATTTTCAAGTTCCATAGAAACATAATCTACCGCTACTTCCTGTCCCTGATACTTAATTTCAAATTCTTTCGCTTTAGGATCCAAAACAAAATGATGATTTCCAACATCCGTTTCCTTCAGATAATAGGAACCAACCGGCAGATTGTGAAGTGATACAGTTCCCTCTTTTCCGGTCACAAGTTTTGCAACAAGTCCATCTTTTTCATACAACACTTTGCGGTTACCTGCTTCATCTTTCTGCCCATCTGGTGTATAAATCGTTTCTTTTGCATAAACTTCAAAGGTTATACCTTCTGCTCCCTTCTTCTCATATTGGAACATATAGCCGCTGTCTTCTTCTATGACTTCCTCTTTGCCGAAAAATTCACTGATAGAATTTATTGTGCCTGCGATGCCATTTTTCATTTTTGTAAGAAGGGAATCTTCCACATTCTTAGCACCCACAAGATCTTCCCCTGTTTTCTTGATTGTCAGACTGCCTACCGCTTCATCGTTTTGCTGTCGAACTACGACAATATATTTTCCGGTTTCTTCCTCTACTTCATAAGCTGTTTCGGAATTCACAGTGATTGTAATGAAATCGCGCTTTGCATCTTCATAAGCGCCTGTCTGTGACAACTGGTTTAATGGAATATCGCCCTCTCCGTCTTTCAACGCCATTTCATACCCTGGCTGTACATATAAATCAGGAGCTTTTACTTCTTCTATGCGGTAAGTTCCCATCTTTAACTGCTCCGGTGTCATAAGATAACCTTCGTCATTCGTTTCAAATACATCCAGTTCTTTTTCTTCCGGATAGCGCACCTTCATTGTCACATATTCTTTCTTTTTCACATCATAGATTTTATATTGTGCGTGATTATTTAATACCGGAAGATGTGTCTGTGCATCTTCCTTGATAATCTTAAGGAAAAACTGGATTGGTCTATCATCAAAAACACGCCATGGCTGCGGTTCCCTGCTATCTTCGGTAATGGTTACAAGGAATGGATTGATGGTCTGGAGATTTTCTGGAGTTGTAGATTCAAAAACCACATATTTTCCATATGGAAGTTCTGGAGAACGTACAAATCCTTTCTTGTCTGTAAACAGTTCTTCCACCGAAACTTTCTTACCATTCTCGTAATAATGTGCCGTTTCATCTTCTGAATAATCATAGCCGATAAAATCCTCTGCTTTGAAAGCATTTCCTTCCGATGGTTTCAGACTTCCATCTTTTACACCTTTCAGATTCTGGATCAGAAATACTTTAAATCCAGCACCTTTCAAAAGCTCTGTTTCTGTCTGGTTTCCATCCTCTGAAATCTTGATCAGTTCAAATGCCTGTTTTTTTACCGTTTCTTTCACTGTCACATTCCGATGCACGATTGCAACATCCTGTCCTTCATAACCAACTTCCACTGGATAGGCCGTTTCATCCAAAAGATAGCCCTCTCCAGGTGAGATTTCTTTTACATAATAATTTCCCAGATACAGATTCGTAAAATCAACTTTTCCATCTTTGATCACGCCCTGCGCAACCAGATCATCTTTTTTATGGACGTCTTCTGACTTCCCATTCGGATGTTTGATATCCTCTGCTGCATAGAGTCCGTAAACTGCACCATCTAAGTCTGCATCTCCCTGGCTGATATATTCTTCCGCATCTTTATCAATCTTAAACACATGGATTTCCCCTCGAACCTCTTTATTGGAAAACGTATGCGAAAATTCATATGTATAAGTTTTATCATTCTCATACTCAAACAGGAAGTCATACCGGTCAGAACTCATATAATAAGATTCCGGAGCCTGAATCTCTTTCAAATAATAGCGGAAATTGATAGGAATATCTGAATGAAAAGCCGCAGCTCCCTCTTTATCAGAAGTGACCTTCTCAATCAGGGTATCCTTTTTTACCACTACTTTTCCTTCTGCATTGATAATGTCTTCACCTGCATACAGACCGAATACAGCACCCTCTAAAGTCACTTTGTCATTTTCCGATTTCTTTACTGCCTGGACCTTTACCTTTGGTCTGTCATTGATATAAGTTGTCTCCTCCTGTACCAATTCCACCGTCTGCCCGGCATAAGAAAGAGTCACATACTGTGTGCGGTCTGCCTCTGTCTTTCCGATAGTTAGGTCTGCCGGCGCCTTCTGCTCCACAATCTTATACTTTCCTAAATGCAGTTCTTTACTGGTAATGCTTCCGTCTGCTTTTGTTGTCAACTGATCTACCAATTCACCGGATTCATAAATAGGTGTCTTCTGATCCTGACTTACAATTTTTTCTGCTGCATAAATAGAATAACTTGCCTCTCCAAACGGAACCGACTGATATTCAAATTTAAGATTTCCTTCCTGTCCGGATACAGAAGAAAGAACCTCTCCGCTTTTTCGAATTGTGATTTTCCCCTTCTGTTCCTCATTTGAGATAGTCAGGCTCTGTGTTTTCCCTGACTGTAGCTTCACATTGAAAGCCTCCGTATTCAGCTTATATCCATTGGGAACGGATATTTCTTTGAGATATACCGTTTCCTGTGTTTTAGGAATTTCTACCTGCGTTTCTCCTTTTTCATTTGTTGCTGGCATTTCAGTAATCAGCTTGGTGCATTCTTTGTCACTGTAAATTCCAAAAACTGCACCTGCAAGATTTACATTTGTCACATTATCCTTTTTCATAACCTTGACTTTTGCATAATCCATCCATTTTACTTCAAAACTCACCGAATCGCTTTCTTCTTCAAAGAATGTGCCATATCCAATATCCTGAGTAGAACCGCCTGTAGAGACCACAAGAGTTTTCCATTGGGTTCCCATTTTTCCCGCTAAGGAACCGGAGTTCCATGTTCCGGTCACAGTCATCGGCGCACTGAAATAAAAATTTGTACCACCAGGAATTTTTACATTTCCGTTTTTCGTGCTGCCACCGCTATGATACGTTACATTTTCCGGCAGATTCAATGTAATATAATTCCGATGATCTCCCTGCAGCCGAAATTCTTCTGTCCGCTGCACTCCATTGCTTTCGTATGCTTTTGTCGAAGTTGGGGTAAGATCAATGGCTGCTTTAGGTGGCTCTTCCAACCCATTTAGATACTGAATGTAATCCCATAATCCTGAAGCCTTGACGCTTTCAAAAGTACACCCGTAAAATCCATCTGTACCGCAATACGCATAAGAAGCTGCAATATGTGTAAAGATATATTTCAATTTCCAGTCAAAACTCGGCATATAACTGCCAGTAATATCTCCAGGTCCTCCGTATCCATAATAAAGAACTTTCTGCAAAGCCAGATTACTTTCAAAGATATTTGCTACATAATCACTGGACGGCGGCGAAGATTTTGCAGACTCCAGACAATATGCCACATGCCCATTCACCGTAAAATAAGTGGTGGAATAGTTTCCTAAATTAGATGGATACGGAAGTCTTTCTCCTACGACCAGATTCACATTGACAGATCGGTTTTCTGTCATGGTTTCTGGTACTACCGATAAAAAAGAGGCATTCTCCGCAGATACATCCAGCTTTAAGTTCTCCACATTCTCCGGCACTTCCGGTGCTTCTGTCAGTACAGGTTCCGGGTCAGGGTCACTTTCCTCTGTATCCTCTTTTGAACTTTTCTGATTACGGTCTGCTCTTTTGTTCTCTGGTTCACGAGGTCTGACTACAATTTTTCGTGTCAGTTCATAACACGCTCCTTTTTCCGGTGTAACCAGATAAGTTGCAAGGTATGTACCAGGGCGGTCTGCAAAAAATCCCTGTCCATCTTCGCTGACAACATCCATGAATACAGCTTTTTCACCTTTTTTCAAGGCAAGCCCCGTAAAATCTTTTTCGATTTCAAATGATTCCCCCTGCTCAATCGTCAAAGTTTCGGCGGTGGTCTGTTTCTCATTCTCATCGCCTTTTTCCTCCTTTGTTACATTTGTCTCTGATTCTGCTATTCTGCCTTTTGATGCCGCAAATACGGCATTCTCAGACGGAATAAGTGCAGAACAGGATAAAAGAAAAGCCAGCGTTCCCGCCAGCCATCTGTGTTTTCTATGTTTCAATTGCAACGCTCCTTTCCTGTTGGTTTTTGAGTGTGATTGTGTCTTCTTATTTCCCCGAATCTTATGTAGGGCGTTCCCGTATGTGCATATGCTTCATCTCCTTTCCTCTGGCTCATAAATCAGGCCATAAAAAAACGGAACTGCACTCTTACAGTTCCGCTTTTTTATCACCTGATTGTTTTGGGACGTATCATGAATCTGCCAGTTTTACTTTGCATCGTTTCATATAACACGCAATCCCGTATTTTAAAATTTTATCCACTCCGTTCTCCCGGAGTTCTTCATCATATTTCTTTTCCTCTATCTGCTGTAGTGCCCGTTCACAAGCCTGATCAAGATTTCCGTCATTGGCATACTTAACTTCGATAAGAATAACCGTTTCACTGTTTTCAGTTTCAACGAGAATATCGCTGTATCCTTCGCCGCTTTCCTGATTGGACGATACGTACCATTCTTCCTTCACACCCAGGATTCCAAGCAGTATCCCATGATAAAAGTTCTCCTTACTTGCTTTTTTCACAAACGTATCCCGGATACTGATGGTCTTTTTCAGGTAGCTTTCAAAAATTTCTCCTACCTTCGTTTCCTCACCGTTTTTCAGGGCATCACAGAATCGGCTTAATGTATCGCCGTCCTTTGCAACGCTCTCTTTAAAGTATTCCATGATCTGTGTTTCAAAAATATCCCGGATTTCCAGATTCGGTATCGCAAGTTTATACCGTTTTGCATCAACTCTTCCACGCTGTGTCAAATATCCCGTCATAAACAACAGGCTCCAGACGTTCTCTACCGACTGATACATTTCCGGATAGACAAGCTCCTGATGAATCTCTTTTATAATTTCCTCACCGGCAAGCAGATTTTCAATCTCACGTTTGGTTGTAACATTGTCAGACATTTGAATAAATTTCTTAACAGCATCATTACTGCTGGTATTGATCCAATAATTTTCTGGAAAAGAATCTGCATGATCTTTTATTTTATCACAGTAGTTCAATACATCCCAGGGACAATACACTTCTGTACTGCCAAAACGATATCCATCATACCAGCTTTTGATTTCTTCATAATGATCTTCAATTTCATAATACTTCAGCATTTCTTTTACTTCCGTATCTGTAAAACCAAAATATTCATCATAACGTTCATCTGTAATCGATAATACTTTCAGATTATTCAGACCAGTAAAGATACTTTCTTTTGAAATACGCATACACCCGGTCATCACTGCAAATTTCAGACTGTTGTTTGTTTTTAAAACCTGTTCCAACAGATTTCGTATCAAAAATACCATCTGATCATAATATCCATTTTCAAATGCTTTTGCTAACGGAACGTCATACTCATCAATCAGAAGAATTACTTTTGAGTCGTAATGTTTCTCCAAAAGTTCCGACAAAGTTTTTAAACTCAAAAAAAGCGTGGCCTCATCCATATCTTTATCAAGGAGTGCCCGATAATCCTCTTTCTCATCATCATCTAATTTGTCGCTTGTTTTGAGGACTTTTGCTTTTTTTGCAGCACCTTTTATTGTTTCAACCGTTAATCGAAATGCGGTATCATATGATCCAGCGTTAATTCCTTTTAATGATACAAAAATAACAGGATACCTTCCCATATATTCTTCAGACAACTCTGTATCCTTTGATATCTTCAAACCTTCAAAAATACTTTTATCTCCTTCTATGGAAAAAAAGTGCTCCAGCATACTCATATTTAAAGTTTTTCCAAAGCGTCTTGGTCTGGTAAAGAGATTTACCATTCCACCATTACGGAGTAGTTCAGAAATCAATCCCGTTTTATCAACATAATAATAATTATCTTTTATAATCTGCTCAAAATTTTCCAATCCTACCGGAAGGCGTTTCTTTTCTTCACCCATGTTATTCACACTCCTTCTCTGTTGGTTATATTATAACAAAGATCCGCACAAAAGCCTATACCTAACTTTAGTCATAATTCCCGTAATTCCCAGTCATCAATGCCTTTGTAATTTTCCTGCCAGTAACCTTCGTCATCCGTATCCCAAACCGCACGCTTACAGATTAAATCCAGCTTTTCACAAATCTCATAGAGTTTCAGGCAGCCTTTCCGAATATGATTTCGTTTTTCCCTCTTTTTCGGACATTCTCCATTACTGCCTTTACATTTTTCACAAATTTCTTTGTAAGCATGGTCACAGTCTAACCGCATACATTTATCCATATCATTTGCTTCAATGACCACTTTTACTCCTTGTTCTTTTAATCGGTTCAGTGACAATTCCAGTTCCTTGTAATTGGATACGCCTGGATTTCCAAGATATGGCTGCCCGGTTCTCTGAGAAGCTGCTTCGGCTTTTAAAACACCCTCTGTCACATAAACTACAGGAGATTTCAAAGTACCGGAAAGGCTTACCGGACTTCCGGGGGAACAACCTTTTTCCATCTTAGCGCTGCTGAGCCATATATATTTCCGTTTCTGAAAAGGATTATCCAAACGAATCTGAAATGCAACAAGCAATCCTTCATCGGTCCACACCGGACAAAGATACCCTTGATTTTTTTCATAAAATGCAATTTCCCAATCTCCTTGATAATTCACGAAGAACCCCGGTACTCCTTCCAGTCTACATCCCCGTTTGATCAGTTTTCTCGCTATCGCAACAGATTCTTCAGGACTGGTGCTTTTATAACCCGCATTTTCCATATTTGCAATTTCCTGTTGGGTAAGTCCCCTCTTCAATAAATCCTGCTTATGTCGTGGCAGCAATCGCAACAAAGTTATAAGTTCCCGATACGTATGATCCCGCCTCTCATAATCTGCAGGTTTTGCCAGGGATTCTTTCTGCTTCTTTTTCTGACGATGGATTTCCAGTTTCTTTGCGATCTGTTCTCGTACACCAAAATGCAGTGTCCTTTGGATCTCATGGTATGCTTCTTTATAACGTTCTGTCCCATATAATCCAGTCAAATCCGCATATAACGTCAGCATATTTCCCGCCGCATCACAATGAAAACAATGATAGATATTCGCCATTTCGCCTTCTTTATATACGACAAAATTGCATTTTCCCCTTCTGTCTCCGCAAAACGGACAGACCACATTATACGAAGCCTCATCACCACCAGGAAGTCTCTCAATTCCTAAAATCGTTCCTACATCTGTAATTGTAAATGGTGTCATATTCTTTTCCCCAAAAGAACATGGTCCCTACAAAGGAACCATGTTCATGCAACTGTTATGCAGCCCTAAGCTCTTCCGATTCACTTTGATAATCCAGAAGTGTTTTTGCCGCTTTTACTAACTCTTTATTCGGACCCTTATACTTATTTACGATCCATTTCATGGTTTCTGTGCCTTTCACTCCGGATTCCAGAACCTGTTCCATCGTTTTTCCTTTGAACACGCCAAAGTCACACACGAATTTCTTCGCTGCTTCTACTTCCGAATCCGATACGTCATCTTCCAGTTCCTCCTGAAGTTCTTCCATAAAATCAGCATCTTCTTCAAATGGAACTTCTTCTGCATTTACCGGGATGAATCCATCCGTATTTTCTGCTTTTTCTACCGATGATGCTTCTTCTGATTCCGGTTTTTCTTCCATTTTCGGTTTGATCGTTTCATCTTTTCCATCAAAGCTCGGTTTATTTTCCGAATGCTTTTCTGCTTTTTCCTGTGGGCGTGATTCTGCATCTGATTTCATTTCCAACTGTTCGCAGTCTTTGACAATCGGTGCATTGCCTAACAGCGGTTTCAGTTTCTGACTTTTTTTAGAAGAAACAACTGACTTTTTTCCTTCTCCACTGGAAGTTTGCTTATCTTCTGCCCGCTTAGTACTCTTCTCTACTGCTTTTTCTTTTCCATGTACCTGCCTTGTCGGATTATTTTTCGTGTTGGAACTCTGCTTTCCATCATGCTCAGCATAATCCGGATCTTCCTGCTCACTTCCCACCTGACGGATACAGAATTTATTGCGGAAATAATATTTCAAGCCATAAGTCAATGCCGTTCCATGCGCCTTATCTGGGATCTCATTTGTTCCGGTGATATGGATCGTCACATGCCTGCATTCTTCCGGCCGGTCTGCATTTGTCCAGCAAAGTTCTACATCTGCCTCATATCTCCAGTAATCATCTTTATCCAGTACCAGATAGGTCTGATGCCCTGACTCATCATACTGTGTCGGGATTTCCCGCACAATATCGAAATTAACTCCATATTTATTTAATGCCGGTGTCATGGCTTCATAAATATCATCCAGCGTAGCAAAATCATAATCAGCCTCATCATTGTAAAATCTTTTTAAAAGAGTCGGCATTTTTCGTCTGATTCTTAACATTTTCTGTTCCAGATTCAAGTATTGATAATTTTTCATTGATTCGTTTCCTCCTATTTCTATTGTTTATGCCGCATTCCTGCTTGCGACGTTTTCATAAAGAACTATTCCACCATATGACACACTCTGTATGTCTTCAATCCGAAACTCAGCCGTTTTCCCAAACATTCGCTCCAATGTCGCTCTATCCTTTTGGGAACACCCTCGGATGGAATAATACCCTTTAGGGTTACAAAGCTCCTCTACCGACATATTCACTTGAATAACTTTCTTTTTACGGCAAAGAATTACCTGTACTGCCTTGTGACGGGTTTCATTCAGCGCTTGTATCAAATGTTTGATTTTATGAATCCGGTCATTTGGCGTGTCCAAGATTTCCCGGAATTCGTCCCGCACACAACCATACAAAATTCTCTGCTGTGAAATATACGGTATATTTCGCTTGATCCACTGCCTTGCAATCTTCTCTGCTGCCTGTTCTCCATATTCTAAAAACAATAAATATATAGCATCCGAAAAGGAAGTCTCCAGAGAAATTTGTGGTATGAAGTGAATGTCCGCAAGACTTCCATTCTGTAGGTAATAGCGCTCTGCGCGTTCTCTGATTTCACTGCGCCTTACCATTGGAAGCAGGCTCTTTGTATCACATCCAGATTGGTATAGAAAGTCCTGCCAGGATGCACTTAACATTTCTTCCGCTTTTTGACTGATACATCTTTCTGCGTCCTTCCTGATATCGGCTCTATTTGGAAACCCCATTTCTTCTGGCAGTCCGAGCATTACTGCCAATTTCTCATCCACATCATACAGACTGCTATTCTTTTTGGAAAACAACCCTGCAAAATTCAGGTCATTTCCAGGTATAAGGTTTTTTCCTGTTCTTTTTTGAAGATACAGGTAGAAAAAGTTTCCCTGCTCTACTTTTACTACAGTATAGTCCAGATTCTCCCATGTACTTTTTGTCTCAGTTTCCTCAAGCCATGCCCAAAAGCTCCCGGTACAAGAACCCGATACTACCCAGGTAGGCAGCATTTTTGATTTCTTCCTGTTCATTACGAAAGTTCCCCTGGCATATCACAGTCATGCCAGCGTACATTCATACATCGTGCAATTTTCTCTTCCATCTTTACGAGACTGGAAGGACTGCTCCCATTTTTTCTGGCAAAAAAGAGGGCTTCACAAAGCCCACAATAAATCTCGTATGCGCTGCATGGCTGTTCTCCAAAATTCACCTTAAACCGTTCCACAGTCTCAGCAATCAGTTTCTTTCCAAAACTCTGTTTCTTCATGACTTCTGACAGGGTATTTACCGGGTACCGGATACGGATATCACACAGTTTTCCGATATCTTTGAGTTTCTGTTTGTAATACTGGAAAATAGATTCCATATTTTCAGTAAATTCCTCCAATCCCTGTTTGTGACGATGCTTTGTGCGCAAGGCTTCTCCCAAAACAATGGTATAATCTCCATCTAAAATAGAATAAAAGATATTTGCTCCCGACGCCCCTACATCAGAACTCACAATACGGATAAACGTCTGAAGCTTTCCAAACGGCGTTTTCCCATGTTCTGCCATCAAATCTGCATAAGCTTTTGTCATCTTCTCGTCGATAATCTTCCATGTGATCTGCGCCATATTGTGATCTGCATAAGCGTAAGAGAATTCCGCATTGTGATCACCACTAATGTACGCTGATGCAATCATAAAAAGTTTCGGCATAGAAATAATTGCATAATCTGCCTCGTCACCAGAGAGTACTCCCCTTACCTTTCCTTCTGAAATGCGAAGAAGCGCCTCCCCTTTTGAAACCTGCAGACACTCATTGAGAATATCCGCCAGTACTGTTTTTTTTACATCCATAAGCGCCGTTCCCTTGATTCTTGCCCGGTCTTTCAGGGTGCTGACCGCCGTTTTTCCAAGCGGATACATCCCTTCCGGGAATTGTAGCAGCAATCCGGAATGTTTCTTGGTATCAGCTAACAGGTCTTTCATGTCAACATTCTCTATATCCGGCATCAGTACTTCATGTCCGGAAACAGTCAATACGCTTAAACTTCTTGACGGTACACGAATCCATTTGGCACGCTCATCAATTTCTTCCAGATACTCGTGGAAACTCAATTCATCTTCAAATTCCTTTCCGAATTCATCATAATAATACATACTGCTCCTTTCTTAGATGTCTCTTATTTCGAAGTTCCTGTCAACATCAGGATTTTTTGAATCCTTCCATCATCAATCTCAAAAAGATAACCGTCCTCACTCATTTCTGTTAACGTTCTAATATCCAGTTCGTTGATGCCTTCCCACATTACTTTTATGATCTGCATATTCTTCCTCCTTTGTTCTTCCTATACACTCCTTCTGTGGCATCGTTTCCTGTCAGGTGGAATTTCTTTTTCGTGTGATTGAAAAATTCTCCTTGTTGCTTTCATTCATGCTCCTCCTTTCTGAATGTCACAAACCAGATCTTACTGGTTCGTTTTGCATGACGGGCAATAAAAAAAGACACAAAAAGGTTCTTACACTTTTTGTATCTTTCTTATAGACTATGCCCTCTTCCAAGCGCCTTCGCACTTCAAATTTAACTTCCGGTCTTGCCGGAACAAAAATTAAAAACTCTGCCTGTTCTTACCTTGAACCTGCACAAATTTTAATTCAATTCAAGATTAGCACAATATATAGTTGTTGTCAACTTATTATATCTATATATTGTGCCACACTTTTTGATTTTAAGAATTCAGATACAAAATATGCTTCTTATACCAGCTCTTCTTTTGGCTCTGTCTCCTTTTCTGGCTCTGCCGGATAAACTTCTTTAGCAAGCAGTCTTCCCTGTTCATCTTCCTCTGTTTGAAATGTAACTGCCTGTCCGGTTTTCAATTTTCGGAATCCCTCTGTCTGAATTTCTGAAAAGTGGACGAAAAAATCATTTCCTTTTTCATCTGAAATAAAACCGTAACCTCTTCTTGCGCTGAACCACTTCACGATTCCTGTTTTCTGTGCCATAATCATCTCTCCTTTTCTGCTTTTAATTCTCGTGTTGGCGCCACACGAAACCGGGCGGCATGGAATCGAACCATGCCCATGATCTCCTTGCCCTACTCAATTTCTTCTGCTCCGTAATAAGATCCTACATTTAAAGCAGCGTCTAATTTCTGAATTCCAAAAAGAACTCCCTGTGTTTTTTTATTAAAATAGAAACGGTACTTCTTACCAATTTCAAACCGCTGCCTCTTATCCATCATCAATATCGTCTGTTTTCCATCAGAAAGGCAGACTACCACTTTATATACCCGTCCGGGAATACGTTTCCCTTTAATCTCACAGACCGTTCCTTCTATTGTCTCATAATCTTTTTTCTCCCCACATCGAAGCAGATGATACGAATATCCGATTCCAAACATCCACAGGATGATAGACCAGATAATAAAATTCAAAGAATCATTCTGTCTTCCTATATAACTTCCAAGAAAAAGGATAAGAAAAGACAGGGCGCCTATTTTCAATGCCCTGTCTGCAAGTACGCCTGGAACAGACGAAATGCCTTCCATGCGCTGACGGATGTATGTGATGATCCTCTCACATCTATTTGTTTTTTTCTTATGCTTCAATCATTTCCTCCTTTACCGAACGGATGAATAATATTTTCTTTTGATATAAAAGATGTATAATCTCCAGTATTTCATCCGGCTGCTCTGCTTTCTCCAAATACTGTCTCACCTCTCCACAGTGCTGTATCTCAAGGAGAAATTCCTGATATGTCCGTTCCAGGGGTTCTTTTCGGAACACTCTGATTGCTTTAAAAAATGGGGTACCGCATGAAAAACTCTCACAAAACATCAAAAACCGTTCTCCGCCATTTCTCATAACCCTTACGACTATTGCATTTTTTAACAGATGTTCTGCCGCTTCTTTCAGCGTATCACAATCATGAAATGCAATGAGCCCACGTCCGGACAGCCGCCGAAAGCAGAAATCAAATTCATCTTTTCCTGTTTTCTCCTCTATATTTTCCCCAGGAAAAACTGCTTTTAACAACTGTAACATCCTTTCATAAATTTGCGTTTCTTCCACAAATGACCAAAGTAATGCATTCCAAATATAAATTTCCATACCGGATAAAATTTTTTTCTCCGCCCCAACCTGAACGCAGAATGAGCCTCCCGGCTGGTCCATCTTTACGCCCACTGCTGTATACCATCTCATTTTGTCGCCCTCCTTACAAAATTCCAAAAATAAAACCGGCTTTTAAAAGTAAATATACAGCTCCCGAACAGCCTAAAAACAACCATCCTTTATGCGATGCTTTCATATCCCATACGGTCTGATATTTTGTACCGATTATTTGCACTTTACCTGGAACCTCCCATCGGAGTTTCCGGTAGAACGCTTTGAATTCCTCATGCTGGTATCCCAACGATCTGACTTGAAAAATCTTCCGCATCTGTTCTTCATCATTCAGCAAAATAAAACTTTTCCGTTCTTCATCGTCTTTTAATACCACATAAAACTCCGGTATTCCTTTTCTGCTTCCCTCTACGATTTTTTCAATTTCCTGATAGAAAATGCGGCAGGCTTCATATTGCCCGTTTTCCTCCGGCTGGTATACTGCCAAAGAATCTTCATCCAATTCCATATAACACCACTTAGCTTCTACAATCCGCTTACTGATTTTCCATATATGGTACAGTAAAAGACTGATTCCTACCAAAAGGACTGCCAGAAAATACAGGATTTCCCAACTCACATATCCATGTAAGGTAAAGAAAAGTAGAAGGATGCCTACAATTCCACAGCCACCTGCTGCAGCCAGATACCAATCTCTTTGATCCATTAGTTTATAAATGTCATCTTCTTTTGCCTTTAAACGCATGTCATTCCCCCTTCCTTTTCTGATGCCATTCAATCAATTCATTACATACCCGAATTGTTTCCTCACAGTAATACAGGGAGAACTTTGCAATATGCATATCCTTTTTCTGAAGGCACAATTTGTTTTGCAGCCAGATATATGCACTTTTTCGTGTCATCCCGCCCTCCTTCAAGAGTGTGTTTAATGCTCGATGCGCTAAAATTCGCTTATTGCGAAGTTGACCATCTGCCAGTTCCCCTTTCGGCAAAAGTGATTTTTTATGTGCTCCCACATACGCATCACAATCATCGGGATACCCGTCGCACACATAGAGATAACTTTCTGAATCCAGATTGTTACTGCCATATACATAAGATGCCGGATGTAGCCTCGCCATCCTGCCGCAATACTGACACCGTACACGTATTTGCTCCGGTTTCTGTTTTTTCTTTTTCATCAGCAACGCCTCCTGTCAAATGTCTCTTTTGTTTTGCAGGTATTGTAAACAATCTGATTTCTGTGAGTCAACAGTACCCTTTTTCTTTTTTATACAGCACGCTTAATCATACGGGTGATGATTCCTTCTGCCACCTCAAATTTATCGTTAATTCTGGTAACTACAAATCCAACTTCGTCACGTTTAGAGGGAAGACTTGTCATATTACAGGAATGTGCAACTGCATTCACACCAATATTGAGCCGGATAAAATACGTTCCTTTGTAAATATCTGTAATGATTCCTACATATTTGCCTTGACGTACGCATCGCTTAAGGTTATCTTTGTTCGTGTTTGCAGTTGCACCTTTTGCATCTACGGAAATATCTATTTCCTCTAACGACCGGATATTGATCTTATTTACCATTACAAGAGTAAGATCGCCTACCTGGAATTTTTCGCCGGCATCTACCATCCACTCCCAGGCCATATCCCTTGCCCGCACAGAAACTTCCACCCCAAACACTTCTAAACGGACAACCTTCGGCGCAACAGCTATCACGCGCGCTTCCACAACCCTTCCCGGATACAGCATTGGTTTTTCCTCTTCATTTTCATTCAGATAAAACATCTGCCGTTTTTTCAGCATGGCATCTTTTCTTGACGCAACCACGCTTCTGCTCTGTTCATCCAGATCGCGGATAATAAAATCAATATCACTACCGAGCATATTATTGGCAATTCTTGTCTGTCGGTTTAAAGTATCGGAATTTTCTCGTCCATCTCCTATAAGATTGATCATCATTTCATCCATAGGGATCAAAATACGGAATCCATTGTAATAGGTAATTGCAACTACCCATCCACTATCCAACCGTTCTATTCCTCCCAATTGCCCGGTCAGGATTTTCTTTGTTCTGTGTGCGTTTAAAAGCTGATGCCATCTGGCATCCTCCTGTTCTTCCATAGTTTCTACATGGGAATCTACATCGATTGTTAAAACACCTTCTGACAATGCTGCCCTTGGAATTCCCTGATCTTCCATCTTGTTGCCTGCTCTCTTTAATTCTGCCATCGTAAACCTCCATTCAGTTGAAAAAAGGGCACAAAAAAACAGCCATCTGGCTGCTTCTTATGCCCTGTCATTATTTTACAGATACTATTTTAAACGGACTATAATCGGATGTCAATTTCAGCACCGTTGCAATACAGTCGCATATTAGGTGCAATTTTATTTCACTAACTCTTTTAGTCCGTCATCATACCGGATTCTGGAAAAATACCACATTTTCCCCTGTATTTCAACCAATATCCTGTGTTGCAAAAGATATTCCAGATTTGCCGATTCCGGATTATCACGTTTCCATCCTGTTGCTTTATAGAATTCTTCCACGCTGTCATAAATCTCAATACACTTCTCTGCAAGTTCTATTTTTTCTGTTTCCTGCTCTTTCAAATATATTCCAAACTCCAGTTCCAATATTTTTAAAAATCCATATTTCACAAGGGAGTTCTCCAACCTAACCCTCCTTTCCATCAGATGTTTCAAATGCAAACAGTTCTTCCACTTTCATGATTCTCTTTTCTTCCTGTTGTTCGCTCGTTTTTGCGTTGGCTTGTTTTTCAGTCTTTTTTATCTCCGTATCTAACGTAAATGGATTCCCTGCTTCTGTTCCGCCTTCTTTTTTATCCGGTAAATCAGGTTCCTTCTCGGCATAGATTTTGAAATTCTGTTTCTCCTGCTTCCAGTCTTTAAACCATTCCGGAATATGTTCCTCTACCTTTTCCAGTTTCATGTATTGTGAATCCGGATGCTCCAAATAATCCATTTTCCGAAAACGGCATACTTTTTGTCCACGGATAATCAAAAGCCCCTGATCAAGTGGAAAACGCAAAATTTCATCTGGGAGAAGAAGCATTCTCTTTCCAAGTGATGTAGATTCCGTATACTCCGGCACATAATCCGTTGCACGTATGGTATAATAACTTTTTCGTATGGAAGATACCGACACAGTGATTTCTCCTGTTCTGTCACTGTAATAGGATGCTGTTGTCATATCATTGCAGCCTAAAAAGATAGAAAAATCACAGCCTCCTAATATTTCTTCCCACTGATTATCTGGATACCGGTTCTGTAGCTGCGGAATATTTTGAAACAGAATACTCATACCGATTCCCCTGCTTCTGGCAGTTGCCAGTTTCTTTTTAAAATCCGGTACAACACCCAGATTCGGAAATTCATCCAAAATAAATTGTACTGGCACAGGTAGACGGCGTTCTTTTGTACGGTCAGCATAACGCACTAATTTAATACTTAAAAATGATGTAAACAATGTGGCTAACATATCAAAGGTACTGTCCTGATCGGATGTAATACAAAAATATGCACATTTTTCTCTTCCCGGCAACGACAAATCAATTTCATCATGACTGGTAATCTGCTGCACTAATTTGTTCTGCATAATCTGTAATCTTGTTCCAAGTCCTAAAACTGCATTTCCCTTTACCTTCTCGGCTTTGGCAAACAATTGATATGGACCTCGCGCGGGATGATGAGTCGGTAATCTATCAAAAATGGCATCCAGCATATCTACGCTCTTGTTAATTAATAATTTATATGCTTCAGGAAAAGTTCTCTTTTCTGGTGGATACTCATGAAACACATAAAGACACAAAGCTTTTAACAGATCCATCTCTGTATTATCATAAAAATGATCGAATTTGTCTGTTGTATTACGAATCACCACATCACAAAAAACATCAATCAAACTGCCATCGTCAATTTCTCCCAAACAATTCCATGCATCGGAATGCTCTAACTGAATGAGATTTAACTGTTTCACCGTATAACCGGATTCCCGGAAGTAGCACGATAAATCTTCGTATAATTCTGACTTGGGATCTGTCAGATATACGCTCTCTCCCCTGCGGATACATTGCAATGCCATTACTCGTGCAAAAGCTCGCGATTTCATACTTCCCTGTGACCCACAGACTGCAAAATTCCTATTTAGTCTGGACTCCACCGGAAGACTTATAATTTTTTCATCCTGTAGATTTCTTCCAAATATCACTCCGTCTACTTTTTCAAAACTTTTCTCGGATTGTAAAACCTGTGCACGTTCCTCTTCATCCATAAATCCTGCGGTGCCGTAAGTTCCTTTGCTGGAAACTTCAAAATTACGTTCATCGTAAGCTTCTTTTCCCGATCCTCTCCAGACAATCAGTCCTGCAACCGCCCCAAATAAGATAAAAGCGACTATGGAACACTGAATCCCTGCCACTGAAGAAATTCCATGACGGATAGTATCAATCGGTGCTAAACGTACTGCTGATTCCATAAATAACTGTTCCATGAATCCACCCACGTACAATGCAAGAATCACAAATGCGCCTGCTAATGCTATGATTTTTAAAACTGTAACACCTTTCCGGTTTATTCTTCCACCTCCTTTGCTGTATAAATATCTGTTGCCATATGATATTGTACAAGATTTCCATAATACGTCGAGATAGTATGTATGGAGTTATAAAGGGCAGTCACGAGAAGTGCACGAATATTACGAGCTTTTGTATGGCTCTCATCCATACTGTGTAATACAAACTCTATATGATTTTTTGTAATTTTCTGAAACTGTTCCTTTACCACCTGCGCTGGTTTTTCCTCCCTGTTTACGCGAATAGTCTTAGAACTGGAAGTCAGTACCTCCACCATAATACCAAGCAGTTCATCGATTCTTTCATCGTATGGATTATCATTTTTCAATGCCTCATAATCAATCTGCGCCTTTACCATATCTTCCACATACTGATAAGACTGATAGAAATCTTTTGTACGGTAATCTTTTGCTTTACTCTCTGTATATGTTTCACTGGTTTTCGTGCCACCTCCCACAAATTCCGGGGATACCCTCTCACTTATTTCGGTGATACCCCTCCCCGATTTCGGTGAGACAGTATCCGGCGGACACCTGCCTCTTGCCTCTGGTGTCCCTGTTTCAGCTTCCTTCGGATACGTCAGATGCTCTAAAACTGTTACGTTCAAATCCAAAAATAATACATTGGACACAGTTTGTCCTTTGACATCAAGTGTTCGGAATACCCTGCGCACAACACCCAGCTTTTCAAGTTCTACAACTGCATTCGTAGCATCACGCTTGGTAATCCCAAATTGATCCGCAAGCTGCTGATAACTGCGCTGCAACAGATCTGCGTGGAATTTTTTCCTTAGTCCGATTAACTGCCCGGTCATTTCATCTCGGATTTCCACCGCCCGGTACCAGTACACAATATCTGCCAATATGATAATCGCATTCAAATTAGGTTTCCCTGTGGGTTTCCGAATCGTCTTATACCAACTGACGGGAATCACATTTCCAGATATTTGAAGCCGACTCATCTGATCCACCGTAAGACTGCCTGTTTCAAACGGACTGTTCATGCCCGCACCTCCTTCACTGTATGAAGGACAGTGTTACAATCCTCCTAAATAATCCAAAACTTTTTCTGTCAAAATTTCACGATATGCAACCTCCTTTCCAAAATAAGTTTCTAATACGTTTTTTTGATAAGATAAGCAGAGAATCGTACCTTGCTTTTTCCATCCTAGTTCCTGTTTCACACGTAACAAATGACGCATTTCCAGTTCATAGCAAAAATAAACCGGATTCCCTGCTTGATCGACACCTGCACTCACCTGATATTCCTGATTTCTCTGTTCTTCCAGTATCCCACATAAAAACTGATACAGTCTGATTTGTTTTTCCCGGTCTGCTAAAAGTAATACCTGTATTTTAGCCTGCTCGATTGTTGGAACATAATAATAATTCTCATAAATATCATCTACTTGAAACAGGTTCCCCTTTAAACCTCCATCGCTGTTCAAAAGTTCTAGAAGAAATTCCAATGTATCTCCCATGATCACTGCATCTATTCGTTTTAATACGCCCGTTCTCATGCTTTCTCTTTCTACAAAGCTGCGCATGGTACGTTCCATTTTTTTCGCCCAGCGCATTCGCTGTTCCAGCGTATGGTAAACAATGTAACCGGACTCCCCGGACAGCATAATTCCACAAGCTCTTGACCCCTTAATGGCATCAGTCAGTCCCTTAAACTCCAAACTTCCGTAATATGCTGTTTGCCCCCTCCCAAATTCAGAAGCAAAACAAAACAGTTCCGGTTTTTGACTTCTGAAAATGGGAATACCCGTCTTCCAAAAAAAGACCCATACCTTGCTCATCCGGTATAAACGAAGACGTTTTTCAATCTCCGTTTTTACATGATTTGTTTCCACTGAACCCTGTAAAAAGAACGCCGTATCTTCACCATATTGTGAAAGAACATATCGCTTACCTTTTGCCCGCAGTACATATCCTTTCCATCCGGCTTTATTTCTCACAGAGATATAACCCTCTTGTTTTAATCTGGTAATGACAGACGCTGTATAAGATACAGAGCCGATAATCTGTTCCGCAAGGTCTGCCGGCATCTCTCCGCTAACAGCAATCAGCAAAAGTAACATATCCTGTTTGCGCATATAACTTTCTCCTTCCACCGTTTCTCTTTTCCAAAAACACTACCCTATCTGATTAACACTTAGGTACAGTTTTTCTTTCTGACTCCCGAAAAAACGATTGTTTTACTACCTTTTCTGACATTTTCCTGTTATCGAAAAAGGCACTTTCAAACCAGATACGTTTTTCGATACTATATTTTAAATACTTTGAAGCCACCGGGGGAATTTGTCCGTATCCATAATATAAACTTCTGTCCCATCTTTATCTGCCATTCGTGTAATATGATACGTGTCCACATGCAAGCCGCTGTCTGACACAAGAAAGAAATTTGAAATCACATCAAGGACATGCTTTTCTTCAAAATTATCGTGATCCCTGATCCGTCCAAGCGGCAAATCCCGATTATACAAATGCACAAAACAAACCGTACATTTTTCATATTCCGGTATCTTTTTTTGCTCCTGATTCTGCTCGATACACCATTGCTTGAATGCAATATACAAAGGCTTATACAAATAATCGGTATATTGTTCTTTCCGATGCGGAATTAAAACCGGCATTGTAATCCCCAAAATTTCATCACAATAGCCAATTTTAATTCCATGTACAGCCACAAGTTCTGACTGATACTTCTCATATTTCACCTGATCCAGCACAACTTCCAGAGATAAACGCCTTAATTTTTCCGTCAGTTGTTCTCCTTTTTTCGATGCTTCCAGTATCATATCCATAAAATTTTCATATCCGTTTTCCGTTTTACATCTTGCATAAGAGGTCAGTATATTTCTTGCTTCTGCCATCAGTTCTCCCACCTCTGCGGTTACTTTCTGTGCATCATCTAACTGCCTCTTTACCTTTTGAAATGTATCCCGGCTACCGGCTTTCTTTTCGATAGTATTCGACTTCACCATCCTCCTTTACTGTGCAATATCCAATCACATCGGAAACCTGAATCTTTGGGATGCTTTCCGCTTCCTCCACTACTACAACATGCCCGCATCCATCGATTTTTCTCCGTACAAACAGTTGATTTGTCAATTCAATATCTTCTGGTGCAACATACAGAATATCAAAGATTTCCCCGTCTCCCACAAATACGATCCGTATGGGATATTCTTCTTTGGATGCAAGAAAATGCTGTTCAATCTTCTTTTGATCCATCAAATCAAGCAGCACCCACAAACAGGTACTTGTCCCACGTTCCCAGGTTTCATATGCCGACTCACTGGACGCTACCTGTTTGGTTTCGTTGTTTGTATAGATCATGCGGTCCTTTTCCAGGGTTTTCAATGCCCGCCCCACAAACCTTTCTCTTCCATCCTTTTCAAAATAGGCGTATATCTGCCCCTTCTCCAGCACATTATATTTCTGTACCAACTCTTTTAATTCCCGTTCCACACCTCTCTGTTTGTTCTGATTTTCCATAATGCCCGTATCCTTTCCAAATAATAATAGTTATCTTAATGACATATAAAAAGCGTATTGTATGACAGATTGTTATAGCTCTCGTTTATAAACAATCTTACGACGCATACAATGACGCTTTTAATACGCATTATTATAAATCTACTTGCTTATATAGCCTGCTTTCCATATGCCTGTCTTCCATATTTCTGCAAACGTTCTTTTAGTTCCTGCAAATCTTTTCTGTCCGTTGTAATCAAGTCTTTTTCCAACTGGCTCGCCTTAAAATCTACAATCAGATTATTACTGTTGGTGGAAATCAGACCGGTTCCTCTTTCAAATCTTGCAATGGACATTGCTTCTGCCTCTGATAAATCAAGTTCCTTCCTTATATTCTCCGCTTCACTAGGTTCCATATTGAGAATAATTTTCGTCTTCGAGTTATTCAGAATACCTCTGCCAAGCTTGCCGCCCTTTAGAGCAAAGAAATCTACAAGGTCCTGTGTTGCACAGATTGCAGAACCGCCGTAAGCACGAATTACTTTGAAAATCTCCAGCAGATATTCTCCTGCCAATTCGTTTGACACCAACAATTTCCAAGCCTCATCCACAAAGATCGCTTTTTCTACAGTTCTGTCTTCTTTTGCCTTTGCCCATACAAAATCCAGTGCAACAAACATTCCCAACAACAGATCTCCGGATAACTCTGAAATATCCAGAACAACATACTTATTCGATAAATCTACATTTGTTTTTTGATTGAATGTTGCCGCAGAACCATGTACCAAACGATTGAGAATGTTTGCCATCCTCCGACATTCTCTCTTTCTTAATAAGACTTCATGTAAATCACCTAAAATCGGCATATCTTTGTATTGTCCCGGATTATCAGAATCTTCTAAACTCTGATTATCATGGGTAATTCCCTTTTCTGCATAGGTAATCACTAATGCTTCATCTAAAAGCTGTTTTTCTTCATGGCTCAAATCTGGGATCAGCAGACTGAAGAAAATATGTAAACTTTGGATTTTCATTGCCAGTTCAGAACGCTCTACTGTATATCCATCCAAAATTTCACTTGCAGTCCTATCTGTCGGACGTATTTCCATAACGTTGATACAGTTTTGGGAAGCTGGAGAAATCTGTATAAAAGCCCCACCGATATTATTACAGGCTCTTGCAAATTCATGCCCTTTGTCTGGTGCAATAATAAAGACCTGCACATTTTTCCTTCTCAGTCTTAATGCCATTAGCTGCATGGTAAAAGTCTTGCCAGCGCCTGATGTTCCCAGAATGGCAATGTTGGCATTCTTATATATTTTCGTATTGAAAATATCCACGATTACGAGAGAATTATTCGCCTTATTAACCCCCATCATAATCCCATCTTTATCCGACATTTCATAGGAAGTAAACGGATAGCAGCTTGCCACTCCGGAAGTCAGTACATTCCGTTTGGATCTCTCGTACAGTTTTTTATCCAGACATAGCAACGGCAAAGAAGACAGAAATGCCTCTTCTTCCCGAAACATACAGCTTGTCACACCAATATCCTGCGAATTTAATAATTTTGTCATTTCTTTTACACGCCATTCCACCTCTTTCGCACTGTATCCGGTAATGGTAATCAATGTACTCATATAGTAGAAGTCTTCACTTCCACTTAATCCGCGTTTCAGATAATATCCTGCATGGATGGATTCACTTAAATCATCAAAATCAGTATTCGTATCATAGGTATCTTTAATCTTCGACCGGTTCAGACGAATACTTCTTCCTATGCGTTCCATAGATTTGCTTTTATCCTGCCGGAAAAAGAAAACATCTACATCAATTCCCTCACCTGCATTGATTAAAAGTGACAGCCATCCTGCCGGCACTCTCGATCTGTATTTATGGGAAGGTATCAAAAGATAGCTGTAATACATCCCATCAATAACAAGATGACTTCGGTGACGCAGATCCATCGTCTCTGGTGCAATCAATTCCGTAACCGGAATATGACGAATACTGTCCTCACCGTTCTCTTTCCGGTAATATGCTACTACCTTTTGGGTACGCTCTTCTAAAGACTCATAAACACTTGTCCTTCGATTTAAAATCTGATACAAAACATCCACAAGAAACCGCGTATCGTTTTCATGCTCCAAAACAACATTCCCACATTGAGAAAGATATTTTTTAGCAGTCTGTACTACTGATTTCATGTACGGAAGAATATCATGTTCCCTCGGATTTTTATTATTGTTATAGGATTGATACTCAAAAACCATAAAAAAACGTCTTGTAATTGCTTCTTTCCTTCCAAGTTTCTCAATGAGTTTTGCATAATCCTCCTGAAGCATTTTTACCCTTGTGTCACATTCCCTTTCCGCCTCCTTTTGTATTTTTTCAATATACTCCGAAATATCTGCTTTCTTAGACACAACCTTAAACTGTATTCTGACTGGAGCAATTTTTAAATAAGACATAAAGGACATGATAATATTCCGTTGCTCAGAAGGCGAACGCAGCAAAAAGTTAATCGGCAGAATTTCTATCAGTTTCACATAACGATGATCCGTTGTGTAGATAATTCCATTTTTTATCTGTCGTATTGGAAGATAAGATGATACCCAGGTTACCGGCAGTAAATCCAAATCCGGTTCACGTTCTGTGTCCTTTTTTCTCTTAATATCCGTTCGGACAACATGTTTCTCTTTCGCTGGTTCAGTTTTGTCGAGTTCTTTTTTTAACTCACGTTCCTCCTGCATCTGAACTTTTCGCATCCGTTCCTCTTCCCGAAAACGCTGCCGTTCCAATTTCTGCTGCTCTTTACGTTCTTTTTTCTCTTCTTTCAGATTCTGTTTTTCTGCCTGTTTTGCTTCTTTGAGCTGACGCTTCAGCTCTTTTACTTCGTTTCCTATGACGCTCGCCTCCTTTTCCCCTCCGGCTTCTGTATTGCTGTTTCCTCAATCTGCGATTCCGCTTCAAACGGTATTTACCATCCGGAACTGTAAGTATTCTCCGACCACACAGATATTTCAAAAACTGAAATAAAAAAGAAGTCAGACTTTCTCCCTGCACACCTAATACCGCAAAGATTACAATCGGTATCATCACAATTACCCCGGCATAAATCTTACCTTTTACTCCAAGATCCGTCGCCAAAAGTGCCTGCAATAAAAGAAGAGCCAGAAGGCCTGCTTCAAATGCATTCCTAAGTCTGACTCTTCCTGAAAAAATAGTTCCCTCCTGTGCAAAATTCGGCGGAATCGTATATACATCTACCCGTTCTCTCTGTGCGATTTTAACCACCTCCTGTTAATCATACTTGTTTCTTTTCTTACGAACCAAAAGCCCTATAACCAAAGCAGTTCCTGACAAAATTCCAATCCCCAAAAGATACTTTCCGATCCCTTGTTCTTCCTCCAAAAGAGTTTTGATGATATTTTCTTCATCCACTGTTTCTTTTATCTCTGTATGCAGAGAATTTTCCGACTTTTCTTTTTGTATTTCTGCCACTGTTCCAATCTCTTCTTCCATAACCATAATTTTCAAAAGAAGTAACTGATCTGGTTTTACCTTTAGTTCCTCTTGGGAATATTCCGTTTTATAGACACATTCTTCATCTGCCGCTTCCACTGATTTCACCATATAGATTCCTGTATTTACCGGAATATTCTGTTCATACAGGTTATCCTCTGATAATTCATACTGTCTGCTTGCACCATTTTCCTTTTGTATTGTAACAGAAATTTTTCCTGTAAATCCCGTAAAACACTCTGTTCGTAAAGCAAGTGTCGCAGTCGGTTGTTCGGTATCTGTGAAATTCTCTGCATACGATTCTCGTTCTTTCCATTGGACAGTTTCCGGATCTTCTTGATTTTTATCTGTCTTTGCAAATACATCCATGGAAAAAAGACTGAAAAATAGACTACATGCGGTAATCAAACAACAAATTTTGCTTTTCAACTGCATCTACCACGCCTCCTCGTATAATAAGTTTGTAATAGGCGTTTGCGAAACGCCGCAAGCCGCATAAATACGGCATTTTTTGTTGCTCAAAAGCAAATAACTCCTCACTGGATATGGTATAATAGAGTTGCCAAAAACTAAAATCCGCAATCCAAGAAAGGAGTTATTCTAATACCTATGATACCATATAAACAGCTTTCTTTGGCAGATATTTTTTCGGATTGCCAAGATAAATTTGAAAATGACAAACCTGCATTTCTTTCTCTATTGGAAACTCATATCGATTTGGATGAGTTTATTCCGATTTCTTTCAGAAATCATTTTTATGCATCAACGGGACGAACCCGTAAATACCCTTTACAAGCTTTTTTGTGGGCTTTGATCATCCAACGTATTTTCTCCATCCCTACGGATCAACTTCTTTTGACTTTTCTCACTTACTCAAAACCTCTTCGTGAATTTTGTGGTTTTACCAAAGTCCCAGACGCTTCCAAAATAACCCGCTTCAAACAGGACTTTTTAGGTGACCTGCAGCTTGTTTTCGATAAACTTGTTGATGTTACTGAGCCTATCTGTCAGGCAATTGACTCTGCAAAAGCGGATATGACTATCTTTGATTCTTCCGGTATTGAAGCATTCGTTACAGAAAATAATCCAAAGTATGCTAACAGAATTATCAAACAGCTTAAAGCTTATGCAAAAACTCAGGGATTTGATAAATCTTACGACCCCTACAAAGCTGCTTATGGTTCCATGCCTTCCCATGCTTCTGCTAACCCTGAAATCAAACAACTTTATATCAATGGCCATTTTTGCTATGTTTTCAAATTTGGCATTGTTACCAATGGGCTGGGAATTATTCGTCATATCTCTTTTTATAATAAAGACTTTATGTATGCACATCCTGATATTATTATCGAAAAGAAATCCGACTCCCCTGATGAGGATAAAAGTGTTCATGATTCAAAGCTTTTGATTCCGACACTCAAAGACTTCTTTTCCAAACATCCACTGATTAATCCGAAAACTTTCCTTGGAGATGCAGCTTTCGATACCACACAGCTCTATAAGAGCCTTCTTACTGGTAACACTTTTGGTAATGACAAACATTTCGCCAAAGCTTATATTCCACTGAATGCAAGATCCGGACTTGAACATCCAGACTATACCATCAATGAAGATGGTATCCCCTGCTGTCCTCATGACCCTTCGCTTTCTATGAAGTACGAATGCACTTCTAAACTAAGAAACGGTATTACCAGATTCAAGTTTGTCTGTCCCAAAATGAAGTGGGCTTACGATAAATCTACCAGAAAATCCTATCGGCAATGCTGTTGCAAAACTCCCTGTACCACATCAAGAGGTGGTCGTATGGTTTATATCTATCCTGAAAAGAATCTGCGTGCTTATCCCGGAACGATTCGCGGAACCGAAGAATGGGATAATACCTACAAAATCAGGACTGTTGTGGAAAGAAACATCAATCACATCAAGGATAATCTTTGTCTTGCAGGACGCCGAACCCAGAATGAGAGGACTTTGTATGTGGATTTAATTCTTGCAGGTATTACACAACTCATCAGTGTCGTTCTTGCAGATAAAATCAAACATCACGAATACATTCGAAGTTTAAAACCTCTCATAGCATAGGACTTACCAACTCTATAAAGCCTAAGGCTTATTAAAGTGCGCCTAAACTGTCCGCTTACCCACATTTTATTCCAGAACTCGTGCAGAGCATGAATTCATCCCTTTTCTTGTTCAAGATTGCAAACAAACTTCGTGAGTTTCGCAATTACCTATAAGTTTGTAAGCAAGAAAAACGCTTACAGACTTATTCTTTTTTTGATAAGACAGAAGGATATTTCTAAACATCTTTTCCGAAGATTCTTCTTCAGCAATGCTGCTTCATCCTTTCTCTGTCTTTAGATTAATAAGTTACTTTATAGTCATGCTCCCAGATGCTATACTTAGGTTCGTAAGAACTGTAGCTGTGGTTACTGCTTTACGCCTCCTGCAAAACATGTTGTTATTGCCAAAAAAAGCTTGCAGCCCTAACGCTACGCTAAGACTTATTACACAAATGCTGCATCCCGGTTTCTAGCCACCAGCAGGGTATTTTTTACCGGTGAATGCTCATAATGCGAGGTTTAGGGTGGCGTAGTGATCTGGGATAAGCCATGATTACATTCTTTTTATTCTACGATGAAAGGTGGTGACGATCCGTGAAAGAAAAATTCGATTACCTCTCAACGCTTTTTGTTGGGATTGATATTGCATCCCGTATCCATGTGCTTTCTGCTCTTGATTTTAATCAGGACTTTTTCATAAAGATGAAGCCTGTTCAAAATACTCAAGATGGTGCTACTCTTCTTGAGAGCATGATTGTTGATGTTTTGAAAGAAAACCATCAGTTTAAATACGTTGTCATTGCAATGGAATCCACCGGATTCTATGGTGTCCATCTGGCTAATTACCTTTCTGCCAGCGATTTACTGGCTCCATTTTCAGTCCGTGTTTATTGCCTCAATCCAAAAGAAGTGAAAAATTATAAAAAATCCTTCAACGACATCGGAAAGAACGATGGCATTGATTCTTTTGTCATTGCCGATTTTGCCCGTGTTGGGCGTATCAGCATCAAACCTTGGCGCGGTTCCCAATACCTTGCTTTGCAAAGGCTTACCAGACACCGTATGCACATCACTGAATGTATTGCCAGAGAAAAAACATATATGTTAAATAACATCTTTCTGAAATTCAGTGAGTATGCTTTACTGCGTGATGGAGAACATCCCTTTTCAAATAAATACAGTGCTACTGCCGAAGCAATCCTGACCGAATTTACCACCAATGAGGATATTGTGAACTCCTCTGTGGAAGATCTCGTTGCTTTCATTAATGCAAAAAGCCGAGGCCGGATTGCTGATCCAGAAGAAACTGCCAAGATGGTACAAGCTGCCGCCCGCAATTCATACAGACTTGATAAATGCCTTTATGAACCGCTTACGATTTCAATTGCATCCTCTTTTAACTGTATCAGTTCTTTTGAAAAGGAATTAAAAGCAATTGACAAAGCAATCCTGCAAACTGTACAGGGGATAAATCCCGACGAATATACCGTGCTAAATTCTATCCCTGGCATCGGTAAGGTTTACTCTGCCGGGATTCTTGCTGAAATCGGTTCAGTCAAGGCTTTTCAAAATGCCAATGCTCTCGCAAAGTATTGCGGCATTATCTGGAATGATAATGATTCCGGAGATTTTGAGGCCGAAGACAAACGTATGAGCAAAGCTGGCAACAGTTACCTGCGCTATTACATTATAGAAGCTACTGGAAGTGTCATAAGACACTGCCCTGAATATGAACGCTTCTATCAAAAGAAATATGCTGAAACAAGAAATCATCAGCATAAACGAGCACTCGCGTTGACTTCCCGTAAATTTATACGTCTGCTCTATGGTCTGCTGGACAAGGGCCAACTCTACTCTCCGGAAAAGAGTAGGTAATCCATATCGCATTTTCTGCTTGTGAAACTCGTTGTAATTCACAGGTTTATTAAAGTTACCCTTTTGTATAAAAATCTTTTCAAAATAACCCTTGACTATTTACCAAATTGCTATTTCTTTCCAATAATCCAAAATGCTCCCGCACTTAAATCACGTCCGTATGATTTAATCGTATCAACACTATAGACCTTTGTGCTTCGCTCTCTGCTCGCACAATCTGCAATCGTGATGTAACCGTCTCTTGTCACTCCGGTAAGTACGATAAAATGTCCGCTGCCACTTCCTGTTATGGTATATGCTTCACATATTTCGACAACCATTTTCCCTTCCTTCAGCGATTGTACAACATAGTCCATACGGTCTTTTCCCACGCGCTCACATGTCAATCCCCAGTTACTTGCAGCATTTCCGATGAAAGAATGTGCCGTACCCACTCCTGACACATATTCTCCATTCTGAATCGAAAATGCACAGGTCGTCTGCGGATTTACCGTTTGTCCGGTAAGAGTAGATATGACAATTGACATTGAGGTTGGTCCACACCCTGCTGCCCCTATGGTACTTGTTCCATAAGGCATACTGCCCCATGGTTCTTCAGTCTGATTAAAATAGACCACTTTTTTTACTCCTTTTCCGACTGTATCGTATGTAAAGATATCTCCCGATACATCAAGATTACTGACATAGGTATCATCTCCTCCGCCGGTCACAAAATCTTTCCATGAAAACAATGAGAAAAAGGCGTCTTTTAAGGCTGATACACCATCCTCCATTACTTTTAATACTTTTAGTACCAATTCAAAAGTACTCTGGCTCGTAACATATTTATATTCATACCCACTTCCAGCTTGTGGCTGTGAATTAAGAAGGAGTGCAAGTGTATACTCAACCGTTTTTTTTGTCACAGGAACCGTTTCTATCACTACGTTTTCTCCGTCTTTTTTCATCTTTTCATAGGTGTCCTTATCTATTCCGATCTTCCCCGTTTCTGAAATCTGATAGTATTTGCTTTCCGTAGCCGCTTGTTCCTTCTCATCTGTTACAGACCATGAAAAAAAGCTGTCAACATGTTCTGTGACAGCATTCTTTAACAGTTGATACGGTTCACTTAAATCCTCATCTGATTCTATATCAGCACCGTTTTCCGTCTTTCCTTCTGCAATCGTCAAATATCCCAAGACCTTTTTCACATAGTTTTGTGTCTCTTTATACGGCGGAATCTGATAACCGTATTTTATGACTGCCCCCGGTCCCGCATTATAAGCAGCAATGGCAAGCTCCAAGCCGTTAGAATAATCTTTAAATCGCTCCAGATTGCCTGCAATATATTTTGCCCCGCCCATAATATTTTGACGTGCATCATAGGGATCTACTCCCAGCGAGGCTGCCGTTGCCGGCATAAGTTGCATAATACCGATTGCACCGGCTCCGGAAACTGCACCCTGATTAAAATTTGATTCGGTTTTTCCCATCGCTTTAAGCAGAGCCACAGGAACGCCGTAAGTTTGTGCCGCCTCTTCAAAATAAGAATCATATTGACTTGTCAGATCTGTTGACATATCTCCCCATTCACTGGAATATCCTAAAAATTTATTCCTTGTACTGTTATCCCAAATATCCAGCAAAAAGATGGAAAGATAATAACTTGCATTCCTCTTGAACTTGGTTTCATATTCGTCTATCACAGATAACTGGTAATCGCTATAGTTTTTCTCCTTATCTGCATCAATTTCTTCAATCTTCAAATCTCTGTTTTGCTCAATAATCGCTAGAATTTCACGCTCATACTCCTCTTGATCAAAAATCTGCTCGATCCGGATTTTCAAGTTAGAGAGTTCTTCTGACTGAGCTTCATTTGCAAAAGCGTCCGCATCAGCAAATCCCAGATAAGTCAAAATAATGCCTATAAGGTTCGCAATAATAAACATAAATAGAAAAATTGCTCCAAGAATGCCGCCAATCACCTTCCAGAAGGTCTTACTGGTTACAATCACACCGACCACTGCTCCCAATGGACCTGCAAGGGCTGTTCCTGTTGTTGCACCAGCCGCTGCTGCACCGCCTTGCGCAGAAGCAGTCGCGGCATAGGCTGCCTGTGATGTATGAGCTGCTTTTTGTGCTGCATTTGCTCCCTGTTTTGCCTGATTGACCGCTTTTTTTACTTGCCCTGCTGTTTGTGCCGCTTGACTTGCAGTGCCAGCCGCCTGATCTAAAGGAGAGGATTCTGACCTGTCATCTCTCATACATACACCCCTCCTTATGTCAGAAAATGATCTTCACTGTGACTGTGGTTTCTCTGGTTCTTCTTACGAAATTCTTCTCTTGTTTTAGGAACTTCACGAATTTCTCCTGATTCCGAACCAATTCCCTGCTCCCTTTTTTTCAATTCCTCTGCATGAATGCCTTGATTTGACTCCATATTAGTAGAAGTATTTTGATACATCGGTCCGTCAAAATCATGATAACCTTCTGATTCATATTTGCCATTCTCACGAGCTGAACTGAAATCCGTATGAGGCGATCTTCCTTCTGATGTATAACCTTGTCCGCCTACTGTATAAGAAGATTCCCCTTCATTAGATGCATATACTCCACCAGAAGTTTCAGAAGAATCCGATAGTTTCATACCGGCGTTACCACTTATTTCACTAATGATCCCACCAGATTGTACGGATGCCTGCTCTCCGGATGAAGGATTTCCGCCTGAAAGAGCTGTTTCCCCGCCTGACGTATCCATTCCACTTCCAATTCCGATATCGTCGCCTCCAGCACTGCCGATTGCATTTCCTTCTAATTCCATATCCGGTTCTGAAGATTCTTCCATTCCAGCTTCCTCTTCTTCTACTGGATAATCGCCAAGATCATTAACTGCACTTCCTTCTCCCGTAAACGCACCATTTATATCGGAATTGTCCATACCATCTACAAAAGCGTCCGCATCATTTTGTGATGTTGTACCAGAATCAAAATCTGTGGCATCCTGCATACCACTCATATCCATCATGCCATCCTCTGTTTCAGCAAATGAATCTTGCGGCATCATACCCATTTCCTCCAGAACGCTGCCCTGTTCGTCATCCATTGTATCAAAATCTCCATTTGCCAGTTCCATATCTGCTGTTTCATCTGTCGTAGCGCCACTAAACTCATTTTCTCCATCCATACGCACAGCATCATTATCACCTGGAAATCCCATTGGAATTGGTCCCGGGGCGGCATCTGTCATTCCGGCTCCATCTGTAGCTGCAGTCTGGCTTTCCGTACCCGTAGGACTACTGCTGCCCGATGATTCTCCGCTACCTCTGCCAACATGTGACAAAACTCTACCGGCAGCCATCATCAGTCCAAGCGCTCCGATTCCAGTTGTTGGTCGTCCAAGATTAACGCCTAGTGATGATAAATACGAATCCAGTTTAAATGTAACTTTACAAAATCCTACCAAACATAACGTCGCTACAAAGAATTTTGTAAATCCGTATGCACTCGCATTCAGATTTCCATATCCAGATAAAAACATTTTCAAGCACCAGGAATTCAGAAGAATCAAGATAATCTGTCCTCCAAACATTTTCGCCCATGATGCAAGAATATTATTTGTCGCTTTCGATCCGCCTGTACCAAATGCCAAAGGTGCTGTATAAGAGAATACTCCTAAAAGTACATAGCGTTCTGCAATTACAAAGAGCATTTTGAAATAATTCCATGCAACTACAAACTGCATAATCAACATTAAAATCGCTATGTTTAAACTGTCAATTCCCAGTCCGCCTGTCAGTCCTTCCAGCACCGATACATACTCTGAAAAACTGCTTACTTCAACATCTGTGCCTGTGATCCATTGATATGGTGTTCCTGCTACCGCCAGAATGTAATCCACCAGCGGTTTCGCTGCTACAATAAAAAACAGACTAATTCCAGTCCGGCATACTAATTCTATTGGATCTTCACTGGCAACCCCCGCTTTCCCGAACATACTTTTAAATAATTGCCAGACACATATCAAAAGAAGCAGAGCAATTCCCATCGGCAACACTACATTTTTATACAAGTCTCCTACTACGGAAAATAGTTCCTCAAACAAGCTAAGGTCACAGGACAGAAGTTCGGTAAACATATCTGTTACAAGTGTCATCATATCAATGACAAACTGAGATAACATTTCTCTGATTCCTTCGACCAATAATTCTAATAACCAACCCATGTATGTGTTTTACCTTTTCAGGTAACCCCCTTTCTGCCGGGAGAGCACCGGCTTTTTCTTTGTTTTCATTAACCGCCGAAGATACTCTGTGGAATAATACTTTCGAAATAAGTTACAATAGCTCCCATCGTCATGAGCGCTGCCCAACAAATAATGATTCTTTTTAACCAGGATCTTGATTCATCTACAGTACGTCCCGATTTAGAAAAATTCATTAAAAACAAACAGACTGCCGCACATACAACCGCTGCTACTGTAGCAATTCCTGCCACATCCTTATACACTGTCTGCATTGCATTTTTAGCTGTTTCAAAAATCCCAGCTGCGAACACAGGGGATGCGGAAACTGCAATCAATACGACTGCCAAAAATGCGACAAACGCAAAACAGGGAACCAGTTCCATGTACTGATTCCCTGCTTTATGACTAGCTGTATTCTGTTTTCTGATATTTCCCGTCAATAACTTCCCTCCCTTCTAATAAAAATCTATATGTTCCCGTCAGATTCCCGTCTGCACAAATACGACAGACACCTAATCTGCGCACAAAAAAAGACAGCCCTTCTGCGGCTGCCCGTTCATTGTAATGTTTTGCGGCTCTCCATGAAAGTCTCATCCATGCACAAAACTTTACTTTATCATTGTATATTTGCAGAAGTCATCTGTCAATATCAATAGGTTCGCAATATAGTCGCATAATCATAGCAATTTTATCTCTTATCTTATTTTGGGAAAGGCTATCCATATTTGACAGCCTTTCCTCTCCCTTCTATGCAGCTATCGGCATTGCATTATCTTCTATCATCCCAAAATCAATACAGTAACGAATCCGGTCTGTTTCAAATTTAATGTATGCATCCGTTACCTCAATCACACGCCTCACTCTTGCTGTTTCTTTCCATGTTCCATTGCTGAAATATCTTACATTCATTCCTCTGATTATCGGCAATACAACTTTACCGTAAATCTGTACAAATTTTTTGGGTTTCATTCGTATTCCTCCTTTCCCATTCTTCTTTCGTCCTGCTATCCTGTCCTCCTCTCCGATACTTTCTACTTTCAGACATACAAAAAAAGACACTGATTATCCTAAAACAATCAATGCCTTTCTTCCGAATTTACTCGCAGATATCTGCCTAAATTTTAGTTTCAACCTACGCTGAAACAAAAACAATGTCTTCCAGAATCTATTGTCTGAAAAAAATTTGTATCACTCTTATCATAGTTCAATATATCGTATTTGTCAATCATTCAAGCACTATATATAGTGTTTATTCTCTCTTTATTCCCATTTTGTAGGGATATATGGAAATTTTAAAATACATAAAAGCATCGTGTAAACCAATTCCTGATACAGATCTTCGTCGAATTTTTCATTTATAATCGCCTGACTGATCAGCAAAGGGCGATACATTTCAATAATATCCATCATTGCCTTTTTATCATACGTTCTTGCATACTGTAAAAGTTCTTCAAATTCCATATTTATCACCCCTTAGTAATTTCCGCATCTTTTTCAAAGCGTTATAATATGTATTCTCCGCCTTTTTTTCAGACATCTCCAGAATTCTTCCAATTTCCCGGAATGTTTTTTCGTAAAATATACGGAGCAAAATTACCTTTTTCTGTTCTTCCGTCAAGGTAACAATCGCATGAAATAGCTGTGCATCCTCTATTTGTTCCAACAGTATTCTGATCTCTGTAATTCCATTAAATATTTTTCCAGACAACAGTTCTATTTCTCGTAGTAAATCTTCTGTATTCTGTCCCGGAACAATCAACCCATCTGCATAGCTTGTCTCTATACATTCAATCCTGCATTTTTTCTTCAGGTAGTGTCCTTTTGCATTCAAAACTGACTGTTTCACATACGCACTAAACTGTGTTTTTAAATCGCTATCATATTTATTCATTTCTGCCTCCTGAAAGTTTTTTCTGTTTCGCTGAAACCTCCAGGCGGCGCTCTTATCTTGCATCTTTTCTGTTTCCGTACACATTTCCACAGAAAACTGCCATTTCTGATAAAAAAACAGACTGTCAGGAATAGTTCCCAACAGTCTGATAAATCTATTTGTTTTCTCTTTTTTATGTATCTTCTCTTAATAGGCTTACCTTATGTCCCAAGAAAATACTTGCAAAAGAACATCCGTCATCATACTTCTACCTGAGATTATACCTTTCTTTTTTGCTTTATCTTGTCAAAGCGATTTTTTCGGTATAATCTTAACAGTAGCAATATATAGGAATTCTTACATTTTACCAGTATTTTCCTGCTTAACGGTCAATATTTCCTCGGTATCTTCCCTCCCGTCCAAAAACTCCTGAATATCACCGTCAAATAAAGTAAACGTATCTACTGCTACTTCCTCAATCTTTTCAAAATCACAATCAATCCGATCCGCACTGTATGCTTCCTCTTCATCACGCCTATGCTCAATCATATCTGTTAATTCCTCTTCTCTTACGGATGGTCCGTACTGATATCCGCATTCCGGACAGATACGTGTTTTTTTTGGTATTTTCATCTTACATTTCGGACAAATCTTAAATTTACGCTGTTCAATATCCAACTTTACCGCATATAAAATGATTCCTGCGCTACATATAAAAATAATAAAATTTCCAGCCATCCTATTGATTACCTGCACCCCAAGTCCTATAAGCTGTAACGTACACAATCCGTAAATCCTATTCGTTCTCATATCCTGCCTCCTAAAATAACTTTTTAATCAAAATTCCCCGGATTGCACTTCTTCCAACACATCCAAAAGAACGTGAATCCAAGGAATCTGCTAGGTTGTCTCCTATTAAATAATACTCATTTGCGGACACTCGAAAATCTATATTATTCTGCCCATTCTTGACAGACTCTGCTGCCCATTTCCCATTGACATATACCCCGCTTTCATCAATGTTGACAGTATCACCCTCTGCTGCCAGTATTCTTTTTACTACTGTATAATCCAATTCATCTATATATGCAGTAACAATATCTCCCTTTTGTGGAACCCCCCACTTTTTTAATAATAATGCATTTCCATTTTGGAGTGTTGGCTCCATAGACTCTCCACTCAAATAAACGATAGAAAAAAAGTTCTGGAACACCAGCAATATCAACACCGCAACGATGAACGCCTGTGTTATTCGCATTGCATTTCTTTTGGTTTTCGTATTTTCAGCTCCTTTCTTACTCTATATCTTCAAATACTGCATAATTCTGACGCATTAAATCAGCTTCCTCCTGATCTAATCCGTTATTGTTCTCAGCTTTCACTTGAATCAGCCGATCACCTCGATCCGGTTCATCTTTCTGAATAACTGTCTCTTTTAGTGAAATGTGTGTTTCCGCTGACCGTTCTACAATCGGCGTTTTTCCGCTTTGCAATTCCCAGTAAGCAAGTACTGCCTTCACAATATATCTTGCCTTTTTCCTGCCACATTTGTTCAAAAACTCGCTTACTCGTCTATGATCTTCATCAGCTTCGTCAAACTTCAAATTAAAACGGTATTCATCCTGTTTTGTCATAAGGACTCCCTCCTTTACTGCATCCCTATATCAAACAGATATTTTTTCCGATACCCCCGTACATTGACCTTGGAATCATTTACAACATAATATTCTCCGTCATAGCGCTTCCACACATCTTCAATAATCTTGGATAAAAGAATTGAACCTCCGCCCACGAAAATTGTCATCGACGAACGTAAATCAATGCCACACTCCCGGAACATTCCCAACATTTCTTCTACGTGCTCGGTAACGATTTCTTCTACACGCTTTCGGATTGGTTCACCATACATACAGTTTTCGCCCTTCAAAATGGAGTCAATATCGTTTTCCTTCAAATCCAAATCAAACTTTTCACGAATTCCTTTATTCACCCTCTGATACATGGATATCACACCTTTTCCGGTTGAATCTGTATAATTCCACAAAATCATGCCTTTTTCCAGCAACATATAATCCATCGTAAATCCACCAATATCAATCATCAACACTTTCGGATAAGTGGATAATTTTAATTCTTTTGCCATATACAAGTATGCGGCATACGTCTGCATATGAACAAACACGTTTGAAAAAGTCACTCGGTATGATTTTCCCATATATACAAAGTGAACGATTTTTCCATCCCGGTAAAAGTATTCTCGAAACTTCTTATACTGTCCTCGATAATACAAGGGTGGAAGTCCTACAACAAGATCCATGCTTATTAGTTCTCCCGGTATAAATGATTTTGAATGGCTCATTTCTTCCAACTCTTTTGCAATCGCAAAAAGTGTCAGCAGATAATAGCGATCATCCATCGTCTTATCCGGCAGATATACATTTCTCTCATGGCTCAATCGGTAATATCTGCCCTGATACATTAAGGCTTCTTCATTTTCCCCTGGAACGTCCGCCAGCATTGTGATCCCTGAATTAAATTCAAAATTTTCTGTCTTGATTGCTTTGTTTCCTGTGTCAATCGGCATCATAAACATATTCTCTGTCTCCTTTCCGGTACAAACCATAAAAAAACTTATTGCGTAATTTATGCGCATTCATTACTTGCACCTACTATAAATTTTTCGTATTTGCTACGTCAACAGAATCGCTATTCCTCTTCAAAATTATTTTTGAAAGACTCAATTAGCTTTCTGCTCTCATCCTCATATCCCCATAAAATGCTGCTGACAGCCTGAAATGCCTGCTCACGCCATCGAAAATAAGTTGCCCGGTGTATTCTGGTAATTTTCGGGAAATGTGGTTCCAAATGGTCTAATATTTCCTCTATATTTTCCGCTTTCCTTGCTGACATATAGCTGTAATATAAAACCCAGTAATAACGTTCGCCCTGCGGATGAAACTTCCGCATCAATTCTACTGCTTCATCTATCAGCTTTAAAAACTTATTGGCTTGATTGATTGCCTCAACCCGCTGCTTCATGTCGTCTAAATCCTGATTGATATCCATGCCGGCTTGATAAATATGATCCAGAAATTCATCCAGATTTGTACCATACTCTTCTTGTACCCTGTGCTTTACTTGATTCACCTTAATCTGCATTCTCCAATTTACAGACCGGTATATTTTAAACAGACGGATCACATCATGGTAAGCAGTATTGTCTTCTCCTTTAAAATCTTGATTTATTACACCCGATTTTCCCATATATTCGCCCCCAATTCTTTCATGGTATCTTTCCTGTGTTGTTTCATCCAGCAAACTCCTAATATCAACATATAATCCCTCCAAATTGTTTTATCCTGCATTCATCCCGTCTGAACAATTCAGCTCATTACCGTATTCAGTTGTCAATGTACCAAACTTCAGTAAATAAGAAGTCCGTACACAAGGCTTTTCTGTAAATTTCATGAATTTTTTCGGAAAGATTAAAAAAATTTTTCAGGCAAATAAAAAAACACGAAAGCAAAAATCTACTCAGATTCTTACTCTCGTGTTTTAATACTTGTTAAAACAGCTTTATTCAATTTAAAAACTGGTTTCTTGTATATCGTTTTTAATCTATAGTTGCCTTAATTCGGTTTTTTAATCTTTCGGGAATTTCTTCTTCCGTTTCCCATATAATTGTGTTTTTTTGTGCTATATCAAAATGCAACCGAACATCTTTTTTACATAGCTGGATAACCGGTTTCCCCAGTCCCATAGCATAACCCTCTTCAAAATAGGCTCCATTATTTTGATGTGATAAATCTACAACAACAAATTTACTATCTCTAATATATTTTAGCAATTCCGGTGTGATAAAATCATTATGTTCCACTTCATCAATCAAAATAGCAATATATCCCGCTTCATGTATGCCCTGTCGTATAGCTTCTCGAAGTATCTTTGTGTCTTCTCCAAATTTCATTGCAACTAAGACATTTTTACCGTTCGAACTATTCTTTTGTAGCATATCAATACGGGCATAACCTGCAGGTGTCAGAATAATAGATCTATTATATTCACCGCCATTCCAAGTTTCCGGTAGTTCAATAAATTTCTGTTCTGCAAGACATCGAAGCATATAATACGCCTGATTCCGTAATGCTTCATCCGTACGTCTTTCCCATTTTCCATTTTTCAACTCATACCGATCTACAAAAAGACAACTAATCATCTCTTCTTTTTCTAATATTATACTTTCTCCCCAATAAGGATTTTTAGAATTCAAATATAAAAGAATATAATCAACCTTTTCTGCAAAAGATTTAGGATACCAATTTTCTACATTTTCATTTTCTAATCGTACTGGATGTCCATGACTTTTATTTCCATTTTCAAATTCTTTTTTATATTCGTCACATTGCTCTTTGCTCATCGTAGTAAAATATCTATACTCATTAAAACTGTGTTTAAATCCATTATACGCTAAGTATGCTCCTAAATGATTCGGATTAAATTCTGTCAACTCTGCAAACACAACATAATATTCATATCGCCCACAAACAGGGCAATCATAAAAATGCTTAACGGGGTCCATATCAAATTGAACAAATGCATTACTTCCACATACAAAACATTTTTTGTTATCATCCATTGTAAAAATCTCCTCATTTCAAAATCTCTCTTTTATATCTTATAGAACAATAAGTGTTCATATTTTACCGTCACAATCTATATCTTTTTTTACTTTCATCTATTATTATACTCTCTCAATTTACCGAACACAAGCTGACCTTTTTCCTAAATTCTTTAAGAAAAAAGCACCTTGCAGTTCATTGCAAAGTACTTTTTATTCCTGATATATTCTTTCATAAATACTCGATAAAATGCTTTGAGGTATTTAAGCCATTTTATTCATATTTTTGTTTACTGGTTGTATAAAATTCTTAACTGTTTTTTGCTAAAAGTGGTCATATTTTGGTCATGGTCATAGTAGTATCTAGTGTTGAAGAGTGTTTTTTAATGTCATTCTGTATCTATATCTTGTACTATTCATCATTGATCAACACTATATATACTAAATAATACTATCTGGACATCTACCCCCGCAGACATCCGGAAAACACATAGCGAAGCGTACGTCTACGTTCTCTTTGTCTTTCATCACCGAGTTCACTTCGTTCCCGATATAGCGGGCCGGCTTCTCGATTTTTAGTAGTATTTCATCGTTTAAAGCTAGTTTTCTCATGAAAACCTCCATATTTTTTTGTATAATCTAAATAATATTTCCCATTCATAGTTTGGTTGTAATTCACTATCTATTTGGTGGCTTCCATATTCACCCAGCATAAATATGAAAAGCCGTTTAAATTATACTAAGCATTAGGAATTGTGTCAATGATTGTGACATATCTTCCCATATTCAAAGGGAGTATTTGATTTCTGTAAGCCATTTGCGGAAGCTTTGCTTTTTCCGTAGCATTATGCAATAAGGTGAACAACAACAGTGCTGCTCACCTCTATTTTCAAAATTTATATACTTTGTACTCTTACATTTTTTTAATTCATCTAAATATTTACGCTTTTCTTCTTCAGGAATTTTCAGACCTTCCATTTCCTGTTCTACCGACCTCCCCATTGTTTCCATAAGTTTTCTAATTGAAAGAACAATTCCTTTCTCAGATCCTTTTTCTTATTGGATTATCCTATAAGAAATGTTATCAATAAAATGACTTTTCTATTCCATACTATCCACAATCTCTTTGATCAGCTCTATAGAGGTGCGTCCACACAAAGTATATCGAATACCATCTGCAACAAAAACCGCACATTTTTCTGAGATGTAATCTTCGGACATATGCTTTCCCGTTGTATCCTGAATAAGATTTACCTTATATCCCTGTTTAGATGTATAGTTTTCCACATACTCATAAAATCCCAAATAATCTGTATCCCATCCTTGCCCCAACTGTTTCTGGCTTAAAACCAAATCCATTGACAGCGATATTGGAGAATAATACGTTTTTCCATGTTCGTACTGATACCGTTCTTCCTCTTCCAGATAGATATAGTTATTTGTATCTCCTATGATATAATTCTCCATTTTTATAATCGCATAATCTTTCCGGTCAGTTTCCATACTCCCTTGCAGATACGACTGATCTGTTGCATACTTGCTCTCTAGCAGATCAATCCCAAGATTAGATTGTAGCATAGCGTAATCAGAAAAATCTTTGTGAATATGCCCATATTGATCTACCTCTGCATTAAGAGGCGCCATCTTTACAATCTTCATCTCATCCAGCTCCGGAAGGGTGGTTGCATTCACGTTTACTTTATTCAAAAAATAATAACCTGCAAACGCAGTAGTCCCGCCAATCAAAAAAGTAAGTGCAATGATAGCCGCATACCGCAGTATCGGATGAGACATCCGTTTCTTCGAACTTCCTAAAACGGTTTTCTTCATACAATCTGTAAACACAATCGTACAAAGTTCTGTGTCTATTTTTTGTTTCATTTCTTTACAATCCATAACCTGCCTCCATCAAAATTTTCCTGAGCTTTTTTCGGGCTCGGTTTACACGTTGTATTGTTACATTTTCTGATTTTCCAATCACCTGTGCAATTTCTTTCATGGACAGTTCCTGATAGTAATATAAAATAATTACTTCTCTGTCCTGAACTTCCATACTTTGAATAGCTCTGGTTATACTATCCCTTTCCAACACATTCTCTATGGGATCAGCAACAACAGTCTGCATATTTTCTTCCAGTTTCCAGCGCCCTATCCGGAACCAGTTCATTCGCATAATATTTTTGCAGCAGTTAATGGCAATCTTTGTAAGCCATGTCTTTTCACTGGATTTCCGGTGAAAACTGTCATAATGTTTCAGTGCTTTTATGAAGGTTTCCTGTGCTGCATCTTCTGCCAAGTGATAATCTTTCAAATAGAGATAACACATCCGCAGTACTGTATCGCCATATTCTGTTATCATTCGCTCTATTTCTTGCTCTGCCGGCATCCCATTTCCCTCCTTCACTTCTTAGACACAGCAATTACCTAAAATATTACATCATTTCCGAAATTTTTTATAAAGTTTCTTATAAGTTAATTGTAAAACTGACTTCTATTGTATGAAATTGCAAAAGTAACTTCAAGCTTCAACTCAAATCTATTTTTTATGCAAACAGCCATTTACAAGTATAAAATAGCAGAAAGATACAACTACTTTTGTCTATAAATTAGTTTACTTATTTTTTCCTTCTCACAAATCCTCTGTAAGCAAACACGCACAACAGCAAAATTACCACGCTATAAATCACCGGCACATACTCATAGCTTTTCAGATACATTCCGCCCAGTTTCCAAAATCTCTCATAAAACAAACTTTCCCAACTTGCAAAAGGCCCTGGGAGTAAAGATGCGATTCTCCGCAAGGTTATCATCCAGGATGGAATCATTTCTTTTACCACAGATAATAAACTTAACAAAACTCCCACCAGAACAGGCCCAAAAGCACTGTTCATTCTGGCAGAACAAAACATCACCACAGCCGCCAGAACAAGCAGGGAAATCTCACTGGCAAAGAATAATAACAACAGCATCTCTCCTATGGTAAAGGGATAACTGCTAAGCAAAAGTGTGTCGATTATCTGCATAGGTACATTAAGACTGCCTGCACCATAGATAAGAATTTCCATTGCCAGACTGAGGCCAAAAGTAATCGCTCCAAGAAAGAAGGTAAAAGAAAATCCTGTAACCAGCTTTGCTGCCACCAGACTTCCATGCCCCTTCCCGGAAGAACGCTGAAGCATATCCATACCCGTACTGTATTCCTCTGCAAAAACCGGTGCTACACAAACTGCCACCGACATGGCTAAAACAATCATATTAGACATCCAATACACAGAAAATTTTTCATAGCTCTCACAATAAAAATAGGTAAATGGTGTGGCGATTTTCTGATTCTGCTCTCTATGCTCCTGGATTGCACCAGAATCAAGCCCTGCTGCTTTCCATACCTTCTCCATGTTCTTCTCTCTTGCGGCATAAAATTTATCCGCTGGGATTTCTCCCTGAAATTCAGGTACGAGGCTTTCCATCCACCAGGAAAGAAGTTGTGCCGAGGCAAACTCCCTTTGTGCTGTTTTATAATTTTCCCAGGTAATTTTACCGTTCTCTCTGTCTTTTAAATAAGACTTATACTCCTGTGCATGCTCCTCTAAGAATTCCTTTTTCAGCACAGTTCCATTTAACTTTTCTCCGCCTTCACGCCTGATTTGAATTTCTTCCAAATGGCTCATCACCTTATGGTCATCTACATAAACACTGCCGAACAGAGAAAGATTAGAACACAGAAGTACCACAAACAACATGGCAAAAATACTAATCCAGACAGATTTTCGCTTAAACATCTTCTTATACTCAAAGAAAACCAACTCCCTCATTTTCTATTCTCCTCCTTCTCCTTTGAAATAGTAAAGATACAAATCTTCCAAAGTAGCCTCCACGCTCACAGCATCTGCAGAGGGCCTTTGTGCACCTACAACCCGTAAAAATGCACCCTCAGTGTCCTCTCTCATATTCACCACCGCATATTGCTCCAGTATCTGCGCCTCCCTGGCAGGGTTCACCTTACATTCCCAGACCTTTCCCTGAATCGGTTCCAGAATTTCCGACAAACTTCCTTTCTGAAGAATACTACCTTCTTTCATTAGTAAAATCTCATCAGCAATATACTCGATATCCGAAACAATATGCGTCGACAAGATTACAATCCTGTCTTGACCCAGGCGGGAGATCATGTTGCGGAATTTTACCCTTTCTTTTGGATCCAAGCCTGCAGTAGGCTCATCTAAAACCAGAAGCTTCGGATTATTTAGAAGTGCCTGTGCAATTCCAAGCCTTTGCTTCATTCCTCCGGAGAAAACTGCTATTTTCTTCTTTTCCGATCCCTTTAAATTCACTGCTTCCAGCAATTTCTCAATTCTTACCTTTGCCTTATTTCTGGGAATCCCCTTTAGTGCTGCCATATACATCATAAAATCCCAGGCTGTAAAATTAGGATAATACCCAAATTCCTGTGGCAGATACCCAAGACAATTTCTATATTCCTCTTCTTTTACAGAAAACCGGTCCAAAGAAATTTCACCACTGTCAGGGCTTAACACACCGCAAATCATGCGTAAAAGTGTGGTTTTTCCTGCCCCATTCGCTCCCAGAAGTCCGTAAACCCCAGGTTGCATTTGCAGAGACACCTTGTCTACTGCAATTTTTGCAGAAAACTGTTTTGTCACACGGGAAATTTTCAATTCCATACACATACCTCCAGATTTTTTCTATATTGTTTTATTTGCCTTTCCAGTATCACTGCCAAAATCACTAACATTCCCATCCAGAAAACCAAATACGCCTTTTCGTACATCCAATCCATTCTCTCTATAGAAAAAATGTGAACACCTGCCATCGCCACTCCCATCCCAAGACTTACATCCCGAAGCTCCAGAGAAGGGATTCGTCTGCAAATCCAAAGAGAAGAAACGGAATTAAAAAGTAATGGAACTGTCAAGTAAAAGAGACAGGGAATCACATCAACTACAGAATTCCGAGAAACGAGAATACACCCGCAAATGACTAGAAGAGTTGCTGCACCGGACAAAAGAAACAATCTTGCCAGCATCACCTGTTCCAGACGATGCCTTGCACTCATTTCCAGTTCCTGCATCCCGAAGCGTACTGATTTTGAAATCTCACTAGCTAGAAGTGCCACCATAAATGGGAGTACCGCACAAAAAGCTGCCATCATTCCCCTGGAAAAGCCTTTATCCATAAGGAATTTTCCCAGAAAAAAACCTGCAAAAAACAAAACGATATATCCTGCCCAAACCAGTTTTCCAATATAAAAAAACTGAATCCGCAAAAATTCCCAAAAAGAAATCTGAGGATAAGAAAAGTTCTGCAAAAATTCCTCCTTTCTTTCAGGTACCGGAGGAGAATATAAGTTTTCCAGTTCTGTCTTTAATATATCCTGATTTTTTTTCATCTTCACACCTCATTTCCAACACAAAAATATTCTCTCAATCTTCTCAATGCTTCCTTTTCTCTTCGATATACTGCAAATCTGGATAATTCTAGCACTTTACCCACTTCTCCTGGACTCAACCCATCCACATAGCGCAACAAAAGCAGTTCCTGAGTCTGCCTGTCCATCTGAAGAATAGCCTGTTTTAAATCCAGAGAAAGTTCTGCCTGTTCCAAAGGCCAAACATGTTCTTTTACTTTGTGTTCCACTTCTTCCTGTAATTCCTCTTTTTTCCGATAAACATCTATACAAAGATTTTTTGCAATGGTATAGAGATAAGCTATCTGTTTTTCCGGATGCAAAGAAGGATTCCTGTGAAAAAAACGCAGAAAAGTTTCCTGTGTTAAATCTTCTGCCAATTCTTTTCTGCCTGTATGAAAATAGCAATACCGATAAAGCCGGTCATACATTTCTTCCAACTCCATGTTTTTCCCTCCTTCTATGATGTATAACGAAATTCTCAATCCAACTGTGCGGAGAAATCATAAAGAATTTTGCAAAAATTGAATGCAGAACTAATTTCTGGTTTGGATCCACAAAAAATTTCCCCAAAAGTAACTTCAAGCTTCAATCCAAATCTACCTTATATAGTTAAATAGTCATTTGCAAGCATAAAATAGCAGTAAGAAAGTTTTCACTACTCTCTTACTGCTATCAAGTCTCTAATATGGAATCCCATTAAAAAAACTGCCTTTTCCTTTCATTGTGTAAAATACATCTTCATGAAAAGGATCATATACAATTCCCATAACAATTTCATCCTGCTGGCAAAGAGCTAAAGATCTTCCTGACGTTTCTTCGGATTTTTAACTTGTTCTTTCACAACAGTTTCGATTGCAGGACTAAAACGTAAGCTGTTTATTTTTTCTTTTTAGGTTTTGGCATTGGTAGTTCATCATACATTGCATTAAACAACCCCGTTATAAAATCTTTATTATCAATTTCTTCCACTAATAACATTTCTTTGGCATTTTGGTATGGAATTTCGTAAGTAACTGTCGGCATATAAGAAATCGCAGAAGTTGTTGGTTTTACCAACAACTTATCATCATATATACCGCCAACGATTTTTCCACGATAATAGATAATAAATTCTCCCATCATTGCACGATATGTTATTTCTTGTAATTCTGATAATTGTTCTAAAACAAATTGTAAATAATCTTTACTTGAAGCCATTTCTAAATCTCCACTCTTAAATTTTATTATTCCAATGCTTTCTTTAAGTCCAGCACAAATTGCTTTTGTTGTTTTTTCAAATAGGTTTTTACAAAAGGTTTCATAAACCACTTTTTAGGTATCACATTTTCTGTAAAGTCTATTTGTGTTTCATTCCCTTTGTCCTCAAAAATACCAATCCAGTGACCTTTCATGTTGCTATTATCCATATCAAATTCCCAGCGTTTATATGGTTCTACAACGGTAACGGTAAATGTAGTAGCGTATCCATTTTTTGTGTATTCAATAAATTGTTTGTCATTTATTATTTCTGTTTTGCTCAAATCACTTCGCCATAAGTTATATTTATCAACAGCTAAAACAATGTTCCAAACTTTTTGAATATCATTATTGATAATTGTATTTATATTGGAAACTGCCACTTTTTCATTCCTCCTTTTAAAATTACCGTTTATCGTTTTTTCATATCCACATTATAGCATTCTCATATCGGCCCTACAATAAAATTTTATGTACCGATAATCTTATTGAACGACTCTAACAGACGCCATGCACCGCATAATATACAGGAGAATTATACAAACTAATATCTATATACACGTTGAGATACCTGCTCTAAAAGTATTGCTAATATCCCACCTGAGATGAAAACAAATGGGATACCTCTTGTATTTTGCTTTGCATAATATGTTGAAAGACAGATATTATATACTTTCTGAGATTATAAATCAAAATAATATTCATCTGTTCTTTTAGCATTATTTTTATAACATAATTTTAACATTCTACTCTCCTAGCACTATCACTTCCTATTATTTAATAACAAGTTTACTGAAAAAAAGATGTGACTCATGTATCATGAGTCCGCCAGTTTTACTTTACACCGTTTCATATAACACGCAATTCCATATTTCAAAATTTTGTCTACTCCGTTTTCCCGAAGTTCCTCATCATACTTCCTTTCCTCTACCTGCTTTAAAGCTCTTTCACAGGCAGCATCCAGGTTTCCGTTATCTGCATATTTCACTTCGATCAAAATTGCAGTTTCACTGTTCTCCGTTTCTATCAAGATATCGCTGTAACCTTCTCCGGTTTCCTGATTGGAAAAGACTCCCCATTCTTCTTTGATACCCAAAATCCCAAGCAGAATACCATGATAAAAGTTCTCTTTCATTTCCTTTCTTACAAAGGTGTCTCGGATACTGATGGTCTTTTTCAGGTAACTTTCAAAAATATCTTCAACCTTCTTTTCCTCTCCATTTTTCAATGCCTCACAAAATCTGCCAAGCATATCCCCATCTTTTGCAACACTTTCTTTGAAATAATCCATAATCTGTGTTTTAAAAATATCCCGGATTTCCAAATTCGGTATCCGCAGCTTGAATTTTCTCGCATCCACCTGACCGGACTGCGTTAAATACCCGGTTGAAAATAATACGCTCCAGATATTTTCGATGGACTCATACATTTCCTTATAAGTCAATTCCGGATGAATGGTTTTTGTGATGCTCTCCCCGGCCATCAAACGCTCAATCTCCCGCTTTGTGGTCAGATTTTTCGACTGCCGGATAAATTCTTTCACTTCTGCGTTGCTGCTTGTATTGATCCAGTAATTCTGAGGAATTGCTTCTCTGTTTGTACGCAGACTTCGAAGATAGGAAACCACATCCCACGGACAATATACATCCACGTTTCCAAAGCGGTATCCATCATACCATTCTTTGATACTTTCATACTTATCCGTACATTCATAATACGTTAAAAGGTCACATACCTCCTGATCTGTAAAGCCAAAATATTCATCAAAATCGACATCTGCGATCGTAAAGGTTGTAAAATTATTAAGTCCTGTAAAAATACTTTCTTTCGAGATGCGCATACATCCGGTCAACACGGCAAGCTTCAGACTGCTGTTTGTTTTTAACGCCTGTTCCAATAGATTGCGGATCAGAAATACCATCTGGTCATAGTATCCATTTGCAAAAGCTTTTGCTAACGGAACGTCATACTCATCAATCAATAAGATCACTTTTGTGCCATAATGCTTTTCCAACAATTCTGACAGCCTTCTCAGTCCGCCGCAAAAAACAGCCTCACTCATGTTGCTGTCCAAAAGCACTTTATAATCCGACTTGTCATAGTCACTCAAAACTTCACTGTCAAGAAGAAACTGCATGCTGCCAGCTGCAGTTTTCATAATCTGCACAGCAAAATCAAAAGCGCTCTCATAAGTAGCTGCATTAATTCCTTTTAAGGAAACAGAGATCACGGGATATTTTCCCATATATCCGTCGCACAGCTTCGAATCTTTTAAAATTCCCAAACCATCAAAAATACTTTTATCTCCCTCTATGGAAAAAAAGTGCTCCAGCATACTCATATTTAAAGTTTTTCCAAAACGTCTTGGTCTGGTAAAAAGATTTACCATTCCACCATTACGTAGTAGTTCAGAAATCAATCCTGTTTTATCAACATAATAATAGTTATCTTTTATAATCTGCTCAAAATTTTCCACTCCTACCGGAAGGCGTTTCTTTTCTTCACCCATGTTATTCACACTCCTTCACTGTTGACTATATTATAGCAAAGATCCACGTAAAAACCTATACCTATTATTCCATTGTTCTGATTTGGTCAACAAGAGGTTGCTTTTTCAAATTTCCCGTTGTATATGCAATTAATATCAACTGAACAGCCAACAGAACAGCCGAATATATCGATACAACCGGCCATGGGAATGAATAGAAAAAATATGGATTTAATGACCGCATGATCTGAATACATAAAATCCCAAATCCAACTCCTAAACTCACTGTTACAAGCACAGCAAAGAGTGAATAAATCATGCCCTCATAGCAAAGCATTCTGATGAGTTGTTTTTTGCTTAAACCAATCGCCTGTAACATTCCAATTTCCTGCTTCCGAGACAAAAAATTTGTAATGGTTGTATTTACGAGATTGATCAGCGAAAAACACACAACAATGATAGCTACTATCAGAAATGCACCGAAAACTAGTTGCTGATTTCTATTATAATAATTTACGCTTTCTTCTATGGTATCCATAACCAAATCACTGTTTTTATCTATCAGCTGATTTAATGAAGTTTCAATTGTATCGAATTTATCTTTGTCTGTAATTACGGAAATAGTACCTGTGCAATCCATCCCGGTTCCCTCATTTATAAGTTGTTCCGGGAGAGTAAAACATTTATCGAATCCCGTATAATTATAATCGCTTACTATGCCTTTCACAGTATAAGTTTTCATCATAATATCACCGGATACATTTTCGTAATCAACTTCTACTGTATCACCTAAAGCAACATCCATTCCATTGAGATCTGCACGTTCTTGTAATAGGATAATTCCTTTGTCCGCAATCAATTCATCATAATCAGCAGTTCCTTTTATGAGATTTTTTTCTAAATCAGATTGTTCATCTTGACTAAATCCCTGAATCCAATCTTCTGAAATTCCATTTACACGATATTCTGCGTCCGTATAATACCACCGCTTGATTCCGGTAACACCATCGATATCTTTGATTGTTTTCACAAAATTTTCATTCAGCATATTTTTTTGTTGTAATTTCGTCAACGAAACTTTTGCTGTATCAAAGGATTGATTAGCATTAAGGTGAATATTAAATTCGCCTTTTGAAAAATCTCTCCCACGGGCTTCTGCAACTCCATCATAGGAAACTAATATCGTTGAAATCAATACAACTAACACTCCTCCAAATGCGAGTGAAAATATGGTTAATATAGATTTTGTTTTTTGCCTGGACAGATTCATTTTAGCAAGTGATGCAGGTGTTATTTTTCGGTACAACGCCGAACTTTCTTTCGATATTCCTTTATAATCCGAATATCGAAGAGCCTCCATTGGAGATACTGCGGCAGCTTTTTTTACAGGAGTATGAATAGAGAGCATTACCATTGTAAAAGCAAAGAGCCCACACCCAATCGTCACACATAAGGAAGTCAGCCAGTACCAGCCCTCCGGAATCAGAAAATATCCGATTACGTTACCTATAATCAAACCAATAGAAATCCCAACAGCAGCAAGTAACTTCCCTTCTCGGTAAACCATTTTTTTAATCTGCCGTTTCGTTGTTCCAATCGTGCGAAGCTGTCCATAGTTACGTATATTGCTTGCAACGGAAATATAAAAAATGGAATAGATCACAATGCCGGAGCCAATAAAAGTTACAAATCCAATCACGAAATAAAATAGCATTTCATTTCCAGAATTTTCGCTCTTCACATGAAAATAAGTGGAGCGAACAATCACATTATCATCGGGGATGTGTAGTTGTTTTGCAAGAATGTCTGCATATTCCGTAGCATCTTCTTCGCTCATGTTTTGAGCGTCTTTTAATCCAAGGTAATAATCTATAACCGTATTATTTCCATACTGTTGTTTCACTAATTCTTTCGATATAATAGCTGTATATCGTCCAATATCTCCGGTTTCAACATTTAAGATTCCTGTCAACCTGAAATCATGATTCATCCCGTCAGAAAATGGTATTTTAATTGTCTGTCCTAATTCAGTTGAATACCCTAAGCTGTCCAAAAAAGATTCCTGTACTACAATTTCATCTTCCGCAGTTGGTAACTTTCCCGAATAAGGCATACTTTGAGATTTTAGCATATCTGCATTTGCGTAAGTAAAATTTACGGTTGAATGGTTTATTTCTTCAGAAAATGCATTGAAAAATTCTCCAATCCACGCAATCTCTTTTTCTTTGTATAATTCCGAACCCTCTTTTTCTGAAATTGCATGATATACAATCTGTGCTGTTTTTTTATTTAGATTTTTTGTTTTCTGTGTAATTCCAAATCCATAAAGGGTTATTGCAGATAATAATGTACTCGCAAGTGCAATCGTAATAATAATAAAGATATTTCTTTTTCGATTCGCTGATATATTCCTGCCCGAAATACGCTTTATTATGGTTTTTGTATCATTTTCAAAAGGCCAAGTCATAACATTTCACCCCTCCTCAATTTACAATCTTTCCGTCCTCAATACGGACAATCCGATCTGCAAGTCGGGCAATCTCATTGTTATGTGTAATCATTACAACTGTCTGGTGAAACTCATAACTGGTCCGTTTGATCAATCCCATAACATCTACACTGGTTTTAGAGTCGAGGTTACCTGTAGGCTCATCGGCCAGCACAATTGCAGGCTTAGCAACCAGAGCTCTTGCTATCGCAACTCTCTGCTGCTGACCGCCGGAAAGATTATTCGGCATATTCTTTAGTTTATCTTCCAGCGCCAGCATATGAACTACCTCATCCATAAATCCCTGATCTACCGTATCTCCATCCAGTTCTACCGGAAGGACAATATTTTCATAAACATTCAAGATTGGAACCAAATTATAATTTTGGAAGATAAAACCAATATTTCTTCTCCTGAAAATCGTCAGCTCTTCATCGTTTTTCTTTGCCAGTTCTTCTCCACGTACAATGACCTTTCCACTGGTAGGAGTGTCTAAACCACCCATCATATGAAGCATCGTAGATTTTCCGGAACCTGAAGTTCCCACTACCGCTACAAATTCTCCTTCCTCTACTGAAAAATTCACACCGTCTAAAGCCTTTGTAATATTGGGTTCTGTGCCATAATATTTCTTTAAATCAATTGTCTGTAAAATACTCATATTTTATAAACTCCTTTCTGCCTTTCTTTATGATAGCTCTATTATAAAATACAAATGTCTCAGAAATGTCCGAGAAAAGGAACAAAATTCAAGGAATTTTAACCTGAATTATTACAAATCTCGGACATTTCAAAAAACTATCTTTTATTTATCTCGGCAGAAAAATAGAAAATGCTGATCCCTTTCCCACCTGTGATTCCACAGTAACATAACCGCCCTGCTGTGTCAGAATTTCCCTGGTCAGATAAAGACCGATTCCAACACCCGGCTGATTATGAATCTCTTCTTCCCGGTAAAATCTCTTGAAAATAGATGCCTGATTGCTTTCTGAAATTCCTTTTCCTGTATCGGATACTTTTATTTCCACATACATTTCCCATTGCGCTACAGACACATTTACATGTCCACCTGTCGGGGTATATTTTACTGCATTGTCCAATAGATTAAAAATTGCTTCTTCAGTCCATTTACTGTCATGGGATACGCACAGATCCTCCGGACATTCCACCGATACATGGCTCTTTTTTTGTTCTGCAGAATATAAGATTCCACTCATAGCCTGAGCCAAAGTATCATATAAGAAATGCTCTTCTTTCTCTAATTGAATCACCCCGGTTTCCAAACGGGAGGTTTTGACTAATGCCTGTATTAAAAAATCCAGTTTATTAATCTGTCCTCTTACACTTTTAAGAAACTCATTTCTCTCCTGTTCTTCCAGAGGTTTTGTCAAAAGTGTATCAACAATCATCTTCATGTTGCTTACCGGAGTTCTGACCTGATGGGAAATATCTGACACCAACGACTGTAATTCCTGCCGTTCTGCTTCTACCTTCCGGTTACTTTCCTGCAAGATGTTATACAGACGTACCAGGCGATGATGGATACGGGCAAAAATTGTCTCCCTGTCTGATACATTTTGGGGTTCCTGACTACGATTCATCATGTCATCAAGGATCTGGCACAATTCAGAAGTGAAATTTGACAGTCTCATTCCCAACAGTTGTACCATAAAAAGCATCCACAGTATTGCACAGACTATCAAAGCCATCCCAACCCATAACACTACAATATTTTTGGTCAGAAAGAATGCGACCAATATGATTGCTGTCATTGTGAGTGTCATTCCGGCAGTTAGCCAAAAAAACATCCTTTTTACAGAAAGTTTCTTTCCTATCATGCAGGTTCACCTCCGGTCCATTTATATCCCATGCCATATACGGTTTTGATATATACTGTTCCGTTTGTTTCAATCTTTCCCCGAATACGGCTTAATGTTGTAGTCAGCGTATGCTCGTCCACATAATTCTCTGTACAGTCCCATATTTTTTCTAGCAACTGTTTTCTTGTTAATACACGATTGCGGTTCTGACAGAACAAGTTCAGCATCCGGAATTCCAAAGTGGATAAGGTTAATGGTTTTCCGTTGAGCATAGCCGTCTGCTCTGCAAAATTTAAAAACAGCCTGCCATCATCAAAGACATCCTGCATAGATACATGATGCCGCATCATACGCAGTACATTTTCTACTTTTCTCTGTAAAGAATGGATAGAAAAAGGTTTTGTAATATAATCTACTGCTCCAAGTTCATATCCCCGGATCTCATCACTTTCCCTATCATTTGCGGTCAGAAAGATTACAATGGTATCACTATATTTTTCCCGGATTGTTTTTGCAATCGCATATCCATTTCCATCCGGAAGGTTAATATCCAATAGTACCAAATCAAACTGCCGGCTTTTTAGTACTTCCATGGCTTCTTTTACCGTTTCCACAGAAACAATCCCATAGGATTCTGACTGTAGGTTGTAAACTAACATTTTATTCAAAAGTTCATCATCTTCTACAATTAAAATCTGTTTCATTCTTTTCATCCTTTATGACAATTTGCTATAGTTTTGATTCTTATTTTACAACAGAAATGTCCTAGAAATGTTACAGATCGAAAAAATTATGATTTTCTTTTTGGAATCTTAAAAATCTCTTGTAACGCAAAAAGAAGATGCATGTCACCACACATCTTCTCATCGCTTACTAAGATCAATTTATACCGTTTGCTTAAAATTTAGAACCAATTAATTTTTTCTTCTCTAAATTGAGGCATATCTATAAAAATTACTGAGAATCTTTCCTAATTCAACTGGATTATCTTTATTTATCTCATGTCCGGCATGAGGAATAATCTCTAATTCAGCATGATTGATCTGCTGTTTTAATTCTATGGCTGCAGACATATTTGCCTTATCCTTTTCGCCACATAACACAAGTACCCGACAATTTATTTTTTCTAAATCCTTTTGAAAATCTAAATCCATCATGGATTTGGACAGGCTGATAAAATCATTTTTCCCAAATCCCATTTTGCGAAAACTCCTGTTTGGCATAAGGTGAAATATCATATTCTGAAATTTCAATAACCGCTTCGGCATGACATATTGCGTACCAATTAATACCAGAGATGCTACTTTCTCTGCATGTTCTAATGCATAATGCAAAGCAAGGATTCCACCCAATGAAAGACCACATAAATGCAGAGGTTCTTCTTGCTGTTCACAATAACTCTCCAGTGCATGATATAAATTAAAATAGCTGGCTTCTTTTCCTGAAAGCCAGTCAGATAAATCAGGACAGCCGACATCCAACCCCAAATCTAATCTCTTAATTGTAGTTTCCCAGTCCGAAGGAACTTGTCCCAATCCATGCAAAAATATGTATTTCATTTGATTTTTCCTCTTTCAATTTTAATCTTGTAAGATTTAGAAAAGGGACTGTCCATGCCGCAGCACTAAACATTCCCTTCTCAAGGTTGATTTTTCCGTTGTCTGCCACCCTCCGACACCTGCGTTCGGAAAACATATCAGATTTTAGGTGTCAAACCCACCGCTGATGCACAGCTTTTCTAATTACATTCTACACTTCACCCATCGCATCACTTATACTATATTTTCCCATCTATCAAATCATAACTCATGTCCAAAAAGTCTAAGATTTTATCTGCACTTACAGTTCCGCTTTTTTTATTACCTGATTGTTTTGGGACGTATCATGAATCCGCCAGTTTTACTTTACACCGTTTCATATAACAAGCAATTCCATATTTCAAAATTTTATCTACTCCGTTTTCCCGAAGTTCTTCATCATATTTCTTTTCCTCTATCTGTTGCAGTGCCCGTTCACATGCCTGATCAAGATTTCCATCATTGGCGTACTTGACTTCGATAAGGATAACCGTTTCACTGTTTTCGGTTTCAACGAGAATATCGCTGTATCCTTCGCCGCTTTCCTGATTGGACGATACGTACCATTCTTCCTTTACGCCCAAGATCCCAAGCAATATCCCATGATAAAAGTTCTCCTTACTTGCTTTTCTCACAAACGTATCCCGGATACTGATGGTCTTTTTCAGGTAGCTTTCAAAAATCTCTTCTACCTTCGTTTCCTCGCCGCTTTTCAGGGCATCACAGAATCGGCTTAACGTGTCGCCGTCTTTTTTCACACGCTCTTTAAAGTATTCCATGATCTGTGTCTGAAAAATATCCCGGATTTCCAGATTCGGTATCGCAAGTTTATAGTATTTTGCATCGATCCTTCCACGCTGCGTTAAATATCCCGTCATAAATAAAAGACTCCAGACGTTCTCCAAAGATTGATACATCTCCGGGTAAGTCAACTCCTGATGAATCTCTTTCGTGATTTCCCCGCCGGCAAGCAGTTTTTCAATCTCACGCTTGGTTTTAAAATTGTCGGACATTTGAATAAATTTCCTGACGGAATCATTACTGCTGGTATTGATCCAATAATTTTCTGGGAAAGAATCTGTATGATCTTTTACTTTATCACAGTAGTTCAATACATCCCAGGGACAATACACTTCTGTACTGCCAAAACGATATCCATCATACCAGCTTTTGATGTCTTCGTAATAATCTTCAATTTCATAATACTTCAGCATTTCTTTTACTTCCGTATCTGTAAAGCCAAAATATTCATCATACCGTTCATCTGTAATGGACAATACTTTCAGGTTATTAAGTCCCGCAAAGATACTTTCTTTTGAAATTCGCATGCATCCGGTCATCACAGCAAATTTCAGACTGTTGTTTGTTTTTAAAACCTGTTCCAACAGATTGCGTATCAGAAATACCATCTGATCATAATATCCATTTTCAAATGCTTTTGCTAACGGAACATCATACTCATCAATCAGAAGAATTACTTTTGAGGCGTAATGTTTCTCCAAAAGTTCCGACAAAGTTTTTAAACTCAAAAAAAGTGTGGCCTCATCCATATCTTTATCAAGGAGTGCCCGATAATCCTCTTTCTCATCATCATCTAATTTGTCGCTTATTTTGAGGATTTTTGCTTTTTTTGCAGCACTTTTTATTGTTTCAACCATTAATCGAAATGCAGTATCATATGATCCAGCGTTAATTCCTTTTAATGATACAAAAATAACAGGATACCTGCCCATATATTCTTCAGACAACTCTGTATCCTTCGATATCTTCAAACCTTCAAAAATACTTTTATCTCCCTCTATGGAAAAAAAGTGCTCCAGCATACTCATATTTAAGGTTTTCCCAAAACGTCTTGGTCTGGTAAAGAGATTTACCATTCCACCATTACGGAGCAGCTCCGAAATCATCTCTGTCTTATCCACATAATAATAGTTATCATTAATAAGCTGCTCAAAATTTTCTACTCCCACCGGAAGGCGTTTTTTTTCTTGAATCATGTTATTCACACTCCTTCACTGTTGATTATATTATAACAAAGATCCACGCAAAAACCTATACTTATTATTCCATTGTTCTGATTGGGTCAACAAAGCGATTGCTTTTTCAAATTTCCCGTTGTATATGCAATTAGTTTCCTGCTTTCGAGACAAAAAATTTGTAATGGTTGTATTTACGAGATTGATTAGCAAAAAATACACAACAATGTCAGCTACTATCAGAAATGCGCTAAAAGGTAGTCAATGGAAATACCAACATTATACTTCACCAACTTAAAGAGTAGACGATGCTTTCTTGCATCCTAAAGCAAAAGCACCTGTCATTTTCAAATTGAAAATAGCAAGTGCTTTAGAAGGCCATATTCAACTTTGAATACAAAAAAGCAGTTCATTTTAAAGGTTTAACCAATATAGCTATCTTCTTATTATTAGCTAATCAAACAATAGACTATAGACTTCTTTATATACCCTTTCAGAGTTAACAATATGATATTAAATATAAATACAAGACGATCATTCAAATCTTTGGATATTTCATTATTTGATAAATCTAATGTACCATATATACCGTTCTTTTTATAGTCAATGCTAATTGATCTTATTTCAGGATTGTCATTAGAACGAATCATCTGTTTATCTCTAAAATAGAATAAAGATGCCATTGCAAGAGTAAATCCAACTATCAACACAATCAGAATTTTTCTTTTTTTCCTCATATTTATTCCCTTCTCAATGTCAAAGCAGCCACGAAATCAACTACTGAAACATGATTTGGATTCATATATTCTATCCGTTTATCGGACGATTTCCCATCCGTTTTTTATCACCTGATTGTTTTGGGACGTATCATGAATCCGCCAGTTTTACTTTACACCGTTTCATATAACAAGCAATTCCATATTTCAAAATTTTATCTACTCCGTTTTCCCGAAGTTCTTCATCATATTTCTTTTCCTCTATCTGTTGCAGTGCCCGTTCACATGCCTGATCAAGATTTCCATCATTGGCGTACTTGACTTCGATAAGGATAACCGTTTCACTGTTTTCGGTTTCAACGAGGATATCACTGTATCCTTCGCCGCTTTCCTGATTGGACGATACGTACCATTCTTCCTTTACGCCCAAGATCCCAAGCAGTATCCCGTGATAAAAGTTCTCCTTACTTGCTTTTCTCACAAACGTATCCCGGATACTGATGGTCTTTTTCAGGTAGCTTTCAAAAATCTCTTCTACCTTCGTTTCCTCGCCGCTTTTCAGGGCATCACAGAATCGGCTTAACGTGTCGCCGTCTTTTTTTACATGCTCTTTAAAGTATTCCATAATCTGTGTCTGAAAAATATCCCGGATTTCCAGATTCGGTATCGCAAGTTTATAGTGTTTTGCATCGAGCCTTCCACGCTGCGTTAAATATCCCGTCATAAATAAAAGACTCCAGACGTTCTCCAAAGACTGATACATCTCCGGGTAAGTCAGTTCCTGATGAATCTCTTTTGTGATTTCCCCGCCGGCAAGCAGATTTTCAATCTCACGTTTGGTTGTAATATTGTCAGACATTTGAATAAATTTCTTAACGGCATCATTACTGCTGGTATTGATCCAATAATTTTCCGGGAAAGAATCTGCATGATCTTTTACTTTATCACAGTAATTCAAGACATCCCAGGGACAATACACTTCTGTACTGCCAAAACGATATCCATCATACCAGCTTTTGATGTCTTCGTAATAATCTTCAATTTCATAATACTTCAGCATTTCTTTTACTTCCGTATCTGTAAAACCGAAATATTCATCATAGCGTTCATCTGTAATAGATAATACTTTCAGGTTATTAAGTCCCGTAAAGATACTTTCTTTTGAAATTCGCATACATCCGGTCATTATTGCAAATTTCAGACTGTTGTTTGTTTTTAAAACCTGTTCCAACAGATTGCGTATCAGAAATACCATCTGATCATAATATCCATTTTCAAATGCTTTTGCCAATGGAACATCATACTCATCAATCAAAAGAACTACTTTTGTTCCATAATGTTTCTCCAATAATTCCGATAAAGTTTTCAATCCGCTGCAAAATACAGCTTTACTCATTCCGCTATCTAAAAGTTTCTTATATTCTGACTTATCAAAATCACTTAGATTCCCGCTTTCCAAAAGAAACTGCATTTTACCTGCTACATTTTTCATAATCTGAACCGCAAAATCAAATGCTGTCTCATAAGCAGCGGCATTGATTCCTTTCAGGGAAATTGAAATAACCGGATATTTCCCCATATACTCTTCACATAGTTTTGTATCTTTTGAAATTTCTAATCCATTAAAAATACTCTGGTCCCGCTCTATGGAAAAAAAGTGTTCCAGCATACTCATATTCAAAGTTTTTCCAAAACGTCTTGGTCTGGTAAAAAGATTTACCATTCCGCCATTACGGATCAGTTCCGAAATCAGCCCTGTCTTATCCACATAATAATAATTATCATTCATAATCAGCTCGAAATTTTCCACTCCTACCGGAAGGCGTTTCTTTTCTTGAATCATGTCATTCACACTCCTTTTCTGCTGGTTATATTATAACAAAGATCTAAACAAAAACCTATACCTAACTTTGCCCATCATTAAAAGTGCTTTTGATCATTTTTTACATACAAACTGTATATATAGGCGTCCTCCAATGTCGGCTCACATAATTCACATGGAATCCCCGGAATCCTGTCACATACAAAACGTACCTCAATTTCCTTCGCCTTATAAATTTTTGATGCCACCTTATATTTTTGCTGAAACAGGGAGAATTCTTGTTCATTGAGAAGAGTACAACAAAAAACATGGTTTTGCGTATTTTCAATCAGTTTGCTAATCGTACCATTATAAGCAATCTCACCTTTTCTCATAATGCAGAGTTGTTCGCAGGTGGCTGCTAAATCCTCTGTTACATGAGTAGAAAACAATACGATCTTATCCGCTGCAAAATCAACCAAAAGATTACGAATGCGAATCCTCTCCTCTGGATCCAGTCCGGTTGTCGGTTCATCAACGATCAGAATATTCGGTTCATGCAGCAATGCCTGTACCAAACCAACCCGGCGTTTCATTCCACCTGATAACTGCTTATTCTTTTTCTGCTGATGTTCCAATAATCCTGTTTTTTCCATATAAAAATCAATCTGCCTGGTATAAGCCTTTTTCTCCATCCCGCACATGATTCCCACATATTCCAGAGATTCCCGAACAGTCATGTTTGGATATAATCCTAATTCCTGCGGCAAATAACCAATCTGCTTTTTGATTGCTTCATAATTCTTTTTTTCCAATTGTAATCCATTAATTTTCACTTCTCCTTCTGTAGGAGTAAGCAATGTTACGAGAATTTTCATTAATGTCGTTTTGCCCGCTCCATTTTCTCCTAATAATCCATAAATACCATGTTCAATAGACAGGTTTATGTGATTTAAACTTTTAATGCCTTTTTTATATTCCATAACTAGATTTCTTATTTCAATTCCCATGCTTTTTCCATCCTTTCTTTTTTTGTTTCGGTTGCCTTTGGATTAAAAACACATTAATCCCGAATAGTACAATACCAACTGCTGCATATAATCCTCTGCTCGGATAATATGGGATCAGTGTTCCATCTTTTGTCACAGCACTGTTAAATAAAAACAATTGAAAACACTTCGGAAGATATTTTATAACCGAAGAGGTCATAATCATCCACAAAATCAATGTTCCACTAATGCCAGCTCCCATATTCTGCGCTAAATTTGTTAGCGTAAATCCAAAACTGCTCATAAAAATAATACTTGCCAGAGATGCCGTAATTGCATTGCCATATAGGCGCAGCTCTGGAGCGGCGGATATATGAATCGGGTGATACCAGAGTATAAATCCCCAGTATGTTAATGTTGTCAATACAAGCAGATAGCTTATCGCAATCACATTTCTTTTCATGACAGATGCTATTTTCTTTCGTATTCCATAGCGGTAATAACAGGCGATGCGGCCACCTGTAAATTCCTGATAATAAGTATCTGCAAGAAATATTCCGGAAAGTAATGCCATATAGGTTTCTAATGTCACAATAATTTCTGTGGTTGACTGAATTGGTCTTACCAGTATAATAATTATCGCAAACAAAAACGAATAGACAATTTTATATACCGGTAACGTGATTTTTATTTCATATTTCATACAGACCGCCTTCTTTCCCACAGTTTTATACTTCCAATTAATGCGAAAATCGTTAATAGAATCAAAAAACATAGATTGATTATGCCGTTTTCCGGAAATTCATTTAATCCGAATGCCGATGGAAACCGTGTAAACAGCGACAATGATTTTGCCCGATAGTGATATCCATACAATATCCCAAGAGTCGAATCATAGGAACCCATATTGCAGTATAAATAATACAAAAGTATCGCCGGTATTGCAGGTACCGTATTGCAAAACAAAAGAGAAATCAGAATCATCAAACTTCCGGTTGCCAGAATACTTGGAATATGGAACATCAGTATGGTAAGCCAAAAATCAGTAAACCGAACACTCAACCCATACGCTGATCCCGCTTTTATCATCAACAGATTCATCATTAAAGTCAGCGGTATGGTTGCCCCAAACACGACACTAATTCCTGCTGCAAATTTCCCACCAAGAAATTTCATGGCAGATAATGGTTTGGCGTGAATTAATGCATAAATATCTTTTTTCATATCCCGATATAATAGTAATACAAATATCAGCGCCGCAAACAAAATGGAGCTGATCCCGAGATAATCTGCATACTTATAAGAAACTTCTTTTGTATAAGTCTTATTTCCATTTTTTCCAAAAGTATCCTGTAAGTAGTCATCCATTTCTTCTTTTGTAGCAGAGTGATATGTTCTCTCCGCAAAGGTACTTCTCACACCTGCAATTCCATGTTCTTCTTTAAAATATGTGGCAATTTCCGGTATACTCCACTTCTTTACTTTCTCAATTTCCGATTTGGCTTCTTCATTCGTCCAGTTATAGTCTGTAACCAGGTATTTCTGCAACTTTTCTAATGCAGTCCGATATATTTCTTCCTTTGAAGTTGGGATATACCCATCAATCACATCGCCGCCATCTGAATACATAACTTCCGTTCCGGCTTCTTGGAGATTATCATAAAAACTCCAATACGGGCTGACTCTCCAGAATACAATGACTGTCATTAACAACACCCCAAGATAAACTAATGGGTTTCTCAACAAAAAACCAATCTCTTTTTTTATTAATTTGCCATTCATTTTATTCGCCTCCTTCTTTCTGCTTTTACCATATCTTACAAATGACTACAAAAAAACAAGATCCGGAAATTTCCGAATCTTGTCATCTATTTTATTTTCAATTGCGCTTTTACTGCCGCACCACCGGTTCCTTGATTTCCAATACTTAATTTTCCTCCGTGTTTTTTGCATAAGTTATCGCAAAGATACAATCCCATACCATAATGGTCTTCCTCATTTTCATTCAACTCATGATAAAAAGGTTTTCGCGCAGATTTCAAGGCTTCTGTTGAAAAACCTGTGCCATCATCATAAACATTCATGTATAGCCAGGATTCTATATCTACAAGTTCCAATCGAATTTCTTTTTTAGCGTAGCGCATGGCATTTGCAGTAATATTTTCCAAAATTTCCATGTATATATCAATGTCAAGCTGTATTTCTTTTTGTTGTATTGTTTCCTGAATGGAATATGTCTTTCCATATTTTTCTGCCAACGTATGAAGTACCTCTTCTGATTTTTTAAGAACGCTGGCTTTATCCATCAATTTCCGATTTACTTTCCGTTCATCCAGCCGATTGATGTCTTTCATTGTATCCGCAAAATTTTCAATCCTCTGTGTCTGTTCGTCCAATTCACTCAGAGTCTCTATCACTTTCTCTTTGGAAAGACGTCCATCCGGATAATATCGGTTCAAATACTCCACATAACCTTTTAATACAGATAACGGCGTCCGTAAATCATGAGAAAATGCTGCTCTCATCTGTTTTTGTTCTTCCAGCATCTTCCACATCATCTGATTATTATCTTTAAGCTGCAGACGCATCTGTTCAAAAGCATCACACAGTTGTCCCATCTCATCGTCCTGGTCATACGCAACATAAAAATCCAACTCCTGCCTCCCTATTTTTTCTGCGCCATTTTGCAAAATCTCCAGCGGATTTTTCAGTCTATGCCGATAAAATCTGTTCAAAGCAAAAAATACACAAAGAGAAGAAATGAAAAACATACTCCACGTCTGAATCCAGTCTAACATTTCTACAAACCATTTATCTGTTGTTGAAAGGATACTCTTATTTACACTTGGAATAGGTGGTAACTCTCCAAACTTTTCAGAATATGCATTTTGAAACTCATACAGTTGCTGCTTATCCTCTATATAATTCAACCATATCTGCTGTTTTGCCTCATACGCAAAGTCCTGTAGTAAGGCTGAAAACAATAAAGATATCATTAAGGCAATCACCAAATGGAAAAATAAGGATGCTTTTATTGATTTTTGTTTTGTAAGGTCCATTTATACCCACACCCCCACACAGTTTCTATATATTCTTGTTTAGTAACATCCTTTAATTTATTCCTGATCCGTCGAATCAATTCCGTGACAATCTTATTATCTCCGGTTCGTTCCAGCCCCCACAACTTTTCATAGATTTGCTCACGGTCGAATATCTGCCCCGGATAACTTGATAATAACTCAATAATATCAAATTCAGATTTTGTCATAAGAATCTCTTGATGATTACACAGGATCTGGCGGCTGCTATAGTCGATGCATAACCCACCATCAAACCGAAATGTTCTTTTCGCACTTTTTCGCTTTTCTCTGCGAAGATGAGCCTCTATCCGTGCCAACAATTCCTCCAAAGAAACAGGCTTTACAATATAATCATCACCACCTGTACGCAATCCGATAATTTTATCCCGTTCTTCAATTCGCGCCGTTAAAAAGATAATCGGACAATCCAGCATATCTCTTATTGTTCTGCAGACTTCCAGCCCATTCATTCCCGGCATGTTAATATCCAGTAAAATCAAGTCTGGATTCTGTTGTGTTTGTCGAATTGCTGCCTCTCCGTCATAAGCAGTTATGACCTGATACTGCTCCATTTCAAGAAAATCTTTTATCATCTTCACTATTTTTTTATCATCATCTACTACAAGTATTCTATCTGTCATATAGTGCCTCCTTCTGCCATATTTTCAATATGCCATATAAAAGACTATAAATAAACAATTTAAAAATACTTTTATTCATATTTTTTCCCGACATAATAAGTTATTGCCAATGTCATGAAAACAGTAACCCAGACTGCGTAGGTTCTTAACTCAATCCATAATGCCTTACCACCAATTAGAAAACAGGCGTAACAGAAGGCGGGAGTCAATATTGCCACACCTAGCGAAACTACTCTGAATACATTTAATACATGAATCCAGTTTGCATTATTAAATGATAAACCGGCCATATGAATCCGGAAGATTCCCTGTGAAACGAAATTGATTTTATTCCCATCATAATATGCCGGCAATTCTTTTGCAAAAAAACAAAGCCACGCTGCAAATATCAGCATAACACCGGACGTAATCAAACTATCACGCAGCAGTTCGGAAGTCATACTTAATAGCGTAAGTAAAATAAATTCTGCCAAAACAATCAAAAGACAAACCAAATAAGAAACGATCCAAATTCTTTTGCGGCGTTTTAACATATCCCGCACTGATAGATCCAAAGAACTAACGACAAGATGTTCCACTTCTCCTGCATCCATATCTTTTTTTGTGTCGATTCGTTCTCCTTTTAAAAGTTCTGTTACTGTGACTCCCAGTACTTCCGCAATCGGTATTAAAAGCACAACATCAGGTATGCTTGCGCCTCGTTCCCATTTGCTTACAGTCTTGTCTGAAACAAAGAGTTTTTCAGCAAGTTGTTTTTGTGTGAGACTTTTTTCTTTTCTTAACTCACAAAGAAATTTTCCTAATTTTTCATTATCAAGTTGATACATTCATTTTACCTCCTGTCCTGCTCACATTTTATGCTCATGGGTAAATAATGTAAACCTACCGGCAGTAGAACTGTAACATCAGGGAAATTTTATGTACGGATTTTGAAAGTTTTTGGTGCGAACCGGTAAATGAGGACACTTGCCACGATGCAATAAAGTACACAGAACACAATGGTCATGATTCCAAAAATCAGTATCGGCATACGCTGCTGCATCAAAAAGAAACAAATTAAATAAGTCGCTGTCAAAACAACACGATACATTCCACTCTTTATCTCTGTTCCGGCATTGAAGGGCTGGAGCAGATAATATACCGTCAGGTAGTGTACGGAGAAAAACATACTCATGCAAAGTATAGAAACAATCAATATGATGTAATTAAGAGGATTATCGGTTCCGCTGCCACCTCATTGCGGGAACCGTCCTTTTCCAGATAAAACTTTCCGCCGTCTGCCTTGATATCACGGTTCAAACAGTTGAACAGTGTTGTTTTGCCGGCTCCGTTTCTTCCCAACAGTCCGTAGATTTTTCCCTCTTCAAAGGAAAAATCAATATCTCTGAGAACTTCTTTTTTCTCGAATTTTTTAGATAAATGTTCGATTATAAATTTCATAGCGCTGCCTCCTTATGTTATTCCTGTCTTTCCTCTCTATTTATTGTCTCCTAAAAACATCTTGCACACTCCGTTATTCAGAATATACGCTCATATGAATCGATAATAATTCCCTCATTGTCTGTTCTATTGTTTCTTTTTTCTCCTCATAGAAGATTTTTTCTTTCTCATTCAGCGAATTTTCTTCTGCTAAAAACTCACCCTCTTTATTAATGATACCTTCTATGCCGCGATAATGATTCAACTTCATATTAAATTCACTTCCGTCATAAATAGAAATGCTAATCTCTGTATCGTTAATGATCAAATCTGCATAACTATTTTTTACATAGAAATCCTTTTTCAAAAATGGCAGTTTTTGATTTGGCAAGTGATAGGATATATCATCTTTCTCTAGCACGTAAATTTGTTTTTCTTTCACAAATCCTAACCGTTTCATATTGTTTTCAAACGCCTGATTCATGTTTCCTTCTGTGATCTTCCAATTGATAAAAATCGCACCAAATATTAAAAAACATACAACCAGAAACATTCCAAATATTTTAAGTGCCTTTTTATATTTACTGTAAAAATCGATTTTTTCAACAAACTCTTTATCTTCATTTAACAGTTTGTCTAAAGAAATATGATAGGTATTACAAATATCAATCAGCATTTGAAGATCAGGTAAACTTCTTTCATTTTCCCAACTGGAAACCGTCTGGCGTGACACACCAAATTTTAATCCATATTCTTCTTGTGTCATATGTGATTCTGTTCTGGTTTGTTTTATCATTTCTGCAACTGTCATTTACATCCCCTCTTCTGATTTTTGTACAAAATCTTACCTCAAGTATATACCATAATCTCTGTTTCGCACAAGGAACTATTACTTTACATCGATGTAAAGTAATCTTATCGTTCCCAAATACCCTTGTAAAGGTTCAAAAGCTTTCCTATTTGAGCATAATTCGATATGCTTTCAGTAACAAAAGGCAATTGCGCTGCCAACATAAGAAAGGATGAATGTTATGACGTATATTATCAAAACGGATGCTCTTTGCAAGCAATACAAAGAAACAACTGCTTTAAACCATGTTTCGCTTCATATTCCAAAAGGATCTATCTACGGATTAATCGGAAATAATGGAGCCGGTAAAACAACTTTAATGAGAATTCTATCAGAACTTCAAACACAAACATCGGGAACTGTTTTGAAACCAAAGAATCTCAAAATAGGAACGATCATAGAGTCTCCTGCCCTCTATCCTACGCTAAGCGATCGCGGCAACTTAGAATATCAATTGAAAATTACCGGATATTCCGGAAAAGAACGAAAGAAAAGGAGCGCCAGACTTCTGTCATTAGTCCATTTAAAGGATTCGAGAAAATTAGTTATGAATTATTCGCTGGGAATGAAACAAAGATTGGCTTTGGCAATGGCCCTTGTTGAAATGCCTGATTTTTTAATTTTGGACGAACCACTCAATGGACTCGATCCAGAAGGGATCAAAGATATCCGGAATGTTATTTTGGAATTGAATCACAAATTTGATGTGACTATCCTGATTTCAAGCCATATCCTGGGAGAATTGCAAAAAGTTGCGACTGACTATGGATTTTTAAAAAATGGCAAACTTATTCGTGAATTTTCTTCCTCAGATATAGCGGATGAGGATTTGGAAACATTTTACTTTAAAAATATTTTGTCATAACAAAAGGGGGATTTACAATGAAAAAACTACTGTCGATGGAACTGAAACGCGCTTTCCTGTCACCTGTTTTATGGATCAGCGTCATTACAGAAATCTGCATAAACGTATATGCAATCATAAGTTCTTCTTATGGATTCGCCATATACACAACTTCTTTTTTATTTGAACATTCCGGCTTACTCTGCATTATGATTGCGATATTCATTTCACTGCATATTAGCCATGATTTTGAAGTGCGCACAATCAATAATAAGATAGCTGCCGGATATTCCAGAAAACAGATTTATCTTACGGAAGTTGTGACAAGTGCAATCTGTTCTTCATTTTTATTTATCGCAGATATCATCATTGTCTTTATCTGTTCCTTGATAAAACATTTGGAATTCAGTAATCATGTAACATATACAGCTTTTATTATGAATATTTTCATAAATCTGATCTGCATTATAACCATTTCCTCCCTATTTACAATGCTTGTCATGATTGCACATAAGCAATTAATCAGCCTGGCAATTGTCTTATTACTTACTTTAGCCATGTTATCTTTCGGAGGAAATACGGTTTCCAGCTTATGTCAGGATAAAACTTGGACAGATCCTGTTACACACGAAACAGAAAAAAATCCATTATATATTCATGGGTTTAAAAGAACTGCGGCAAATTTACAGCTCTTAATTTCCCCATTCGCACAGGTGAAATACGAACCTTTTATGTTACTAGAAGAAACAAGCGAAAAAGCTGCAAATTCTTTGCTCTTAAAAAAGGTTCCATACCATTTTGAATTCTGCATTTTTAATCTATTAGAACTGGTATTCTTTTGTAAGATTGGAATAGCCATCTTTAAAAAACAAGATTTGAAATAGCTGTAGTACAGGAAAAGGGAACATTTTCTGTAATATGTTCCCTTCTCTTCCGTATCTTTATTGGTAAGATTCTATTGGCTTGCTGCACTCTGTTTTTAATAAATTTATATATAAATTTTATATTAAATTCAATGTCACTTCCAGTTGTCTTCCTTTTGCAAATACCGGCTTCCCATTGCGATTCATAATTCTCCATATTAACTTATAGAGCCCTTCTACCGGAGGCGTAACAAACTCTATCTGCATAACAACACGCTCCCCCGGTTCTATTTTCTTTTTCATCGAAATCCGCAATTCATTTTTGGCATATCCAAAGACATCTCCATTGATACATTCGCAGTAATAATTTTCCCATACAATTGTTCCCGTATTTTCAATCATCCAACTATGCTTATACAGATTCCCGGCACTCAAAGTAGTTGGAATCGCAGGCCTTTCTTCTAAAATCTGATAATTATTTCCTTCTTCTGCCAAATCTTCAATACATTCTTCTATTACTGTAAAATGCAATCCAAGCCCTAATTTATCGCAAAAAACAAGTTCATCTATATCATTTTTCATTTTCCAGCACAAAGTATAGTGCCCGGGAATATCCGGAACAGAAAAATGTACTGTAAATGACACTGTATCGCCAGGATGAACCACCTCTGCTATTTCAATGCTTCTGCTCTCTTTATTCAGCCAGTCCGGCGGGGAAACACATTCAAGCCGGCGGTGCTTCCATGATATTTTTCCGACATTTTTTATAACCCATGTATGCGTAATCCATTCGCCCGGATTATGTACACTCATATCCGGTGGAAATTCATATTGAAACAGGGAACGGTCATCTCGTTCCTTTTCTTCTGTATTATATGAAATTGCATTTCCCTTTCTATATAAATAAGGCATATATAGTTGATTGATCTCAGAAGGAAATATGGCATAAAGAATCAAAAAGATAATCACATTTTCAAAACTATTTTTTAGAACCGTTCCTTCTTTATTCATCAAATATTGCTTTATCGCAGAAGAAAAAGTTATTTGCTCCTGCTCGGCAAGTTGAAAAAAAATCTGATTGATGGTTGGAGGAAACAAATCATCTTTTATCATAAGATAGCATTTACTCTCCATGCGCGAAATTACCATTGGATTTTGAATAAGAAATTCTTTTAATGCCGAAACATAATTTTTCTCTACCGTGCTGTCTGTAAAAAACCTGCTTCTTCTTGCCTTATCATTCCAGAGTTTTATATTGAGCCAACGAAGCTCCATTGGGAATATCTCTTCATAAAATTCTTTTTTGGAACGATATTTCGGTATTTCTTTCCATGCGAAAGGATATTGAGTGCTTTTCCCCGGATAAAAAATCTCATAAATTGTTCTTAGATTCATTTCTCATTTCCTCTTTCCCTAGAAACTCACATTGATTTTAACATTATCAAGTTGATTTTGCATCAAGATTTTGGTTGATTTTCTGTAGAAATTATACAGATATAGTTTTTTTCAATATGTTCATTATAAAACACAATGAGTCTTTTTCGTTTATTTATGTTAATATGGTTATATCAATTTTATTTAGTAGGAGGAAATAAACATGAAAATCGGAGTAACAGAAATCAGTCCAAGAGCCGTACAGCAAGTAGCGGAGAAAAAATTCAAAGATGGATATTATTGTTGCGAAGCACTGGTAAGTGCTATTCGTGACGAATTCCAGTTAGACGTTCCAGAAGAAGTCATTGCAATGGCTTCCGGTATGGCAGTTGGCGCCGGAAAAGCCGGCTGTGTATGCGGTGCATTCAACGGTGGTATCCTTGCCTTAGGATTATTCTTTGGACGTACAGAGCAGGATGGACCTACCAATCCTAAGAGTGTAAAATGTATGGAACTTACCAAAGAACTTCACGACTGGTTTAAAGTCGCAAATACAAAAAATGCTATCTGCTGCCGTATCCTTACGAAAGAATTTGACAAAGGACGCGGAGAACATAAAGAGCAATGTATCTTCTTTACAGGTCTTTGTGCCTGGAAGGTTGCACAGATTGTCTGTCGTGAGCTAGGCATTAAAAATCTGGATGAAATTGATGAGCCGGCTCCTAGACGCGCAATAGCAGAAATCTAAATACGAGGATAGAATCAACATGAAAAAAATAATACAAAAAGTTCCAGTACCGCTTTGCGGTGTTATGCTTGGGTTGGCTGCGCTTGGCAATTTATTGCAAAGCTACGGAGAAGGTATTCGATATGCCTGTGGAATAATAGCAGCATTGTTGCTTGTTCTAATTTTATTGAAGCTCGTTTTGTTCCCTAAGATGATCAAAGAGGATTTGCAGAATCCGATTATGGCAAGCGTTAGCGCAACATTCCCGATGGCGCTTATGCTTCTTAGTACTTATGTAAAACCATGGATTGGTGCAATCGCAAAATACATTTGGCTGTTTGCAATTGCACTGCATCTTGTTCTAATCATTTACTTTACAATAAAATTTATTGTTAAATTGCAGATGCCAAAGGTGTTTGCAAGTTATTTTATCGTATATGTTGGAATTGTAGTCGCAGCTGTAACTGCACCTGCATTTGAAGCGCTTTCCATCGGAACAGCAGCCTTTTGGTTTGGATTTGCGACATTACTGCTGCTGTTAGTGCTTGTAACAATCCGTTACATCAAATTTAAGCAAATCCCAGAGCCGGCACAACCTTTAATCTGCATCTACGCAGCACCTACAAGTCTTTGTGTTGCAGGATATGTACAGTCTGTTACACCAAAATCCAAAGGATTTTTATTGACACTGCTTGTACTTGCATCGATTCTTTATGTGTTTGCTCTCATCAAAGCAATCGGATACTTAAAATTAAAATTCTATCCAAGCTTTGCAGCATTTACTTTCCCATTTGTTATCAGTGCAATTGCTACCAAGCAGACAATGGCATGTCTCGCAAATATGAAGCAGCCTATGCCATTTCTTCAATATGTAGTTTTGATCGAAACAATCATCGCTGTAATATTTGTAGTATATACATTCATTCGTTATATGCAATTTCTTTTTGCACCAAAGAACTAACGGAACCTTATAAAATTAGATAAATAAACTAAAAAATAGAGCGGGATTTCTAAAATTCCGCTCTATTCTTAACTTAGAATTTACTTTAATTATTCTATGGCATAATGGAGTTTGCACCGTCCACAATTACGCTCTGTCCTGAAAAATAACAGGAATCCGGGCCGGCAAGAAACGCAATCACCGGTGCAATATCATTTTCCGGATCACCAAATCGTTTCATTGGATTGAGATTTACCTGTTTTGCATATTCTTCAGGGAATTTTTCTGCCCACGCTTTTGCAGCAGGAGATTCTGCGCCCGGAAGAACGATATTGACACAAATACCATACTGGCCCCATTCTTTTGCGGCAATTTTTGTTAATCCACGAAGCGCTTCTTTGTTAGAACCATATGCTAACTGACCTGCAATTCCAAACATTCCTGTGGCAGAAGCAAAGTTGATGATTCTTCCTTCGTGCTGCTCTTTCATATAAGGAAATGCTGCCTGCATATAATTCAAAGAACCGATCACACCGCTTTCCCATGCTTTTACCATACTTTCATGGGTTGTTTCTTCTACCGGAGCTGACGGTACAATTGCCTGACCATTATTAACAATCACGTCAATCGCTCCGAATGTTTCTACTGTAGTTTTCACAACCTCGTCCACACGGGCACGATCTGCTGAATCACAGCTCATTGCAAGTCCATCACCGCCAAGCGCTTTGATTTCTGCAATTGTTTGCTCAATCGGCTCCAGACGACGTCCGGTTGCAACTACTTTCACACCACGTTTCGCCAGACAGAGCGCAATCCCTTTGCCAATCCCCTGTCCCGCGCCTGTTACGATAGCTACTTTTTCGCATAATTGTTTCATGATAAAACCTCCTTAAAAATAATATTATTTTTTATTCATCCCATCCATCTCTGAATCGGTAATTTACAGAAATATTTCTTACAAGATCCCCTTCCTGTAAAACAATATCATGCAAATCTGAAACCGGTGGAAATTCCGGTTCTTCTTCTTCGAATTCTGCCATGATCCATGTGGCAGCAGCTTCATTTGCACGATCAATTACATCATCAACGGAATCTCCCTCTGCTTCACAGCAGGCCAGATCCGGAAAAAATGCATGGTAACCTCCGTTTTCTTTTTTTCGGATTACTGCCGGATATATAAAGTTCATAAATCTTCTCCTCTCCTATTCGTTCTCAATGATTTTATTTAGTGGATTCCACTCTCCTCTAAAATATCTGATGATAAAGAAGGTGGCGAGTGTAACATTATTGGCAATCATACATGCCCATACTGCATATAATCCCAGATGAAATACATTTAAAGAAAGATATGTAAATAATACTCTGACGCCCCACATACTGAAAAGTGCATAGTAAAATGGTTTTACAGTATCTCCTGCACCGTTAAAAATACCTTCCAAAATGATCAATACGCCAAATAGCGGCTCAGATACTGCTACCATGCGAAGAACAACCGTTCCAAGTGCGATTACTTCCGTATCTTTTGTAAAGATTCCAAGAAGCGGTGCCGCCAGTACAAAAAGCAATGCTCCGGATAATGCCATAATGATTATGATAATTACCATCAGCATTCTCGTCAACTCATGCAGCCGCTTCTGATCTTTTGCTCCAATGGAATTTCCTGCAAGCGTGGCGGCAGCTGTCTGCATCCCATATCCCGGAATGTAAAAAGCCTGTTCTACTGTCAAAGCAATGGAATGTGCTGCAAAAGAAACGGTTCCCAGCCCTGTTACCAATGAAGCAAATACAACGTGACCAAGACAAGTTGCTATACGCTCCATCGCTACAGGAAATCCGATACGGATAATTGGCTGCAAAATATCTTTTTCCGCACGGATCCTGCATCCTGCCGGTGAAACATATTTATTTTTATAAAGTGCAACTGTCATAAAAATACCGCCTACGATAAATGAAATCGCAGTTCCAATTCCGGCTCCTACCGCTCCATATCCGAATCCAAACATCTTAATCTTCATACTGCCAATTGTAATGACTCTGGAATCGTAAATAAAAATATAGTTCATTACAATATTCACAAGATTCATGCATACATTCACATACATTGGTGTTTTTGTGTCTCCGACTGCTCTTAATACTGCTCCAAATATAATAATCGCACTTCGAAACAGCATCGGGAGGCATATGATTGCGAAATAAATTGAAGCATTCCTGCGGATCGCTTCCTCTGCCCCCATCCATATCGGAAGCAGCGGACTGATTGCAAGTGTAACAATTCCGACAACAACACCGGCTGCAATCGTTACTACAACCGATTGCACAGATGCTTCTTTCACTTTCTCATAGGATTTTGCTCCCATCTCTCTTGAAATGAATGCCATAAACCCGATTCCCATTGCAAAGAGGGGGCCATTTACAAGCCATGTTACGGTTGTACTTATTCCCACAGTTGCGGTTGCTTCTGCTCCAATTCTTCCAACCATTGCAGAATCAATGTACTGTACAAGCGTCTGCAGAAACTGTTCCAATAACGTCGGCCATGCCAACGCCATAATTGCTAAAAGAAGTCCTTTTTTGTGTTCCCACCAGTTTTCTCGTTCCATCTCTCCTCCAAATTTGTACCGTATTCTAAAAATTCTCTTAGCGCTATTATATCCTGTTCTGCATTTTTATTCAATCACTTTATGAGAGAATCCGATACACTTCGTGGAGATCTGTAATTTCATAATCTACATGGACATGTTCTCTTTTTTCTGCCTTTTCAGGATTGTACCAACATGTAATAATCCCTGCGCGATTACCACCGCATATATCACTTGTTAATGAATCTCCAATGATTATTGTCTGATTTCTGTCAATCTCTCCAATGGATTCAAACACTTTGTCGAAAAATTCTAAATTCGGTTTTTCAGCGCCAATCTGTTCTGATAAAAAAATACCGTCCATCAAAGCTCCCAGCCCAGAACGATTTAACTTCTTTGTCTGAGCAATTATTGTTCCGTTTGATACTACATACTGTCTGACTTTGCCCTGCAGTGATTTTACAATCTGAAAACTATTGTCATGATATACAATCGTATCTCCAAGACAGATTTGATATTTCTGATTAAATTCCGAAGCAATTGCACTATCGATGCCTTCCTGTTCAAAAAATTCCTGAAATCTGCCGACAAGTACTTCTGCTTTTGTAATTTCTCCCCGCTCTAACCGTTCCCAATATGTTTTATTAATTCCGGAATATCGCAGAAGCATCTCATCCGTACATTCTCCTAAGTGATATTCTTCAAAAAGTTTTCGGATTGCTGCTTTCTCTGCGGCTGCAAAATCAAGCAATGTACCGTCTACATCCCACAAAACTGTTGTAATCATTTTGATAATTCCTTCTTTCTTATTTTTCTCCTCCGGTATTGCAATGCATGCATGATACTAAGCGCTAAAAACAAAACAGCTGAAAGTTTATGCAGCATAATCATAATAAATAACTCACCGGCTAAACTCAATGTAAATCCAGTCACTGTCATAATTATAATAGAGCTAATTAATAATTTGTCAATAATTTTGTTCATGAAATAAAACTCCTTTTTTGCTTTTTGATATTTCTTCACTGACCGCTTTGTCTTTTTGTAAAAATGTCAGATTATCCGTTAGTTAGTATATACTAACTAACGGTTTGTGTCAATATAAAATAAAAGGAGTGAAATTAGTATCGTCCAATGTACTATTTGAAAGTTAATTAACTAACGCGTTAAATTATTAATTAATGGTTCAACTATAGCTTTTGTCAAATAATTATGCTATACTTCCGATAACTTACAGATAATTATTTTTTTAATGTATTCGAAATGCATTACATTATTTGCAAAGGAGTACGTTTTTGACAGGAGGTATTTGATATGGCAATTATGATCGGAATCAATGGATTTGGACGTATCGGACGTGTGGCGCTCCGAATCGCACTTAGTAAACCGGAAGAATTTACATTATGCGGCATCAATATCCGCAATGCCGATTTGAAATATATGGAATATATGATCCGTTTCGATTCAGTTTTTGGTCGTTTTCAGGGAGAACTTGAAACATATGCTCACGGTCTTCGGATCAACGGCAGAGAGATTCCGGTATACTCTGAAGCTGATGCCAGCAATATCCCATGGAGAGCATGCGGTGCAGAATATATCATTGATGCCACAGGAGCATACTGCACAACCGAGAAAGCTTCTGCTCATTTAGAGGCAGGTGCAAAGAAAGTCATCATTTCCGCCCCTGCCAAAGACAATACCCCTACTTTTATTATGGGAATCAACCACGAAAAATATCATTCAGATCTTTCCGTTGTTTCCAATGCCTCCTGTACTACGAATTGTCTTGCTCCTTTGTGTAAAGTTCTGGAAGACAATTATGGGATTGAATATGGACTCATGTCCACCATTCATGCAGCTACTGCAAAGCAGAAAGTAGTCGACAGCCGTTCTTTAAAAGACTGGAGAACCGGCCGTTCTGCCTTTGGGAATCTTATTCCTTCTTCTACAGGAGCTGCAAAGGCAATCTCCCTTGTAATTCCGTCACTGGAAGGCAAAATGAGCGGTATCTCTTACCGCGTACCAACGTCAGATGTCTCCATTGTAGATTTAAACGTTGCTTTAAAGAAACAGACGACTTATGAAGATATCTGTGTAAAAATGAAAGAGGCATCCAACACCTGCTTGTCCGGAATTCTTGATTACATGGATGATGAGGTTGTTTCCTCCGATTTCATCGGTGATTCACATGCATCTATTTTTGATGCACGGGAAGGAATCCAGGTAAATTCTCAATTTTTCAAGCTGATTAGTTTCTACGATAATGAATGGGGCTATACCAGTCAGATTTTCCGCCTGATTCGTTACATGAATGAGGTAGATCAGAAATAGCACTAAAAGCCGCCGGGAATCTTTTGAAAAAGAATATTCTCCGACGGCTTTTATCACTTTTGAATGAGGATGTTATCGTTTCAAATGATTACTCTGTCCGCAATGCTGTTACCGGATCGCTTTTCGCTGCTTTTCTGGACGGCAGCAATCCTCCAAGCAAAGTGAGAATCACGCTTAACAGAATCAGAATCACAGCAGGAATTACCGGAAGTACGGCATTAATCTCATCTGTCCCTGCCAGATGATGAATGAGTGCATTTCCGGGAATAAGCATAAGCAATGTCAACCCAATTCCAATGATTCCCGCACCCAGTCCAATAATAAATGTCTCTGCATTAAATACTTGAGAAATATTATTCTTGGAAGCTCCGATTGCACGCAGGATTCCAATTTCTTTTTTCCGCTCCAAAACGCTGATATAAGTAATGACACCTATCATAATAGAAGATACAATTAAAGAAATTGCTACGAAGGCAATCAATACATAGCTGATCACATCAATAATATCTGTTACCGATGACATCAATGTTCCTACCATATCAGCATAGGTAATGACCTGTTCTTCTTTTCCGGCATCTTCCATTCGCTCGTTATAAGTATTAAGAATCTGAACAACTTCTTCCTTACTCTCAAAATCTTTTGGATAAATACTAACGGTTACCGGTTCGTCAAATTCCACATATCCAAGACGCTTCAAGTTATTTTCATAAGATGCAGCAGTTTCCTTAGTCGTTGTAAGCAAAAGCTCTGCCAACTCCTCGCCAGTCATTTTCATCTGGAATGCATTCAGAAAAGCTTCTCCATCAATCGTAACTGCCTGCTCCATCATACTGCTTAACTGATTCATAGAACGTGTTATCGTTGATTTCATACTTCCGGCAATCTGTTCTATGATTTGTGACGTAACAGCTGCCGCCTGTGTTTGGATTACTTCTGAAAGCCCTGTGCTGTAAGATTTCATTACTTCTTCCATGTATTCTTTCAGAGAAGATGAAATAACCGATTCCAGCTTTCCGGTATCAATCATACCGGAGATTCCCGTCATCAATGCTTCTTTTGCCTGATCTGTACTTAAATACGCAAGAAAATGCTCTTCCATCCGTCCCGGATCAGGCAGATGATTTTCCGCTGCGTAACTGCTGTAACAATTTACCAGATCTTTTGCCAAAGCTTCTAATTGTTCAGGCAATACGGTAATATCTCCATTTGGCTTTAAGTGCTCTTCTGCCCACGCATTCAAAATCTGCTGCGCCTGTGGTGTCTGTAAATATTGGATCAAGTATTCATCAAACTTATCAGGATCTGTCAGTTGATTTTCCTGAGCATATTTCTCATATCCTGACATGACATCCCGGATAAGCTGCTGGAGCTGTTCTTTTGACACAGTAATACTTCCCCCGGATTCAATCATATTCTGAATATGTTCTGCCAAAATCTGTTTCGCTTCCGCGGTCTGAAGGAATGTCAGAAATTGCTCCCCAAGCTGAGAATAGTCTGCTTCCGGATGCGCCGCAACGTATGCTTTATACCCCTCCAAAAATGTTATCGACATTTGTTTCAGCTGCTCCGGCGTTATTGTAATATCAAGGTTTTCCAGAATTTCATCCATTGTAATCGGAGAATGATCCGGAAGTTTGATTGACAGATCTTTGAAATCTATCATGCCTGACAAATCAAGTGTATGATTACTGTTTTCACCATTCGCCGGAAGTCTAAAGACACGCTCCAGCCCTCCCGATAATACATTTTCATCGAATCCAAAGACTTGTTTCAATGCATTTTCGTCAACAGAAAATAGGGAATTCATATCAGGCGTTTTTTCTTCTGCTTCAGCGCCAAACGCTTTTTTTGTAAAAACATCTGTCTCTTTCTCTGCAAGCTGTTCTTTTACAATCTGGCTGTTTGCCGCATTTTCTGCTACATGCAAAGCCAGTCCGTGAGGATACGCGATGCCCGGCATAAGAATTGCGCTGTTGGCATCATCAGAAGGCTGTACAATACCGACAATTTCCAGATTCTCTCCGGATTCCACAATTTTCTTCATATAATCGTCATCATTTGATTTGTCCTTCCAGACATGATATTCCCTGTCGTACTGGTAATAATCTGCTGCATTGACAAGTTTAAATGTAGTTCCGAGAATCTCACGATAAGAATAGTTTTTAGACAATTCCGGCGTCACAACCGGCTCTTCCTCTATGAACTGCCGGATCATTTCATCCAATTCCAGTGAGTTGCGCAGTCCAAGCGTATAGAGCATAAAATCACTGATATCTCCATTGCCGGTAAGGACAAGCACACACTCCGTCTCTTTTTCTGGCCACCGTCCGGCTTTCACATCATACTGTTTCTCATACAAAGCCTTACATTCCGGCATTTCATAAAACACATTTGTACTCATCATCGCTGACATTAAATTGTTAGAGCCGGAAGCCGAACCAAGTCCAAGAGATGAGAACGACTTATCCGGATGTACCTGCCGGACAGAGTCCCCCTGTATACGATATATCTGCGGAGTGATTCCATAACCATACTCTACGGACTTCGCATAATTATCAATGCCGCTGTTACTGCTGTCCAGATAGGCTTTCAGAGAAGTCAAATCATTGGAGTTCATTTTGGAAAACATATTTGTTACCATATCGATGACATTGATCTCGCTTTCCTTTTTCTTCTCTGTCCCTCCATCCGATTCCATCATCATCATGGAAGTAACATCTACTCCGGTGCTTTGAATCTGTACCGGATATTCTGATAAGGTATCTTCTTCAATAGATTTGATGTATGCATCCACACCTGCTGATAAAGCCAGAATCAATGCAATCCCTATAATTCCGATCGAACCTGCAAAAGAAGTCAGAAGTGTTCTGGCTTTTTTTGTCCGGAGATTATGAAAACTAAGCGACAATGCAGTCAAAAAAGACATGGAAGATCTTCCCATGTTCTTATGTTCCGGCACAGCCTGTTCTTTCTCATCCACTTCAAACGGATTTGTGTCTGACCGGATCTTCCCATCACGCAATGTTACAATCCTTGTCGCATAGTCTTTTGCTAATTCCGGATTATGCGTTACCATAACAACAAGACGGTCCTTTGCTACCTTTTTCAAAAGCTCCATTACCTGTATGCTTGTATCGCTGTCAAGCGCTCCTGTCGGTTCATCTGCCAGAAGAATATCCGGATCATTGACAAGCGCTCTTGCAATAGCGACTCGCTGCATCTGTCCTCCTGACATTTGATTTGGTTTTTTGTGAAGCTGTTCTCCAAGCCCAACCTCTTCAAGCGCTGCCTTAGCTCGTTCTCTTCTCTCTGCTTTTCCGATTCCTGAAATAGTCAGTGCTAATTCCACATTCGCCAGTACACTTTGATGTGGAATCAGATTATAGCTTTGAAATACGAAACCGATCGTGTGATTCCGATAAGAATCCCAATCGCGATCTTTGTATTTTTTCGTAGAGATACCATTGATGACAAGATCGCCGCTGTCATACCGGTCCAAACCTCCGATAATGTTAAGTAATGTCGTTTTTCCGGAGCCGCTTGGCCCGAGAATTGCAACAAATTCATTCTCTCTCAGATTCAGACTCACATCATCCAAAGCTTTTTGGATAAACTTTCCCGTTTTATATTCTTTACAGATATGTTGTATCTGAAGCATCTGCACGTCTTCCTTTCCTGCTAGTATTCGTTCTGTTTTATTATTATAGTCTCTTTTTTTTCATTTCACAAGAAAAGAACTATGCAGAAAATCTAAAGAATATATAAACTACTGCACAACAATATTGATTAGCGCTGCGTCTGACGAAAATCCTCTGCTGAAAGCTTCCTTCTCAAAAATATGTTCACTTCTTCGCAATAGTACAGTCTCATAGAGTCTTTTGATTCCTGAACACTGACAAGGAGTATTCCCCTGGTACTCATTGTCTCATCCGGAATCTCTGAAAGAAGTATCCTGCCGAACATAACCGCGCCGCTTATGACTATCATACTGCATATGACTGCCAGTCCTTTCACGGCATATCGTTTCCAGCCGATGTTGGTAAATTTCCCCGCAATTATCCGGATTAATGACAAAAGCCAGAGCATCCCGCCAACAATCGCGACAATAAGTAAGAGAACAGATACCCATGCTCTTATTTCAATATGTCCGGGCAGCGGTCTTCGTAATAAAATATATACTGCTAAATATATCAAATATATAATGCCTCCAAACAGAAGGAAGCGGTTTCTCAAAACTCTCATATGCACTCTCCTATCATAGAGTGCAATTATAACAGAGAAAAAATGCAAATCTACTACAAAGACATTACAAAAACATTAATTTTCCTATGGATTTTGACTTTCCTTTATGACGTTAGCTATATGGGACTGAATTTGAATCTGCTCTGTAATTTCCTGACTATTTAGATTACAGATCGTTGTTCCCTTATAATCCGTCAACACAAACACAGCAAAAATCATTACACAGATGACTACCCGTATCCCAAATGTACCTTGGATCGTTTCTTCTGTATCAGTACCATAAATACTCTCATAAGCAGCCCGGTATCTCGGATGAATTGCCGGAATTGTTTCGCCGGCATCCCGGTAAAGCTCTCTTGCCTGACGCAAAAGTTGCCGCCGGCGTTTCTCTGTTTCGTTCATGCTGCTCCCCCCTTATATAAAATGAGCATATACCACGTTACAGCAGTATATGCCCTCTCTTTTTTCTTTATACGAACTTAGCCAATAACTTTAACGATCTGCCAATTCCCGGATAACTTCTTCCCAGGTAACTCCCTTTTCCACCATCAGCACCATTGCATGATAGAGAAAATCTGAAAGCTCATATTTAATTTCTTCCGGATTTGGGTTTTTCGCCGCAATAATCAGCTCTGTAGATTCTTCGCCTACTTTTTTCAAAATTTTATCAATGCCTTTTTCAAACAGATAATTTGTATACGACCCTTCGATTGGATTTTCTTTCCGGTCACGAATGGTATCATAAACCCGCTCTAAAACTTGCCGTGGGTTTGTTTCATCATAATCGCTTCCTACAATAGACTGATGAAAGCAGGATGGATTCCCGCTTTGACAGGCCGGCCCTACCGGATCTACCTTTGCAAGAAGACTTTCTTTATTACATTCGATGATCAATGATTTTACAAACTGAAAATGTCCGTCTGCTTCTCCCTTTGTCCACAAAAGCTCTTTGTTCGGATCGAAGTACGTCATCCGTCCGGTTTTAATTGTCTGATCAAACGCAGCCTCATTCATATAAGCAAACATTAGAACTTCATCTGTCTTATAATTCTGTACGATCACCGGCAGAAGTCCTTCACTGTTCAACTGAAACTCGGCAAAATCCATCTGACTTTCAAAGGATGCCATTTTGATTTCCTTTTCTGTACATTTCTCTTTAAATCCTTCAAAGTCCATTTCTCTGCTGCTGACATATTTTCCAGACAGTCCCATAACACTCTGACTTTTTAAAATCTGGATCAATTCTTCCTCATCCATCGTATCAGTCAGTACAATACACGGTTTTTTCGTAATATTAATAATAGAATCCAGATCGAGTCTGTGCATAAATAGAATTTCACTGCAGTATTCTTCAATCAAATGCTGTTGTTTAAACAATGCATCAAAATCATTCAAAGAGACTGCGATTCGTTCTCTGCCAAATTTTAAAGATACTTCCTCAAACAATTCAACTGCCGAAGATTTTGCAAGATTCAAAATAGCTCTTTTCGCTCCCGCATACAGGATTTTTTTCACATCTTCCGCTCTGCGGATATTTCCTCCCACAATGGTCGGAATCTGAATTGCCCGATTCATTTTCTTGATCAGATCGATTGTATCATCATGTTCTTCATCATCATCAGAAAGATCAAATACAAGAAGTTCATCTGCCCCGTGCAGATTATAAAATTTGGCCAGTGCAATGGGATCTTCATCGACTATTTCCGGATTATCAAACCATTTCACCGCTCTCCCATCTTTAATAAAAATACATGGGATGATTCTCTTATATGTCATTTTCTTATCTCCTTCTCCTGTTACTCTTCCTCTGCTGTAATCGTCTGCTGTTCGTTTGTCAGTAAATTGTGTACTTCGATCAGTTTTCCTTCTTTTAAATAAATCAGACGTCCGGCAAAATGTTCAAGTCCATAACGGCAGTATTCTTCCAGGGCACATTCCGGACGTTTCCCAATGAGTTCTGTCTGCTTTTTCAAACTGCGGAATTCCTGCACAAGTTCAATTGCCTCCTGCTGCCGTTCCGGAAGAAATAATACGATTGTACGATCCATTTCTCCGTCCATAGAAACTTCCTGCTTTTCGAGCGCCTCCAAAAGTCTATCTATATTTATGGTAAATCCAACAGCCGGGCGGGATTTTCCATATTTCTCAAGCAGATGGTCATACCGTCCGCCCCGCATGAGATCTCCGGATACTTCTCCGGTTTCGGCTCGAAAGATCATTCCGGTATAATAGCCATACTTCCCGGTCATACGAAGATCAAAAGATATTTCTTCGATTCCGTAAAGTTTTAGAAGCTCGAAAACTTTTTCCAATCTGGAAATAGCCTCCATAGCTTTTCCGACCGGCGCATATTTGCGCGCAATTTTCAGTATTTCTGCTGTTCCATGCAATTCTTCAAGTTTTTCAAATGCTTCTTTTATTTCATTTCCGGTCTTAGACTGGTTCAAAAGCATCTTGATTCCGGAGGCATTTCCATTCCGAAGATATTCCCTCAGTAACCGTTCCGATTCCCCTGATAAACAAGCTGCTTCCATTAACCCCTGGCAAAATCCCACATGTCCAAGCGTAACATGGAATTGTTTCAGGCCGGATTCTTTCAGACAATCAAATGCCATTGCCAACATTTCCACATCTGCATCTGCTGTTCCGACTCCGATCAGCTCTGCATCCAGCTGCACTGAAATGTTCTGCCTCCTCTGCTGATTGCTATGGTTCACAAAAGTTTCTCCAAAACAACAAAGTCTTAGCGGCATGTCTCCTGTTTCATATAATCCGGCTGCTGCTCTTGCAATCGCCGGTGTCATATCCGGTCTTAACGTCAGAATTTCTCCCTCCCGGTCAAAAAACTTATATTGCTCTTTTGACGGAACGGTTCCTATGTCTTTCTGAAATACATCTGCGTATTCAAACATCGGTGTCTGTATATCCTGATAGCCATATAGAGCTGCTGCCTGATGAAGTTTCCGCTCCAATTCCAATTTTTTTCTGCATTCTTTCTGATAAATGTCTCTGACTCCTTCCGGAGTATGTAATGTCTGATCCATGCAAATCTCCCCTTTTGTCTTTTCAGTAAATTTAACTGCAAATCATCTGTGTCGCTATCCCCCCGCCGGATATATTACTGTTCTGTATCCCGCTCATCCAGATCATTTTGAATCGCATCCAGATACGGAACAAGAAATCCTTTTCGCTCTTTCATAAAGTGTGCATCTGTAAGTTCTTCAAACCGTATACTCTTTCGCCCGCCGTTCTTGGCACGTTCCCAGAACTGTTTTACTTCCCGATAGGGCATGTAATAAAGAACATCCCGCATACTGTAATAAATAATCAAAAAAGAAATTCCGCCCTGTTCCTCAAATTCCCTCATAAATGTAACCTGATGTTCATGAATGTTCTGCATCGGGAACGTATCCTGATTACATTCTTTCGCATCGAAGCAGACCGGTATCCCCTGAACTGCTCCAATATAGTCCACCGTACTTCGCTGATCAAAATATGCCAGCGTGATATGACGCTGCGTTTTATCAATTTTCACAGGCGTGATCGGTGTTGGAATCTTCTGGATCAGTGCAAGATGCCTGCTGAGATAATATTCATTCGTACGATTAATAAATTCTTCCAGTGTTGACCCCCTAAGCCCTCTTGAATTCCATGTACTCATCTACAGCCCCTCTCCCCGGCATACTTTGCGAAAACTTTCCGGAATATCTGCTGTAAAAGTCTTTCCGCTCAAATAAGAAAGCGGTCCGTCCATGTCCGGAAATTCTAATCGAAAAGCATGCAGTAATTGTGACTGAATGCCATACGCTTTCCGGTATTTTTGATTTTCTCCTGCGATTCCATATTTAAAATCTCCGAGAATCGGATGTCCCTGAGATGCCAGATGCGCTCTGATCTGATGCGTTTTCCCCGTAATAAGATGAACTTCTAACAGTGTGGCAGCTGCCCCCACCTTAACCGGATAATATTCTGTTTCAATTCTAGAAGCATCTGCTGTTTTTTCTTTGGAAATAGTTACTTTATTCGTTTTGGCATCTTTTGTAAGCCATCCGGAAATTCGACATCCTTCTCTTACCTGTCCGGAAACGATACAGCGATAGTATTTTTTCAGACTTCGATCCCGAAACAGTTCGCTTAATGTCTGAAGCCCCGCAAGACTTTTTCCGGCCGCAAGCAAACCGCTCGTATTGCGATCTAACCGATTGCAGACAGAAGGTCGGAAACTTCGCAATGTTTCTTCTGTCAGTTCCCCTTTTTCTAACAGATAAGAAATCAGATGTTCCACTGCCGACACATCCTCCGGCTTTGCTTTCTGAGAAAGCATCCCGACCGGTTTATTAATCAGAATAATATTGTTATCCTCATAGATAATATTAAGTTTTGATGATACCCGCTGTACCCGTACTTTTGAAAACTTTTCCAGTGTTTCCTCCGCCAGATACAGCCGTATACTGTCTCCAGGACAAAGTTTTTCGCTGCCATCCGCTTTTTTTCCATTCAATACAATATTTTTTTTGCGAAGCATTTTATAAACAAAGCTCTTTGGCGCTTCATTCAAATACTTAAATAGCAGTTTATCCATTCTCTGCGCCGCCTCATTGGCAGAAATTATAATTTCCCGCATATTGTTCTTCCTTACATTGATATATTGACCAGAAGTTGTTTAAGTCCATTTTCCAAATCTTTTACCTGGTTTCTTTCTACAGATGCAATTTTGTTCATTCCTTCTGCCCTTGTCAGAAATGCATGGTATTCCCGGAAAATTTTTACTGAAATCCCTTCATAGCCATTCTGTTTTAATATTTGTTTGATAAAATCTGCAGTATAAGCAGGATCCGCTTTCTTGTGGGAAGCATAGCCGCAAATCGTATTGCCTGAAATAACGAAACAGTCTACCGGTAAAATTTTCTCTGTACTTGTCAGTACCGTATCATATACTTTCGTTAATAAGGCTGCTTTCTCCTCAAGATCTGTTATGATATTTTGGGAAACGGTTTTGTACGGCAAAATTGTCAATAATAATACCGCAATCTTTGATGCCGGAAGGCAGCCGATAATCGCCACGATTGTCAGCAGATTTTTTCTTGTACCGGTTTGTGTATAACCGAGTATCAAAAGTCCTGCAATGATACCCGCCTCTAAGAGAAGTTTGATGGCAAGTATCCGTTTTCTATATTTGATATATCCGGCCTCGCCGCCTGATATTTTCATATTCATATTCACCTCTTCTTTTGTTTTCTAAGCGTTCTTTCTGTGTAAGTCCTAATTCTATATCAAAATCGCGCCATCACTTTCGCAATCATACTATGCGGAAGGAGCTTGCAGGCAATCCGAGCGCCTTTCATCGGTATACCGCAGACAGAAACATCGCGTCTTTTTCTGGCATTTTCCAGCGCCTGTCTGACGATTCGCTCCGGCGCGAGCGCTGTTCGTTTTTTTATTCCATCAATCCCCTGCCCTGCCCGAAGAAAAAACTCCGTTTCCGACGGTCCCGGACAGACTGCTGTGACAGAAATCCCCTTTGGCGCTACTTCTTCCCGAAGCGCTCTGGAAAAGCTGAGTACATAGGCTTTACTCGCTGCGTAAACTGCAAATCCTGGCTGAGGTGCAAATGCTGCTGCCGAAGAAACCTGGATAATTCTTCCGTAACTTCCAAGATAGGGCATACATAACAATGTCATTTTTGTCAGAGCCCTGCAGTTCACATCGATCATGCCAAGCTGCTCATCCACGCCAAGCTCTCCACAATTCCCGGTCTTTCCGTATCCCGCACAATTAATTAAAATTCGAACGGTTGGATTCTCTGATCTTAAAGACTCTGCAAATTCCCGATCCCAACTCTTTTTGCTAAGATCTGCTTCAAACACTCGTATCGGAATTGATGCTTTTTCTGCAAGTTCCATCAGGCGTTCTTTTCTTCTTGCAACTACCCATATCTCATCTAATGTTTTACAGCATTTCTGGAGTTCTGACACAAAAATGCGTCCAAACCCAGAAGATGCTCCTGTTACAACTGCAATTTTCATTTCTATCGTTCCTTCTTTTTATGCACATTCCGAATTGGTTTTCGCTTCGCATAAGTATTTGCTTTTTTTCCATTTTGTCTTCCGGTATATTCCGTCTTTCTCGGTGGGATCAGACAGTTCGGACCAAATCCTACAAGATCCATTCTTCCCGTTATTTTTAATGCTTCCAGAATCAAATCATAATTCTTCGGATCACGATATTGGATCAACGCCCGCTGCATCGCCTTTTCGTGCGGATTTTTCGGTACGTAAACCGGTTTCATTGTACGTGGATCCACACCTGTATAATACATACAGGTAGAAATCGTTGACGGCGTCGGATAAAAATCCTGCACCTGTTCCGGCATATAGCCGAGTCCTCTCAGATATTCCGCCAGTTTCACTGCCTCTTTCATAGTCGAACCCGGATGGGATGACATCAGATATGGCACAAGATACTGCTCTTTGCCAAGTTTTTTATTCATGTCATAATATTTTTCCACAAAAGTCTGATAAACGGAATTCTTTGGTTTCCCCATCAATTCCAACACTTGGTCTGACACATGTTCCGGCGCAACTTTCAGCTGACCGCTGACATGATACTGGCATAATTCTTTTAAAAATCTGTCATTACGATCCGCAAGAACATAATCAAACCGGATCCCCGAACGAATGAAGACTTTCTTTACTTTTGGGATCTCGCGAAGTTTTTTCAAAAGACTCAGATAATCACTATGATCGGCTTTTAACTGCTTACACGGTGTTGGGAACAGACATTGTCTGTGCCTGCATGCACCATGTGTCAGCTGCTTATCACATGCCGGCGCTCTGAAGTTCGCTGTAGGTCCGCCTACATCATGGATATAACCTTTAAATTCCGGATCTTTTGTGAACATTTCTGCTTCTTGCAGAAGGGATTCATGACTTCTTGTCTGAATAATCCTTCCCTGATGAAATGTCAGCGCACAGAAGCTGCAGGAACCGAAGCATCCCCGGTTGCTGATCAGACTAAACTTCACTTCTGAAATTGCCGGAACGCCTCCTTCTTTCTCATAATCCGGATGGTATGTCCGCATATACGGAAGACTGTAGACGTCATCCATTTCCTGCTGTGTCAACGGCTTTGCCGGCGGATTCTGCACTACATACAAATGCTCTCCATATGGCTCTGCAAGGCGCTTTCCGGTAAATGGATCTGTATTATTGTACTGCTGATAAAAACTGCGCGCATAATTCATCTTATCTTCCTGAAGTTCTTCATAAGACGGAAGATATTCCGCGTCATAAATCAGATCTTTGCTTTTCACTTTACAAACAGTTCCGTCAATATAAGTGATATCCTGCACAGCGATTCCGGCATCCAGTGCTTCTGCAATTTCTATAATAGAGCGTTCGCCCATTCCATAAGAAATCAGATCTGCCTGAGCGTCCAAAAGTATCGAACGTTTTAACTTGTCCGACCAGTAATCATAGTGGGCAAGCCGACGAAGAGAAGCTTCGATTCCTCCGAGAATAATCGGAGTATGCTTGTAAGTCTGGCGAATCAGATTGCCGTAGACAACCGCTGCATAATCCGGACGTTTTCCCATAATTCCGCCCGGTGTATATGCGTCTGTCTTTCTTCGCTTTTTAGATACGGAATAATGGTTAACCATAGAGTCCATATTTCCGGAAGAAACTAAAAATCCAAGCCGTGGTTCTCCAAATACAGCAATACTTTCTTTCTTTTTCCAATCCGGCTGTGCAATAATCCCAACACGGTACCCTCTGGATTCCAGCACTCTCGTAATAATTGCATGTCCAAAAGACGGATGATCCACATATGCATCTCCTGATACATATACAAAATCCACCCGGTCCCATCCCCGTGCTTCCATATCTGCTTTCGTGACCGGTAAAAATCCCTGTCTCATTTATAATACCTCGTATGTCTGATTTTTTATTTCATCATAACTGCGGATGTAGTAATCCGCCAATTCTTTTTTCCTTTTATCCTGACAAGCCGAAAACTCGTCATAAACTGCACAAACTTTCATGCCGGCATTCTTTCCCGCCAGAATTCCATTTGGCACATCTTCAAAAACAAGGCAGCGTTCCGGAACAACACCAAGCTTCTCGGCTGATTTTAAATATACATCCGGTGCGGGTTTTCCGGCATTTACCTCACAGCTTGTTGTGATCGCTTCAATCTGATGATCCATTTTATGCGCTTTTAAAGATGCTTCAATCAGTTCTCTCGAGTTACTGCTGGCAATTGCAGTGCGGATTCCCCTTTCCCGAAGCTCTCTCAGGAAATTCTCTGCCCCCGGCTTTGCTGCAACTTCTTTCGTATAACAGTCCATCGCAATCTCATTCCATTCTGCTTTCAGCTCTTCGATTGTCCGATCAATTTGCGGAAAGGTTTCCAGATAGTAACGGGCAGTCTCGGTAAAGCTCATTCCTTCCATTTTTGTGTAAAAATCTTCCGGAATCGTCAAATGATATTTCTCAATATAAATCTGATCCAGCTCCTCCCATACCCACATAGAGTCCAGAAGCGTCCCGTCCAGATCGAATAAAACCGCATCGATTTCGTTTAGCATAATAAATTCAATTCCTCCTTTGTAAGTTCCCGGTAAGCTCCCGCAGCAAGTGAATCATCCAAAACAAGTTGTCCCATAGACAGGCGTTTCAGATAGATTACTTCTTTTCCGACTGCCTCAAACATTCGTTTTACCTGATGAAATCTTCCCTCCCGGATTGTCAGCTTGATTTCCGAAACTTCATCGGAACACAGGATCTGGAGTTCTGCCGGAAGCGTTAATTTCTCATCTCCGATGTCTACGCCAAGTGCAAATGCTTCCTTGTCTTCCTCTGTAACCCGGCCTGCGATCCGTGCAAAATAAACTTTATCTACATGCTTTTTCGGTGACAGCAGACGATGAGCCAGATCCCCGTCATTTGTGATCAGCAAAAGACCTTCCGTATCCTTATCAAGTCTTCCTACCGGAAAGAGGTCTTTGCGTTTTTTTGTTCCAATAAGATCTAACACTGTTCTGGCAGCTGCATCTTCCGTTGCAGAAATCACGCCAGCCGGTTTATTTAACATATAGTATTCATATTGGACATAACCGATCTGTTTTCCCTGATAAGTAATTTCCTGTTGTTCTGGTTCCACTTTTTCTTCCGGTCTTAACGCTGTTCTTCCGTCAATCTGCACTGCACCGGCACGGATTGCTTTTTTTAATTCGCTGCGCGTTCCCACGCCCATTTCTGAAAGAAATTTATCTAATCTCATCATGATGACATCCATCTCCAGCCTGGCAGATATTTATTCTTAAGTGTTCCGTTGCTTAGTTTGCCCCAGCCCAGCGGATATCCGTCTACCAGTACAAGCTGCCATCCCTTGTCTTTTCCTGTCACAAGATCATCCACTTCCAGTGTTTCTCCCTTCAGGTACTTAATTACCCTCTCGTCATCTGCTTTTAGAGAAATGCAATGACGGTATTCCTCCTTCGTAAATGCCATCGCCAGCGCCTGACTTGGCTCAAAACGCTGCTTTTTCAAATCGCCAAGATACAATCCTGTCCGCAAAAACCGCAGGCCTCTCACGTCCGGAATCTGCTCCGGCATATAATATACCCGCTCGCCATGAATTTCAAGCCGGTCGCCTTCCAGCTCCCAATTCGTATCCTTGAAAAACATTTCCAGCGGTTCCGGAATTGCTGTTGGCTTTTTATTCTTCTTTCCCTGAGATTGCTGCTCTTTTGTCCCCTTCTTTTTCAGCAGCGCAAGAAAATGTCCTTCTCCGTGCATTTTATGCGGAAAAATACGGACTGTCTTTTCAAATTCCGGATTACCGGACATGGTTGCCTCCGGCATTCCTTTTGCAAAATGTTCGTACGGGGCAATCTCACAGATTTCGAATTCTGGATACTGCGTCAGCAGATATTCTATCGTACCTTCATTCTCCATTGCATCAAATGTACAAGTAGAATATAAAATCATACCACCCGGACGCAGCATTTGTGCTGCCTGCGTGATAATGCTTCTCTGAAGCTTCGCAAAAAACTCCGGACCATGCTCTTCCCATGCCTTTACCATTTTCTTATCTTTGCGGAACATCCCTTCTCCGGAACACGGTGCATCGATCAGTATCTTGTCAAAATATTCCGGAAAATAATCAATCAGCTTTCCAGGCTCTTCACTGAGTACCAGCATATTTTTTACACCAAATACTTCCAGATTCTTTAAAAGACCTTTCGCTCTGGAGTTACTGATATCATTGGCAACAAGCACTCCGTCTCCTGCGAGTTTCGCACCAAGCTCTGTGGCCTTTCCTCCCGGAGCCGCACAGACGTCCAAAACCCGTTCTCCCGGACTGACCGGAAGGCGATTTGCCGGAGTCATGGCGCTTGGTTCCTGCAGATAGTAAAGCCCTGCGTAATAATAGGGATGTTTTGACGGCTGTATCTGATCGCCGTCATAATAAAATCCATTCTCAATCCACGGAATCGGATGAATTTCAAAAGGGCAGATCTTCTGAAATTCTTCTACACTAATCTTTGCGGTATTTACGCGCAGTCCATAAAAACGTGGTTCTTCGTAACATGCAATATAATCTTCAAACTCTTCTTTCAGAAGTAGTTTCATTTTCTCTTCAAATGCTTTCGGTAAATTCATACTGATTTCCTCCTCAAGTAACATACCTTCTTTCTATTGTAACATACAATCTACCCTGACGTATATGTTAATTTTCTCTGTTCCAGATATTTCAGAATCCAATAAGGATTCACACTAATTTCTTCCTTCCCCGGATTCAGGTAGATTCCCACATGAAGATGTGTTGCAAATTTTCCCTTCGTTCCTTCGACACCATAGCCGCTGTTCCCGACAAAACCGATCAGCTGTCCGGCCTGCACCGTATCTCCTTCTTCAATTTCTGCATAAGAATCCAGATGTGCATAATAAAAATAGCCGCCGTGAGGCGAGAGAATCCCGATTCGATAACCACCTTTTGGCAGCCAGCTTTTATGCAGCACCGTACCATCCGTCATACTAACCGCAGGGTAACGTCCCGGTTCATCAAATGCAGTCATCAAATCTGTCCCTTCATGCCCGCGCTTTCCCCCAAAAGTACGTTCTTCCATCCAACTGTTTTCAAAAGTGACAGATTCTTTTTCTCCTGTTCTCTGCAAAATCGGAAAATACTGTACATCCGCCCAGATAGAATCCATTTGTTTTAAAAATGATTTCCACTGGGGAAATTGCTCCCATTTCTCGATCAGCTGTGAAATCTCTGTTTTCTTCCCTCTTCCTGATCCCTTTCCCGCACAATGATATTCCAGAAAAATTGCCGCAGCCGCTTTTGCCCTTTTTTCCTCCTCTGCCGGCTTTGCAAATGTAAACAGCTTTGGAAGAGCATTTTCCGGAAATTGCTGTGCCCGAAAAGCATCGCTTCTGACAGTAATTTCCTTCGGCCACCGGGCATGACACTTTTCTTCCAACATCTGCACGCCAAGCACATCAAAAAAAGAGCAAAGCAAGATAAGCAAAAACAAATTCCACAGCGTTCTTTGTTTTACCCATATCGGTCCCATACACGAATCCCTTTTCTTCTTTTCTACCACGTTATGCAGTCACTCCACTTCTCATGCACGTTTACTGGTCTGTTTTTCTGCATAAGATCTTTGACAATTCCATATAGTACTAAAAACGTCATTTTGAAAGGAGCTTCTTCTATGAAACCTGCTGTCTTGAAAATTTCTCTTGTCCTGCTGTTTTTCTGTATGCTGCTCCGTCCGGAAACAGTATTTCTCGGCGCCAGATCCGGACTCCTCCTCTGGTTTGAAACTGTACTTCCTACACTGCTTCCTTTTATTCTAATTTCCAACCTGCTTATACATACCAATGCATTTTCTTACTTAACCCGCCTTTTCGGTCCAATCATCCGGCAGCTTTTTGGAACATCCGAAGAAGGCAGTTTTGCCGTACTGACAGGATTTCTCTGCGGCTACCCTATGGGGGCAAAAACAACGGCAGATCTTATCCGCTCCGGTCATATTACACAGGCAGAGGGAACTTATTTACTTTCTTTTTGTAATAATACGAGTATCGGATTTATTATGAATTACATTTTTTTTAATATACTGCAAAGAAAAGATCTGGCTGTTCCCGGCCTGTTTATTCTCCTGCTCTCTCCGGTTCTTGCAAGTATATTTTTTAGAATATTTTATTATCACAAATATCATCTGCGAACTTTCCAAAGTCCAAAATCACAAGCCGGAGCATCACACAGCTGTTCTATAAAATTTGATCTTTTGGATACCTGTATTATGAATAGCTTTGAAACCATTACAAATATCGGAGGATATATTATCTTTTTCTCGATTCTTCTTGCTCTTCTTCAGGAAAGCAGCATCCTTCCGCCATGTGCAAAGCTCTTTCTTCCGGCTTTGGAAATGACAAATGGTATTTTACTTTTAACAAAAATGTTTCCGTCGTCGGATTTTCTTTTTCCAGCCGTGTGTGCTCTGACTTCCTTTGGGGGAATCTGTGCCGCCGCCCAGACAAACTGCATGATCCGCGGCAGCGGTCTTCGCATAGTACCTTATCTAATAGAAAAGCTGATCACCGCTTTGGTGACCAGCCTGCTTTGTTTGCTCTATTTACATCATATCCTCTGAAACGACACCGCCGAATTCAGATTCCAGACCATTTGAAGAGCGTTCCGGAATCTCCAGCTCCTCACGGTTACGGTGTACTGTCTCATAACACTCCTGAAGAGAAGACACAAGACCATCATACTTTGTTGTATAGCTGTCCAGTGTATGCCCAATAATATTCTCTGCATTGGCCAGAAGGTCATTCGTGTACTGAATTGCGCCAATGCGGATATCATTGGCATCACTCGTAGCATTGTCAAGAATCTGCTGTGCCTGCTCTGTTGCTGCCATGACAATCTCGTTTGCCTGCGCGTAAGCCTGCTGCATAATCTCATGTTCGCTGACAAGTTCATTCGTATGTACCTGTGCCTGCTCTAACATACTGTCGGCCTTTGCCTGTGCATCTGCAAGAATCGCATCTTTGTTGGCAATAATCTTCTGATAGCGTTTAATCTCATCCGGTGTCTTCATTCTAAGTTCACGAAGCAGTTCATCCATCTGATCTTTATTTACAATAATCTTTGTTGTTGATAACGGCTGAAATTTACAGCTGTCAATATACTCTTCAATTTCTTCAATAATCTGCTCAATACGGCTGCTCATAATCTACACTCTCCTTTGTTCATTCATTTCACTTGTATCACAAAAGTCTACACTTGAAATTCCAATCATAACAGGATAATATACTCCTATCTTTCATATTCTAGCATGTTCTTCAGCAGAAAACAATGTCAATTCTTGATAAATTCCAGAAAAATATGTTTATTTGTCTTATAAACTTTTTCTTTTATCATCTGGTATCCGTATTCTTCCACAAAGGACAGATCTGTCTCCTTTGCTGCTTCCACAATGATCAGCGCATCCGGGCTTAGAAGACTGCTGTCTGCAATTTTTGCCAGAACCTTTCTCTCCCAGTCACATCTGTACGGCGGATCCAGAAAAATATAATCAAACTGCTTTTTCCCATCTAAAGCTGCAAGCGCACTGATCACATCCTGGATCATTACAAAACCTCGTTCTGTCAGAGACGTCCTCTTTAAATTCTCCCGGATACATTCGGCCGCTTTCGGACTGCTCTCAACGAACACAGCCTCTCTTGCACCGCGGCTTAAGGCCTCAATTCCAATGGCACCGCTTCCGGCAAATAGATCCAGAAAACTGCTGTCACATAAATATTCTGAAATCATATTAAACAGCGTTTCCTTAATCCGGTCTGTTGTAGGTCTTGTATCCATTCCTTCTACTGTCTTTAACACGGTCCTCCGTGCACTTCCTGAAATTACTCTCACGTTCTTTCCTCCGTTTCACTCTCACGCTATTATAAGGATTTTATGCAAAAAAGTCAATTATGGAAGCTGATAATAGGACGAATAAATATTCCGTACTTTTTTCGTGACGTACCCTTTCACACCCTTTGCCTGCACGTCTTTTACCATTGCAATCACTTCCAGCGGACGTTCTGTCTCTTCTGTAGTTGAACATGCAAACCAGCCGTATTCTGTTGCTCCGCTCTCTTCCTGACTTTGCTTTGTCTCAGCAGTTCCGGTTTTTCCGCAGAGCATAAGACCGTCGATTTTCATGGCATGACCTGTTCCGTCCTCTCGCTCGATCACTTCTTTCATCGCATTTCGGATAATTTCTGCCGTATTTGGCGAAATCACCTGCTCTTTCCAGTAAGTCGGCGTTTTTCCGGTCATTAATACCGGTTGGATCATATTTCCGTCATTCACAAATGCAGAGTACATGGATGCCATATGTACCGGATTCACAAGAATCTCTCCCTGACCGTAACCGCTGTCCGCCAGTTGAATCTCGTTATCAATTGTTTCTTTTGAACTGTAACTGGATGCTGTCAGTTTCAGATCAAATTCCATTGTTTCTCCAAAACCGAATTTTTTCAGTCCGCCAACCAGCGCAGCCTCTCCCATCTGAAGCGCTGCTCTCGCAAAATAAATATTATCAGAATATACGAGCGCATTTTGCAACGTTACCTGATCGCCATAAGCAGTCAATGTTGTCACAAAGTAATTTCCCCAACTTGCGTCTTTCTGCCAGGAAAGCCCGACATCTCCGAGATTTGCATTGGGATCCAGACTGTTACTGTCCACACCAATGGCACCTACAATCGGCTTTAATGTTGAACCAGGTACCCATGCAGCATGATAACGGTTTGTAAGGGGCATCATCGGATCTTGATTCAGAGCTTCCCACCTGGCGTCTGACATTCCCAGCACAAATTCATTCGGGTCCATTCCCGGTGTACTGACAAGCGCCAGCACTTCTCCTGTTTTCGGATTCATAGCAACTGCCGCGCCTTCATCTTCTGCAAATTGTTCATATGTGTTCTGCTGTACTGCGCTGTCAATCGACACAGTAATTGTTTCTCCATCCTGAGGATTTTTCTGTGCCATAATGCCTACCTGTTCTCCCTCCTCATTCAGAATCAGGATTTCTGCTCCGTCTATCGGGCGGAGACGGGATTCATAAGCTTTCTCCAATCCGGATTTCCCGATAACACTTCCGGAATGATACCCCTCTTTGGAAAGCGTTTCCAAATCTTCTGCACTTACTGACGCCACATAGCCTGTTAAGTGTCCTGCTGCTGCACCAAAAGGATATACTCTTTCTTCTGTATCACTGAGCATCACTCCCGGGATTCCTAAAAGTGCTGTTTCTAACTCCGCGTTTCCTTTTGCAATTTCCTTTATCGGTACAAAAGATTCTTCTGTTACCCAGCCTGCTTCCAGCTTCTTCTGAATTGTTTCCGCTGAAATCCCAAGCAATGATGCCAGCTGCTCTTCTGCTGCCTGCCGATTCTCTCCCATTTTTCCCGGAACAAGCCCTACATTTGTGACTATTCCATTTTTCGCAAGAGCGATTCCATTCCGATCCAGTATTTCTCCGCGTTTTGCTTTCGTTGTATTCACTCTTAATTTGTACTGATCCAAAAGTTCCGGGTAGATCATCTCGGAAGACCAGTTAATCCGATAATCTTTCTCATCGTTTTTGACAAATTCTGCACTTGCTGTAAATGTAATCTCTCCGGCAATCGTATGCATCGATGTTTCATATTCAGCAGAAGCGCTTTTCTGGTCATCGGCATAGCGGATTGCTTCTTTCGTCAATTGAATGGTAATCTTAGATGCTTCAATTCCTTCATAAATATTCTGATTCCGCTTTACAAACTCCTCTTTCGCAATCTTTGCTCTGGCATCTTCTGTCAAAAAATCATACATTTCTTCATAGTTCTTTTCATTCAGCGCTTTATAATATGCTTTTAAAACAATTTCCGGCGTCTGCTGTTTCTTTTCTTTTTTCCCCCATAACAGCATAACCATACAGATTACGATAAGAACTATAAGGATAACTGACAAAATCCAGATCAATCTGTTCCGCTTTATTTTTCTGTGTCTTTTTTCCATAACCTTGACTCCTTTCTGCTCTTTTCCGAGGTATCTTCCAGAGAAACTAAATATTGCTTTAACTCTTCCAATTCTTTTCGATCCAGTTCCTGACCGTCATATAAAGCCGCCACAAAGTTTTTGACTGAATTCTGATATAACTTTCCCAAGATTGTTCTGCCTTCCTCTCTGGCAAAAGCTTCATAGGCAACAGCAGGTTCATAATAATTTTTCTTTCCATCTTTGCGGCATTTTAAATATTCTTTTTCTGTCAGCCGTGATAAAAATGTAAGCACAGACGTTTTTTTCCAGCGATAATGAAGTCCCTCTACAATTTCATCTGATGTAACTTCATGATGATTCTGCCAGATATACATCATAATATCCTGTTCAGCATCGGAAAGTCTCTTCACAAGCTTCACCTCCTGATATGCTTTTTCCTATTTGACTTGGAATAACAGCATTTACAACTATCGTATTATTTTCTATTCTACATTTGTAGAATATTTGTGTCAAGGAAAATCAAAAAATCTCAAGAAAGTTTCGTATCTCATCATCTGAAAAATAAAAAAGCGCCTGCATCCTGCAAAGCGCCTTTTTATTTTCAGATTGTCTGCTTTCCAAACGTGGCGGAAGCTTATTTGCCTGCCATCTGTCTTTCCTGCTGCTCAATCATTTTTTTCACCATATAACCTCCGACACTTCCGTTCTGTCTGGAAGTCAGATCACCGTTGTAGCCTTCTTTTAACGGCACACCAAGCTCGCTGGCTACCTCGTATTTAAATTTGTTTAATGCTTCTTTTGCTTCTGGTACAGATGTTCTGTTTGATGAATTACTTGTCATTTTTATACTCTCCCTTCTTTGTAACACTTCTGTTTTTGTTACAGTCCTATTATATGGAGAATTTAAAAACTTAAACTAGAAAATTTTAGCAATTCTTTCTTATCTTCCTCTTTTTGCATTTGGATAGATCCGATGCATTCTCTCATCCGGAAAACGTTCATCCAAACGCTGCTCCAGCCGGTTCGCCGGAGTCGGATGCACTAGCCTGTCATTATATCGATACAATGCCGCTGCGGATAAAAGGATATTCCAAACCATAAAGACAATCGAAATTTTAATCAGGAGTTTTCCGCATTTTACCGGAATCCGCTCAATCCATCCCGAAAAAACCGGATAAAGGATCTTCAGCCAGACTACTGCTGCAATTCCCCAGAAGAAACAGAACAGCAAGTTGATTCTTCCGCCAAGGTTAAAAGGAATCTTACTATAATCCCAGAACACTGTGCCAAAAACGAGCTCTGTAAAAATACTGCAGATATATTCATAAGCACCGCCTAAAATTGTCCCGTAGAGAAAAATATAGCGGTCATTTTTATCTTTATATTTATATAAAAACAAAGTTAAAAACACACATCCAAGTCCCCACACAATACTAAAAGGGCCATACACAACACTGCTTCGGCTCATCCATCTTCCGGCAGTGATCCGGCAGAAAATCGTTTCAGTAATATCCCCAAGAAACGCTCCAATGAAAAAAAGTCCAACCAGTTTATCAAAACAACATCCTTCTGCAAAAATTGCTGACGGTTGCGAACAACCAGATGCCTCTCCCGTCACAGCAGCTTCTTTTACATTTGGATAAGCTTTCTCAATTCGTTTTTCTACATATCCTGTCAGCGCATTCCCTAAGTTTTTTGAAATCTGCTGCGCATAACCGACAAAGCGTTTTGTCTGAAGGGATTGTTTTAGTTTAAACACCGCAGCAATACAGCAAATACTGTCAAAAATAACAATCATACCGGTAATGAACCCGGCAATCAGCAATATCTTGTCCGGAACCATGTGAAGCAATGAAGAAATAAATGGGTTCACAAACTTAATGCTGACAACACCACTGAGTCCGAAAAGAAACAGGTGTGAAAAACGGACATATCCTTGAAATTGAAAGCGGCTTTTGCTGTAATCCCACCACTTTGCATTAAAGATTTTTTCCAGTATCAAACCTGTCATTACAATGACAAAGAACGCAAGCACACTGCTTCCGAGAAACAGGAAAAAGAAACGTCCTTTTAATTCCGGAAGAAAAATACAATAGAAAACTTCTATCACACCGTAAATAGGACAAAGCGGAAGATTTAAAAATCCAGTATTAACAAATTCTTTTCTGCGGAATGCATTTGCAATTACCCCTGCGATCCACCCAATCAACGAGTAAAAAAGAAAAATCCAAAACAAATCTTCCCATGTGTAATACATCATGTCACCTCTTCTGTAAAATATATAAAAGATACTATAGCCAACGCCATGATAAATTGCAATGAGAATTTATGGAAGAAACAGATTATTTATAAATTGTTTATAGATTTTTTCGAATCCGCTCTGTTTCAGATAATAATTGCTCCATTCGTTTTGCAAGAAGACGATGGTTTTCTTTTTTCAGTGTCGGATCTTCTTTCCAAATGGTTCCTGCTGCTTCATTGGCATTTTGAAGAATTTTGGCATCCTGAAAGATATCTCCCAGCTTAAAGTCCATTACACCGCTTTGGCGAATCCCAAAAAGATCTCCCGGTCCCCGCAATTTCAGATCTTCATTTGCTATATAAAATCCATCATTCGAGTGATTTAAAATTTCAAGGCGCTCCTTTGTCTCCTTGGATTTTGATGCAGTCATAAAAATACAGTATGACTGGTGCTCTCCCCGGCCAACCCTTCCACGGAGCTGATGAAGCTGTGCCAGACCAAATCGTTCTGCATTCTCTACCATCATTACGGTTGCATTCGGTACATTAATTCCAACTTCGATGACGGTCGTTGATACAAGAACCCCTATTTCCCGTCTGGAAAATGCTTCCATAATCTGATCTTTCTCTGTCTGCTTCATTTTCCCGTGCAAATATCCGACTTTAATCTCATCTCCCAATGCTTCCTGCAGCACAGCCGCATAGTCAATAACATTTTCCGCCTCCATATGTTCGCTTTCTTCGACCATTGGACAGATTACATAACACTGACGTCCTTCCAGCACCTGCTTTTTCATAAACTGATAGGCTGTTTTTCGATATCCGGTATCCACTACGCAGTTTTTGATCGGAAGACGATTGGCTGGAAGCTCATCCACCGCTGAAATATCAAGATCACCATAGAGAATAATTCCTAATGTTCTTGGAATCGGTGTCGCGCTCATAACGAGAATATGCGGGCACGTTCCTTTCCCTGCCAGCGTTTCTCTTTGACGAACGCCAAAGCGATGCTGTTCATCCGTCACAACAAGCCCAAGATTATGATAGTTTACTTTATCCTGAATCAGCGCATGGGTACCGATAATGATATCCGCCTCTCCGCTTTCGATCTGTGCATATGCCTCTCTTTTTTCTTTGGCTTTCATAGAACCGGTAAGTAAGATCGGCGTAAGCGGAATATCATATGTCAGAAACATTTCCTTTACAGTCTCAAAGTGCTGTCTTGCAAGCACTTCTGTCGGCGCCATCAGTGCACCTTGACAGCCATTAAATCCCGCTAACATCAAGGCCAGCACCGCAAGAATCGTTTTTCCGGAACCAACATCTCCCTGTACAAGCCGGGACATCACATACGGTCCCGTCATGTCATCGGAAATCTCTTTCCATACCTTTCTCTGTGCATTTGTCAGCTCATACGGGAGTTTTTTGATAAAGATTTCAATTTCTTCCTTCTCCCGAATCTGCAAGGAATTCTCTGCCTTCCCTTCTTCTGCTTTTAAACGCCGCAGTGCCATAACAAACAGAAAAAATTCTTCAAAAACAAATCGCTCTCTTGCATGGTAATAATTCTCTTTGGAAATCGGAAAATGAATCCCCTTCAACGCATAATTATATTCCGCAAGGTGATATTTCTTGCGAATCTCTTCCGGAAGAAATTCCGGCTGCAGATCTATCTGCTCCAAAGCCTGACGGACTGCTTTCATAATCGTGTGATTAGTGATTCCATTTGTCAGCGGATATACCGGCTGCAATGTATCTTTTTTATGTTCATAAGAAGACGGAGGCTGAAAAATCTCCGGATGCTCCAGAATTAATCGTCCCCGTTTATTCACTGCCCGGCCTCTCAAAATGACAGGCATACCGCTGCGCAGTGTATGCCGCAAAAAGGGCATACGAAACCATACCGCCTGGATCGTTCCGGTAAGATCTTTGATCTGTGCAGATATAATCTGCATCCGCGGATTTCCTCCTAACTGCACCGCTCCAAAAATCGCACCGCTTACAGTTACCACATGGCCCTCTTCCACTTCTTTAATGGGAATCGGATTCTCATACACGTCATAGCTTCGCGGAAAATATTTCAGAAGATCTCCTATCGTATAAATCTCAAGCTTTCCGAAAAGCTGCGCTGTTTTTTCGCCGATTCCTTTTAAGGTGCTAATATTTGCTAATTCATTCATAATTCCAACCTGCTGTTACTCCTGCCTTTATCCGGCATAAAATTTACGCCCGGAAGATCAGTACATCCTCCGAGCGCCTTTTCATCTGTTTTTCTATTCTACAGCCAATACATAGTAATAAATCGGCTGTCCTCCAAAATGCGTATCCACATCAAGTTCAGGATAAAGTTCTTCAATTTCTGCTGTCAGTGCACCGGCATCTTCCTCTGAGACATCTTCCCCATAGTAGAGACTGATAAGCTCAGAATCCTCATCTACAAGTTCTGCCAGCATTTCTTTCAAAGTGGCGTCGATTCCGCTGCCTACTGCCAGAATTCCGGCATCTCCGATTCCCATGATATCGCCTTCATGAATCTCTTTTTCGTCAATCTTCGTATCACGAACCGCATATGTTACCTGTCCTGTCTTTACCCGCTTGATTTCTTCTAGCATCGTCTCTTCATTCTCCTGTGGCGTTGCCTCCGGCATGAAGTTGATGACAGCTGTGATTCCCTGCGGAACTGTCTTTGTTGGAAGCACGATAATCTCCTTATCATCCACAAGCGCCTTTGCCTGATTGGCAGCAAGAATAATGTTCTTGTTATTCGGAAGAATGAAAATGCAGTCTGCGTTAACTTCATCAATGGCTTTGAGCATATCCTCTGTACTTGGATTCATTGTCTGTCCGCCTTCGATAATATAGTCTACACCAAGCTCTCTAAAGATATCATTCAAACCGGCGCCAATAGAAACAGCAACAAATCCCATCGGTTTTCTAGGCTCATTCTTCTTTGCTTCCTGCGCCTCTTCTTGTTGCTGTTTTGCCAGTTTCTCGGCATCCCGAATCAGTTTCTCCTGATGTTCTTCGCGCATATTATCAATCTTCATACGGGAAAGCTGGCCAAATGTCAGCGCTTTCTGAATCGCAAGTCCCGGATCATTTGTATGCACATGTACTTTTACAACTTCATCATCTGCAACGCAAACAATAGAATCTCCAATGGACTCCAGGTATGCCTTAAATTCATGTTCGTCTTTCTCGGTAAATTCCTTTTCTGTCAGAATAATAAATTCTGTACAATATCCAAACTTGATTTCTGCAGCAGTGTCATCTGAAATCTTAGTCACATTAACAGAAGAAGCCGCCGGCGTAATTGCACTGTAATCAATTTCTTTACCGAGGAATGCATCATATGCACCGCGGATTGTCTCAAGAAGTCCCTGTCCGCCGGAGTCCACTACACCTGCCTCTTTTAAGACCGGAAGCATCTCCGGTGTCTGATCCAGAACTTCCTGCGCATAAGCAATTACCTGCGGAATAAATTCTTCCAGATCGTCTGTCTCTTCTGCCAGCTCCAGACCTTTCTCTGCAATCCCTCTTGCAACAGTGAGAATCGTTCCTTCCTTCGGTTTCATAACCGCTTTATAAGCTGTCTCTTTTGCTTTCACAAGGGCATTCGCCAGAATCATTACATCAATTTCTTCATATTCACGGATTCCTTTAGTAAATCCTCTCAATAACTGAGAAAGAATTACACCGGAGTTTCCACGCGCCCCTCTTAGAGAACCGGAAGAAATCGCTTTCGCAAGCGTTGCCATATCAGGATTCGCAAGCGCTGTTACTTCCTTTGCAGCTGACATGATCGTCAGTGTCATATTTGTACCTGTATCTCCATCCGGAACCGGGAATACATTCAATTCATTAATAAACTCTTTCTTTGCTTCAAGATTCGAAGCACCTGCAAGAAACATCTTTGCAAGCAGTTCTACATTGATTGTCTTCGTTGCCACAATCGTGTTCCTCCTTAGATTAATCAATTACACGCACGCCTTCCACGTAGATATTGATCTTATCTACCGGCATTCCTGTAAATTCTTTTACTTTATATTTTACATTGCTGATCAGGTTATCTGCAACCGCAGAAATACTTACACCATAAGCTACAATGACATGAAAGTCAAGTGTAATACGATTATCATCAGAGATTCCGACCTGAATTCCGTGTGTAAGGCTCTCTTTTTTGAGAAGTCTTACAAGACCGTCTTTCACATTGACTGCCGCCATACCGACAATTCCAAAACATTCCACTGCAACAGATCCTGCATATTTCGCAATAACTTCTGAATCTACTGTAATAATTCCAAGCTCTGTACTCATATTGCCTCTCATAATCTATACCTCCAATTCTATCTTAGAATTTCTTACGCATACTTAACACATGTATTATACTCTTTTTCCTTTCGCTTTACAACAACTTTACAAAAAATAAAATAATCATAAATAATCACTTGCATTTTTGATTGTTATCTGCTACAATAACGAGTGTTGTGAGTCTAGCAAGACTATTTAAGATCGTTAGGAGGTGCAGTCATGGCTAAATGTGCTATTTGTGAAAAGGGTGCTCATTTCGGAAACAATGTAAGCCACTCTAATAGAAAAACACCAAAAATGTGGAAATCAAATGTAAAATCAGTCAGAGTTAAAACAGAAGGTGGCGCTACAAAGAAAATGTACGTGTGTACTTCTTGCTTAAGATCTGGAAAAGTTGAAAGAGCTTAATTTTACGAAGAGAAACCGGGACGAGTAATCGCCTCGGTTTTATTTTTATTACACAAGATTCCGAAGGGATTTCCTGTGTAATAAAAAAAGAGACAGCATTCCTATAAGAACTTTATAAGAACCACTCTCTCCTTTTTATTCAACAGCAGAATAACCGGTACCCTGCGAACAGACACAACAATGCGAGTAAACTGCCGACAAAAGTACCGGGCAAACACATCATGACTACTAAACCAATCGCAACACAAAACAGACCAAATCCAATGAGCCTTTTCAAAACATTACTCCTCCGACATGTGTTACTATAATTTATGCCTGAACGCATCTGCTTATCACACTTTTATTTCATCTCTTCTTTTACTGCTGCATCCAAAATGTCATCCACATCTGCTTCCGTTACCGTCTCTTTTTTCCCGGAAAATTTATCTACCAGATCCGGAACCATATCAAGAATTTTTGTCATCGTATCCTGATTTTTAATATTCACCAGCCTTGTTGTACCATTCTTAATCACAAGCACGGCGCTTGGAGTAATCTTACCGCCGACACCGCCGGCACCCTTATCTTTTTTATCTCCCTGGAAGGAACCTGCTCCAATTGCAAATGAGACATCGACAAGTGGTACGATAATCGTATCATCAATATGAATTGCATCTCCCACCACTGTTTTAGATGAAATCACACTGTCGATTCCCTGAAGCAATGTTCCAACAGTATTTTTAAAATTATTTTCTGCCATATCTTGTATTCCTCCTTTGATTCATATCCTGCCGTTACCATCTGAATTTTCTTATATCTCTGACAGTCATACGCAATTCACGACTTCGCAGCAGTCGTATTGCTGTTCTCACAAATGTTCCAACTCGAAGTTTCCCTTTGGCAAAAACTTCTCCCTCCAGAACACATTCCTCAAATTCCGGTGTGATTTCTAAGGAATCTCCCAAGAACGGATATACTATCCCAAGCAAAGCCAATGTGTTTCCGGTCAGATACGGATCTGAAAATCCGAACCGAAGTTTACCGCGAAGTTCTTTTGGTTTCAGAATAGACAAAATTCTTCGAAGTTCGGAAACTCCAACAGAAAATGCCTTCCGATGCTCTTCCTGCGCAAGAAATTCTGTCAAACGATCTTTTCTTTCAATGAATACTTCTATTTTATCACAAATTCCAGTGATTGTATATTTTATCTTTACCCAGATTGCTTTTATCTTATTCCAGAGAACCAATATTTTCCGGAACCATATCCCGTCCGATTCTTTGTCCGGTTCTGTCCCTTTTTTTTCTTCTGTCTTTTGTCTTTCCGTCTCTTTTTCTTCTGTTTTTTGATTGAAATCCTTTTCTTTGAGAATCTCTTCTTTTGGAAAACTCTGTTCTGTCTTCCGCTCTTCTTCCACATCAGGACTTTCCAATATGCTTTCCTGGTTCTCTTTTGGAAAATTCTCAGCTTCTTCCGGTTCCTCTTCTTCTTTTGCGGGAAGAAGCTGTTTCCATGCTGCCCTTACACAGAAGTCCGTTTCTCTCCCATTAACACGGATCCGGGCGGCAATGAGGCGCAAAAACCATGAAACACGTATATCTGCTTCCAAAGAATCCCGCATACCGCGCGAGCGAAAAAAAATTTCATATCTGACCGGAACAAAAAGAAGGATTCCGATTAACAACAGGAATATACAAAGAATCACAGCTAACGCGATCCCGATTATTTTTAAAATCCATAATAAGATATGTAAAATCATATTCTGATGCCCTTTCTCTTATTCTGTCATTTCATCGGCCTGCATCCGTTCCATAAAATATTCCCGAAGTTCAATCCCACCGGTTTTTTCTAATACATCTGCTGTGATCTGTGCCACAAGTCCTACTGCTTCTTCATAGCCGTCTGCAATCCCAATGACTCTGCATTCCTCCTTTTGAGGAGAAAATTCCTTTTGCCGGAGCATAGCCGCATCAAAAAATTCTAATTGGTTTTTTCCGCGAACTGCCAGAACGATCAGATAAATATGCAGTTGTATTTTATTATGTTCTAAACGCCAGATGATTTTTTCTTTTTTTTCGCATAAAGTGTCACTTAAATATAATTCTCTGTAATACTGCATAGCATTCACCACTATCTATAATAATATGCATCAAATACTGCTTTAGCGATTGGAACTGCCTTCACTCCTGTATCATCTGCCCCTTCCACAACAACACTGACAACCAGTTCCGGATTCTCCACATTTGAAAATCCAACAAACCAGGAATGGCTCTTGTTCTTATCACTGCTGTATTCTGCTGTTCCTGTCTTACCGGCTGCTGAATAGCTTTCTCCGCTCAAAAGAGTGCCTGTTCCGTAGGACACAACGCCCTCCATATATTCTTTCAGCTGTGCTGCTTCTTCTGAAGTCATGAGTGTCTTATATTTTTTCGGCATATTTTTCTTCACACGGGTTCCTGTGTGATTCACAATCTCATCTACCAAATACGGCTCCATCAATGTTCCGCCGTTTGCCGCAGCCGCTGTAATGAGCGCCAGATGATAAGGGCTTACCAATGTCTCTCCCTGCCCCATTGCTGTCATCATAAGTTCTGCGTCTGTTGTCTGTTTCGTTACCGAAAATTTACTTTTGCTGTACGACAAAAGATTCGGAAGCTTTTTATTAAATAATAATTTCTCTGCCGTTTCCCGATAAGCATTGCGGTCTAACATAAGTCCGATATTACAAAATGATGCATTACAAGAATTGGCAAATGAGTCTGCCAGTGTCTGATGACCATGGACAGTTCCGTTGAAACAGTGGATTACTGCTCCCTGATGCTCAATCTCTCCGCTGCAGTCATATGTATAATTCTGATAATCCGAATGTTCCCTCATATATTCCAGAGCAGTAATGATCTTAAAAGTAGAACCGGGCGCATACAGTCCCTGCATTGCTCTATTAAGCAAAGGACTATTTTCATTGTCTGAGTTTAGTGTTGGCCATGTATCTGCAAGTGTATTCGGATCAAAAGAAGAACCGGACACCATTGCCAATACCTTTCCTGTACTTGCCTCCATTACGAAGACCGCACCTTTATTATCTCCAAGCGCCTGATACGCTGCCCTTTGTACATCCGTATCCAGCGTTGTCACAATATTATCTCCAATATTTTTCTGATCTTTGAAATCATTCATAATTCGTTCCAAAATGAATGCATTGGAATTTACAAGCGAAAAATTCTCAGTCAGTTCCAGTCCTGCTCCTCCGAAAGAATCATACCCTACTACATGTGCATACATCGGACCATATGGATAGACTCTTGTTTCACTCCCGTCTTCTCCCACTTCGGTCTTTGCCAATACATTTCCGGATTGATCAAGAATATTTCCGCGCACAACTCTGTCTGCAAATGCTTCCTGCCTTTTGTTATAAGGGCTATTAATAACATCTTTGCTTTTAACTGCATTGAAATATACAATATACCCCATCATTACAAGAAACAGCGATACAAACACATATGTAATCCGTGTGAATTCTTTATTGCGAATCCGCTTTTGTTTTGGCGGTTTTCTTCGATTGTTTCTTTCTTCATCCATGTATTTTTGACTATGCACTTTTCTATCTGCCCCGCTTCCTTGCCGGCGCATTTCTTTCTCCGGCATCTTTGCGTTCCCGGAGTGCTTCACGGACGGTTGCTCCGATCTCTTCGTCAATACTACCCGTTTCTGTTCCATAGCTTTGTGGCTGCGGCCTGCGCTCAGAGGAGACTGCAGTTCTTTCTCTTTCCGGTCTCTTGGCTGGCCTGCGGGTGTGTTTTTCTTTTTCTGCGTTTTTCTGCTTTGTGCGTTTTTGTTGTTCTTTACTTCGTTCAATTGCCTCTTCCTCATCTTCTCTTAAATGATACAAGCCCTGAATAATTGCAAACATAATCAATGTACTCAGCACAGAACTTCCGCCATAACTAATCAGCGGAAGAGTTACACCGGTCGAAGGGATAAATTTTGTAACCCCTCCGATCGTAAGAAATGCCTGAAAAATAAAACAAGTTCCAAGTCCAAGCGCTACAAGCTTATAGAACACATTTACAAGCTGCAGCGCAATATTCAGAAACATAACATAACAGCTTAAATACACCAGAATCAAACAGAGCGCATAGATCAGCCCCATCTCCTCTGCAATTGCTGAAAAAATAAAATCGGTTGATGCTACCGGAATCTTATCTGCCATTCCCTGATACAGTCCCATTCCAAACCAGCTTCCGGTTCCTATTGCAAAAAGCGACTGTGCCACCTGATATCCTCCACCGGAATAGTCCGCAAACGGATCTTTCCATGCATGTACTCTTGTTCGGATATGTGTAAACAGATGATAGGCCAATACCGATGCTGCCGAACCCGCACCAAGTCCTGCCACAATATAAAGCGGCTGTCTTGTTGCTACATAAAGCATTACTAAATACACGACAAAAATGATCAGCGCCGCTCCTAAATCTTTCGAGACAACAAGAATCAGCACATGTGCGGCTGCAATCGCCGTTGTCGTAACAATATTTTTAAACTGCACCGATTCTGCGAAGCTTGCTGCCACAAGAAACACAAACAAAATCTTAACAAATTCCGACGGCTGAATACCAAATCCTCCAATTTCAAATCCCAGTTTAGCGCCGCCGGAGATCGGTGCGATCACAAGCACCAGTGCCAGTGCAATAATACCTACAACCCCGTACACTTTTTTCAGAGAAGCCAGTATTTTTATCCGACTCATGGCCACCGGAACGAGAAGACTGATCACCACACCTCCTGCTGCAATCACCGTCTGTTTTAAAGAAAGATTATAAGACAGACGTGTCAGCATAATAAATCCTGCACTTAGCAGCATACACATATTGTTTACAATCAATCGCGATACCCTCGGATAGATTTTCGTATATAACAAAATAATCATAGCCAGTACAAATACCTGACCAATGTATAAATACAGAACCCTTTTTTCCTGTGTCTGTAAATACATCACAAGAAAGGCCACAAGATGAATTTCAAACATCAATACATTTTGTGTCCGGAGAATCCTGCGCTTTTTTCTGCTGTCATGATGTCCAAATACCGCAAAACATTGATAAGTATACGCAATCATAAATAAAATTATGAGATATTTTGACAGCTCTACAATAATATTAACCAAATCTTCACCTACTTTATTCCTCGTTTAAAGTGTCCCCTTGTAAATTCCCCTGTTATTTTGGATATCTCGCCCTGTTCCAGGAACACCTTGCGATAACGCTCTACACATGCTTTTACCTGCGAAGCATTCTCCCGCGTAAACATCATTCGAATCGCCCGGGGAGCCAGATTTTCTATTTCTTCGCGCTGATCTGTCAGCATAATAGGCGCAGTATTATAAATGATGTTATAACAATCTTCACAATTGTTTCTGACCTGAAATTGTTTCTGACAACGGTCAGTCAGTGTCATAACCCCTGATTTCTTTCTGCATCCTCCGGTTGTCTTTTGAATGCATTGGGCAGACAGCATTACCGGAATATAACCATAGACGATAAGCTCTTTGTCATGGATTCCAAGTCTTCGAAGTTCCCCGGCATTCAGCTCCAGCGGCGCAGTTCCTTCTTTGACACCAAGTTCTCTCCAAAATCTATCTGCTTCCCGATTGAATCGATATAGATTATGATCTGTCACAATGGTTCCCTGATAATTATGTGTTTTCAAAAATGCAAAACTTTCATAATTTCGTATTAATACACCATCAAAGCCTGTTCCTGTGAATGCTGTATAGTTTTCTTCATATCTTTGAACTGTATTGGAGCGGAAAATATGAGGCATTGCTAAGAAAATCTCTTTCCCCATCTCATGAGCCAGCTGTACGATCTTTTGTATTTCCTCACTGTCAAAAACATCTGAAACTGCGAAACTTTCCAGATAGATTCTCTCAACGCCCTGTTCACAGCACAGTGCATCAAACTGCTCTTTTGTTTCAGCCAAAGCATACATCCTCAGCCGCTGCTCTTCTGCAGAATCTCTTTCCAATACTTCATCTGCTTCCTGCGGTGTTTCTCTTCGGTAACTGCCGCATAGTCTGCGTTCTAATTCTTCAAGGGCTTCTCTGCGAAGCTCATTTAAAGTCTGCACCGGTACAAACAGATCTTCTTCCATTTGAATTTCTAATGTCTCAAATACAAAAGGCGTTGTCCCTGTTTTGCACATTTGTTTTTTTATCCGATCGATCGTCATCGGCTGCGTCTGTGCCTTTTCAGCCGGTTTCCCATACACCTCTACTGCAATACCGTTTTTTTCAACCTTTAGTGTAACAGAATTTGTCGTAGAAAGTATTAAAATCCCATTAATTTTTTCTTTTATTTTCGTATCCACATAGTTTTTCCGAAGTGCTTCAATCAAAGCCGTATTGCGTACTCTGTTAAGTACCGCATTTTTCTTTACCGCATGATTTCGATGAGTTGTAAGGCTAACCTTATTTCCTTCCAAAACACTCTCTGCCATTGTGAAATTTTCTTTTTCTCTTCCGATTTCAATTACATCTCCGGGATGCAGTTCTGTCAATGCCTTGCCTATGATTCGATTGCCCTGAATTTTTTCAACTGTTACTGCCTGAACTCCGGCATGATTCGGACGAGCCAGAGACAACATTTCCCGCCCGTTTCTCATCTGATAGTAACCGGAATGAAATCCGCCGCGATTATAGATGTCCATAAGCATCTGTTTATCTTCCGGCAATACCCGATATCCTTTCTCTCCTCTTTCCAAATACAAATCTGTATATTTTCGGTACATCGAAGTAACTGCCGCCACATATTCCGGTTTTTTCATTCTCCCTTCAATCTTAAAAGAATAAATTCCCGCCTGAATAAGCTTTGGCAAAAGATCCAGCGTACAGATATCTTTCAGACTCATCAGATATTCCGGCTTTTTGCTATGCGCTGTCTGATACAAAAGTCTGCACGGCTGTGCACACTGTCCCCGGTTTCCGCTTCTTCCGCCAATCATACTGCTTAAAAGACATTGACCGGAATAACAATAGCAAAGTGCGCCATGCACAAAGCTTTCGATCTCCATTCCCGTCTGCTTCACAATCTCTGCCACTTCTGAAAGCTGTAGTTCTCTCGCCGTTACGACACGTTCTGCGCCCAATTGCTGCAGAAATTTTGCACCGTATGTATTTGTAATTGTCATCTGCGTGCTGGCATGAATAGCCATATTAGGGAAATGCCGTTTCACAAATCTCAGCACTCCGATATCCTGTACAATAACCGCATCCAATCCCTGCTGATAATATGGGAGCAAATACTCATATAACTGTTCAGACAATTCCTGCTCTTTCAACAATGTATTTACCGTCAAATAAATCTTTTTCCCATGCAAATGTGTATAATCAATTGCTTGCAGCAGTACATCTTCTTCCGGGTTGTCTGCAAAAGCTCTTGCTCCAAATAAAGAACCGCCGATGTATACCGCATCCGCTCCTGCTGCAATCGCTGTCTTTAAACTTTCATAGGAACCGGCCGGCGCCAATATTTCTGTCCTTTCTTTCGTCATAATCCCTTTCCTCAAAAAAGGCTGTCAGAAGACAGCCTATTTTTTCTTACTTTGTATTTCTGTTTCTAATTTTACGATCTGCATCTGAAGTTCGCGGTTCTCTTCGCGTACTTTGTCCAGAGCTTTTTGTGTATTTTCGTATTTGATCTGTGTTGAAATCAGATCATGTTTCAGATCATATACTTCTTTATCCCGTCCCTCTGCGTCATTTTCCAGAGAATCTGCCTGTGTCTTTGCCTTGAAGTAGTCATCCGCAATATTCAGCGCCAGCAAAATACTTCTTGTTTCTGCACTCTGCTTGCGATAACTCTCATTATTTGAACATTCTGTCAGTTTATGGTTCAGATATGCAGATACTTTCTGCAAATATTCTTCACTTTCAAATCCGCTCAGCGTAAATACCTTTCCGCCAATCAAAACCTCTGTATAATTCTTAGCTGATGCCATTGGCATTACCTCCTCGAATTTCTCTTTTGTTCTTCCTATTATAAACGATATCGCACAAAAAACCAACTATTTTCCGGTATTTTCTGTGGAAATTCCGAGGTGATGGTACGCGAATTCTGTCACAACCCGTCCACGGGGAGTCCTTTGAAGAAATCCATTCTTTAGAAGATACGGTTCATACACTTCTTCGATCGTTCCTGAATCTTCTCCAATTGATGCTGCCAGTGTATCAAGTCCTACCGGTCCTCCGCCGAATTTCTGAATCATAGTCATTAAAATATTTCTGTCAATATGATCCAGACCATATCGATCTACATCCAAAAGATCGAGCGCATAGACGGCAACTTGCTCTGTAATGACTCCGTCATAGCGAATCTGCGCAAAATCTCTGACTCTCTTCAGCAAACGATTCGCCAGACGCGGTGTCCCTCTGGAACGCCTTGCAAGCTCTAACGCTCCCTGTTCATCAATTTCTACATCTAATACTTTGGCAGAACGTGTAATAATTGTCTTTAATTCCTGATCCGTGTAAAACTCCAGTCGATTGATCACACCAAAACGATCTCTCAGCGGTGCCGTCAGCATCCCTGCTCTTGTTGTCGCTCCCACAAGCGTAAACTTTGGGAGATCCAGACGAATGGATCGAGCTGCTGCGCCCTTTCCGATCATAATATCTATAGCGTAATCTTCCATCGCAGGATAGAGTACTTCCTCCACCTGACGATTCAGACGGTGGATTTCATCTACAAAAAGCACGTCTCCTTCCTGCAGATTATTCAAAATTGCAGCCATCTCCCCCGGCTTTTCGATGGCAGGTCCGGAAGTGATTTTCATATGAACACCCATTTCATTAGCAATAATGCCGGCAAGCGTTGTTTTACCGAGTCCGGGCGGTCCATAGAACAACACATGATCCAGCGCCTCGCCTCTGCCCTTCGCTGCTTCAATATAAACCTTCAGCATCGTCTTCGCCTTCTCCTGACCGATATAGTCGTCCAGCATCTGTGGGCGAAGATGATTCTCAATTTTCATATCTTCTTCCAGATTTTCTGTTGTTATAATCCGTTTTGCCATGTTTTCCATCTCCTGCTATAAACTGATCATCTGCTTCAGCGCCGCTTTTAATACATCTTCTACGCTGTCCTGCGGCGAAGGCGCCGCCAGTTTTACAGCTTTTGCCGCCTCAGAAGCTGCATATCCAAGTGCAGTAAGTGCCTGAACTGCTTCCGACTGTATCTCTGATATTCCGGAAGAAACCGCCATGGGTTCTTCTTCTGAATCTCCAAGCCGAGATAACGTATCTTCGATACTCAACTTATCTTTCAATTCAATAATCAGCTTTTCCGCTGTTTTCTTCCCAATCCCGGGTGCTTTCGAAATTGCTTTTGCATCACCTGCCATTACCGCAAATCTCAGGTCATCCGGGCTGAGACAAGACAGGATGTTCAATCCGCCCTTTGGTCCGATTCCGCTGACTCCAATCACAAGACGAAATACCCTTAAGTCATCTTTTGTTAAAAATCCAAACAACTGCATCGCATCTTCCCGCACATTCAGATATGTGTGAATCTTTATCTCTGTTCCAACCGCCGGAAGTCTTGTAATAGATTCTCCCGGCATATAGATTCCGTAACCGATACCTCCTACATCTACAAGAATCCTGTCTTCTTCTATCTCCGCAAGCGTTCCTCTAATATATGAAATCATCCTTCTCCTCCTGTTCTCATTTCTGACTGCCAGATACTTGATCTGTATAAAGACCTGCACACTATATCAAAAGCTTCTGCAGCCGCTTCAGCATCTCTCTGGCCACAAATCCAATCGCAGCTCCTGTAAGAAGCCCTGCAATAATCAGAACCGGAACATAGTAAAATACATCGTAGCTTTCCACTACAGCCGCTGCCACAAGTAATTGACCAAGATTGTGGGCAACTCCTCCTCCAAAGCTTACTCCGACTACACTAAACAATTCTGTTTTTTTAAGCAAAAACATTACCGACACACTCAAAAGGCTTCCTGCCAAACTATATAAGATGCTAAACAGGTTTCCAAACAAGAATCCTGCCAGTACAACTCGCAAAACTGCCAATGTATACGCCGATAAAATATCCATCTTGTACAGCGCGATCACAACCACAAGATTTGCAAGACCAAGCTTTATTCCCGGAATCCCAATCGGCACCGGGATGAATGTTTCTACATAGCTGAAAATAAGCGCAAGCGCTGTCAATACTCCAAAATATGCTGCCTGTCGTCTCAAACTCATTCCTCCGTTACTGTGCCGTTGCATCTGTTTCCGGCTGCGTATCTGCCCTTCCGGACACCTCTGCAATTACTTTATTCGGAAGGCAAATGATACTCTCATTCTCCGACGCGATTTCTTTCTGATGCACACACAACTGGTCTTTACAGTCTGCCCATTTCATATATGCTTTTCCCTCTTCAATCACAAGCAGATTATGATCATCAATTAAAATCTCCCGATTGCAATCCAAACGATACGTTCCGTAAATACGTCCGTCCGTCTTTACAACAACGGTAGTTCCTGAATCCCGATTTACAATCTGAAACACCCACAGCACCATAGCTGTAAGACAGATTACTCCTGCCAGCAGATAATCATTTCGTTTCATATCACACCTTCATTCCTCTTCGTCCTATTCTAGCACAGGGAAATTAATTATGCAACCACATGTTCGATTCCATGTTCCCTTCCATATAATAAAAATGACGCCAGAACAACCAAAGTCCTGACATCATCTTTGATACTCTCGTTTAGTACACTCCATAGTGCTGCACATAACTAAATACAGCGCTTCCGAGAATTGACATTACAAGGAAATAAACAACTGCAACACCTGCCATCACAATTAATGCTGCACGGCAGTAATTTCTCCGGTTAATATTGCCTTTTTTGCTAAATGCCCAAAAAATGTAGAGGATGATTCCTCCACAGCACGGGATCAACAACGCTAATAAAGTAAGCGCCCATTCTCCCATAGAAAGCGGGCGTGTATCCAGCTCCTCTTCTCCTGCCTTCTGGCTTCTGCTGTAATCAGCATGATAACCGGTATTTCCATAGTCATATGTCTGTTCCTGCTGATAATTATATTGACGATAATCTCCTGTCGGTTTATTCTCCGGTACGATTGTTCCATTCATTTCAGACTGCTGCGGTTCTTCTGCTGTTTCACTTGCTGCCGGCACAACAGACTGCGTGGATTCACCTGTCTCCGGTTGATTTTTCTCAAATTCCTGTTCTGTCATATCTTTCACCTCCTGCCGGTCTGCCATCACAGCGCTTCGCTGACATGGCTAAACTCTGCGCTTATTGTACCATGCTTTGTACGAAAAAACTACCGTTTCTTACAAAAATCGAAATACAGCTCCATAGTAATAAGTCATCGGCTCATGATTCGGAAAGTATTTCAACATTCGATATACATAAAGAATTCCCATTGCTGCCAGAATCAGAACCACATATTTCAGAAGAAAGCGAGTAGGTTTCTGCAAAAGATAACGGCAAACCAAAAACACCAGCACGAATACTGCAATCGGATAGATCATCGGATGCATTTGAAATGCTTCTGCAAATCGAAAATGAAGCAGTGCGATTCCTGCTCTCGTTAATCCGCATCCGGGACAGGGAAAGCCGGTCAGCATTACAATCGGACAGCTGCTGTAAAAAAATTTCAAACAGAAGAAAAGATATCCGGCAATAATCACAACTGCCAGACCATATGCACGGATATCTTCCCTAACAAGCTGCAGGGCAGTACGCAGAACCTCTCCCGGTGAGCGTCTGCGATACTGCTTTGTCCTCTGAACTTTTTTTGCCTTTTTTATAAAATGATTTTCTTTGGACATTTCTCTGCACATTTTCCACATCCGGTACATTTCTCCGGATCGATATGAGCAATATTATTTTCAACTGTGACTGCATCAAATTCACATACTTTCTGACACATACGGCATCCGATACATCCAACAGAACATACTGCCATGACATCTTTTCCTTTGTCTTTGGAACTGCACTGTACAAGATGCTTCTGTTCATATGGAACAAGCTCAATCAATCCTTTCGGACATGCTGCTACACATTTTCCACAGGATTTGCATGCCTCTTTATCTACAACTGCTACACCATCAACGATGTGGATTGCATCAAATGGACATGCCTTTACGCAGGAGCCGAAGCCAAGACACCCGTAAGTACATCCTTTTGGCCCCCCATTTTGCATCATTCCAGCCATTACACAGTCTTCAATACCTGTATAATCATATTTCTGTTTTGCCTTTTCACATGTGCCGGCACATTTTACAAATGCCGTCATGCGAACAGATTCTCCGACATTCTCTCCCATAATCTCAGCAATCTTCTCAGCTACAGGCGCTCCGCCTACCGGACAAGCCCCAACCGGCGCTTCTCCTTTCACAATTGCAGCTGCCAGTCCTGAACATCCTGCATACCCGCAGCCTCCGCAGTTATTTCCCGGAAGAACACTTCCGATCTCTTCTTCTCGCGGATCCACTTCAACAGCAAATTTTTTGCCGGCTACTCCGAGGAAAACGCCAATAAATAATCCGGTACCGCCAACAATTACTGCGGCTAAAATAATTCCCATGATCATTTTTCTATTCCTCCTATATCAGTCCGGAAAAACCAAAGAAAGCAATAGACATCAGCGCTGCCGTTACAAGAACAATCGGTGTTCCTTTAAATGCTTCCGGAATTCCGGTATTATTGTCAACTTTCTCTCTAATTCCTGCCATAATTACAATCGCTACAAGAAATCCGATTGCTGTGCCGAAACCATTGATCACACCTGTTAAAACATTGTACTCTTTCTGCACATTTGTCAGTGCAACTCCAAGTACAGCGCAGTTTGTTGTGATCAGTGGGAGGTATACTCCCAATGCCTGATACAATGACGGCATGGCTTTCTTTAAAAACATTTCTACAAACTGTACGAGACATGCAATTACAAGGATGAAAACAATTGTCTGCAGATAAACCAGTTTTCCTCCGAGAATTGCAGGATTCGCCAGAATATATTTATAGATCAGTCCTGTTACAAATGATGCGATTGTTATAACGAATACAACAGCGCCTCCCATTCCGGCAGCTGTCTCAACCTTCTTGGATACCCCAAGAAATGGACAGATTCCTAAGAACTGGCTGAGTACAACGTTATTTACAAGTGCAGAACCAATCGCAATGATCAATAATTCTTTCATAGCTCACTACTCCTTTTCCTGACCTGTCGGGAAGATATTACCTGTACATCCTTTGCAGGAAGCACATCCTCCCTCCGGACATCCGCCTTCTGATGGTGCTGCTGCCTTGTTTTTCTTAGCCGCATTGGCTTTTACTTTATTCTGTACTGCCACAAGTCCTGCAAGTACAAGAAATGCTCCCGGCGCTAAAATAAAGATTGTAACCGGCTCATAAGCAGACGGCATTACCTGAAATCCAAAAATCTGACCGGCTCCAATAAGTTCACGGACAATACCGATTGCTGTCAGCCCCACTGTAAAACCAAGCCCCATTCCGATTCCGTCAAAAATAGATGGAAGTACCGGGTTTTTTGAAGCATAACTCTCTGCACGTCCCAGAATAATGCAGTTTACAACGATCAACGGAATATAGAGTCCGAGAGAAGCATATAAACTTGGCACAAATCCCTGCAGAAGAAACTGCACAATCGTTACAAATGATGCAACAACAACGATAAATGCCGGCATTCTGACAGAATCCGGAATAATTTTCCGTAACATGGAGATCAGCATATTCGATAATACAAGTACTACTGTTGTAGAAAGACCCATTCCCACTCCATTGACTGCGGATGTTGTTACCGCAAGTGTCGGACACATACCGAGCATCAGGACAAACGTAGGATTTTCTTTTACGAGACCATTCCATAGTCTCTCTGTACATTTATTCATTGACACTGCCTCCTAACACATTTTGATAATAGGCTAATGCTGCATTTACTCCACCGGTAACAGCTTTCGATGTAATCGTTGCACCACTGATCGCATCGATTTCAGAATCTGATGCTGCGCCATTTTTTGTTACTTCAAACTGAGCAGCCTGTTTTCCTGAAAACTGTTCGTAAAACTCCGGTTCCTGCGCATTCATACCAAGACCTGCAGTTTCGCTGATTGACAGAATTGAAATTCCATTCAAAGTTCCATCGGACAGAATTCCGACAGAAATCTGAATATTTCCGCCATATCCTTCTTTATCTGTCACCGTCACTACATATCCGATTTCTTCGCTTCCGCTAAGTGCTTTTGCTGCTTCATCAATAACAGCATTTACAGCTGATCCGCCAATCGTCGCCTGTTCAACAGCTGCTGCAGCTTCATTTACATCAACTGTCATTGGCTCAAATGCATCTGCCTCCGGAAGCACCTGACGATAGGCTTCCTGTTTCGCTGCTTCCTGAGATGCAGCAATCGGTTCTTTCGTTACTTCATATACGATCCCAAGCAGCAAACCGGATACAAGTGTGATCGCTGTCAGAATCAACGTATTTTTCATAATCTTATTCATTATTTCTCTCCTCCTTTACCAAATGGTTTTGGAAGAGTTACCTTCTCAATCAACGGTACAAGCATATTGCTGATAATGATCGCATAAGATACACCTTCTGCAGAGCCGCCGAAGAGACGGAACAATCCTGTCAGGATACCAAGCAGCATGCCATATACAATCTGCCCTCTCTTTGTAATCGGTGAGGTTACATAATCCGTTGCCATGAACCATGCACCGAGCATCAGACCGCCGCCGCACAGATGTGCTGTAATAAACTGCGGATCAAATCCATGTCCGCCAAAAATACTGATAAAGATCACAAATGTAGCAATATATGTACCAGGGATGCGAAGATCGATGATGCCAAGAAGCAGAAGGAAGATCGCACCAATCATAATTGCAATAACAGAAGTCTCACCAATCGTTCCCGGAATCGTTCCAAGAAGCATTTTGAATGTATTGACTCCTTCAAGACTTCCGTCAGCCCGCATCTGTGCCAAAGGTGTTGCTGATGTCACACCATCATATACAAATGTTGTCATTCTTCCAGTAAAGGAAATCAAAAGGAAACACCTTGCACCAAGCGCAGGGTTCATAAAATTCTGTCCTAATCCTCCAAACAGCTGTTTTACAACAAGAATTGCAAAAACACTTCCAAGCGCTCCCATCCAGAGCGGCGCTGTCGGCGGAAGGTTCAGTGCCAGCAAAAGACCTGTTACAACTGCACTGAAATCATTGATAGTTATTTTCTTATGCATCAGCTTTTCATAAACATATTCTGTCAAAACTGCTGCTGCTGTCGTCACGATAATATTCCACAATGCCGGAAGTCCAAAATTAAATACGCCAAATGCTGCTGCCGGCAACAATGCAATTGTTACCATAAGCATAATATTGCTTGTCGTAATTTTATCCCGGACATGCGGAGATGATGAAAGATGATATTGTTCACTCACGCCCGTATTCCTACCCTTTCTCTCTATTTCTTTTTATGCGATAAAGCGATTTTTCTCATAGATCCGATTGCCTGCTTTAAATGACGTTTTGCCGGACAAACATAGCTGCAGGAACCGCACTCTACACATTCCAGCCCTTCCCATTTTACAAAAGAAGACTCATCCATCCGCTCTGCAAAATCTGCAAGTCTTGACGGAATAATCCGACTCGGACACGCATCTACACATCGTCCGCAGTTAATGCAGGCCGTTGCTTCCTGTTTTGCAACTTCATCTTCTGTAAATCCGAGAATTGCAGAAGATGTCTTAGTCACAGGCGTATCTGTCGTAAACATAGCAAATCCCATCATTGGTCCGCCGGAAATAATTTTTTCCGGTTCCCCTTTGAATCCTCCTGCCGCTTCAATCAATTCATTTTGATTCATTCCGAGTGGAACAAGGAAATTGCCAGGTTCATTTACAGCATCTCCACTTACTGTTACTACTCGTTCCATTAATGGTTTTCCGGTAATGACTGCTCGATGAATGCTGATTAATGTCTCCACATTATCTACTACACAGCCTGCATCTGCCGGCAGCATACTTGAATTGATCGCCCTGCCTGTAGAGGCATAAATCAATTGACGCTCTGCACCCTGCGGATACTTTGTCTGAAGTGCTACTACTTTGATTCTCGGTTCATTCTGAACAAGCTCTTCTAACCGTTGGATACAGTCTGATTTATTATCTTCTATCGCCAAAATTCCTGTAGCATTATCAAATAACTGAAGAACAACCTTCAGACCGCTGATAAGCTCATCCGGATTTTCCAGCATTCTGCGATAGTCCGCCGTAATATACGGTTCACACTCTGCACAGTTTGCAATAATATAATCTATCTTTTCAGGTTCTTTCGGAGACAGTTTTACCCTTGTCGGGAAACCTGCACCTCCCATTCCAACGATCCCCGCCTCTGCAATGATATTAAGAATTTCTTCTTTTGTCATGTAGATCAGCGGTTTTCGCTCTTCATAGGTTACTTCTTCATACTGTTCATCATTTTCGATCACAATACTGTTTACCTTTGCACCTGTCGGATTATATCTCGGCTCAATTGCTTTTACCGTACCGGAAACAGATGCGTAAATCGGTGATGATACAAATCCACTGCTTTCAGCAATCTTTTGCCCTTTCAACACTCTATCACCAACAGAAACGATTGCCTGTGCAGGCGCACCTATATGCTGTGAAAGAGGGTATACAAGAGTCCCTTTCGGTTTCAATACCTGGATGGCTTTGTCTTTGGCGAGACTTTTGCCATCATTCGGATGAACACCACCTTTAAATGTTACAAGCTTCATACCCCATTATCCTTTCTCTTTAAGTCTTATCCTTCTCTATTATAGGCAAAAGCAATATAAAAATCCAGTTTTCCGTGCAAAAAATATTGTACATTTTAACATACAAAAAAGCTTCAAAATTGATATTTTTTCATCAATATGTAAAAAGGACTGTACACTTCTGTACAGTCCTTCGCATTATTCAGTCTTATTCTTCCTCTGCTGCTTCTTCAGATGATGTCTCTGGTTCTAATGCTTTCATGCTTAAGCTGATTTTTTTCTCTTCTTCATTCAGGTCTACTACTTTTGCTGTAATCTCCTGACCAATGCTCAGCACATCTGCCGGTTTTTCAACATGTGCTCTTGAAATCTGAGATACATGAAGTAATGCATCTACACCCGGAGCAAGTTCTACGAATGCACCAAAATCTGTCATTCTTGCGACTTTTCCTGTTACAACGCTTCCAACAGCATATGCTTCAGCTGCATTTGCCCACGGATTTGTCTCTGGGAATTTTAAAGATAAAGCAACTTTTGTATCGTTAATATCTTTTACAAGAACTTTCACAGTATCGCCTACCTGGAATACTTTTTTCGGGTTCTCTACTCTGCCCCAGGACATTTCAGAAATATGAAGTAAACCGTCTACTCCGCCGAGGTCAATGAATGCACCAAAATCTGTTACATTCTTAACAGTTCCTTCTACTGTATCACCAACCTGAAGTTTTGCAAATAATTCTTTCTGAAGTTCTGCTTTCTTAGCAACAAGAAGCTGTCTTCTGTCTCCGATAATACGGTTTCTTCTTGGGTTGAATTCGCTGATAACAAATTCAATTTCCTGTCCCTGATATTTTCCTAAGTCTTTCTCATATGTGTCAGACACAAGGCTTGCCGGAATAAATACTCTTGCTTCATCAACAACAACACTTAAGCCGCCGCCTAAAATCTGAGTTACAGTTGCTTTCAGAACTTCTTTGTTCTCAAATGCTTCACGCAGTCTTTCGTTGCCTTTTTCAGCTGCCAATCTCTTATATGTTAAGAGCACCTGACCTTCTCCGTCATTGACTTTCAGAACTTTCACTGTCATCGGATCTCCAACAGATACAAGCGTTGTAAGATCTACACCGGTTTCGTTTGTATATTCACTGCGTGTAATGATACCGTCTGCTTTATATCCGATGTTCAGGATAATCTCATCCGGTTTTACATCGATAACTGTACCGTCTACTACCTCTCCGTTATGTATTGTTTTAAATGACTCTTCTAACATTTGTTCAAAAGTTAAATCTGACATTATTTTGAACCTCCTCAATTATTTTATTGGGCGTCGATGCCCCAGCTGTAATACCTACTGTTTCCGAGGACCCTAATTGATTCAAATCCAAATCGTCAAGTGTCTGAATATAGTACGTATTGTTACATGCTTTTTTTGATATTTCAAATAGCTTTTGGGTATTCGAGCTGTGCTTATCGCCAATGACAAGCATGGCATCAACTTCCCCGGCAATGCAAAGCGCCTCATCCTGACGTTCTTTCGTAGCACTGCAAATCGTATTTAAAACACTTATATGATACCCCATTTTTTCTATAATTTCAACTAATTCTTTAAATTTATTGTAATTAAATGTCGTCTGTGATACAATACACAGCTCCTGATCAAATGAAGTCTGAAATCTGCAGGCATCTTCTTTTGATCCGATCACTGTCACTTTTGTTTCGGACCACCCTTTGATTCCTTCCACTTCCGGATGTTTTTCATTCCCGATAATAATAATTTCTTTGCCTTTCGCGCTCTCTTCTGCAACGATTCTGTGAATTTTTTTAACAAAAGGACAGGTAGCATCCACACAGACAATCTGATTTTCTTCCAAAAGATCATAAATATGTTTTGCTACACCGTGGGAACGGATCACAACAATCCCATCTTTCAATGAAGCCAGCTCTTCTTCTGATTCGATTACTTCTACCCCTTTTTGCCGGAGATCATTCACAACAATCTCATTATGAATAATCGGACCATAAGTATAAATCTTTTTCCCCTGATTTGTTTCTGCCTGCTCATAAACAGTCTCTACAGCCCGCTTTACCCCAAAACAAAACCCTGCTGTTTTTGCTACTTTTATCTGCATAATGCTTTAATCGCCTCCACTACTTCCTCAATTGTCATATCGGAAGAATCTATGAAAACCGCGTCTTCTGCCTGGCAAAGCGGAGATACCTGGCGATTCATATCCTGATAATCCCGCTGTTCAATATCCTGCGCTACTTTCTCATAATCGCAGTCCTCGCCCTTCTCTAAAAGTTCCCGGTAGCGTCTTTTTGCTCTTGTTTCCACGCTGGCCGTCAAATATATTTTCACATCGGCATCCGGTAAGATTCTTGTTCCGATGTCACGTCCGTCCATGACCACATCCTCAGTTCTGGCAAGCTCTCTCTGCAGCGACAGCAGATGCTCACGCACTTCAGCGACAGCAGAGCTTTTAGAGGCCATATTTCCTACCATCTCTTCTCTAAGCCGGTCTGTAACATTCTGTCCGTTTAGATATACCTGCTGCATTCCATCTTCATAGGCAATCTTAATTTCTGCACCTGTACAGGCTTTGGCAATCGAATTACTATCTTCCGGGGCGATTCCGAGTTTTAAAAAATACAGCGCCATCGCCCGATACATTGCTCCGGTATCTACATAAATAAATCCTTTTTCTTTCGCAACTTTTTTTGCTATTGTACTTTTACCGGCACCAGCCGGTCCATCTATTGCAATATTATATCCCATCTAAACTCTGCCTCCGTATTATTCTTCTGCGATTCCGGCGTTCATCCCCGCTGCATAAGCTGTTGACCATGCAATCTGAAGATTAAATCCTCCTGTCAGCGCATCCAGATCCAAAACTTCTCCCGCAAAATAAACGCCCGGTACAATCTTGGACTCCATTGTCGCCGGATTGATTTCTTTTACGTTTACACCGCCTTTTGTAATAATTGCTTCATTATAATCCCGCAAGCCGGTCAGTGTTGCCGGAAATGCTTTCATCAATTTTACAAATCTCTGGCGTTCTTCCTTTGAAATTTCATTTACTTTTTTATCCGGATCGATTCCACTAAGTGAAATCATTACCGGAATCAATTTTGCCGGAAAGAGCTTGTGGACTGCATTTTTAAACTGTTTATTCCGATTCTCCTCAAAATCCCGAAGCACCCTCTGATCAAGCTGTTCTTCTGAAAGTGCGGGTTTGAGATCAATCTGAAGTTCCAATGATTGTTTTAAAAGCCTTTTTCCCACAATGCTGCTGGCACTTAACATCAGCGGTCCGCTTACTCCATAATGAGTGAACAGCATTTCTCCAAAATCACTGTACAGAACTTTTTTGCCATTCAAAATCTTTACTGCTACATTGCGAAGCGACAGTCCCTGAAGCTCATGCGTATAGACTTCCTCCGTCTCCATTGGAACAAGTGCCGGCATCAGCTCTGTTACCTTATGGCCCAGTTCCGCTGCAAACCGGTATCCATCTCCACGAGATCCTGTTGTCTGATAAGAAAATCCACCTGTTGTAATAATACAGGCATCTCCATGTATCTTTTCTCCCTTTTCAAGTATAACCGCGTCAAATCTTCCTTCTTTTGTAAGAATTTCTTTCACTTTTGTGTTCAGATGTATTTGCACTCCCTGAGTTTTCATCTCTTTTTGCAGCACCTGGATCACATCAGAAGAATGATCTGACACCGGAAAAACTCTGTCTCCGCGCTCAATTTTTGTCTTCAGCCCGATTTCTTCAAAGAAGCGAATGGTGTCCTCATTCGTATATCCATAAAAACTGCTGTACAAAAACTTAGCGTTGGATACAACCGACCGGAAAAGTACTTCCATATCGGCAGCATTCGTCAGATTACAGCGTCCTTTTCCTGTAATAAATAGTTTTTTCCCAAGCTTTTCGTTCTGTTCATATAAGTGTACTTCCCGACCATTTCTTGCAGCAAAGATAGCCGCAAACATTCCGGCAGCTCCTCCGCCTATTATCAGCACTTTATTCTTCATATCCTAATTCCATCCTGTCATCTACCTGATTCAGTTCATCACCGCTGTATACCTGATATTCATCCCAGATTTCTTCCAGCGTCTCCAACGTCTTTACAACTTCCTTTTGTTTCTTCATGCACAATGCTACAACAAGCGCATTGATCACACTAAGCGGCGCCACAAGCGAATCTACAATAGAAGCCATGTCGCTTCTTGCAATCAGATTACAGGAAGAATAAATAGTCATTGGCGAGTGCACACTGTCTGTCAGTGTGATCACCTTTGCTTTTCTATTGCTGGCAAATTCTAACGCCTTTAGTGTACGCATCGAATACCGCGGAAAACTAATGCCGATTACGACATCTTCCTCACCAATCCGTATCATCTGTTCAAAGATCTCGCTGGAGCTGTTGGTATGAACCAGTGTAATATGGTCAAAGATCAGATTCAGGTAATAACTCAAGAAGTTAGCCAACGGCGCACAGCTGCGAATCCCGATAATATAAATCTTCCGCGCCTTTACAATCGTATCCACCGCTTCTTCAAAAGCCTTCTGATCCAGACTTCCTATCGTCATCTTAATCTTCTCAATATCCGACTGCAATACAGACTCCAGAATCTCTGACTGACTGATACGCCCATAAGTTACTTCCATACGCTGAATGGAATTCAGTTTATGTCTTACAAGCTCTTCCAGCGCTCTTTGAAAACCCGGATATCCTTTATAACCAAGCTGAGTTGCAAAGCGCACAACCGTAGACTCACTTACTCCTACAACTTTTCCAAGTCTGGCTGCAGTCAAAAATACCGCCTTATCGTAATTCTGAACAATATAGTCTGCAAGCCGTTTCTGCCCTTTGCTCAGTTCTTTGTACTGTTCTTCTATTCTCCGCAATAATTCATTCTTATTGTTACTGCTCATATTCTGACTCTTCCTTTTTTCTAAAATACCTCTTCTATATTAAATGTTTTTCAGAAAAAAAACAAGGAAGAAAACCAGAATCTCTGATTTTCTCCCCGATTATTTATTTCCTTATACCGGATAAGCACCGTTCTCTGTATCGGCAACTGTCTGATCTACTTTTGTCTGCTGAGCTTCCCGATATTTAAAATAGTCTGTTGCCACCTGCGGGAATAATGCATAAGACAATACGTCCTCATCCTGCTGTGACCACTGTGCCATTTCTCCTCGCAGTGTGTCAAGTTCATCCGGAATCAGATCTGCCGGACGACATGTAATGACTTCTGCATCTCCAATACATTTCTTCTGTACTTCTTCGTTAAATGGCTTAACTGTTTTTCCGTATTTTCCGCTTAAAATATCTTTCGTTTCTTTTGTTGCCATTTTGTAACGTTCGCCCATCAATACGTTAAATACAGCCTGTGTACCGACAATCTGTGAAGATGGTGTTACAAGCGGCGGTTCTCCGAGATCTTTTCGCACTCTTGGAACCTCTTCTAACACTTCATAATACTTATCTTCTGCACCCTGCTCTTTTAACTGTGATGTCAGGTTAGAAAGCATTCCGCCCGGAACCTGATACAGAAGTGTTTTAATATTAACTCCCAGATTCTTTGGATTGAGAAGTCCGGATTCCAGAGCTTCGTCGCGGATCGGACGGAAATAGTCTGCAATTTCTGCAAGCAATTTCTGATCCAGTCCTGTATCGTACGGCGTTCCCTTAAATGTCTCTACCATAACTTCTGTCGCCGGCTGAGACGTTCCCATTGCAAACGGTGAGATTGCAGTATCGATCACATCAACTCCGGCTTCTACTGCCTTCAAATAAGTCATAGACGCAACGCCTGATGTGTAATGTGTATGAAGCTGAATCGGAAGTGTTGTTGCTTCTTTCATCGCCTGTACCAGTTCTGTTGCTTTATACGGCACAAGAAGTCCTGCCATATCTTTAATACAGATTGATGTAGCTCCCATATCTTCAATTCTTTTCGCAATATCGATCCAGTATTCCAGTGTATAAGCATCTCCCAGTGTATAAGAAAGCGCAACCTGTGCATCTGCTTTTTCTGACACTGCTGCTGTTACCGCTGTCTGAAGGTTGCGAAGGTCATTCAGACAATCAAAAATACGAATAATATCAATTCCATTTGCAACAGATTTCTTCACGAAATATTCTACTACATCATCAGCATACGGGCGATATCCGAGAATATTCTGCCCACGGAACAGCATCTGAAGTTTTGTGTTTTTAAATCCGGCACGGAATTTACGAAGTCTGTCCCACGGATCTTCTTTCAAAAATCTGAGAGAAGCGTCAAATGTGGCTCCACCCCAACATTCGACAGAATGATATCCGACCTGATCCATTTTATCAATGATCGGAAGCATCTGTTCTGTTGTCATACGTGTCGCAATCAAAGACTGATGTGCATCACGCAGAATTGTTTCAGTTATTTTAATTGGTTTTTTTACCATTTCTGCCATTGTGTGTTCCTCCTATTTCCTGGACAATTATGCCCTGTCTCCTATACCCCGAAAATCGCCATAAAAGTTCCGGCGGCAACCGCTGTTCCGATTACGCCGGCTACATTCGGTCCCATTGCATGCATCAACAGGAAGTTCGTCGGATCAGCTTCTGCACCAACTTTCTGTGATACACGCGCTGCCATCGGTACTGCAGATACTCCGGCAGAACCAATCAGCGGATTGACTTTTCCGTGAGTTGCATAACACATAATCTTACCAAAAATAACACCGGATGCCGTTCCGAATGCAAATGCAATCAAACCAAGCGCCACAATTTTTAATGTAGTCCAGTTCAGGAATGCTTCTGCACTTGTTGTAGCGCCAACAGACGTTCCAAGTAAAATAACAACAATATACATCATTGCATTTGAGGCAGTCTCTGTCAGCTGTCTTACAACGCCACATTCTTTAAACAGGTTTCCGAGCATCAGCATACCAACAAGCGGAGCCGTTGTCGGAAGAATCAGGCAGACAACGATTGTAACGATGATCGGGAACAGAATTCTTTCCAGTTTTGATACCGGACGGAGCTGTTCCATTTTAATCTTTCGCTCTTTTTCTGTTGTCAGAAGCTTCATGATCGGCGGCTGAATAATCGGCACAAGCGACATATAAGAATACGCTGCCACAGCAATCGGTCCCAGAAGTCCTGTCTGCTGCAGTTTGCTTGCAAGGAAAATAGATGTTGGTCCGTCAGCACCGCCAATGATAGAGATGGCAGCTGCTGCTTTATCTGAGAATCCCATTGCCATAGCGCCAAGATATGCTGCGAAAATACCAAACTGTGCAGCAGCTCCAAGAAGGAAGCTGGCCGGATTTGCAATCAGAGGACCGAAATCAGTCATAGCCCCGACTCCCATGAAAATCAGGGATGGAAGAATTGCCCATTCATCCAGTTTGAAGAAATAATATAATAATCCACCTGTTCCGTTCGCTGCATCTTCAGCATGGAGCATAATATCCGGATAGATATTAACAAGCAGCATACCAAATGCGATCGGAATCAGAAGTAACGGTTCGAACCCATGCTTTATCGCCAGATACAGGAAACCGCATGCAACTGCAATCATCAAAAAGTTTCCCCATGTCAAATTGAAGAAGGCAGTCTGATGAACGAGGTTTCCCAGGGTCGTTGTAATATATTCCATGTTTAAACCTCCTGTAACATCCGAAGATGAGCTAATTGTTTAGTTTAATGTAGCAAGAACTGCTCCTGATTCAATTGCATCACCGACAGCTACATTAATGCTTGCAACTGTTCCATCTTCCGGTGCTACAACCGGGATTTCCATTTTCATTGCTTCAATGACAACAACCGTATCTCCGCTTTTCACTGTCTGACCAACAGATGCCTCAATCTTAAATACTTTTCCTGCCGCACCTGCTTTTACTTCTACACTTCCTGCTGCCGGTTTCGCTGCTGCCTTTGCCGGTGCTGCTTTTGGTGCTGCAACAGGTGCTGCCGCCGGTCTTGCAGCCGGTGCAGTGCCATTAGCCACTTCTTCTACTGTAACATCATATACATTTCCATTTACTGTAATTGTATAGCTTTTCATATTGATTTCCTCCTAAAACGCCTATGCATTCCATTTTCCTGGTTTTCTTCTTTTTTTAATCGATCTTACAACAAATCCATCTGAGGATGTTCCCTCTGCTGCAGCAATTGCTGCAGTAATCACAGCCACAAGTTCCAGATCATCTGTTTCATCTGCGATCTCAGTTTCCTCAACAACAACCGGCGCTGCTTCTGACGGCTCTTCTTTTTTCTTTCCGGAAAATTTCTCCGCAATTACCGGAATATATTTCATAAGAGAAATCAGCCATGCCATAAAGATTAACACAACAAATACAGTTCCCATTCCAAGCACTGTATTCAATCCTGCCTTTGTCAGGATCTCTCCTGTTGTATATTCTGCACTCACGGTAAGAGATTCCAGCTTTGACTCTTCATCAAAAGCAAACTCCATAACTGCATCACGGTTCTCAAAAGATGCATTTGCTTTTAAAATTGCTCCGTCACTTTTCACTTCCATAGAATAGTCGCCATGATCAGCATATGTTCCACATTCTTTAATGGCTGCCTGCCAGGCATCCATTGCCGCAAGAAATGCATCACTTTCTAATGGAACCCCTGTGTTCATCAGAGTATAATTCAACGCATATTCAGATGTACTGTGAAACGCCTCGAACTGTTCTTCCGTCATCTGTGAGAAATTCGAAATCAAAAAGTCTGATACCTGTGCCAGCGCTTCCTGATTGTACTCTGCAGTTTCTTTCTGTCCGGAACATGCTGAAAGGCCGAGTACAAATACAAGCATACAGACAAGAATACTTAATTTCTTTTTCAATTTGGTTCACCTCACTATACTGTTCCGTGTTTTTTTACCGGACGGTCTTCCCTTTTCGTAAATAACATCTCAAATGCACCGATCAGATATTTTCTTGTATCTGCCGGTTCAATGATGGTATCTACATAGCCTCTTCTGGCGGCAGCAGCCGGACTTGTCTGAAGCGCTTCATACTCTTTTGCCTTTTTTGCAATCACTTCAGCAGCTTCATCCGCATACATAATCTTTGCTGCCAGTTTTGCATCCATCATACCGATTTCTGCTTCCGGCCATGCATAAACCATATCTGCACCAATCGATTTACTGTTCATTGCAACATAAGCGCTTCCGTAAGCCTTTCCTGTTACAACAGTTACTTTCGGAACAGTTGCATTTGCAAACGCATATGTGAGGCGTCCCGTCTCTCTTGCAATATTATTTTCAGAACACTTACATGCCTTAAATCCGTTTACATTTACAAATGTCACAACCGGAAGATTGAAAGCGTCACAGAAATTCACAAAGTCTGCCGCTTTTCTGCAGCCACGGGCAGATAATGCACAATCAAATGTCTCTGCGGCGTTTCCTTCTTCATCATAACGTGTTGTACGGTTTGCCACTGCACCAACAGTCATTCCATTTAAACGGATCAGCCCTGTTACCATATCTTTTGCAAAGTTTCTCTTTGCTTCAAAGAAAATCCCATTATCAGAAATCATTGAAAGCATAATTGCCGGATCTTCAACTGCATTTTCCAATTCTTCGCAGCGTCTGTTTAAATCATCCAGACATTCATCATAAGAATCATTGTCCTCGTTATTTCCAGGAATCATGCTGATCAGTTCGCGGATGTTCTCAATAATCTCTTCCTCGGTTCCAACAAAATCGACAAGACCTGTCTCTTTCTCCTGATAAGAAGCAGATGCCGTATCACATTTTGCTTCTGTATTTCCCGGAATTGCATTTGGTGAGTTCACAAACAAACGTCCTTTTTCTTCGATAAAAGTAAAATCTGTCAATGCCGGAACAACTGCAAGTCCTCCTCCGCATGTACCAAACACAGCAGTAATCTGCGGAATCACACCAGAAGCCATTGCCTGTTTCAAATATAATTCTCCAAATCCGTTAAGCGCATCTGTCGCTTCCTGCAGCCGCAGTCCTGCACAGTCCACAAAACCTACTACCGGTGCCCCCATCTTCATTGCCATATCATAAATATGTGCGATTTTCTTTGCATGCATTTCACCGATGGAACCATTCATCACTTCTGTATCCTGGCTGTAAACATAAACCAGATTTCCATCGATCACTCCATATCCGGTAATCACGCCGTCAGCCGGAGTGTCCTTTGCCTGTACGTTGAAATCTGTTGTTCTGGCAGTGATCTCTCTACCGATTTCAACAAAACTTCCTTCATCGAGCAATGCTGTGATTCGCTTGCCTGCGAAGTTTTCTGCTGTTCTGTTATTCATAGCCCAGTCCTCCATTTTCCTATTTCCAAATTCTTTTCAAATTCTGCCGAGTATCATTATACGGTGTTTTTCCTTAAAGTGCAATTGTTTTTGTTATTTTTTTGTCATTTTCACTTTTCCTGCCGCAAATGGATTCAGAAATTATGCTCTGTCCATTTTCTTCTAAAAATTTTTCTTTCGAAAATCAGATTTACTATATCTCTTTTTTTTAGACTGTGGTACAATACATTTGTAATATGTTTTATACAGGAGGAAACGAAAATGAACGTAACAGAACGAATTGAGAAATTACGGACATTGATGAAAAGCAAAAATATCGATGCATATGTAATTCCTTCTTCAGACAATCACCAGAGCGAATATGTCGGTGAGTATTTCATGGCAAGAAAATTCATTTCCGGCTTCACAGGTTCTGCCGGAACTGCTGTCATTGCCAAAGACGAAGCAGGACTTTGGACAGACGGAAGATATTTCATCCAGGCCGAAAAACAACTGGAGGGAAGCGGAATCGACCTTTACCGCATAGGACAGCCGGATGTGCCGACGATCCAGGAATATCTTGTGAACTATCTTCCAGAGAATGGAAAACTGGCATTTAATGGACAGGTCATCTCCACAACTCAGGGAAACAACTGGAAAAAAGCATTGGCTGCCAAAAATGTAACTGTCGAATACGATATGGATCTGATCGATGAAGTCTGGGAAGACCGCCCTGCAATGGCAGAAGAACCGGTATTTATCCTGGAAGAAAAATACAGCGGCGAAAGCACCGCTTCCAAACTCGCAAGAATCCGTGAAGTGATGAAAGAAAAGAACGCCAACATCCATGTATTGGCTTCTCTTGATGACATTGCATGGCTGATTAACATGCGCGGAAATGACGTTGCATATTCTCCGCTCATCCTTGCTTATGCAATCATTTATGAAGACCGCATGCAGTTATTTATCTCTGAAAAGAAATTAAGCGACGAAGCAAAAGCGCTCCTTGCAAAAGATAATATTGAAATTCTTCCTTACAACGCAATCTACGAAACAGTCAAAGGCTTCTCGAAAGAAGACTGTGTACTTTTCGATCCGGACCGCGTGAACTATGCACTTTCTTCCAACATTCCGGAAGATACTGCAACTGTAGAAGCAACAAACCCGGAAATTCTTTTCAAAGCGTTAAAGAACGAAGTGGAACTTGAAAATATACGCCGCGCACATATCAAAGATGGTGTCGCTGTCACAAAATACATGCACTGGGTAAAAACCCATGTTGCATCTGAGAAGATCACGGAATCTTCTGCTGCTGAAAAATTAGATGCGTTCCGCAAAGAACAAGACGGCTACCTCTGGCAGAGTTTCTCTCCGATCTGTGCATACAAAGAGCATGCAGCAATGATGCACTACTCTTCTACACCGGAGACAGACGTACAGCTTCAGCCAGCACATTTCTTCCTGAATGATACAGGCGGAAACTACTATGAAGGTTCTACAGATATCACAAGAACATTTGTACTTGGACCGATTAGTGATGAATTAAAACGCGACTTTACTGCTGTCGCACGCGGTATGATCGGACTTTCCATGGCAAAATTCCTTTACGGATGTACCGGAATCAATCTTGACATCTATGCAAGACAGCCAATGTGGGAAATGGGAATCGATTATCGCTGCGGAACAGGACACGGTGTCGGCTATCTCCTGAACATCCACGAAGGTCCTGCCGGCTTCCGTTCACAGGGACGTGCCGGAGAAAGTGAAAGACTTACAGAAGGTATGGTTCTTACAAATGAACCTGGTATCTACACAGAAGGCTCTCATGGCATCCGTACTGAAAATGAAATGGTTGTACGTAAAGGCGAAAAGAACGAATACGGACAGTTCATGTATTTCGAGACGATCACATTTGCGCCAATCGACCTTGACGGTATCAATCCTGATCTCATGTCTCCTCGCGAGAAAGAATGGCTCAACAGTTACCATGCTGAAGTTTACGAGAAACTCTCTCCGTATATGACAGAAGAAGAAAACGAATGGCTGCGCCAGTACACACGCGCAATTTAATATTTAATACTTAATATAAGTAAAAAGCAGGCGGGAATTTTCTCCCGCCTGTTTTTAACGTGCCTCTTCTGATTATCCATGATTCCGGAACTGAATCGGCGTCATATTATACGCTTTTTTAAAGAGTCTGTTGAAATGCTCTACATTCTGATATCCCACTGCTTCTGCGATGCTCTCAACGGTCATGGTGCTGCTCTTTAACAATGTTCTTGCCTTTTTCATACGCACACGTTTTACGATCTCGCCGAACGTACTTCCGGCTTTTTCTTTAATATATTTAGAAAGATACGGCTTAGAAAGATAGAATTTCTCCGACAGACTTTCCAGTGTCACATCCAGATAATTTTCCTGAATAAAATTCATAATTGCTATCATACGCTCGTCTTTATACCCGTCAGAATTTTTAATCTGATCGATCTTATTGACAGCAACCGTCAGCGCCTCTATCGATGCGCTGATAATATCTGCATCGATTCCGGTTCCCCAATAATGCTTTCCGTTACAGATGACGCCCACATAGGCAACCGCCTTCGAAGAAGAGCCTTTTGTAAGTGAATGTTCCTCATAGAAAGACAGCTCATAGCTGACGCCAAAATACTGTTTGATCGCATTGCTGATGGCATCCAGTCGTCCATTTCCGCTTCCTGTAACCGTATGCTTACTCGTTCCATGCACAATGACTGCATCTGCAAGGATTCCGTTCTCTCTGCGGAAATGGGATTCCTCAATATAAAATACCCCTTTTGCATTGATATAATGATCTTCAAAAATATGATAAATCCATTCCGGCGTTAATTCTTTGTGCGCCTTATCTGAAACATCTTTTACAAGATATCCCACTTCTTCTTTCATTTTTTCCGGAAGAGAAATGCCATAATTCTGCTTCAGAATATAGCTAACGCCGCCTTTGCCGGACTGACTGTTAATCCGAATCACATCGGACTCATACCGTCGCCCTACATCATGTGGATCGATTGGGAGATATGGTACTGTCCATTTATCTGTATGACCTTCTTCACGCCACTTCATGCCTTTCGCAATGGCATCCTGATGGGAACCTGAAAACGCAGTAAATACAAGTTCTCCCGCATACGGCTGGCGCATCCCAACCTTCATTCTTGTAAGACGCTCATACGCTTCTACAATGCGAGGCATTCTGGAAAAATCAAGCCCGGGATCAATCCCATGAGAAAAAAGATTCATAGCAAGCGTGATAATATCTACATTTCCAGTCCGCTCGCCATTTCCAAACAATGTCCCTTCCACACGGTCAGCCCCTGCCAATACGCCAAGTTCTGCTGTAGCAACACCGCATCCTCTGTCATTATGAGGATGAAGACTCAGTACCACATGTTCCCGATATGCTAAATATTTTGTAAAATATTCTACCTGGCAGGCAAATACATGCGGCATAGCATTTTCTACCGTTGTTGGAATATTAATGATAACCGGTTTTTCTTTTGTTGGCTTCCAGATATCAAGCACTGCATTACACACTTCCAACGCATAATCCATTTCCGTTCCCGAAAAACTTTCCGGACTGTATTCAAATGTGAAATTTCCATCCGTTTCATCTGCCAATGTTTGAAGCAGTTTAGCGCCTTCTACAGCGATTTGCTTAATCTCCTCCCGATTTTTCCGAAAGACCTGTTCGCGCTGCGCTACAGAAGTCGAATTATATAAGTGCACTACCGCATGCGGCGCCCCCTCTAATGCTTCAAATGTCTTACGGATAATATGTTCTCTTGCCTGTGTCAGCACCTGGATCGTCACATCTTCCGGAATCATCTTGCGTTCAATTAATGCACGCAAAAATGTATATTCCGTCTCTGAAGCAGCCGGAAATCCTACCTCAATCTCTTTAAATCCAATTTCGACAAGAAGCTCAAAAAATTCCAGTTTTTCTTCCAAACTCATCGGTTCGATCAAAGCCTGATTGCCATCTCTTAAGTCTACGCTGCACCATACCGGAGGTTTTTCTAAATATTCTTTTCTGACCCAATCATAACTTACTTCTGGCGGCATGAAATACATCCGTTCATATTTTTCAAAATTTCTCATAAAAATCGTCCTCACTTCTAAATTCTCATCAAGTATAATTCATCAAGTCAATTGTCTTTTCTTATTCTATGACAAAATTTATCAACTTTAAAGTGTTGTTTTTATCATCTTCTTGACCTTTATTATCTTGTTGCTTAACGATATTAGATCAAATATATTTTTATCACATTTTTGAATACCCACCAGAAATTTCTTCTGTGAATTTCTTCATTTGACAGAACCGAAGTCTGATAAACAATTTTTCCGTCCAATGTATACAACACCGTTCCAATCAGCTCTCCCTTACAAACAGGTGCTTTTCGCTGCTCGTTCATTTTTACCTTCACAGATATTTTCTCATCGTCTTTTAACAGCATCCGAAAAGACGGCTTCTCTGCCGTACCATGTAAAAATATTTTAGAAAACAACTCTGAATTCTCTTTACATCCCTCTGCTACTTCTACCGCTGGAATTTTGGGAATTGTTTTTATTTCACGATATCGATAATGTCCAAACCCGTAACGCAGCAAAGACTTTGTATCCTGCCATTTCCAGCTCTTGTGACTTGGCCAGCCGCATCCTAAAAGCGCTACAATCAATGTACGGTCGCCCTTTTTCACTGCTCCTACATAGCAATATCCTGCTTCAGAGGTAAAGCCGGTCTTCCCTGTCAAAGCCCCTTCTTCCATTTGTAAAAGTGCATTATGATTGACACAGGAAAAACTTCTTGTTTTTTCTATATTCTGAAATGTTTTCTCCTGTGTACCGGTAATTTCCAGAAAATTTTCCCGCTTCTCAGATTCCTTAATACAGTACCGCATGATTTTTGCCAGTTCTTCTGCCGTTGCAGAGTGCCTTCCTTCTTCATCCGATGCATCCAATCCGTTCGGTGTAATGAAATGACTGTTTCTACAGCCGATTTCTCTCGCCTTTTCGTTCATTTGTACCGCAAATTCCTCTGTAGAGCCTGCAATCGCTTCTGCTACTGCCACTGCCGAATCGTTATGGGATTCCAGCATCAATGAATAAAGCAGATCTTTCAGAAAGAATTTCTCTCCCTCCTGCATACCAAGATGTACTTTCGGTTGTCTTGCCGCATTTTTAGAAACCGTAACAACCTGTTCCAAATCTCCTTTTTCTAAGGCCAGAATACATGTGAGGATCTTTGTCGTACTTGCCATAGCCCGCTTCTCATAACCATTTTTTTCAAACAGAACACGTCCGCTGTCCCCATCCATTAACACGGCCGACTGCGCATGCAGATTTTGAAGTTCTTCCGGTACTGTCTGTGCTGCGTCCACCCCGTCACCAGACAAAATCCATATTTGCAGACCGAGCAACAGTCCAATGATCCACGAAATACTTTTCCAATATATTTTTTTCATAGCGCCCTCCTAATATCCGGATAAATTCCTGCATATATAGTTATCTATGAATTTTTCAGACAAATTATTCCGCAAACAAAAAGATGAAACTGCACTATACATCCAGTTTCATCTCTGCTTCTTCCTCTGCTTCTGTTTTCATTTCTTCCACCTGTTCCGGATTCAGATTTGGCAGCTCCTCTAGCGATGCAACACCAAATCTTCTCAAAAATTCTTCTGTTGTTCCAAACAGATGCGGATGTCCCGGCGCATCCAGTCGTCCCACTTCACAGATCAGGTTATATTCAATTAATTTATTAATCGCGTGGTCTGATTTCACACCACGGATTTTTTCAATCTCCAGCTTCGTTACCGGCTGTTTATATGCCACAATAGAAAGCGTTTCCAACTGAACATCTGTCAGCACACATTTCTTCGGCTGTTTTGCGATCCGGATTAAATAGTCATATAAATCCGTCTTCGTGCACATCTGGAAAGAATCTTCCAACTCAATAATGTGAATCCCTCTATTTTCCTTTTCATAATAGTCCATCATATGCCGCAGAATCATTCTCGTTTCATCCGGCGTCTGCCCGATTGCTGCAGCAATCTTATCAAGAGCAACCGAATCCCCCATTGCAAATAGAATTGCTTCCACCGCACTCTCTAATTTTGTGAGTTTCATTTTTCTATCCTTTTCTATATAATCTGAGATGTAATGATAATATCTGCAAAAGTTCCATCCTGTTCAATTAGAATCGTTCCCATCTTCATCAATTCCAAAATCGCTAAAAATGTAACAATTACATGCATCTTTGAACGCTGACGGCTTAGCAGTTCTCGAAAACTAAAACATCTATGGAATCTTGCATACTGTTCTACATATACAAGTTTGTCTGAAAGCGTCACTTCTTCCCGTTCAATTTTTCCAAACTTACTTCGGATCGGATCCATTTTATCTTCTTTGCGCCGCATAATTTCTGTAAAAATTGCATTTAATTTTGCCAGTGTCAATCCTTCCAGAAGTTTATCCAAATCAATCGGCTCCTGATATTCCTGTACCTCATCCGGAATCGTAGGACCTTTAAACATTAATTTCTCACTGTCCAGCTGTCGGTCTTTTAATTCATAGGACATATATTTATACATCTTGTACTGCAGCAGCTGCTCCACAAGTTCCTGTCTCGGATCTTCCTCTTCGCCTTCCTCATTTACTTCTTTCGGCAAAAGCATACGACATTTAATATCCAAAAGCGTTGCTGCCATCAGAAGAAACTCACTCATCACATTCAAGTCCTGTTCCTGCATTGCCCGTATATATTCCATATACTGATTCGTAATTTCTACAATCGGAATATCATAAATATCTACCTTATTTTTATCAATTAAATGCATTAGGAGATCCAAAGGACCTTCAAATACATCCAGCTTTACTGGTATTGCCATATGACGTCTTCCCTTTTCTTTTCGTATTCCAACTTATGATTATACATCATCGATAACAATTCTACAAGTTTTAGTTTTCCTGCTGTTTCCCCCTGCTATTTTCCTGCTGTCAGGATATACTGTTGAAATGAATCACGATTACTTCCGCCGGATTGCACGGGAGTTTGACAGTTGAATATCGAAAAAAGTACTCACAGGTCGCATAAAACCTGCTTTTTTTATGTCAAATTTTCTGTTTTTATGGCTGTTATTTTATGTTATTGTATGGTATAATAAGGGATAGGAGGGATGACAGATGAATCTTCACATAACAAAATCAAAAAATGCAGAGTCCTTTTATATCTGTAAATCTTATACAAAAGCAAATGGCAGCACTACTTCAGCTATCGTCCGCAAGCTGGGAACCTTAGAACAACTTTTGCCTGAACATGGTCCTACAAGAGATGATGTCGTTGCATGGGCGAAAAATGAAGTGAAAATAGAAACTGAAAAATATAAAAAGGAAAAAGAAGCACAGACAGTATTGATACCATTCCATGCGGATAGACAATTAGATTATGACAAGCAGGTCTTCTTCCGTGGTGGCTATCTGTTTCTCCAATCTATTTATTATCAACTACAAATGAATAAAATCTGCCGGAAATTGAAACAAAAATATAAATTCAAGTATGATATCAATGCAATCCTCTCGGATTTGATTTATGCAAGAATCTTAGAACCTTGCAGCAAACGTTCTTCTTACAAAGTTGCATCTGAATTCTTAGAAAAACCATCCTACGAACTTCATGATGTCTACCGGGCATTGGATGTACTTGGTACGGAATGTGATCTTATTCAGACGGAAGTTTATAAAAACTCCCACTTCCTTGGGAAAAGAAATGATAAGATCCTTTATTATGACTGCTCGAATTATTACTTTGAAATTGAACAAGAAGATGGAAAGAAAAAATACGGTAAAAGTAAAGAACACAGACCAAACCCAATCATCCAAATGGGATTGTTTATGGATGGAGATGGAATTCCTCTTGCTTTTTCTCTTTTTCCGGGAAATGCAAACGAGCAGACCTCTCTCAAACCGTTAGAAAAGAAAGTTCTTGGAGATTTTGGTTGTCAGAGATTTATTTATTGCAGCGATGCCGGGCTTGGCTCTGAATCAATCCGGGAATACAATCACATGGGAGAACGTGCTTATATCGTAACCCAGTCCATCAAAAAGCTGAAGAAAGAAGAAAAAGAATGGGCATTAAATTTACAGGGATTTAAAAGAGTATCCGATGGAACCCCTGTTGATATCACAAAACTACCCGAAGATGATAAAGGACTTTATTATAAAGACGAGCCCTACACCACAAAGACGCTGCATCAACGCCTGATCATTACCTATTCTCCTAAATATGCCCTTTATCAAAAATCTATTCGAGACAAACAGATTGAACGGGCACAAAAGATGCTGGATTCAGGGAGCACAAAAAAGAACCGCAAAAATCCAAATGATCCAGCACGTTTCATCGGAACTATGGCTATAACAGAAGAAGGCGAAGCTGCTGATGTAAAGCATTATCTAGATGAAATCAAGATTTTTGAAGAAGCCCAGTATGATGGATTTTACGCAGTATGCACAGATCTTTTAGATGACGAAGCTGGTGATATTTTAAAAGTAAGTGAAGGAAGATGGCAGATAGAAGAGTGTTTCCGGATTATGAAAACAGATTTTTCTGCAAGACCTGTCTATTTACAGGATGAAAACCGGATCAAAGCACATTTTCTAATCTGTTTTCTTGCATTGACCATATACCGCTTCCTTGAGAAAAAACTGGATGCTAAATATACATGTGAAGAATTATTAGATATTCTAAAAGAAATGAATTTCGCCGAAATACAGGAACAGGGATTCATTCCTTTATACAAACGAGAAAGAATTACGGATGATCTTCATGACGTCTGTGGTTTCCGAACAGATTATCAGTTCATAACAAAAAGCAAAATGAGAAATATTCAGAAAAAAAGTAAAGGGAAAGAATAAAATACTATAATCCGTGACAACAGCAAAAATCGCTGCAGCCCAGTAACCACAAGGGATACAGCGATTTTTGCTCTTCCTAACTGTCAAAGATGGGATTATACATCATCGATAACAATTCTACAAGTTTTAGTTTTCCTGCTGTTTCCCCCTGCTATTTTCCTGCTGTCAGGATATACTGTTGAAATGAATCACGATTACTTCCGCCGGATTGCAGAAACGGATATTTACCGTATGGGTACCAAGCCCTTTACTGACAATCATCACCCGATTCCCTTCTTTTGAATATTCACCGGAATATTTCGGAAAGAACTTTGCCTGCGGAGTAATCAGACCGCCAATAAAAGGAAGCCTGATAATCCCGCCGTGCAAATGTCCGGACAGCGTCAGATCCGCTCCCCAACTTCGATAAGAAACCTCCATTGCCGGATTGTGCGCCAACAGAATCTCATATCTTTCATTCGATACAGAACCGAACTGCTCCTGCAAAATCTCTTCTACATCTGTCGGATTCGCAAATTTCTGATAGCCTTCCATTGGCGGCTCAAATCCACTCATACGGAATCGACATCCGTCAAATGTCATACAAGCCGACTCATTTTCAAGGAAATGGACTCCGGAAGCTGCAAGCAGCTCCCGGTAACGCGTATAGGCATCTCCGTAAATCTCAGGATGCTCCTTCATTCGCTGTTCATGATTCCCATTGGCATAATAAACCGGAGCAATCTCCGGAAGCTGCCGAATAAGAGAAACAGCCGCATCAAAAGGAATATCCTTTTTCCCAATCAGCATATCCCCGCCAATCAGTATGAAATCCGGCTGGCTTTGACGAATTGCCTCGATAAGCGACCGGTTATCTCTTCCATATACTTTATTATGGAGATCACTCAGAAATACTGCCCGGTATTCTCTCGTCAATCCTTTTAATTTTTCTCCGCTCACCGTATAATCTGTCACTCGAAATATCTTCAATTCTCTTTTACTTTCCAAGAAAAATAAAGCAATTCCGATTCCAAGTACCACGATTCCAATTAACAGTATATTCATCTTCTTCCTCTCTTCTAAAACAGCATATTTTGAACCATTCTCAACACGTTTTGTTTTTACACAGTAAATGTCTGACGGAGTGTCTGCAGCAGCGCTTTTTTATACGTCAGTTTCCCAACGGCAGTTCTGGCTTTTATCGGAATCCTTCCGACCTCTGTTTCATTCAGCACATACACAAGCTCTCCGATGGTTTCTCCTTTTTTCACAGGCGCTTTCATTTTCTTTTTTAATGTTACCTTTTTTTCCATTTCTGCCGGATTGCGTCCATTTGTATCCGTATAAGCAAATTGCTCTGTTACCTCACCGGAAACTTTATCCTGAACGCCTCCTATCACTTTTACTTCTGCTTTTTTTGTCAGACCTTCTTTATCTTCATATCTTGTGCAGATACCAAAACCATAATTCAAAAGTGCAACAGAATCTTTTACCCTTGTTTTTGCATCCGGACAGGCCATTACAACACTGATAAGTTCTACCCCATCCTTGCGCGCTGTTGCCGAAAGACAAAAACCGGCATCATTTGTAGATCCTGTTTTCAGTCCTGTGGCATATTTGTACTGACGAATCAGTTTATTTGTGTTTGCAAGACCGAATTCAGAACTTCCTTTTTTCGTCGTATGTGTAATCGTATCCACCCAGATTGTAGAATATTTTTCAATTTCCGGATATTTTGTAACCAGTTCTCTTGACATAATTCCAATGTCCTTTGCTGTCGTCACATGTCCCTCTGCATCTAAACCATTACAGTTCTGAAATGTTGTACGCTCCATTCCAAGACCTTTTGCCCGCTCATTCATCTGTGCCACAAAGGCCTCCTCACTTCCACTGATATGTTCTGCCATAGCCACGCAGGCGTCATTTGCACTGGCGACAGAAATACATTTAATCATAGTGTCTGCCGTCTGAGTTTCTCCCGGTTCCAGAAACACCTGGGAACCTCCCATGGAAGCCGCATATTCTGATGTTGTAATCGAATCTTCCATATGTAGTTTCCCGCTGTCAAGCGCATCAAAAATCAAAAGAAGTGTCATAATCTTCGTCACACTTGCCGGAGCCAGTTGTTCCTGACTGTTCTTTTCAAATAAAATCTGCCCTCCGTCAGCTTCCATCAAAAACGCCGAGCGCGCTTCCAGTTCCGGTCCCGTCACCAATTGTTCCTCTGCTTCTTCCTCGGTCCTTTCCTGCGTCTTCTCCTGTGTTTCTTCACACAGAAAAGTGTTTTCCGGCAATGCAGCATAAAGCGTCTGCGTCTTTCCAAATAGAAGTACGATGCTGATCAGCCATCCCAATATTCTTTTCATAAAACAGCCCTTTCCTATTTCATCTAGTAACAGTATAAGCGCTGGAATATGAAAATATGATTTCCGACGACAATCTTCACTGCTTTCATTTTCTCCATTGCTTTCTTCCCATATTATAGTTGAAACAGAATCTCAGCACAAGCGCAATTTTTATTACTCTTTTGCGCTATATTTATATGATACTTTTTAACATCTGTATGAATATTTTTACATTCCATAAAATAGAATCATGCAAATATCTAACAGGAGATTTTGTTATGAAAGATACAGAAATTATTCAACATATAGAAGAATTACGCAAAGAGCGCAATTGGACACTTTACAAACTGTCCAAAGAATCAGATATTCCTTATTCAACACTGAACAATCTGCTTCGGCGCACAAATATTCCTTCCATTCCGACACTGCAGAAAATCTGCAACGGATTTGGTATTTCTCTTGCTGATTTCTTTTCAGACAAGACCAATCATCGTCAGTTAAACGAGCAGCAACTTGCACTTTTAAAAGATTATGAGCAGTTAAACGCAGAAGAAAAGCGTCTCGTTACTGCTTATATCAGCGGACTGCTGCGACGCCCTTAATCACTAAAAACAATAGTTTCACTTATACCAGATACTTCTGAGGATTGTAAAAAGAGAAGGGGCTGTCGGGAAATGATAGTTCCAAACAGGGGCAGATTTGACTTGTATGAGTCAAACCTGCCCCTGAAACTTTTCCATAAAAAGAGAAAAAGATGGCTAACGACAACCATCATTTTCTCCGTTCCATGTTATAATGGAACTATGCTAAACAAAGACTATTATAACGATTTTTTTGAATTAGGGCAACAGAAAATTAACTTCAGTTTCTTCGAATTGTGTTTACCAGACGACGATCCAGTCTATACCCTGAAAAAAGTGATGGAGGAGTTAGATTTTTCTGGCTTATTAGCCAATTGTTCTGATAAGGGAAGAACCGGGTACAACCCAATCATGATGTATGCTGTAGTTACTTACGCAAACATGCGTGGGATAAGAGCTGTTGACCGTATTGTAGAATTATGTGAAAGAGATCTCGCCTTTATCTGGCTTACGAAAGGTCAGAAGCCGAAACGGGATGCTTTTTATGACTTCAAGAATAAGAAACTGACCGCTGATGTACTGGATGAGCTGAATTATCAGTTTCTTCGTCGCCTGCAAAAAGAAGGATTCATCACACTAAAAAATCTTTTTATTGACGGTACAAAAATAGAAGCCAATGCGAACCGTTATACGTTTGTCTGGAGAGGAACAATCAATTATCATCTTGCAGGACTACTGGATACTATTGATTTATTGTATCAAAAGTATAACGTTTTGATTGATGAAAATGAGTATGGCATCAAATAAGACATTCCCCATGCAAATATGTTCGTGATCGAAGGAATGGAGAAAGTACGGGATGTCATTGAAAAGAACCGAAAAAGAAAACTGACAAAACATAAAAAGTTATCCAATAATACAATCATAGAGATTGACAATTGTTCTCCGTTGGAGATACTGAAGCTCCAAAAAAATCTGATACAGATAGCAGAACAGGAACAGATTACATTTGTTTATGGAAAAGGAAAAAGAAAATCGGAAATCCAGCAGCTTTACGAAGAATTGGAAGCCTGTGGTGAACGTCTTATGGGATATAAAGAGTGTTTTGAGATCATGGGAACAGACAGAAACAGTTATTCCAAAACAGATCTGGAAGCTACTTTTATGCGGATGAAAGAGGATCATATGCTGAACGGGCAATTAAAAGCGGCATATAATGTTCAGATTGCAGTAGAGAATTATTTCATTGTCCAGACTTATGTCAGCAATGATCGGACAGATTATAATACGTTGATTCCGGTTTTGGAAAAACATCAAAAAGCATTTGGGGATATTCTTGAGGAAGTGACAGCAGATAGCGGGTATTGCAGCGAAAGAAACCTACTGTACTTAAAAGAACATAAAATCTCCAGCTATATCAAGCTGCAGGATCATGAAAAACGGAAAACACGTGCGTATACAGAAGAAATCGGAAAGTATTACAACATGAAAACGCAGATATTTGAAGATGAGTTGTATTATATTTGCCATGACGGAAGAGAATTGCATCATATCCGAACAGAAACAAAAGCACAGACTGGTTATACACAAACCTTTGAAGTGTATGGATGTGCAGACTGCAGTGGTTGTGAACATAAAGCAAAATGTCTCTATAAATATGATGCCGAAAAAGATAGAGAGAAAAATAAAGTGATGAAGATCAACGAACAATGGGAAGCTTTGAAAGAAGAATCCCATAAAAACATCCAGAGTGAGAAAGGGATCTTAAATCGTCAGATTCGTTCCATCCAGACAGAGGGACATTTTGGAGACATTAAAGAAAATGACAGTTTCCGCCGATTCAATTACCGGACATCCGAAAAAGTATATAAAGAATTCATGCTGTATGCGATTGGAAGAAATATAAATAAATACCATCGTTTTCTTCATGAAAAAATCCAAAAATTTGAGAAAAAAATCGAAGAAACAGTTGCTTAGAAAATGTGTACGTTTAAATATGCAGGTTGAGGGGTTTTTGTGCCCAAAAATACATACGAAAAAGACAAAATACGAATCTCTCATAGAAGATCAGGTGCGAAAAACACTGATTTCTAAAGGAGATTCGTATTTTGAGATTTAGAGCCTAAAAATCGGTATTAACCGACAGCCCCTTCTCTTTATTTCACTGTTCTGTATTTCAAAATATTTTTGTCTGAGCTTCTATTTTCTCATAAAGTTCTCAATATCTTCCACCGTCTTTAAAATATCAGACGAAAGATCAATTGCACCGTCTTCTGTGATCAGAATATCATTTTCAATTCTTACACCAATGGCTTCCTCTTCGATGTACAGGCCCGGTTCTACTGTAATTACCATACCCGGGCGAAGTACATGCTCTTTTGCTGTATCAAGGTCATGTGTATCAAGACCAAGTCCGTGGCTGACGCCATGGTAATAATAGTCTCCCACTCCTTTTCCATCTTTGCGAAGTCCAAGCTCGTCAAGCTTACTCTCGTAAAACTCTACTACCATTTGATTCAGCTCTGCAAATGTCAGTCCCGGTCTTGCCCCTGCAATTACGAGATCCTGAGCTTCGAGAACGGTATTGTAGATTTCTTTCTGGCGCTCTGTAAATTTACCATTGACCGGAAATGTTCTGGAAATATCCGCACAATAATGCTCATTCGCACTTCCCAGATCGATCAGGACAAGTTCCCCATCTTTTACTTCCTGATTATTGTCCTGATAATGAAGTGTTGTTGCTCTCACGCCGCCGGCAACAATACTTGGAAATGCATGTTCCTTAACGCCCTGTTTCATCAGCGCAAAATCAAACGCACCTTCCAGTTCACACTCATTCACACCCGGATAAGCATGCTTCATCATTGCTTCAATCGCGCATCTTGTTGTTTCCTGTGCACGTTTCATTTTATCGATTTCAATATCCGATTTTACACAGCGCATTGCTGCCAACGCTCCTACAATATCATCAATCTGAACATACGGATATTCTCTTTGAAGCTTAGCTGCAAACTTGTGTGCCTCTGTATCTGCCTGTCCTTCTTTGTATCTCCAAAGATCAAGATGTACATGGATCTTACCTGTACCCCGGGATGCATCCAGCCAGCCATTCATCTTTTCAAAAAAACTGTCCGTATACCGGATATTCTGAACACCGCTGATTTCCATCGCTTCACTGCTGCGCATGCGTCCGCCTACCCATTTTGCCAGATATTCATCATACGGTTCAATATATAATTCTTCGGTTGTCTTGCCCGCATAATCTTTTTTCAATACAAGAATCATATTTTCTCTTTCGATTCCTGTCAAATAGTAAAAATTACGGTCTACAGAAAATGGATAGGACTCATCAAGAGAACGCATTGGCGCCTTTCCCGAAAAAATAAGTATCATTGCCGGTCCTTCAATCTGTCCTAACAAAGTCTCTCTGCGGCTTCTAAAAATCTCCTGCATCTGTCTTACCTCCTTGTATTCGCTCTTTCTCTACTATAGCACGAATTCCCTGTCCATACAACTAATATTCGGAGAATAAAAAATGATGATATCAATCTGTTCTCCGTCTTCTTTCCAGTCCAGATGCACCCCATAATCTCCCGCAAAAAACAGCTTTGCTCCAGAAACAAAAGGATGTACGGTCTTTTCTTTCTGACTGCACAAAACAAATTCCGTCTCGCCCTTTTTAATCTGATCCAGACACGATTTGCAAAGCCTGTCCTTTGCCTCTTGAAAAGTATCACTGCTCTCATTCAAATACATTGTAACTTCACACAGATCCTTTTCTCTCAGTGAAAGGATCTTTACTGTTGTTTCTTTTTCTCTTGGAAAATGCAGTTCGCGGCGCCCCTTTTTTCTATCATTCATACTATTATTCGGATTTCCCACCAAAAGATCAATACAAGCGCCCGTATTCACATTGCATAAAAACAGCGGTCCGTATTCTTCTGACTGTTTTTCTGTTTTTTTCTCTTCTTCTCTACCATCTGCAAACACAGAAGCAGTTTCACTGCACAAAATGCACTCCTTCTGTGTTACGATACGATCTGCTTCTTCCCAATCAGTTTCTGCCTCTAATTTCTTCCATTGCTTCTTTTGCGCCTCAGCTTCTTCCCGCTCCTGCAGCACAGAAAACAAGAATATTCCCAACATTAATATTTCTGCTGCGACAAAAATGGCTTTCTTCATAACACTTCCCTTTCCTGAACAGATAGTACCAATCTTTAAATATTCCTGGGATATCTGTTCCTTACAAGAGAGTATATCATATAATACAACTCCATAGTAGTCTTTATAATTATTTTGCGTTATATTTTTATTTCTGAAAAGAGTTGCAATGCTTGTTTCTTATTCTTATGAGAAAACCTTCTATCAGATATAAAAAAATGCGGAGTGAGATAAGAAAATCCCATTCCGCATTTTTACCTGCATATTATTTTGTATAATTATCAAAGTATCCCTGAATATAGATAATCGGTGTTCCTTTGTCTCCGCTTCCGGAAGTCAGGTCAGCCAGAGATCCAATCAAGTCTGTCAAACGTCTCGGTGTTGTTCCCTGTGTTTCCATAGAACCTACCAGACTTTTTGCTTTCTCATCTTTTTCCTGAATATAATTTTTAATCGCATCCTGAAGCGCTTCTCCGGACAGATCTGCAAAATTATTATCCGCAAGATATTTTAATTTTACTTCATTCGGAGTTCCTTCCAGGCCTTTTGTATAAGCAGGAGATACGACCGGATCGGCCAGTTCCCAGATTTTTCCAACCGGATCTTTAAATGCGCCGTCTCCGTATACCATAACTTCAACGCACTTTCCTGTCTTCTCGAGAAGCTGTTTCTGAATACTCTCTACAACTTCTTCACAGTGAATCGGGAATAATTTCACGGTTTCTTCTGTTGCTTTATTAGAACCAAGAAGTCCGTATTTATCATTATATCCGCTTCCGTTTATGCTTTCTGTCATAATCTCATCCAGACCATAAACTTTCTCAGCGCCATTTGCAAGCAGAATACGTTTTGTACGTTTGCGTGTATGAATATCACAAGTCAGCACGCTCTTTGTGTAGTTCAGAATCACTTTCGGATTGTTGGCAAAAATCACTTCCACCTCTGCTCCGGCTTCCTGGATCAGATTTTTGTAATAATCTACATAATCTACACCTGTAAATACATGTTTTTCATAGCCAAAGTACTCGCGATATTTCTCTTCTGTCAGAACGTCGCTCCACGGATTCACGCCGGCTTCATCCATTTTATCAAGATCAATCAGGTGGTTTCCAACCTCATCAGAAGGATAACTGAGCATCAGAACAATCTTCTTACATCCTTTTGCAATACCGCGAAGACAGATTGCAAAACGGTTACGGCTCAGAATCGGGAAGATTACTCCGACGGTATCATCTCCAAATTTTGCTTTTACATCCTGAGCAATATCATCTACATGTGCATAGTTTCCCTGTGCTCTTGCCACAACAGCTTCTGTCACAGCCACAACATCTCTGTCACGGATCTCAAATTTTTCTGACTCTGCTGCCTTTAAAACTGAATCCACAACAATATCTGCCAAACAATCTCCTTCACGAATAATCGGCGCCCGCACTCCACGTGACACTGTTCCCACCATTCTATCCATAGTTTTTTCCTCCAATGTAAAGACTTTTACTTTATCAAAACGATACTATTATAACAAGCAGAGGACTTTTTTTCAACCATATCCAGAGGACTTTTCCAGATTTTATGCCATTTTTTCAAATTCCTTCGCTGCAAATTGCGTATCATTTCAGAAAACACAGGTATTTCAAAAGCAAAAACAGCTTAAAACAATTGTTCTAAGCTGTTGTACAAAGCTGGAAATCGGACTTGAACCGACGACCCCTTCATTACGAGTGAAGTGCTCTACCGACTGAGCTATTCCAGCACATAGCACATAATCTTTTTTTAAATTCTTGTGTTTTTCCACGAATAATAGTATAGTTGAGGTTTTTCACAAAGTCAAGCGTTTTTTAGAATTAAATAAAATAGTTTTGACTTCCCCAAACAGAAGAAATCCGATTTTTCTGTTTTGGGGAAGCCTTCATTACATTTGCATACTATTCTGCGTGAAACACATATTGTTCCAATCGCTGGAACGCTTCCTGCACTCTTGAGAATGGAAGCGCCAAATTCATCCGGATTGCATATTCACCGTGGAATGGTCTGCCATCCTGCCAGCCGACACCGACGCGATGCCCTGCTTTCAAAAGTTCTCCTACATCTGTGTTATGTTCATGACACCACTGACTACAATCAAGAAAAAGCATATACGTTCCCTGCGGTTTAAATAATTCCACTCCCTGAAAATGCTCTTTAATGAAATCACAGGCATAATTCACATTTTGAGAAAGGACTTCTCTCAGTTCATCTACCCACTCCATTCCTTCTTCACAATATGCCCCGATCAGCGCATGCATGGAAAGCACATTCATAGAATTATAATGGGATTTACTGCTGCATGCTCTCACGCGATCTCTTAAATACGGATTATAAATAATGTGATAACTTCCAATCAATCCCGCCAGATTAAATGTCTTACTCGGAGCATAAAGTGCAATGACTCTGTTTCTTGCATCTTCATTAACAGACTGCAGCGGAATATGATGATTGCCATTCAAAATAATATCTGACCAGATTTCATCACAGATAACAACACAATCATTTGCACGGTAAACCTCTAACGCTTTCTCAAACTCTTCGCGTTCCCATACCCGTCCGGTCGGATTATGCGGATTACAAAATACTGCGATATGAATCTGATTTTCTTTTATCTTTCTGTCCATATCCTCGTAATCCATGCGCCACATGCCTGCTTCATCCTGTTTCAGAGGACTGGATATAATTTTATACCCTGCATTTGTAATACTTCCTGTAAAACCAATATATGTTGGACTATGTACAAGAACACTGTCCCCTGGCGCTGCAAATGCATGAAGTGCGGATACCAACCCGCCGAGTACTCCATTTTCATAACCAATACATTCTTTCGTCAGACCCGTTACATGATTGCGGCTCTCCTGCCATTGAATAATCGCCTGATAATATTCTTCTCTTGGGAAAAAATATCCAAAGGTCGGGTGCTGCACCCTTTCTGTAATGGCTTTCTGAACAGTCGGAACTGTTGCAAAATTCATATCTGCAACCCACATCGGGATAAAATCAAATCCCTCATCCGGTGTTTCATAGGCCGGAAGCACGCCAACTGCGTCCACTGCCATTGCATCTTTCCCCCGCCGATCAATCACTGATGTAAAATCATACTTCATAACTGCATCCTTCTTTCTTAAAATATTATGAATGAACATGTGATTCCCTTTCACATTCTTTCATATGCACCTTCATCTGCGGATATGGAATCTCAATTCCTTCTTTGTCAAAAGTTAATTTGATCTCTTCCAACAACTTCCATCTTACCGGCCAGTAATCATCCGTCTTAACCCATGCACGAATTCCGATCTGCACAGAAGAATCTGCAAGATCATCTACATAGATCAATACTTCATCTTCTTTCAGAATCTTCTCTTCCTGATCCAGAATCTCAGCCAGAATTCTCTTTGCCTTTCTGAGATCCGAATCATACGAAATTCCGATTTTGATTTCCAACCGTCTCATTTCCTTTGCCGTTACATTTGTCAGACTTGTATTGGCAAGTGTTCCATTTGGAATAATAATGGTTTTATTATCTACCGTTGACAGTTTTGTATAGAAAATTTGAATTTCTTTTACTGTCCCTTCATTTTTATAATTGTCTTCAATAATATAATCTCCCACCACAAACGGTTTCAAAAGCAGGATCAGTACGCCTCCTGCAAAATTAGACAAACTGCCCTGTACTGCCAGACCAATCGCCACACCTCCGGAAGCAATCAGCGCTGCAATAGATGATGATTCCACTCCAAATTTTGTTACAATGGAAAATAGCAGAATCGCATACAAAAAGAACTTCAGCAATGAATCTACAAACTGTTCCACCCCTTTATCTGCATTGGAACGCTCAAAAGATTTCCGGACAATTTTCCGAATCCATGTAATGATTTTCCTTCCAATAAAGAAAAACACAATGGCAAGAACTACCTTTAATCCAAATGTGATCAGATCCGGAATGTGATCATTCAGATATTTTTGAAAATTCATCGTTTCTTCCACAACACCTTGTGTCACTTCTGCTACAGCTTCTTTCGCGGCAGAATTATCAATGATGTCGCCATTATTCGTTAATAATATCCCTTTCATCCATGTCCTCCTTGATTGCCAGAAAAGCTCCGAGATTACCCCGACGCCCCTGTGATGCGCGATGGGAAAACAGTAGTTCACTGTTGCAGCATGTACAAACATTCGTAATCGCCATATGTTCCGGCCGGATTCCCGCTTCTGTAAATACTGCTTCATTGGCTTTCCAAAGATTTAATTGATATTTCCCATTGGATTTGCGGTAAAACAGATCACTCCACAATTCTTCCCGGAAATTTTCCCGAAACTGTCTGATGACATCTTCGCTCACTTCATAACAGCTTTGACAAATAGACGGCCCTACTGCTGCCCGAATGTCTTTTGGATCCGATCCATAACATTCCCTCATCTTTTCTACCGTAATCTTACCAATCTTGCCAACCGTTCCACGCCATCCGGAATGGGACAGTCCAATAGCTCTCTTTACCGGATCCACAAAATAAAGCGGAACGCAATCCGCATAAAATGTAGCAAGGCATACCCCCGGTTCATTCGTCACAAGACCATCCACATCTTCAAATATATTTTCTCTTACAATTCCATTCCCACAGTCTTTTTTTGTCACTTCCCGCACATTTGTTGTATGTGTCTGTTTCGAGAGTACCATCTGCTCCGGCTTTACTCCAATTGCATTTCCGATCCGTCGAAAATTTTCCTGCACAGCTGCTTCATCATCCCCTCGGGTAAAGCTTAAATTCATCGTGCCAAACATTCCTTCACTGACACCGCCTACTCTGGTAGAAAAGCCGTGCCGCACCATTTTTGTCTGTTCTAACAACGGATAAGTAAGAAAAAGGACTCCATCCTTCTCCCGCTCTTCCAATACATATGCCCCTGTGTGATATTTTAATTTTCGTTCCATTGTTCTTCCCCTTTTCGGTATTAAGCGTGATACATAAACGCATTTTCCAGATGTATAATATTCTCCCCCAGAATTCCAATGACATCAAACCGACATGCCTGTCCTGTTCCATATCCATGACACAACAAATAATAAGCCGCACTTCTGCAAATGCGTTTTTGCTTTGCAGCAGTCACTGCCTCCAACGGATGCCCCGCCGCATTCCGGCATCGGTATTTCACTTCACAAAATACCAGAACTCCGTCTTTCAATGCAATAATATCAATCTCACCGCTGCGGCATCGGAAATTATATACAAGAATCTGGTACCCTCTATTCTCCAGATAGTTTCCGGCAACCTTCTCATATATATCTCCAATTCGTCTCTTTTTCTCCGACGCTGTCATCTTTTTCTTATTTCTTAATTCAATAAATGTGTTCTCTTTCCTTTGGCTTTCTTTTCTACACAAAATTCTTAATAAACGACGCCCGGTGAATCGGTGTTGGACCAAGCTCTTTTAACGCCTGAATATGTTCCTTTGAACCATATCCTTTATTATCCGCAAATCCATAACCCGGAAGCACCTTTTCATACGCTTCCATCAGTCTGTCTCTTGTTACTTTAGCAACGATGCTGGCTGCTGCAATCGAAATACTCTTGGCGTCTCCTTTGATGATCGGCACTTGCGGGATCTCTATCTGCGGAATGGTAACCGCATCATTCAAAAGCAGCTGCGGTTTGACAGATAATTGACTGACTGCTTCACGCATTGCCTCATAAGTTGCCTGCAAAATGTTAATCTCATCAATTCTTGCAGGAGATGCCATGCCGATTCCAACCGCCACCGCTTCTTTCATAATGATCTCATATAATTCTTCCCGCTTCCCGGCAGACAGCTTTTTCGAATCATTGATATACAAAATGTGGCAGTCCTTTGGAAGAATGACCGCCCCTGCCACGACCGGACCTGCCAATGGACCGCGTCCGACTTCATCAATTCCGCAGATCCATCCAACATGTTCATATTGACGCTCATAGCATTTCATTGCCTCCGTGCGTTCTTCTTCTGCCAAAAGTTTCTCTTCTTCGCGAAGATACCTGTGAAGCAAGTTCTTTACACCGCTTCTTTCATCTGATGCGTATAGCGTCTGAAGCTTTTTCCGTTCTTCCCTCTCAGCGGTTTCGAATTCTTTTTTGATCTCCGCAATACTCTTAGTTCCGGCTTTTTTACTCATGACGTATTACTCCTATCTGATCCAATGGCCAGATGCGTACCCATGCACGTCCGATCAGCTCATCTCTGTGAAGCACTCCCACATTGGGATCTCTGCTGTCTGAGCTGTGATTCCGGTTGTCTCCAAGCACAAAATACTCATCTTCCCCAAGAGTAATCGGCTCTGACGCAATTCCGGCATCTTCCATCACTTCCGCACCATAGATTTCATCTTTGCGCAGTTCACCATTAATATACACATAACCATTCATAACCTGTACCGTCTCACCCGGAAGACCTATAATCCTCTTAATATAAAAAGTATCCTCCTGATAGCGGTACGGAAACACAATAATATCATAGCGCTTCGGATCTGTAAATCGATATGAAATTTTATCCACGATCAGATTGTCCCCATCATGCAATGTCGGCTGCATAGACGGACCGCTGATGTAAGTTCTCTGACCAACATAAGTATTGATCAAAAATGTCAGGCCGATCAGTATCACAAAAAATACAACCCAGTCCAGCACTTCTTTTAGAATTCCACGTCTGTCTCTTTGGTTATTCTCTTCCTGATTCTCCACGTTTGCCAATTTCTTCACCTGCTTTTCTTCCCACTATTTCTGCTTTACAAATCACTTTCAGTTTACTCATAATCTTCCGGAAATTCAAGTGTAATCTTGCCAAGACGACCGTTACGGAAATCATCCACCACCATCATAGCTGCTTTTGCCGTATCCAGTTCACTTCCGCGCAGCAGACAATGTTTGCTTTCGGCAATCCGGCTCAGACAGGCATACACGTCCGATGTTTCTTCCATATCATATTTTTCTGACAGTGTCCCCTGATAGTGCTCCGTCATAAAGCGGATTATCTCACCTGCCAGCTCTTCTGTATTTAAAATTTCATCCTTAATGGAACCAATCATTGCAAGCTTTAGCCCAACAGACTGGTCTTCAAATTTCGGCCACAAAATTCCCGGTGTATCTAACAGTTCCACGTTTTTATTCAGACGGATCCACTGTTTTCCCTTTGTCACGCCAGGTTTATTTCCGGTCTTAGCGCAGGCTTTTCCTGCAAGTGCATTGATGAATGTGGATTTTCCCACATTCGGAATCCCAACAACCATTGCGCGTACCGGACGATTTAAAATTCCTCTTTTACGGTCACGTTCGATTTTTTCCCGGCAAGCCTCCTGGATAACACCCTGGATAGATTTGATGCCTCCGCCCTTTTTCGAATTGACTTTTACCACAGAATAGCCCTTTCCTTTAAAATATTCTGCCCAGAGTTCATTTTGCCGATCCTCTGCCAGATCTGATTTATTCAAAAGAATCAGCCTTGCTTTCTGTTTGCCAAGTTCATCAATGTCAGGATTCCTGCTGCTCATAGGAATTCTGGCATCTACAAGCTCAATGACCAGATCAATTAATTTTATATTTTCCTGCATCATACGTTTTGCTTTTGTCATATGACCAGGATACCACTGAAAATGCATTTTTGTCTCCTCCGTTTCTTTTTGCGTTATTTACTTTTTATAAATCCAAAATGTTCTTTCGGACCGATAATAAACCAGGCCCGTCCTTCCAGATACTCTTTTTTAACAAAACCGATGTCTGCATTGCGACTGTCCTCACTGCTCAGGCGATTATCTCCCAGTACAAAATATTCATTCTTCCCAAGGGTTACTTCTTCTGCTGCAATCCCGGCATCCTCCAATGCTGTTGTCTCATAGGATTCAGAAAGCTTTTCTCCGTTGATCAGAATTTCTCCGTCCAATATCTGAATCCGCTCCCCCGGCAGCCCAATCACACGCTTAATATAATCATGGGAATTTTCATTTCCATTTGGCTTGAAAACAACAATCTCGCCGCGCTTTGGATTCTTTGCATCATAAATAATTCTATTTACCAGTACAATATCACCATTATGTAATATCGGCTTCATAGAATCTCCCACTGTACTGATCCGCTGACCAAAATACCACACGAGTACAAATGCAAACAGACATACAACAAATATCTGAAACGCCCACACCGATGCCGTCTTAAAATCCCGAACAAAGCGCCGGCGCCTTTTTCTGATTTTTTCTAATGATAATTTCCTCATAGGTATTTTCCTCTTCATATGACCAAAAAAGGACAAGTACCCATTCGTATTTGTCCTTTTTTAACGCTGTTATTATTTTACTAATTCTTTTACTTTTGCTCTCTTACCAACGCGTCCTCTTAAGTAGTTCAGTTTTGCTCTTCTGACTTTACCTCTTCTGATTACTTCTACTTTTTCAACGTTTGGAGAGTGTAACGGCCAAGTCTTTTCTACACCGATTCCGTTAGAGTTCTTTCTAACTGTGAATGTAGCTCTTGTGCTTCCACCCTGTTTCTTAAGAACTGTACCTTCGAAAACCTGAATTCTTTCGCGGTTTCCCTCTTTGATCTTAGCGTATACTTTTACAGTATCACCTACGTTAAATGCCGGTACTTCAGCTTTTAACTGTTCAGCTTCAATGCTTCTAATAATATCGTTCATTGTGCGACCTCCTTATTATTTGGACGTTCTTAATACATGATTTGTATCAGAGGACCATCTCTATCTTCTCACAACATGAGTATACTACCATAGTTTCATCTGATTTGCAAGAACTTTTCTACAGTTTTCTGCATCTTTCTTACTCTTCTGAAAGTTTTTCCAGAAATTCCTGTTCTTTTTTCGTAAGCACTGCCTTTTCTAACAGATCCGGTCTGCGCTCTTTCGTTCGGAGAATTGACTGTTCCCTTCTCCACGCTTCGATATTTTTATGATGTCCGGAAAGCAGTACCGGCGGAACCTGTTTCCCATGCCAGATTTCCGGTCTGGAATACTGCGGATACTCCAAAAGGCTGTCCTGAAAGCTTTCAAATTCCGCCGACACATCATTGTGCAGCACGCCGGGAACGAGACGTGAAATCGCATCGATCATTACCATTGCCGGCAATTCTCCGCCCGTCAGCACATAATCTCCGATGGAAACATAGTCTGTTACAATCTCTTCCAGTACACGTTCATCAATCCCTTCATAATGTCCGCATAAAAGGACAAGATCTTCTTCCTTAGCCAGATCTTCTGCCATTTTCTGTGAAAATGTGTCTCCCTGCGGTGAAAGATACACCACCCGCAGTTTTTTCTCCGCTCTTTCTGCGCTGCCTATCTCCTGCCCTTCCTGCTCTGCGCTGTTTTCACATCTTCTTGCATTAATTTTCTCTTCTACCGCCTGATATGCCAGATAGACCGGTTCTGCCTGCATCAGCATCCCGGCTCCTCCGCCATATGGATAATCATCAACACTGTGATGCTTATTAAACGCATAATCACGGATATTTACCGCTTCAATTGACAGCAGTCCTTTTGCCTTTGCCCGTCCGATAATGCTCGTCTCAAGTCCATTCATAACCATATCCGGAAATAGTGTTAATATATGAAAGTTCATCTGTCTTCCTGCCTCTTTTATCTATTTTTCTAAATTAGGAAAGCAAACCATCCATCAGATGGATCGTCATTTTCATCGCTTCCACATCCACATCCAGAATACACTCTTTGATTGCCGGAAGCAAAACTTCTTTTCCATCTTCTGTCTCTACAATATACACATCATTTGCCCCGGTTTCCATTACGTCTTTTAGCACACCGAATGCTGCACCATCTTCTGTATTTACCTGCATACCAATGATGTCTGCAATATAATATTCATCTTCCTCAAGCGCTACTGCATCTTCGCGATTTACAAGAAGGCTCTTTCCTTTATACTTTTCAATTTCATTAATATTATCAATTCCTTTAAATTTCACGATAACAAACTGTTTAAAAAACTTCACTCCCTGGATCTCCAGCGGAATCTGCTCCCGCCCTGTATCCAATGTAACCTTTTTCAACAGTTTAAATCTGGCCGGATCATCTGTTGTCGGAAATACTTTGACCTCTCCCCGGATTCCATGTGTAGAGGAAATCACCCCTACCTGCAGCATTTTCTCCATAATCTCTCCTTATATCTGACTGACAAAAAAGGACATCTCAAAACGCTTCTGTTTTGAGACATCCCTTCTATATTTATTGAAGGATGTCTACGACAACCTTCTGATCATCTTTTGCAGCTGCTGCTTTCACAACTGAACGGATTGCCTTTGCAATACGTCCCTGCTTACCGATAACCTTACCCATATCTCCGTCAGCAACATGCAGTTCAATCACTGTTGTTTTGCCTTCAGTTTTCTCAGTAACCTGTACGCTGGCAGGATCATCTACCAGTGCTTTTGCGATTACTTCTACTAATTCTTTCATGTCGCCTTACCTCCGTGAAGCACTGAATTATTTTTCAATACCAGCTGCTTTAAAGATTTTGCCGACTACCTCTGTTGGCTGAGCGCCATTGTTTAACCATTTTTTAGCTGCTTCTTCATTTACTTTGAATTCGCTTGGGTTCTTTGTTGGATCGTAAGTTCCGATTTCTTCGATGAATCTACCATCTCTCGGAGCTCTTCCGTCAGCAACAACGATTCTATAGAAAGGAGCTTTTTTCTGTCCCATTCTTTTTAATCTGATTTTTACTGCCATTGTTTTCACCTCCCTGAAAATGCTATCTATGACCAAGTATGTGGATTCACATCTAAGTCCTTAAAAAGGTAATTTGAATTTCCCCTTTTTACCAAATTTACCACCCATCATGCCCGGAAGCTGTTTCATCATCTTTCTTGATTGTTCAAACTGCTTCACCATGCGGTTCACATCTGCAATATTAACTCCTGCTCCCTGTGCGATCCGATGTTTTCTTGATGGATTCAATATTTCCGGATTCCGTCTTTCTTTCGGTGTCATGGAAAGAATCATAGCCTCCATCTGTGCCATCTTCTTCTGACCTTCCTCTGAATCAATCTGATTTAACTGACTTGCATTCAGTCCCGGCATCATGCCAAGAATACTGGAAAGACCGCCCATCTTCTTCATCTGCTTCATGCTCTCGAGATAATCATCGAAATCAAACTGAGCTTTCTTGATCTTCTGAGACATTTCTTTTGCTTTGTCTTCATCAATCTCTGCGCCAACTTTCTCAATCAATGTCAGCACATCGCCCATACCAAGGATTCTCGATGCCATTCTGTCCGGATAAAACTGTTCCAGATCAGAAAGCTTCTCTCCCATACCGACATACAGAATCGGCTGCCCGGTTACAGCTCTAATGGAAAGCGCTGCACCGCCTCTCGTATCGCCATCAAGCTTTGTCAAAATTACGCCGTCAAGTCCAATCTTCTCATTGAAGCTCTGAGCTACATTAACTGCATCCTGACCAGTCATAGCATCTACAACGAGAATTGTCTGATGAACTTCAACGCTCTCTTTGATCTCCTGAAGCTCTGCCATCATATCCTCATCTACATGAAGACGTCCGGCTGTATCAAGGATCACAAGATTATTGCCATTCTTTGCTGCGTGTTCCAACGCAGCCTTTGCAATATTGGCCGGCTTATGGTTCTCACCCATACTAAAGACTTCCACGCCTTGCTTCTCGCCATTGATCTGAAGCTGTTTGATTGCTGCCGGTCGATATACATCACAGGCAACAAGAAGTGGCTTCTTACCCTTTAACTTAAACTTCCCGGCGAGCTTTGCCGTTGTTGTCGTCTTACCTGCTCCCTGAAGACCAGCCATCATAATTACCGTAGTTGCTTTCCCCGGTTGAAGCGTAATCTCCGTTGTCTCTGAGCCCATCAGCTTGACCATCTCTTCATTTACAATCTTGATGACCATCTGTCCCGGATTCAGTCCGTTCATCACGTCCTGTCCGACTGCACGTTCCTGTACATCCTTTACAAACTTCTTAACAACTTTGAAGTTTACATCCGCCTCGAGCAGAGCCATTTTCACTTCACGAAGCGCTGTCTTTACATCATCCTCTGTAAGCCGTCCTTTGCTTCTTAAATTTTTAAATACATTTTGAAGTTTCTCAGTTAAGCTGTCAAATGCCATTCTATAACTCCTCTATAATCTCTGCGGAAATCTCGCGGATCCCTTTCAGAACCTGCTGTGTATTCACTGCGTCACATGACTCCAGAAGACAGTCAATCTGACCTATCTTCTCCCGTATGGAAAGAAACTTCTCGACAAGATGAAGCTTCTCTTCATAACTTTCCAGCGTCTTATTGCAGCGTTTGATCAGATCATGTACGCCCTGTCTGCTGATTCCCTCTGCCTCTGCGATCTCGCCAAGCGAAAGATCATCCAGCACAAACTGTTCATAGATTTCTTTCTGATGTTCTGTTAAAAGTTCTCCATAGAAGTCATATAACAATGTCTGTTCCAGGATTTCGTTCATTTCTCATCACCTCTGGTATCATATAACAAAAAAGCACAGGTGTCAAGTGTTTTTTCTTGACACCTGTAATTTTTTTTATTTGTCCACTTTCGCTTTCTATTGTAACAGTTCCTTTATCTGCACCAGCCCCCATCCTTGCTGGTTTCCCGGAAGCCCCAAATTTTTGCAGCTTTCTCTGAATTTCAGTTTTACTTCCACATTGGTCATTTGTGGGTATTTCGATAAAAGCAAAGCAGCTGCTCCTGACACGATCGGCGTTGCCATCGATGTTCCGCTCTTCTCTATATATGGTTTCGCTCCCCATTTTCGAAAACCCGCATTACAGGAACAGATATTGGATCCGGGCGCAACCAATTCCGGCTTTAGAACACATTCTTCTGTCGGACCTCTTCCGGAATAATTACAACATAATTTCCCCTGTACTTCTGTTCCGGTCTCATCATCAGAAGCTCCTACGGTAATAATCTTCTTACAACACCCCGGCGCCGTCACTGTTCCGCAATGCGGTCCATAATTGCCTGCTGCTGCCACAACAACAATCCCGGCATCCCAAAGTGTCTCCACCGCTTCCAGAAGCCGTTTCTGGGACCGTTTATCACTTCCCGGCTGTGACCCGACAGAAATATTCACAATACGGATCTGATAAATATCTTTAAATCGTAAAATCCATCGGATTCCCCTAATGACCGCATCTACTGTGCCGTGCCCGCGACGGTCAAGTACTTTCAAAACAATGAATCTGCAGCCCGGCGCAATGCCGCAGAGCTTCCCTCCTGACATTCGTCCATCGCCTCCGATAATTCCACATACATGGGTACCGTGACCACAGTCATCATATGCCCCCACTCTTCCCGCTATCATATCCTGAAAACTCAAAATCCGCCCTTCAAAATCCGGATGGAAAGCGATCCCGCTATCCAACACTGCTACTGTAATTTTACCGCCAAGGCATCTCCCGGAAGCCGTATCTTCACACCAGTAATGAATCCGTTCTTTTACTCTCTGCATAAAAAATTCCTTTTCTATTATCATATGGAAAAAGAATTTTTTGCGCTCTTCTCCTCTTACATGATACTTTTCGGCTTCACAAAATATTTTTATAAAATTTTATATTTTAAGGAAACATGGGCAAGCCATCCTTCATAAGATAAAGTGTAAACAAACAAAACATGGAGGTTCTTTTATGAGCGATTTAACTGCAACAAACTGTGGATGTGGATGCGAAGGAACAACAACAAACAACAGCTGCAACATTATCTGGACATTACTTCTTCTTTCCTGCTTATGCGGCAACGGCGGCGGATGCGGCGGTTGGGGAAATGGCTGCGGTAACGGATGTGGTAACGGTTTTGGAAATGACAGCTGCACATGGATTATTTTACTTCTCTTATTCTGTGGCAACGGATTCGGATGCGGCAATAACTGCGGCAATGGATGCGGATGCTAACAACCATTTCCAAAGAATCATCTCTAACGGGGGCTGCTTCAGCAGCTCCCTTCTTTTATGGCTTTCTGTATTTTTCTGGCTCGTTCTTTTTCTTCTCCTCTTTTTCTTTCAATTTTTTTGTTAGCATACAGTCCTCATCGATTTCATAGACTGCATTTCCGTCAATGATTAATTTGCGCTTCATACGATAACTCCTCTTCTTTTTTATTATAATATGAGGATTTCATATTTTCGCTTTCTTATACATATATATGGATATTGTAAGACAGAGGAGGTACTATGGAACAGAAAAAAACAATCCCAATGACACCTTTTGACAGTTTAATTTCCAGTGAACATCTTCAGATGATGAAATTGATGCTTCCATATATGCCGCCAGGAACACAGAAGTTTTTTGCTTTCTACATCAAATTTTTAGAGCTCCGGCATACGATGCAGTTTTTTCAAAATTTTCACACAGATTACATTGATCTTGGACTATCCAAAAGTCCGCCTTCCCCTTTTGATCTGTTTCGTGATATTCAGCCTTATATGAATCCAAAAGATTCCGAATCACTGTCGCAGCTTCTTCATTTAATGGAAATGCTAAAAACAATGCAGGCAATGTCAGACACTCAAACTCCGGACAGCTCTCCGCTCTCCATGATGATGGGAATGCTTTCCCCGGAACAGCAATCTGCCTTTGCCGCTTACAGCGATCTTTTTTCTAATCTGGAAGCGCAGGAAGAAACGAATGCCTCCCCGTCCGAACCACCTACTTCACCTTCGAAAGGAGATCAAAGAAATGAATCAGAATGCATGGATGAAACACCCGGCACTTGCTAATATGGATCCGCTCAAACTTGAACTCATTCGCACAGCAGCCGCACAGACATCCGGAAAAAGCGGAAAAGATCTTGCTCCAATCCTTCTTGCCCTGATTACCAGTGCACAGAAAAAAGGAATCCGTTTTTCTCAGGAAGAGATTTCTCTTATTTTAGATTTACTAAAAGAAGGGAAAACAAAAAAGGAACAGCAACAGATTGACCAGACAGTTCAGACTGCGAAACAGCTTCTGAACCGTCATTAAAACTTTTCAACAGGCTTCTGCAAAAATAATTACAGGACAGGAATTTCACATCTGTTTTTGAATTCCTGTCCTGTATGATTTACCGATTCTCCTACAACAATCTCGATACTCTCTTTTTATTCTGCTTTCGTATGTCCCAGGAATTCCAGCAGCGCCCCATAACGCTCCTTCATCTGCTCATATCCCTGTTCATAAAATGCCTGCAGTTTTTCCATATCTTTCTCAAGTCTCCCAACCGTCGGACCTTCCGGACGAATGACAAAGATCTTTCCTTCCGCCTCAAGACGGTCAAGTCTTTCTGCCATTCGGTTATATTCCCGATAGCGATTCAAAATTGTCTCCACAAGCTTTGGATATTTTTTCTGATATGCTCTCCGATAAATTCTTGCCTGCGCTACACTGACCGGTTTCTTTCGATAACCGGCTGGTCTTGTCAGAACAACAATCATCTTCTTATTTCCATACTCAATTGCACGCTTCAACGGTACAGAGGAAGCCAGCCCTCCATCTAAATACGGCTGGTCATCAATCCGTACAATCGGCGCTAACAGAGGAATACTGCTGGAAGCCCGGCAGATTTTCATAAGCCGTTCTTTATCTCCGTGATTTTCCGTCAGAAATTCTGCTTTTCCTGTCTCACAATTTGTCACAACAAGTTCGCACTGTATCTCTGATTGAAAAAATGTATCAAAGTCAAACGGAAAATCTTCTAATGGAAACCGGTGAAAAATCTTCTCCATATCAAGAAGCGTATGCTCTTTTACAACTGTTTTAATACCTGCATAATATCTGTATTTTCTTTCGGTCTGCATCATACACTCTTTTGTTCGTCCAGCCTGCCCTGAAACAAAGTCAAGGGCGTTGCATGCCCCTGCTGAAACTCCGATTACATGGGACGGCACAAAATTCTGTTCTGTCAAATAATCCAGCACTCCTGCTGTGAATACTCCTCGCTTTGCTCCGCCTTCTAATACCAGTGTTGCTTTTTCCATGAAAACTCCTCCCATGTTCTTTTTATTCTCTTATTATATACCCTTTTTTCCATCCTTCAACCAAAAAAACATAAAATTTTTAAAACCCTTCTGCAAAAACCCCCTCTCTCCTTGCAAAACGCCTTGCCAGTATGTTAGAATACACCCGTATGTGTATGAATTGATTTAGACCCGTCTTTGGGAGTTAGCACTATAATATTTGGGAGTTTATTCCGTTTTGGAACAGCCACAGTCAGCATAAATGCTGGCTTTTTTTGTTTTTTAAAAACTTGACAAAAAACTTTTTTGATAATTGAATATATAGTGCTATAGTGTTATAATATAAGAGGGTGATTTTATGGCGTATTTTTTAAAGAAAACAAAAAACAAAAAAGGGATTTATCTTCAAATCTATGAAAGCTATTACGATCCGGAGCGTAAAGGTGGCGCACATCGTTCTTATAAACCGATTGGCTATGTCCACGAACTTCAGGCAAACGGCATTGAAGATCCGATTGCTGTTTTCGGTGAAGAGGTACAAAAACTCAATCAGGAATATAAAAAGAAAAAACAGACTGAAAAAGAACGGAAGATATCAGAAGAATCTCCGGAAAAACTCCTTGGCTACTTCCCTTTAAAGAATCTCAACGATTCTCTGGGATGTAAAAAATATATTGATCTTATGCAGACAGCAACACATTTCCGATTCAATATTTTTGATATGATGTCAGATCTTATTTATGCAAGAGTGGTGCATCCCTGTTCAAAGCTGAAAACGTATTGGGAGGTGATTCCCAAACTGTTTGGAACACATGCTTTCTCCCTCGACCAGATTTATTCCGGCCTTGAATACATTGGTTCTGAATACGAAAAGGTGATTGAGATTTTCAACCATCAAGTAGCTTTGAAATATCCATTTGATACTTCTCACTCCTATTTCGACTGCACGAACTTCTATTTCGAGATTGATAAAGAGGATCATTTCAGATTAAAAGGTCCTTCAAAAGAAAATAAAAAGGAACCGATTGTTGGTATGGGACTTCTTCTTGATGCAAACCAGATCCCAATCGGCATGAAGATGTATCCGGGAAATGAAAGCGAAAAACCTGTAATACGGGAAATCATAGATGAATTAAAGCAGCGAAGCCACATATCCGGCAGGACGATCCAAGTGGCAGATAAAGGACTGAACTGCTTCAACAACATCCTTCATGCCCTGAAAGCAGGAGACGGATATATTTTCTCAAAATCTGTAAAAACGCTTCCCGAAACAGAAAAAACATGGGTACTTCTTGAAAATGATTATGTAGATGTTAAAACTAAAAAAGGCGAAGTCCTTTACCGTATCAAAGAGTGTGTGGATGATTTTTCTTATTCCTATACGGATAACGCCGGACACCGGAAAACGCTGAAGCTTACAGAAAAGCGTATTGTGACATTTAACCCGAAGCTTGCCGAAAAACAAAAATATGAAATTAACCGACAGGTAGAAAAAGCAAAAAATCTCAGGGCATGTGAAGCAAAGAAATCGGAATACGGAGACAGTTCCAAGTATGTTACCTTTATTTCTACTGATAAGAAAGGGACAAAAACGGCTGGAAAAGTCAAGGTCGAGATAAATGAAAAGGCAATAGAAAACGCAAAGAAACTGGCAGGATATAACATGATTATAACTTCTGAAATCCATATGAGCGCTTCTGAAATCTACGCTTCATACCACAACCTCTGGCGGATCGAGGAATCCTTCCGTATCATGAAATCTCAGCTTGATGCCAGACCAGCTTATATGCAGAAACAAGAAACCATCACAGGGCACTTCCTCATCTGTTATCTTGCCGTGTTATTAACAAGGCTTTTACAGATACATGTATTAAAAGACGAATATGGAACGGAAGAGATTTTTGATTTTATACATGATTTTAGAGTTGCCAAAATCTCTGACCGAAAATATATAAACCTAGCCAGAAGTTCCTCTTTCATTAAGGAGTTATCTTCCAAGACAGGATTGCCTCTTACCTCTTATTTCCTTGGAAACGAAGACATAAATAAAATGCTAAGCCATAGGTTTTAATCCGTGGCTTAGCACTACTTTTTTAACTTAACTCCGAAAGACAGGTATTATATACCCTTTTTTCCATCCTTCAACCAAAAAAACATAAAATTTTTAAAACCCTTCTGCAAAAACCCCCTCTCTCCTTGCAAAACGCCTTGCCAGTATGTTAGAATACACCCGTATGTGTATGAATTGATTTAGATAATCTGAGTTATGAAAGGAGATATATCAATATGATTAGTGCAAATAATATCACTTTACGAGTTGGTAAAAAAGCGCTTTTTGAAGATGTAAATATTAAATTTACCGAAGGAAACTGCTATGGATTGATTGGTGCCAATGGCGCCGGTAAGTCTACATTTCTGAAGATTCTCTCAGGACAATTAGAACCGACAAGCGGAACTGTTACAATCAGTCCGGGAGAAAGACTTTCTTTCCTTCAGCAGGACCATTTTAAATACGATGAATTTATGGTGTTGGATACCGTTATTATGGGGAATGCACGTCTTTATGAAATTATGAAAGAAAAAGAAGTGCTATATGCCAAAGAAGACTTTACAGAAGAAGACGGTATCAAAGCCAGCGAATTAGAAGGCGAATTTGCCTCCATGAATGGTTGGGAAGCCGAAGCTGACGCCGCTTCTTTGCTCAACGGACTTGGCATCGAAACAGAGCTTCATTACAAGTATCTGAAAGACCTGACAGGACCTGAGAAGGTAAAAGTACTCCTTGCCCAGGCTCTTTTCGGCAACCCGGATATCCTGCTTTTGGACGAGCCGACAAACCATCTTGACTTAGATGCTATTGCATGGCTGGAGGAATTCCTGATTAACTTTGACAACACCGTCATCGTTGTGTCTCATGACCGCTATTTCCTTAATAAAGTTTGTACGCAAACTGCAGACATTGACTACGGTAAAATCCAGCTGTTTGCCGGAAACTACGACTTCTGGTATGAATCCAGTCAGCTTCTTATCCGCCAGATGAAGGAAGCAAATAAAAAGAAAGAAGAAAAGATTAAAGAACTACAGGACTTCATTTCCCGTTTCTCTGCCAATGCTTCAAAATCCAAACAGGCAACTTCAAGAAAACGTGCATTGGAGAAAATCCAGTTAGATGAAATCCGTCCGTCCAGCCGTAAGTATCCTTATATTGATTTCAAGCCAAACCGTGAAATTGGTAATGAAGTTCTGACCGTAGAAGGTCTGTCCAAGACAATTGATGGCGAAAAGGTTCTGGACAATCTCTCTTTCACAATCGGTCGTGAAGACAAAGTAGCATTTGTAGGAAGTAACGAGCTTGCGAAAACAACACTGTTCCGTATTCTTACAGGAGAAATCGAACCAGATGAAGGAACTTACAAATGGGGTGTCACAACTTCCCAGGCATACTTCCCGAAAGACAGTACAAAAGAATTTGACAACGATTATACGATTGCTGACTGGCTTATGCAATATTCTGATGAAAAAGATGTGACATACGTTCGTGGCTTCCTGGGAAGAATGCTTTTTGCCGGGGAAGACGGCGTGAAAAAAGTAAAAGTCCTTTCCGGTGGTGAAAAAGTTCGCTGTCTCTTATCAAAAATGATGATCTCCGGTGCAAATATTCTAATTCTGGATGAGCCGACAAACCATCTGGATATGGAATCTATTACCGCGCTGAACAACGGATTGATCAAATTCCCGGGCGTCATTCTTTTTGCTTCTCATGACCACCAGGTTGTCCAGACAACTGCCAACCGTATCATGGAAATTATGCCAGGCGGTAAGCTCATCGATAAGATGACGACTTATGATGAATATCTTGAAAGCGATGAAATGGCAAGAAAGCGCCAGACCTATTCTCTGACCGAAGAAGACAATTAATTCTATTTCTGCTGTTACAGGCAGCTAATACATCAACAATTTCAAAAAAGGGGCTGTCGGTTAATACCGATTTTTAGGCTCTAAATCTCAAAATACGAATCTCCTTTAGAAATCAGTGTTTTTCGCACCTGATCTTCTATGAGAGATTCGTATTTTGTCTTTTTCGTATGTATTTTTGGGCACAAAAACCCCTCAACCTGCATATTTAAACGTACACATTTTCTAAGCAACTGTTTCTTCGATTTTTTTCTCAAATTTTTGGATTTTTTCATGAAGAAAACGATGGTATTTATTTATATTTCTTCCAATCGCATACAGCATGAATTCTTTATATACTTTTTCGGATGTCCGGTAATTGAATCGGCGGAAACTGTCATTTTCTTTAATGTCTCCAAAATGTCCCTCTGTCTGGATGGAACGAATCTGACGATTTAAGATCCCTTTCTCACTCTGGATGTTTTTATGGGATTCTTCTTTCAAAGCTTCCCATTGTTCGTTGATCTTCATCACTTTATTTTTCTCTCTATCTTTTTCGGCATCATATTTATAGAGACATTTTGCTTTATGTTCACAACCACTGCAGTCTGCACATCCATACACTTCAAAGGTTTGTGTATAACCAGTCTGTGCTTTTGTTTCTGTTCGGATATGATGCAATTCTCTTCCGTCATGGCAAATATAATACAACTCATCTTCAAATATCTGCGTTTTCATGTTGTAATATTTTCCGATTTCTTCTGTATACGCACGTGTTTTCCGTTTTTCATGATCCTGCAGCTTGATATAGCTGGAGATTTTATGTTCTTTTAAGTACAGTAGGTTTCTTTCGCTGCAATACCCGCTATCTGCTGTCACTTCCTCAAGAATATCCCCAAATGCTTTTTGATGTTTTTCCAAAACCGGAATCAACGTATTATAATCTGTCCGATCATTGCTGACATAAGTCTGGACAATGAAATAATTCTCTACTGCAATCTGAACATTATATGCCGCTTTTAATTGCCCGTTCAGCATATGATCCTCTTTCATCCGCATAAAAGTAGCTTCCAGATCTGTTTTGGAATAACTGTTTCTGTCTGTTCCCATGATCTCAAAACACTCTTTATATCCCATAAGACGTTCACCACAGGCTTCCAATTCTTCGTAAAGCTGCTGGATTTCCGATTTTCTTTTTCCTTTTCCATAAACAAATGTAATCTGTTCCTGTTCTGCTATCTGTATCAGATTTTTTTGGAGCTTCAGTATCTCCAACGGAGAACAATTGTCAATCTCTATGATTGTATTATTGGATAACTTTTTATGTTTTGTCAGTTTTCTTTTTCGGTTCTTTTCAATCACATCCCGTACTTTCTCCATTCCTTCGATCACGAATATATGCGCATGGTGAATGTCATATTTGATGCCATACTCATTTTCATCAATCAAAACGTTATACTTTTGATACAATAAATCAATAGTATCCAGTAGTCCTGCAAGATGATAATTGATTGTTCCTCTCCAGACAAACGTATAACGGTTCGCATTGGCTTCTATTTTTGTACCGTCAATAAAAAGATTTTTTAGTGTGATGAATCCTTCTTTTTGCAGGCGACGAAGAAACTGATAATTCAGCTCATCCAGTACATCAGCGGTCAGTTTCTTATTCTTGAAGTCATAAAAAGCATCCCGTTTCGGCTTCTGACCTTTCGTAAGCCAGATAAAGGCGAGATCTCTTTCACATAATTCTACAATACGGTCAACAGCTCTTATCCCACGCATGTTTGCGTAAGTAACTACAGCATACATCATGATTGGGTTGTACCCGGTTCTTCCCTTATCAGAACAATTGGCTAATAAGCCAGAAAAATCTAACTCCTCCATCACTTTTTTCAGGGTATAGACTGGATCGTCGTCTGGTAAACACAATTCGAAGAAACTGAAGTTAATTTTCTGTTGCCCTAATTCAAAAAAATCGTTATAATAGTCTTTGTTTAGCATAGTTCCATTATAACATGGAACGGAGAAAATGATGGTTGTCGTTAGCCATCTTTTTCTCTTTTTATGGAAAAGTTTCAGGGGCAGGTTTGACTCATACAAGTCAAATCTGCCCCTGTTTGGAACTATCATTTCCCGACAGCCCCTTTTTATTATGAGCTTTTTCCTGTTCTGGTTTTCCACTTTCTACATCTTTAACCCTTTTTCTTTCCATTTTCCCCGGCGATAACAAATTGCTGTAATCACAGCTCCAAGTACCCAGGAACTTAGTAAGGAAATAAAAATACAACGATAATCTCCTGTCGGCAACTCCGGCGTTCTTGTGAGATATGAAATTCCATAAGCAAGAGGCACGCGGATCAGTACAGTTGTGATCAATGAAATCCACATTGGAGTCATCGTATCTCCTGCCCCTCTCATCACTCCGGAAAGGCTCTGAGTCACTGCCATCGCAATATATCCTACTGCAAGAATTTTCATCATATTGGCGCTCAGCGTCACTAATTCAGAGGTTGTTGTAAAAATTGCCATTAAATATTTACCAAATACAAGGATTGCTGCAGTAATCACTGCCGAAACACCTACCGCAATCAATGTTCCCTGTTTTGCTCCCTGTTCTACCCGATCGTAGCGCTTAGCTCCAACATTTTGTCCTGCATAAGTTGTCATCGCTGTTCCAAAAGAAAAATTCGGCATCATAGCAAATCCGTCTACACGCATAATAATGACGTTCGCTGCAATGACCATTTCTCCGAAACTGTTCGTCAGAGACTGTACGACAACCATCGCCATAGAAAAAATTGCCTGGGTAACTCCGGATGGAAGCCCAAGTCGTATGATCGTTGCTGCATGAAAGCGGTCCATTTTCAAATACTTCCATTTCATATCAAAAACAGCTGTCATTCGCGCCAGTTTAATCATACACAGCACTGCCGATACAACCTGGGCGATCACAGTGGCAAGCGCCACCCCCGCGACTCCCATTTTCAATCCTGCCACAAACCAAATATCCAGTACAATATTAATAACTGTTGCGATCAGCAGATAGATGAGCGCAGATATTGAATCTCCTAATCCCCGCAGTATTCCGCACAGAATGTTATAGTAGGCAACTCCGGCAATTCCCATCAGCAGAATCATTAAATACGAAGCACACCAGTCAATAATACTTTCCGGTGTATTCAGCATATGTAAAAGCGGCTTCACTAAGGCTGCCCCTAAAACCATAATAATTACTGACGCCAGTGCTGTTAATGTAATACAGTTCCCAATCGTCTTTGACAACTCTTCTCTCTGCTTCGCGCCAAAATATTGCGACACCATAACGCTTGCACCGACAGAAATTCCAATAAAAAGCACAAGCAGCAGATTAAAGATCGGACTTGCACTTCCAACCGCTGCTAATGCATTATCACCCACATATCTTCCGACAACGATACTATCTACGGTATTATAAAGCTGCTGTGCAATATTTCCAATCAGCATCGGTATCGTAAATATTACAATCTGCTCCCAGGGTTTCCCAACGGTCATATCCGCCGGAGCAAATAATTTCTTCAGACTAATTCCCATCTTTCGCATTCTTCTCCTTCTCATATGTTTTGAAAAGCGAAGGTTTTTTCAAACCCTCGCTTCTTTTACTCTCATCATACAGCTTACACTTAGCGAATCCGCTCTGGAAAGCCCACCTTTTTCTGCACTTTTCGAAGCGTTTTCATTGCATAATAGTTCGCCTTCTCAGCATTCTCCTTAATGATACCGTCAAGGTAGGATTTCTCCTGTGAAAGACGTGCAACTTCATCCTGAAGTGGTTTCAAAACTGCAATAACAGCTTCTCCTACAGCTGGTTTCAGCTCTCCATAACCCTTACCGGCAAATTCCTTCTCAACTTCCTGCGGAGTCTTGCCGGTACATGCACAATAGATATCAATGAGATTCTTAACTCCCGGCTGCTCCGGACGATAGCAGATCATTCCTTCAGAGTCTGTCACAGCTCTCTTGAATTTTCTCATAATCGTATCCGGATCATCCATCAGATAAATACTTCCATTTGGATTCTCGTCAGATTTAGACATCTTTTTCGCCGGATCCTGAAGACTCATAATCTTTGCTCCGACTTTACCGATATACGCTTCCGGAACAGTAAATACATCTCCATAAATATTGTTAAACCGCTCAGCAATGTTTCTTGTAAGTTCCAAATGCTGCATCTGGTCAATTCCAACCGGAACTACATCTGTCTGATACAGCAGAATATCTGATGCCATCAATACCGGATATGTAAACAGACCTGCATTGATATTGTCTGCATGTTTTGATGATTTATCTTTAAACTGTGTCATCCGGTTCAGCTCACCCATATATGTAAAGCAGTTAAGAATCCATGCAAGTTCCGCATGTCCTGATACATGCGACTGATAATAAATACAATTCTTCTTCGGATCCAGTCCTGCAGCGATATAAAGTGTCAAAAGCGCTCTCGCTCTCTTGCGAAGTGTTGCCGGATCCTGGCGCACGGTAATCGAATGCATATCTACAACACTGTAAAAACATTCATACTCATCGCTCAGTGTAATCCAGTTCTTCAATGCTCCCAGATAATTTCCAAGTGTCAGATTCCCTGTTGCCTGCATTCCACTGAACAATACTTTTTTATCATTTATCATGTCGATCCCTCCCAAATGTTCTTTTTTTAGTTTATCATTCTTCGATTCTATCGTCAAGCATCCATCCTACCACGGTTTCACAATATCTTTATAATAAGTATGATTCTCTTCCAAAATTTGATAGTTCATGCCATCGTCTTCCAAAATTGTCACAGCACAGTTTTTGTGGACGCCTCCGTCCCACACAGCAGACAATTCCTTTTTCTTTACTACCAGATTTAAAAGTGCGCAAAGCGCCGCTCCATGTGTTGATAATAACACTGTCTTTAGCTGCTTTTCTCGAAGCTCTTTCATAAATGCTTCCAACCGTCTCTTCGCTTCCTCAAAAGATTCTCCCTCTGTTGGCGGAACATACTTGTCTGGTGCGTCAAAAAAATTCTGAAATGCCAGGTCTGGAATATTCCAGCTATCCTTTGCAGCAGACAGTCCTTCATAAATTCCAAAGCTCATCTCAATTAATCTCTCATCACAAAGAATCGGCGCCCGTCCTCCTGATACAATCTGCGCTGTTTCTTTTGCTCGCTCAAGCGGACTTGTATATACTGCGTCAAAGCTTACCTCTAAAAGTGCCTTTCTAGTTTCTTCTGCCAAATGCCTTCCAAATGCATTCAATGGAACGTCTTTTCGTCCCTGCATTCTTCTTGTCTGATTCCAGTCTGTTTCTCCGTGTCTGATAATATATATTTTCATTCCATCATTCCTCTTTCTAAAGTTTCTTGTATTTCCCCTCTCTGTCCGTTATAATAAAAATCACAAAATAAAGGAGGTTTTCTATCATTATGGAAAAAATCACAAGCTTTACAATAGACCATCTTCGTCTGATTCCAGGACTTTATGTGTCCCGCGTAGACTTTGTTGAAGGACATCCGATTACAACATTTGATATCCGCATTACCAACCCAAACGAAGAGCCTGTTATGAATACGGCTGAAATTCATACAATCGAACATCTTGCAGCCACATTTTTACGCAATCACCCGACTGCCGGACCAAAGACAATCTACTTTGGACCAATGGGCTGCCGCACAGGCTTTTATCTGTTACTTAGCGGTTCCCTCACTTCACGAGAGATCATCCCGCTTATGACTGAACTTTTTACATTTATTGCTGAATTTGAAGGCAATATTCCTGGTGCTTCCGCAAAAGACTGCGGCAATTATCTGGATATGAACCTTCCAATGGCAAAATATATCGCCCGCAAATATTTAGCAGAAGTTCTGACAGATATTGATGATTCTCGACTGATCTATCCGGCAAATGACTAATCTCTTATTATAAAACTCCCGGCAAAAGCGCTGTTCTTTCCAGTACAGACCGGCTTCTGCTGGGAGTTTTAACGATTGTGTTTTAAAATCGTATTTCGGATATATGAAAAAGTCTTTCGTTCTCCTTTTTCCGCCAACATCTCAAGTAGATGTTTTAATAACTTTCTTGTTTTTGGATGAATCATCATTCCAACTGCCCCTTGCTCATAATACTTCAACGGACTTCGATCTGTATATGCATCTCTCTCATATGTTTTTGATGCAGCAATCCGGTCAAGAAACATTTCTATGACATAGTTGACCGGCATTTCCAGGCCAATCATTCCTTCTCCCGGCTTCATACTATAATCAATCCAGTATTCATAATGATGTCTGTTTCTTCCCTTATGATGCAGCCATGCTTTTGAATATCCTGTCTCTTCCCGCTCTGCATTATTGGGACTTCGTGTGCCCTGATAGTATTTACAGCCAACCTTAAATTCTGTCCAACTGTATTTGGACAGATCATGGAGCAGCCCCTGCCGATACAATCCGACACAAAAACAAAAGCGCATCACCATATGGCGGTGATGTGTAATAGTACACAAATGTCCCCATATATTAGCAAGTCTCATAAAACACCTCTCGTCTCTTCCATTAAACAATCAGGGAAATCACATGCAGCAACAGCAAATGCACAGGATAGAACAGATAGAAAAAATATTTCATCTTTTTCCCTTCTTTTCCATTATAGCACAAAATAGGAACTGCGGATAGCGCTGCTGCCCCTTGTACAGAACCTAACTGCCACAGTGACAAAGCTAAATTGTATCCGGCCACTGACAACGCTGCCGCTCTTCGATTCTGATAAAAGATATAAAACAGAAAAATCATAAAAATCCCTTTTTCTGAATAATCTGTCCGAAGAACCACTGTCAGTAACATTGCCAACAGTACTGCACCAATTTTCAGCACCCCAAAAACAGCCCCTGACTGTCTTTTATCGATCCATTCCAATGCCGTCATCATCAATACTCCAATTGTCAATGTCCAAAATACATTCTGATGCTGCGGTACAAACCAATTTCCAAAAATCGCTATATTAAACGGCAATTCAGATATCACTGCGAATGCGGCAAGCCGCAGTGCATAACGCTTTCGATCATGTGTATAATGAAACCCTTCCACAAGCAAAAAGCAGAAAATGGGAAATGCAAGCCGTCCAATCACACGCAGCATCCAACACTGGGGAAATAATACATGCCCGATATGATCAATGGCCATTGTCACAATTCCAATCCATTTCAGCTGAAAACCACTAATTCCTGTCATCTTTTTCCTCATCTTTGTTTTTCCCTGTCAATACAACAATCGTTCTTCCCGGCACTATAATGCTCTTCTTCTTCCCAAGCGGCGTTGGATTCTCTAAGACACCATCTTGTGTGGATACTGATAAGTGCCATTCTTTGCTCTTTGAAAGCGTTGGTATCGCAAATGTATGCTCTACCCAATGCATGTTTAAAGCAATAAAACAGTCTTCTGTCTCCAGCGCTTCACCACTCAAAAAAACTCCAAGCTGACGGCTGTCATACTGATCCGGCGCCTGCCATGCATTTTCTCCATGATAGGAAATATCAGGAACACCGCAGCTCTTCTGGTCCATCCCAAGCAGCAGGTGATTCTGATGCAGAACCGGATGCTCCTTCCGAAATCGGATCAGTTCCTTAACAAACTCTGTCAATTCCATCTCCCGCATTCCCCGATGCCAGTTAAGCCATCCTGTTTCATTATCCTGACAGTACACATTGTTATTTCCATTTTGGCTGTTTCCAAATTCATCTCCTGCTAAAATACAAGGCGTTCCCTGAGATAACAGCAGCATTAGAAAGGCATTTCTTATCTGTCCATCTCTCAGCTTCAGAATCTGCTTCTTCCTGGTTGGCCCCTCCGTCCCGCAGTTCCAACTGAAATTACAATCCGGACCATCTGTATTATTCTCTCCATTTTCTTCATTATGCTTTGTATCATAAGAAACCAGATCTGTCAGTGTGAACCCAGTATGGTTGGTTATGTAATTGATTGTATGATCAGCCTTTGGAAGTCTGCGCATCTGCCACATAACTTCCGGTACCATTCCCTCGTCTCCTTTCAGAAAACGCCGGATGCTGTTCTGAAATCCATTGTCATAACAGATAATTTTCAATCCTTTTAGCAATGGATCTTTCAAAATGCTGTTCATCGGCGCTAATGCCGGATTCAATACAAAGCCGTCTACATGATATTCCATCAAATATGCATACAGACACTCCACAATCATCTGTGGATGGATAGATTCATCAAAAGGCAGATTCAGTATGACTTCAATTCCCGCCTTATGACAGGCTTTTACCATATCTTTCAATTCCTTCACACTATGTCCATTGGAAGCATACGCTGATTTCGGCGCAAAACAGTATGACGGACCATATCCCCAATAATTTATATATTTCTCACCGCATTCTTCAAACTCATAGACCGGCATACAATGAATCTGATTGACTCCCACCTCCAATAAGTAGGGGATTTTTTCAATCACCCCGGCAAATGTTCCTTTCTTTCTTATTCTGGAAGATCTGTCTTTTGTAAACCCTCTCACATGGAGATTATATGCAATGACCTCCTCTTCCGGAATCTGCAGCAGCTTATCTTCCTCCCAATCATATGCGCTGCTAACAAGCTTACCGCGAAGCTTCATTTCTTTCGAGTCACCGACTTGCCCCCAGCATTTTTTCCCGGCTATTTCCTTTACATAAGGATCCATAACGAGCTTACCGTCAACTTCATAGTTATATTCGTATTTTCGCGCGTCAATTCCTTCTACTGCCAGAAAACGCACTTCACCAATCGCGTCTTCTTTCGTCATCTCAAATATCTGCTCCGGTTCCTCTGTACCGGCTCTGTATAATAATAATCTGCATGTCTTTTCTTCTTCCACTGCCACGGAAAAATTCACGCATGTTCCGTGCACTGTTGTTCCCAGAGGAAGTGGTCTTCCATTTTTTCTTTTCATAGTGAATGATCCCTTTCTGCTGTTAGCTTTGCTGACATTTATTGCCATCCATCCGTTCCATAAATGTCAACATTATCCTGATTGATAAAAAAGACTTCCTCATAAACGGTCTCTTCATAGTCTTCTCCCTGCATCATAAGAATCGCTGTCTCAACCGCATCTTTTGCCATCTTAATCGGCGCCTGTCCGCTTGTCCCTGCTACAGGAGTATCCGGTTTCTCCAACTCCTTTTTTAATTCCGGTGATCCGTCTACACTGTAAATCCGAACTTCTGTTCTCTTCAGTTCCTTTACTGCATCAAGGGCTCCAAGGGCAATCTGATCATTTCCGCACATAATCGCCGTCACATCTTCATGTGCCAAAAGCAATTCTCTGGCTGCCGCAAGTGAGCTTTGTCGATCTCCCCGTACATCGCTCCTTCCAACAATTTCAAATCCTTTTTCACTAATAGCTGTCTCAAATCCTGTGATACGGTCATTAATGGAATTCATTGTTGGACATTCAAGAAGAACAATCCGTCCTCCGTCCGGCGCTTCTTCTACAAGCTGTTTTCCGCAAAGCTCCCCTGCTGCCGTATTATCCGAACCAATATATGCATCTATCATATCAAGATTCTTCACTTCCGTATCCAGGTTAATGATTTTCACATCTGCATCTTTCAAATGCTGAAGCGCCGGTTCAATAGCTTCCCAATCTACCGGTGTCAAAAAGATTGCCTGAATTCCTTCTTCAATCATCTCATCAATCTGAGTAATCTGCAGATCCGCATCCAACTTTGGATCTTTTGTTATCAATGTACTTCCACTATTCTCCACATGCTCCCGTACAGCAGATTCCAACGCTCCATAATACGGATTCTCCATCGTAATCGCTGAGAATCCAAACCGGTATGTTTCCACCTCTTCCTCCGGCTCCTGTGGTTTTGCATTATCCTCCGGTGTTCCTACATCTTTCTTGCATCCGGCGAGGCCGAACAATAATAACAATATGGTTATTGCTGCAAAAATTCTTTTTTTCATCTTATCCTCCCGTAATTTCGTCATAATTACTTATTATTTTATCGTCTTTTTGTCCAATGTCAATAGATGTCTCCTTGCATTTTTCTTGCATTTTTCTTCCATGTCTGCTAAAGTGATAATATCAAAATAGAAAAGGAGAACTTAACATGAGCGAACATACTTGTGGATGCGGTCATGAAGACTGCAATTGTGAAGAAGTACAGTCTACAGTCACATTGACACTTGATAACGATGAGGTAGTAGAATGTGCTATCCTTACAATCTATGAAGCCGGAGAACATTCTTACATTGCTCTTCTTCCGCTGGATGAAGACGGAGAACAGGCAAACGATGATGTTTATCTGTACCGTTTTGTTGAACCGGAGACAGAAGACGGCGAACCAACTCTTGAGAACATCGAAGACGATGACGAATATGAAGTTGCTGCCGATGCATTTGACGAATGGCTTGACTCTCTGGAATATGACGATTTAGACGTCGAAGAGTAATTCAGATAAAAAACGGGAAGGGGATTGTCTCTTTCCGTTTTTTTCTCTTCGATATGTTACAAATAACTTTCTTTTTGCCCGCGTCATTGCCACATAGAACATTCTTCGTTCTTCTTCGATTGCCGCAGGTGTTTTCGCTTTCTTATACGGAATCTCATCTTCATTGGCTCCGATAATAAATACGGTATCATATTCAAGTCCTTTCGCTCCATGCATTGTCAGAAGCACAAGCTCATCTTCATCCGAAGGCCCTTTTTCTCTTTGTTCTTTTAATTCTTCTGTATATTTCTGTACAAATGTAAACCATTCTTCAATCGTCTGATGTCCGGCAGCCTGCTCCTGAATATAGTCGAGTGTTTCTGTCAGACCACTGAGACTGCTGTGTTTTTCTTCTGCATATTCTTTCAGAAACTCATCATATCCAATCTTCTTTCGAATATATTTGATTGCCTGCTCCGGAGTCATAGTTTTCATCTGATGAATATCATACTCCAGCTGTCGGATTCTTTTCTGCATCCATTCTTTATCGCAATAATAATTCATCATATCTTCAAAAGACACGATTGCCTTCTCCAGGCTGTTTCGGGCAAGATAACGTTTCGGACGATTTAGTATCATAAGAAAATCACTTCGTTCACGACTTCCTTTTGCTAATCTCAAATATGCTGCCAGGTCTCTTGCAATAAAATGCTCATAAATATTAGGAATATATTCTTTCATCTGAAATGGAATATGGTATTCTGTACAACATTCTACAAATGTCCGTACGCTAAGACTGGTGCGAAACAGCACTGCCATATCCTTATAGGGAATTCCAATCTGATGTCTTCTCTGTACTTCTCCCAGAATATATCTGCTTTCTTCCGCCGCATCTTTTGTCTCCTGCACATGTACGTCTTCGCCAGCTTCTCCAACAGCTTCAAATATTTTAGGAAATCTTGCTGCATTATGAGAAACAACTCTGGATGCTGCCGTCACAATTTTCTTTGTGGAACGATAATTTTTATTCAAAAAAATCTCTTTGGCTTTTGGGTAATCCTTCTGAAAGCCGAGCATAATTCCGGGACGCGCTCCCCGGAACTCATAGATTGACTGATCATCATCTCCTACAATAAACAGATTCTGCTCTGGTTCAGCCAAAAGTTGTACAATCTTATATTGCACCGGATTAATATCCTGAAATTCGTCTATCATTAAATATCGGAATTTTTTCTGCCATTGTTTCAAAATATCCGGATATTTTTCAAACAATTCCAGACAGGACACAAGCATATCATCAAAATCAAGCTTTTTCATCTCTTTTCGCTTTCTCTCATATGAGTTATAAATTTCGCGAAAAATATCCGGCCGCACATGCTTTGATACAAATGTTTCCACACGCAAACGATTATTTTTTATTGCACCAATATCTTCCAGCACACCTGCCAGAATATCTTCTTCCTCTCCCTCTGCATCATCCCATTCAATATAACAATGGGACAGCTCTTCTTTCACAAGCCGTTTTTTCTCCTCATCCGACATGATATTTGCCGCATCAATGTGATACGCCCACTTCAGAATCCCATAAAACACTGCATGAAAAGTACCAAATGTAATCGGTGTCTTCTGCTTATTTGTAGCTTTTAAATAGCGTTCTTTCATTTCCCTCGCCGCAGCTTTCGTAAATGTAATGACAAGGATCTCCTGCGGCGAAATATTTGCCTGTTCTGTCATATAAATAATCCTTTTCACAAGGGTAAAGGTCTTTCCGGAACCAGGTCCTGCCAATACCATACATGGGCCTTGCGTATGCGTAACCGCCTGCTGCTGTGCCTCATTTAATTCCATATACTTCCTCCTAAAAACAGCAGGAGTTGATGCTCCTGCTGCTATCTTCATATATTATAATAAAATCACTAACATTCAAGAAGAATTTCTGCCAGCATCTTCTCCAATGTAGCATCTACCCGCTCATGAATCACATAATCTGCATACTTATCTGAAAAATGTTCCTCCGGTTTTACAAGCACGAGCTTATTCCCCTGGTAGTACTTTACAAGCTGAGCACATAGATTTGAATGCAGCTGAGTTCCAAGTACAAGTAAGACATCTGCTTTCTCTACCTCTGCGGCAGCCTTTGTCATAACCCGGTTGTCTACCATCTCACCAAACAAAATGATATCCGGACGGATCACTGTTCCACATTTCTCACAGCGCGGAACACGTCGGCTGTTCTTAATATAATCCACATCATAACTCTCTCCACAGTGCGGACAACTATTTGTTAAAATATTTCCATGAAGATTGATCACATGCTTACATCCAGCCCGTTCCGGCAAACCAAAAATCCTCTTTGTAATAACTGACCGTAAAATTCCCAGTTCTTCCATCTTGGCAAGGAGCTGAAATCCTATTCCTGGTTCTTTGTCAAGTGCGCTCAAAACTTCCTTGCGATAGAACTGATAAAACAGCTCTGTCCGATTATTAAAACAGCTGCAATGCAACAGTTCTTCCGTACAGAGTCCATACCTTTGCTCAATCTCGTAGGACACCTCGCCATCGCGAAGCGCCGGATAGTCGTTCTCCGCAATCATTCCATATCCGCTTAACGCTACTGTGTATTTACTTTCCTGCAACATTTGACCTAAAATTTTAACCATAAGCTCACCCCTCTTATCTCTGGCTCTTTATCATTTTACCATGATTCCTGTTCTTCATCAATATGCAACCGGCACTTCTATTCCTTTTGTCTCGTTCTGATTCGAAACCATTTTCCCGGCAGCGAAATAATAAACACCATTCCTACTACAATTGCAAAAGAAACTTTCAGCGATTCTACCCCCTTCTGCGCCGCTAATGTCATATCATTCATCACAAAATAGTACGCAGTATAATAGATTCCTGCTCCCGGCACAAGGGGAATAATCCCCGGAATCAAAAATTCTGTTGCCGGACATTTCTTCACTGCTGCAAAAATACGAGCCATAAAGGTAATCAGTACTCCACTCAGAAACGAAGCTACTGCCACAGAAGTCGGCTCGTTTGTCAGATAATAACAGGTCCACCCAAGCATGCCATTGATACCGCCAAATACATAACACCGTTTTGGAATATTAAACAAAATACAAAAAGAAAGTGTTGCTAAAAAGGAACACACCATATTAATCAACAACGCAAACATCTTACATTACTCCTATCAGATAATTATAACAAGTCCATGCGAATCCTACTCCGATTGCAATATAGGCAAAAACAAAAATTGCATCTGTAATCCGAACCGTTCCTGAAATAAAATCACTGTCCGCAATATCTCTGATTGCATTTGTAAATGCCACTCCCGGCACAAGAGGCATTACCGAACCAATGATCAATTTATCCGGACGCAGCACCGGAAAGATCCAGGATGCTCCAATAGCCAAAAATGTAATGATGACGCCTCCGATAATATTGGTAACGATTTTCGAAAGACCACGTCTTCCTGCACATACAATCCATATATAGAGAAGAAGTCCTGTAAAAAATGCCCCGACACCTTCCATCGCAGTTGCCCCAAACATATATCCGAGACAACCGCTCGCCATACCAGCTGCAAGCACCTGTGCAAGTCCACTATTCGGCTTAATCTGTTCTATCTCTTTCAATTTTTCAAAAGCCTCATCAATGGTATACAACCCTGCCTCAATCTGCCTGGAAAGATCGTTGATCTCTGCCACAATTTCTAAATGCGCCCCTGACATCGGAACATTTTTTACCTTCGCAAACAATTCTCTCTTTTCTCCTTCCAGAGAAACAATGATTGCGTTGCTTACTGTAAATGTATCTACATTATCATAGCCATAATATTTGCAGATTCTGTGCATCGTTTCTTCTACACGAAAAATCTCCGCTCCACTCCTGAGAAGAATCTGCCCTGCCTCAAGAGCAAGTTTCAACACCCGATAGATTTCTTCGTCCTTATCATCTACTTCCCTAATAATCTTCTCTTCCCCCACAGCTTTTCTCCTTAGTTCTGATTTCTATTCCTTTGATTCTTATTTCCAAACCAACTGCCCGGAAGTGACAGTACACAGACAATTCCAAGCACGATTCCAAAAGCATCCTGAAGTGCGGACAGTCCATATGATGCAGCGGCAATCATATCTCCTGCCACAAGGTTATATGCTGTATGATAAACTCTCGCTCCCGGCACGATTGGGAAAATCCCTGCAATCAAAAAGACTGTGATCGGACATTTCAGTCTCGTTGCCATGATTCTGGAACTCAACACAATCATAACCGTTCCAATAAAACAGCATACAGCAGAAGACAGATGTGGCTGTGCAAGGTAATATCCCATCCATCCAAGCATACCGGCAAGTCCGCAACCAAAATAATAGCGGCGCTGCACATTAAATAATGTAGAAAACATCATCGTTCCGAAAAAAGAACAAAACATCTGTAACATTACTTCTATCATGACAGAACACCTCCAAATAGGCTTGCATAAGTCGATAGAACAATTCCTACTCCAATGGCAATATAGACAAACACAAGAATCGCATCCAACATTCTGACAATTCCGGAAATAAAATCACTATCCGCCAGATCCCGAATCGCATTTACAAATGCAACTCCGGGAATTAGAGGGAAGATAGAACCGCTGATAATTAAGCTCAATCGCATTCCCTCCTGTACGATACAATCAGTATACAAAATTCCAAGCAACGTTATCAACCCTCCGCCAAGAATATTTGTCAATATTTTCGAAAGGTAAAAGCGTTTCATAATTAACAGCGCCGCAAATACTGCTGCACCGCTTATCATTGTCATCATGCATTCCCAAAATGTTGCGCCAAGCAGATAAATAAAGCAAGCACTTCCAAGACCTGATCCTATAATCTGTACGATGTAGTTAGTTGCAGGCATATTTTTTATTTCCTGAAGTCGTTCTTTTGCTTTTGCTACATCCACATTCCCTGCAGCAATATCTCTGGACAATTTATTTACTTCCGTAATAATTCCAAGATGAATTCCTGACATTGGAATTGCCCTTACCCTTGCGAATACCTCGTGTTCTTTATTGCTTGCCGTTATAAAAATGCCGTTGCTCAGCACAAAAGCATCTACCGTCTCAATCAGAAATTTCTTACAAATCCGGTCGATAGTTTCCTCTACTCTCGAAATTTCCGCACCATGCTTCAGCAATATCTCACCAGCTTCAAGCGCCAGTTCCAGAACCTGATGCATTTCTTCTTTTTTTTCTTGTTCTATCACTTCAAGACTACTCATACTTATCTCCCTGTCTCACGCTTCTCTCCCTGTCTTACATAACGCAGCGAATTCTGTTTCCACCCATCACGGACAAAGAGTTTAAAAAAACTCTCCGTCAAAAATACTGCAAGCGCAATCACACCCGCAATCTGCAGCGTCTCCGCTAAATAATACTCCGTCATTGCCGCATTTCCGGAAATAACGCTGTAAACGACACGATACATTCCTGCACCAGGTACTGTCGGCAAAATCCCGCCAAGCAAAAAAATAATGACCGGCGTTTTATACTTTCTTGCAAGTATATGTGATACGATTCCTGCCAGAATTGCTGACACAAATGCTGCCATCGTCTCTCCTAACATCCATTTGATTCCAAGCAGATATACAAAACCTGACAATGCACCAACCGCTCCCGCCAAAAGTACATACTTGCGCGGAGTATCCAATAGCACTGCAAAACCTACAATTGCGATAAATGTTCCCAATACTTCTATCAACATAGCTTATTCCCCCTTTATGGCAAATAACTGGAAAGTGCCATCGCTGCTCCAACGCCAATCGCAATCGCTGCCGCTTTTAAAAATGCCTCCAGAATCCTCGCACATCCGGAAACATAATCTCCCTGCAGAGTATCCCGCACTGCATTCGTAATTGCCACTCCCGGAACAAGGGGCATGATTGCTCCAATAATTACAGCTTCTAAATTCATCGTCAAAAACACCGTATGTTTCAGCAGAAGAGCTGCTGCCCCCAATGCCAGAGCAGAAATAATATCCTGTATAATCACATTCGTATGAAGGTGATCACAAAACTGTATCATTCCTGCCAAGACGCCTCCAACGCAAAGCGATGCCAATACTTCCATCCACCCTCCGCCAAACATAAGTGTAAATCCAGTAACAATCATCATGGTCGAAATACTCTTTGTTCCCTGCCGGTATAGATCACTTCCAATCTTCTGCAATGCATCATAGGCTTCTTGCAGAGTTATCTCACCTCCGCAGTATCTTCTGGAAATATCATTGACTCTCACAATTTTATAAAGATGCATCCCTCTTTTTTTTACCCGGGAGATCATTGTTACCGGCTGACTCATTGCACTGTCATAAAGTGTTGCCATAATGCCTGTAATCGTTGCATGTACTTCAATGTATTCACATCCGGAGGTTTTAAGAATATGGTTCATCGTGTCTTCAGCGCGATATGTCTCTGCACCGCTTTTTAATAATAGCTCTCCCGCACAGATTGCTGTGCGCATCAATAACTGATATTCCATTTCCTCTCCGCCTCCTTTTTTGCCCATTCTACATTTATGCATAATAGCATTAAAAATTGCAAAATTCAAGAGGCGAACCTTCTTGCATTAGAAAAAGAACTTAAAAAAGGACAGAACCTAAGTTCTGTCCCATAAGCACTGTATGAAATTAACCGATATATCCGGCTTTCTTTAATTCTTCTTCTGCTTTTTCAAGGTTTGCATCAGATACACGAATGATCGGTCCTGTACATCCCATACCACTTTCAGCATAAATGTTCTGTTTCCAGAGCACTTTTACAGCATCCTCAAGATCCATAACTTCGATACCAGCAATTGCTGCTGTTACGATCTCTGCCGGCGGAGCTGTTACTTCTTCTTCAGCTGCTGCAGGTTTTGCTGCTGCTTTACGAGCTTCTAAGATATCTTTTAAGCCAGCTTTCTTAGCTGCTGCAAATTCTTTTGCAGATACTTCGAATACTTTTCCTCTTACAAGCTGTGCTGCATAACGGATTGCATTCGCAATAACCGGTGCACCAGAAGCGCGAGAAACGATCATGACTAACTGATCATATCCTTCTCCGATTCCAGGACCATAACCGTATCCTGTTGCTTCAAAGCTTCCGCCTGTATTGAAAGAAGAAAGCATTTTTACTAAGATATTACCTGTTAAAGAATCTGTTACAAGAACATCCGGAGATGCCTGAAGTACGTCATTACCTCTCATAACGCATCCGCCATCAGCACGTCCTGATTCTGCAAATGCGATGTCATATCCTTTTTCCTGTAATTCTTTTAATGCTTTTTCTGTCTGACGAGCGCCGTCTACGTTCAGAATACCGATTGTAGGATTCTTAATACCACAAGCTTTTGCTGTGATTACACCGTAAACTGCATTTTTAATCATACCTTCGATACGATCTGCGCTGGATGTACCTGTTGTATTGGCGATGAACATTTCTTTTCCTTTTGCAGGAGTAACAACACGACCAACAGTAGAAACGCCAATCGGGAATGGGAAGTGCATTGTTACTGCACCATCAATCTCCTTGTTGGCAAGCATTTCTTCCATTTTCTTGTGTCCTTCTTCGTCATCTGCAACTTTAATAGTTGTAACACCCTCTGCTTCTAATGTACCGATGTAGTAAACATCGATTCCATCTTTTGCTGCTGCAACTGCAGCTTCCATAGCGTTTTCTTCGCCATGTTCGCTACCCATACCAGTAAGAGCAATTTTAGGACGTTTTCCGTAGCTTCCGCTCTCTAAGCCCTGTGCCATTTCCATAAAGGTAGCAGCGATCATTTTTTCTACACTACTTGGCATTTTCGTTCACTCCTATTCTTCTGCTGTCATCAATGATGCTGCAAAATCTTTCATTGCTTTGGCGATTAAGCCTTTGATTTCTTCTTCAGATACAGCGCTTGCTTCTTCAGCACCTGTATTTGCCTGAATTACGAAAGATACACCATCGAATAAGTTTGTCATACGACCAAGGAATAAACTTCCTTTACCAATGATCATAGCATTTTTGATCTTTCCTTCAAGGATATCTTCACGAGCGAATCCGATGTACGGAACACCTGACGGAATATGTCCCTGAGTTGGAGCCCATCCTACAAGACCATGTTTTTCAACGAAATCATTGATTTCTGTTCTCTGGATGTCACCACGTTTAACAGCTAAAGCTGCGATCATTTTGTAGTTAGCAAGCGGAACATCACCTGCACCAGCTGGTTTTGTAATATCTGGGTTCTGCATCTCTGGAGAGAATTTATCGATATCTGTAACTTTCATTCCAACTCTTTCCAGTGGATCTGTTACAAGACCGCCAATAACAGCCTGTGGAGCAGAACCTGTTCCTACTGTATGACGTCCAATGATATCAAGGTTGATTTCTGGGTTTACACCATCGTTCTCAGAAAGAACAACTGCAAATCCTCCTAAGCAGTCCTCTAAGATCGGAAGACCTTTTTTCACATGGTCTTTACCATTCATACCTAATTTAGCTGTACATCCACCAGCTGTAACAACAACTGTTTTGAATGCTCCTGCTTTAACAAGAGAAGCAGCTTCGATTAATGCATGAGAAGGTCCGGCACAGAATCCTCTTGAGTCAGATCCTGTTGCGTTAGGAAGACCTACGATCTCAGCAGCAGCTTTAGCGAAGTTACCGCCACCACGCTGATTCATATCACCACAAGCCTCTTCAGCACAGTCGATTACATATTCAACTTCTTCTGGCTGAATACCTGCGTTACGTACTGCATATGCTAATGCAAGAACACTTGAAGCTTTACTCATCATGTTCTCATGCATAACATGTGCAGAAAGGTTAACATCGATATCATGAGCTCTCTTAACACAACCAACTAATTTGTTGTTGTTGTATAATCCTTCTGCATGTTCTTCGTTAACGAAATGTTCGATTTCAGAAAGTTCAAATCCTTCGTGGATTTTTGCTTTCATAGCTTCTGTAATGATTGGATTTTCACAGAATTTATCTTTAACTTCTGCAACGAAGTTCTTGTCTAACAGTACAACTTCGAACACATCACAGATCTGAACTAATAACAAGAATTCATCCTGTGGCATAATCTCACCGTATTTACCAAAACGGCTTGCATCTTCCTTTTTCTGTTCGAAGAATGGGAATGGAACTTTTGCCATATCATCCGGATGAGCGTTTCCAATGTATGTCTGGTTTGGCCAGTACTGTACACATTCTTCATATGTACGAAGGTGATTTGGAAGTTCTTTTAAATATTCAGATTCCGGATTAACAACTTTCTCTGTTGTCTGAGTTGTTCCGTTATAATATACCATTTCAGGAACATGTGCTAATACGTAGCTTGCTCCTTTGATTACACTATTCATAATTCTTGTGTCCACCTTTCATTAAGTTACTTAAGGAAGTGAGTGTGATTTTCCTTAAGAATAAAGGTGATGGGGTAGCATGCTACCTCATCACCCCACTAATTAATCTTATAAATATTTACAAAATTCTTCACGGATAGAAGACATTTCACTTGCAATATCGTCAACGTCTAATACCATTTCCATCATACCAACCTGTTCGTCATAAACAGCTGGATCAAATTCTGCTTTAACTTCTTCTTCACATACGTGGAATACCGTAAGTCCTAACTGGACTCCTGTCAATGGACCAGCGAATGTTGGGTCACCTGCTGTTACAGTCTCAGCTGCAAGGCCTGAGCCTTCGCCTTCTGCTGCACCTAATAATACAACGATATTTTCTGCGCCGTATTCGTCAGCGAAATCTTTAACCCTTTTCTGATTCTCTAAATCCATTGCGCCTGCGCTTGTTCAGACGAAGCATTCTGTTGCTGAATAAATCACTTCAGCGCCAGCTGTTTTAGCACATTCTGCGATAGCTGGTCCCGGAACGCCGTCACGGTCGCCAATGATAATGACTTTTTTTCCATCTAAAATTGCCATTTCAAATTCCTCCTCATTTTATTTTGCTTGTTTTTCCCTAAATTTATTCGTAAAACCTGTTGGTTTGTACGCGCTTGTAATAAATAATGTGGTGCTATTGATTAAGCGTAGTATTTCTTAATCATTGCTTCTACGTTCTCTGGAGTAGCGTCTTCTTTCACACATTCGTCAACTTTCTCTCCATCTTTGTAGATAGCAATAACAGGAAGACCTAAGATCTTCTGACCAATAGCAAGACGACGAGCTTTAGTTGTGTTTAATGATGTAAATTTAATTTTATCACCATAAACTTCTTCAAAGCCATGTACGTGTGGCATTAATGCCTGACACGGAACACATCCATCTCCAAAGTAGTCAACTAAAATGTAGCCTTCTGCCTCTAAAACTTCTTCTTTGAAGTTGTCTTTTGTTAATTCCAGCATTTCGTTCAACCTCCTTTTCAGACTTTTTTATCTGTAATCCATGATAACATAGATTATCAACTTAGTCAATTGTTACTCAAGCTCACCAAGATATTTCTCGCACTGTGTTGCTGCGATAGCACCATCAGCTGCTGCTGTAACAACCTGGCGAAGTGATTTCACGCGAACGTCACCTGCTGAGTATACACCTGGGATATTTGTTTTCATGTTTTCATCTGTAATGATGTATCCACGTTCATCCATCTCAAGTGCAGTATCTTTAAATACGTCTGTGTTAGGAATTGTACCGATGAATCCGAATACTCCGAATAATCCATCTTCTTCATCAGCTTCAACTGTTGTTGTTTCACCAGTTTTAACATTCTTAACGATCATTCTGTTAAGAAGACCATCTTCTCCGTCAGCACTGCCAACTTCTTCAACAACAGAATCCCACATAAAGTGAAGTTTTCCATTGCCATTGTCATTCATCTTGAATGCCTTCTCCTGAATGGATTTTGCAGCACGTAATTCGTCACGTCTGTGAATGATTGTAACTTTACGAGCGAATTTTGTAAGGTACATAGCTTCCTCTACTGCTGAGTCTCCACCACCTACTACGAAAACTTCAAAGTCTTCGAAGAAGTTAGCATCGCATGTAGCACAGTAAGAAACACCTCTACCGATGAATTCTTTCTCGTTTTTACATCCAATCGGTCTTGAGTGAGCACCTGTAGCAAGAATAATTGTCTTACCGCAGATTTCTTCACCTTTGCTTGTGATAACTTTTTTTACATCGCCTTCAAGAACAACTTTTTCAACTGTAGCAGCAACTCTGTCACAACCGAATTTAGCAGCCTGTTCTGTCATTCTGGCGATGAGTGAAGGTCCGCTTTCACCTTCTACTGTCTGTCCAGGATAGTTCTCGATCTCATCTGTAATAGCGATCTGTCCACCGTCTTTACCTTTTTCTACGATTACTGTAGAAAGGCGTGATCTTCCTGCATACAGTCCTGCTGCTAAACCAGCAGGACCTGCACCCAGGACAACAACGTCATAAAGTTTGCTCATAACGTTTTCTCCTTCTTTCTTAATGCATTAGCATTTATTATTTATCAAAGATCGTCTGATCTTCAACTTCTGTGCACAGTGCGTTAAGAGCTTTTTCTACGATTCCTTCACGCAGTTTGTATTCTTCATCTTTATCCAGAGCCGGATTTCCAAGTGGATGAGGAATAGCAATAGCAGGAACGATTCTGTTAGCTCCAACTGTCATTGAAATAGGTGTTACTGTACAAATATGAACAACCGGGATTCCAGCTGCTTCGATACCTTTTACCATCGTTGCACCGCAACGTGTACAAGTACCTCAAGTAGAAGTTAAGATAACTGCATCTACGCCGTCAGCGATCAGTTTCTGTGAAAATTCTTCAGCAAATGCTAAAGAAGATTTTACAGCTGTACCGTTACCAACTGTTGTGTAGAATTTGTTATGTAACTTACCGATTTTGCCTTCTTTCTCGAACTGACGAAGAACGTCAACCGGAAGAACGCGGTCTGCATCTTCATTAGCGTATACTGGATCGTATCCACCATGAGCTGTCTCGTATTCAGCTTCTGTTAAGTCCATAACACCTGTAATGTCATATTCACCGTAGTGAGATGCATTAGATGCTTCAATATGGTCTGGATTTCCTTTCGGAACGATACCACCAGATGTAACTAAAGCGATTGTAGCTTTAGAAAGATCTTTAATAGCCGGGTTTGGAGCAACACGGTCGAAACTTGGCATTGGATACTCTGTTTCGAATGGTTTACCAGCTAATTTCTTCATAAGCATATCAACAGCACGTTTAGAACCTGTTTCTTTTTCAAAGAAGTTCACACGAACACCGTTTGGCATATAGTTGTCCTGGCAAGAAGCACCGATTGGCTCTTTCTTAGCAAGTTTTAATGCTAATGGAACAAGTTTCTTCATAGCATCTCTCATACCAGCTGCACTGTTCTTTGTAGGTACTGTGTAAACTTTCTGTTTGAACATATCAGCACCTGGGTTCTCTACGTACATACCTGTAACTGCCGGAATTCCTAATTCTTCCTGAACAGCGTCACAGATTGTTCCACAAGCTACACCGTAACGTCCAGCGTTGAAAGCCGGTCCAGCGATGAATACATCTGGATTCTGTTCTTTTACAGCTGCAAGGATTTCAGCTTTAGCTGCTTCAAGATTTTCATTGAAGTAAGAGTCACCGCAGATGATAGTAGCAACGATTTCTACTTCACCTTCCAGACCCTGTTTTAAAGCTAAACCAGGTCCTACTACTTCGCCAACGCGAACTTCAACCGGGTAATCAGCTTTTTCTTCTCCACCAATATTAGCGAAGAACTGGTTAATATAATGTACTGCTTTTAACATTCTAATTCTCCTCCTTCACTATCTGGCTGTTAAGTAGCTAAATCCAGTTTCGTTTGTAGCGCCTGTGATTGCCTGAATCTCTACTTCAATGCTTCCATCTTCGCGTAAACTGTGTTCATTACCACCAGCGATAGTGTTAACGTAATCTAATGTTCCGATTACTTTATCAAGTTTAGGAAGAACGATAACCTGGTTTGCATTTCCGCCTGTTACTACAGCATCTGCAGCAGCATCAGCATCTGCAAGTGACTGAGATTTTCCGTCACGTCCAGCATACTCATCTGTGATGATAACTGTCTTAACACCTTCAGCTTCGATCTTCTTTGTATTCATGATAAGGTCAGTATCCGGGTTACCGAAACCTTCCTGAGATACGATTACACCGTCTAAATCTAAGAAACGGCAAAGTTTTGCTGTCCAGTCAGATGAACGCTGTTTGTCAGCAAGGTAAACGTTCTCATTTGTAAGGATATGGCAAACAAAGTTGATTTCTTTACCATGTTTTTCAAATAATTCCTGAACAACCTGGTTGTTTTCATGTACATATGTAGGGTTTTTATCACAAGCAGATACACAGTTACCTGAAACGATTGCACCGTCCATGCTTTCTGTTGTTGTCATGATTGTAGATAATGTTTTCTTAGCGTCAACGCCGTATACATATGTGTCATGAAGAAGACCCTGGCTCTGTAACATCTGTACATAAGCAACTCTCGGAAGATTCGGGAATTTTTCTTTACCTTCCATTACTCCGTAAGATTCATATACTTTTGTCTCGTCTGGAGTAAGTTCACGAGCTAATTCACCTAAGTAGCATGCTACTCTGAATCCTGCAAATCTTACAGCTGCTTCATAATCATGCTGTTTGATATCATCAACTGGTTCACAAACAACTACTAAGTTGTTTAATTTAGAGAATGGTGTGTACTGTGCACCCGGGCCTGTCATATCGATGATACCTTCCTGGAAACCAACGATTTTACCAGCTGTAACAACTGCCATGCCTTTTAATGCATATGTTTTTCCTTCTCCAACTGTGTCAACTTTAGCGATAACTCCCGGGAAAATTCCTCCACGGCCTTCCACTTTAACACGTGGTTCGATTACGTCTTTAACCGGAGTGATACGTACGCTCTCTCCTGGTCTTGCAATATCAAGTTTTACGCTTTTGATTTTTTCGTCCTCAAGGACAACTGCCTTTACAGCTTCTTCGTCAACATAAAGAACACCATCAACGATTTTGGACTCTGATCCAAACTGAATGTCTTTAATGAAGATGTGACCTACTTCTAGTCTTCTCACTGTAATTCCCTCCTTATAAAAATATGTGTGTATGTTGCTAAGGCACTTACGTACCCATACAGCCTTTTACCATGCAGTCGCTGACGGAAGCGCACTGGAAATCAGTGTCAGATCCACTACCTGAAAATCTTCATAAACTTCCGGAGCATACTTGTCAGACTTGAACTGAAACTTCTTGCAGGACTGAATTGCAGATTCGATAATTCTCATCTGGCTTACATCAAGCCCTCTGACATCCTCAGAAATCATGATTGATTTATACGGAGTCTCATTCGGCTTAACGCTTCCCGACAATGGATGTGTCAGTAACTCATGTCCTTTATAGATTCTGTCTCTCACTGTTTTGAGAATATCCTCATATGAGATTTCAAAATATTCAACATTATATAATCCACCTAATTCTTCTTTGACAAGCGGATTATTTGTAATGATAATAAACTTGTTTTTCATGTTTCAACCACCTGTTGTAAAAAAAGGAACCACTTATAGCCCATGAGCCTCCAAGCAGTCCCCTTTCTGTCTTTGTCTCGAAATTCAAAACTTCATTCAGAACGTAGTCCTTTTCCTGTTCCTTTTGCCTGAAAGTTTCACCAACTTATATATGGTTTGCATCTTCGGCGGCCTTGCGACTCTCTCACTGGAAAATTCATCCTACTATTTAGTTTTTCTATAAGAACTTTTTCTTTAATCATTCTCTCTATGACTTGAGTTGATTATAACACAGCTTTCGTAATAATGCTAGTTCTTTTTTTGTTTTTTTCGAGTTTTTTCGTTATTTATTTTTCTTTTTCCCTAATGTATGTGTCTTAAAATAGTCATTATGTACATTTTGGATCACTTTGCTTAAAGCAAGCAGACCGATAATGTTCGGTACTACCATTAAACTGTTAAAGCAGTCTGCCATGTTCCAAACCAGGTTAACCTCGCCAAGTGAACCTGCTACAACACAAAGACATACGAGCGGAATATAGAATTTAATCGCTTTTGGCCCAAACAGATAACGAATATTTGCTTCACCGAAGAAATACCATCCGACAATTGTAGAAAATGCAAAGAAAAACATGCAAATCGCAATAAAGATATCTCCCGCTTTTCCAAAGAAAGATGAGAATGCATACTGTGAAAGCTCTGCACCTGTCAAGCCTGTTGCGCGGCTTCCTGTTGTCAGGATAACAAATGCTGTTAAGTTTAATACGATAAACGTATCAATAAATACACCAATCATGGCAACGAATCCCTGTTCTACCGGATGATTTACTTTCGCTACTGCGTGTGCATGCGGTGTGGAACCCATACCAGCTTCATTGGAGAACAATCCACGTCCTACACCTTTCTGAACTGCAAGCTTTATTGTAGCACCCATCGCGCCTCCTGCTACTGCTGATGGATTAAATGCTCCTACAAAGATATCACGGATCACTCCCGGAAGTGCTCCGATGTTTGCAAATATAACAATCAGCGCACCTACAATATAAAGAGCTGCCATAATCGGAACGATTGTTTCTGTAACTTTTGCAATTCGTTTCATACCGCCGCTAAACACAAATACTGCAATCACTGCTACAACAACACCTGTTGCGATCTGTGGAATTCCAAATGCTGTATGGAATGAAGCTGCGATAGAATTGGACTGTACTGCATTTCCCATAAATCCAAGTGCAAATACAATCAGTACTGCAAAAATTGCTGCAAGAACTTTACCAAAGCCATTCGGGAAAGCTGCACGGATATAATATACCGGACCTCCGGTCACTGTACCGTCTTTGCCCACCTGTTTATACTTCTGAGCCATCAAAGCCTCACAGTAAATTGTAGCCATACCTAAAAATGCTGCAATCCACATCCAGAAAATTGCTCCCGGTCCTCCAACTGCAATCGCTGTTGCTGCACCGGCAATATTACCGGTACCTACCTGTGCGGCAATTGCTGTTGCCAATGCCTGGAAAGAGGACATACCATCCTTACCGGCTTCGCCTTTCTTGCTAAAAAGCCCGCCAAATGTTCTTCGCATCCCTTCTCCAAATCCTCTGACCTGAATAAACTTCAGTCGGAAAGAGAACCAGATACCTGCTACAAACAGTGCGATAATCAGGATATACCCTGTTAACGCGTCATTAATTGATACTACAAACTCATTTAGTTGCTGCATAAAACACCCTCCTTTGTCCTATTGATAAACTAAACAAATTATTGTACTCACTTATAATAGCACTTTTAAGCATATTATTCAATAAAAATGGTTTTTTATTTGCTTTTTTGTGCATTTTTTCCCATTTTATTCATTCTTAAAAAAGACTGATATTATTTAGACAAACTTTTTTATTCTTATTTCACAATTTATTTATACTTTTTTTAGCAATTATTCCCTCTATACACTTTAATTAAGTAAAGTGTTTTTTTATTAACATATACATTTTCCACAAAAACAACTTATTTTCTAAATTGCAAAAGAGACCAGAATATATCTGATCTCTTCTTTTGCTTTACATTGTTTGTTTTGATAAAATATAAAATTCCTTCTCAACTTGTTAGACATTAATTTCTGCTGTCATACCAAGAAGGTCTTTATTAACTTCCAGTACCGGATTAACCACTTCATTCAAGAACATTTCTACCTGTTCTTTCGCACGTCCTGTATATCTGGACGGCTCCATTGCTGCTTTCAGATCTTCAAGAGACAATTTAAATGCCGGATCTGCTGCAATTAATTCCAATAAGTTATTATCCAGACCTTTTTCTTTGACGTTCTTTCCTGCTTCCATAGACAGTTCACGAATACGCTCATGGAGTTCCTGACGGTCTCCTCCTGCTTTTACCGCATCCATCATAATATTTTCTGTCGCCATAAATGGCAGTTCTGACATCAAACGTTTCTCAATGACTTTTGGATACACAACAAGTCCATCCACAACATTCATGCAGAGATCAAGAATGCCATCAATCGCAAGAAATCCTTCCGGTACACTGAGGCGCTTATTTGCAGAATCATCCAGTGTTCTTTCAAACCACTGCGTCGCAGAAGTGATTGCCGGATTCAATGCATCGATCATAACATATCTCGCCAAAGATGCAATACGTTCGCTGCGCATTGGGTTTCTCTTATATGCCATAGCAGATGATCCAATCTGTGTTTTTTCAAAAGGTTCTTCTACTTCCTTCAAATGCTGAAGAAGTCGGATATCATTCGACATTTTATGCGCGCTCGCTGCAATTCCAGCCAAAACATTCAATACTCTCGTATCCACTTTTCGTGAATAAGTCTGTCCGGATACCGGATAGCAGTTTGCAAATCCCATCTTCTTCGCAATCATCGAATCAACCTGATTGATTTTTTCTTCATCTCCATCAAACAATTCCTTAAAGCTCGCCTGTGTTCCCGTTGTTCCTTTGGAGCCAAGCAGTTTTAAGCTTCCAAGCACATATTCCAAATCTTCCAGATCCATAAGGAATTCCTGCAGCCAGAGCGTAGCACGTTTTCCAACGGTTGTCGGCTGTGCCGGCTGAAAATGTGTGAATGCCAATGTCGGCTGTGCTTTATATTCATCCGCAAACTTAGCCAATTCTGAAATCACATTAATTAATTTGCTTTTTACAAGCTTCAAAGCTTCTGCCATGATGATAATATCTGTATTATCCCCTACATAGCAAGATGTTGCTCCAAGATGAATGATTCCCTTTGCTTTCGGGCATTGCTGTCCATAAGCATATACATGAGACATAACATCATGGCGCACAATTTTCTCTCGTTCTTTTGCCACATCATAGTTAATGTCTTCCGCATGGGCCTTTAATTCTTCAATCTGCTCTTCCGTAATTGGCAGTCCCAGCTCTTTCTCTGTTTCTGCAAGTGCGATCCATAATCTTCTCCATGTTCGAAACTTCATATCCGGTGAAAAAATATACTGCATCTGCGGACTTGCATAACGTTCTGATAATGGGCTCTGATATCTATTATGACTCAATTATTCTTCCTCCTGTTTTGGAATCTCCATTGGATAGTTTCCTGTAAAGCATGCATCACAGAAACAGATATCTCCAACTGTCTCCTGCAACTTCTCAATTTTCATATAACCAAGAGAATCTGCACCGATCAACTCACGAATTTCTTCCTGCGTATGTGTATGAGCAATCAGATCTTTATTGGACGGCACATCTGTACCGAAATAACAAGGATATAAAAACGGCGGTGAGCTGATTCTTACATGTACTTCCTTTGCCCCTGCTGCTTTTAACATCTTGATGATATTGGCACATGTTGTACCTCGCACAATAGAATCATCTACCATAACGATCCGTTTCCCTCGTACAACCTCTTCAATTACATTCAGTTTAATCTTTACACTGGATTCTCTCTGACTTTGTTTTGGTTTAATAAATGTTCTTCCAACATAACTATTCTTATGGAAAGCAATACCATACGGAATTCCGGAACCTTCTGCATATCCTTTCGCAGCTGCGATTCCCGAATCCGGCACACCGACAACAAGGTCTGCTTCCACCGGATAGCATTCTGCAAGTGCCTTTCCGGCAAGGATTCGAGAATGATACACATTCATTCCATCAATCGTACTATCTGGTCTCGCAAAGTAAATGTATTCGAAAATACATCTCGCCTGTTTTTCCTTCGGAATTGCCATTGTTTTATCTGAAGACAATTCTCCATTCATAATCGTCACAATCTCTCCCGGTTCTACATCTCGGACAAAATCTGCTCCGATTGCAGAAAGGGCACAGCTTTCTGACGCCAAATAATACGCATTTCCTCTTTTCCCAATGCAAAGTGGTTTCAATCCGTACGGATCACGTACACCGATCATTTTACGCGGGCTGGCAATGATCAGCGCATAAGCTCCCTGCATCTTGCCCATTGCATGTGCAACAGCCTCTTCCGCTGTCTTTGCATGAAGACGTTCACGCGCGATGTGATATGCAATCACTTCTGAATCATTGCTTGTCTGGAAAATTGCTCCTGTATATTCCAGCTCATGTTTCAGCTGAGCTGCATTAACAAGACTTCCATTGTAAGAAATTGCCAGCGTTCCTTTTACATAATTAATTACAAGCGGCTGGGCATTCGCCACATTGGAACCCTTATCCGCCGAATACTGTACATGACCTACGCCAAGATTACCGCATAACTCATCCAGCATCTCCTCTTGAAACACTTCGCTAACAAGCCCCATGCCTTTTTTCGTCTGTACTCCACAAACTCCTTTTGTATCTGTCACTGCAATCCCACAAGACTGCTGTCCGCGATGCTGCAGCGCAAACAATGCATAATAGATCGAAGATGAAACATCCTCTCCATCAAAATCATACGCTCCGAATACACCACATTCTTCATGTAATCCGGAATCTGCTGTCTCATATTTCTTTTCTCTTCGCATCAATAACTCCTTACTGAATTCCGATTCGTTTAAATACTTCCTGGTAAGCATCTTCTACATTACCAAGATCTCTTCTGAAACGGTCTTTATCAAGCTTCTCATGTGTCTTCACATCCCAAAGTCTGCATGTATCCGGAGAAACTTCATCAGCAAGAATAATCTGTCCATGATAGCGTCCAAATTCAATCTTGAAGTCAATCAGTTCAATTCCTGCTGCAAGGAAGAATTCTTTCAGAACATCATTTACTTTAAATGCATATTCTGTAATCTTATCGATCTCCTCCTGTGTTGCAGCTCCAATTGCTTTTGCAAAATAGCTGTTAATGAGCGGATCACCCAGCTCGTCATCTTTATAACTGAATTCCAGTGTCGGGCAGAGAAGCTTTGTTCCTTCTTCGATTCCAAGTCTCTTAGAGAAGCTTCCTGCTGCTACATTACGTATGATTACTTCAAGAGGAACGATCTCTACTTTCTTAACAGCCGTCTCACGGTCACTCAGTTCTTCTACAAGATGTGTCGGAACTCCTTTTTCTTCCAGAACTTTGAAAATGTAGTTTGTCATACGGTTGTTGACAACACCTTTTCCAACGATCGTACCTTTTTTCTCACCGTTGAAAGCTGTCGCATCATCTTTGTAATCAACAATTACGATATCCGGATCCTCTGTTGCAAATACTTTCTTTGCTTTTCCTTCGTAAAGCTGTTCTAATTTTTTCATACGTGTCCACCAGTTCCTTTCGCTTTTCATTCATTTGTTTATGATATCGCAGTACACATTTTATGCCCCGCTTACGATTCGATTATAATACAAGGCAGGCGGAAAATCAACATATCCGCCTGCCTTGTCTACGCTTTACTTATTATTTATTTTCAAATACTTATATTAGTTTTTCTTATATATTGTACATACTTTATAAGTTCTCTTTCATATCACATGTTTTTCCGGTACTTTTCACGCCATTTTTCCAGAAGCTGCTCAGAATCATCTACTTGAATCTTTTCAGCCAGCGCTTCTGACATTTCACGAAGTTCCCGGTCAATCCCAATATAAACAGTACTCTTTCCGAGAAGCTGCTGATACGCCTCCGTTGTCATATAATTCTTGCAACAGTAAATATAGGATATGAGCATGCTTTCTTCTTCGCAGATCTGAAATGCATTTTCGTACATGCGTGCAGCTTCTTCATACAGAAACAGCTTCCCATAAGCTGCGCCGAGACATCCGTATACATTACCATAAAAGGTTCCATCCACCGATTCATCCGTTTCTCCATAAACAATGGATTGATACACTAATATTGCCTCTCGGACTTCACCACTTGCAAGGAGATTGTCACCCATATATTTTTTTCGTTCAATCTCTTTTTGATTTTTTAATTTTTCAAGTACATTCTGGATTTGAAGTATTTCGGACTTTGTATAAATACCGGAATGTTTCAAAATTGTCAAAACAAACTGTTCTACTGCTCCATGCCGTTTGATCGCGCTTTTCAATGTATACGCCATATCTTTCATATCAAGTTCTTCTTCAATCCAGTCACAAAGCTGTTCGTTCATCACTGTATAATCGATCAGATACAGGTTATTGGAAATATAGTAGCAGAGTTCTTCCAACGTATAAATCCTTCTGTGTATCCTTGTGATCTCGTATGGCTGAGACGCTTTCTTACTGTGACAAAGAATTAAACTGCCCATTGCTTCCTCCTAACCGGATCAGTTTCTCCGCAGCAAATCCTGCCGCCGGAAAGAACTCGCCCAATCCCATATCTTCTACTATAACTTTCAGGGTTCTGTCATCCTGAAACAGCATTTTCATCTGTACCCGCACGGTATAAGGCTGATTCACAGAAAGACCGTCAAGAGATATCTCTTCAATACGACTCTCTCCGGACGCCAGCGAATCAATTCGTATTTCAATCGCCTCTCCATCCGTCAAAAGTGCTTCTAACTGGCAATCAGATTCATACCAGTGCGCTCCCCAGTTTACAACCGGCTGCCAGACATCTCCTCCTCTTCTTCGAACTTTCAAAGAAATCTGCTCTGTCATTTTTGTATCATCCAGATATACCGGCCCTTCTTCAAACTCCATTCCGCGCCTGTATGCCGCATAACACGCTCCTTTACTGTAAAGGTTATTTCCCTGAAATGCACGCCGGCCGTTACAGATAACTTTCAGAGAACTCGGATACCAGTTTTGATCAAATCCTTCACCTGTCAAATAGACAGAAGAAATCAGCCTCTTCTCAAACACCCCCTGAACAAAAGTACGAAATCTGGCATCTGCTTCTGCTGCTTTCTCCTCATCTGTCATCGGAAACACTGCTTTTAATTCTTCCATCCGAATATTCGCTACCTCTTCCACTGTAACAAACGGATCTCTCCCTTTATCAAATGCTGTTTTTAACTTCTTTAGCATAAATGCCCGGATTTCTTTCCGATCGCAGTACAGCAATGCGGATTCATACTGCCACAGCTCTTTTGGCTGATAAAACATATAATAGCAAAAGCTTTCTTTGTAATCCTGCACATAAATATTTTTTCTCTCAATTCCTATCCGCTGGGCAATACCTTTCAGCATCTGAACAATGTCTTCATTTACTTTCGGTAACGTAAACACGATCACACTGATATCCTCAAAACTCTTCAGTGACATTTCGATAAATCTGGCAAGAAGCCATACCGCTTCATATGTCTGATCCTCATATGTAATTTTTTCCTGAGCCATTGCTTTATTCCAAAGATCATCTACAGTATATCCCTCTTTAACAACAGCAAGCCTTCTCGCCCGCTTTCCGTAAAACCATGTATGATCATGATAACCGATCACCAGCGGAATCTGATAATTATCTACTGCCACTTCCAGGGTAGCCGGCTCTCTCTCTGCCTCATCAAAATAGCTGATCTGACAGCCATATTCATTTAAATCGTAGCCTATCATCATACCTTTCATCGAACTGTATTTCCCCTTCTCTTGATTAATATACCTGGAACAATTTATCTGCCAGCGCGTCTTCAAGCGCATACGACTGCATTGCTTCTTTCCTCTTTTCTTGAGGCAGAAGCGAGATTTCATTTAATTTCCCATATTTGCCTGCATGCGCCCATTTTCGTTTCACATAAGAACGCTTCTCCGTCGTTGTACTTCCATCTGCAGCAGTTTCCCGGAAATAATACCGAAGTCTTTCATCTTTATATAAAGTAAACTCTTTTACATAAACATTTTCATAAGTCGGAATCAGAATCTCTGCTTCAAAGCCAACGCCTTCCTGCTCATCTCTTACGATCTGATAATGAAGCTTCACTCTGCTGTCTGCATGTTTCGCCTTATACTGAATCAGTATCTTATCAAATAACTGAACTTCCCGAAGCCAGGCTTCCGGATATGTCAGATAGAATGGGAATACAAGTCCTTTCATACACATTTCCCGAAGCCATCCGAAGAGCTTTTCTTCCCGTCCCGCCAGATTTTCTCCCGAATAGCGCTTCAAAAGCGCAATCTTGCAAATATCTGCCAGTTCCTCTTCTGCGCCATATTCATCTTCCATAATCTGGAACACACATTGATCTACCATTCGATCCCGCAGCACATATTCCCGGCTGACAAATGCCAGGTACGCCTGCTTAATCCTGAAATAAGAAACTCCATCATAGTAGTCCTGAAAGATCTTCTCTTCGTGATACATTGCTTCTGAAAACAGCATCTGAGTTATAATCCGTTCTGCCAGTTTCTTTGTATTCACTTCATACTGCTTTGCTGCATACCAGAGGTCTTTCATATGTTCTGTCGGTCCGCAATAGAAATTCGCCAGATATGTCAATGTCACTTTATCGTACTGTCCTAATTCAAACAGTGTATAGCAGAGATAACTCAGAAAATCATCTTCTTCGTAATTCTCTTCCCGGATTCGTTTACTGCAGATACAGAAGACGTTTTCTTCTTCATATTGCTCCATTCCGTATTTGCGAAGGTTTTCAAATGAAAGTTCTCTTCCTTTGCGCTCTCTTCCTTCAACCTGAGTCGTATCATTGTAATGACGGCTCAACTCCAGGAATTTCTGTTCGTAAAACAAACGTATACTCTCAAACGGAATGGAATCCGCATAATGCCAGCCATTTTGTCCTTCCCAAACAATTCTGGAATCTTTTTGTTTTAAAAAAACAATTGCACCATCTTCCCGGTCATAGGCTGTCCGCTGACTAATTGTTCCATCTGCTTCCAGCACAAGCACATATTTCATTCCCGGCTGAGTTGTTGTCACAAGATACGCGTGGCAAATATCATAAAGCGCTTCCATTCGCTTTGGCGTCATGCCTTCTTCCGTAAAAAATCTCCGATAAATAATCCTTAATTCTTCACTGATCCTTCTTTTCTCCAACTGGTTCCATGCAAATGCTTCGATGCGCTCTCGATAACTTTCATAAACAGAACTATCTTCCGGTTCGTAAGTAATGATATTCGCATATAAAAGAGCCGCCTTCCTGTCATTCAGTGTGTTGCCATGCAGAAAATAAAGGTAGATTGTACGCGGTAACTTTCCACTCACTCTTTTCTCTTCCAGGCTAAACATATAATATTCATAAAGCTGTGCAATCTTCAATCCTTCTTCAATAGCCTTTTCAAACCAAATATGATAGCAGCTCTCCATATGCTGGCCTTTGATCAATTGGACACAGATTGCCTGCAAAATAGCAGGTATATGATACTTCTTATAGCATTTTACCAATAACCGATACAGGCTTTCGTCAAAATTCTTCTTCTGACATGCTAACTCCGCTGTCTGAACTGCCATCTCTTCGCCGCAGATCTGATATTTTACCGCAAAATTAACAACCTGGATTTCAAATGTGTTAAGCTGTTTTAAGCAGTCCGGACGCTCTTTTAAATACCGAAACGCCTGAAGATAAAAGATAAGGCTGTGCGCTCCATTTTCAAACTGCCTCTCCATCATCCGTATCTTAGCAGACGTATTTTCATAGACGCTATCGGTTTCGAGCAACATCATAGCAATACGCCAGTTATGCGGAAATTTGGTGTGGAGCCTTCGCATCTCTTCTGTTACTTTACGTCTTTGTTCCTCTTCCGGATCCAGCAGCAGCATCAAATACAAATAATAAAGCGCTCTCTCCGGAGTATGTCCAAGATCTGACTTCTTATAGTTGTAATGCTCCAGAAGCCATCTCGCTTCTTCTCTCTTCTCGCCAATCAGATATACATGGGCCAGCATCAATTGATAGATTTCCTGTTCCGGCGCCAGTTCTCTTAATTTCTGAAAACTATTTACCGCCTCTTCTGCCCAGATACTTTTCTCCATGCGTCCTGCCTCAACACCGAGATAGCCTTTCAGTGTCTGCGCCAGAATAAACTCTTCTTCTCTCTCTTTTCTTGGATTCAATAAAGCCTGATGTACTGTAATCTCACAGCAGATTTCTTCATACGGTGTATCCACATAAATCCGCCCATAATTATAGCCCTGGTGAAGCCCATCCTCCTCTATGATATACGGAAGGCTGCATTGATTCCCAACAAAATCATCTATTACAATCTGACTGCGCGCAACTTTCAAAAACTTCCCTTCTACACGCACATAAGCTGTCAGATGTCCCCATGTATTTTTCTCCAGATGGATCTCGTCTTTTGTCGCTTCTAATATATTTTCAAATTCACGTTCTTCTTCCTGAAAAGACAGAAAAATCCGTTCTTTCTGCTTCGTACCAACAAGAAATTCTTCCAACGCCTGCTCGCTCAAAGACCATTTGCGCATATTATCATACAGAGAATAAATCCATTTTTCCTCATATTTCAGTACATCATAAAACGCTCTGGAGCGAAACAAACGATGCGCTTCTCCGAAATCCTGATAGGCAAGTTCCCGAAACTCTTTCAATGACTGTATTTTCCCACAGGATGTCATGACAAACGGCTTCTCTACAATAGCCGTAAAGGTAAGTTCATACTCGCCTCCATTCGTCACAACAGTAAATGTTCCCCGTTCTACAAATCCCGGTTCCAGTCCTCGTCCATCATAGGTAAAATGAACTTCTACAGAAGCCCCTTCAAAACCTGATTCCACACAATTGATACGAAAAGAGGATGGATATACCAGCCCTCTGATATCTCCATCCAGACGGTTTTCTATGCGGAAGCTGCCCTGATATATCTCTCCTTCTCCAATCAGAAGTTCCAAATGTGTCTGTGGGAAATATATTTCCGGCCGCGAAATCTGAAAATTTCCTTTTGCAAATTGTTTAATCTTATTCTTCAAGATGCCACCTACTTTACCTGTTGCTGTTTACAAACTTTTATAAATAAGATTATAACATTATTCCAATTCAGATAGCAATACACTATCCAAGATTTTTCTATATGCCTGATTTTAGAAGTATCTTTAATCGTTTTACTGCTTCCTCCGTATCTTCCAATGATCCGAATGTAGAAAATCGAAAATACCCTTCACCACAGGCTCCAAAACCTTCGCCTGGTGTTCCTACAACCTGTATTTTGCAAAGTAATTCTTCAAAAAATTCCCAGCTTCCCATATCTTTTGGACACTGCATCCATATATACGGTGCATTTTTCCCTCCACAGTACCAAATTCCAAGTTCGTCCAATGCCCGCATAAAGCAGGCTGCATTTTTCTTATAAACAGCAATGTTTTCCCGAATCTGTTTTTGCCCTTCGTCTGTAAAAATTGCTGCCGCTCCCTTCTGAATAATATAAGATACTCCATTCGTTTTAGTTGTTCGGTTACGAACCCACATCTGCTGTAACTTCATTCCTCCCCGCACAAGTTTTTGAGGCAAAATTGTGTATCCACATCTTGTTCCAGTAAATCCTGCCGTTTTAGACAGAGAACATATCTCAATAGCACAGGTATCCGCACCTTCTATTTCAAAAATACTATGGGGAATCTTTTTTTCCTCTATAAATGCTTCATAAGCAGCATCAAATAAAATAACTGCATTTATCTCATTTGCATAGTCAACCCATTCCTTTAACTGCGTGCGATTATATACTGCTCCTGTCGGATTATTGGGTGAACACAAATAAATAATGTCTGCCTGTACTGACCAGTCCGGCATTGGAAGAAAATGATTTTCTTTTCCGGAAGGAACATGAATGATTTGATTTCCCGCAATGATGTTCGCATCCACATAAGCCGGATATGTTGGTTCCATAATTAGCGTTTTCTGCCCCGGTCCAAATAAATCTAAGATATCTCCCAGTTCATCGCTTGCGCCACTGGAAACAAAAACTTCCTCTTCCGAAATCGCTACTCCTCTTTTCTGATAAAATTGTGCAATATTATGACGCAGCAACGGATCTCCGCATTCTGGCATATACCCGTGAAATGTTTTCTTTTCTGACTGATCATCGACTGCCTTATGCAGTTCTGAAATGACAGCTCTACACAGCGGTAGTGATACGTCGCCAATTCCCATCCGGTACAAATATGTATCTGGGTTCTGTTCCGTGTATATCTTTATTTTTTGCGCAATATTATGAAACAAATAGGAGTCTTTCAATTTTTCATAATTCTTATTTGGTGTCATTGTTTTTATCCTTTCTCTTCTCTGATTTTAAACTTATTTAATCGGAGAAACATTAATCGTTATCTCTTCTAAAACATCCAGAATGACTTTAACTGTATCCAGAGATGTAAACATTGTCACATTATTTTCAATTGCCGCTCTGCGAATAGCCAGGCCATCTTCATAGTGAACACCTGACATAACTGCTCTTGTATTGATAACATAACTAATATGACCGTTACGTATCGTATCAAAAATTTCCGTGCTGTTTTCACTTGGTTTTTTTAGAATCCGAGTGCGAATCCCTTTCGATTTCAAAAATTCTCCTGTTCCTTTTGTTGCTTCAATATTAAATCCCATTTGGTAAAATCTGCGGATTAGACGCAGTGCTTCTTCTTTATCTTCATCTGCAAGGGTAACAAGGACTGTTCCATAGTTTTTCATTCTAACCCCAGATGCAATCAATGCCTTATACATAGCTCTTGAAAGCTTCTTGTCATAACCGATAGCCTCTCCTGTTGATTTCATTTCCGGAGACAAATATGCATCCATCCCACTTAGTTTTTCAAAAGAAAAAGCCGGTGCTTTCACATACCAGGTATGCCTTTCTGGTGGAGAAAGCATCTCAATTCCCTGTTGTTTGAGCCAAATACCTAACATCGCTTTTATCGCAATATCTGCAAGCGGATAGCCGGTTGCTTTTGACAAAAACGGAACAGTACGCGAAGAGCGCGGATTTACCTCGATAATTGATACCTCGGAGTTCTCATCGACAATAAACTGAACATTAAATAATCCAATAATCCCAATGCCAAGCGCAAGCTTTTTGGCATACGAAAGTATCGTGTGTTTCACTTTTTCAGAAATTCCAAAAGTAGGATAAACACTAATCGAGTCACCAGAATGAATGCCGGTTCTCTCTACCAGTTCCATAATCCCCGGTACAAAAACATCTCTTCCGTCACAAATTCCATCGATTTCTACTTCTTTTCCCCGGATATAGTGATCCACCAGTACTGGGGTTTCTTCATTCATCTGTACAGATGTTTCAAAATACAGGCGAAGCTGCTCCTCTCCTGAAATGATTTGCATTGCTCTTCCACCTAACACAAAACTCGGTCTCACAAGCACCGGATATCCTATCGTTTTTGCTGCCCGCAGTCCATCTTTCATATTAGTAACAGCCATTCCTTTAGGCTGAGGAATTCCGAGCTGAAAAAGAAGTTTTTCAAATTCATCTCTATTCTCAGCTCGTTTGATCGCTTTCCAGTCCGTTCCGATAATTCTTACGCCTCGCTCTGCAAGTGGTTTTGCCAGATTCACCGCTGTCTGACCTCCAAGCGAAACAATTACGCCTTCTGGCTTTTCTAGCATAATGACATTCATTACGTCTTCAGCACAGAGTGGTTCAAAATATAATTTATCTGAAATTGTGTAATCTGTTGAAACTGTTTCCGGATTATTATTAATTACAATCGCCTCATATCCTGCTTTCTGAATTGTTTTAACAGCATGTACTGTCGAATAATCAAATTCCACTCCCTGACCAATCCGAATCGGACCTGATCCAAGTACAATTATTTTTTTTCTGTTTTCAACTATAGATTCATTTTCCGTTTCATAAGTAGAATAAAAATATGGTACATAGCTCTCAAATTCAGAAGCACAAGTATCGATCATTTTATAAACCGGAATAACCCCACTGTCTTTTCTCATCTGGAATACTTCTTCTTCAGTCAGATTCCAGAACCTGGCAATTGTCTGATCTGAAAATCCCATCCGTTTTGCTTCATACAGTAATCTTTTTGTTTCCTCACCAGTTTTCTCCTTTAGCCTTCTTTCCATTCTTATTATATTTCTGATTTTTATCAAGAAAAACGAATCGATTCCTGTTACTTCCGCAATTTCTTCTACACTGCTCCCTTGTCTGAATAGCTGTGCCACAGCAAAAATCCTATCATCTGTTCCAATTTTTATGTAAGAAAGAAGTTCTTCTTTTCTCATTTTCTCAAACTTTTCCAAATACAGATGTGAAACACCAATTTCAAGAGACCGAACTGCCTTTAATAAACTTTCTTCTAATGTACGCCCGATGCTCATTACCTCTCCTGTTGCTTTCATCTGCGTTCCAAGTTTCTGATCTGCATCTGGAAATTTGTCAAACGGAAAACGCGGCATTTTTGTTACGACATAGTCGAGTGCAGGCTCAAACACCGCTGGTGTATTTACTAGTTTGATCTCATCCAGTGTCATTCCAACTCCGATTTTGGCAGACACCCTTGCAATAGGATAGCCACTCGCCTTTGACGCCAGTGCAGATGAACGTGAAACTCTTGGATTCACTTCAATAACATAATATTGAAAAGATTCTGGATCAAGCGCAAACTGAACATTGCATCCTCCTTCTATTTTTAATGCACGGATCAATCTCAATGCACTATCCCTAAGCATTTGATACACCCGGTCTGTTAATGTCTGTGAGGGACAGACGACAATTGAATCTCCGGTATGTATTCCAACTGGATCCATATTTTCCATATTACAAACTGCAATTGCAGTATCATTTGCATCCCGTATTACTTCATATTCAATTTCTTTATATCCCCGAACACTTTTTTCTACAAGTACCTGGTGGACTGGCGATATTTCCAATGCATGCCGCGCAAGTTCACGACACTGTACTGCATCATCTGCAAATCCTCCTCCAGTACCGCCAAGTGTAAATGCCGGTCGAAGAACAACAGGATACCCAATTTCTTCGGCTGCCTTTCCAATTTCTTCTACCGTTTCTGCAATTTGGGAAGGCAGTACCGGTTCTCCAATCATTTCGCATAATTCTTTAAATTGTTCCCTGTCTTCTGCACATCGAATACTTTTACTGCTGGTACCCAAAAGCTCTGTTTGACATTCTTTTAATACCCCTTTTTCTTCAAGCTCCATAGCCAGGTTTAATCCAGTCTGTCCACCAATCCCCGGAACGATTGCGTCTGGTCGTTCATATCTGATAATCTTCGCCATATATTCCAGTGTGAGTGGTTCCATATAAACTTTATCCGCAATTGCAGTATCTGTCATAATTGTCGCCGGATTTGAATTGCATAAAATCACTTCATATCCTTCTTCTTTCAGTGCAAGACAGGCCTGTGTTCCAGCGTAGTCAAATTCCGCCGCCTGGCCGATTACAATCGGTCCAGAACCAATGACAAGGATTTTATTCAAATCTGTCCTTTTTGCCATACTTGTTTTCCTCCATTTCCTGAATAAACCGATCAAATAAATACATACTGTCTCTAGGACCTGGTGCACTTTCCGGATGATATTGTACTCCAAAGACATGTTCTTTCGGACACGCAGCTCCTTCGACCGTACCGTCCAGAAGATTCACATGCGTCAGCTCAAGTTTCGTTCTTTTCAAACTCTCTGCATCCACCGCATAAGAATGATTTTGAGAAGTAATTTCTATCTTTCCATCTATAAGCCGTTTGACCGGATGATTTCCTCCTCTGTGCCCAAATTTCATTTTATAAGTTTTAGCTCCGTAAGCAAGAGATATGATTTGATGTCCAAGACAGATTCCAAAAATTGGATAGCGTCCCCGAAGCGTTTGTACAAGTTCTATAACCGATTTCATTTCTTCCGGATTTCCGGGACCATTGGACAAAAAAATACCATCCGGCTTTTCTTGCGTAATAATTTCCGCCTCCGTATTCCACGGATAAACAGTCAGGGCACAACTTCGTTGCTGCAGGCAGCGAACAATATTCTGTTTCATTCCACAGTCAATTACAGCTACATGATATTGATTTTCCACTAACGGATAGTATTCTATCTTCTTTCTACTGACAGACGCTACCGCATCTCCGGTAAATTGATAGCTTTTCAATTGCTCCATACATTCTTCTTTCGGCATACTGGCATCTGTTAGAAATGCTTTACAACTTCCATTGTTTCGTATTTTTCGTATAATCTGCCTTGTATCTACACCAGACAGTCCCGGGATCTGATACGCCTTCATTATCTTTCCCAGCGAAGCTTTGCTGCAAAAATTTGACGGTACATCATTATATTCCCGTACAACCAATCCTCCAATTGTTGGAATCGCTGTTTCATAATCTGTTTCCACCATTCCATAGTTACCAATCAACGGATATGCCATTACAACTGTCTGATACGTATATGAAGGATCTGAAAGAATTTCCTGATATCCTACCATCCCTGTATGAAAGACAAGCTCTGTTATTGTACTATTCTCACTTCCAAATCCTTTTCCGTAATATTCACTCCCATCTTCCAATACAATTTTTCTGTCAAATTGTTTCATCATTTTCTGCCACCTCTTCACTTCCTTCTTCTGCTTTTCGATTCAGTGCTGCCTGAATAAATTCCCGAAAAAGTGGATGTGTACGGTTCGGGCGGCTTTTAAATTCCGGATGAAACTGTACACCTATATAAAATGGATGTGACTTCCATTCTATTGCCTCTACAAGCCGGTCATCCGGCGAAGTTCCACTAATGATCAAACCTACATTACTAAGTATACTGCGGTACTCATTATTCATTTCATAGCGATGACGATGGCGTTCCTCAATATAACTTGATCCATAGCATTTTTTCAACACTGTTCCTTTTCGTATCCGGCAAGGGTAGCTTCCCAATCGCAGTGTTCCTCCTTTTTCAATACAATCCTGCTGTCCCGGCATAAAATCAATCACTTTGTGCTTACATTGTTCATCGAACTCACCTGAATTGGCATCTGTAATCCCAGCCGCACTTCTTGCGCAGGCAATTACAGCAATCTGCATTCCAAGACAAATGCCAAGATATGGGATTTTTTGTTCTCTGGCATAGTCTGCCGCAAGAATCATTCCTTCAACCCCACGTTCTCCGAACCCTCCTGGAACAATAATTCCATGAATTCCTTTCAGTGTTTCTTGCAAGTTTTCTTTTGTTAGATGTTCTGAGTCAATCCAATGGATACAAATATGTGTATGTTTCTCATAACCGGCATGCCGCATTGCCTCTGCAACTGATAAGTATGCATCACGAAGCTTTACATATTTTCCTACAAGAGCAATTTTAACTTCACCTGAGCGATTATGTATTTTTCGAACAAGTTCTTTCCATTCCTGCAGATCTGCTTCCTTTGTATGCAATTGTAATTCTCTGCAGACAACAGATGAAAAATTCGATTCTTCCAGCATAAGAGGCGCTTCATATAGATTAGGAAGTGTGCGATTTTCTATCACACAATCTGCTTTCACATTACAAAATAGTGATATTTTTTGGAACACAGACTCTTCCAGCGGACGATCCGAACGGAGTACGACTATGTCTGGATGAATTCCACTTCCCTGCAATTCTTTTACTGAATGCTGTGTGGGTTTTGTTTTATGTTCTTCCGAACCACTTAAATACGGAACAAGTGTTACATGAATAAAAAGACTATTCTCCCGTCCAACTTCTACAGCAATCTGTCGAACAGCCTCCAGAAACGGCTGGGATTCCATATCGCCAATGGTTCCTCCGATTTCTGTAATTACTACATCGGCATTCGTCTGCTTTCCAACACGATAAATAAATTCTTTAATTTCATTTGTTATATGCGGAATTACCTGGACGGTCGAACCAAGATATTCCCCGCGTCTTTCTTTGTTCAGCACATTCCAATAAACTTTTCCGGCTGTCAGATTAGAAAAACGATTCAAATCCTCATCAATAAATCGTTCATAATGGCCAAGATCCAAATCTGTTTCTGCCCCGTCTTCTGTTACATAAACTTCTCCATGCTGATATGGGCTCATTGTTCCCGGGTCCACATTAATGTACGGATCTAATTTTTGTGCGGCAACTTTTAGTCCACGCGATTTTAACAGACGCCCAAGTGATGCCGCTGTAATCCCTTTTCCAAGTCCAGACACCACTCCTCCGGTTACAAAAATATATTTTGTCATAAGTCTTCCTCTTTCTTTTCATTATTTATACGAAGTTTGTTCTCGCTGTCTAACCGCATTTATCCATTAACTTACGCCAAATAAAAGATCTCCGTAAGTTGGAAACGGCCAATATTTCTTCGCTGTCAATGTTTCAGCTTCATCGCATGCGACCCGAAGTTCACTCATTTTAGTAAGAAGTGTATCCCTAATCTGATAAGACTGTTTCAGCACACAGTCTGTCTCTTGAAGTTTTAGTAATACTTCCTCCAGTGCTTCTGTCCGTATTGCCATCTCATCTGTCAACACAGACAGTTTTCGGATCAATGTACTTTCGTAACGACATGCAAGTGCAGCATCCACTGTCCTTTTTAATGCTGCTGTTTTTGCAAGTTCCAGTGTGTAGGACTCTACTGCCGGGATAATCTCTGTCCGCGCCATATCTACCATTGTGTTTGCTTCAATAATAATTGTTTTGCAATAATTTTCGAGCATAATCTCGCATCTGGATTTTAATTCTGCTTCGGAAAACACCTTATGCGATGTCAGCATCTTCACATTTTTCTCATCAAGCAAATGTGGCATACAGTCTGGTGTTGTACGGTAATTTTTTAATCCGCGTTTTTCTGTTGCTTCCCAAATCCATGTATCATCATAACCATTTCCATTGAAAATAATATATTTATGATCGCGGATTGTTTTTTGTATCATAGCATGCAGCGTCTGTTCAAAATCCTTTGCCTGTTCAAGCCTGTCTGCATAGATTTTCAAGCTTTCTGCCACTGCACTATTTAGCATAATATTTGCACATGCAATACTATTTGATGAACCAAGCATTCGAAATTCAAACTTATTTCCGGTAAATGCAAATGGAGATGTACGATTTCGATCCGTTGTATCTCTCCGGAATTTCGGAAGAACATCAGCGCCGAGTTTCATCTGCATTTTCTCCGCACCTTCATAAGGGCGGTCATGTTCGATAGCCTCCAATATCGCGTTTAACTCATCCCCAAGGAACATTGATACAACAGCCGGCGGCGCTTCATTGGCTCCGAGACGATGATCATTCCCAGCCGTCGCAACAGATATTCTAAGAAGATCCTGATAATCATCTACCGCCTTAATAACTGCACATAAAAACAACAGAAACTGTGCATTCTCATGCGGTGTTTCTCCAGGCGAAAGCAGATTGACACCAGAATCTGTAGTCAGTGACCAGTTATTGTGCTTACCGCTGCCATTAACCCCTGCAAACGGTTTTTCATGAAGCAAACAAACAAGTCCGTGTTTTTCTGCAACTTTCTGCATCATCTCCATCGTAAGCTGGTTATGATCTGTAGCAATGTTGGTTGTTGTATAAATTGGTGCAAGTTCATGCTGTGCCGGAGCTACTTCGTTATGTTCTGTTTTAGCAAAAATTCCAAGTTTCCATAATTCTTTATTAAGATCTTCCATATACGCTTCCACCCGTGGCTTAATAGCTCCAAAATAATGGTCATCCATTTCCTGACCTTTTGGCGGTTTTGCTCCAAACAAAGTTCTTCCTGTAAAGCGCAGATCCTTCCTCTGTTCGTACATTTCTTTTGTAATTAGAAAGTATTCCTGTTCCGTTCCAACAGATGTATGTACGCATCTCACTTCATCATCCCCAAATAATCGCAAAATTCTAAGCGCCTGTTTATTAAGTGCTTTCATTGAACGCAGCAGAGGTGTTTTTTTATCAAGCGCTTCTCCCCCATAAGAACAGAACGCTGTTGGAATACAAAGTATCTTTTCTTTGATAAACGCATACGATGTCGGATCCCAGGCAGTATACCCCCTTGCCTCAAAAGTCGCTCTCAGTCCTCCTGATGGAAAGGATGATGCATCCGGCTCCCCTTTTATCAATTCTTTTCCTGAAAATTCCATGATTACTCCTCCATCAGGTGATGGAGAAATAAAGCTGTCATGTTTTTCAGCCGTAATTCCGGTTAACGGCTGAAACCAATGAGTATAATGAGTTGCGCCATGTGTAACAGCCCATTCTTTCATTGCTTCTGCCACCGCATTTGCAACGCCACTTTCAAGTTTTGCTCCTTCATCTATTGTTTTACGCAAAGACTGATATACATTCGCCGGTAAACTTGCTTTCATTACTCTGTCATCAAACACAAGGCTGCCAAAATATTCTGAAATCTGTTTCATAAAATCATCCTTTCTCTAAAAAACAACAAAAAAAGACGTCTCTGAGATCATAATTCTCAAAGACGCCTTTGCCTTCACGAAACGGATATTACACCCATTTATTTTATTTGTCAATCCCTTTTTTCTGATTACGTTTTTTCTCCGTAAAAAATCTGTTGACAAACTAACACTTTCGTTGTATATATACATATGAGCAAAGGCGTTCATAGAAAAGGCAGAGTATTTCTGCCATTTCTGTGAGCATCTTTGCTTTTTTATTTTCAACTTACCCAAAAGCACTAAAAAGGGGGAATTGTTTTATGAAAAAAGAAGGTCAGATCCGAATTCCATCCGGCTGCGCCATTTCTGCCGTCATATCCAGAGAAGGACGAATGTTATCTGGCGAAATGATCATGAATTCTATGAAGCCAATGCATGACCGCTCCAACGGTCTTGGCGGTGGCTTTGCCGGATACGGAATTTATCCAGATTATAAAGATTACTACGCACTACATCTTTTTTTCGATACACGGGATACGCGAAAAAACTGTGAAACATTCTTGAAAGAGCGCTTTGAGATTGTTCAATCTGAAATTATCCCAACAAGAAAGCTCCCTTCCATTACGAATGAACCAATTATCTGGCGATATTTTGTTACGCCACTTTCTTCCGTGGTCACGGGCATGCAGATTGATGAAAAGGAATTTGTTGTCCGGACTGTCATGAAAATCAATACTGAGTTTTCCGGTGCCTATGTTTTTTCAAGTGGAAAAAATATGGGAACATTTAAAGCAGTCGGATTTCCGGAGGATGTCGGTGCATTTTACAAATTAGAGACGTATGCGGGATACTCTTGGACTGCTCATGGACGATATCCGACAAACACTCCCGGGTGGTGGGGTGGTGCCCATCCGTTTACTCTTCTTGATCAATCCGTTGTTCATAATGGAGAAATTTCTTCTTATGATGCAAATAGACGGTTTATTGAAATGTTTGGATACCAATGCACTCTGCAGACGGACACCGAAGTTATTACTTACATTATGGATTATCTGCTTCGTGTACAAGGGCTTTCTCTTCAGGAAACTGCCAGTGTCATTGCCGCACCCTTTTGGAGTACAATCTCATCCACAGACGATCTTACCCTTCAAAAAACCTATACATATCTGCGAACAATCTTTTCAAGTTTGCTGATTACCGGACCATTTTCTATTGTCTTTGGATTTCATGGCGGATTAATGGCATTAAATGATCGTCTCAAGCTCCGTTCAATGGTTATAGGAGACTCCAAAGACCTTGTCTACATTTCCAGCGAGGAATGTGCTATCCGTGCAATGGATCCCGATGCGAAACACATATGGGCGCCGGCTGGCGGCGAACCCGTCATTATAAAAGTAAAGGATGGTGAAGCCATATGAGTATTGAATACCTTTCGCCAGAATTTGAAATACTCCGGGATGACCGGAAGTGCATTTGCTGCCGTATCTGCGAACAACAATGCGCAAATGAAGTACATATTTATGATTCCCAGCATCACTCTATACAGTGTAACGATTCAAAATGTGTTAACTGTCAACGATGCGTTTCCTTATGTCCTACTAAAGCGTTAAAAATCATTCCAAACAGAAATACATTGCGCGATAATCTCAACTGGACTGGAAATATTATAAAAGAAATCTACAAGCAGGCAAACAGCGGCGGTGTTCTACTTTCTTCTATGGGAAATCCCTCTTCGCTTCCGGTATACTGGGATCATATTCTACTTAATGCCTCTCAAGTGACTAATCCATCCATCGACCCTCTGAGAGAACCCATGGAAACCAAAATCTATCTCGGAAAAAAACCGCAAACAGTTGCCCGCACTCCAGATGGACAGTTTTCCTACAATCTGTCGCCGCAATTGGAATTATCAATACCAGTTCTTTTTTCCGGTATGAGTTATGGCTCCATCAGTTATAATGCCCACAAAGCTCTCGCCGAAGCTGCCTCTGCACTTGGTATCTTTTACAACACTGGAGAAGGAGGGCTTCACGAAGATTTCTATCGTTATGGAGAAAATACTATTGTTCAAGTTGCTTCAGGTCGTTTTGGTGTTCATGAGCGCTATCTAAATGCAGCCGCAGCTATTGAAATAAAAATGGGTCAAGGAGCTAAACCTGGTATCGGCGGCCATCTTCCGGGCTCTAAAATTGTCGGTGATATCTCACGCACAAGAATGATTCCTGAAGGTTCTGATGCAATTTCTCCTGCACCACACCATGATATCTATTCTATCGAGGATTTGCGACAACTTGTATTTTCTTTAAAAGAAGCCACTTCATATAAAAAACCAATCATAGTAAAGGTTGCCGCTGTTCATAATATTGCTGCAATTGCCAGCGGAATTGCGCGAAGTGGTGCAGATATCATCGCAATAGATGGCTTTCGTGGTGGTACTGGTGCAGCCCCTACCCGTATCCGTGATCATGTCGGCATTCCTATCGAACTTGCGCTTGCTTCAGTCGATACCCGCCTTCGTGAAGAAGGCATCCGAAACAATGTATCAATTATTGCAGGTGGAAGCATTCGCAACTCTGCTGATATCGTCAAAGCCATTGCCCTTGGCGCCGATGCCTGCTATATTGCTACAGCTGCTCTGTTAGCACTTGGCTGTCACCTGTGCCGAAATTGTCAAAGCGGAAAATGCAATTGGGGGATTGCAACGCAACTTCCAGAATTGGTCTCCAGACTAGATCCTCAGGTTGGAGCTCATCGCCTCGTCCAGCTTTTAACTGCCTGGAAGTATGAAATCAAGGAACTCATGGGGGCAATGGGAATAAATTCTATTGAAGCGCTCCGCGGCAATCGTCTCATGCTTCGCGGAATCGGACTTAGTTCAGAAGAATTAGAGATTCTTGGTATTGCCCATGCTGGTAATTAATGATATTCGAAAGAAAAAACTCTAAATTTTCAAAAAACTCTGACATGTTTACAGGAGGTGTGATATACTATGAAAATAATTCATGCTGCTCATTTAACCTACAAGGATATAAATGCTGCACTACGGCAGCTGGAAGAAACCTATGTAATCAACAACTGTTGTGGACAGCGCTTTATCGCTGCTGGAATGTCCGGTAAAACAATTACAATTAATGGCATTGCTGGTAATGCACTCGGTGCTTATTTAAACACTGGAAAAATCATTGTTCGTGCAAATGCCCAGGATGCTGTCGGCGACACGATGAACGGTGGAACAATTCTGATTCATGGCAATGTAGGTGATGCTGTCGGATATGCTATGAGAGGCGGGCGTATCTATATTAATGGAAATGCCGGTTATCGTGCAGGAATTCACATGAAAGCCTACCAAGAAAAAATACCCGTCATGATCATCGGAGGATATGCAGGAAGCTTTCTTGGAGAATATCAGGCAGGTGGGATCATTGTTGTTCTTGGCCTTCATAATCTTAATCACCCACTGGTCGGTAATTTCCCTTGTACCGGAATGCATGGCGGCAAACTTTTTCTGCGCGGCAGCTATAATTCACTGTCATTTCCATCACAGGTTACTGTCCGCGAAGCATCTGACAAAGATATGCAGGAAATTTTCCCCTATTTATCAGAATACTGTACCGAATTTCAATATGATTTAAAAGCAATATTAAATTCTACATTTACTGTAATTACTCCAAACACAAACAATCCGTATCAACAAATGTATGTGGCAAATTAGAACAAGAAAGTAGGTTGGATTATGAAATATTCCATACAAGAAATAATACAATACATCAAGGAGGAAGATGTGAAATTCATTCGCCTTGCCTTTTGTGACGTATTTGGAAAACAGAAAAATATATCCATCATGCCGGATGAACTTCCAAGAGCATTTACTTTTGGAATTGCTATCGATGCTTCTGCAATTGAGGGCTTTGGCGATGAAACTCATTCAGATCTTCTACTTCACCCAGAAGCAGATACTTTGATGCCTCTTCCATGGAGGCCTGAGCAAGGACGAGTTGTGCGGATGTTTTGTACTATTACATACCCGGATGGTCAGCCCTTTGAATATGATTGCCGCTCTATTTTAAAAAAAGCTGTCCAGACTGCCAAAGCCGCCGGACTTTCTTTCTTTTTTGGAACCGAACAGGAGTTTTATCTGTTCTGCCTTGATGAACATGGAAATCCAACAAAAAAACCATATGATCAGGCTGGTTACATGGACATTGCTCCTGAAGACCGTGGAGAAAACATCCGTCGTGAAATTTGTCTGACGCTAGAGCAGATGGGCATACGCCCCGAAAGTTCCCATCATGAAGATGGTCCAGGACAAAATGAGATTGATTTCCGATATTCCGATCCGTTAACCGCTGCTGATAATGCTGCAACATTTCAGACCGTTGTTAAAACCATTGCTATGCGCAATGGACTTGCCGCCGATTTCAGCCCAAAGCCACTGCCAGACCAGGCCGGAAATGGATTTCACATTAATATCTCTGTGAAATCCTTCAACCACACTGATTATATGGGCGAAATGATTGCTGGAATACTTGATAAAGTTGCGGATATAACATTGTTTTTAAACCCGTCCGAATCATCTTATCAGCGTTTCGGACAAAACAAAGCTCCAAAGTATATTTCCTGGTCAAGTGAAAATCGTTCACAGTTAGTCCGTGTTCCGGCTGCCGTTGGGGAATATCGGCGTGCAGAACTTCGCTCACCAGATCCAACTGCCAACACTTATCTGGCATTTACATTACTGATCTATGCCAGCCTTCACGGAATTTCTGAACATCTGTCTTTACCTCCGGCTGCAGATCTGAATCTTTTTAAAGCGGATGCAAACACTTTATCTCATTTCAAAAAATTACCGGATAATCTGCAGTCTGCACGCGTTCTGGCATCACAAAGCAGTTTTGTAAAAAGTTGCCTACCAAAAGCTCTCATTGAGCTGTACTGCCATTAATCTGACATAATAAGAGGAAGGAGAAATGTAATATGAGCTTAAAAGAACGGATTTACAAAATACTTCTTATTTCTTCCAGAGATACTTTCTCCTCCTCTTTTGAAGCTTTGCTGCCTCCAACGCGATATCAACTTTCATATACCGCCACAAGCATCAATTCTGCAAAGCAGATTTTAACCGAACACAGCTTTGATTTTGTAATCATCAATTCTCCTCTTACAGACGATGCCGGAATTCGATTCGCAATGGACACTTGTGAACGCAGCCAGATTGTTGTTCTTCTTCTTATCCGTCATGATATCCACGCAGAAATCCATGATAAAGTCACCGAGAATGGTGTATTTACACTTCCTAAACCTACTTCAAAAGCTACCTTACTTCAGGCACTCGGTTGGATGGAAAGTGCTCGGGAACGCTTTCGCATTTTTGAAAAAAAATCACTATCTATTGAGGATAAAATGGCAGAAATTCGAATCGTTAATAAGGCTAAATGGATTCTCATCAGTGAGCTGAATATGAGTGAACCAGATGCGCATTATTATATTGAAAAGAAATCGATGGATCAATGTATTTCTAAACGTACTGTAGCCGAAGAAATTATCCGTACTTATTCATAACCTCTTTTACCCTACATGAACTATAGATATCTTTCTCTTCACATCTTTGCTGAAGATAGTTCGTGTTTTTATTCATACTGCCAGTAGATCGTCAACTTATTTGCTCTTACGTCTTCTCGATAATAATAATGAATCTGGTTTAGACCATACCATCTTCCCAGATACTGCGCCTGTGCCTCCAGAAGGCCTCCAAACAAAATCTGTCTCGCCTCCTCATACACTGCATCGTCTCGAAATTTCATTACTACTTTATCTTCTTTTTCTTCTATGGAGCTTTGGAGTATCCGTTCCAACAGCTCTGCATCTGCCGTTTCATAATACATCCCATTCCGCTTATAATAATCATAAGTATCTGCTGTACAGGCCGGATATGGAATATCACTTTCAAGTGTATGTGTTTTCAAAAGTTCGTCGTCAGAGCAGCAGAGATAATCGTATGTAATTTCATTTCCTATTGTCTCCAAAGCATTTTCCTCCTGAAGAAATACCGGATCTCCCCACGTTGTATCTACATAATAATATTCTCCGTCACATTTCACAAGATTCCATGCATGCGCTTCTCCGGTATAAACTTCACCGGTTACATAAGTACAGAAGATACCAAGCCGGTTCAGCAAATATTGTGTCGCCCTTGCGTATCCTGCACAAACGGATTCATGTCCTACAAAAACACTGTAAATATTCTGGTTCTCCGGTGCATCTACACGGTACTCTACCGAATTAATAATCTTCTCATAAACCTGTTTGATTTTTTCATATTCCGAAAGTTCCGGGGCAATTTGCGCCAACCAAATCTCTGATTCTGTGTCAATCTCCACTTTTCTCCGCGCTCTCTCCTCCCCCGAACAAGTATATCCGGGCATAATAACTGAATAGGTTTCCGGCACCGTATATGATGTCGTTCTCGAACTGCCATCACACCAGAAAAATTCCGGATGATCCATATAAACATATTGATATACACGATTTCCCTGATCAGGATTTGACAAATGCACATATATCTCATCTCTTCCGGCTTCTAATCCCGCTAAAATCTCTCTATATGCCTTTTGCTCATTCTCTTTCAGTAAGGAGTAATAGAAATAATTTTCTGCTTCTTCATTGCCGATGACTCTCTCCAGAAACGGAAGTGTCATCTCGCTGTTGATTGGAATTGTTTTCTTCCATAAGATTTGAATTGCCAAAACCCCAGCCAGCAAACTAATCATCAGCAGAATCACTATCAACATTATTTTCTTTATAATCCTGCGCCGTTTCCTTTGTTTTAGCATCTCATCCTCCTTTTACATTCTCTATTATATGATATCGGCAAATGACTTACAACCAAATATTCATATACCTTTTTTTCCCACATATACTATATTGAAAAAGTAGCTTATGAGGTATTTTATGTATTTACACGCTGCCGAAGCTTCCTCTTTTGGAAAGCTGCAACTTCAAGTCACATCCGAAATCGATACGATTCCAATTACAGATGCAACCATAACTATTTCCTATACAGGAATTCCGGAAACACCACTTGAAACACTTACCACGAATTCTTCCGGACAAACAGAAATCATTGATCTTCCCACTCCTCCGGTAGAATATAGTCTTGATCCCTCCATTTTTGAACAGCCATATTCCGAATACACTTTCGATATCACTGCTCCCGGCTATGAACCTGTTAATATTTCCGGCGCAGAACTATTAGCCGATGTAACTGCGCTTCAACAGGTGTCTATGCGCCCACTTACGCCAGAGAATGCCACTCCGGAGATCTTCAATATTCCTGCTCATACGCTCTATGCGGAATATCCACCCAAAATTCCTGAAGCTGAAATTAAGCCGGTCAACGAATCCGGCGAAATCGTGTTAAGCCGGGTTGTAATTCCTGAATTCATCGTTGTACATGACGGTTCTCCACGGGACAACACTGCCAAAAACTACTATGTTAAATATAAAGACTATATCAAAAATGTAGCATCCAGTGAAATCTACGCCACCTGGCCGACAAATACCATACGGGCAAACGTATTAGCTATCATGTCCTTTACATTGAATCGTGTTTACACAGAATGGTACCGAAATCAAGGATACGATTTTACAATTACTTCCTCTACCGCTTTCGACCACAAATGGATTCACAATCGCAATATTTATGACTCCATTTCCCTCGTTGTAGATGAGCTTTTTGCCGACTATCTTTCCCGACCAAACGTAAAACAGCCAATTCTTACACAATATTGTGACGGCAGACAAGTACAATGTCCAAATTGGATGACACAGTGGGGATCTAAAGAACTGGGAGATCAGGGTTATTCTGCTATTGACATTCTCCGCTCCTTCTACGGCGAAGATATGTACATCAATTCTGCCCAGGAAATCTCCGGAATTCCTTCTTCCTGGCCTGGATATGTTCTTCAAATCGGAAGTTCCGGAGAAAAAGTGCGCCAGATGCAGCAGCAGTTAAATGTCATTGCAGGTGCATACCCAGCCATTCCTAAGATTGATGCTGACGGTATTTTCGGACCGCGCACTTCAGAAAGTGTACGAATCTTCCAGGGTGTGTTCGGACTTCCTAAAACAGGAACCGTTGACTATCGCACATGGTATAAAATTTCTGAAATCTATGTTGGCGTATCAAGAATTGCTGAACTCCAATAGGTTTTTATTTTACCCCAATCCTTGACAAAGAACTTTTTTATTTTTTGTTCAAAACTGCAGATTTAAAAACACCGCGAAACGCCTCCGTCTGAAGGCATTTCGCGGTGTTAAGCAGATGTTCCATATTGCTTTATGCAATAAAAACACGCTGTCTTTTTTAATTATTTCCAATTTACAATTTTTCCAAAATCCGGCTTGAGCGCTGCTCCTCCTACAAGTCCACCGTCAATATCCGGCTGTGCAAACAATTCCGGTGCACTTGCTGCTGAAACACTTCCGCCATACTGAATACGGATTGCTTCTGCTGTTGCTTCATCATAAATCTCTGCAATACATGCACGGATTGCCGCACATACTTCCTGCGCCTGTTCTGTTGTAGCAACTTTTCCTGTTCCAATTGCCCAGATTGGCTCGTAAGCGATCACTGCTGTTTTTGCCTGATCTGCTGTCACATCTAAAAATGCAATTTTAATCTGCTGACGGATGAAATCAATTGTAACACCCTGTTCTCTCTGTGTTAATGTCTCTCCACAACAAACAATCGGTGTAATACCATGTTCGAAAGCTTTTTTCACTTTCTTATTTACAGTTTCATCTGTCTCTGCAAAGTATTCGCGTCTCTCAGAATGTCCGATGATAACATATTTCACACCTACATCTGTCAGCATTGCCGGAGAAATTTCTCCTGTGAATGCACCTTTTTCTTCAAAATACATATTTTCTGCTCCGATTGCAATGTTGCTTCCCTTTGCAGCTTCCATTGCCGGAATAATGTCAATTGCAGGTACACAGAAAACAACATCTGCTTCTTCTGTTGCTACAAGAGGTTTTAATGTATTTACTAATTCAACTGCTTCGCTTGGAGTCATATTCATCTTCCAGTTACCAGCAATAATTTTTCTTCTTGCCATGATCTTTGCTCTCCTTATTTATTTATCATTTGCCGCTGCAACACCTGGTAATTCTTTTCCTTCCAGGAATTCCAAAGATGCGCCGCCGCCTGTAGAGATATGTGTCATCTTATCACCAAATCCAAGCTGGTTAACTGCTGCTGCAGAATCTCCGCCGCCGATAATCGTAGTAGCATCTGTTTCTGCCAATGCTTTTGCAACTGCAATCGTTCCTTTCGCAAGTGTCGGGTTTTCAAATACACCCATCGGTCCATTCCAAACAACTGTTTTTGCTGATTTTACTGCATCTGCATATAACTCGGCAGTCTTCGCACCGATGTCCATACCTTCCATATCAGCCGGGATTTCATCTACAGATACAACAGATACTTCAATCTCTGCATCGATTGGATTTGGGAAGTCTGCTGCAATTGTTGTATCCACCGGAAGAAGTAATTTCTTTCCTAACTTCTCTGCTTTTTCCATCATTTCTTTGCAATAATCAATCTTGGAATCATCAACAAGTGATTTACCGATTTCTTTTCCCTGTGCTTTTAAGAATGTGTAAGCCATACCACCGCCGATAATTAATGTATCACATTTTTCAAGAAGGTTAGAAATAACATTTAATTTATCTGCAACTTTCGCTCCGCCGAGAATTGCAACAAACGGACGAACCGGATTCTCAACTGCATTTCCGAGGAAGTCGATCTCTTTCTGCATTAAGTATCCTACTACTGCGGTATCAACGTACTCTGTTACACCTACGTTGGAGCAATGTGCTCTGTGAGCTGTACCGAATGCATCATTTACAAATACTTCGCACAGAGATGCGAGTTCCTTGCTGAATGCTTCTCCGTTCTTTGTCTCTTCTGCACGATAACGTGTATTTTCTAATAATACAACTTCGCCGTCTTTCATAGCTTCTACCGCTGCTTTTGCGTTTGGTCCCACCACTTCAGGATCTGCAGCGAATTTTACTTCCTGTCCTAATAATTCAGAAAGTCTTACCGCAACTGGTGCAAGAGATAATTCCGGTTTCGGTTCTCCTTTCGGTTTGCCGAGGTGAGAACAGAGAATTACTCTGCCTCCGTCTGCGATTAACTTCTTAATAGTAGGAAGTGCAGCAACCAAACGGTTCTCATCTGTGATTTTTCCTTCTTTTAACGGCACATTAAAGTCACATCTTACGAGAACTTTTTTACCTTTTACATTAATATCATCTACTGATTTTTTATTAAGCATCTGAAAATGCCTCCTTTTCATTGATAAAAGGGCCCGGTCCTTAAAAGACCGGACCCTCATGCGTTGCTTCACAACGACACTTTAGAAATCCTTATGAACTGAGATTCTTAGATTTCTCCAGAAATGATTTTACCGAAGTATTTGATTGTTCTTACCATCTGGCTTGTGTAAGAGTTTTCGTTGTCATACCAAGAAACAACCTGAACTTCTGTTGTTCCGTTGTCTAATGGGCAAACCATTGTCTGAGTAGCATCAAATAAAGAACCATATGTCATTCCAACGATATCGCTTGATACGATTTCATCTTCGTTATATCCGTAAGATTCATTTGCTGCTGCTTTCATAGCTGCGTTGATCTCTTCTTTTGTTACATTTCCTTCAACAACTGCTGTTAAGATTGTTGTAGAACCTGTAGGTGTTGGTACACGCTGAGCAGAACCGATTAATTTTCCATTTAATTCCGGAATAACAAGACCGATTGCTTTTGCAGCACCTGTGCTGTTCGGAACGATATTTACTGCTGCTGCACGAGATCTTCTTAAATCGCCTTTTCTCTGTGGTCCGTCAAGTGTCATCTGATCTCCTGTGTAAGCATGGATTGTGCACATGATACCAGATTTGATCGGTGCAAGATCATTTAATGCTTTTGCCATTGGTGCAAGGCAGTTTGTTGTACAAGAAGCTGCAGAAATGATGTCATCTTCTTTTGTTAATGATTCATGGTTTACATTGTAAACAATTGTAGGAAGATCGTTTCCAGCCGGTGCAGAAATAATAACTTTCTTAGCTCCTGCTTTGATATGAGCTTCTGCTTTTGCTTTAGATGTGTAGAATCCTGTACACTCTAAAACAACATCTACGCCGATTTCTCCCCATGGAAGTTCAGCAGCATCTGCTTTCGCATAAATTTTGATTTCTTTTCCATCAACTGTGATAGAATCTTCTCCAGCTTCTACTTTATCGCAAAGAGCATATCTTCCCTGTGTTGAGTCATATTTTAATAAGTGAGCAAGCATCTTAGGAGATGTTAAGTCGTTGATTGCAACGATTTCAAATCCTTCTGCTCCGAACATCTGTCTGAATGCAAGACGTCCAATACGTCCAAATCCATTAATAGCTACTTTTACTGCCATGTTTAATTCCTCCTAAAGTCATATAGAATTTTTGATTTAACAGTTGTTTGCCTGTCTGTTGTGATTTTAATAACATTGTTAAAGAATCATCAACCTAAAAATATTGTACAAAATAATGTGCAAAAAATCAAGCCTTACTTCTTAGTTTTTCCAAAACTTCCACCTTAACTGCATATTCTTCCTGTATTTTTGTCAAATTGACAAAAATTCCGGCTTCCGCTCGCGAAATACTGTGTAATACCGAAAGCCTGCTGTATTTAAAATCTCTTTCACTTTGTTAAAATCGTAAGCGAGATGCTCCGGACGATGCCCATCAGAACCAACAGTAATGATCTCTCCGCCAAGCTCACGGTAACGTTTTAAAATTTCCGGCTTCGGATGGGCAAATCCAAGCCCATACTTAAACCCGGCAGTATTAAGCTCGATTCCCTTTCCTTTCATGATTACTGTTTTCAAAATCTCATCAAGAATATCCTTGTACATACTATAATGATAATGTTTTGCCTGTTCTTTTCCATAGCGCACGACATAATCAATATGTCCAAGCACATCGAAATCATCAATATTTTGAACATCGACCAGCATTTCTTCAAAAGCTTCCCGATAACGCTCTTTGTCTGATTTCATGGAATTCTCTCTCTCAAAATATGGATCAATCCCACCAAACACATGAGCTGAACCAATTACAAAATCAAAGGGATATTTTCCTGTCATCTCATGATAAAATGCTCCAAGATGAGGCTGTAAGCCGATCTCCACTCCGATTCGTACATCAATCTCCTCGCGATAGCTTTCTCTTAACTCGGAAAGTGTGTGGAAATATCTTTCCAGATCAAATCGAAATGAATGTGCTGCTTCATCCAGACCGTTTTCTTTGGCTGGATAATCTTCGTCATAATGATCGGTAAGACAGATCATTTTCAGCCCTTTCCTTATAGCTGCTTCAATCTGCAGTTTTGGTGTGATTGCCGGATCTGCATCACTGGAAAAATTTGTATGCATATGAAAATCTGTTTTCATCTACTTATCACCTATGATCGTTCCTCCGCCGAGTACATATTCTCCATCATAAAATACAACTGCCTGCCCCGGCGTGACTGCTCTTTGCCTTTCTTCAAATGTGCAGAGGACTTCATCTTCCCCTGTCATTCTTATTGTACACCAGGCGCCCTTATGATTGTATCTGATTTTTGCAAAAACCCGCATTTCCCCTTCTAATTTTTCCATGCTCATAAAATTCAGCCTGTTTGCCCGCACATCATACGTCATAGACTCTTCATTGCTGCCAATCACAACTTCATTTGTTTCCGGACGGATTTCAAGAACAAACGCCGGATAGCCAAGCGCCAGTCCAAGTCCTTTTCTCTGTCCCACCGTATAATGAATGATTCCTTTATGTCTTCCAAGTATTTTCCCGTCTGTTGTCACAAAATTTCCTTCCGGCGGAAGCGTTCCCTGCTCCTTCTCAATAAACGCCGCATAATCTCCATCCGGAACAAAACAGATATCCTGACTGTCCGGTTTTGACGCAACATTTAACTGTATTTTTTCTGCAATCTCCCGAATTTCTTCCTTTGTATATTCTCCTACCGGCATTAATGTGCGCGACAGCTGCTCCTGTGTTAGATTGTAAAGTGCATATGTCTGATCTTTCTGCTGTGTAGCAGAACATCTGAGGGAATATCGTCCATTTGGCAATTGCTCGACTCTTGCATAGTGCCCTGTTGCAATATAATCTGCGCCAATATCCAGGCTGCGCTTCAGAAGTGATTCCCATTTTACAAAACGGTTGCAGGCAATGCACGGATTTGGCGTACGTCCATGGCGGTATTCATCCACAAAATAATCGATTACATATTTTTGAAATTCTTTTTTAAAGTTCATCACATAATAAGGAATTTCAAGCTGATCTGCCACCCGTCTTGCGTCATCCACCGCAGACAGTCCGCAGCAGCCACCATTTTCTTCCTGTACTTCCTCCGGCTCCTCCTGCCAGATCTGCATTGTCACACCGATTACGTCATATCCGGCTTCTTTCAGAAGATAAGCTGCTACAGAGGAATCAACGCCGCCTGACATACCCACTACAACCTTTTTCTTTTCCATCTATCTCACTCCTAGTATACTTCTTCCTCTTCTTCGTCTTCGTGAATATCAGATTTTGGTTTTTCTAATCCTTCGATCTGAAGTCCGTTCTTTTCTGCATAATCCCAAAGCGCTGCATGGATCGCCTCTTCTGCCAGTAAAGAGCAATGTACTTTTACCGGCGGAAGTCCATCAAGCGCCTCCATAACCGCTCTATTTGTTACCTGCATCGCTTCATAGATCGTCTTTCCTTTTACAAGCTCAGTCGCCATACTGCTCGTCGCAACAGCCGCACCGCAGCCAAATGTTTTAAATTTCACATCCTGAATTACTTGGTTTTCATCGATATCGAGATAAATTCTCATAATATCTCCGCATTTTGCATTGCCAACTGTGCCTACACCGCTGGCATTTTCAATTTCTCCTACATTTCTCGGATGTTGGAAATGATCCATTACTTTTTCTGTATACATATTATTTACCCTCTGCTTTCTTCATAAAATCTTCGTACAATGGTGACATTTTTCTTAAATTTGCAACGATTTCGCTTAACGTCTCTACTACATAATCCATATCTTCTGTCTCGAACTCTTCATTCAGTGAAATCCTCAAAGAACCATGCGCAATTTCATGCGGCAGTCCGATCGCCAAAAGTACATGGGACGGATCGAGTGAGCCAGACGTGCACGCAGAACCGCTGGAAGCACAAATCCCTTTCATATCCAGCATGATCAAAAGTGATTCTCCTTCAATAAATTGGAAACTGAAGTTTACATTATTTGAGAGACGCTCCGTCCGATGTCCATTCAACCGACAATACGGAATTTCTTTTTCAATCTTCTCAATCAGATAATCTCTCAGCATTCTTTCTTTTTCTGTCCGTTCTTCCAGTGTCTTCATTGCACGCTCTACTGCTGCGCCAAATCCAATAATCCCCGGAACATTTTCTGTTCCCGCACGTCTTCTGCGCTCCTGAGCGCCTCCGTGAATAAATGAACGAATCTTTACACCTGTGCGGATATACAGACACCCGATTCCTTTCGGTCCGTTTAATTTATGTGCACTTGCACTGAGCATATCAATGTGACATTCATTCACATCAATTGGCATATGTCCAAATGCCTGAACTGCATCTGTATGGAAAAGAATGCCATGATCTTTCGCAATCTTGCCAATTTCTTTAATCGGCTGCACGGTTCCGATTTCATTGTTAGCATACATAATCGAAATCAAAATCGTATCCGGTCTAATAGCTTTTTCTAATTCATCCAGACGTACCATACCAAATTCATCCACGTCAAGATAGGTAACTTCAAATCCTTTTTTCTCCAGATATTCACACGTATGCAGCACTGCATGATGTTCCATCTTTGATGTAATGATATGGCGTCCCTTGCTCTCATAGGCCTCTGCCGTTGCTTTCAGCGCCCAGTTATCTGCCTCTGTTCCGCCTGCCGTAAAATAGATTTCGTTTTCCTTAGCTCCGATTGCTTCTGCAATTATTTCTTTCTGTTTCATCACTGCTGTTTTATTTTTTGCCGCAAAGCTGTATACACTTGATGGATTCCCATATAATTCTGTAAAATATGGCAGCATTGCCTGGACAACTTCAGGAGCTGTCTTTGTTGTTGCCGCATTATCAAGATATAATAATTTCTCCATTTTCATATCCCCCTTTTATTTTATTCTTTCTGCCGGTATTCGCTGTCCACAGCAGGAACACAGTTCCTTGCTTTCTCGTACAAGCTGATCCAGCTTTATTTCATTTACTGTCTGAGTAATACTTTCATTAATTTTCTGCCAGACATATTTTGTCACACAGCGGTCAGCTGTATCACATCCTACTTCCGGATGCAGTCCTCCGCATTCTACCGCTTCAAGACTTCCTTCCAGAGCTCTTAAAATATCCCCCACAGAAATATCCGCCGCTGCTTTGTTCAAAACATAACCGCCTCCGGCCCCACGGATACTTTTGATCAGACCTGCTTTTCTAAGGAGCGACATCAGCTGTTCCAGATAACGCTCTGAAATTTCCTGCCTTGCCGCAATACTGCTGATAGATACCGGTTCTTCTTCACTGTACTGAGCCAGATCGATCATCGCTCTTAATCCATATCGTCCTTTTGTAGATAGTTTCAACTGATCACCTTCTTTTTAATTCCTACTTTTTTACTAGGATTTCCATTGCTAGAATAACATTACTATTTTGTTCTGTCAAGAGATTTTCTGGAATAAGCTTTATAAACAGCACTATTAGGAGTTTTTATGTCCAAAACACAATCTATTATCAGAGGAACGCTTATCCTTACCCTTGCCGGAATTCTCACACGGCTCATTGGTTTTTATTACCGTATCTTTCTAAGTCATACCTTCGGCGAAGAAGCTGTCGGACTTTATCAGCTCATCTTCCCCGTGTATGCTCTTTTCTTTTCTCTTACCTGTGCCGGTATCCAAACTGCCATTTCTCGTCTTACAGCGCGCTATACAGCTGTCGGAAAGTCTCTTCAGGCAGTTCGCTGTCTTATGACCGGTCTTATTATCTCGTGCACACTTTCTATCCTGTGCATGATTTTTCTGCAACAAACTTCCCCGGTAATCGCCCTGCATTTTCTCGGTGATCAGCGCTGCGCTCCTCTTTTATACGCAATGGCATATGCTTTTCCTTTTGGAGCTGTTCACAGCAGCCTCTGTGGATATTATCTCGGACAACGCCGGACAAACGTACCTGCTTTTTCTCAACTTCTTGAACAACTCGCCCGCGTCAGCACCGTTTTTCTCCTGTGCCATTTTACCCTTAGACAGCATTTCACTCCAAACATTGTATTTGCAGTTCTTGGTCTTACCGCAGGAGAAATGATTTCTTCCTTTTATGCCGTCTTTTATTTTCTTACCGAACAGCGTCAACAGGCAGAACTGCGCCCTGCAGTCCGCGGAATGTTTCAGCCCTTTAAAAGCCTTATGCAGCTTGCCATACCACTGAGCACAAGCCGCATCTTATTAAATCTTTTACAAAGCATCGAAGCCGTCTCTATTCCGCACAGTCTAAAGGTATATGGATTAACCACTGCCGAAGCACTCTCTGTCTATGGCGTTCTAACCGGTATGGCACTCCCATGTATTCTTTTCCCTTCAGCTGTAACTAATTCCATGTCTTCTATGTTGATGCCAACTGTAGCTGAGTTACAGGCTTCTAAGAACCAAACAGCTCTGCATAGACTTGTTTCTAAAGTAGTCTTCTTCTGTATCTTTATCGGAATCATATGCTGTACCGGTTTCCTTCTTGCAGGAAATGTGATCGGGCAAGTCCTATTCCACAGCTCTCTTGCAGGAACTTTCATCGTAACGCTTGCCTGGATCTGCCCATTTCTTTACTTAAACACTGCTCTTTTGAGTATTTTAAACGGATTGGGAAAAACATCATCCACACTGCTCATCAACATGGTCGGACTCACTGTCAGAATCATCAGCGTCTATCTGATTATTCCCTTTTGCGGCATCCTGGGATATTTATGGGGATTGCTTTTAAGCCAAATACTTATTACCCTTTCTTCTTTTTTTCTTTTAAAACGGATATCGTAATCCAAAATACAATATGTTCCAGGCACATCACATAAAAAGGAGACAGAAGCTGCTGTAATATCAGCATTTCCTCTGTCTCCCTTTTTTAACCAAGAAGTCGAATAAATAACTTCATGATATCTGGATTTACATAAGCTTCCATAAAAATCCCTATCAGAAATATCCCTCCCACCGTCGTACTCTTCCATATATTCCACCGGATCTGCGGATAGCCATACAAATACCAAAGTAATATGGCGTATCCAAATCCATAAGCAATCATATGCGGAAACATTCCAGCTATGCAGATAAGCATTCCTTTCATCCCAAGATTCAAAACTGCCGCCACCGCCACAATCCCTCCGCTAAAGCCTGTCCAGAGCAGAAAAACCGCAGCAGCACTGCTTTTGAATCTGCTGCATCCTGCTATTGCCAGCAACGACAGTGGAAAGAGACGGAGCTGTAAAAGATAAAAGAAATATTCCTTCACATTAATTTCTGTCTGCATATACTGTCTAAGAAAATATTCCTGAAAAATTCCGGAAGAATCCGGGGTGTTTCCTCCGACAATATTGGCATATAGAATTCCGACAAAAAACCCCGCCATATAATAGAGCAAAAGCTGCTTCTTTGACTTTCGTATCTTCATAGGACTCCCTCCCATCTGTTGATACTATATATATGCCGAGGTTATTGTTTTATTCAAGTTTATTCTGCATGATATTTTGCATCGTATGCAAGAATAGCCGCAATCGTTTTACTGTCTTCAATTTCCTGATTCAAAATCTTTTCTTTCAGTTCTTCTATCGTATAGGCTTCCACATCAATGTACTCATCCGCATCCAGATGTTGTTTTGATGGAATCAGATTTCTCGCTGTAAAAATCTCAATTTTTTCATTACAAAGCGCCACTGTCGTACGAATGGTAATCAGTTTTTCCAGATTTTCCGAGCGATACCCTGTCTCCTCTTCCAGCTCACGGCTCGCACAGACAATTCCCGGCTCGTCAATGCTATCAAGTTTCCCCGCCGGAATCTCAATTGTCTCCCGATCGATCGCATTTCGAAATTGACGTACCATCAAAATCTTCCCATCCTCTCTTACCGGCACCACCGCGGCAGCACCATTGTGATGGATAAAATCATAGTGAACTGTTTTGCCGTCCGGTGTCAGCATCGTATCATCGTAAACATCCAGCACAGCTCCTCGATACGCTAAATCTCTTTTAATTCGTTTCACAGAATCCATTCTTCTCCCTCCAATCTGTTTTCAGTATAACAAATTTGTTTCTGTTCTCCAATGGCATTTTTGTTTCCCACAGAATAAAAAGGGCAGGATATTTGTTATCCCACCCTTATCTTACTTCAAAATAATATTTGACTTATTTTTTCGGTCAATTACTTCGCATAGTCCGTTGCTCTGGATTCACGAATTACATTGACTTTAATCTGTCCCGGATATTCCAATTCGAACTCAATCTGTTTTGCAATATCCCGTGCCAGTAACACCATATCATCATCACTGATCTGTTCTGGAACTACCATGACACGAATCTCTCTTCCTGCCTGAATGGCAAAAGACTTATCAACTCCCTTAAACTGGTTGGTGATATCTTCTAACTGTTTTAATCTGTTTGTGTATGTCTCTAATGTCTCTCTTCTTGCACCTGGTCTCGCTGCAGAAATCGTATCAGCTGCCTGTACGATACATGCAATCAGAGATTCTGGTTCTACATCACCATGATGAGATTCTACTGCATTAATGACTGTTGCAGATTCTTTGTACTTACGGCAAAGATCCACTCCAATCTGGATATGAGAACCTTCAACATCATGATCAATGGATTTACCAATATCATGTAAAAGTCCTGCACGTTTGGCAACGCGGACATCAAGTCCAATCTCACCTGCAAGAAGTCCTGAAAGTTGCGCCACTTCGATAGAATGTTTCAGCGCATTCTGTCCATAACTTGTACGGAACTTCATGCGGCCAAGCAGACGGATCAGCTCCGGATGGATTCCATGAACACCAACTTCAAGAGCTGCTGCCTCTCCTTCCTCACGGATCATACTTTCTACTTCTTTCTGTGCTTTCTCAACCATCTCTTCAATTCTTGCCGGATGGATACGTCCATCCACAATTAATTTTTCGAGAGCAATACGCGCTACTTCTCTTCGAATTGGATCAAAGCCGGATAAAACAACTGCTTCCGGAGTATCATCGATAATCAATTCCACTCCTGTCATCGTCTCTAAAGTACGGATATTGCGACCTTCTCGTCCAATAATACGCCCTTTCATCTCATCACTTGGAAGCTGTACAACAGAGATTGTCGTCTCTGCCACATGATCAGCCGCACACTTCTGAATCGCAGTTACGACATATTCTTTTGCTTTCTTTGCAGCCTCTTCCTTTGCCTGGTTTTCCAGTTCTTTTACCATCTTAGCGGTATCATGTTTCACATCATCTTCAACAGTTTTTAACAGATATTCTTTTGCCTGTTCGGAGGTCAGACCTGAGATTCGTTCCAGTTCCCGTACTCTTTGTTTTGTCAGTTCTTCTGCTTTGACTTCTCGCTGCTTAATCTGCTCTTCACGAGTTACAAAGCTGGCTTCTCTCTGCTCAATTGCTTCTGAACGCTTATCAAGAGCTTCTTCTTTGGAAAGGACTCTCTTCTCGTAACGCTGCAGTTCTGCTCTGCGTTCCTTCGATTCTTTCTCAAGTTCATTCTTTGTACGAATGGACTCTTCTTTCACTTCCAAAAGTGCTTCTTTTTTCTTCGTTTCAGCCGTTTTTAATGCATCATCTATAATCTCGCGCGCCTTACTATCCGCATTCCCGATCTTACTGTCTGCATCTTTCCGCAGATTATTGACCGTGATCATGTGAGTAAGCCCTGCTGTTACTACTGATACAACTACAGCAACAATTATATAACCTAGCACAGGAGCACCTCCTTATTTAGTTTTCATTGTACAAATACAACAGTTAAATTTTATACTGTTTTGTTAAATATGTCAAGCATTCAATCAGAAACTTCCTTCATCCCCACAAGAAATCTCCATTGCACGACGAATTTCTTCATAACCAAATCCTTTTCGCGCCAGATAGCCATAAAGCTTTTGCTTCTGATTCTCATCCATATCAGGCCGATACCCCTTTTTAGAAAGGAGTGTGCAAATTGCTTCCAGCGCATCTTCCTGGTCATAACAGGACTCAAACGCCTCATCAATTTGTTCTCCCGGAATCCCTTTCTGCAGAAGGGCAGCATAGATTTCTCTTCGGCTCTTCTTCTCCTTCCGGTTCAGTACATACATCTGCACATACCTTTCATCATTGATATATCCAAAGCGTTTCACATATGCAACAGCTTCTTCTATCAAATCTTCCGGATAATGACTCTGTCGAAGTTTATTTCGCAGATCTGCCTCTGTTCGATCCGATACATTTAAAAGATGAAGCGCCCGCAGTTTTATACGTTTTAAAATAACTTCCTGACGAATCATCTCATAAATTGTTTCACTGATCTGTGCACCCTCAGCAATCTGATAGCGAGACAGTTCGCCTTTGTATAATTCAAAGGCGAACTGTTCATCTAAAAACACTTTATACTTTGTCTTCGTCACGGCTTCTACCCGCGTTACCTTCATACTACTCTTCTTCTGCCTCCACTTCCGGCTTCGGCACCTGTACAGCAGATTCCTCTGCCGGTGCGAGACCGTAATGCTCTCTTACTTTCGTCTCCAGTTCTGTCATAATATCCGGATGTTCTGATAAATATTGCTTTGCATTCTCACGTCCTTGGCCAATCTTATTTCCGTTATAAGCATACCATGCGCCACTCTTGTTCACAAGATCAATGCTTGTTGCCAGATCCAGAATATCTCCTTCTTTGGAAATACCTTTTCCAAACATAATATCAAATTCCGCTTCCTTAAATGGCGGTGCAATCTTATTCTTAACTACCTTAATTCTTGTACGGTTTCCTACCATCTCACCGCTTTGTTTTAATGTTTCGATTCTTCTGACATCCATACGGATAGAAGCATAAAACTTTAAGGCGCGTCCTCCTGTCGTTGTCTCCGGATTGCCGAACATCACGCCAACTTTCTCTCTCAGCTGATTGATAAAGATTACCACACAGTTCGACTTGCTAATAACCGGAGTCAGCTTTCTGAGCGCCTGAGACATCAGACGTGCCTGCAATCCTACATGGCTGTCTCCCATATCTCCTTCAATCTCCTGTCGCGGTACAAGCGCTGCCACAGAGTCGATTACAATAATGTCCATTGCACCGGAACGAACCATCGTCTCTGCAATCTCTAATGCCTGATCTCCACTGTCTGGCTGTGAAATATAAAGTTCATCAATATCTACGCCAATATTCTTAGCATATGCCGGATCAAGCGCATGCTCTGCATCAATGAATCCGGCAATTCCACCGCGTTTTTGTACTTCGGAGATCATATGCAGCGCTACTGTTGTCTTACCACTTGACTCCGGTCCGTAAATCTCAATAACACGTCCCTTTGGAACGCCTCCCAGACCAAGCGCAATATCAAGACTCAAAGAGCCTGTCGGAACAGTCTCCACCGCCACATTGGCACTGGCATCTCCAAGCTTCATTACTGTTCCCTTCCCAAAATCTTTCTCCAATTTTGAAATCGCTGCATCTAGTGCTTTCTTTCTATCTTCAATATTATTTGCCATTCTACATACTCCTTTTAAATACGAACTTATGTTCGTTTCTATGAATATATTAGTATACATTCTTTCAATTGTCAATAGTCTTTTATCGAATTCCTGCCCCTTGGAATTGTAAACGATGCTTCTTCAGTATAGCATATCCTTCCATATAAAGATAGAATAATACAAAAAGATTATCTGAAGATTGTGTGTTCAGATAATCCTTTGTTTTTTACACCTAAATGTTATTCATTCTGCTCCAGTACTTCAAATTTCATAGATGCGAACAGCGCTACGATCACAGTTGCTGCCAGACTGTAGACAAGCATAACTGCAAATACAACTTCCGGATTCAGGAAGATCGCTGCTGCCACGGATATAAGCACACCAACTCCAAGCACTGCTGACTGAATGAGAAGCCGCAGAATTGTACGCCCTGTATTTCCCATCGTATTTCCAAGCAGCATTTTTGCAAATACTTTTAAATACATTTTATTTGCCTGTAAAAGTACATATATTACGATACTTGCTGCTATCTGCCAGAATGGTACATGCCAGAAATATCCAATCATACCCGCCATGAGCAGTCCATCAAAAAATGCCTTTATATGTTCCATCTTTGTCGCATTCCACATTTTTCTGACTGCCGTGTCCGGAATCAGATATAAATAAGGATTTTCTAACTCCTTGTCCCATTTACCCGCATAACCGGAAGCACAAAAACTCATGTAGGCGATCAATCCCATCATAACCAGCCCCTGCATTCCTTCTTTCGGCGGTTCCATCATCTTCGCCAGAACGCCGGCAAGAACAACACAAATTAACGTCATCGAATCAAAAATAAAAAACCGCTCTTTCTTATATTCCAAAAGCTGGCGATAGAAGATTGCTTTGGCGCCGCCTCCAAAATTGCCTTTTACTGTACGGAATTTTTTCTTTTTCCCAAGACTATAACCAGTCTCTCCCCGCTTGCTCCGGTTACGGAGTTCTTGATAATCATCCGCAAATTTAGCCGCATCTTCATAATAAGCGCCTGTGTTTTTCATCCGGATCGCCATAAGTGTCAGAAGTATAATCAACCCCAGATATAATACTGTTCCGATTACATTCAAACGATCCGGACCAAGAATCACAAGCCGAAAAGCGCTGATATCCCATCCCACTACCGGAAGCAATCGAAAAACCGGATGTTCGATCAGTTCCGCAGCACTTTTTAAGCTGATTCCGTTTTCTTTGAAATACCACAGGAAAAATATCGCTGAAACAATAAGAATCCCTTTGATGAAAATTCCCCATCGTTTAAACTTTCCATCAGCAAAACGGTCACTTCCATAGACAATGATGATCAGGCTGCATTCAAGAACCATTTCCAACACAAAGCAGAGCAAAAACATCAGTGCCGCACGCCAGATTGGGAGATGGAATACCCACACACCGATCACGCTCATGACAATACCGCCCACAATACTCAATCCCAGATTTAATGCCGCTGTATCAAGAAGAATTCTCTTTGGAGAAATCGGCGCAGTAAAAACAAAATGCGCCTGGCAGGGGCGGAAAATAATTCCCTTGCGGCCGGCATAGCTGACGAAATTTGCAGGAATCATATAAAAACTCCAAATCGTCATCAAAATCACAAGTCCATATGCCGAATCAAATTGAAAGGTTGCTGCAACTGTCCCGATTCCCGCAACAATGATTCCGATATAAAATATTCCGAGAACAAGAAACAGATACGTTGTCGGCCGCTTCAGCGCCTTCTTTATTTGATTCTTCCAAATTGTTTTTCTCAAATACCAAAGTGCTTTCATTCTTCCTCACCGCCTGTCATTTCGAAGAACAGATCGTCCAGATCTTTACCGCCAACCTCATCTTTCTTATAAGCTCCGATCAATTTTCCTTTCTCCATCACAAACATTACATCCCACAAGCCGTCTACCATTTCAAGCATATGTGTGCTGATGAGCACCGTTGCCCCATTTTCTTTTAATTCCAAAATAACTTCTTTCAGTTCCTTAATTGCTTTCGGATCCAGTCCAACCATAGGCTCATCGAATAAAATTACCTGCGGCTTGACTGCAAGTGCGCAGCAGATACTGACCTTTTGCATCATTCCTTTAGACAATTCATTTCCCATTTTATCCTGCTTGTCACTCATTTCAAATCTTGCAAGCAGTCCTTCAATTTCTTCATCTGTAATGCTGCTTTTATATGCCTTACGAATATATTCTATATGTTCACGTACCGTCAGTGCATCAAACAAAGCCGGAATTTCCGGCACATAGGCAAAGACTTTTTTCGCCTCCAGTGATTTTGACGATATCTTTTGAATTCCAATTCCTCCGTCATACCTGAGCAGGCCTGCAATACTTTTTATAATTGTGGATTTTCCCGCTCCATTCGGTCCAAGAAGAATTCCTACACAGCCATCCGGAATCGAGAAACTAACATGATCTACTGCCAGATATTTTCCATAGCGTTTTGATAATCCCTGTACTTCTAGCATTTTATCCCTCCTCAAAACTTTTGTATTATTATATTAATACAGATATTTCTCTGTGTCAATATATAATATCCATAGGCGGAATTGCTGCTTCTTTGCTCTTATCCTCATTCCAAACAAAAAGGACGCTCATTTTTTGAGCATCCTGTTGTTTTCTTCTAATTTTCAGATTCGTACTTTTCTGCCACTTCGCCGCGCTTTTTATAAATACTGTTGGCCGGCACAAATTCCCTCACCATGGAAAGCGGATAAATATTTGTATGAGCTCCGACCACCGTTCCCGGATTCAGTACACTGCCGCAGCCAACTTCTACATTGTCACCGAGCATCGCTCCGAATTTTTTAAGTCCGGTCTCAATCGGACCATCCGGTGTCTTGACCGTCACAAGTGTCTTATCTGATTTCACATTGGAAGTAATCGATCCAGCGCCCATATGCGCTTTATATCCCAGCACCGAGTCTCCGACATAGTTATAATGAGGAACCTGCACTTTATTAAACAAAATAACATTTTTTAATTCTGTAGAATTTCCCACAACAGCGCCTTCTCCAACAATTGCATTCCCTCTAATAAATGCACAGTGGCGTACTTCCGCATCCTTTCCAATAATTGCAGGACCATGAATGCAGGCCGTTGGCGCAACTTTAGCGCTTTTTGCAATCCATATATTTTCTCCACGCTTTTCATACTCTTCTTCACTTAAAGTATCTCCAAGCTTCTGAATAAACTCACCAATCTTCGGAAGGATTTCCCACGGATATGTAACATCCTCAAAAATATCTTTTGCAAGCGTTTCATCCAGTGAATACAGTTCTGATACTGTTAATTCTTTCATACACATTCTCCTACTTCTTTTTATGAATACCTGTTTTATAAAATACTGCTGCCTGTTCATAGTATCGTCTCAGCTGATACTGATTGTTCAGGCCAAGCACACCATTCGTTCTGCTGATAATAAAATTTCTAAGCTTTGTCATATATTCTTCCGGAGTAATTTCTCCTTCTGCCACATAAGTAAGCCCCTTTTCCCAACTGGCAGTCAGTTCCGGATTTAATAGTGATTTAATCGAATTTGCCACTACATCAAAGACCATTTCTCCAAGCAATGTCGGTGTAATGACCTGTGTTTTCTTATTTAAAGCCAAATACTTAATATGTATCAGTTTTTTCAGAATTTCTGCCCTTGTAGCACTTGTACCGATCCCGCTTCCTTTGATCTGTGCCCGCAGTTCCTCATCTTCGATCAACTGCCCTGCATTTTCCATTGCCAAAATCATTGAACCGGAATTATAGCGCTTCGGCGGCGATGTCTCTCCCTCTTTTATGTGCAACGACTGCACCGGAAGTATACTACCTTTTTTCAACATTTTGATCTGTTCAAAAAAGCTGCTGTCAAGTTCTGTTTCCTCTTCTTCCCCTTTATCTTCTTTTTTATGCAGCGGTTTGCCTGCTACTTTCAGATAGCCTTCCTGCTCCAGGATTTTGAAAGATGAAAAAAACATTTCCCCTCTCATCTCCGTCACAATTGCGATTTTGCGATAGATTGCCGGAGGATAAAAAATCCCAAGAAAGCGTTTCACAATAACATCATAGACCTGCTTCGCCGTATGAGAAACGCTGTTCAGCGCACTAAGTCCCTGACCGGTTGGAATAATCGCATAGTGGTCTGTAATCTGTTTATCATTCACATATCGTGTCTTTGCAAGTCCTTTGTGACTTCCAAATTGCAAAATATCCTGCAAATATGGTTTTGCCATCTCATATTTAGACAATCCGTTGAGATTTTTGGAAATCTCTTTTGCAACCGCTGTCGAAAGCACTCTGGCATCTGTTCTCGGATATGTCACGAGCTTTTTCTCATACAGTTCCTGCACGATTTTCAGTGTCTCATCCGGACTGATTTTAAAACGCTTCGCACATTCATTTTGAAGTTCAGCCAGATTATAGAGCAGCGGAGGATTTTTCTTTTCCTGTTTTTTCTCTACAGACACAACCTTACAGCTAAGCGGTGTTTCTTCCTTCAGCCAAGAAATAAATTCTTCTGCCTTTTGTTTTTCTTTAAATCCATTTTCCTTATAAAGATCAAAAGACTGAAAATATCTGGAGCCCTTCACAGCTCGCCATTCGCCTTCAAAAGTACGTCCATCCAGTGAAACCGTATTCAGTACCCGATAAAAAGGAGTTTTTACAAAATTACGAATCTCCCGTTCCCGGCGAACGACCATACCGAGCACACAGGTCATAACGCGCCCAACAGAAAGCACCGTATATTTCGCCCCGGTAAAGTTTGCGATACTGTTTCCATATTTTAATGTCAGAAGTCTTGAAAAATTGATTCCCATCAGATAGTCTTCTTTTGCTCTCAAATAAGCAGAGGCGGAAAGATTATCATACGCCGACAAATCTTTCGCCTCCCGAATGCCTCTTAAGATTTCATCTTCTGTCTGTGAATCAATCCAGACACGAAGCCGCTTCTTTCCATGTACTCCAGCCATCTGTTCTACGAGCCGGTAAATATACTCTCCTTCTCGTCCGGAGTCTGTACAAACATAAATGCAGTCCACGTCATCTCTCGTCAAAAGTGATTTCACCGTTCGAAACTGTTTTGCAACTGCCGGAATAACTTCATACCGGAATTCTTCCGGAATAAACGGAAGCGTTTCCAAACTCCAACGCTTCAGCTTCTCATCATAAACCTCCGGATAGCTCATTGTCACAAGATGCCCAACACACCATGTCACAATTGCATCCCCTGATTCCAGATAACCATCTTTGCGGGCTGCCTGAAGTTTTAATGCTTTCGCAAATTCCTGTGCAACACTTGGTTTCTCCGCAATATATAGTGATTTTCCCATAAATTCTATGCTTGTCCTTTCTGATGCTGTCTTTCTTCTGATAAAATCACCTGTTAAAATAATTGATAATCCAGCTTTTCAGATAAAAATTCCAGCATTTTAATTCCGCCGATGCTATTTCCTTTCTCATCCAGAGACGGTCCAAATACCCCGATTCCCATTCTTCCCACAAGCGGAACCGCGATTCCTCCTCCGACACCGCTCTTTGCCGGGAATCCTACTGACATAGCAAATTCCCCAGAACCATCATACATTCCGCAAGTAAGCATAAGCGCCCGAATCGCTTTTGCACTGTGAGGCTCAATCAGCATCTCCTTCGAAAACGGACATTTCCCCTGATTTGCAAGCACCGCACTTAGATTTGCAATATCAAGCGCTGTTACACTTACGGAACACATCCTGAAATAAAGATCAAGGCATTCCTTCACATCTCCTTCCAGAACCCCCGATGCTTTCAAATAATATGCCAACGCCCGATTACGGTCTCCGGTTTCTTTCTCAGACTGATAGACACTCTCATTCAGACTGATTTCTTTGTTATTACAGAGTTTTCGCGTCAATTCTAAAAAACGGTCAAACTTTTCATCCGCCGATGTTCCGTTAATGCAGCTGGCCACCGCAATGGCCCCCGCATTGATAAACGGATTAAACGGTCGGGATTTTGTCTCCAACTTTACAATCGAATTAAAAGGATCACCGGTCGGCTCGACTCCCACTTTGTCGTGAAACAAATAATCCGGTCCTCTGTCCCGCACAGCAAGGATCAGGGAAATGATCTTAGAAATACTCTGAATCGTAAACGGAACCCGGGAATCTCCCACTTCCACAACTTCCGGAAGATCTCCATCAAACCCTACTGCACAAATTCCAAGCTGATATTTATTTACCCGCTGAAGCTCCGGAATATAGTTCGCTGTATTACCATTTCTTACAAAACATTTTCCGTACTTCAGCGCATCTTTTAATAATTCCTGCGTTACCACACCTGTTCCTCCTGCTAAAAGCATTTCTACTTACGCATCCATGCTCTAATCTTATCAAAAATAGTTTTATGTTCTACCACAACGGATTTATTTCTGCTTTCACGAATCGCTTCATGCATAAATACTTCCTGAGAATTTACTCCATCTTCTTCCCTGCCCCGTTTTACATAAGTACCATCTGCCGTCATATTTCTTCCTTTGACGGTATCGTTCAGCATTGTTTTCAGCATATGCGTAACCCATGTTTTTAATTCCGGATCAAGGATCGGACAGGCTACTTCTACACGTTTTTCGGTATTTCTTGTCATCATATCCGCCGAACCAATATAGATTTTCTTGTCAGCGCCATTCCCAAAGCAGAAAATACGCGGATGTTCCAGAAACCGTCCTACAATGCTCATTACAGAAACATTATCTGTTTCTCCCGGCACCTTTGGAAGAATACAACAGATTCCACGCACGATCAGATCTACCTTGACACCTGCTTTAGAGGCTTCTGAGACTTTCTGAATGAAATCCATATCCGTTACAGAATTCATTTTCATTACAATACGTCCATTTTTCCCTTTGGCAATCTCTTCATCCATCAGGCTCAAAATATTCTTTTTCAAGCTGCTCGGAGAAACAATCAGCTGATCATATTCGCCATCCAGATTACCAATAGACATATTCTGGAAAAACATCGCCGCATCTTCTCCGATCTTCTTATTTGCCGTCATAAGACAAAGGTCTGTATACATTGCAGCGGTCTTCTCATTATAATTGCCTGTGCCAATCTGAGTGATATACTGAATCTCATTTCGATTCCGATATGTGATCAGACAGATCTTAGAATGTACTTTATATCCCTCAAACCCATAAATCACACGGCATCCTGCTTCTTCCAGCCGCTCCGACCAGTCAATATTGTTCTGCTCATCAAAACGGGCGCGCAGCTCAATCAATACTGTTACTTCTTTGCCATTTTCTGCAGCAGCACATAAGTATTCCACTAACCTCGTCTTCTTTGCCAGCCGATAAATCGTAATCTTAATCGTCATCACATTAGGATCTACAGATGCTTCTTTGATCAATTTTAAAAACGGCTCCATGCTTTCATATGGATAAGACAACATAATATCTTTTTTCTTTACTTGCTTCATAATGCTTCCATCCGTAACCATTCTGGCTTCCTGTGGATGAAATGGCGGATAGATCAATGAACGTTTCATCGATTCCGGTACTTTTTCTGCAACGGCAAACATATAGCCCAACTTCATTGGTGTCTTTGTGCGGAAAATCTGTTTTGGTTCAATCTGAAACTTTTCACAAAAATATTTTTCATTTTCTTTTGTCAGCGGTTCCGCTGTCTCAAGACGCACAACCGCCATTCTGCGCCGTTTATGAAGCGTCTCTTTCATTCGCTTCCGAAAATCTGCATCATCCGCAAATGCCTCATCATCCGGAGAGATATCCGCATTCCTGGTTACACAGATATAATTCTTATCAGAAATCTCATACTGATCAAAAATCAGTTCCATATACTCAATAAGAATCTTTTCCATTCGGATATACCGGATATCATGTCCCGGAAGATATACGATGTCCGAAATAAAATCCGGCAGCGGAATGATTCCGAGCATCGATTTATTTCCTTGTTTCAGATTAGCTGTCACATAAATTGTATTATTCAGCAGATGCGGGAACGGGTGATTCGCATCTACAATCTGAGGAGACAGTACAGGAAGGATCTGTTCTTTAAAATATTTCTTTACATACTTCTTTTCCTGCTGTTCCAGTTCTTTAAACGAAAGTCCGCATACTCCGTAAGGACTCAGCTGTTTTTTGATTTCTGCATAAGTCTTATCTCTCTCTTTATAAAGAGGCGCTACTGCTTTATAGATTTCATCAAGCTGCTCTGCTGCCGTCATTCCGGAACGTCTGTCTATACTTTCATCTCCCAGCGCTTCCATATCATGCAGGCTTCCTACCCGGATCATAAAAAACTCATCCAGATTGCTCGTAAAAATCGCCACAAATTTCATTCGCTCCAGAAGCGGCACAGATAAATCCTGCGCCTCCTGAAGCACTCTTTGATTAAAGCGAAGCCATGATAATTCTCTGTTCTGTGTATAATCCAATATTTTTTTCTCCATGCTTTGTCACCTCATCCTGATTCCAATTCTCAGCTTCTGAATCTCTGTGAACTATTTTGCCTGAATATATCCTTTGGCAGTCAATGTTTCAGCGCAAAGCACTGCTCCTCCTGCCGCTCCTCTTACTGTATTATGGGATAATCCAACAAATTTAAAATCATACACGGTATCTTCCCGCAGTCTTCCTACGGAAATTCCCATACCATTTTCAAAATCTACATCTAATGTAACCTGTGGACGGTTATCTTCCTCCAGATACTGAATAAACTGTTTTGGTGCACTTGGAAGCTCCAGTTCCTGAGGAAGTCCTTTAAACTGTACAAGTTTCTCTATCAGCTGTTCTTTTGTTGGTTTTTTCGCAAATTTTACAAATACAGCCGCTGTGTGGCCATTTAAAACAGGTACGCGAATACACTGCGTTGTAATCACCGGCTTCGCTGCTTTTACAATCTGTCCGTCTTTAACTTCTCCCCAGATTCTGAGCGGTTCCTGTTCACTTTTTTCTTCCTCGCCGCCAATATACGGAATAATATTCTCAATCATTTCCGGCCACTCTTTAAAAGTTTTTCCCGCTCCGGAAATCGCCTGATAAGTTGTTGCAACAACTTCTGTCGGTTCAAATTCTTTCCAGGCAGATAGTACCGGCGCGTAACTCTGAATAGAACAGTTCGGTTTTACAGCCACAAAGCCTCTTGTTGTTCCGAGACGTTTCTTCTGTGCTTCAATAACTTCAAAATGCTCCGGATTGATCTCCGGAATCACCATTGGCACATCCGGTGTCCAGCGATGTGCACTGTTATTGGATACAACCGGTGTTTCTGTCTTTGCGTAAGCATCTTCAATTGCACGAATTTCTTCTTTTGACATATCCACTGCACTGAATACAAAATCAACGCCTGAAGCAACCTGCTCTACTTCATTTACATTTTTAATCACAAGATGCTTTACTGCCTCCGGCATCGGTGTAGTCATTTTCCAACGTCCGCCTACCGCTTCCTCATAAGTCTTTCCTGCTGAACGCTCACTTGCAGCAACTGCTGTCACTTCAAACCATGGATGATCTTCCAGCAGCGCAATAAACCGCTGGCCTACCATTCCTGTTGCACCGAGAATTCCTACTTTTAGTTTCTGTTCCATATCTGTCATTCCTCTCTGTTTAATTCATTTCTTATTCTTATTTTCCGGCAGTTCACAACCTGTTTCTATGTTTCCTGCAAATATTTGCGGTCGCGTTCAATTACCTCTTCCATTGCCTTTTTCCCCGGAGCGCCAATTGTATTTCGTTTCTCTACACAAGTACGAATAGAGATCGCATCATAAATATCTTCCTCAAATACCGGAGAAATAGCCTTATATTCTTCCATGCTCATCTCATCCAGAGAAATTCCTTTCTCAATGCAATAAAGCACAAGCTGACCTACGATTCCATGGGCATCCCGGAAAGCGACCCCATGATTCACAAGGTAATCTGCCGCATCTGTAGCATTGGTAAAACCATTTGCGGCGCTTTTTTCCATCGTTTGTCTGCAGAATTTCATCGTCTGAAGCATTCCGGTAAATAACGCTGTACAGCCTTTTACCGTATCTATCGCATCAAATACAAGTTCTTTATCTTCCTGCATATCTTTATTGTAAGCAAGCGGAATTCCTTTCATCGTTGTCAAGATAGAGATCAGTGCACCGTACACGCGCCCGGTTTTTCCTCTGACAAGCTCTGCAATATCCGGATTCTTCTTCTGCGGCATAATACTGCTTCCTGTGCTGTATGCATCATCAATTTCCACAAACTGATACTCGTTTGAATTCCAAATAATAATTTCTTCTGAGAATCTGCTCAAATGCATCATAATCGTAGCACAGGCAGACATCAGTTCTATCAGATAATCTCTGTCGGATACCGAATCCATACTGTTCAGTGTCGGTCCTGCAAATCCCAGCAGTTCTGCAGTATAATCCCGATCCAACGGGTATGTCGTTCCTGCCAGTGCTCCGGAACCAAGAGGACAGAAATTCATCCTCGCATAAATATCTGCAAGTCTCTGTCTGTCTCGTTTAAACATCTCAAAATATGCACTCATGTGATGTGCCAGCGTAATTGGCTGCGCTTTCTGAAGATGTGTAAAACCAGGCATAAAAGTCTCTGTGTGTTCTTCCATAATACCAAGAAGTACGCCCAGCAGCTCTTTCAGAAGGTGATCTTCTGCCACAATCTCATCTCTCACATAAAGCTTCATATCAAGTGCAACCTGATCATTTCTGCTGCGTCCTGTATGTAATTTCTTACCGGCTTCTCCAATCCGCTCGATCAAAGTTGCTTCCACAAAGCTGTGAATATCCTCATAAGCCTCGCTGATTTCCAGCACTCCTGTCTCCACATCTTTTAAAATTCCTTCCAGCCCTCCGATAATCTGTATTTTCTCTTCTTCGGTCAGAATTCCCTGTTTGGCAAGCATCATCACATGCGCCATACTTCCTTTTATATCCTGTGCATAAAGACGCTTGTCAAAAGAAATTGATGCATTAAAACGATACACCAACTCATCTGTCTCTTTCGTAAAGCGTCCTCCCCATAATTGTGCCATTCTAATCACTCCTTTTTTCTTTCTTCCTGTTGTTTTCTGCGTTCTTCGCGGGAAAAGACACACCCGCAATAGTCCTGTCGATAAAGCCCATACTGCTTTGATAATTGTATCGATCTCTGATATCCGTTCTTTTTCTTAAAGTCTGACAGCAAATAGGAAACTCCCTGCTGTTCTGCTTCTTCCTGTCCAATCTCATTCAGCCAACCTGCTTTTTTCATCGGACTGATACTGAGGGTTGTTGTCACATAATCATACCCGCCTTCTTTTGCAGCTAGGGCAGCAGCACGAAGCCTAAGCCGGTAACATCTTCTGCAGCGTTCTCCGCCTTCCGGCTCTTCTTCCAGTCCTTTTGCCATCTCATAAAACTTATCTTTCTCATAATTTCCTTCAAGAAATGTTATCGGATATCTGCAATTTATAGAACGGATCAGCGCCTCCTGTTCTATGACTCGTTTCCTGTATTCCTGCTCCGGATAAATATTCGGATTATAATAAAACACTGTAATTTCAAAATACTGAGATAAATATTCTAATACATAGCTGCTGCACGGAGCACAACAACTATGAAGCAGCAGCTTGGGAACTCTTCCTTCTCTTTGAATATGTTCAATGATTTTCTCTGTTTCTTTCTGGTAATTCACAAATCTATCTCCTCATGCACTGTATTGTTTCAATTATACAACGCCTCTTTTAATCCCGCAAGAACACTTTCGTAATCTTTACATAGTTTAATCATATAAACAAACACAGAAAGCTGAGGTTTACAATGGAACATGTACTGGAATTAAACCAAGTCAGTTACTCTTATCACACAAAAGAAGGAGAAACTCTGGCGCTTTCACAGATTTCCTTTTCACTAAAGAAAGGAGAATTCATCGCAATTGTCGGTCCATCTGGCTGTGGCAAATCCACTCTGCTCTCACTCATCAGCGGACTTCTTACTCCTGAATCCGGAACCATCCGTATTAACGGAAAGCCACTAAAAGAAAGCGCTGCAAATATAGGTTATATGCTTCAGAAAGATCATTTATTTGAATGGCGAACGATTTATCACAATGTAATTCTCGGATTAGAAATCCAGCATATGATGAATATCCACACAATCCAGCGCGCAAATGAGCTGCTGGAACTCTACGGTCTTGGGCATTTTAAGTCTTCCCGCCCTTCTGAACTCTCCGGAGGAATGCGTCAGAGAGCCGCTCTTGTCCGAACACTCGTATTGGAACCCGAACTCCTCCTTCTTGATGAACCATTTTCTGCACTAGATTACCAGACAAGACTTGCAGTAGGGGATGACATCGGACAGATTATCCGAAAAGAACAAAAAACAGCAATTCTTGTTACCCATGATCTTTCCGAAGCCATCAGTCTCGGGGACCGGGTAATTATTCTCTCTGATCGTCCTGCTACAATTGCCCAGACACTGCCGCTGACATTTCACCTAAAAGAAGACACCCCTTTAGAACGCAGAAATACACCTGAATTCAAACAATATTTCAATCTGATCTGGAAGGAGTTGAATCATCATGGCAAAGCAGTCCAAACCGCATCTCTTACAGACTGAGTCTGTTTCTCCGGCGCAGGCACAGTACTTAAAAGCAATTCAACGCCACAGGCATACCGTCATTTTCTTTCGCTGCTTTCTTTTTATCTTTTTTCTTACTCTCTGGGAAATTTCTGCCAGAACCGGACAGATTGATTCCTTTATTTTCAGCAGTCCGTCCGGCATTGTTAAATGCTTTGCGGATCTCTCCGCAGACGGAACTATTTTCCTTCACATTTGGGTTACCGTGTATGAGACACTGATCAGTTTCATCCTCGTTCTAATCTGCAGCATATGTTTTGCTATACTTCTTTGGTTTTCTGATTCCCTTTCCGAAATCCTGGACCCATACCTTGTCATTCTAAACAGCCTTCCAAAATCAGCGCTTGCGCCCCTTCTGATCGTCTGGCTTGGGGCTAACAAGAAAACCATCATTGTGGCCGGGATGTCCGTTGCAATATTTGGAAGTATTTTAAATCTCTACACCAGCTTTAAAGAAGTAGATCCGGAAGATCTGAAACTAATTTACACACTACACGGCACGCACCTTCACGCGCTCCAAAAAGTCGTGCTGCCAAGCTCCGTCCCTGCTATCATAAGCAATATGAAAGTGAATATCGGACTTTGTCTTGTTGGAGTTATCATTGGAGAATTCATCGGTGCCAGAGAAGGGCTCGGATATCTGATCATCTATTCCAGTCAGGTCTTCAAAATGGATTGGCTTCTAATGTCCATTGTACTGCTTTGTGTTTTGGCAATGACTCTCTATGCATTCATTAATCTCGTTGAAAAATGGTGTCAAAAAAAATTCTAATGAAAATTCATTATGCGCCCAATTCATTACATGTTGCACTCAATAATAGATAGCATTTTTCTTTCTTTTCCGATACAATAAAAGTACATCAGAAAGGAGTGATTATATGCGTCTATATGAAAAATTACAACAGCTCCGAAAAGAACATCATCTCTCCCAGGAACAGTTGGCCGACTTAATGAAGGTATCCCGGCAAACAATTTCCAAATGGGAAAATGGAACTGCCGTTCCATCTACAGAACGACTTCACGAACTGGCTTCCATTTATCATATCCCTCTTTCCGAGCTTTTAAGCGCGCCAAAAACCAGCGCTGCTCCGACGGCTTCCGTACCTAATGAAAAAGAATCGTCAAACAATCGATTCAGGGAAAAAGATTCTCTGCTTATCTGGAAAGGAACTGTTATTTTCCTCACACTTCTTGTGATCGGACTTTGTTTTTACGGGTATTATTTGAATAAAAAGATTTCTTCCATCAATGTAAACTATCATTATCTGCCTCCGGACAATGCAGACTCTATCCCGGAAGAACAGACATTATCATCAGATTATACCTTTATATTTCAGCATGCAGTTTCAGATTCGAATCAATTTCTTTTTCAAATGAGCGCTGTTCCAAAAACTTACAAGGAACAGGATACTGGTGAATTTATATTGACAATCGGATCAGAATCCAGAACCTTTCCTGCTGAACTGATTGATGGGGTATATCGTTCAGAATGTGCCCTTTCCCCTGATGAACTCAATCAAGAACAGACCTGGTTTTTAAAAATCTCCAATAACGGCTCTTTTCAAACACAAAAACTATATCAAGACCAGAATTTTGGAGAAGAAATACTTCCGCAGCATGAAATCATTTCTACTCCTGAAATTAGTTTCAAAAATAATACGCTTACGTTAAAAGGAGAATTTACTATAAGTATCGGCGCGGCTTTTGACACAACTTCGTCACTGCCTGTTCTTATAAATTATCCGGTTACCGGCATTGTTCGAATTCGTCAGGGCGAGAAAACGCTAGCAGAACTTCCGATTGATCTTTCTGATACCGTACAGGCTTTTCGGCAAATAGACCAGATGCCGTCCGACGAGGATGGCGGTTCTGAATATGTCTATACCGATCGCAGTTACCTGAATACTCCAATCGAATTAGAATTGCGTATTCCAAATCGTACAGAAAATGTTTTTTACGAAATAGAGTTTACCGATACTTACGGCATAAAAAATACGCTAAAATCTTCTATTCTTTTTTAACGCATCTGAAGAATCAGTATCTGCTGATTAGTACCGTTTCGATTAGCAAAATTCAAGGGCAGATGTGACTTGATATGAGTCACATCTGCCCTTGCTTGGAGCTATCTCTTTCCTGACAGCTCCTTCCTTTTTAATACTTCTTTGAAAAATCACTATTTACACCTTAAATATAATAACCGCCGCCCGGCACGCCGCAGCACATTCCACCGCCACAGCAACAATTACAAATAATATTGGCAAGACAGAGCTTCATACAGCAATCTCCACCACCCATAACGGTAGAACCATAAGGGTTCTGCATACCGCGATACCAACTGCTTCCTGATTCCAAACGCTGTACGAGTGATTGATACTCCCAATTCCCCGGGTCCATCTGCGATGCCTGTCTGGCATGTTCCAGCGCAAGTACATTATTGCCCGCCCCTGAATTGGCAATGGCACTGTAATAATACCATCTGGCATCTCTGTCCTTCAACTGTCCAAGCACATTCAAAGCTTCTTTATAATGCCCACTGTTAATATAATTTGCAGCTGCGCGTAAATACGCTGATTCCTGAGACTCTTCTTTCTGCTGATAGCCGCCGCCAAAGCCTCCATAGCTTCCAAATCCTCCGAAGCCTCCTCCATAGGAATAATCTCCTGCGCCTCCGGCACCTTGCGTCCGTTCCTTCATGATCTGCTCATATGCCTGTTGAACTTCTTTGAATTTGCGCTCTGCTTCATCTTTATTTGGATTATTAATATTGGCATCCGGATGATATTTCCGGCTCAATCCTCTATATGCTTTTTTTATTTCTTCATCCGTAGCATCTCTCGAAACTCCTAATATGCTGTATGGATCAAACATTTTCTTCCACCTTATCCTGATATCTCTTTTTATTTACTGCCTCATAGCGAAACCACACGCCAGAGTAAAGAATATTTCTCAAAATATCCAAATGCTCCAGAATGGGCAGCCGTTCAAATTCTGCCGAACACTCTGCCATCATCATAGTCAACATCATCTTCGTGTGTTCTCTGAAGTCTTCACGTTTCCATTCTTCCCGAAATGGGTTATAACTTCCATTTTCTAAATCTTTCTCAATATCCTCATACGCATCAAGCAAATAGATAAACTTTCCTAAATAAAATCCGATTTTTCTAAGGCTTTTCTCCCACTCATCTTTGCGATATGCGAAAATCTCAGCCATTACTTCACCAAATTTTCCTGCCATCTGCTCTGCTTCTAATGTACCTTTTGCCTCTTCAGCAGATATTTCTTTTAGGCAACTCTCAATCTTCCGGAGTTTTTCCTCATATGATATCCGCAGATTTTTCCCCTTTTGATTCAGCATCTTTCCATAGAGCAGTTTTCTCATATTTTTGTCATCATTCCAATCATCCTTACATTTATAATAAGTAAGAATGATATTCATATCTGCTGCATATGCCGTATATTCGCTTATTCTTGCCGGGTGTTTCGCAAACGGATGTGCAATACAACGCACCATCTTCTTCTCTACTTCCGGCTCATAAAGTGCCGTCAATAGGATATGAAGAAATGTCATATCGTAAGAGAGTGTCGTTTGTCCTATCATCCCATAACGTTCTTTTAATGACTGGCACAGTCCACAATAATAGGCATAATACATCTCAAAATCTTTTATTTTCATTTCCGGCTTATTAACAATAATATAACCAAACATGTTATCCCCTGAATCTTTCTGTCAGCATCTTTTTCCATTCGGGAAGCACATCTTTCTTTTCTTCATAGAAACTATGCAGAAAATCTCCAAGAAACAAAAGTATCAAAATACTTCCGGCAACTTTTCCAAAAGAGAGTGGAATCCCCTTCACAAAAGAAACGACCATTTTTTGCAAAAATCCAAATAAAAATACTGTATAGAATCCCCAGGCAATCGAGCTCTCCACGCAGAGAATCCCTTTGTAATTGAACGGTTTTTCTTTATAGTCCCACCAGAAATCCCCAAAAATCCGCAGCATCAGCAATGCAGTCAGAAATTCCAGTGTAGTAGCCAAAACAGAGCCATAAATAAATAGCAACAATGTATTGCTTTCATATCTTCGAAGTAAAAAATAGACTGTTAACGCCCCGACACCATAGATCGGACAAAATGGCCCTTTGGCAAATCCTCTGTTTGTTAATTTCCTATTACAAAAAGACATGTACAGAGATTCTACCGCCCAACCAAGTATGCTGTATGTTAAGAACCACCAGACAACCTGGTAAGAATCCATTCCAAAAATTACCTTATCCCACCACATTTTCTCTTCTCCAATGTATTGTATGATAGTAAAAATGGAGTGTTTTGTCAACACTCCACTTAATTTGCACATATTAAAATTAGTTATATTTACGTTTTCTTGCAGCTTCAGATTTTTTCTTACGTCTTACGCTTGGTTTCTCGTAATGTTCTCTTTTACGAATCTCCTGCTGGATACCAGCTTTTGCGCAATTTCTCTTAAATCTTCTTAAAGCGCTATCTAACGTCTCATTCTCTTTTACGATTACATTTGACATAGTCTCACACCTAACCTCCCTCCAGCCCTATATTGTGCAGCATACGACTGTTCGGGTATTTTTTTGCACTAATAGAATTATACCATATTTTTTCTGTTCGTCAACTGTTTCTTTTGAGAAACTTCCAGAAAAAGCAAAAAACTTTTTATCTACTTGTTAACAAATAATCTTTCATGTTAATAAAATATCTTTTATTGTGTTTCAATTTCGCAGCGTATATAATAATATTATGAATACAACAACTCTAGTACGAAAGGCGGCTGATAATGATGAGCACAGAAAAAAATTATTTTGATAAAATCGCAGAAGAAGGACAGTTGATCGTAATTTCCGGTCCAAGCGGTGTTGGAAAGAGAACAATTATTAATCAGTACTTAAAAGAACATCCAAATGCAACAAGATGTACTGCGGTAACAACAAGAGCTCCTCACGAGAACGAAGTAGATGGCAAAGACTATTACTTCCTTTCTCACTTGGAATTCGATCGTATGATCCGTTCACGTCAGATGTTGGAATACGGATATTATAATCGCAACGGATATGGTACTCCTCGCAAAGCTGTCGAGGAAGCACGCGCTGCCGGACATAATGTCATCCTCAATGTAGATGTTTCCGGAGCCATGAAGATTCGTTCCCTCTGCCCGGATGCAACATTGATTTTCATTGTTCCACCTACATGGGACGAATTGGAAGAACGTATTCGCAACCGCAACACTGAGACACAAGAGGAATTAGAAGAACGTCTCCTGATTGCCCAAGAAGAGATTCTTTGTGCGGCTCAGTATGACTATATTCTTGTAAATGACACTGTTGAAAAAACTGTTCGTCGGTTAGGACAGATCATTCATGGTAACCGCTACAGTAAAAACAGTATGAAAGCCTTTTTGGAAAGTTATATCGAAAGCGAAGTTGCAAGTCAGTCTGAACTTGTGAAAGAAGTTCTTTCCTTATAAATATTCTTTGATAATTCAATATCATTTTGTATATTGCATAAAGATCCCGAAGCTTCTCTCCTCTTAAGAAGCTTCGGGATCTTACTTATTTCCTTATAATATTTTATGTCTGATTCTATGCAAGCTGTTCTGCCAGTACCTCTTCTGCTTTTGCAAGAGCAGCATCTATTCCAGCCGGATTCTTTCCTCCTGCCTGAGCCATATTCGGGCGTCCGCCGCCTCCGCCGCCCACAAGACCGGCAATCGCTTTAATAAGATTTCCAGCATGTGCACCTGCTTTTACTGCAGCTTCTGTGGCAGTTACCATCAGATTCACTTTTTCACCCGCATCTGATGCAATCACAACAACACCTTCACCTAATTTTTCTTTTAGCTGATCACCAAGATCACGAAGACCATTCATATCAACGCCTTCTAATTTCACAGCAAGGAGCTTCGTTCCTGCAATTTCTTTTACCTGATTCATAACATCGCCCATTGCATCTTTCGCTAACTTACTCTTCAGGCTCTCTACTTCACTTCTCAATTCTTTATTCTCTGCCTGAAGATGTGAAATCTTTTCTCCCAATGTCTCCGGAGATGCTTTCAGGAGCTTCGCAGCTTCATGCATCTTCGCTTCCAGATCTGCATAATATGCCAGAAGTCCTTTGCTTGTCAACGCCTCGATTCTGCGGACTCCCGCTGCCACTCCTGTCTCGGAAAGGATCTTAAACGCTCCAATCTCATTCGTATTCTTCACATGGGTTCCGCCACAAAATTCCCTTGAGAAGTCTCCCATGCTGACTACACGGACTACATCTCCATATTTCTCGCCAAACAATGCCTGAGCCCCTGTCTTTCTCGCTTCCTCAATAGGCATGTTCACACATTCTACCGGATATGCCGCAGCAATTGCTTCATTTACAATCGCTTCTGTTCTTTCCAGTTCTTCTTTTGTCATCGCAGAAAAATGTGTAAAGTCAAAACGCAGTCTATGGTCATTATTCAAAGATCCCGCCTGCTCCACATGTGTTCCAAGTACTGTACGCAGCGCTTTCTGAAGCAAATGTGTTGCACTGTGGTTTCTTGCTGACAGACCTCTTTTCTCTGTGTCGATCGTAAGTGTTACCTGATCTCCAGTCTTCATCATACCGTTCTTCATATAACCGATATGTCCGATCTTACCACCAAGCAGTTTCTTTGTATCTTCTACAACAAATTCACCGTCTGCACATGTAATCACACCTGTGTCTGCTTCCTGACCACCGCTTGTCGCATAAAACGGTGTCTCTTCCACGAAAATAGTTCCATGTTCCCCGTCAGAAAGAGCATCTGTAACTTCTGTATCCGTTGTCATGACTGTAATTTTAGATTCATATGCAAATTGGTCATATCCTACAAATTTGGAAGTGATACTTGGATCAATCTGTTCATACACAGTTGCATCGGCACCCATGTAGTTTGTTACCCCTCTGGCTGCACGAGCTGTTTCACGCTGAACCTGCATACATTTCTGGAAGCCTTCTTCATCAACGGTATATCCCTTTTCTTCCATAATTTCTTTTGTCAGATCAAGCGGGAATCCATACGTATCGTAAAGCTTAAAAGCATCGTCTCCGGACAGTTCTTTTGCACCCTTTTGCTGCATTTCCTTCTCAATCTCCTGAAGAATTCCAAGTCCCTGGTCAATCGTCTTATTAAACTGTTCTTCTTCTTTCGCAATTACGTTTAAAATAAATTCTCGCTTCTCTTCTAATTCCGGATATCCATCTTTAGATCCTGCAATCACAGTCTCTGCCAGTCCCGGAAGAAACTGTCCTTCGATTCCAAGTAGTCTTCCATGACGACATGCACGTCTCAAAAGACGGCGAAGCACATAGCCTCTTCCTTCATTGGAAGGCATAATTCCGTCAGAAATCATAAAAGTAACGGAACGTATATGGTCTGTTACAACGCGAATAGAAACATCATACTGATCATTCTGTCCATATTCTTTCTCAGCAAGGCGGCAGATATGATCTCTCAACGCCTTTAATGTATCGACATCAAAAATAGAATCTACATCCTGAACAATTGAAGCAAGACGCTCTAATCCCATTCCTGTATCAATGTTTTTCTGTTCCAGTTCACTATAATTTCCTTTTCCATCGCTCTCGAACTGCGTAAAAACGTTGTTCCAGATTTCCATGTAACGATCACATTCGCATCCTACTGTACAATCCGGACTTCCACAGCCATATTTCTCACCGCGGTCATAATAGATTTCTGAACATGGACCACACGGACCGGAACCATGTTCCCAGAAATTATCTTCTTTCCCAAAACGAAAAATTCGTTCTTCCGGAATTCCCATCTCATCATGCCAGATATGGAAAGCTTCCTCGTCATTCTCATAGATAGACGGATACAGGCGGTTCGGATCAAGTCCTACTACTTCTGTCAAAAACTCCCATGACCAGCGAATCGCTTCTTTTTTAAAATAATCACCAAAAGAAAAGTTTCCAAGCATCTCAAAAAATGTACCGTGACGAGCTGTCTTTCCTACATTTTCAATATCACCTGTACGAATGCACTTCTGACATGTTGTCACACGTCTCTTCGGCGGAATTTCCTGCCCTGTAAAATACGGTTTCATTGGTGCCATACCTGAATTAATCAAAAGAAGACTTTTATCATTATGCGGCACCAGTGAAAAACTCTTTAATGCAAGATGTTCCTTGCTCTCAAAAAATTCAAGGAACATTTTTCTTAATTCATTTACGCCATAGTTTTTCATGGTTTTCCTCCTAATTGCTCTATTTACTCTTTAGATGTTAGCTCACACTATGTATAAATTATAAAGATGCGCTTTCCATTTGTCAACGCAGAAAAAAAGACAGGAAAGATTCTTCCTGTCAGCTTCAACGATTCTTATACCGATTGTGCGTCTGTGTGCATTCTCAAAGGAGGGGTGTTGTAACACAACATAATTGGAAATAAAAAAATAGCACACAGACATATCGGCTCTTGTCGCCTCAATCGTTGTGCTCTGTCCTTTTACCTGAAAGATTTCCCCTCTTCGGTCCAGCCGAAACAGCTGCCAATCTGCTTCTGCTGCCTTTCCAGAGTATCGTCCGGATATGGTCCTTTTGCCTGAGAGTTTTTTCACCTTCGGCGCTAATATATAGTCTCTTCCATATCTTTCAACCGATCCATATTTAAGCTATAATCAATCTAACACATTTTTTCCAAAAAATCAACTCTTTTTTTAACTTATTTACATTTTTTTCATCTGTCACTACTTATTAAACAGCTTTTTCTGAAAACTATATGGGAAATTTTAATAATTTCATTTGCAAATTTCCCATACGGTTTCTCGCAATTTTTATTTTCTTTCTGTTCTGGCAAAAAGCAATTCCGCAAAATCAACTTTCTTTTCCACATGCATCTTGTGAACTCGTTCCAGAAATTTCTCTGCATTCCAATATGAAATCTCTCCTGAAGGATTTTCCACTTTTTGATCCCCTCCAAGATAAATGACGGATCTGCTTTTAACTTCTCCAAAGTTTTCCCGGATATAATTTAAAAATAGTTCATTTCTCAAATGTCTTGTCTGTTCTTCTACAATTCTATCAGAATGTTTGATTTCAAATAAATGAACTTCTTGATGTTTCTGATCCAAAATCAGCATATCTGCCTCAGCAGTTTTCTTAATTTCCGGCAATAATACACTCAATTGAGACACATAATATTCTTTTGCGTCTACTTCCTGTAACCATAGATATGTTTCTGATAACAAAATATTTTCCAACAGGATTCCTTTTACAAAATGATCTGCCCTCTTTTTAAATTCATTCTGGTTTTCAATCTGACAAGACACATTCCAATATTCATCTTTGGACAAAATTTCTGTCAGCGCAGCTGCCTGTGCGTATACCATCCCCGGCTGCAGAATGATTTCCAACGGATTCTCTTTCCCTCCATGTCTCCAGGAACGATAACACGGAATTTCCCAAAAAAGATCCAATTCTTTTAAATAAAATTTCAACTCTTCCAAATCATTTTCCCGAAACACTGTTGTCATTTCTTCACGGTCTTTTACATGCAAAGCTTTTCCTATCACCCAGTTTACATCTTCCACTGCCAGTCCATCAATGACATCCGAATTTCTCGTATTATTCAATGTAGAATACAGCGGCGCACTTTTAAAATATTTTTGAATTGCCCTCACTGTAATCTGATAACTGAATTTGTTAATCATCTTATTGATAACAAATACTAATTCATCCTGATCATACAGCTCCGTCAAAACTGTCCTATGTTTCCTTACTTCTTCATTTTTTTCCAGTGAATGTAGTATATTATTGACAATTGCAGAATTCAAATATTGATCTCTCGATTGTTTTGTTTTATATGAACTGTCGGTCAATGTCCCTCCAAACTCTATATACTCATCAAGACTTTTTCCGCCAAGCAGCCTTGAGAATTCTGCATAAGACACATGGGAGGTATGAATTTCTTCTACCCGATCATATAAAATATTCATTTCTGCCAACCCAATTTCTAAAGAATCTGCTCCGGCCACAATAATTCTTGCTCCAAGAATTGGATACCCATCAGATAATGCATTGCCATACACTTGAAAATCTTCCAACTCTGTGATCTCATCAATGAATATATTTTTCATACCTTCCTGACGAATTAATTCGTTTAATGTAAATTGCAGCTGATACATATCACAACCTGTCTTACAAAGTAAATATACACTTTGTTTCTTTTGTTTTTCCGGCATTTCAGCAATACATTGCCGCATCATAACTGTTTTTCCAGTTCTCCGAATCCCATAAAGCGCACAGATTTTTCCCATAGGAGCTGGTTCTTGTTCCACATATTCTTTTAACTTTACATAGCAGTCTCTTTTCTTTGGATATGCTGTATATAGGAATTCTTCTCCTCGGTAAATATCTATATGCTTCCTTTGCTCCATGATTTTTTCCTCTTTTCCTGCAATTCACTATTTTCATTCTAACATACTTTTTCCGGAAACAAAATCCTTACTCTGCTTCCTGATAAAAACAAGGCGTTTCCTGTCAGGTAATACCCTATTCCGAAACGCCTTTTCCTTGATGTCGTTTTATTATCTGCCTAGCAATTACCTCCCAAAATCTTCTCCGCATCTCGCGCCGCCCGAATTAGTGCATGTATATTTTCTGGCGGAACATTTCCCGGAAGACCACAATCAGCACTTAAAATAAAGCCACCGTTTTCTGCTGCTGTCAGACATTGTTCCAGTCCTTCCTGATAAACTTCTTCTGCAGTCTTCATCAACATTGTAAATGCTGCCGGAACTTGTCCCATAAGCGCAACTTTGCTTCCATATTCTTTCTTTAAATATCCAAGATCTGCCTCTGAAACATGCAGTCCATCTGCACCTTCTTCTGTCGCAACATCAAATCTATCATTCCAATTTCCACAAGTATGTAAAATAATGGATGCTCCGGTTTTTTTGAGACGTTGGATAAAACGTTTATTATATGGAAGACACATTTCAACATAATGTTTTTTTGACATGCATGTTCCCCCTAGTGTTGGCATTGGAAGCCAGATAATATCACATCCTGCCGCAACAATCCGCTCAATGCTTTCTGCAATCGGATCTATAAGCAGTTCTGTTACTCTGTGGATGAAGTTTTTATTTTTAATGAGCGATAAATAGAAGTTAGCTCCATCCATCAATGCGGCCGCTGACATAGATGGGTTATCGGCAATGACCATAATCGGGTAATCCGGATCCGACTGTCTGAAAAGTTTTACCTGCTGAATAATCTTCTGCAAAGATTCACATTCATTAATATTGTATGGATGCAATTTATCGATATCTTTTTCTGTCAACACAGTACGTTCTCCATTAACAGAAACCTTACCACTTCTATCAATCAGGCCTTTCCCCATTTCTTCTACCACTCCTTGAAATACCTGTGTGATATTAGCGTCATATCCAAATTTTCTACGCGTTTCTATATTAGCTTTTACATAAACTTTCGGATTATTTGCATATTCCTCTGCAGTACACTGACTCTGTGCTGCTGCAAATGCTGCTGCCGTCAAAATCACAGGAATATGTCCTGTCTTCTCTAAAGATAATGTTTTTTTAACCAATTCTCTCATCGTTTGCTCTGCCATATTCCATCTACCTTTCTTCACTATATTCCTTTGCAATTTTTACAGTTTCCATTGCCGTTTTTGCAAAAGCATCTGCTCCTATCTTTTCTTTGAATTCTTCTGTAATAACTGCACCGCCAATGATTACTTTAACAGACTTGCGCAAATTCTCCGTCCGAAGCAATTCAATCGTTTTTCCCATAAAACTCATTGTAGAGGTCAAAAGAGCTGACATTGCAACAATATCCGCATGTTCTTTTCTGACCGCTTCTACAAATGCTTCCGGTGCAACATCATGCCCAAGGTCAATTACTTTAAATCCCGATGCGTCTAACAGTGATGCAACAATATTTTTTCCAATATCATGTGTATCTCCCTGAACAGTTCCAATCACAACTGTACCATATTTTTGTGTGTCTTCAGTTTTAATATAAGGCAAAATTACATTCATCCCCTGATTCATTGTCTCTAAGCCAAATAATAACTCTGGAATAAAGTATTCTCCTTCCTGATAAAGTTCTCCTACTTTTTCAATTCCCGGTATCAACGCCTGATCCAAAATATCAAGTGGTGAAATCCCCTCTTTTAATAGCTGTGTTACAGTCTCTACTACCACATCTTCTTCACCTTCAATGATACCGTTCGCAATTTTTTTCATTTCATCCATGGCATACCCCTCTTTGCTAAAATAAACTATTTATCTTGATAACAACTACAAAAGAGATCACTCCGTATTAACATGGAGCGATCTCTTACCGTTCTTCCTCTATGGATTTTATAACTATTTTACATTCTCAGCAGCTTTTAACGCAAACGATTCATCAACTAAATCTTCTTTTGCCACCGGTTCCGTAATCAGCTTTGAATCCATTGCCATTCTATTGATAGCATCGACTCCACTATCAGAAAAAATTCCATCTACAGACCAGATACCGTTTTCTTTGCACTCTTTCACAGCATTTTCCAACATTCCGTTTTCTGCAAACAATTCTTTTAGTGTGGTCACAATTTCTTCTGTGTTGCTCTCTTCTAGATACTGTGCCCCTTTATAACATGCATTCACAAATGATTGTGTAATTTCCGGATTTTTTTCAATATAACTTTTCTTTCCAAATACGATATACATTTCATAACTTTCAGAATCTAAAAGTTCTTTATGAACTTCTTTATCATAGATATCTACAGAAACATCATAGCCTGCCTCAATAAGCTGAGCCCGCAATTCCGGAGAAGCATAAGTAGCAGAAATTTCTCCATTTTCTAATGCTGCAATAACAGCACTATTCTTCATATTTACATAAGTAACATCACTATCTGGATTCATTCCTTCATTACTAATAATACTTCTTACAAAAGCTCTCGGAGACGAACCACTATCTGCCCCATTGACATTTTTCCCTTTTAAATCTTTTACAGAAGTAACATCTTTTCCCAAAAAGAAAGAATATGGATATGTATCTGTACATGTATAAATAAGTTCTGTATCTTGTCCTTCTGCAACAAATTTGCAAATCATTTCCGGCCCATATAAGCCAAACTGAGCTTCATCCGCCAATACCGGGGCTGTTGGCATATCACTCTGTACTGTTGTAATTTCTACATCTAAACCTTCTTCTTCAAAATATCCCAAAGCTTTTGCTACATATACCGGTGCCCACAAAATTCCTCTTGTCGGTTCACAAACAGAGATTTTTGTTAATTCTTTTTTCTCTTTCTCCTGATCTTGTGTCTGTGTTTCTGCTTTCGGCTCTTCTACTTTTTTCTCTTCTCCGCCGCATCCTGCGAGCAGACCAACAGACATAGCTGCCGCAAGCATCACTGCTAAAACTTTTCTCTTCATTACTGTTTCCTCCACTTTCTTGTGTTTTGTTTATCTATCGACAGTTGGCCTCCACTTTAATGCCAACTTATCAATCCTCTTTACAATTGCATCCAAAATAAACATAATTGTCATAAGCAGTAATACACATGAAATCACTCGTGTTATATTGTAATAACCTCCTGCAGTTTGAATTACCCAGCCCAATCCGGCTGAAGCTCCCAGATATTCTCCTACAATTGCTCCGAGCATTGCCGCACCTACTCCTGCTTTTAAACTAGCTAAAAGCCACGGAATACACGATGGCATAACAACTTTTGTTAAAATCTGAAACCGAGATGCTCTCATAAGTTTTAATGTATTAATTAACTGTATATCAACATCCTTAAAACCTGCATACACATTAAAAAATACTAAGAAAAATACATTGATCATTGCCATAAATATTTTTGACTTAATACCGATTCCAAACCAGACCACAAATAGTGGTCCTAATGCCAGCAATGGCAACCCATGAATCCCGACAAAAATCGGTTCTAAAATATTTACTAATATTTTATTATTTCCAATCACAAATGCAGTCACTGTTCCAAATAAGATTCCGTAAAATAATCCACAAAAAGCCGCATAAAGTGTAACTTTCAAATGCGGAAAAATATATCCCGTCATAAACATTTCTTTCAAGTCCTTCCAAACTGCTTTGGGTGAACTAAAAAACAATTGATTAATAAGACCTTTATCCGACAGAATTTGCCAGACAATTACAAGCATAACTAAAGAAATAATTAAAATAATCCTCGATTTTAATTTCGTTTTATCCATTGATAGTTTCCTCACTTCCACCAATTTCATCAAATGATAACTCATCTTTTATATCTTCCCAAATCTGCCTTTCTAATTGCAAGAACTTCGGATTATATTTACATTCCTCAATATTTCTCGGTCTTGGCATTTCTACGCGATACTCTGCTTTTATTTTCGATGGACGATTACTCAAAAGTACAATTCGATCTGCTAATGTGATCGCTTCGGCAATATCATGAGTAATATAAATAATTGTGTTTTTTCTTTCCGCCCACATTTTTAATATTTCAGCCTGTAATTTTTCTCTCGTAAACACATCTAGCGGTCCAAAAGGTTCATCCATATAAATAATATCTGGGTTTTGTGCTAATGCACGAATAATAACTACTCGCTTTCGCATACCTCCTGACAGTTCAAATGGATATTTTTTCTCAAATCCCTGAAGTCCACTTGCTTTCATCAACTCTCTTGCTTTCTGGATACGTTCTGTTTTTTTCATACCTTCAATTTCTAATCCAAGCGCAACATTAGATTCTATCTTTCTCCACGGCAATAAAGTATCTGTTTGTGAAATATATCCTATTTTATGGTTTCCTTTTTCAACAGATTCTCCATCAATCAATACTTCTCCTCTCGTGGGTGGAAACATTCCACACATAATATTAAGTAATGTACTTTTTCCACATCCACTTGCACCGACAATTGCTAAAAATTCTCCCTTCTCTACTTCTAAGTCAATGTTCTCAATTGCTTTTGTCACTTCGCCCTCTGCTGAAGTATAACAATGTTGAACTCCTCTTAAAGACAACTTACTTTTACTCATTTCTTCTTTTAATTCCTTTCAGACACTACATTTTTCTATTTGTTTTAAAACCCTAATTTGGTAATAATAAGTTCTTTGTTCAAAATTGATAATATCTGTCTTTTTCATATCCGTCAAATCGTTTTTTTGAATAAATATATAGATATTTTCTATGCACTTTTAAATATATAGGATTACACACTCTATTTTTATAAATTTCAAGTGTAAAATTCTCTATTTTCTTCTTTTCAAGGATTATAATTCTAATGAAACAAAAAAATATGGAATATTTTTCCAAATAAATCTTGAAAGGAGCATTCAAATGGATCATTTAGCCTTATTTTACAAAAGGTTATCACAGCTAAGAACAGAACAAGGCATATCTGCCCGGGATATGAGCCTTTCACTCGGTCAAAGCGAAAGTTACATTAATAAAATAGAGAATCAGAAAGCACTTCCTTCTATGACTTCTTTTTTCTATATCTGTGATTTTCTAAATGTTCATCCAAAGGATTTTTTTGATGAAACGGTAGAAAATCCTTTCCTTTCAAAAGAACTTGCCGATAAATTTACCGGTTTGACCGGAAAACAGCAGGAACATATTCTGAATCTGATAGATGATCTTCTAGCTAAGTAAAAAAACACATCCGCAGCTAAAATTCCTTTTGGAAACCAGCTCGGATGTGTTTCTATTTGTTTATGATTATTTTAATTCAATTTCTTCTAATTCTTTTGCAGGAAGCTGTTTGGAAGATCTGGAAACAAAATCTTTCAATGCTTTTTTCGCTTTTGGAATTTCAATATTAGTTCCAGCGCCGCCAATACATCCTCCCGGACAAGCCATTCCTTCAATCAAACAGCCGTTCATTTTACCTGCTTTTGCAAGTGCAAGTACCTTTTTGCACTCTGCAAGTCCTTCTGCATGTTCAATATGCACTTCTACGTCCGGATAGTATTCATTAATACATTTTTCGATTGCAGCCGCAACACCTCCTGCTGCTGCATATCCGCGCCCTGCTCCTGTAGCGTCATGGAAAGAAGACTCTGCTTCAAACTGTGAGAGATCAATATCTTTCGCATCAAACATTGCCTGCAGCTCTTCAAATGTAATGACAAAATCCACATCGCTCCGCACCGTAGTTCGCATTGCTTCTAATTTCTTTGCCGCACACGGACCGATAAATACAACTTTTGCATTTGGATGTTCCTGCTTAATCGTCCGCGCCGTAGCTACCATCGGCGTCAACTCCTGTGATACCCGGTCTACAAGATCCGGGAAATATTTCTTTGTCAACATTGACCACGATGGGCAGCAAGATGTCAAAAGAAATGGCAGATTTCCTGTTACAACTTCATTCACATAGTGATGTGCTTCTGAAATCGCACCAATATCCGCTCCTAAAGCTACTTCATACACTTGAGAAAATCCCAGCTCCTGCAATGCTGCTTTAATATTTCTCGGATTAATATAAGGTCCAAACTGTCCAACAAATGCCGGTGCGATCTCCGCAACAACTTCACCGCCCTCTTTCAGACAGCGAATCAGCTGAAAAATCTGAGATTTATCAGAAATCGCTCCAAACGGACAACTTACCATACACATCCCACAGGAAACACATTTATCTGTATCAATATGGGCACGTCCAAACACATCTGAACTGATTGCATTCACTCCGCATGCTCTTTGACATGGGCGTTCTTTTTTTGCGATAGCATCATATGGACAATGCGCTTTGCATTTTCCACATTTAATACATTTTGACTGGTCAATGTAGGATTTTCCATTGACCATTGAAATTGCTCCTTTCGGGCATACTTCTTTACAAGGATGGGCAAAGCAGCCTTTACACTGATTACTTACTTCGTATTTATTCTCTTCACAGGCAGAACAAGCAGAAGGAATGACCTGCATCAACGGCGGCTCATAGTATTTATCTGAAATATTACTCTCCTCAATCCCCGCTGTGAGATGAACCGGCTTATCTTCCGGACGCAGGGACATCCCCATTGCCAGACGCACTTGCTCACTTACCATAGAACGGATTCGATAGACTCTCTCTCTGTAATTTTCCGTATCTTCATTTACCAGGCGGTATGGGATAGCCTCGATATCTGCGTTTAGGCTCTCCGGTGTTGAATGGTAAGCCACACGCGCAATTTCTTCAAAAACCTTCCGGCGCATTTCGCGTACCGGTGTGTCTAATCCTCTCATGAATTGTCCTCCTCATCACTCACAGCATCGGTTGTCATTACCGAGTCTAAGATTGTTATTTTTTCTACAATCATCATACACGAATTCTCTTCTTGGAGCAACTAAAAAACTCAAAGTACTTCAAAAAATACAAAACAATTATTTTTTAAAAAGTTCCTTTGCATAATAGACAGACTGCATTGCATCTTTTCCATAAAAATCTGCTCCGATCAGATTGGCATACTCCTGATTCAAAACCGCTCCTCCTACCATAACCCGACAATCCGGTTTGCTTTTACGGAGAAGCCGTATCGTCTCTTCCATACTGGCAACAGTTGTTGTCATAAGCGCGCTAAGTCCTACAAGGCGAATGTTTTCTTTCAGCGCTGTTTCTACAATCCGATCCGGCGAAACATCTTTTCCGAGATCCAGCACCTCAAATCCGTAATTTTCCAGCAACACTTTTACAATATTTTTTCCAATATCATGAATATCTCCTTTTACTGTCGCAAGAATAATCTTCTCCCTCTCCTCTTGTGAAGAGCCGTTTTTCTGCATTGCCTCTTTCAAAATTTCAAATGCTATCTTTGCCGTTTCTGCGCTCATTAATAATTGCGGCAGAAAAACAGTTCCGGATTCAAAACCTTTTCCGACTTCATCCAACGCAGGAATTAAATAGGTATGAATTACAGAAAGCGCATCTTCGCCTCTGGAAAGCAATGCTTTTGTTGCCTGAGCGGCTTCCTGTTTCAACCCCTTTTCGATTGCATTTTTTAAATTCACAGATACATTTTCTGCTGAATGCCGAATCACATCTGATTCCTGCTGTCCATACCGGCAAATATAAGTTTCAAAATTTTCATCCTGGTTCATCAGCGCCCGATACGAATCATAAGACTGCATCATAGCATCAGAAGAAGGATTAATGATTCCGGCGCTTAATCCCTGCTGCAGCGCCATTGTATAAAATACTGCATTGAGCTGTGGACGATTTGGCAATCCAAATGAAATATTAGATACGCCAAGAATTGTTCTCACACCAAAACGTTCTCGCACAAGCCGGAGTGCCTTTAGTGTTGTTTTGGCACTCTCCGGATCTGAGCTGACGGTCATAGCGAGTACATCCACTACAATGTCTTTTGGCAAAATTCCGTATTTCCCGGCTTCACAGATAATTTTTCCGGCAATATCCGCTCTCCCTTCTGCTGTATCCGGAATTCCATTTTCATCTAAGGTTAATGCTACAACGACTCCTCCATATTTCTGTATCAGCGGAAAAACGGCATCCATTGATTCTTTTTTCCCATTTACAGAATTGATCATTGGCTTACCATTATAAAATCGCATTGCCCGTTCCATTGTTGGAATATCCACAGTATCAATCTGGAGCGGAATACTTGTCACGGACTGGAGTTCCGTAATGACTTCTGTCATTACTTCTTTTTCATTAATATCCGGAAGCCCTGTATTCACATCCAGAATATGTGCGCCCTTTTCCTCTTGGACAATCCCTTCCCGCAAAATATATTCGAGATCATGGGAGCGCAGCGCCTCTTTCAGACGTTTCTTTCCTGTCGGATTAATACGCTCGCCAATAATTAGCGGCACATCCGAAAATTCTACTGCCTGACTGTAAGATGACACGACGGTAATTGTCTTTTCTTCCGGAAGGCGGATTGCCTTTTTTTCACACAAAGCAATCATCCTTTGAATATGTTCCGGCGTTGTTCCGCAGCATCCGCCAACAGCCGAAGCTCCAAGATCTATGATTTCTTCCATCCGCTCTGCAAAAACATCTGGTTCTACATCATAATAAACCCGTCCGCTTTTTTGCTTCGGAAGTCCTGCATTTGGCTTAACGATCAATGGAAGTGAGCAATACTTCCTGAATTCTTTTACTAAGCCAATCATCTGTTCCGGTCCAAGCCCGCAGTTCATTCCAATTGCATCTACGCGAAGTCCCTCCAAAAGAGCTGTGACTGCCTCCACCGTTCCTCCGGTCAGCATTTTCCCTCTTTCATCAAATACAACTGTCACAAATATCGGAAGCTGCGTATGCTCTTTTGCTCCCAATACTGCTGCTTTTACTTCATAAGTATCACTCATAGTTTCTATATGGATGAAATCTGCTCCGGCTTTCTCACCGAGTTTCGCAGCCTCGCCAAACACCTGGCAAGCTTCTTCAAATTCCAGATCTCCGAGCGGTTTTAGCAATCTTCCCGTCGGTCCCAGATCCATTCCTATATAGCGTTTCTTTCCGCCGACTTGTCTGACTGCCCGTCTTGCATTTTCCAGTGCTGTTTGAATCACTTCTTCTAAAGAAACGTTTTGACTGTGAAATTTACACCGATTCGCACCAAATGTATTTGCAAGAATGAGGTCACTTCCGGCTTCCAGATAATCTCTATGGATTTGGCAAATGGCTTCCGGTCGTTCAATATTCCATAATTCCGGAAGTTCTCCCAGCTTTAGCCCTTTTTCCTGAAGAAGGGTTCCCATTCCGCCATCAAAAAAAAGCAGTTCTTTTCCTATTCTGTCTTTCAGCATGTCTCTTCTCCTTATCTTCTGTCATCTATGCGGTAGCTGCAGTCCTGTTTTCCACACATACTGCATCCTCTTTCTACTGCACTTGCACAAGTGTCTGCAATTCCTATAACAGCTGTTACCGACTTTATCGGTGTTAGCATGGAAGCTTCTGTCGTCATAAGGCCAATCTGCTTCGGCGCATCCAAAACTTCTAACAGATTTTTCTGGATGAAAATACTAAAATCTCCGTATCCGGGACTAAACCGCGGTCTTAAATATCTGCTTCCTGCCTTTTTCCCGATTTCTTCCTGTATCTGATCACAGTACTCCTCCAGAACTGCCGCCGCACAAGCCTGCAGAACAACTGCCCTGGCCATATTGGTATACTCATATCTATGAATCCTGCGATCCACCTCGGCTCCTAATGTAGCTGCAAAAACAGCTGCTTCTCTACAGCCCTTTAAATTCACAGCCAAATCTCTGCTGATAATCTTCAGCGCACCGAGTTGTATCTCCTGCTGTCGAACGAATACCGGAAAAAACCGAAAAACTGCTCGTTTTCTTTCCGCAATTGTTTGAAGCTCTTTTAGACATTCATGAATCAGATAAATGGTTTCTTCATCTGGTTTTGTATTCCCATAACCAAGATAACGGATTGCTTCCTGATACACCGTTCTTCTGCTACTCATGCTCAATCATCTCCGAAAGATTATTCATGATTGCTTCTGCCACTTCAGGCTTATTCATAGAATAAATATGAATATTCTGTATTCCATTTGCAATCAGACTAACAATCTGCTCTGTCGCATAGGCAATCCCTGCCTGCTTCATCGCTGCCGGATAACTTCCAAAGCGATCCAGCATAGACAAAAACCGCTCCGGAAGGAAGCTGCCGGACATTTTGCATATCCGCTCCATCTGTGCCGCATTTGTTACCGGCATAATTCCCGGAATAACAGGAATGGTAATTCCCTGTTCGCGAATGCGATAGAGAAAACTATAATACAGCGAATTATCAAAAAACATCTGTGTTGTAAGAAAATCCACTCCACATTCTACCTTTTCTTTCAATCTTCGTATATCATCTCTGCGATCCTGACTTTCGACATGCCCTTCCGGATAGCAGGCCGCACCGATACAAAAGTCGCCTGACTCCCGAATCTCTCTGATCAGTTCACTTGCATAACGATAATCTCTTGCAATCTCTACAGAAGAATCCTCCGGAATATCTCCTCTTAACGCAAGCACATTTTCAATTCCTGCATCTTTTAGTCCCCGAATAACTTTTTTTACCATCGCTTTCGTTGATGATACACACGTCAAATGAGCCAAACTCTCCATTCCAAGATCATGTTTAATATGTGATGCAATGCGAACCGTATTCTCACTTGTTCCTCCGCCCGCTCCATACGTCACGCTCATGTAAGATGGATTCAATCTTGCCATCTCATCTACCGCCTGGATTACAGTTGGATATTTCGCATCTGTTTTCGGAGGAAATACCTCGATTGAAATATGTGTTTTTCCGTCTTTTAATTTCTCGCTGATTTTCATATGCTGTCTCTTCTCCTATAAATTAAACACGTTTCAAAAACGTTTTTATCTTCTGTCCTGTGAAATCAAAAAACATCCTTCCCGGATGTCTTTCTTATGCTAAATGTCAAAGTAATACAACAACAGCAGGTCATCCCTGCTGTTGTCTCTTTCTCTGTATCATAAACGTACTACATTGACTCGTAGAGTTCCTCGTACTGTCTTGCTGAATTCTTCCAAGAGAAATCTTTCTGCATCGCACGTTCTACAAGTTTATTCCAGTCACGTTTTTTATCATAATAAATCTGTTCCGCATAACGCACTGTCGCCATCATCTCATGCGCATTATAATTACTGAAGCTAAATCCTGTTCCCGTCTTTTCATACTCATTGTATGGTTCTACCGTATCTCGAAGTCCACCTGTCTCCCGAACAATCGGAAGTGTTCCATAGCGCAGACTCATGAGCTGGCTTAATCCACACGGTTCAAATAATGACGGCATCAAAAATGCGTCACATGCCGCATAAATCTTATGTGACAATTGTTCTGAGTAAAAAATATTAGCAGAAACCTTGCCATTATATTTCCACGCGAAATGCCGGAACATATTTTCATACTGTTCTTCTCCGGTTCCAAGTACAACAATCTGAATACTGTCCTGACAGATCTCATCCATAACCCGCTGAATCAAATCAAATCCTTTCTGATCTGTCAGACGGGAAACGATTCCGATCATCATCACTTTCGGATCTTCCGTCAATCCGAGTTCTTTCTGAAGCGCTGTCTTATTCTTTACTTTTTCTTTACGGAAATTCTCTGCAGAATAATGCGCTTCAATCAATTCGTCTGTCTCTGGATTATATAAATCATAATCGATTCCGTTCACAATTCCAGAGAGACAATTAGATCTTGCATTCATTAATCCGTCAAGACGTTCTCCATAAAACGGCATCTTAATCTCTTCTGCATAAGAATGACTCACAGTAGTTACCCGATCTGCATAAACAATACCACCCTTTAAGTAGTTGGCATCTTTATAAGCTTCCAACTTATCCGGTACAAAATAGTATGCTGGAAGTCCTGTAATATTTTGAATTGTCTTTGTATCCCATGTTCCCTGGAACTTCAGATTGTGTATCGTAATAATTGTTTTAATTCCCCGGTAGTATTCTGCGCTGTAACGGAAATTATCCAGATACACCGGCACAAGTCCCGTCTGCCAGTCATGGCAGTGAATAATATCCGGTCTAAAATCAATCACCGGCAATGCGCTCAATACCGCTTTTGAAAAATATGCAAATTTTTCGACATCAAACCTAATATCACCATACGGCTTAAAGCCTGAAAAATAAAATTCATTATCAATAAAGTAATAAGTAACCCCTTCATACTGCATCGTTAAGATGCCGACATAGCGGTTCTCCCAGTTAAAGTCCATATAAAAATGTGTAACATATTCGAGCTTTGATTTCCATTCTTCTTTCATACACATATATTTCGGCAGCATGACACGCACATCATACTTCTCTTTATCAAAGCATTTCGGCAAAGAACCTACAACATCTGCAAGTCCTCCGGTCTTAATAAATGGTACACACTCTGAAGCTACAAATAATATCCTTTTCATATGCATTCCTCCATCATTCCTACGGTATTTCTATTATATCGTATTTTACTGCCAATGAAAAGATTTATCTTAGCTTTTTCTCATTCTCTCAATTCTGTTTCCGTTTCTATCTGTGCTTATATTCCAATTGAATTGTATCTGCGATCAATGCAATAAATTCAGAATTCGTTGGCTTTCCTTTTCCATTGCTGACAGTGTATCCAAATAATTCATCCAGTGTATCTAATTTTCCTCTGCTCCAGGCCACTTCGATCGCATGTCGGATCGCACGCTCAACTCTGCTCGATGTCGTCTGATGTTTTTTTGCAACTGTCGGGTATAGGATTTTCGTAATCGCACTTAATACATCCATATCTTCCACCGCCATCATGATTGCATCTCTTAAATAATGATAGCCTTTAATATGCGCCGGAATCCCAATTTCATGAATCATATTTGTTACATGACTTTCCAGATTCTCCTGCTCTTTTCCCTGACATGCCACAGCTGATTTTGAACTCCCTTCCCGCTTCGGACTAACACGCACACTCTTGATCCGATTTAACAACATTTCATTATTAAACGGTTTCATAATATAGTAACTTGCTCCCCGCTGAAATGCATCTTCTGTGATACGTTCCTGTCCTACTGCTGTTACAATAATAAATTCCGGCCGTTTTTTCATTGTTTTATCTGCATTGACAAGATCCATCACACTTAATCCATCAACTTTCGGCATAATTAGATCAAGCAGGACAACATCCGGCTCATTCTGTTTAATAATCTGCAGCATATCCTCCCCATTGTTTGCTTTTCCGACGAGCTTCAACTCCTTATCGCTGCTGACAATTTCCCCTAAAAGTTCCAATATTCTTTCATTATCATCCGCAACAGCTACATTTAACTGCCCCATTTTTTGTACCTCCTTTTCCTTTTCAAGCACCGTGCTCTGTTATTATAGCTGTCTGATTTTTTGTTCGCAAGGAAAAGTCATCTTATAATTTCGACATTCTTCTTGAAAATATTTGTTTTTCTACAAGTTTCTTGTAGTGTTCTTGCTTCTTTTGACGAAAATTTTCTAAAAATCGTAGATTTTCTGTATGAATTTTTTGTCGATCTTTTTATTTTTTTCCAGAATTCGCCTTTTATTTATGCACCTCTTGATTTCCTTTTCGGAAAATGTTAGTATAGAAATCATCACAAAAACAGGACCTTTGAGCGCTTACACAGCAGTCTCTAAAGGTCCTGTTTTGCGGAATCATTTTATCACAGGAGGTTTGTTATGATAAAAGTTAAGCATCAGATTGACTGGAAAGTTTTTATCCGTCTTGTTGTCGCAATTGCACTTCCGATTGCTTTTCAGAATTTCCTTTCAACAACCGCTAGTATGGTAGACACAATTATGATCGGAAGTCAGGGAGAACTTGCCGTTGCCGCTGTCGGAATCTGTTCCCAGATTTCTTCTCTATTCTTCTCCTGCTACTTTGGTTTTGCGGGAGGCGCGCTTCTATTCTTCTCCCAATACTGGGGCGCTCAAAATGAGGAAGGAATTAATCGGACGTTCGGCATGTCTTTATTGTATATGCTCGCAGTATCACTTCTGTTTGGCTGCGTCGCAATTACCTGTCCAAATTTCCTTCTCGGAATCTATACTGATAAGACAGACATTATAAAACTGGCAGTACCTTATATCAGAATTGTTGGATTTGCTTATCCGCTTCAGGTACTTGCGGTACTCGTCAGCTTTCTCATGCGCTCTACAGAACGTGTGAAAATACCTTTAGTCAGCTCAGCGGTTGCTCTGGTTGTCAACTTTGTGCTGAACTTTATCTTAATCTATGGACGCTTTGGAATGCCGAAAATGGGGCCGGCCGGAGCTGCTGTTGGAACACTCGTTTCCGGCATGGTCAATCTCATCATTCTGCTTGTTTTTCTTTTGAAAGACCACAGCACGATTCAGTTGAAACTGTCACAAATGTTCCACTGGAAAGATGGATTTGCCGGAATGTATCTGAAAAAATGTTTTCCAATTATTTTAAATGAGCTCTTTTACGGAATCGGACAGATGTTGATCAACATTGTTATCGGACATCAATCTTCCTCTGCCATTGCCGCAATGGCTGCATTCCGTGTTCTGGAAGGATTCGTCTTTGCTTTCTTTGGCGGACTTGCCGATGCAAGTACCGTTGTCGTCGGCAAAGAAGTCGGCTCCGGGCATCATATGAAAGGCTACCAGTATGTCAAAGGGTTCTCCATCCTTTGCCCGGCAATTACTTTTATCATTGTACTGACATGCCTTCTCTTAAACAGACCTCTGCTCGGACTATTCGGACTTGGCGCAGAAGCTATGTTCTACGGAAAATATATGCTCTTAATCTACCTTGCCGCCGGAACAATCCGGACATGTAATTATATTATGAATTCCTGCTTCCGCGCCGGAGGAGAGTCTGTCTTTGGTACAGTACTTGAAATCAGTTGTCTTTTCCTCATCAGTGTTCCAGCAACATGGATCGCCGGAATGGTACTGCACCTCCCATTTCTCGTGGTCTTCTCCTTCGTTTACACAGATGAGATCATCCGGCTCATTTTTGAACTGTGGTACACGCGAACCGGAAAATGGATCAAACCTGTGACCGAGGAAGGCCGGCGTACCGTTGAGGCATTCCGCCAGGAACTCCACGCGAAACAGCATAAGGCGATTTCATAATACAAGAGAAATCACACAATAAGAAACTGAAAGCATTAAAAAAATACCAGCATAATACCTGCCATACATTTTGACCTGATGTCATCATGCACGGACAGCTGTCATGCTGGTACTTTTATAATCCCATTACATACACCTGACACGGATTCCACTCATCCCACAGCGTCGGAAATACTTCAAATTCCCGGAATCCAAGCGACAGATAAAATCTATTTGTAGCGTCATATTCTTCATATCTTCCCATCTGCACAGTCTTTACCTGAATAAATGAATAGCCGTGTTCTTTTGCTACCTCTCTGGCCTGTTTAAAAAGAGCGCTTCCAACTCCCTTTCGGTGATAATCTTTCAAAACGCCCATCACATACAGCTCGACAGTATCCTTCCCAGTCTCTTTCAGATACAAAAATCCAACCGGCTTTTCTCCGTCAAATGCTGCCCAGAATAAATTTTCCGCGCTCGACTTAATATATTCCTCTCTCGCCCGCTCGATTCCAAACCACTCCGGAAGCGCTTCCAGAATTGCTCTCGTAATTTCTTTTTTCCTGTTTTTATCTTCCATCTGCAATACCTGCATATTGTCTACTCTCCTTTTTCATTTGGAATAATCTTATCATATTTAAAAAACTATTTACAGCCGCTCTTTCCTATGATTCGTTCATACGTTTCTTCACCCGTCTTCTGAAATCCTAGAGACTGGAACATCTTCTGACTTTGCGTATTGAATGAATAAATATTTGCCTTTACTTTATCTATTCCCTTTTCCTTTGCCAGGGCGACCATATTTTCAATACATTTGCGACCGATATGTCTGTTCTGATATTCCTTACAGACAACAATCGACAGTTCTGCATTCTCCTGAAGTGTCACATCCCCCACAAGGACTCCCTCATACTGAATGTAATAACAGTCTCCGTGTGTATCCAGATAATTGTACATCGCTCGTAACCGTTCAAGCGAATACACATGATCAATATTATCTACCTGTCTGCAAAGTTCCAGATCCTGATACCACGCAAGCGCCGTCTCCTCGTTCGGGTAATACGGTATCAGAAATAATTTATCATCCACCTTGCGGACTTTCTTTTCTTCCTCTTTGACTGCTTTCACCAGAAGCATCATCGGGCGGCGCATCTCATCCGACATTCCCGGAAGCTCCATCATATGTTCCGGCGGCATCGCTTCTTCCAACGCCTCTAGGCGGAATCCTGTTTTCAGAAGCAGATTAACGATCTGCGTCATCGTGTGGTGCTGCTTTTTCACGTTCTGTCCGAGGAAATAAGTCTGCCTTTCCCCCGGCGTGAAATAATGGTCTACCGGCCAATATAGCGGCTTCCCGGATTCATCATAGATCCAGTCCTGATGCACCCCTGCTGTAAAAACAGGGTGTTCGATGTTAAAGAGAAAACATCCGCCAGGCTTCAGTGTGTTATACACCTTCTTGTAAATCGCTTCCAGATCTGCAATATAATGCAGAACAAGGTTAGAAATGACGAGGTCATACATGCTGTCCGGATAGTCATAGTCTTCTATATTGCAAACCTGATATGTAATTGTTTCCTCCGAATGTTTTTCGACTGCCTTTTGGATCATCTTTTCACTACTGTCGATCCCAAGCACAAAAACCGCTCCCATATCGGCAGCATATTTGCAGTGCCATCCGTATCCACACCCAAGATCCAACACCTTTTTTCCTGTTAGATCAGGAATCATCGGCTGAAGCTGGTGCCATTCTCCTGCCGCTTGCAAACCGCCTTTGCTTCGCTCCATTTGACTGTATGCCTCAAAAAATTGTTCATTATCGTAAATATGGTTCATCATAGGATTCGTCCTCTTTGTCTGTTTTTTCAAACGTATTTATCTATCTTACTCTTCTACATAATACTGCGCCTGTGCACACCAAAGCTCATGATATTTCCCATTCTCATCAGAAAGCAGTTGTTCATGACTGCCGCTCTGTACAAGATGTCCTCTGTGAAATACTGCAATTTCATCACAAAACTTGCACGAGGACAGACGGTGGCTAATAAATACCGACGTTTTATCACTTGCAATATCGTTAAACCTTGCATAAATTTCTGCTTCTGCAATCGGATCCAGCGCCGCAGTCGGCTCATCCAGGATCATAAAAGGCGCATCCTTATAAAGCGCTCTTGCAAGTGCTATTTTCTGCTGTTCGCCACCCGAAAAATCAACTCCGTTATTATCATACTCCCTTCCAATATTCGTGTCAATTCCCTCTGGAAGCTGTGAAATTTTCTCACCTAACCCTACACGTTCCAGACATTCCAGCACGCGATTTTCATCTATCTGTCTGGATGCCGCTACATTTTCTGCAATAGAAAAAGAAAATAATGTATAATCCTGGAATGCCACCGAGAACAACTTCATATACTCCTCATATCGGTATCGTGTAATATCAATTCCGTTCAACAGAATTTTTCCTTCGGTCGGATCATAAAGACGGCACAGTAATTTAATAAATGTTGTCTTACCACTTCCATTTTCCCCAACAATTGCCATTTTCTCTCCGATTTTAAACTTCAAATTCACATGGCGCAATACCCACTCCTCACTGCGCGGATATTTGAATGATACGTCTCTAAATTCAATCTCATAATCAATGTCATCCCGTTTTTCAACCGCCAGCGTACCGTGATACATATGATTAGGCATTTCCAGATACTGAAACACTTCTTCCAGATACTCGTTGTTACTCCGAAGCTCTCCTATATCCGACGCCAACGCAGAAAGAGACTCTACAAATTTTTGAACAGTTCCCTGATATAAAATAAAATTGCCGATTCCAATTGCTCCCATCCATGCTTTCGCGGCAGTAAATAAAAACACGATTACTTTTACCAGTAGGTTAAGTAATTGCTTAACCCGAATTTCTACTGCCATAGCTGCCGCTAAATTCTCAACCCATTTTGGGTGCAACATATATTTTCGATAATCAGAAAGATATATCCGATTCAATTTGAATATCTGCATATCCGGTCCCCATACATTCTTATATGCATGAATCAGATTATTCTGCATCGCTAATACTTCAAATTCCTTATGACTTTTCGCAAGTGTCCTGGAAGAAATCCATATAGTCACCGCTGCATTGACACCAATAACGGCAGCAAAAATGAAAACAATCCATGGCGAATTAACTGCTTTCAAAAAACCGCTAAAAGAACCTGATACGGTCTGAAAAAGCGATACCGTAAGCAAAGTAGATGCAATAAGATCAAGAATTCTTCTCAGACAATCTTCCGGCATATAAAGCACTTTCAGAAGCCCCGCTTCCGTTGTTCTTGCAAACATATCTATTTTATTTCTCTTCCGGATTACATCTGGATTTTCAAGATGTTCATATGAAAAATGATTTTCCGCATCAAACAGATATCCTTGCAGGTGGCTGAATGACAATTCCTGAAGCGTTTTTAATTTCCCAGAAAAGAAACGGCTCAACACAGACAAAAGAAAAGTTCCAATTACTGTTATTCCCGCCAGCATCAGCATCTTCCTGAGACTGCTTTCTGCAATCAGCTCATTTACAATCCTTGCAGACATATATAATTGAAAATAAGGCTGTACACATACGGTCACTGCACTCGCGATCAAATACGGAATATAGGAAGGCATGATGTTCTGCCAGATTCGTATTCCTTTCATCACTAATTTCACATCTTTTCTAAAGGCACGCTTTTTATTCTCCATTATCAGCACCTCCATCTTTATAATACTTACTCTGGACATCAAACAGCTTTCTGTATGTCTTTCCTGATGCCATCAGCTCTTCATGCGTCCCTTCTTCTGCAAAATCTGCTCCATCCAAAAGAAAAATCCTGTCACAAAAACGAGTAGACGCCAGACGGTGTGAAATGAAAACAGAAGTTGCATCCGCTGTAATTTCACTGTATTTCTCATACATTCTGCTTTCCGCAATAGGATCCAGCGCAGCAGTCGGCTCATCAAGTATCATACATGGCGGATTTTTATAAAGAAGCCTTGCAAGTAACAGCTTCTGCTTCTCTCCGCCTGAAAGATCAATCGCTTCCTCAAACACTTCCCGGTAAAGCGGTGTATATTCTTTGTTTGGCAAGTTTTTTATTTTGTCAGCCAGTCCTGCTGTTTCAATACAGTGCCAAAGCTTCTTTCTGTCAATTTCTTCTTCTGTCATCGCACAGGCTATATTACGCCCAATCGACACTGGCAATAAATTATAATTCTGCGGAATCAAACCAAATGCTTCATAAAGTTCATCCCGGTTATATTCAAAAACAGAGTGTCCGTCAATTAGCACTTCCCCTTCATCCGGAATCAGCAAACCACACATCAACATCGTCAGTGTTGTTTTTCCAGCTCCATTTAAACCAACAAGTGCAATCTTTTCTCCGGCATTGATCCGAAAAGATACATGATCCAAAATCTGTTTTTCTCCCATTGGATACCGGTAACTCACATCTTTAAATTCAATTGAAAAAGGATTTTTAGGCACAGGTATCCCAGTTCCTGAATTTAACCGGTTTGTAATCTCCATACTTTCACGAAAATCTGAAATCTGAAGTGTTCCCTCAGAAATCTTACTCCAACTATTCAGAATTTCCGTCATATATTCTGAAAGCGCTGTGATCGCAGAAAAATATAAAACAAATAAAGCCGCATCTACTTCTCCCGCAGCAGCCTTAAAAATCAAAAATCCATACGCAAGTCCATCACGCACAAGCACAACGAGAAAACTGACAAACGCTGTCATAAAACTCCGATGCTCTTTTATGTTCACTTGCTTCTGACATTCCAACAGGCTTTTTCGATTCAGCTCATGCAGAAACATCTGCATCTGATAAAGCCGGATATCTTTTCCAAATTTAAAATTACCAGATAGTTTTTCATTTAAGTATCTCCGCCGCTTATCAGCCACATACAGGTAATCTCTCTGATTATAATTTGCTTTCCGTTCCCATATGCCCATACCATAAGAAATCATGCAGCCACATATCAGAAGAACAACAATCACCGGATGCAGTACAGAAACGACACCGCCAAACAACAAAAACTTGAAAACCGTTGCAATAATTTCTGCAAAATCCATAGGAAAATGCACTCCTGCCGTATGATTATTTTCAATCGCTTTTGAACCTCTTTCATTTAATTTCTGTACTTCTTCAGAATACTGATGATACCAGTCTCGATTACGCCGATTCTCAAACTGCAAATACATCAGTTGAAATGTTACATACATTTCATTCGGTTCTTTCCACATATCTAATAATGTATTTATGAATTCTGTCAAAAATCCAACCAGCAAAAGTCCTGCAATAACAAGAGCCACATAATTAAATGTAGTTGCCTCCTCCAACACTTTCAGAATAAGCGATGGTGTGTACAGCGTCACTGCTGCTGCCAAAAGGGACACCGGAACAATAAACACTCCATGAAATACAAGACGACGTTCATTCCGCCACAAATAGCGATACATATAACTGACACAACTGAAAAGACCATATTTCGGTTTGCGTTTTTGTTCTTTTTGTAATTTTTTCATATTCTAAGCCTCCTCATTTCATCTGATAAAATTATATAACACAGAACTGTCTTTCCAGCTTTTTCATGAACCAAATGTCTGTTACTGTGAACCAAATGCAAATGAGGCAGACATCTGCCTCACTCTAAACCTTTATTCATTCATTAATGGAATCAGGATCTCTGCCGTAAATCCACCATCCTCACTGTCAGCAGAAAACATACCTCCATATTTTGTAACTGCATTTTCTACACGCGCAAGTCCAAATCCATGTTGCTCTCCCTTCATTGACTCAAACAGCTTACCGCGATGTACCTGTTTCTCACCCGCAGCATTTGTAATTGCAAGATAAAGCTGCGTGTTCTTTTTTCCGATGTAAACGCGAATAAATCTATCATCCGGAGGAAGCTTCTTATTTTCTTCTATGGCATTATCAAGAAGATTCCCGATAATCACACACAAATCAATATCTGAAACTGTCACACCTTCTGGCAAAACTGCCTTTGCATTCACAGGAATATCATTTTGGGCAGCAATATTCATCTTTCCATTAAGAATCGCATCTACCATAACTCTTCCTGTTTTTACAGAAGTATCTACTGTAGTCAGATCTTGGTTCAGTTGATGTAGATATTCATTCACTTCATCATATTTTCCAAGCGCCATGCTTGCCTGCAATGCCTGAATATGATTATGATAGTCATGGCGCCAGCCACGCATTTTCATATACATACTTTCTACTTCATCACAATATTTTTGGAGCAGATCGCTTTGGTATTCTTCAATTCTTTTGTCTATCCATTTTTGAAATAACATTTTCTTTTCCTCTAAAACAGCCGAATAATTTCTTTCCCGATCTTCTGTGCCATCCCGCGGCTGATCGGCACTTCTGTACCATCCTTTAATATAACTGCATTATGATTAATCTGTTGAACATAGCGCAGATTCACAAGAAATGAACGCTGACATTTCAAAAAATATTCATCCAGCTCTTCCCCAATCTCTCCCAACGACACCCTCATCCGATATGAACGGTCTTCTGTATGGATGACTACATACTGCTTCTGAGCTTCCAGATAAGTAATCTTATGTACTGGTACAAGTACTGTCTGCCGATCAAATGTAATTACCAACTGCTTTTCTTGCCTTCCAAACTGTTCGACTGCACGATCAAGAACAGTGAACAGCTTATCCTTCACCACCGGCTTCATTAGATAATGAAGAGCTGACACCTCATATCCTTCCGACATAAAATCAGGAAATCCGGTAATAAAAATAATTTGTACCCGCTTATTCTCCTCCCGGATATGCTTCGCCAGAGCAACGCCATCCATTTCTTTCATTTCAATATCTAAGAGAAGAATATCCCAATCTTTATGATCTTCGTACTGAAACAAAAAACTTTCTGCTGAACAAAATTTTTCTATCCAAACATCTAACTGTCTTGTTTTCATCCAGTCTTTCAAGATGTTCTCCACATATTCTGCGTCTGCATTTCTGTCATCTATAATTGCCGCACGATAATCCATGCACTCACCTACTTTCTCCCTGCAAAGAAATCATCGCAAAACTGATTCCATTTTCTTTCATATTCGCTGTGTGATATCGGCGCAAGATCCCGCGGTGTATGTACATGCCGTTTCCTGGCCTCTTTAACAAACTCCCAAATATAGTCATCTACACTATCTTCTGTCGCCCGCACTTCTGTCCAACCGTTCATCGCCGCGTAATATAAGCGAGTATGTCCATCCAGAGAAACATATCCTTCCTCAAAAGGCGCAACTGGAACAATGATTTCTTCTGATGTTTGAACGAAATGGCTGATTGCTCTGACTTTTTCTTCATCCACATAAAACTGTGACGGCTGAATCACATCCAACGGAACTGTAAATATTTCTTTCCGTGCGTATTGTTTTACAAGTCTGTGTTCCGTATCATAAAAATATGTAATCTGCGGTGTATAAAAACGAAATTCTTCTATCACCGGCAAATACATTCCCGGATTGCTGCCTTTTATGACGGCTTCAAAATCTGAGACGATTTCCACCTCATAAGGCATCCCGTCTGCCAAAAAGCATCCATGCTGCCAGAGCACCTTTTGAGAAAAGCGTTCGTCCCGGTATCCATTTATCCTTTCAATTTCCATTTAGGTTTCTCCTTTATTCTTTTCTGAAGATGTCCAGTGTATGGTGTGAATACCCAATCATATCCTGCCTCTCGCAAGTTGCAAGATGATATTTTAAATAAAGTTCATACATCCGGTCATCCATCTGATCTACGGTTTCTCTCATATGATTTGCGTATCCGTCTGCTGCGATAAAATGCAGCGATGTCACATGGAATTTTGAGCGGAGCTTATCAATATCTTCTTTTCGATACAGCTCAAATATATCCCATGGCTTTGAAAACGCAGCAAATGTTTCCGTATTAATGTTACATTTCTCGATAATATTGTAAATCTCCCCACGGATAAATCCATAGGATAAAATGCTCGCATCCCCCATACAGTATGCAGCAAAAATAATCCCGCCTTTCTTTGTTACCCTGATTGCTTCTGATAATGCTTTTAACTGATCTTCTGTTGTAAACAAGTGGTACATCGGACCAAGCAGAAGCGTAATATCGTACGTATCACTTGCAAAAGCAGACAAATCCATCGCGTTGCCCTGTGTGATCGTGACCGGTTCCTCTTCGATTGTATTCTTCTTAAAAATCTCAATATTATGTTCTACTAATTCGACCGCATCCACCTGATAACCTTTTTGCGCCAAAGCATGACTATAACGCCCGGTTGCTGCCCCAATCTCCAGGATACGCATCCCCAGTTCAAGATATTTCTCAATATATTTCATCGTCGTGATATACTCTACCATTCCATGCTTTGATACGAGACGGCCTTCCTCATCATATCCTTCATAATAATTTGTTAAACAGTCCATTTGATTCATACTGCATTACCTCCCGAAAAGTTCAAATCATAATTCCCGCTCTGCCACCACCACAGTATAGTGATCCGTATCGTATGTAACCCCTGTTGCGGTAAATCCATTCTTGCGCCAGAAATGCTCTGCCTGTGGATTGCCTTTCACCCAGCCAAGCCGAACATGCTCAAACCCGATTTCCGTTAAATAAGAACATAATTCATCAATAATTGCGCTTCCGATTCCGGTATTCTGAACAGATACGTCTGTCATAAAGAAACCTATAAAAGCCGTATTTTCATTTGGATATGCCCTAATCAAATCCATTACAGCAATCAATTTTTCTGCATCATAGTACCCCAGATAATACTTATCAGACAGCTCCTTGTTCGGAGGAAGCGCTTTCATGTCATCCGCAATACTTTCTTCCGTAACAAACGGCGGACAGTACTGATAAAACAAATGATTTTTGCAGCACAGTGTGAAGATATCCGCAATATCTGCCTCCTTCATACGCCGCACTGTATAACATTTAGAAAACTGTGAAATATCCATTTGATTTTCTCCATCTCTCTGTAAATTTATACAAAAATACTTTTCTTCTATCCTAAAAAAATTCCATACTAGGCCTGTGTAAATAATATTTAAAACAAATCCAGCATATTATCCAGATAGATTTTTTCTCTGACATGTAGCTGGTATTCTGGCTTTGTCATATAGTAGAGCAAAAATTCCAGAAGCAACGCACTTCCCAGACCACGGCCTTCAATCTTAAAATTGGAAAATCCCATCGGTAAGTAACTGTTTTGAATATCATTCACACTGATAAACCCGGGATTTTCCATTGCTTTTGAAAACCGGTAACCTTCCCCTGCATCAGGGGCAGCACAGCGGTGTCCGCAATCATCTTCTCCAAGATTTCTCCGGCTAACAGCTTCATAGCACTGCTTCCTGTCCTTGCAGCCAAACCAACAACACTCATTACACAGAAACTCTACTTTGTCCTTCTGTTTCGCAGACAACACACGCAACTGTTCCCAAATTTTATTTAGCCGAAAGTCCGGTACAATATAAAGAAACTCATCTCGGTTCACTTCATCTACAAATTGCCGGAACTCTGTCAAAACCTTCGTAGTAGATGAAACAAAATAGAGTTTCGGGTAATTTATTTTCAGATAGTCTAACAGCAGATCTGAATGAACAATGACACCATTTCGTTTTTCTCCACTTTCTTCAAGCAAAGCGCAGAGCAGATTACATTTCTTATCTGAAAGGTGCTCTTCCCGGAGCAGAGAATTGCTGAATGTCAGCCGGGCAGAAATCCCGTATTCCTGCATCAGCCCCAGAACCTTGTCCGGATCGCAATCTCCACCTCCAACACGGCCTCCGCCCCAAATACACTCTGCCGGAGCGCCATATATGGAACCTATCTCACACCAATCATAAAAATATTCTCTGTGTTCACGAAACAATGGCAAAAAAATACAATAGAATTCATAGAATTCAAATAAACCGGGAAGATGGTAATATGCTATGTTCTTTCTTAATTCATTCATATCTACCTTGTCACCTCATTTATCAGTAGTTTTATATTATCTGTTGTTTGCTGCATGATATCTTAAAAAGTCAGTGCAAAAATTCCACCGTCAAACACAATATCATTTCCTGCAGAATCTTTATAAAAGGATACCTTTTCTGTTCCGATTTGCTGGAATCCTAAAGATTTCAATAATAATACTGACGGTACATTGTTTATTGCTGTACCTGCAGTAAATCTCGTTATTCCACACCCGCGCAAATATTCAAAAAGTTTCAAATGACTTTCTCTGGCATATCCTTTTCCGTGGAAATCCGAATGAAAACAATATCCGATTTCATATCCATTTTTTCTCATGTTAAAAGCAATATACCCAATAACTATATTGTTCAGGCAAACAGCAAAAAACATATGTTCCAACCCTCGATTAGCTTTTGCCCATTGGAGTATCCTTTCCCGAACCGCTTCATCATCTGTATTATGAGGTCTATCATACTTGGCAAATTCAGAAGTATTAAAATCCTCCCAAATTTTCTGAATGCTTTTCCAATCATTCTCTGTTATATGTCTTATAACAAGTCTTTCTGTTTTCAATAACATGGCAATTTTTCTCTCCATAAATTTTAAATTATTACTGTATTTCCTAAGCACATTAATGAAAAATCCTGATATAACTCATATCATTGAACGATGTTCCTATATCTGAACCCTCTCTATGATGCTATAAACATTCCATATTCCTTTGGCACATTTAAAACTCCATCTATTAAATTTTGCATTAGAATTTCTTTTATTATATGTTTTGATACATTATTTAATAATGTCATACTGGAAAGCGAATAAATATAATCCACCATATCATCTACATTGCTCACTGCTAATGAATCAATATATTCTAACTTTTTAATTTTCGAAAATGACTTACTTAAAATTCCAGCTCCATTTTGGAGTGTAAAATTTTTATTTAAATTATCTTCAACGCCATATGGAGCAAGGATCTCAGAAAGATACTCGATAATTCCATGTTCTCCATATGTTGCACAATAAAAAGAACCATCTCTTTTTAACACCCGTCGTACCTCAGCTAACCCTGTATATATATCAGGTACATGATATAACATCATATTAGCTATAACAGCATCAAATGTTTCATCTTCATAAGGTATTTCTTGAATATCCAAAACTTTATACTCAATATTATCATAATTGCCTACATTCTCTTTTGCTGCTGTTATCATTCCTTCAGAAAAATCAGATAATATCAACGTTGAACACTTGCTAATTAGAGTCTCTCTGTTCTTCCATATATCTCCTGTTCCACAACCTAATTCCAAAATTTTCATGCCTTTATTAATCCTATAATTTGAAATAATCCAATTTCCAAATCCCTGCTTATTTGTTGAATATTTATCATGAATAGACATTCTTGTATTTAAATTTTTTGCAGTTGCATACTGCTGTTTTATAACTGAAATATTATTTATTTTATTCATACTTCCATCCCCATTTATCAATGTCTGTACAACTAACTATCCTCAAAAGAGATAACAAACCCCAATACTGCAAATGGTTCTGGTGTCATCTCTGTACTCTCTTGTCCAGGATAAACTGCTCCAGATTAATCTTATGATGATATTTTACAGAAGCAACTTTATCTTTTTCCAAGATAATCTTATTCATATCCAGACCATTCAGTGCGGCAATGGCTATGGCATAATGAATTACATCCGCCAATTCATTGCCCAATTGTGCCTGTAGATCTTCGTCACCGGAAGCTTTTCTACCGGCTTTTTTGTTTAGAACCTCGGCTACTTCTCCAATCTCTTCCACAAGCTTCATAAAGAGACTTTGATCAATGCCGTCATTGCTGTAATGATTCAGTAAATAAGCTTCCAGTTCCTCTATAGTTATTTTCATTCTCTGCACCTCCAACACGACCTCCGCCCCAAATACAATCTGCCGGAGCTCCATATTTAGTTATCTTTCTCCATAAAACACTCTATAATTCAAAACAACTTACCGATGAATATACATTCTTGTCAAATCGGTTTCTCCATCCCCCTGCACCATACAGAAAAACTCCCATCCATATCTTTCATAAAAATCTGTATGATCCGTAATCAAATAAATGGGTGTAATTCCTTTCGATTTCATATCCTCGACAACCATATTAAGTAAATGACCTGCGATTCCTTGACACCGGCAATCTTTTTCAGTATATACTGCACATATATTCGGGCTAAGATCTTTTCTATTGTGAAAATCATTCTCAATGACTCCCATACCACCTACAATCCGCTCTCCATCCATGCACAAATACCAACCATACTCTGTTTCTTTATTAAGATACGCTTCCATACCTTCCAAATAAGCTTCCTTTGGCACGTTCCATTTATTATGAAACCATAAAGCTGCCCGTTCCTTTAGTTGCGGTCTTTCTCTTAAAGTAATATATGTATACTCTCTCATATTTTGATCCTCTCCTATTTCATACAACTATTTGCTGACTGTTTTTTTCTGCAAAATAAAACATATTTTTTCTTTTCTATAAATTTCGCGTTTATTTACTTTAAAGTCTCCACCATATAATAAAATTCTCCCTTCCCAATCGGAGTAGTTCGCACTATCGGCGGGCCAGAAATAGTAAAGCCGGCTTTTTCATAACATTTGATTGCTCTTATATTCCAACTTCTAACTTCTATAGCTACCTTTTTCGCCGGGTACTGTTTATGCGAAAGCTCACAGGCCATTTTAACAATTTGCTGTCCATAGCCTTTACCACAGTACTGTGGATGCACCCCAACTCCCAGAAAAATATTTGATTCAGTTTCTTTTAAATTAATATAACCAACCAGCTTTTCTCCGTCATAATACGAATAATAATTGTTCTGTCGATTAGCAAACCCTCGATGATTTTTCATCTGTTCCATGTAAGGGATATTGTTATAAATGGAATATGGTTCCTCATATTTCCATTCGCTTATCATGTATTTTTCTTTTTCTGTCGTTCGATGATACTGAAGCATTTGCACTCTCCTTGTCAATAAGCTTTATCATATGCAGCTTTTAAATCCATTGTATAAAAGACCGTTTTTTGATAAAATTTCTTCCGCATCCTTAAATTTTAGTTTTATATTTCTTTTCTTCCAAAAGGAATAAATAATAGCGGACCAAAAGACGAAAGAATCTCTGAAATCATAATATTGTCCGTCAGTTTCATCAAAAATTGCGAAATCATTCCTTTCCAATTTTGAATGTATGCAAGAGTAACACTTAACTCAAGCGGGAAGTTTGGAAACAAACTCTGTGCCAATATGATTAGAAGGTAGATAGAAGACATAATTCCGGCAGAGACCGCAATCTCTTTTTTGGTCATAGAGCGAAAGGCCCATAAACCTCCAATTAACACTATAATTAGAAATATCACTGTGTGGAAAATTGCTGAGCGTACAGGATCCGTAGAAACTATCGTAACGCCATCAGCATCTACCGTCTTTACACCAAAAAAGAAACCTCCAAGATAGGCGGTAATAGAAAAACTAATCCAACTAGCAACCATGCAAAAAACCGGAACTTTCCACAATGTCTGAATCCGCACTTTCATGAGTATCTCTCCTTTTTCTATATTTAATTTCATATGAGTGTGAATACTGCATCTGAAAACTGCTTCACAATATATGAAATATACCATTCTACGTTATCCTTCACCGATTCGAAATGCAAAGAAGAACAAACGCTATGAATCTTTTCCTCTGCATCATTTTCTAGTATCATTGCTGTTGGTCCGCTGTTACCTCCAATGATACTTACACAACAAACTCCTTGAGTTGATCCCAGATTGGATTTATCGTTCCACTCAGGATTCTCTATCGGTTGATCACTTTCAGCGCAATCATGAATCATAATTTCTTTTCCCCACTCAGGACTGACCGTATAATTCATAGCAATAAAATAAGTAGGATACCTCCACCGTTTAGGTAACAAACTACTCTCTGGCAATATTTGTTGTTCTATACTTTGTACCGTCAATTCAAATGCCTTACCACTGATGGGGTGGATAAAAGTAACTTTATCACCGGGAGCCTGTACTACAAAATGTTCTCCGGGAACTCTGTCTGGCTGCTGCTCCATTATAAGTGAAAGGGACTTAATTTCTGAACGGCGTTTACTTGCCCATGGAAAAGCATTTCTGAAAATAACCCAACCATATGATTTATCCAAATGATAATGCTCTACTACCCTTTTTGTTTCTAAATCATAACCATTTTTGTCTGCTAAATACGGATTAAAACATATAGAACAACCACGCGAAACCGTCATTTCTTTATTATTTAACTTTAACATCGGGTGAAAATGAAAACATAATGGATTCTCTATTTCCATCTGCATTTGCTGTTCATTGGTAAAACCATCATAGAAATCACTTTTACAGCTTAGCTTCCACTTTTCCATAAAATTCTGTATTCTCCTGGCATCCACACGCATACAAAAATCTATGACAAGACCTTTTCCGCAGGAATATGTCACCGGAATAAACCAGTGATATCCTGCCCAGTCAAAATGCTGATTCACCGGAATTTCTTTTCCGGCATGATCTCTTCCATGGTGTCCCCAGAAATTTCCTTCATAATAAACTTTCCATTCAGGAAATTTCGATTCTGCAGACGGCTTCATATCAGCAGCACAATAATCCTCTTCTTCTTGTAAAAATTTCTTGAATGTGTTTTCCATAAATCATCCTCATCTTTCGATCATCCTAATTGTGTTATAAAACTCGCTTGGATTCAATACTTGTTAATTATAACATGCAATTCATAATAACGCTGATCATCATTTCCTTTTCTTCCGGTCTTGATTCTGCAATCATAATAGTCAATGCAACTAAAGTAGCATCTGCTATTTTCTTCTCTCCATCCACAAATAGCGCCTCATTTTTATCAAGAAAATAAAGAAACATTGTTGCAGCGATTCTTTTATTTCCATCAAGAAAGCTGTGGTTCTTCGTTACAAAGTATAACAGGTTTGCCGCTTTTTCTTCCAAAGATTCATAAAGCTCTGTTCCTGCAAATGACTGATAAATATTTCCGATACTCCCTTTAAAAGAATCATCTTTTTCTTTTCCAAACAAATCCGATTCGTCTCCAAATCGCATACTTTGAATGATATCTATACATTCCTCATAGGAAAGTACATATGTTGCGCGATTTCCGTTAGGTCTTGTCATATTCTGGTGATCATAACAATCCAACAACTCTAATGCCCTGCTGTATTTTTCTATTACAGAACGAACCTGTCTGCTGTCCAGCTCATTTTCCGTCCGCCTCATGTTATCTTCTTTTTCCGATATTACAACTTCATTTTTGTTCATACTCTTTCTCCAGTTCTATCCCTTTTTCGCGCAATATCTGCTGCACCTTCATCTAATATGTGATTAATCATTTTCAGCAATCCATTTCTTCGACCAAATCAACAATGTTTCGGACATCAAATCGAACTCAACCATTCCGCCTTTTTTCAAATTTAAAAAGTTGGAAACAATCACCCGTTCATCGGCAGATACAACTTGAAGCAATTCCTTTTGGTGTCTGATATAGTTTCCTGTCTGCTTAAAAGCAATTGCCTGTACAATGAAAGAAGCAGATTTATACAATCCTCGCAAGATATCTTCACTCTTTTCATACAACATATTATGAACACAGCCGTGAAATATGTTGCAGGCACCGATTTTGATTGCTCTGTTCACACTACTATCATCAATAACTGCCAGTAATTCATCAAGACTCCCTTTCATCGGTGTGGTGTCATAATAGAACTGAAACAAGTCAGACGGTTCCCAATTCATAATATCGTCTTTCCCTGAAAGGAAACCACAAAGCATTTCCCTATTTGGAAGGGTATCTAACATTGCATTATAAGTTCGAATATCCATAGCAGACAATTCATCCAGAATTACAACAATATCAATATCGCTTGTCTCCATCGCTTCTCCACGTCCATAACTGCCCTGTAAACCGACAAACCATACACGGCTTCCGAAAGTCTCATCTAATGTCTGTAGGAAATTTTTCATCCAAACAGTAATATCTAACATCTTGATTACCTCGTTAAATTCAAAATTTTATAATCACATTATAGCATACACACTTTTGAAATCCCATACCCTCTCGTCGGATCATTGACCAAAACATGACTGCAATTAATTTTTAGCTTTTTATGCTGCTCCGGTTATGCGTAAAAGTTCCTCTTCTGTTCCACAAATCCAGAATCAGCAATGATATTTTATTCTCCATAAAATCCGTTGTCACTTTTTTGTGCCCATTTCATATACATTTCCTTGTAGTTATCTTTTATAAATTCACGAATCATTCTGATTTCTCTATCAGTCAGTTGACCTTCATTCTCTATTGTTGTTTCACCATCTTTTTTCACAAAAAACTTTGCAGATCCTGCTTCTGTAAGCTTTCTATCGCTTGCATGTACATGCATAGCTTCAATTACACAATGCGAGGTATAATACAAATAATACCCACATACTTTATATTCATAATATTTAGGCATATATTATTCCTCCATGTATTTACGATTTTTATGATAATATTCCAATACAATTTCCAACTCTATATCATCCATGCTTGTTTCCAATATGTCTCCACTTCTACTTAAATACGCTGCTTTATGTGGATTATTCAAATTAAGCACTCTTACATTTTCACCATCTTTTGTAAATGCATATCCATTTATAATCATTTCCGCTGCATCTGCTACTTCTTTAATATTACACATATTCAATCCTCACTTTCTGAATCGGCTTCAAAAATTCTTCTGCATTAATATATAAATTATCAAGAATGGGAATTAAATCAATATATTCTTCTTCTTCATCGCATCCTTCATATTTCGCCATAACAACGATATATCCATGATCCCACTCAACCACTTTCGTATATCGCTCCAATCTCGGAGATGTTTTAAAACGTATATTATATCCATTAAATATAAAAGAAGTAAATTCTTTATCATTGCTTAATACTGCTTCGTTTATCACGTTCTCTATCTCCTTTCCAATAAATTTTGTACCACTATTACTATTTCTATTTCTTCCATACATATCTTACAAATTTCTCTCGCTGACCTCATATTTTTTCTCTGGTAACATTAACACATTCTTTCTACTTCTAAATCACTCATCCAACATATATTCCATTTTACTTATAAGCATCAATTATTCTCCAAACTCAATGTTATTTAATTTTATTATAACACAGACACTTTTATTTTTACAGACAGCAAAAAGTCTAAGAAGCAGGAAATACTATGAAACACTCATTGCATTTCCTGCTCCTGCTTGTTCTACTCATTGTCCTAAATATGCGTTACCGTACCAACAATTTCTCCTTCTGCAAAATCTGCCTCTATCATTCCGCCGCTTCCAGCATATTTTCAATAAAAATCCCATACCCTCGTGTCGGATCATTAACCAAAACGTGCGTTACCGCACCAACAATTTTTCCATTCTGCAAAATCGGGCTGCCGCTCATTCCCTGAATGATACCTCCTGTAACAGAGAGTAATTTTTCATCTGTTATCTGTATCATAAACCCTTTATTCACTTCTCTGGAATTCAAATTCACTTCTGTGACAGCTATTTCGTATTCCTGAATCTCATCCTCAACCATACACCGGATTACAGCCGGTCCTGTTCTAACTTCTTCTTTTGCCGCTGCCGGCATCGGTGTCAGATTTTTAAACAGTTCATCTGCATTACTCAGCGTTCCATAAATCCCCTCTTCAGTATTTTTTTCAATGGTCCCGAGACGGTTATATTTATTATAAACAATTACCCCTTCTATCCATCCCGGTTCGCCATGTTCGCCCTTTTTTATTTTACGGATAGATGTACCATACAGTGTTCCTTTTGATATATGAAATAGTCCATTGGTATCGGAATCGTGAATTCCATGACCAAGCGCCCCAAATTTCCCATCTCCGGTAAGAAATGTAATGGTTCCCAATCCCTGTGTATTATCTCGTACCCAGATTCCCAGTTTATATTCTTTCGGTGCTGAACATACCGGCTTCATTTTTACATCAATTTTTTCTCCATTTCTTGTTAGATGCAATATTACTTCTTCTCCGGTCATATCTTTTACACAGTCAAGCAGTTCCCGCTTATTTTTGATTTCTCTGTCATCCACACCGGTAATATAATCTCCTGATTTTACGATATTGGCAGCCGGCTCCTTTTCTTCTCCGTCTGCAGAAGCAACTTTATCAGTTCCAAGTACAAGTACTCCTTCTGTCTCCATATAAAGTCCCACCGGCATCCCTCCCGGGATAATCGTATTCTGAGAGATTGCCTGGGCGCTTACTTCCTGTCGTATACGGTTTTCTTCCGCTTCTGACAAATATACGCTTCCAAAACACAATCCTGCAGCGATAAGCAACCCTAAAAATATCTTTCTGCTCCTTCGCATCTTTTCCCACACCCTTTCTGCACTTGTCAATTACAGAATATTTTCTTTTGCTCCTTCAACTTTTTATGAGGCAAAAAGAAAAACAGGCATCTTCTGATACCTGTCTTAGTATGTGGAGATTTCTCGCATTCCACTCCTGTATTATTTTGTACGATTTGCCAATTCTTTCATTTCACGGGCATTTTCAAGTACTGCCGCCGTAATTTCTGCTCCTCCAAGAATTCTGGCAAGTTCTTCCACCGACTGCTCTTCATTCAGTAATTGAATATCGGTTGTCGTTGTCTGATCTTCTACTGTTTTTTCAATCAGAAAATGCGCGTCTGCCATCGCCGCTATCTGTGCCAGATGTGTAATACAGATTACCTGGTGCTTTTTCCCGATATATGACATCTTCTCAGACACCTTCTGCGCTGTTCTTCCACTGATTCCCACATCAATTTCATCAAAAATCAATGTTTCAACCTCATCCTTATCTGCCATAACCGTCTTAATGGCAAGCATAATTCTGGACAATTCTCCACCGGAAGCGATTTCTGCCAGCGGGCGAACCGGAAGTCCCGGATTCATGGAAATCATAAATTCTACATCATCAATACCACTTGGGGTAAACTCTGAAAACTTCTGGAAAACCATTTCAAATTTTACTTCAAGGAAATTTAAATCTAACAGATGAGATGAAATCTTCGCAGTCAATTCTTTTGCTGCTTTTTTTCGAAGCGTTGTTAATCGTTCTGCTGCCTGCTGCAATGTTTCTTCTGCATCTCTTAGCTCTTTTTTCAATCGTTCCAGATAAAGATCGTAATCGCTTAAAATGTCCAGACGGGCTTTTTTTTCTTCCAGTGCGCGATTGACGTCTTCCAATGTCTTTCCGTAGCGATTTTTTATATGGTTCAGTACATTTAGTCGTTCTTCTGTTTCCGCAAATTCTTCTTCCGAAAACTCCCATGACGACATGTATTCAGCAATTTCTCTTCCCAGATCGCTCAAAAGGCTGTCAATTTCTGCAATCTGATCATACAGATCATCCGCCCTTTTTTCAAATCCTACAAGTGACTGCAACGTTTTTGCACTTCTTGACAAAAGTTCCCCGGCGCTTCCATCTTGTCCAAAACAGCATTGATATGCTTCCTGAAGATGCTCCATTACTTTTTGACTGCGGCACATTTTCTGATACTGTTCTTCCAAAAGCTCATCTTCGCCTTCTTTAATATGCGCTGCTTCAATCTCATTCATCTCATAAGCAAGAAAATCTGCCTCTTTACGGCGTGTTTCTTCATCTACAGAAGCTTTTTCCAGTTCTTTTTGTTTCCCTTTAAACAGTTGATAGCAAGTTTCATATTGTTTCTTTATGCTGCCCAATTCCTCTTTTGCAAATTCATCCAGAATTTGTAAATGATTTTTTTTATAAAGAAGAGACTGATGTTCATGCTGTCCGTGAATATCAATCAACACAGATGCAATTTCTTTTAATTTCGCTGCCGGAACCGTTTCCCCATTGATGCGGCTTGTGCTGCGCCCTTCCATCAGTTTGCGGCTCAGAATTACTGCACCATCTTCCGGATAGACATCTAACTTCTGAAGCGCTCGTTCCTGAGCTTCTGATGTAATCGTAAAAACAAGTTCAACCAGCCCATAGGACGCTCCCTTCCGCAAAATATCTGCAGAATATCTGCCCCCAAGGGCCAGATTTACAGAACCTAATATAATTGATTTTCCTGCACCGGTCTCTCCGGTCAGAATATTCAGTCCCCGCTCAAAATCGACTTCCGCCTCATCAATCAGTGCAAGATTTTTTACATGCAGATTTTGTAACATTCCAACTCCTGTTCTAATTCTTCTCTACGACTCTTCGAATCTTTTCCATCAGTTCCAGTGCATTGTCCATATCTCTTGTGACAATCATAATCGTATTATCACCTGCAATACAGCCGACAACCTCTTTCCATTTCATCTCGTCAATCGCTGCCGCCACTGCCATAGCCATACCGGATACCGTCTTGACTACAATCAGATTTTGAGCAATGTCCATGGAAAGATATCCGTCTTTCAGCACACGCATATACTTCTCAGTCAATTCCATCGTTGTCACATGCATCATAGAATATTTCTGCCGTCCCTCCTGTGTAGGAACTTTCATCAGCTTCATATCTCTGATATCTCTGGAAACCGTTGCCTGCGTTACCTGAAATCCTTCCGCATTCAACCGGTCCGCCAGTTCTTCCTGCGTCTCGATATCATATTTCCCGATCAGCTCTGCGATTTTCACATGTCGATCTACCTTCATCCCGCTAATTTCCTTTCATTTTCTCTCGTAATGTTTCCAAAAAGCTCTCTTTGCTTAACTTCATTAATTTTGCTGTCACATCTGCCTGACGAATCACAATTCGCTCTCCGGTTCTCAAGTATGCAATGTCCGCTCCATCGAAAGCAACTTCCGCCAGTTCTTCTCCGTAGCCTCGTCCTTCCCCAATCTCTATCTCGATCCGGTCACTGGCTGACAACACAATACTTCTCGTATTCAGAGCATGAGAACAGATTGGCGTAATGACAAAGAGCGCTGCTGTCGGTTCCACGATCGGTCCTCCCGCAGACAGATTATATGCGGTAGAACCGGTAGGTGTTGATACGATCATTCCGTCTGCCTGAAAGGAATTTAAAAATTCTCCGTTCACATAAACTCTGTAATGAATAATCTTAACAGATCCATGCCGCGTAACAACAATGTCATTCAACGCCACATCTTCCTGCCGGTCGGGCAGTTTCCCGCAAATCATCATTCGTTCTTCTGTTGTAAACTCGTTTCGCGATACCTGGGCAATTGCCTCTTCCAGATTCTTTACATCTACTTCCGTAAGATACCCTAAGGTTCCGCGATTAATGCCAAGAATCGGTACATTTGTTCCGATCAGACTTCTCGCCGCCTGAATCAATGTGCCATCTCCACCGATTGTAAATACACAGCGCACTTCCGGATCAATCTCTCCAATGCTGACTTTACCGGATTCTGTCGTGTAATAAATATGTTCTACAACGCCAAACTGTTCAATACACTGTTTCGTCTGCTCCGTGATCACGAAATCACGGTCCTTTTTTTCATTTGCGATAATGATATATTTATCCATGTTGTTTTCCTGTATTATTTGGCCAATGCTTCAAATGCCTGCTCCACAATGTCTTCCGTCTTTTCTAAAACATTTTCCGCAATGCTTCCCTTTCCATCCTTCTTCAAATGAATCAAATATTCAATATTTCCCTCTGGTCCTTTGATCGGAGAATACTCAATATCAAGCACCGAAAGCCCGATCGACTCTGCGTAGGAAACAATCATGCGGATGACTTCGTGATGTGTACTCTTCTCCCGCACAACACCTTTCTTGCCAACCTTTTCCCGTCCCGCTTCAAACTGAGGCTTGATCAAAGCTACAATCTCTCCGTTTTCTTTCAGATAATTCCGAATCGGTTCTAATACCTTTGTCAACGAAATAAAAGAGACATCAATCGATGAAAAGTCAATTGCTTCTCCCAGGTCTTCCGGTGTCACATAACGGATATTCGTCTTTTCCATACACACGACACGCTCATCCTGTCTAAGCTTCCATGCAAGCTGTCCTCGTCCTACATCAATAGCAAACACTTTTTTTGCTCCGTTCTGCAGCATACAATCTGTAAAACCACCTGTAGATGCTCCAACATCTGTGCAGACTTTATCCTGCATCGTTACATCAAACTGTTTCATTGCTTTTTCCAGTTTCAGACCGCCCCGGCTGACATATGGAAGTGCATGCCCCTTTACTTCAATTGTCACTGTCTCCGGAAATGTTGTTCCGGCTTTATCTTCCCGCTGACCATCCACGAATACATTCCCGGACATGATGACTGCTTTTGCTTTCTCTCTGGATTCTGCCAGACCTTTTTTTACAAGTAATACATCTAATCTTTCTTTCATGATCTTTCTCTCTGCTTTCTGTCTGCTTCAACAATCTGCTCTACAATCGTATCCGCACATAAACCAACTTCTTTTCTTAATACCGAAACATTTCCATGCTCCACATATTCATCCGGAATAGCAAATCCGTGTACTTCTGTTTCCAGATTTTCCTCTTTAAAAAAGCTTTGTACTTGTTCACCAAAACCACCGATCCGAACATTTTCTTCAATGACAGCAATAAGGTGATGGGTTTTTACCAACTTTCTCAGCATCTCCGTATCCATCGGCTTCACAAATCTGGCATTTACAAGAGTACAGTCATAGCGAAGTCCTTTTAACTGCTTTCGCACTTCTGCTGCCACTTCAAACATATGTCCAACTGCAATCACCGCAATTCCTTTTTCTTCTGTAATCATTTCACTTTTGCCATATGCAATCGGCTCATGATATTCCGCATATCCTCCATATGCCGTGCCGCGTGGATAACGCACCGCCATTGGTCCCGGATAATTGACTGCATATCGGATCATTTCTGTAAGTTCTGATCCGTTTTTCGGCGCCATCACAGTCATATTCGGAATGTGGGAGAGATAAGACAGATCAAATACTCCCTGATGCGTCTCTCCATCACTTCCGACAAGACCTGCACGGTCTATCGCGAAAGTTACCGGAAGATTCTGCAGACATACGTCATGGATCATCTGGTCATATCCGCGCTGCAAAAAAGAAGAATATACTGCAAACACGGGATGAATTCCTCCCGCCGCAAGTCCTGCTGCAAATGTTACTGCGTGCTGTTCTGCAATTCCCACATCAAAAAACCGATCCGGAAACGCCTTCTGAAATGCCGACAGACCTGTTCCATCTGCCATAGCAGCTGTAATCACTGCCAGATCTTTCTTTTCCCGTCCCAGTTCACAGATTGTTCTGGAAAAAATATCTGTATAGCTTTCTTCCTTTTTATCACCCAATGTTTTTCCTGTTACAATTTCAAACGGACCTGTCCCGTGGAATTTTTCCGGATGCTCTTCTGCCGGAAGATATCCCATTCCTTTCTTCGTAATAACATGTACAAGTACGGCATGATTGATTTTCTTTGCCTCATAGAATACTCTGTAAAGTTCTTTTACATTATGTCCATCCACCGGTCCGAGATAGGTAATTCCCATATCCTCAAAAAACATTCCCGGCACAAACAACTGTTTGATGCTGCTCTTCGTCTTTCTCAGCTGGTTCATCACCCGATCCCCTGCTCCCGGAAATTTATGAAGCGCCTGTTCAATCTGGCGTTTCAATTCCGTATAAGCGCCGGCTGTTCTAAGACTGTTCAGATACCGTGACATTCCTCCCACATTTTCAGAAATGGACATACGGTTATCATTGAGTACAATGATAAAATTGCTCTTTAACTGCGAGGCATTATTCAATGCCTCATATGCCATTCCACCAGTCAGGGAACCATCTCCGATAATCGAAATTACCGAATGCTTCTGTCCCAACAGTTCCCGCGCCTTCACATAACCGATTCCCGCAGAAATTGAAGTTGAGCTGTGCCCCGTATCAAATGCATCGCAAGAGCTTTCTTTTCGTTTTGGAAAGCCGCTCATTCCTCCATAAGTACGCAATTCGTCAAATCCTGCTTTGCGCCCCGTCAGAATCTTATGTGTATAAGACTGATGTCCCACATCCCATATCATTTTATCGTTTGGAAGTCGAAAAGCCAGATGAAGCGCCATCGTCAGCTCCACAACCCCAAGATTCGAAGCAAGATGACCACCTGTCCGGCTGATCTTCTCAATCAAAAATTCTCTTATTTCATCTGCCAGAAGATCCAGATCTTCTGGAGCGATTCGTTTAATATCATTCGCTTTCTGAATACGTTCCAGTACCATAAAAGCACCTCACTATTTTTCTCTGTGGATCAATTCCCGGATCAGAGTCTCCAGATAATCCTTTTCTCCCGGAAGTTCAAACAGAAGCGCCAACGCCTCATCTGACAGCCGCTTCACTTCTTTTTGAGCTCCTTCTAATCCCAGAATGGTCACATAAGTTGTCTTTTCATTTTTTTCATCGCTTAAAATCGGCTTGCCCAGTATCTCTGCAGTACTTGTCACGTCCAGCACATCATCTTGTATCTGAAATGCCATACCGACTCTCTTCGCAATTTTCTCCACCTTGCTGACTTCTTCATCTGAAGCTCCTGCAAGAACTGCCCCAATCATCATAGAGCTTTCGATCAGTGCGCCTGTTTTCAATTCATAGATAAAATCAAGCACCTCTCTTGAAATCACTTTCCCGCTCGACTGCACATCTACGACCTGTCCTCCGATCATTCCGTAAATACCGGCTTTTTCGGAAAGAATCTTAAGTGCACGGCCAATTGCTCCACTTTGCTGCGGTGCAATTTCAAACGCTTTGACAGCTGTCTCAAATGCGTAATTTAAAAGTGCATCTCCTGCAAGAATTCCCATATCTTCTCCGTACACAATATGAGTTGTTTTTCTCCCGCGGCGATACTCATCATTATCCATCGCCGGAAGATCATCGTGTACAAGCGAATATGTGTGAATCATTTCCTGTGCTGCCATGAACGGCTGGATTGTTTCTCCCTCTCCGCCAAATATGCGGTAAGTCTCAAGCATCAGCATCGGACGCAGCCTTTTTCCCCCAGCCATCAGGCTATACTCCATAGCTTCCATGATCCTGCTCTGCAAGCCTGTTGTTTCCGGAAGATATTTTGTTAATATTCCTTCGATTTCCTTTACTTTTTCTGAACAGATTTCTTTAAAATTCATGTATTTCACCTTCTTCATCTAACAGAAGCATCTTCTTCTCAACCGCATCAATCTTCTGATTGCATTCCTGCAGAAGCTTTACCCCTTGATGATACAGTGCAAAAGACTCTTCCAGTGAAACATCCTCTTTTGACATCTCGGACATTACCTGTTCCAGCGCCTGAAAGCTTTCCTCAAGTGTTCTTGTCTCCTGTTCCTTTGCTGTTTCTCTATCTGTCATAGCCTTCCTCCTTCACGGATATCACTTCTGCCTCAATCATGCCATCCTTAAGGTAAATCTGCATCCGGTCTTTTTCCTGCACATCGCTGATTTTTCTGACAGGTTTCCCATCTGACTTACTGACAAAAGCATATCCTCCACTGAGCCGCTCTAGCGGAGACAGACGTTTCATCTGCTCCGTGCAGAGCAAAATACGATTGCGTTCCTCCGTAATCTTATGCTCCATCAAATATCTGATCCGATCCTCTGTCTCTGTCAGCTGCTGTTTTTTCGTTCGCAGCTGGTTCCCCGGATGACTCAGACGAAGTTTCAGAAGATACCGCTCACTCTCATGTCTCGCTTTCTGAATTTGTTCCATCAGATACTTTCGCATTGTAAAGCGGATTTCTTCCATGTCAGTCTTTGTCTGACCATATTCATACACAGCCAGTTCTGCTGCGGCAGAAGGCGTAGGTGCTCTCAAGTCTGCAACAAAATCCGCAATTGTTATATCTGTTTCATGTCCTACTGCCGAAATAACAGGTGTATGGCAATCAAAAATTGCCCTCGCCACACATTCTTCATTAAAAGCCCAAAGATCCTCAATGGACCCTCCGCCTCTTCCTGCAATAATCACATCGACACCATAAGCATCCAACGCCTGGATTCCCCGGACAATACTCTTTGCAGCTCCCTCTCCCTGGACAAGCGCCGGGTATAAGATCAGCTGCACATAGGGGTTGCGCCTGGATGCAATATTCATAATATCTCTTACCGCTGCGCCGGTCGGCGCCGTTACAATCCCTACCTTGCGAACATATTTGGGAATCGGCTGTTTATATTCCGCAGCAAACATCCCCATTTCGTCAAGTTCCTGCCGAAGCGCCTGAAACCGCTCGTATAAAACACCTTCTCCGTCCAGCCTGATCTCTCTTGCATAGAGCTGGTATCTTCCGTCCCGCTCATAAGTGCTTACACTTCCCATTACGATGACCTGCTGCCCTTCTGTCATCCGAAACGCCAGACCGCCTCTGTTGCCCGCAAACATTACGCAGGCAATGACTCCTGACGCATCTTTTAATGAAAAATATATGTGTCCGGATGAATGATATTTACAATTGGACACTTCTCCTTTCACTGCAATCCGGTTCAGCATAAAGTCCTGTGTAAACATATTTTTAATATAAGCATTGACTTGTTTTACCGTATATACATGCTGCATTGCATTCTGTCTCCAGATTATTCTGTCTTTGATAATTTTCCTAAAATTCCATTAATAAATGCCGGGCCTTCTTCACTGCTGTATTTCTTTGCCAGCTCTACTGCCTCATTAATCGCAACTCCCACCGGGATATCTTCATCATAAAGCATCTCGTATACTGCAAGTCGGAGGATCGCAAGGTCCGCTCTGTTCATTCTTGAAGTCTTCCATCCGGACGCAGCTTCATTGATCTTACCATCAATCTCATCCTGCATCCCGAAAATCTTTTCGTACTTCTCTTTAATATATGTCTTGTCTTTGTCTTTTATCTGCTCTAACTGCTCGAAATACAGTTCTATCTGTTCCTCCAGCTCCTTCACATCGTGAAATTCTATCTGAAACAGTATTCTGAAAATGTGTTCCCGTAACTCTGATCTTCCCATAAGTCTTCCTTTCCTCTTCTGTCAGCCGCCTCTTTTAGCGGCTTATATTCTCTTTCTGAAACCTTTTCCGTTTCAAGAACAAATAAGAGGCATATGCTATGCCTCTTCCATGTCTACACTGACAATCCGGATATTCACATCCGCTACGGAAAGTCCTGTCATATTTTCGATTGCAGTCTTTACTTTGTCCTGTACTTTCTTACATACTTCCATAATGCTGTAGCCATACTTCAGATTCAGTGCCAATGCCACCGTCACAACACCGTCAAGCACGTCCACTCTGACACCTTTTGATAATGTCCGCATCCCAAGCTTACTGATCAGTTCTCTCGTTGCATTGCCTGCCATAGAGGAGACTCCTTCTACATCCATTGCCGCCAGTCCCGCAATGATCGCAACAACTTCATCTGCAATCTTTACTTCTCCAATATTCTCATCTGCCTGTATCGTATAAATATTACGTTCTTCTGTCTTTCCCATATTCCAGAAACCTCCTGTCTAGTCCAGAGCGTGTCCGAAAAGGTCTCTTTTTCTTCTCATCTACGCTTTCACATTTCTTTTGTTATTATAACAAATTTTATATCGTTTGCAAAGAGAAAATACTATGAGCGTCCGAATTCAGAAAGAATCAAACCTTCATTTCTTTCTTCTACCATCCGGATACTCCAGCTATTTACAAACAACAGCAGCGGACGGTCTTTTAAGTCTTTGATCTTCTTCATATCAGAAGTTCCTTTGATCTTGTCCATATCAATCTCTTCATTTTCAATCCAGCGGATATATTCATACGGTAGCGTATCAAGTCGGATCTCCACATTATATTCATTCTCCAGCCTGTATTTTAAAACATCAAACTGAAGGACACCGACTACACCGACAATAATCTCTTCCATTCCGGTGTTATATTCCTGGAAAATCTGAATCGCACCTTCCTGCGCAATCTGATTAATTCCTTTTACAAACTGTTTTCGTTTCATTGTATCCACCTGGCGTACTCTTGCGAAATGTTCCGGCGCAAATGTCGGAATTCCTTCATAGGCAAATTTCTTTGGAGACAATGTTACCGTATCGCCAATGGAGAAAATACCCGGATCAAAAATTCCAATGATGTCTCCGCCATAGGCTTTATCAATCATCTTTCGTTCACTTGCCATCATCTGCTGCGGCTGTGAAAGACGCACTTTTTTATTTCCCTGGATATGCCATACATCCATACCGGCGTCAAACTCTCCGGAGCAAATACGCATAAATGCAATTCTGTCACGATGCGCTTTATTCATATTTGCCTGAATTTTAAAAACAAAAGCGGAAAAATCAGGCTCTGTCATCGGATCAATTGCTCCCTGGTCAGACATACGCGGAAGCGGGGATGATGTCATGCGCAGGAAATGCTGTAAAAATGTTTCCACACCGAAGTTTGTTAACGCAGAACCAAAGAACACCGGAGACAGCTGCCCTTTATCTACAAGTTCCTGATCAAACTCCGCACTTGCACCGTCTAACAGTTCAATCTCTTCTTCCAGTGTCTCCCTCTGTCCCGGTACAAGAAGCTCCTCCAGAGACAGATCATCCAGTGATACTTTCTTTACCTCACCCATAGAGGTTCCTTTCCTTGTATCAAAGAACAGTTCAATTTCCTTATGCTCACGGTCAAAAACACCTTTAAATTCTTTTCCGGAACCGATCGGCCAATTGACCGGGCAGGTAGCGATCCCAAGCTCTTTTTCAATATCATCCAAAAGCTCAAATGTATCGCGGGCCTCCCGGTCCATTTTATTAATAAAAGTAAAAATCGGAATGTGGCGCATCACGCAGACTTTGAATAGTTTTCTCGTCTGAGCCTCCACACCTTTGCTGGCATCAATCACCATTACCGCAGAATCAGCTGCCATCAATGTACGATACGTATCCTCTGAGAAATCCTGATGCCCAGGCGTATCCAAAATATTAATACAATATCCGCCGTACTCAAACTGAAGAACAGATGACGTAACGGAAATACCTCTTTCTTTCTCAATTTCCATCCAGTCAGAAACTGCATGCTTTGCTGTTGCTTTTCCCTTTACACTTCCCGCCTGATTGATCGCTCCTCCATATAACAGAAATTTTTCTGTCAGGGTAGTCTTTCCTGCATCCGGATGGGAAATGATTGCAAACGTTCTTCTCTTTTTTATTTCATTTGTAATATTTGACATGATATACTCCTAAAACCCATTCTCTTTATCAGTTTCTGCCGTTCCTATGTAATTTTATTCATATTCCGGCACATTTTATTAGTGTAACATATATAAACCACTGTCTGCAATGGATTTTCCCAAGAATACATCTGAAATCTTCTTTTTTTCAAATATTTTCTATTCCGCCGTCCCCTCTTCTAATGTTTCTTCCGCCTTCTCCTCTCCTTCTGCGTTTTTTGTTTCCCGCACAGGATTAATAACAATATGCTCCGGTGCAATTTCTGCTTTGCGGCTTACAATATCGAGAATCTGCGCCCGGTTTGCCTCCGTCAGCTCTGTCTGGGCAACTACCACATCTGCTGAATTCTCAGTCAGACTGACGACCGCATCTTGAAATCCTTTTGATGCCAGCAATGTTTCTGCTGCCACTTCTTTCTCTGCGATTCCAGTCATTTTTACAAGCTGCCCGATCGCTTCTTGTTTTTCCGCTTCACTGATATTGGCATTATCAATAATTGCAGACAGCGTCTCTTTATTCTGGGCGCGCACCTGTTCTCTTGCAATCTTTGCTTCCGCCACGATACCGCTTGTCAAAACAGCTTCTCCCGGTGTTCCCTCCGGCTCCCCATCCTGACTTACAATCTCAGCCGTTTCCAAAGCTGCATCTTCATCCGAGAGATCCAGTAATTCCTTGTTTGCAAGATCACTGCTCACTTCCGTATCTGTTTTTTCCGGGAACAATTTCCCAGAATAATTCAAATATCCCGCAGCAGCAATCATCAATGCCAGACCAGTAACAATAATTTGGTTCTTCCTTGCTAATTTTTTCAATTTGAAATCCTCCTAGCTTGATTTTCTCATTTTCATTATTTTTATCTTATGTGCCTCAACTCCAAATAATGCCTGTACTGCTTCTCTTATATTCTGCACTGTAACCGCATTTTTTCCTCCTTCCGCAATCACAAGAATCCCTGAAGGTCTTGCAAATACTTCCTGCACAATATAAGGCATCTCACCACCTGTCTGCGGACGCTCATAAACAGTATTGTTCTCGTCTTTCTCCACAATTTTTTCTGAAGATTCCTGAAAGGTCAGCATGACTCTGACCTGCCCCACCCCTTCCATCTCCGTTAGTACTTGTTCTAATTTATTTTCGAGCTGCTTTGCATATGCATCTTCTTTTATTTCTGACAAGCATTGTTCCGAATCTATTTCCTCCTTTTTTTCTTCCACCGGAAGAGAGATCACAAGCAGCAGCAGTCCAACTAAAAATATCATAAGCAACTGCCTCGGCCGTTCTTTCATCTGTTTGATAAATGTCATCTTCTCTCTTCCTCCTTCGCTTCTTCCAAAGAACTCTGCCCAAAACCACTTTCATATCTTTCCATCAGCTGCTCCATTTTCCGCATTTGAAGCGCTTCCTCCCGGCGATACATTTGCCAGACTTCTCCTTTCATTCCAAACAGATCAAGAATCGGTGTGATAAGCATCAGCACCATAATAAGCCCGGAGAAAAAACGAATATAATTTCGATAAGACTCACCCGGAAGGATATGCTGTACTGCCGTCATCAGTATCAGACAATATGCCAGATTTTCCACCCATTGATACAAATATTTCATTTTATATGCCTCCCGCTCCTGTAGTTGCCGCAACAATCGCAATTGTAATCAAAAATAAAATGCCTGACATCAGAAGCAGTTTCAGCAGCATCTGAAAACCATCTCCGATTCCGCTCAGACAGTCTGTAATTCTGCGGTCAGAAATTGGCTGGATGACCGCAGCCGCCCCCTTGTACAGTATTACAAGCACCGCTGTCTGTATCACAGGTACAAGGCAGATCATAACACAAATAATTGCCGCTCCTACGCCAATTCCATTTTTAATAAGCGCTGCTGCTCCTGCCGCAATCTGCCCGATTCCTCCCACGATATCTCCAACTCCCGGAAGCATTTCAATCCCTTTGAAAATAGTTCTGCGCCCCACTGCATCCAGTGCCGGTCCCAGAAGCCCCTGAACAAGATTCAAACCAATCACCCCTGATAACATAAGCTTCATCGTCCATTTAATTCCAAGCTCCAAAAGCTCTCCAAACTTTGACAGATAATCTTCTTCGCTTAGATTATTTAGTACTCCTACTAACACCTGTACATGGATAACCGGAAGCAGAAGTTGGACAGCTACAAGTTCAATCAAATAGATTAATACAAGAAGCATGTGATAAAACATAGCTGACGTTGTAAGTCCGCATGTCAGTCCCACCGCAAAAACATACACCGGAGCCAGTACTTTTAAAAACTCTGTCAGCAAATGCAGATGCTCCTTTGCCGATTCAAGAACTGCAGCAAATGAGCCGACACTCAGCGTAATAACCATCAAGTATATAAGATAGAACCCAATATCAGAAATATGCCGGTTCCTCACAAGTCCGGAAAAATTTGTCAGAATTGCTGCCAGAATCGCCAACAGCAGAAGTTGTTTGAGCGTATTTCTTCCTGTGCGGATTTCATAAAACAATCTGTCCTTGAACCAAATTCCGAGCAGTTTTCCCGCCTGTGTAAGATCACCTTCTAAAATCGTCCCTAAAAGCTGCCGGAAAGTCATCTGCTGTTCCGGAAATATTTTTCTCAGCAGTTCTTCTAATTCCGTAAATTCAAACTGCTGCAGCAATTTCTCCAGAACAGCGTCTACAGGCACGGACGTCTCCTCCTCCGATCCTGCAATCTCTTCTGTCTGTGCTGCGCGAACAGTCATTACATTTTGCGGCAGCAGTACCGCGACTGTCAGACTGATTACCAGCCATATCCATTTTCTTGTCCGCATATTTCCTCCGTCATACCAGAAATGTCCGGATTGTTTTCAAAAGTGCCAGAAGTATCGGCATACTGAGCGCCAGAATCGTTATTTTTGCAAAAATCTCTATCTGAGCTGCCACGGTCTGATACCCTGCATCTCTGCAGATTCCTGCTGAAAATTCTGCGACATAGGTAATGCCGAGCATCTTTATTAGAACTTCCACATAAATGCCATTTTCTCCCAGAATCTCCTTCATCAGCCCGGTAATCTCCAGAATCAGACTTAAATTGTCTGCAATTCCCGCAAAAATACAAAGCCCTACAGCAAGTGTAATATAAATTCCGTATTCTTCCCGCCCGGTTTTCATCTGCAGCGCAAGCAGGACACCAGCCACACTTAAAATTCCTATCTGTATGATATTCATACATTTCCCCTTTTACAGCGAAAACAGCTTTCGGATTGTCTCAAACAGTTCCTGTACATAAGGAAGAATCCAGAACAATACAAGCAACAGTCCGGCAAAACTTGTAAGAAATGCCTGCTCCTCTCTTCCACTGTGCCTAAGTACCTGCGTCAACACAGATACAAGAATTCCGACTGCTGCAATTTTGAAAATCAGGTTAATATTCATCGATGTCTCCTTTCTATCTTCCTACAGAAACATCACAACACAGAAAATACCCGCGCTGATTCCAAGCAGTCTGCTGACTCTCTGCTTCTGTGAGAGCGTACGTTCTAATTCCCCGATATCATAATCCAGCTGCCTAATTGCCTGACAGAGCAATCCTTCCTGCATTTTTGTATCAAGAAATCCCAACTGATTTCCCAATTCCATGATCTGATCAAGATCTGAAGTTTTCAAGGCAGTATGTTCCAGATATTTTCTGACACCGTCCTCCCAAATTCGGCAAAACGATTTCCCCTCGTATTGTTCCAGTTCTTCTGAAAGCCAAAGCATCCATGGACCACAATTTTTTCCACTGCGTTTTCCGACACGGGCAAATACTTCTGCAAGAGGAGCCTGACAGTATCTTACCTCTCCTTCAATAAAACAAAGCGTTTTCCTCCACTGACGGAGCATAGCAACTCTCTGATAGTATCGATCTCCCAGCCAGAATCCAGTCCAGGCAGATGCTCCAAGCACCATCAGACTCCCCAGCATTTTTATGTACATAACAATTCTCCATCTATGACTGTTGCACCATTTTCATCAAGAATTTCTCTGATACGTCCCGCATGCTCCTGGTGTTCCAGAATGACATATCGGTCAAATCGCTTTTGCTTAATCAGCTCCGACAGAAATGGACGTTTTCTTACTTCCTCCAATGACTCCCCATGTACGCTGGCAATCAGGCGACAGCCACAGTGCATCGCATACTCCAAAGCGCTGACTTCATTTTGGGAACCAATCTCATCTACTGCCAATACCTCCGGTCCCATTGAACGGATCAGCATCAACATCCCTTCTTCTTTCGGGCAGCAGTCAAGAATATCTGTCCGGATTCCCAATTCATTTTGAGCGATCCCCATATAACAGCCTCCGATTTCTGAGCGCTCATCCACAACCCCTACCGCCGATCCTTTTACTTTCTCTGAACCATTCGATACAATTCTGATCAAATCTCTTAAAATAGTTGTCTTTCCACATCTTGGTGGCGCAATGATTAACGTATGACTGATGCGTTTCTCTTTCACAAGGTACGGAATCAACGGCTCCGCACACCCTTTTACTTCATGGGCAATCCGGATATTCATGGAAGAAATATAAGTCATCGTCTTAATCCTTCCCTGCTCCATTACAACCTTTCCCGTCAGACCAACCCGGTGTCCGCCCTCAATTGTCAGAAATCCCTGACGCATTTCCTGCTCAAAAGCATAAAAAGAATAGCGGCTCACATACTCCAGCGCTTCTGCAAGTTCCTGTCCCGTTACGATATGCGGATCTCTCCTGTCAGGAAGCATCTGTTCCCCACTCCCCGCAACACAGATCAGCGGATTGCCTGTCCTTAATCTTATTTCCTCTAATTCTTCAAAAGGAATCTTCGATTCCCGAATCAGACGCCCGATTACAGCCGGAAGAATTTTCAAAATCTGTTTTTCTTTTTGCCTGTTTTCTATTTTCATATTTGTCACCTCTTTACACCATGTATATGAGACATGCTGTATAGATTAGAACAAAAAAAGGACAGAAATTTCTTCTGTCCTTCCTTTACAATATAATATTATTCTGCAACATCTTTCATACTGAAGCTGATTCTTCCAAGCTTGTCTTTGCCAAGACATACCACTTTCACATGATCTCCCAGTGTCAGAACATCTTCTACATGATTGATTCTCTCTTTTGAAATCTTAGAAATGTGTACCATTCCTTCTTTACCCGGTGCAAATTCAACAAATGCACCGAATTCTTTGATGCTGACAACGGTTCCTTCGAACACCTGACCTGCTTCAAAATCTGTCACAATAATAGCGATCATGCGCATCGCTCTATCCATTGCTTCTGCATCTACACCACAGACAGAAACGACGCCATCATCTGTGATGTCAATCTTAACACCAGTCTGCTCGATGATTGCATTGATCGTCTTTCCTCTCTGTCCTACGACATCGCCAATCTTTGCCGGATCAATCTTCATCTGACGGATCTTTGGTGCAAACTCTCCGACTTCCGGGCGTGCCTCAGCGATTACCGGATTCATTACTTCATCAAGAATATGGAATCTCGCTGTTCTTGTACGTGCAATTGCTTCTTCAATGATCTGTCTTGTCAGACCGTGGATCTTAATATCCATCTGAATTGCTGTAATACCGTCTTTTGTACCTGCTACTTTAAAGTCCATATCTCCAAAGAAGTCTTCCAGTCCCTGGATATCTGTCAGAATGATATAGTCATCGTCAGAATCTCCTGTCACAAGACCACAGGAAATACCTGCAACCGGTTTCTTAATCGGAACACCCGCTGCCATCAGCGAAAGGCTGGATGCACACACACTGGCCTGAGAAGTAGAACCGTTTGATTCAAATGTCTCAGAAACAGTACGGATTGCATATGGGAACTCCTCCTCTGTCGGAAGTACCGGCACAAGCGCACGCTCTGCAAGCGCTCCATGTCCGATCTCACGGCGTCCCGGTCCTCTGGATGGTTTTGTCTCCCCAACAGAATATGACGGGAAGTTGTAATGATGCATATATCTCTTAGATGTCTCTGTTTCATCCAGACCATCCAGTCTCTGCGCTTCAGAAAGCGGAGCCAATGTACAAATATTGCAGATCTGAGTCTGTCCTCTTGTAAACATAGCCGAACCGTGTACGCGCGGAATGATATCAACTTCTGCTGCCAGTGGACGGATCTGTTCAATTGCTCTTCCATCCGGACGTTTGTGATCTTTCAAAATCATCTTGCGCACAGTCTTCTTCTGATATTGATAAAGCGCTTCTCCAATCAGAGGCAGCCATTCTTCATTTTCTGCAAATGCTTCTTCAAGTTTCTCTGTGATGACACGGATATTTTCTTCACGAATCTGTTTCTCATCTGTAAATACTGCTGCTTCCATTTCCTCCGGAGATACGATCTCACGGATTGCTGCAAACAGCTCTTCCGGAATTGCACAGCTTTCATAAGCATGTTTTTCTTTTCCTACTTCTGCAACGATAGTCTCAATAAAAGCAATGATTTCCTGATTTACTTCATGTGCTTTAAAAATTGCTTCAATCATCTTTGCTTCCGGAATCTCATTGGCTCCGGCTTCAATCATGATTACTTTTTCTTTTGTAGATGCAACTGTCAGCTGAAGATCTGATACGTCTTTTTGTGCCAATGTCGGGTTAATAATCAGTTCTCCGTCAATCATACCGACCTGTGTTGCCGCACACGGACCATCAAACGGAATATCTGATATACAAGTTGCGATTGAAGAACCAAGCATTGCAACAACTTCCGGATTGCACTGCGGATCTACAGACATTACCATATTGTTTAATGTAACATCATTGCGGTAATCCTTCGGGAACAGCGGGCGCATCGGACGGTCAATCACGCGGGAAGTCAGAATCGCATGCTCGCTCGCTTTTCCTTCTCTTTTATTGAATCCTCCCGGAATTTTACCAACTGCATATAATTTTTCTTCATATTCTACACTTAACGGGAAGAAATCAATTCCTTCTCTTGGTTTATCTGATGCTGTTGCTGTAGACAATACCACTGTATCGCCATAGTGCATAAAAGCTGCGCCATTTGCCTGAGCAGCTACACGTCCGATATCTACGCGCAGTGTTCTGCCAGCTAATTCCATTTCAAATTTTTTAAACATATATTCTCTCCTTAAATTCTCTTTCTTGTGGACAGTCATAACCGAAACTACTGAAAAATACATTTTCTAAATGTGCTTTTCAGTGGTCTCGGGTGTTCTGTCTGTTCACAATCTTATTTAGTATATCACACTTAATAAAAACATGCAATTTACAATATGAATTTCTTGGTAAAACCGAATCCTCTTTATGCCGGAATTCTATTAGAAAAAGCGCCGGCATCCGCCAGCGCTTTCCTTATCATCTCTATGATTACTTTCTTAATCCAAGACGTTCGATCAGAGAACGATATCTTTCGATATCTACTTCTTTTAAGTATGCAAGAAGACCTCTTCTCTGTCCAACCATCTTTAAAAGACCTCTTCTTGAATGATGATCCTTCGGGTTAGCTTTGAAGTGATCTGTCAGTTCGTTGATTCTTGCTGTAAGAATAGCAACCTGAACTTCCGGTGAACCTGTATCACCTTCACATCTTCCATATTCTTTGATAATAGCCTGTTTCTTTTCTTTTGCGATCATTGTCACAAGTCCTCCTTTTATCTAATTCACACCTGGCATTAAGCAGCGGTCGGAGTGATCCGTCTACTGAACACCGGCTTACTCATACCTGCACATCTTAACATGCCGCACATCTATTTGTCAAGCCTTATTTTTCTTACTTTCACATCACTCACTGTCTTCCGCCTGCTTCCCTGCAGTACAAAAATAACGCTTTCCATATGCAATATCCTTCTGCATACAGCTTTTCAATGCTTCAATAGAATCGAATTTCTTCTCTGATCTGCGGAAATCATACAGATCAATTTCAATTCTGCTGCCATAGGCATCTCCGGAGAAATCAAATAAATGGATTTCTGCCAGCACAGCTCCATTTTGCTCTACAGTAGGCTTCCTTCCAATGTTGGCAATTCCGCTGTACCAGATACCGTTCATATGAGCCTGTGCTGCATATACTCCATTCGGCGGAAGCAGTTTCTCTTCGCTGATTGGTACATTCATCGTTGGGATACCGAGTTTTCTTCCTAATTTCCTTCCGTGTTCCACTGTTCCGAGTATCCGGTAAGGATGTCCGAGCATCTTTGCTACAGCATTCATTCTCCCTGCTGACACTTCTTCTCTTAGGTAGGTACTGCTGATTTCCCGGTCAATATACCAGAGTTTTTCCACTACCTCGACCTGATAGCCATATTTATCCTGACACTGTTCCAGAAGTCTGTAGTTTCCCTGTTTTTGATAGCCGAAAAAATAATCCGTTCCAACTACGATCCGTTTTGCATGGAATTTCCCCACAAGAATGTCTCGAATAAATACTTCTGCATCCATCGTACGAATCTCATCTGTAAACGGACACTCCACCAGACAATCAATTCGTCCTTCCAGCTGTTCCCTGCGTTCTTCCTTCGTCATCAGCACTTGATATTCTTTTTTCATTTTCTGATAAAATACCGACATATCAAAAACAAATGCCACACTCTTTAGTGCCTCTGCTTCAGCATATGCTCTTACTTTTCGAAGCAGAATCTGATGTCCCCGATGCAGTCCATCAAATTTTCCCAATGTGATTGCAGTGCCGCACGTTTCCTGATAGTCTTCCAAATCTACTATACACTGCATCTGTTTTTCCTCTTTTATCCATTCTCATTTCTGTCCCAGAACATTTTGAGCAGTTTTAGCTGCTGCCCTTTTTCATCATGCTGATAAAGACCGATAAATGTTCCCTGTCGATCATAGATCCGATAGATTTCTCCTGAAGCGCTGATCTGTCCAGCCGTTTTTTCCGGCAGCGCATTTCCATTATACAGAAGTTTTTCATACCGTTCTGAAACAGTCAGTTTCCTGTACTGAGAAAACATTTCATCAATCGGAATCAGTACTTGATCCAGTTCTCCTGAAAGCACCAATTCTCTGACTTCTTCCAGATGAATACTGTCTTTCAGCTGAAATCTCTCTACCTTTGTGCGAAGCAGTTTTTCCATACAGCCGCCGGTTCCAAGCTTTTCACCGATATCATGACAGAGCGTCCGGATATACGTTCCCTTTGAACAACTGACTTCCATATACACTCTCGGCAACTCAATCTTCTGGATTACAATCTTGTGGATTGTTACCTGCCTTGCTTTGCGCTCCACAGTAATTCCTTCCCGTGCCAGCTCATAAAGTTTTTTTCCGCCCACTTTCAGTGCAGAATACATTGGCGGAATCTGATCGTACACGCCAACGAAGGAGAAAATCGCTTCCTGCACCCTCTCTTCTGTCAATCCTGATGCATCTTTTTCTTCTAAAACTGTTCCGGTAATATCCTGCGTATCTGTCTTTTTTCCTAACAGCAGTACCGTTTCATATACTTTATCTTTTTCTGTCAAAAGATCACATAATTTTGTCGCTTTCCCAAGACAAACCGGAAGCACGCCTTCCGCATCCGGATCAAGCGTGCCTGTGTGTCCGATTTTTTTCTGTTTAAGGATCCCCCGCAATTTTGCAACGACATCATGAGATGTAAATCCTTTTTCTTTATAAATATTAATGACTCCGTGATACATTAGGCTTCCTCCGCTGTGCCAGATTCCGGCAGCGTTTCTTCATCCGAATCCGCAAGCTGTATCTGTGCTTCCTCTGTCACAAGACGGATGATCTCTTCCGGCGACTCTTTCATATTAAACCCAGACGCCTTCTTATGTCCGCCTCCGCCAAACTTTCCTGCAAGCAGGCTTACATCAATCTTATCAGAAGATCTAAGACTTGCTTTGTATTCGCCCGGCGCAACTTCATACAAAAAGACTGCCAGTTCTACGCCCTTTGTATTACGCAGCTGACTGACAACACCATCCACATCTTTCGGCGTTACATGGAATTTCTCCATTTCTTCGATAGATAATGATACGGCAATACAGCGTTCCTCCATATATAATCTGCTGTCAAATAACATTTTCCCAAGTATCCGGTTCTGTTCATATGTTTTCTGAAAAAAGGTTTCTTCAATAATCCGCGGCGCGTCAATTCCTGTTCTCATTAGCGCCGCCGCTGCCTCCATTGTCTCAGGAGCTGTACAGGAATACTGGAACACGCCCGTATCATGTACAATGCCCATATACAACGCTTCTGCTGCTTCCTTAGAGATTCCTGCACCTTCCGTCAGCCGATACACAAGTTCACTTGTCGAACTGGCATCCGGAACAATATAGTTCTTCTCAGCAAATGCCTGATTGCTGATGTGATGATCCACACATAACGTATGTCGTGCCTCATCAAATAATTTTGCCGAGAATCCGAGCCGGTCTTTGTCTCCACAGTCAAGCGCGATAAAAAGATCGTATACCGGAGCTTCCTTTACATCGTGATGAACTTCGTTTGCACCATTCAGAAACTGGAAGACCGGTCTGAATTCCTCAAGATAAACATCCGTCTGAATCTGCGGATATTCATCTTTCAGATAGCGGCAAAGCCCCAGACAGGAACCGATACAGTCCCCGTCCGGACGGATATGACCGCTGATTGCAACTGTTTTTACATTGCACAGCATTTCTTTTAACATGTTACTCATCTCCGTTTTCTGAACCACTCTCTGATACTTCGTCCCGTTTCAGATGCTTTGTTACATCATCAATTTTCTTCGACATAGTTACGCCATATTCTATAGACTGATCCAATACAAACTTAATCTCCGGTGTGTTTCGCATATTCAACGTATGCGCCAGCTCACGGCGGATAAACCCTTCCGCACTCTGAAGTCCCTTCAGCGTATCTTCCTGGGCTTTTTCATCTCCAAATACACTGATATAGGCTTTACACGTTTTCAGATCCGGTGCTACTTCTACTGCTACAACCGATGTCATTGGGGCTACTCTCGGATCTTTGATCCCATCTCTTAAAATACTGCAAAGCTCGCGATGTACTTCCGCATTTACCCTTGTATTCTTAACGCTGTTTTTTCTCATTCAGATTTCCCCTTTTCACTATCGCGGAATTTCAACCATTTTGTAAGATTCTACCTGGTCTCCTTCTTTGATATCATTATATTTTTCAAATACAAATCCACATTCAAAACCTGCTTTTACTTCTTTTACATCATCTTTGAAACGTTTCAAAGATGCAAGCTTACCGTCGAAAATTACAATACCGTCACGGATCACTCTCGCACTGCAGTCACGCTCAAAAATACCGTCAAGCACATAAGAGCCTGCAATCGTTCCAACACCGGATGCTTTGAATGTCTGGCGTACTTCCGCATGTCCAAGCACCTTCTCTTCAAATATCGGATCAAGCATACCTTTCATGGCAGCTTCCACATCATCAATAATATTGTAAATGACACGGTACAGACGAAGATCTACACCTTCGCGCTCTGCAGTATCTTTTGCAGCCGCATCCGGACGTACGTTAAATCCGATTACAATTGCATTTGACGCAGATGCCAGAATTACGTCAGATTCATTGATCGCACCTACTCCGCCATGGATCACTTTAATTACGACTTCTTCATTTGATAATTTAATCAGACTCTGTTTAATTGCCTCTACAGATCCCTGTACGTCTGCCTTGATAACAACACCAAGCTCTTTGACATTTCCTGCCTGAATCTGATTAAACAGATCATCCAGAGACATTTTGGCTTTCGTCTCATCAAGCAGTTTTGCTTTATTCTGTGCAATAAATGTTTCAGCAAAGCTTCTTGCTTCTTTTTCATTTTTACATCCTACAAATACCTCTCCGGCATTTGGCACATCATCAAGTCCAAGGATTTCAACCGGAACAGAAGGTCCTGCCTCTTTCACGCGGCGTCCCTTATCATCCATCATTGCTCTTACTTTACCGTGTGCAGATCCTGCTGCGATACAGTCTCCGATACGCAGCGTACCCTTTTGTACAAGCACTGTGGCAACCGGTCCTTTTCCTTTGTCAAGCTCGCCTTCAATCACAAGACCTCTTGCACGGCGGTTTGGATTTGCTTTTAATTCCAGCATTTCTGCTGTCAGAAGGAGCATTTCCATTAATTCCGGAATTCCTTCGCCAGTATGTGCAGAAACCGGTACAAAGATTGTACTTCCGCCCCAATCTTCCGGAATCAATTCATATTCTGTCAGTTCCTGTTTTACACGATCGATATTTGCGCTTGGCTTATCAATCTTATTAATCGCAACTACAATCTCAATTCCTGCTGCTTTTGCATGGTTGATCGCCTCTACTGTCTGCGGCATGACACCATCATCTGCTGCTACAACAAGAATTGCAATATCTGTAGAAGATGCACCACGCATACGCATTGCTGTAAATGCTTCGTGTCCAGGTGTATCCAGGAATGTAATTTTCTCATCGTTTACTGTTACAACAGATGCACCGATATGCTGAGTAATACCGCCAGCCTCACGGTCTGTCACATTTGTATCACGAAGGGCATCCAGAAGAGATGTCTTACCATGGTCAACGTGTCCCATAACGCAGACAACCGGCGGACGTTTTTTCATTTTCTTTTCGTCCTCTTCTTCTTCCTTCAGAAGTTCCTCGATCACGTCTACGACTTCTTCCTTCTCTACAAGACAATCAAATTCCATTGCAATCTCTTCGGCAGTATCAAAATCTACTTCCTGATTTACTGTCACAATCTTGCCCTGCATAAACAGCTTCTTCACGATTGCTGACGGCTGCAGTTTCATTTTCTCTGCCAGTTCTTGAATCGTAATTGTTTCCGGAATAGTAATTACTTTTACCTGTTCTTCCTGTTTCTCTTCTTTTGGCTGCGGTTTCTGTGGAGCACTCTGCTTCTTGCCCGGTTTGCTTAGCTTGGACATCCGTTCTTCCTGCTCCTCATTATTATTGCGGTAATCTTTCTCTTTTTTGGATTTATAATTATCTTTTGCTTTCTGACGCTGTGGTTTCTGTTCTGCCACTGCCGGTGCCGGAATTGCCGGCATGCTGTCACGGCGGTTACTGTCACGGCGTCCTCCGTCTCTTCTGCCGTCTCCGCCACGTCCTTCATTTCCTCGGAAATTATCTCTGCGGTCATTATCTCTTCTGTTATCTCCGCGGAATCCATCGCGTTTCTCGCCACGGTTTTCATTTCCCCGGAAATTGTCTCTTCTCTCGCCGCGGTTATCTCCCTGGCGATTGTCACGGCGGCTGTCGTCGCGTCTTCCCTGACCGGTCGGACGTCCCGCACGGTTATCTCCCTGACGGTTGTCGCGGCGGCTGTCGTCACGTCCCTGTGCATTATCCGGACGGCCTTTCTTCTGGAATTTCTGTTCTCCATCATTTCTTCTTCCGGTATTGCCATTGTTATTGTTCTGATTCTGGCGCTGGCGTCCTCCCTGACGACCTCCGCCGCTCTGTGTATTTTGCGGACGGAACACCTGAACAATATTCTTCTTCTTTGGAGCATCTGAGTTATCTTCTTTTGCTCCTCCGATAGATTTCTTCACTAGATCGATTTCTTCTTCTGAAAGTGTACTCATATGGCTCTTTACATCCACCTGTTTTTCTTTCAGAACATCCATTACTTCTTTATTTGTTTTATCAAGCTCTTTCGCTAATTCATGTACACGTAGTTTTGTCATACGTCTGCCTCCTCTATGCAATTGTTTCATTCATCCTGTTCAGCTTCTCTATTATGCCTTTTGCAAAGCTCTCATCGACAACGGCCAGCGATGCGCGGAATTCTTTGCCCATTGCATGCCCCAATGTATCTTTATCTGCATAAAAACAAATCGGTACTTCATAAAATTCGCACATATTCCGAAACTTTTTTTTCGTATTCTCTGAAGCATCTCCTGCTACAAATACCAGATGAGCTCTTCCCTCTTTTACTGCCTTTTCTGTAGAAAATTCGCCGCTTGCAAGTTTACCGGCTTTTGCAGCAAGGCTCAAAAATGATAACACTCTATCTTGACTCAAGCACACTCATCTCCTTACACAATTCGTCATATACTTCCTTTGGAATCGCCTGTTTAAATGACCGTTCCAATCCCCTGTTTTTGATTGCTTTTTCAAGACATTCCGACGACGGGCAGATATAGGCTCCCCGTCCGTTCTTTCTTCCGGTTGCATCCAGCAAGAAGTCCTGTTCCTCTGTCCTTACGATACGGATCATTTCTTTCTTTGCTTTCATCTCCTGGCAGCCGACACATTTTCGCATAGGTATCTTCTTACTGCTCGTCAAATTCATCACCTGTCATTTCTTCCTGATATTCTTCCATTCCCATATCCATGTAGTTTTCTGGAAGTTCTCCGGATTCGATTGCCTGGCTCTCGCTCTTAATATCGATCTTATATCCTGTCAGTCTTGCTGCAAGGCGGGCATTCTGTCCCTCTTTACCAATTGCAAGTGACAGCTGATAATCCGGAACGATCACGCTTGCTGTTTTTTCATCCGGATCTGCCATAACAGAAATTACTTTTGCCGGGCTTAATGCGTTTTCAATTAAGATTGCCGGGTTATCGCTCCAATTAATGATATCAATTTTTTCACCGCGAAGTTCTGATACAACTGCACCGACTCTGGAACCGTTCATTCCAACGCATGCCCCTACCGGATCTACATTCGGGTCATTAGACCATACGGCAATCTTTGTACGAGAACCTGCCTCACGGGCAATGCTCTTAATCTCCACAATGCCGTCTTTCACTTCAGCTACTTCTGCTTCAAAAAGACGTTTCACAAGTTCCGGATGTGTTCTTGACACAAGAATCTTCGGTCCTTTTGTCGTATTCTTCACTTCCACTACATATAGCTTAATGCGTTCTGTTGGCTTGAACACTTCCCCTTTTACCTGCTCATTCTCTGTCAGCATTGCATCTGCTTTTCCGAGATCAATACTGATATTCTTGCCTACATAGCGCTGAACGATACCTGTTACAATATCCTTTTCCTTCTCAAAATACTGATCATAGACAACTTTTCTTTCTTCTTCCCGAATCTTCTGAAGGATCAGATTCTTCGCATTCTGCGTTGCAATACGTCCGAATGATTTTGATTCAATCGGAATCTGTACAATGTCTCCAAGTTCAAACTTAGAATCGATCATTTTTGCATTGGCAAGACTGATTTCAAGCAGATCGTCTTCCACTTCCTCCACAACTGTTTTCTCAGCAAATAAAGAATATTCACATGTCTCCCGATTCATGATGACTTTAATATTATCTGTGCGTCCGAAATGGTTTTTGCATGCATTGATCAGTGAATTTTCAATGGCATCCAGTAATGTCTCTTTGCTGATATCTTTTTCCTGTTCAAGAATAGTAAGCGCTTCTAATAACTCTGTATTCATTAATGATTCCTCCTTGTTTCCCTGTTCTTTATAACTTATATCCTAAAAATCAAATGCTAAACGGATCAGCGCAATATCACTTTTTAAAAAGGTCTGTTCTGTCTCATCTTCATATTCGATCGTTACACTTTCTTTATCGTATCCTTTCAAAACTCCAATGAATTCTTTCTGGCGGTTAATGGCCCGGTAAGTCCTAATCTCTACTTCCTCTCCAAGGCTTCTCTGGAAATCCTTCTCCTTCTTTAACGGTCTTCCAAGCCCCGGTGAACTTACTTCCAAAATATAGCTGTCTTCGATAAAATCATTCTGATCCAGGAGTTCTGACAGCGCCCGGCTTACTACCTCACAGTCATCCACCGTGATACCTCCCGGTTTATCAATATACGCCCGCAGATACCAGTTGCTTCCTTCTTTCACATATTCCACATCCACCAACTCAAACTGGTTCTTCTCAATAATCGGCAGCAACAGTTCTTCTGTTTTCTGTTCGTAGATTTCTCTTTTCGCCAATTTCAAATCTCCTTTCCCATTTCACAAAAGAAGAGTGAACTCACGTCCACTCTTCTGCCAAATTCTTATGTAACTATTAATAGTCTAGCACACTCATGCGCAAAAAGCAAGTATATTCCGGAAATTCCACTGCAAGAACCTGCTAAGACGGCTAAGCTTTCGCTTAATCCTGTCTTCGGTTCTTACACTTCTATTTCAAACGGAATCCGCTCAATAATCTCTTTCTGCACATCTACGCCCGGATATGCTTCAATCAGCTTTAGTCCCTTCGGTGTCAATCGAAAGACACAGCGCTCTGTCACATATAATACCTTCTGCCCATTTGCAATTGCCCGCTTCGCCGAGAAGCTGACACTTTTCACTCGCTCCACAAACTTCGGCACACTTCCCTCGCGCTGGATACTTACAACTCTTTTTTTCTGTGTAACTTCTAATCCCTTCGTATTAAATGTCATACAGAACACTACCGTAGGTGTTTTTGCTGTAATATTGGCAAAGCCGCCAATTCCGGCAAACGCTCCGTCACTTCGATGTGCATTCACATTTCCCTCTTTATCTACTTCCAATGCTCCCATGAAGCAGATATCCAGCCCGCCATTATTATATAGATCAAACTGATTCGCCATATCATAAACAGAGGCTGCTCCGATCATAGCTCCAAACGCCTCTCCCGAAACAGGAAATCCGCCAATCCCTCCGGATTCCACCGTAAGAGTTACCATATCCAGCATACCATTTTTCTTCGCATGTCTGGACACCATCTCCGGAATTCCAATACCGATATTGACAATATCATCTACTCTAAGCTCTTTTGCAGCTCTTCTGCCAATAATATTTCCTGCAGCGCTGTTTTTCAGCGGCTTTTCTGATGCCGTATCAATTTTCTCATTCCATGCATCCCATTCTTCATATGGAATCTCAAAACTTCCTGTCAATGCAGTATAAGCCTCATTGCGCTCTTCCGGTTCTGTTACCACAATCGCGTCCACTAAACACCCCGGAATAATTGCATTTCTCGGACGAGATGGCGTATCTACAAGCTGATCTACCTGTACGATCACCTTCCCGTGATTTGCTTTTACCGCCTGACAGATTGACAGCGCATCTCCTGACATAAACATATTGTCAAAAGAAATATTTCCCTTCCTGTCCGCTGTTGTACCTTTGATCAGCGCCACCGTAATCTTCGGAAGCTTATAATACAGAAACTCTTCTCCATCCACTTCCACATATTTCACAAGAGAGGTATCGATTGAGAGCCTGTTGATCCCCGGTCCCTCTCTTCTCGGATCTACAAAAATATCAAGTCCTACTTTCGAAAGCGCTCCCGGCAGCCCTCCTGCCTGGGCGCGGATCGCGTGTGAAATACATCCAAGCGGAAGATTATATGCTTCAAATCTATCTTCCAGTACAAGTTTTTTTGTACTCAGCATTGCACCAAAATGTCCGCAGATCAATCGGTCTACCGCTCCCTCTCGAATGTATCCTTCCGCATTGCGCTCCTCATCCCAGACGCCAAATCCCGCGCTGGAAACGACTGTCAAATGTCTTGGCGACTGCATTCGCTGATAACGCCTGTAAAGAGCTTCATGGAGTTCCACCGGGCTTTCAATCCCCACAAAGGAATTCACACAAATACAGTCTCCGTCCCGAATCAGACGTATTGCCTCGTCAGCACTCATAATTTCATACATACGTTTCTCCCCCCCTCTAATGTATTCTCAAAAACGGCGCTGACTTTCCCACATTAGAAACTTCTCTTTTACTTCCTTCTGATGGCTTCTGCTAATGGGAATTTCTGCTCCGTTCTTCATCAGAAAATTGGTTTTAGAATACTGTGATATATAATTCAGATTCACAATAAAGCTATTATGACATCGCACAAAAGTCTCTCCACAGATCCACCGATCCACGTCATCTAATTTATCTGATACTTTTAATGGTTCAGCAGCGCCTCCCAAATAAATGTAGGTGTCACGCTTGTCTCTTTCAATATATACAATCTGCCACTTGGGAATTACATAACTGTTCTTGTTGCGATGTACAGTTACCGCATTGTCCAGTCCCTGCTTTCCGTATAATTTCCGAACTGTATACTGTAACGCATTTTCAAGAATTTCTCTCTGAAAAACTACATTCTCTTCTTTTGTCAGATACTCTGCCATTCCTTCCGCCAGTTGTTCAAGATACTGTTTATTTCTTTCGTTGAAAGTTATATTGCACATTTCATCTTCCCCCTCATTGAAAGTATATCTTATATATTATAGAATACTTTGTCAGTATTCGCAAACTAACTTCGATTTTTTCTATCGATTTTTTGTACAAATAGCACAGTATTATTTGTTTTTATGATAATACAACTTTATTCTTATTCTTTTTTCAACTTCGCATTTTCGTTCCGGTTCCGTCACGCTTCGCCATCTTTAAACGGTTCAGAAGAACTTCCCGCTCTTTAAATGGTATTTTTGTTTCCACACCATCTTCAAACAGATATACATCTGCCAGTGTATCCTGTTTCTGAAGTCGGATTCCCCTGACTCCGACGGCGCCCTTTTTCTTCTCAGGCACTTCCGACACCGGAAACTTCAAAAACATATCTCCTTCTGTACGAAGCACGATATTTTGCGTTTCACTCACCGCCTGTACGCTGATCAGTTCATCATCCTCCCCTAATTTTGTCGCCTGAATTGTTCGCTTTGCAACCAGGAATTCCTTTCCATCCACCTGCTTCATCATCCCTTTTTTCGTTACAAACAACAGTTTTCCTGAATGGAACTGTTCTTCCTCACATAAAAATACGATGCGCTCTTCGCTGCTCTGATAATTACTGATATTATCGATTGGCTGTCCTTTATCCCGGAATCTTCCATGCGGAATATCCGGCACCTTAATCTGATGCATTTTTCCGTCATGCGTAAACAGACATAGTTTTCCTGTATTCATACAATGAATCACATACCGGTTTTCAGAATCTGCCGCTTCTTTATTTCGCTCATATACGGATGTTTCCACTGTCTTTCCGTATCCAAAACGATCCATCAGGAACACTACTTCCTGCTCCTCAATTTTGTTTTCCTCAAAAACCGCTTCCTCTGCATTCTCTACAACGGTACGGCGCTTTCTTCCATATGTTTTTTTCAAATACTCCAGATCTTCTATAATCACTTCTGCCATAGAATCATAATGATTTAAAATCTCTTCATAGCGCCCAATATTTCGCAGTGTTTCCTCATGCTCTTTCTGAAGCGCCTCAATTTCAAGGCCAATGAGCTTATAAAGACGCATTTCTAAGATCGCTGTCGCCTGTCTCTCTGTAAATCTCAGCATAGCAGCCATTTTTTTTGACACGTTACTCCGGAACCTGATTGGTTCTGTAACACCGTTCACAAGACATTCTTTCGCATCTTTAATAGAGCTGCTGCCCCGGAGGATTTCGATGATCAAATCAATCACATCGCACGCTTTTATTAAGCCTTCCTGAATTTCTTTTTTATCCAGTTCCTTTGCGAGCAGCGTTTTATATTTGCGCGTAGCAAGTTCAAATTGAAAATCTACATGATGTTCAATAATTGATTTCAGTCCCATTGTCTCCGGACGTCCATCGCATACAGCAAGCATATTAACACCAAAAGTATCTTCCAGTCTCGTTTTCTTATAGAGCATGTTTTTAAGATTCTCTACATCCGCATCTTTCCGAAGATCCAGTACAATACGGATTCCTTCTTTGGAAGACTGGTTAGAAATATCAATAATATCATTGGTCTTCTTCGCCTCTACAAGCGCACAGACATCATTCAAAAATTTTCCGATTCCGCTTCCGATCATCGTATATGGGATTTCTGAAATCACAAGCCGTTTTTTTCCGCCTTTTAATTCTTCCACATCCACTTTACCGCGGATCTTAATCTTCCCTGTTCCTGTCTCATAGATATTCAGCAGATCATCTTTATTTACGACAATGCCTCCTGTTGGAAAATCCGGTCCTTTGACATATTTCATCAGCTGTTTTGTTGTAATATCGCTGTTTTTCATATAAGCTTTGACTGCATCAATTACCTCGCCCATATTATGCGTCGGAATACTTGTCGCCATACCTACGGCAATTCCCTCTGCTCCGTTGACAAGAAGGTTCGGAACTCTCGCCGGAAGCACTTCCGGTTCTTTTTCTGTTTCGTCAAAGTTCGGAACAAAATCCACGATATTTTTATCCAGATCTGCCAGATATGCCTCCTGCGTAAATTTTGTAAGCCTTGCTTCCGTATAACGCATAGCCGCAGCGCCATCGCCCTCGATAGAACCAAAATTACCATGTCCGTCTACAAGGATCTGTCCCTTTTTAAATTCCTGCGCCATCACAACAAGGGCTTCATAAATTGAACTGTCCCCATGAGGATGATATTTACCCATCGTATCGCCGACAATACGCGCACATTTTCGGTAAGGTTTATCATACCGGATTCCGAGTTCATGCATATCATAGAGCGTCCGTCTCTGCACCGGTTTCAAGCCATCCCTCACATCCGGAAGGGCTCTTGATACAATGACACTCATAGCATAATCTATATAAGACTTCCGCATCACATCCGAATATTCCGTTCTTATAATTTGAGATTCCTGCATCTTTATTCGCTTCTCCTTCTATATTTATCACTCTATCCAGTTAAACATCTAATTCTGCTTCGCGGGCATTTTCATAAATAAACGCTTTCCGCGGCGGCACCTCGCTTCCCATCAGCATCTCTGTTACGCTGGAAGCCATTCTTGCATCTTCAATTTCTACAAGTTTCAGCATACGGGTTTCCGGATTCAGCGTTGTCTCCCAGAGCTGCTCTGCATCCATCTCTCCAAGCCCTTTGTAGCGCTGCAGTGTAAATGGCCCTTCGTGTGTTCTGCGATACCGCTCCAATGCTTTGTCATCGTAGAGATACTCCTCTTCTCCCTTCTTTGGCATCGCCTTATAAAGGGGCGGCATAGCAATATATACATGTCCTTCATAGATCAATTCCGGCATAAACCGATAAAATAACGTAAGCAGCAATGTTGAAATATGCGCTCCGTCCACATCCGCATCGGCCATAATAATGATTTTATCGTAACGAAGTTTACTGATATCAAAATCATTTCCGTACCCTTCTGAAAATCCACATCCAAATGCATTAATCATCGTTTTGATTTCTGCATTGGCAAGAATCTTATCTATACTCGCCTTTTCCACGTTTAAAATCTTACCGCGGATTGGCAGGATTGCCTGATACATTCTATTTCTCGCTGTTTTTGCGGAACCGCCGGCAGAATCTCCCTCCACAATAAAAATCTCACAATTTTTCGCATCTCTGCTCTCACAATTGGCAAGCTTTCCATTACTGTCAAAAGAATATTTCTGCTTTGTTAATAGATTCGTCTTCGCCTTCTCTTCTGTCTTGCGGATCTTTGCCGCTTTTTCTGCACAAGCAAGCACTTTTTTTAATACTTCTAAATTCCGGTCAAAATAAAGTACGATTTCATCTCCTGTGATTTTTCCTGCTGCTCTGGCCGCATCCGGATTATCCAGTTTTGTTTTTGTCTGTCCCTCAAACCTCGGATCAGGATGTTTGATCGATACAATGGCTGTCATTCCATTACGCACATCTGTTCCTGTAAAATTGGCATCTTTTTCCTTCAGCACGCCAATTTCTCTTGCATATTGATTCATTACACTTGTGAAAGTCGTCTTAAATCCTGTCAGATGTGTTCCTCCCTCTGCATTATAAATATTATTGCAGAAGCCCAGCACGTTCTCATGGAACTCATTCACATACTGGAATGCCACTTCCACTTCAATCCCTTCAGTTTCTCCTTTAAAATATACCGGAGGATGTACCGTCTCTTTCTTTCTATTTAAGTCCTGAATGAAACCAATAATGCCTTCCGGTTCATGATATACAACATGCTCCGGTGTTTCCTGACGTTCATCATCAAATACAATTGTCAGCGTTGGATTCAGATAGGCTGTCTCATGGAGGCGGCTTTTCACTTCTTCTTCCCGGAATCTCGTCTTTTCAAAAATCTCCGGATCAGGAAGAAAATTAACCTTTGTACCTGTCTTTTTGCTCTTACCGATAACCGGAAGCAACCCCTCCTGCAGCTCCACTACCGGAACTCCGCGCTCATATTCATCATGGTAAATATATCCCTCCCGGCTGATTTCCACATCCATATGGGCAGACAGGGCATTGACAACCGACGAACCAACACCGTGCAGCCCACCGCTTGTCTTATAAGCTGAATCATCGAATTTTCCTCCCGCATGCAGTGTGGTATATACAATACGAGCTGCGGATACACCTTTCTGATGCATTCCTACCGGAACACCACGGCCATTATCCTCCACTGTTGCGGAACCGTCTTTGTGAAGTGTTACATGAATCGTATCACAGTAACCTGCCAGATGCTCATCTACTGCATTATCCACAATTTCATAAATCAGATGATTCAGACCTTTCGTTGATACACTTCCTATATACATCCCCGGTCGTTTCCGAACGGCTTCCAAGCCTTCCAGAATCGAAATACTATCTGCGTCATATGTATTTTTTTTTGCCATGCTCTCTACCCTTTCCCAAAACTCATCTGCAATCTCTCCCGGTTATGCATTTGGCACAACCTCATATAACAAAATATTTTAACATATTCAGAAACTCTTTTCAAATTATTTCTTTCTGTAGATCTCTGCGCACATAAATACCGCTGACAGGTATCTCTGTCAGCGGCTGACTCGTTTTCTTATTTCATTTTTTCTAAGGCGCCAGTACTTTATGAAGCATAGATGCCAGTACCTCCATTGCATTTCTCATTTCTTCTACGGTATTTGTCTGTGCTCCTGCTTCTATTAAGAGAGATTTCGGCATCATGTGGAGACTATATCGATAAGACTTCAAATAAATCTTCCTTGTAAATCCAGGGTACATCTGCTCCCCCGCTAACTGCATCTGCAAAGAGAATGCCAGATTATCCTGTATATACGGATTCGGCAGATAAGTAATATCTCCCTTTTCTCTCGTCCGGCTCAAACCATTAAAAAACATAATCTGAGCAGTCTGTTTCCCATTAATATCTGTTACAAGATGTGTTGTTTCGCGCACTCCGTCTCTGTGAAGATCAATCACAACTTCAATCGTAGGATATTGCGCTAATATGCTCCGCACCCCTTCTTCTGCAAATTCATAAGCGCTGCTTCGGTCTAGTTTTCCATTGATCAGATCATATATCCCATCATGGTGTATTGCCGAAATCCCTTTCGCATTGAGAAGTTCTGTCAGATATTGTCCGACTCCCACAATACTCGTACCCGGATCACCCGGAATAGAATCTACGAATGTTTCCTGAGAATGTGTGTGAAAAATCAACACTTTAGGACCTTCTCCCGTTCCGGTCAGTTTCATATTGCGTCCGAGCAGATCATCCGCATTCAATTGTTCCGGTCCAATCATTGTTGTGCGGTCCACTGTATAAAAATTCCCCAGAAGATAATCAAAATTTCTCAGCGCCTCTATCGAAGTGTCAAGGGATGAACCTCCGGTTTCCGGCACATCAGGCAAAATTGTATTTTCATGCTCCACAAGTTTCCCCTGCTCATCTACTTCATTTTCGTCTTTCGCCTGTTGTTCCAGAATCTTTTGATAAGTCTCTTCATCCTCTACCTCAGTCTCATAAACTGCTGCGCCTCCCACAAAACTCCCCAGAGGCATCATTTGTGCCGTGCTCTGCTGCACAAATTCTTTCATACTCCACTTTTGTTTTCCCAAATAAGTGAGGCCGGGCAAGAACAGATCCTGAGCACCTGAACCAATACTTTTCCTTACCTGCTTTTGCCATTCCTCCGGAATCGTAATTCCTATGGCATTGACCGCCCATCCGATCAGCAGCGTACTGACAATTACGATTCCGGCTTTACTTATACTGATACGTCTATGCACATCTCATCCACTCCACTTGCTTTTCCAGTGATATTTACCGGAAAATTAATCCGGTATCACAATAAGATATGCGTCCGACATTCAAAATATATCTGCTAGTATTCCTTTCCAGCCAGAATTTCTTTATAGTCTTCATAATTCTTTGCAAGAAGAGCCGGCGTATCCAGTCCGTATGGACAACGCTTCGCACACTGTCCACAGTGGATACAAGATTCAATCAATTTCATCTTCGCCTGCATCTCCTCTGTCAACTGAGCAGCCGACGGTGCTCTTCGAATCATCAGTGACATTCTCGCACAGTTATTAATCTCAATCCCCATCGGACACGGCATACAATATCCGCATCCCCGGCAGAAATCTCCCTGAAGTTCTTTTTTGTCAGCTTCCATGATATGCTGTACCGTTTCCAATACCGGCTCCTCATCCTGATAGCTTAAAAATTCGTCCAGCTCCTGCTCTCGCTGAATTCCCCAGATTGGAAGTACATGATCATATTGCATCATAAATGCATAGGCTGCAGCCGAATGATTGATCAGCCCTCCTGCCAGACCTTTCATTGCAATAAATCCCATATTTGCCTCTCTGCATTTTTCCACAAGCGCAAACTCCTTCTCAGACGCAAGATAGCTGAACGGAAACTGTAATGTCTCGTAAAGTCCACTCTCGATTGCTTCTTCTGCTACTGCAAGACGATGGTTTGTAATACCGATGTGCCGGATTTTCCCCATGGCTTTTGCTTCCAGCATTGCTTCATAAAGTCCGCTTCCATCTCCCGGCTTCGGACAGAAATCCGGATTATGAAATTGATAAATATCAAGATAATCTGTTTTCAGATTTGAGAGTGTCTCTTCAAGCTGTTTCCAGAACCCTTCCACATCCACAGCCATTGTTTTGGAAGCAATATAAATCTTATCCCGCATCCCTTCAAATGCCTGCCCCAGTTTGACTTCGCTATCTGTATAACCCCTCGCAGTATCAAAAAAATCTATTCCGTGATCATATGCTTTACGAAGCAGCTTCACGGCTTCTTCGTCTGTAATTCTCTGGATCGGCAATGCACCAAATCCATTTTTATTCACTGTAATTCCTGTACTTCCCAATGTAACTGTTCTCATTATACTTACCATTCCTTTTCTCTTTCGTTCTTTAAGCATATTGTACTTACTGCTTATCATACCATTTTTTTATGCATTTGTCTTCTTTCTCTACTATATTTTAAATGCATTCAGCATGCCGAAGACAGTAACATGTTCAACGCTTCTGAAATAGTAAAACTAATGCGTCCCACGGTATCATCAATATCCTTTGGTGTCATATAAAGTCCATTCAGATGCGGTGAGATCAATTCCCGTATCAGCTCATATTTTTCTGCTGCATTATACCCCTGAAGCACAAGCCCCACGCCTTTTAGCATTTCTGAAGTTTCCAGGGCCTTCAGCAGATTTTCCATTGTGTCATTCACAATCGTCACCGCATCTACCACTGTAGGCACCCCAATTGCAATTACCGGAATACCAAGTGTTTCTTCTGTTAACGCACATCTCGCATTTCCCACACCTGAGCCGGGATGTATCCCCGTATCTGCAATCTGAATCGTTCGATTCAGCCTTTTACTGCTGCGGGCTGCCAGCGCATCTACCGCAATCACAATATCCGGCTTTGTTTCTTCCACAATCCCCTTTAGAATCTCCACTGTCTCCATCCCTGTCATCCCCATGACTCCCGGAACAACCGCGCTCACAAGACAGACTTTTTCTTTTCCCATGGCATATCTTCCGTATTCCTTTACAATATGTCTTGTAATCCGAAGCTGCTCTGCTACTCTTGGTCCAAGCGAATCCGGCGTCACCTGCCGATTTCCAAGGCCTGCCACAAGAACGCTGAACTCTTTTTCTCTTGAAACATTTCCCTGCTTAATATATTTCCGAATCATTTTTTCAAGATATTCTGCAAGTTTTTTTGAAATTTCTCTGTGATAATCTTCATCCGGCACAGCCATATTAGGCGCTTCGACAGTAATGTATGTTCCGACCGGCTTTCCCATTGTCTTCGCCCCATTTTCCGTTGTAACTTTCACTGTAGTTACCTTCATCTCCAATTGTTCATTATATTCTTCTTTTACTTCCACACCTGCGATTTCCACATGATCTTCTTCAAACCGTTCCCGCTCTTCCAATGCCAGGTCCGTCCGAATGTTGTATCTTTCCAGCATAGAAACCTCCTCTTCCTGCAGATTCAAAGCAATCTGACATTTTATTTCTAGTTTTCCACTCTTTTTTCGAAAATATGTATTGACATTTATCATTTCTTGTCCTACAATGAATGAGTATGTTTCGGCAAGGCGTTCCGTGTCTGGCTTTGCTGTAACCACATTTGAGAATTCATATTTATTTGGAGGTGTACAAATTGGCTAACATTAAATCTGCAAAAAAAAGAATCTTAGTTACTGAGACAAGAACAGCAAGAAATAAAGCAATCAAATCCAGAGTGAAAACTTATGTAAAGAAAGTTGAAGCTGCTGTAGAAGCAAAAGATGTTGCTGCTGCAAAAGAAGCATTACCAGTTGCTATTGCTGAAATCAACAAAGCTGGAAGCAAAGGAATCTACCACAAGAATACATGTGCAAGAAAAGTTTCCCGCTTAACAAAAGCTGTTAACAGCCTTGCTTAATTATTTATAGAGAAAGATATGAGACAACCATACCGTCATGTGGTTGTCTTTTTTAATGAGGTTTATAATTATGGAACATGTTATACACGAAATTCCGCCACTATTCTCTCCTTCTTCTTCGATTCTGATTCTTGGAAGTTTTCCATCTGTCAAGTCAAGAGAATGTGGTTTCTTTTACGGTCATCCACAAAATCGATTCTGGAAAGTACTTTCCAGCCTGTTCCGGGAAGACCTGCCTGTTTCCATTCCCGAGAAACAACAGTTTTTGCTTCGTCACCACATTGCCGTCTGGGATGTCATTGCTTCCTGCGAAATCCACGGCTCCAGTGACAGCAGCATTAAAAATGCACTTCCCAACGATCTGTCCGTCATCCTCTCCCATGCCTGTATCCGCCAGATCTTCTGCAACGGTACGACTTCCTGGAAACTGTATCAGAAGTATATGAAACCGCAATATGCTGTGGATGCTGTAAAACTGCCCTCCACAAGCCCTGCTAATGCAGCTTTTTCCCTTGAACGTCTTACCGAAGAATGGAGTGTGATTCTTCCTTATCTAAAGAATCCTTCTTAATTCCAAAAACAACAATAGCTGTCCGTTTTTCCCGGACAGCTATATGTTACTCTATCTTACACTTTGGCTCTCTTAGTTTTTACAGCATTTCTCCGCTCAATCTCATATTTTTGTACTCTGCCACAGAGCGGTCAAATCCTTTGATATGACTATAAAGCCATTTTACTACATTTTTCTCTACCTGCTGAACAAATGCTTCTGTTGGTCCTTCACTCTCTTCTAACATTTCGTGAAGTTCTTTCACTGTTTCCCGTAATTTTTCATGCTCTTTTTTATGTTCTTTGATGCCTGGGTATGCAATTTCTTCCTGAAGCTTTTCCTCTTCTCCAAAATGAAATTCCGTATATTCTGCAAGATATGCCAATGTCTGTATTGCCTTAACTTTTCCGTCCCCATTCTCACAGGCGCCGAGAAGCTGATTAATCTTTTCAATCAGTTCTTTGTGCTGTCCATCTATCATTTCATTCCCAGTAACCAGTGTATCATCAAATTCTGCGTACATATTGTTCTCCTTTCGCGTTTCCAACTTCTGTATCTTCCGAAATATTTTATTTAATTACTTCTTCTGCCACAATCTCTAATTCACTTTCCGTATATGCCTTTAATAACGCAATACACGCTTCTACATCATCAAGATTTACAATGCTGTTCGGTGCATGGCAATACCGATTCGGAATAGAAATCCCTACTGCTTTTACTCCCGCATTAGAGCGGCTGATTCCGCCCGCATCAGTACCTCCTGCATAAAGTGAATCCAACTGATAAGCAATGCCATGCTCTTTTGCACAGGCAATTAATGCTTCTGTCATCTCAGGATTGCAAAGGACACTGGAATCATTTATTTTGATCGCAGCGCCTTTTCCAAGAGCGGAATTTCCATGATCGCTGCCTGGCACATCAAACGCCGGCGTTACATCAATGGCAATTCCCAGATCCGGATTCACCCGTTCCGCTGATGTAATGGCTCCTACAAGTCCGATTTCCTCCTGTACTGTAAAAACAAAATAAACATCATGGTAAGGTGTCTTCATCTGCTTCAATGCTTCTATCTGAATGTAACATGCAACACGATCATCAAAAATTTTAGACATGACATTGCGTCCTGCCAACGGAACATAATCTCCGCAGAAAACAGCACAGTCGCCAACCTGAACATATTTTTCTGCCTCTTCTTTATCTGCTGCCCCGATATCGATATACATTTTTTCAATCTCACCCGGCTGTACATTCTGAATCTTATCTGTACATCCTACTGTTCCATAAGTACCGTTCTTAAACACCACCCGGTTCATATAAGATGTATGAGGAGATACCCCACCGATCGCGCGTACTTTCAAGAAACCGTTGTCCAGAATCTTTACAACACAAAGTCCAATTTCATCCATATGAGCAGAGGACATGATTTTCTTCTTATTCTCTCCGTAACCTCTTTTTACAACGATCAGATTGCCGATGGCATCTCTTACAATACTGTCCGCATAGTCTCTGACCTGCTCAATAATATAGTCAGATACTTGTTTTTCCTGTCCGCTGATGCCCCAGATTTTTGTAATTTCGCTTAGCATAAATACCCTCCTGTTATCACTTCATCATTAAATACAGTTTCTCTCAAAATCCCCTATTTGTCAATCCCAATTAAAGCACAATGAAAAAGCCGCCCTGCCGTGAACCGCTCTCCAAAAGCTAATTTATGGCTTTTGAAAGCTCGGTGCATCCTGCAGAGCAGCTTTCTTTTTTCATTAATTATTGATCAGCTTATCCTCGTCACTCCAGCTGTACAGCTTTCTCACTTCCGCTCCTACTACTTCTGACGGATGTTCTGCTGCTTTCTTTCTCATTGCCTTAAAATGTACCTGGCGGCCGGCCGGTGACATATCAAGCAAGAATTCTTTCGCAAATGTACCATCCTGGATATCGGAAAGGATCTGTTTCATTGCCTTCTTTGTATCCTCTGTAATAATCTTGGAACCGGTAACATAATCGCCATATTCTGCTGTATTGGAAATAGAATATCTCATTCCTGCAAATCCGGACTGATAGATAAGATCTACAATTAGTTTCATCTCATGGATACATTCAAAATATGCATTTCTCGGATCATATCCCGCTTCACAAAGAGTCTCAAATCCTGCCTGCATCAGCGCACAAACTCCGCCGCAAAGAACTGCCTGCTCACCGAACAAGTCTGTTTCTGTCTCTGTGCGGAATGTAGTTTCAAGCACGCCTGCTCTTGCCCCGCCGATTCCAAGCGCATATGCAAGTGCAAGATCTAATGCTTTGCCCGTAGCATCCTGCTCTACTGCAACAAGACATGGTACACCTTTTCCTGCCTGATATTCACTTCTTACCGTATGACCAGGGCCTTTTGGAGCGATCATTGTCACATCCACGTCTGCCGGAGGGGTAATACATCCAAAATGAATGTTAAATCCATGAGCAAACATCAGCATATTTCCCGCTTCCAGATTCGGTTCAATATCTGCCTTATACAGATCTGCCTGTTTTTCATCATTAATCAGGATCATAATGATATCTGCCTTCTTTGCAGCTTCTGCCGCCGTATAAACATCAAAGCCCTGTTCTACTGCTTTCGCCCAGGAATTACTTCCCTCATAAAGTCCGATAATAACATTGCATCCGGATTCCTTTAAATTCAGAGCATGGGCATGGCCCTGACTTCCGTAACCGATAATGGCAATCGTCTTGCCCTCTAATAATGATAAATTACAATCCTGCTGATAATAAATTTTTGCCATAGATATTTCCTCCTAAACTAAAAAATTTATGAAAGGGCTGTACTTGGCAGCTCTAATCAAACCACTTCACATCATCAGAACCTCTCGAAAGCCCTGTAATTCCTGTTCGAGCTAATTCCAGAATTCCGTATTCATTCAGCATTTTAATCAAGGCTTCGATCTTCGATTGTGTTCCGGTCAACTCAATAATCATTGACTCCGGTTCTACATCTACAATCTTTGCCCGGAAAATATCCGCAATCGTAATGACTTCTGCTCTGCGGGCTGCATCTACATTAATCTTAACCATGACTAATTCTCTGCACACAGAACTGTCATCTTTTAGTTCTTTAATATCCCTGACATCTTCCAGCTTCCGAAGCTGCTTTTCGATCTGCGATAAAATCTGCTCATCTCCGCTTGCTACAACAGTAATTCTCGTAAATCTCACATCCGTTGTGACTCCGGATGTAATACTGTCAATATTATAGCCGCGCCGGCTGAACAATCCTGCAATTCTGCTTAAAACACCATAATTATTTTCAACTAATAATGAATACACCTTTCTTTTCATGTGAGTCCCTCCATTTCCAAAAACAGAGTGCGTTCTGTTTTTATATCATAGCAATTATTTTCCGATTTGTCAATATTTTTGTCTCTACTTCGCCATTGGATTTAGCTGTTTTTCTGCTGCTCGATCCGCTCTGCCAGATCATTCAAATACACCCATCTCTCCATTTTTTCTTCCAGCATTTGTTCCGTTTCTTCCTTCTTTTGCATTAGTTCTGAAAGTTTTGCGGAATTTGTAGCATTCTCCGACATTTCTTTATCAAACTGTTCGATTTTCTCTTCCAGTTCTGCGATTTCTTCATCGATCGTTTCATACTCTTTAGATTCTTTATAAGAGAACTTTAACTTCACCGGCTGATTCTGCTTCCAGCTTTTACTTCCTTTTCCTGTATTTTTTCCTGCCGCTTTTTCCTCTTCCGGTTTTCGTTCAGATGCTTTCCCTTCTGCTTCCCTTCTCATCTTTGCTTCCAGATAATCGGTGTAACCGCCCTCATATTGACGAAGCTTTCCATTGCCCTCAAATTCAAAAATACGATCTACTACATTATCAAGGAAGTATCTGTCATGGGAAACGGTAATCACAATCCCCGAAAAGCTGTTCAAATAATCTTCCAAAATAGTAAGCGTTGGAATATCCACATTATTTGACGGTTCATCCAGAACATATACATTTGCACCGCTGATCAAAACAGAGAGAAGGTAAAGTCTGCGCTTTTCCCCACCGGAAAGCTTTGACACCGGCGTATACTGCATTTCCGGTGTAAATAAAAATCGCTCTAACATCTGAGAAGCGCTGATACGCCCTTCTTTTGTCTGCACATATTCTGCGATGTCTTTAATATAATCAATCACTCTTTCATTGGTATCCATATCCGGCTCCTCCTGTGCCAGATATCCAATCTTAATTGTTTCCCCAACCTCAATCTGTCCGCTGTCTGGTTTCACAAGTCCGGCGATCATTTTCAAAAGCGTTGATTTTCCGCAGCCATTCGGACCGATGATTCCAAGCCGTTGATTCTTAAGCACAATATACTCAAAATCATCGATCATCTTTTCTGCTCCATATCCTTTACTCACATGGTGAAGTTCTATTGTTTTCTTTCCCATGCGCACTTCTGACGCATCCATCTCTACCGCCTGATCTGCCAGCGGCGCGCTTCCATTTTTCAATGCTTCCAGGCGCTCAAGTCTGGCGCGCTGTTTTGTACTTCTGGCTCTGCATCCCCGCTTCGCCCATTCCAGCTCCATCCGAAGCACACTTTGACGCTTCCGTTCCGAAGCCAGCTCCATCTCTTCGCGAGCTGCCTTTAATTCCAGAAATTTTGTATAGTTCGCCTGATAACTGTACATTGCCCCATGACTGATTTCTAAAATCCGATTAGATACCCGGTCAAGGAAATAACGGTCATGCGTTACCATCAAAATAACGCCTCTGTAACTTCTCAAATAGTCTTCCAGCCAGGAAATCATTTCTTCATCCAAGTGATTCGTCGGCTCATCCAGGATCAGTACATCAAATTCTCCTGCAAGCGTCTTTGCAAGGGCCGTTCTCCTTTTCTGCCCACCCGAAAGCTGCTCAATCTTCTTCTCATACTCTGTAATTCCAAGCTTTGTCAGATTGCTCTGCACAATCCAGTCTGTATCGCTGTTTCCTTCAAGCGCATAGGAAGCAACCGTAGCTCCAGCCGGAAATGCCGGATTCTGTGGAAGATAAGCAATCCGAATGCCATTCTGCCTGATAATCTGCCCACTGTCCGGTTCTTCCTCCCCGGCGATCATTTTCAAAAGAGTAGATTTTCCGGTTCCATTAATCCCAATGATTCCGACTTTATCTCCCTCCTGAATTCCAAAAGATGCATCCTGAAAAATCACTTTCTCACCAAATATTTTGCTGATATGTTCTATATTTAAAATGTTCATACTTCTGCTCCTCTTTTTTACTTACATCATTTATGATAAAGGATTCTCATAATCTTGACAAGAATTATATTATCCATTGGACATTCTGTCCGAAATTTTTTATACTGTTCCATAGCAGTTATTTCATAATTTTAAATTCGTTGAAATGAATAATAAATCAGGAGGTTCCTATGTATCATACAACAAACAGCACTGCGGCAGACCTGAAAGATCTCATCGCATCTATTTACTGCAAAAGTTATCCGGCCTGCAAATCTTTGACCGGAAGCTATACATTTGAAAAATTCACACTTACCATCGATCATGTCCAGGGCGATCCTTTTGCCTCGCCATCCCACATCAGCATCCGCGTACCTCATCGGTTTGCCGGATTTCCTGCTGAGTTTTTCGACACCCCGTGGCGGAAGACTGCACTGGAAGATGCACTCCTTAGAGCTTGCGCTGCTGAGCTGTCTAAATACTCTTTTCGGGCAAAAGGTTCCGGAAAAAGCGGTCTTCTCGCTACAAGTATACCGGGACAGGAAATCTTACCGCGAAGCGCCTGTCAGATTACCAGTCATGAAATCATTCTTCGTCTGGAAGCCGGTTTTCCTGCGAATGGAAGAACCATTCAGGGACAGGAGCTGGAAAAAATGCTTCTGAATTTTATTCCTTCCTGTGTGCGTGCAGCACTGCTTTATCGTCCGGAAAAATACGCACAGCTCCAAAAAGATATCCACCTTGCAGACGATCAACATGCACTCCGCCAATTCCTTACAGAACATCATCTGTCTGCCTTTGTAGCAGACGGTGCAATTCTCCCGAGAGAAAGCGGCATTTCACAAAAACCAATGAAACATGCGGTTCCCTTCTCTTCCCCGGATACACTGCGTGTTTCCTGCACCCTTCCACATCATGGAATCCTAACCGGTATGGGCATCCGGGAAGGGATTACATTAATTGTCGGAGGCGGATATCACGGAAAGTCAACACTTTTAAATGCACTGGAAACAGGTGTATACAATCACATTTCCGGTGATGGGCGAGAATATGTAGTTACTGATTCTTCGGCTCTGAAACTTCGATCCGAAGACGGCCGCTCCGTACGCAACGTGGACATTTCGCTATTTATCAAAGACCTTCCAAACAAGAAAGATACAACTGCTTTCTACACAGAAGATGCCAGCGGAAGTACTTCCCAGGCTGCCGCAGTCATGGAAGGAATAGAATCCGGAAGTCATCTCTTTCTCATTGACGAAGATACTTCTGCAACAAATTTTATGATGCGGGATGAATTAATGCAAAAAGTAATCCACCGTGAACAAGAACCAATTACTCCATTTTTGGAACGTGCCAGAGATCTTTTTGAGCAGGATCACATTTCCACCATTCTTGTGGCAGGAAGTTCCGGTGCTTATTTTTACATTGCAGATACGATTATTCAACTGGATCACTACCTCCCTTACGATATTACAGCGCAGGCTCTTGCTGCCAGCCGCTCTTATCCTGCACCCGCAATCAAAGCGCCCGGATATCATATCGGAATGTTCCGCCGGATTCCTGAACATAAGGCAGAACATCCTGCGCAAAAGAAGCACACGTCAAGGGAGAACCACCTTCAGAAAATCAAGCTCTATGGCAAAGACTGTTTTCTTCTCGGAAAAGATACGATAGAACTGCGTTATCTTTCTCAACTGGTCGATTGTGAACAGACAAATACCCTTGCCCATCTGCTCCGCTATGCACAAACCCATTATTTTAACGGTGCTTATACTCTGACAGAGATTGTTGATTTCCTGGAAGACGAATTAGCGAAAAATCAATTTCAAAATATTTGCGGCAGCCGCTTTGTCCCTTGCGGATTATGCATCCCACGCCGTCAGGAAATCTTCTCCTGCTTTAACCGCTATCGCAAACTGTAGACAGAAAAAAGGCTCCCGAGCACAGCTGATATGTGCCCTGGAGCCTTCTATATTTGATTTAAAACTTATCCTCTGAATCTTCTAAGCAAGAGAACCCATTGGATCCCATGGTTCCAGCAGAATCGGTTCGCTTTCATACTCGCGGATAATTTCTTCCGGAAGATATTTTTTGTTCACTACGATCTGGTACATATACTCATCAAACCATTCGTCTGTCATCATATAGTATCCGTCTTTTCCTGAATCTTTTCCCCAGCTGTTTTCGACCCGCCAACGATTCGGACGTCCCTCTTCATCCAGATTCACTCCCATAAATACCATGGCGTGAGTCATTAAACTCTGTCCGTATTCCACTCGCTCGCCCTTTGTCATTGTAAATTTTGTATGGAATAGCTCTTCTTTTCCATAATTCGCAAGATCCATTCGTCCATCTTCGCGGCTCAGTTCTTTGCCGACATCACATCCAAACCAAACCGGTGATCCATCCTGCATTTGAGCAATCGCAGCTTTCTTCAGCACTTCTGATTCCACGTTCACATAGCGGACTTCACGCCCTTCTTTCACATTGCCGAGAAACTTCACACTATAACTTCTGTGGAACGGCTTGTCGCTTGTCGGGGCATTAATCAAACTGATATACTCACTTAAATCCAAATGGATGTATTTCTCATAAAATGCTTTCGGCGTCAGATTCGTATCTCTATGGAAATTCTTGTCCTTATCCCGAATTTCGAAATCAAATGTCTTTGGCGGCTTTCCGAGACAGATGCAAAGAATATCATAGACTTCTTCCATCATCTCTTCTTTCTCTTTCCGCAATTCTTCTTCCGGCTTTCCTTCCCGATGCTCTCTTCTTAAAATACATGCATATTCACGAAGCTTCTCCGTCAGAAGCTGCACCATCTCACCTGTTGCAGAAGATGAGACTGTCTCCGGCATAGCTGACTGCGGGACAAGACCATATTTCTCGATCAGATTGCAGATCATATCCCACTGACCACCATCGTTTAACGGTGCGCTCAGTAAATGTGCAATCAGACGGCTGTCTGTCTCTTCATCCAATGTCTCCAAAATTGACTCCAGAAAGTAATTTGCTTTTTCCAGTTTATCATAGAACAAGGTATAGCTCTGTGACAACTGAAATTCTTCCAGATTCATCTCATGAATCACATGATAGCGAAGAACATTCAATGCTGCAAACATCCAACATCTTCCGCTTTTTTGCTGATTCGTAATTTCTCCCTGATCCAGACGGACAGAAAATTCATGGGCATTCCCACGCTCTGCCTGATAATTCTGCGCTGTTTTCAAAACACCGTTGGCAGTCACTGCGTTCATCGCGATTCTATTCGCCCGATCTGCATCAAAACGGGTTTCAAATTGCTGCAGTTTCTCATTCGTAATCATTACTTCCATTTCAATCGCTCCTTTTGGTATAAATTCTGCTATTTACAGCTTACACCTCTTCCGCTTTAGAATCAACCAAATTTGGATATTCTTCCTTCTGGTTCAGAATTTCCATAAATTCTTCTCCCGTAATTGTCTCACGCTCATAGAGATACTTAGCCAGTTCATGCAGCTTAGACATGTGATCTGACAGAAGTTTCTCCGCTTTCTGATACTGCTGTCTTACAAGCGCAATCACTCTTTTATCAATATCGGCTGCCATTTCCTGAGAACATGCCAGCGAGGTATCTCCGCCAAGATATTGATTGGAAACTGTCTCAAGTGCAACCATTCCGATATCTTCACTCATACCAAATCTTGTAATCATTGCTCTTGCAAGACGTGTTGCCTGCTCAATATCGTTAGATGCTCCTGTTGTAATAGAATGGAACACAAGATCTTCTGCACAGCGTCCTCCGGTAAAAGTGGAGATCTTATTCTCAATCTCTTCTTTTGACATCAGGTTATGTTCCCCTTCATCTACCTGCATGGTATATCCAAGAGCGCCCGATGTACGCGGAATGATTGTAATCTTTGTAACCGGAGCAGACTGTGTCTGAAGTGCAGCCACAAGCGCATGACCGATCTCATGGTAAGCAACGATCAGTTTTTCTTTATCTGACAGTACCTTATTCTTCTTCTGATAACCTGCAATAACAACTTCGATACTTTCTTCTAAATCTGCCTGAGTTACAAACTTTCTTCCGGCACGCACTGCATGCAGCGCCGCCTCATTGATCATATTTGCAAGCTCTGCTCCGGACGCCCCGGAAGCAGCCCGCGCAATGGCATTAAAGTCAACACTGTCACTAAGACGAATCTTCTTCGCATGCACTTTCAGAATTTCCTCTCGCCCTTTCAAATCCGGTAATTCTACCGGCACACGTCTGTCGAAGCGTCCAGGACGAAGAAGCGCCGGATCCAGCGAGTCCGGACGGTTTGTTGCAGCAAGAATGACAACTCCTTTGCTTCCGTCGAATCCATCCATCTCTGTCAGCAGCTGGTTCAACGTCTGCTCCCGCTCGTCATTTCCGCCCATGCCGCCGTTATCACGTTTCTTACCAATCGTATCAATCTCATCAATAAATACGATACACGGTGCTTTCTCATTCGCCTGCTTAAACAGATCACGAACTTTTGCAGCACCCATTCCGACAAACATCTCTACAAATTCAGAACCGGAAATTGAGAAGAACGGTACATTCGCTTCCCCTGCAACTGCCTTAGCCAGCAGCGTTTTACCGGTTCCGGGAGGACCTACCAGAAGCGCACCCTTCGGCATCTTTGCACCGATTTCCTGATATTTCCCAGGATTGTGAAGGAAATCTACAATCTCCTGTAAAATCTCTTTCGCCTCGTCTTCTCCGGCAACATCATTAAACTTAATCCCCGTCTGAGACTGCACATATACTTTTGCGTTACTCTTACCAAACTGCATAGACGGCATTCCCATACCGGCGCCGCCTTCTCCGCCCATCTTCTTCATCATACGTCTTGTCAGAAGACTTCCAAGCCCAAAAATAATTACAAAAGAAATCAGTCCGGATAACAACATACTCATGAGCGGCGACATCTCTTCTTCCATAACCCGGCCGAAAGAACATCCTGCATCTTCGAGGCGGTCTACAAGTTTCGGATCATTAAAAGTCGTTGCCTCATACGCTTTATCACTCTTATCCGTAAAGTAGATCGATTCTCCTTCAATCTGTACTTTTTCTACTTTCTTATCCGAAAGCATATTCAGAAAAGTACCGTAATCAACGGATTCCACTTTCTGGTTCAACATTCTTGTGAATACAAACTGGTTTAATATTAATAAAACAAAAAATCCAATGAGCCAGTACAGCCACGGGGATCTTTTAGGTGTTTTTACTTCCTGCATATATTCATCCTCCTTTTCTTTTTACATATGGAAAATATACGCTTTTCTTCCCCGAAAGTCAATGTACTGGCTCTGAATAAAGTATAAAATTCTTATGAATTCAGCTTTTCTTCCCACTCTTTTTCCCGAAATCCCGGGACAGCAAAATCATCTCCCACAAGCAGCGGACGTTTCACAAGCATACCATCGGTTGCAAGAAGTTCATACTGCTCTTCCTCTGTCATCTGCGGCAGCTTGTCCTTTAGTCCAAGTTCCTTATATTTCATCCCGCTTGTGTTAAAAAATCTTTTCAGCGGAAGACCGCTCATCTGGTGCCACTGTTTTAATTCTTCCACCGTAGGGTGATTTTCTACAATATGTCTGCATTCAAATGCAGTTCCTTGCTCTGTCAGCCATTTTTTTGCTTTCTGACAAGTAGTACATTTTGGATATTCTACAAATAACATTTTTCTTCCTCCTGTTTTCTGCTACTCACTATGTTTTGAATAAATGAAAATTCCAAGAATAATTACGATACCTCCAAGAACTGTATATAACCCCGGAATTTCTGAAAATAAAAAGATTCCGAGTACCGATGCAAACACCGGTTCCAGAAGTTTTACCGTAGAAATAAACGATGCTTTTTCATATTTCAGCCCCCAGCTGAAAATGCTGTGTCCCAGAAGACTGCAGCAAATTGCCATACCGATACTTGACACAAACATAGACGGACCATATCCGGTAACCGGTGTTTTCTGCAGCAGCAAAAGCACAAATACCGTTACCGCTGAAGATGCATATACAAGAAATGTATAAACGGTCGTTGTCATATGCTTCCGGCAAATTTTTCCAATGATGGTATATACCGCCATAAATGCAGCTCCGGACAGCGCGATCAGATCGCCTTTCAGAATATCACTTCCAATTCCTGCATCTGCCATTGCCACTACAACGCTTCCTGCAAATGCCAGAAAAATTCCGATCCATCCCTGCCTGGATATCTTTTCCCGGAAGAAAAACAGCATAGCAAACGCAACAAAAAAGACTTCTGTGTCTACCAGTACGACACTGGATGCAATACTGGTAAATCGCAGTGACTCAAAATAAGCCGAAAAATGCAGTCCCAAAAAACAACCGCTGATTACACAGAGCAGCACATCTTTTTTTGTTAATTTTTTCAATTCCGGACGAAATTTTACAAAAAGCGCCGGTGCTAAAAATATTGCAGCAAAAAGCGATCTGTAAAATGTCAGCACAAGAGACGGCGCATCGGTAATCCTCACAAAAACAGCCGAAAAAGACACTCCCAGTACCCCTAAAATAATTACTAATTTTTTCATCCTCTTCTCCTAACAGTTCATTTTTCACTTTATTTTAGCATATGCTGCTCTGAAATACTACTCTTTTTTGTACTGTGGTATAAAATTATTCGCTTGCAGATCGCCCGGTGTAAAGCTGATAATATTTTCCTTTCTGAGCAATCAGTTCTTCATGGGAACCTCTTTCAATAATCCGTCCCTGCTCCAGTACCATAATGCAGTCGCTGTTTCTTACGGTAGAAAGTCTGTGGGCAATTACGAATGTTGTTCTTCCATGCATAAGCCTGTCCATTCCATCCTGCACAAGTTTTTCTGTCCGTGTGTCGATTGAACTTGTCGCCTCATCCAGAATCAGCACCGGCGGATCTGCCACAGCTGCTCTGGCAATTGATAGAAGCTGTCTCTGTCCCTGGCTTAAATTGCTGCCATTTCCATAGAGCATTGTCTGATAGCCGTCCGGAAGCCGGCGGATAAATCCATCTGCATTAGCCAGTTTCGCAGCCGCTATTACTTCCTCATCCGTTGCATCTAATTTTCCGTACCGGATATTTTCCATAACCGTTGCCGTAAACAAATTGGTATCCTGAAGTACAATCCCAAGCGAACGGCGCAGATCATCTTTCTTAATTTTATTAATATTAATACCATCATAACGAATCTTTCCATCCTGAATATCATAGAAGCGGTTAATTAGATTCGTAATTGTCGTTTTTCCTGCACCGGTAGATCCTACAAATGCAATCTTCTGTCCCGGAGTCGCATAAAGCTTAATATTGTGAAGGACAATCTTTTCATCATGATATCCGAAGTCTACATCATTAAATACGACATCTCCTTTTACTTCTACATAATCCGTTGTACCGGTTGCCTTGTGATAATGCTTCCACGCCCAGCACCCTGTATGTTTCTTTTCTGTCGGAACAACACTTCCGTCAGCCTGGTGTTCCGCATTCACAAGCGTTACATAGCCTTCATCCGTTTCTTTTTCTTCGTCTAATAATCGGAAAATGCGTTCTGCACCTGCAAGCGCCATAACAACTGCATTCATCTGCTGACTTACCTGATTAATTGGCATATTAATACTTTTATTAAAGGTAAGGAAGCTTGCCAGACCGCCAAGCGTAAAACCTCCAACTCCATAAATGGCAAGAATTCCACCTACAATAGCGCATACCACATAACTGATATTTCCGAGCTGTGCATTAATCGGTCCAAGTATATTGGCAAACTTATTTGCTTTATCCGCACTTTCAAACAGCTGATTGTTCAAATGACTGAAATCTTCCATACTGGCTTTTTCATGGCAAAATACTTTTACAACCTTCTGCCCTTCCATCATTTCTTCAATAAAACCATTCAATGCTCCGAGATGTTTCTGCTGTGCAATGAAGTAGGTTCCGCTTAAACTTGCTGCTTTTTTTGTTGCCGTCATCATAACGGCAATCATTATGAGCGAAACAATTGTCAATGGAATATTCAACATAATCATACTGAGCATCACACTAACAATGGTTATCATACTTGATAAGAGCTGAGGCATGCTCTGACTAATCATTTGTCGAAGAGTATCAATATCATTTGTATACACAGACATGATATCTCCATGTAAATGGGTATCAAAATATTTAATCGGAAGATTTTCCATATGTACAAACATATCATCCCTGAGATTACGCAATGTTCCCTGTGTAACATAGATCATCAAACGATTATATAAATAAGTAGAAATAACTCCAACCAGGTAAATGACCGCTACTTGTCCGATCGCTGTTAAGAGCGGAACAAAATTCGGATTTTCACTTCCCAGCAACGGTACAATATAACCGTCGATCAATGTTTTCATAAACATCGTTCCTCGTACATTTGCCAGTACACTGACAAAAATGCCAACTACAACAATCACTAGATGAACTTTATAATTTTTCAAAATATATTTCATCAGTCGGGCAAATAATTTCCCAGGATCTTTTACTTTTGGTTTTGCTCCCCGCATTGGTTTTGGCATAATTATTCCCCTCCTCTTCCTTCATCAAAATCTCCGCCTCCGCGATTTTGAGATTCATATACATCCCGGTAAATTGCATTTGTCTCCATGAGCTGTTCATGAGTTCCAAATCCATTTACCATTCCATTTTCCATAACAATAATTCGATCTGCTCCCTGCACACTGGAAATACGCTGTGCAATGATGAACTTCGTCGTATCCGGGATTTCCTCTGCAAATGCTTTTCGAATCTTTGCATCTGTAGCAGTATCCACTGCACTTGTAGAATCATCTAAAATCAATATTTTCGGCTTTTTCAGGAGCGCTCTGGCAATACAAAGACGCTGCTTTTGTCCGCCGGACACATTTGCTCCTCCCTGCTCAATATGTGTTTCGTATTTCTGCGGCATACGCTCAATAAATTCATCTGCACATGCAAGACGACATACTCGTTTACATTCTTCTTCAGAGGCATCCGGATCTCCCCAGCGAAGATTATCAAGAATTGTTCCTCCAAACAACACATTTTTCTGAAGAACAACCGCTACCTGATTCCTCAATGTTTCCAGATCATATTCCTTTATATTTACACCGCCCACATATACATTTCCTGCTGTTGTGTCATAAAGACGGCTAATCAGATTCACAAGGCTGGATTTAGCGCTTCCTGTTCCGCCAATAATTCCAATCGTCTCTCCTGATCGTACAGTCAGATTGATATCTCTCAGTACCGGTTCCTCACTGTCTTTTTTATAACTGAAATCTACATGCTCGAACACAACGCTTCCATCTTTCACTTCTTTTTTCGGATTCTTTCCATTACAAAGATCTGTTTTTTCATTCAAAACCTCTGTAATCCGACGCGCGCTCGCCATACTCATTGTCACCATAACAAAAATCATCGAAAGCATCATCAGACTCATCAAAATATTCGTACAATATGTCAGAAGACTCATTAGCTCACCTGTCGTCAGATTATTAGAAACAATCATTTTTGCTCCAAGCCAGCTGATTCCGAGAATGCACCCGTACACGGTAAACTGCATTACCGGAGAATTCATAACAACAATGTTTTCTGCTTTCACAAACATTCGATACAGGTTGGCACTGGCTTTTGTAAACTTGTCCTTCTCAAATTCTTCCCGCACATAAGCCTTTACTACGCGGATTCCTGTAATGTTTTCCTGCACACTGGCATTGAGATCGTCGTATTTTTCAAATACACTGTTAAAATATTTTGTCGCACGGCTTATAATGACCATCAAAAAAATACCAAGCAAAATGACTGCCACAAGGTAGATTGATGCCAGTCTTGCATTAATCATAAACGCCATAACCATAGCGCAGATCATGCTGGCAGGCGCCCGCATACACATACGCAGAATCATCTGATATGCATTCTGTATATTGCTTACATCCGTTGTCAATCGTGTAATCAAACCTGCCGTACTGTATTTGTCGATATTGGCAAACGAAAACGTCTGAATATTTTCAAACATGGCTTCTCTCAAATTTCTTGCAAATCCGGTAGAAGCTTTTGCTCCGTAAATACCTCCCATCAGTCCTGCCAGAAGCCCTGCCGCTGCTACAACAACCATCACACCACCTACGATCATAATATGGCGAATATTTCCTTTTTCTACCCCCTCATCAATAATTGACGCCATCAAAAGCGGTATCATTGTCTCAAGAATCACTTCCAGAATCATATAAATCGGTGTCAGAACAGATTCTCGTTTAAATTCTTTGACCTGTCCCAATAGTGTCTTAACCATCTAGCCTTTCTCCTTTCGCTCTTCTGTCTTGTAGTTTTTCTCATCTTCCTGTGCATTTGCTTTCATTCTGCGGAGTACACAAAGAAAAATTTCTAACTCTTCTTCGGAAATCCCTCTCAGAAGTCTTTCCTCCAGATAGTTGATTATCTTCTCTGTCTCTCGGTTCATCTCAACACCTTTTTCTGTTAGAACAATTTTTTTCAGCCTCGCATCTTCTTTCACGCCAATACGTCTGATATATCCCTTTTTTTCCATCAGCTTCAGAATGGTTGCTGTTGTGGAACGCGCCATCGAATAGCGATTCTCAATATCTTTTTGAAAAATATCTTCCTCCCGGTGTCGATACAAAAATCCTATAATCCATCCATGCATCACTGTCACTTCGTCTCTTCCCATCCGTGACTGATGAGCCATCATATTGCGTCCAAGAATGTTGTCTAATTCATGAATCTCATGTCCAATCGGCTTCGCCATTTTGTTTCTCCTTTATTGCAAAATCATCATAGTTCTATAGCGAACAATTCGCTTGCGAACTTTATTATACACATTATCAGAAACTATTGTCAAGTTTTTTATGCACACCAGAAAGTACATCTGATCTCCTTTTCTTCCTTGAACTTTCCAAAGGAGATGCTTATAATACTAAGTTAGGTATATAGTTTTAAAGAAATCGAGGTGTTACAGCATGAAAAAAAATTATGAAATGGACATGTGCAATGGTCCGCTCCTCGGGAAAATCCTCATTTTCTCGGGGCCTCTGATTCTATCCGGAATCCTTCAGCTTCTCTTTAATGCAGCAGATATTGTTGTTGTCGGCCGCTTTACCGGAAGCCATGCGCTTGCAGCAGTTGGTTCTACCAGCGCTCTGATCAACCTTCTTGTAAATTTATTCATCGGACTTTCGATCGGAACCAATGTATTGGTAGCTCGATTCTATGGCGCAAAAAAAGAAGCCGAAGTCAGCGATACTGTTCATACTTCTATTATGACAGCCATTCTCGGAGGAATTCTCATGATCTTTGTTGGCGTTATTCTGGCACGCCCACTCCTTGAAATGATGGGAACTCCGGATAATGTCATTGCACATTCCGTACTTTATATGCGTATTTATTTTATTGGAATGCCTGCCTTTATGATTTATAATTTCGGCGCAGCCATTCTTCGTGCCATAGGCGATACACAGCGTCCGCTTTATTTCCTTATGGCAGCCGGTGTGATTAATGTAATATTTAACTTAATCTTTGTAATCGTCTTCCACATGGGCGTTGCCGGAGTTGCCGCTGCAACTGTTATTTCACAAGTGATATCGGCACTTCTTATACTAAATTGCCTGACTCATGTCGAAGGAATGTGTCATTTGAATTTAAAAAGTCTAAAAATACACAGCGATAAGCTGATTCAGATGTTAAAGATCGGACTTCCTGCCGGGATGCAGGGCGTCGTATTTTCTATCTCCAACGTACTGATTCAATCTTCTGTAAATTCCTTCGGCTCCATTGCAATGGCAGGGAATACAGCTGCATCCAATATTGAAGGATTTGTCTACACATCTATGAATGCCATTTATCAGACTGCACTAAGTTTTACAAGCCAGAATATGGGCGCCGGAAACTACAAGCGAATCAATCAGATTTTGCTCCGCTGTCTTGCAATTGTATCTGTAATTGGACTCCTTCTTGGAAATGGAGCTTACTTATTTGGCCGCCAGCTGCTTGGCATTTATTCTTCTGATCCACAGGTAATCGAATTCGGGCTGTCTCGAATGGCAATCATCAGTTGTACCTATTTTCTTTGCGGTATTATGGATGTCATGGTCGGAAGCATTCGCGGACTTGGCTATTCTGTGATGCCGATGATCGTATCGCTGACCGGAGCCTGCGCTTTCCGCGTGTTATGGATTTTTACAATTTTCCAGTGGCAGCACACTTTATTTATCCTGTATATTTCTTATCCGATTTCCTGGATTCTAACTGGAGGTGTTCATATTCTTTGTTATCGTCATGTACATAAAAAGCTGTCCACCGCAATGATGTAAAAAAGTATTATTCATTATAATGACAAAAAGGGTATCGCAAAATCATTAAGCGATACCCTTTTTCATCTTTATAAAAGTTTCAGATGAAATATTCTTCTTTCTAATTTAAAAATCTGTTAGACGAACAGAGCTTCTTCTGCTTCTTCCGGAAGTACTTCTGTCTCTTCTGCGGAAGCACTTATGGCATACTCTGTCTGCACATTCTGAGAAATAAACGGAATCGGACGATCTGTCATCTTACAGTAGAAAATTGTTCCTGCTGCACCAAGCGCAATCAGGATTAAAATTACAAGAATGATGACCGGAGCCTTTGATCCGCGGCTTTCATCCTCATCTTCTACTGAAAGCAGTTCATCATAACCGCGTTTCATTTCTTCTTCCCGTTTCTGACGCACTTCCTTCGGCGGAATATTGGAATATGTCTGCTGTGATGTCTTCTGTTTTGGAGCACGTTCTCTTGGAAGCTCTTCTGTCGTTCTCTTTGGCTGTGGTTTCTTTGCCGGTGCCGGTTTTGTCTTTCTTACCGGACGTTCTTCTTCCTCTTCTGCAACTGCTTTTACCGGTGCCGGTCTCTTCGCAGGTGCTTTCTTAGCTGCTCCTCTACGATCTTCTTCGCTTCTCTTCGCAGGCGCTTTCTTAACCGGAGCAGCTGTGCGCTGTTTCGCTCCTTCTTTTTCTGAGGCAATGCTCTCTTCTCTTTTCTTAACAGGAGCATTCTCGGCAAGAGTTTCTTTCTCTTCTGCTCTCTTTGGTTCTTTCCTCGGCGCTGCCGGTGTCTTCTCAGCAGAATTCTTCGCTGCCGGTCTCGCCGTTCTTACTGCTTCTCCTTCAGCATTTCCTTGCATATTCTTCTCTTCCGATGCCTTTGGCTGAGCCTTCTCCTGATCGTCTTTTTGCTTCACAGAAGCTCTGGCTGCTGCTTTCTCCGCCTGTTTTGCACGCTGTTTATCTAAGTTCCACTTTTTCTTACAGTCTGTACAAATTGCAAATTGATTATATATTGCCTCGCCGTTCTCATCGACTGAAACTTTTTCATCACGGATCAAAAGATCTTTTCCGCATTTAGGACATTTCATAAATGGTTACCTCTTTTCTCTTGTATTTCAAAATTATCTGCATTTTAAGATATTATAGCATAAATTATCTCAGAAGTAAAAGAGCGATTATTGGAAATTTGTGTGAATTTATATGAATTAAGATAATCTTTAGAAATGCGCTGATAAAATAAGAAAACGCTGCAGGAGGGATTTGAACCCCCGTGTCCTTAATGGAACCAACGGATTTCGAGACCGAGCCAATAAGCCTCTCTGGCACTGCAGCGTACTTCTATAGTATAACAAAGCTTCCGGTAAAATAAAAGTGTTAATTTAAATATATTCACAAAATATATTTCGTCTTGTGAAAGGTAACCGATTATTCCTGTTGCTGTGCATCATAATTTAAAAATTCTCTCACAGTCGGATGTACCACAAGAAATCTCACTATCCCAACAGACAGCAAAACACTTATCAAAATAATAATCTGCGGCTTCCAAATTTCTCCCAGCAGGCCTCCAACAAAATTTCCTAATGGTGAGATTGCCATTCCAAGTGTTGTCTTCATAGCTGATACCTTTCCTCTTTTATCCGCAGGAGTTCTCTGCATTACCGTTGCATTCATAATCATATTAAATACAATCTGAAATACAAATGCTCCGAAAAACAGCAGGAGAATCATCCAAAACCGCTCACACAACACTGCAACCCCTATCATTCCGATAAATGAAAATAAAGCAGTCTGATAGCAGGCATATTTTTGATATGCCTTCAGTGTTATCATAGACAGCACAAACATTCCCGTCAGCACGCCTACGCTTTGAACCGCACTCAAAATACCGTATTTTGTTATCCCCAACTGTGGACTTTCTGCAAACCAGGGAATGATCAGCACTCTGATAATTCCAAATAAAAAATTAACACTGAAAGACATGGCAATTACCCGAATCATTCCTTCATACTTCATCACAAAATAAATACCGTCTTTAAAATCCTGAAGGAGAGTGCCTTTTCGTGCTTTCTTGTCAATATGCGGAATCTGAATCAATAACTCTGTACCTGCCGAAATAAGATAGGAAATACCATTTATAAAGAACATAAACGCTGCTCCCAAAAGTGAATAGACTGCTCCTCCTAAAGACTGCCCGAAAATATCTGCTCCTGTTGTTGCCATTTGATATACCGAATTTGCTCTCATAAGATTTTCATCCGAAACAATATCCGGGATAGAAGATTCAACTGCCGGATTAAAAAACGCTGCACAAATCCCATCCAGAATTGCCACCAACATTAACATCCAAATTTGCAGAACTCCCGCTTTCAGGGCAATCGTTACCAAAAGAATGCTCACACCTCTGACTAAATCACCGAGAACAATCAATTTCTTTCTATCCGTTCGATCCACAACTACTCCAAGCATCGGTCCCAAAATTACTCTTGGAAGCGTAATCAGAGCCATATTAATTCCCATTACCGCTGTTGATCCTGTCAATTCCAACACAAAAAAATTCAATGCAATCCCATAAAATGCATCACCAAGAGCAGATACGAACTGTCCCTGGCACAGTAAAAAGAAATTACGATTCCATAATCTTTTTTGACTTTTTTCCATTCTCCACCTTCCTTCCTTTGTTCTCCCCATAAGAACACGCGCCAGACTCATCAAGAACCAAAAAACCAGCAGGTATTTTGCCTGCTGGTCGTCTTTTACACAATCATTCCAAATTTTTAAAACGATTATTATACTCTTGATAAGTATTCTTCTGTACGAGTATCGATCTTTAATTTATCTCCGATCTCTACAAATAACGGAACCATAACCTGAGCGCCTGTCTCAACGATTGCTGGTTTTGTAGCGCCTGTTGCTGTATCACCTTTTACACCCGGCTCTGTTTCTGTTACTTCCAGTTCAACGAACAGCGGCGGCTCTACTGCAAATACATTTCCTTTATGAGAACAGATCTTAACCATCTCATTCTCTTTAACAAACTTCAGTGTATCACCGATTACATCTGAGTTCAGAGCGATCTGATCGTAGTTCTCTACATCCATGAAGTGATATAATTCACCGTCTGAATACAGATACTGCATATCTTTTCTTTCGATATGAGCTTTCGGGAACTTCTCTGTTGGTCTGAATGTCTTCTCAACAATTCCTCCACTGATAATATTTTTTAATTTTGTTCTAACGAACGCTGCACCTTTACCTGGTTTCACGTGCTGGAATTCAATAATCTGGTATATATTTCCTTCCATTTCGATGGTAACACCATTTCTGAAATCTCCTGCTGAAATCATTGTAATCCTCCTTAATATCAGCCCGAACATCTATCAGGCCATTTACAAATTTTGTTCCATTCACTTCTATTAATTTTATAATAAGTTCTGCAAGATTTCAACTATATTTTTCAGTTTGTACTCTTTTTTCCAAGAAAAATATCCTTATATGCCTTTTTTCTGTTAGAACTTACTCAGATTTCATGCTTTTGTGGAGCGTTTCAAGCATATATTTCATTTTTGTTGCCTCTATCTGCCCCGGCGCTGATGCGATCTTTGCCGATGCAAATGTAATTGCCGATCCTGAAAACTCTCCGCAAATTCTGCTGATACTTCCCATTGCTCCCATAGACATTGTAATAATCGGGCAGGACAGTTCTTCATTGCACCGCAGCGATGCTCCCATAAGCGTAATAACATCCTGCATCGATTGAGGCATAACTGCAATCTTCGCCATATCCGCTCCCATCCTCTGCATGCAGGTAAGTCTTCTTACCAGCTCTGCTTCAGAAGGTGTTGCTGAAAAGTCATGATTGGACATAATAACTTTTTTTCCATTTACATGTGCAGCTTCTACAATCTGTTCGACAATCTTTTCGTTTCGAAATGCCTCCACATCCAACAAGTCAATTGCTTCACAGCCAGCCATTGCAAGACTTAACGTGCCATACATTTCCTCATCAATCTCGCTGGCGCCACCTTCATATCCCGTACGAAAGGTAAAAAGAACAGGCATTTCTCCAAGAATTTTGCGGAGTTTCTCTGCAATCTGCTTCATTTTATCAATATCTTCCCACTCTTTATACCAGTCCGCTCTCCATTCTGCCAGATCTGCCGGAAGATCGCCAAGCTGCTTTGCCTGGCACAGAATCTCTTCTTCTGTTTTTCCGACAATCGGGACACAGATTTTAGGAATCCCGGTTCCGAACGTCACATTTCTTACTGTAATTTCTTTCATATTCTTCTCTGCTTTCTCGCTCTTTTTCTGCTGGATATTTCTTATTGTCCTTTCTTACGTTCCTTCAAATAAAAATGAAGAACAATCTTTTCCAGGTAACGCTTTAGGACAATCTGAATCTCTTCCTTCGGATTCATTGGTTTTACAAGAATATTATGCATTCCGGCTCTCTTTGCTCCCCAGACATCCGTAAAAAGCTGATCCCCAATAAAAATAGTATTATCAAGATTGGTACTCATCATTTCCATTGCTTTTATATAATTTTTTGTCGAAGGCTTATGCGCGTTATAAATATACTGCGTCTGAATCTCTTCATTAAACATCTTTACCCGCGGTTCTTTATTATTTGAAATCAGACATGTCTGAAAGCCAATTTCTCTCAGGCGGACAAATAATTTCTTCGCTCTCTCATCAGCCGGTGCACCGTGCGGCACAAGTGTATTGTCAATATCAAAGATGACTCCCCGATACCCTTCTTCATATAATTTTTCAAATGGCACCGCATAAGTTGATACCATATAATTTTCCGGAAAAAATCTATTTAACATTTCTGTAGTCCCTTCTTTTAAGTATTTCTCTGCAAATCTGCTCCGTTGTCTTCCCCTCAATTGAAACAATCACGTCCGCAGCTGCTTGATATCGGCTATTGCGCTGCTCCAGAAGCACCCGAATCCCTTCTACTGACTTATTTTGTTCCAGCAAAGGTCTGTGATGACTATTCTTTACCCGTTCAAAGATTGTCTCCGGTGTCGCACTTAGAAGAAATACAGTTCCGCTTTCTTTCAATAGTTCCACATTACAGGTGCGAAGCACGGTTCCACCCCCGCAGGAAATTACAATATTTTCTTTTGCCCTGAGTTCCCGTAACAATTCTGTCTCCCGTTCCCGGAAATATTCTTCTCCTTCTGCCTCAAAAATCTCCGGGATTGTTCTCCCTTCTCTGCGCTCAATCTCCGTATCTGTATCCAGAACTTCCAGTCCAAACACTCGTTCCAAACACTTAGATACTGTTGTTTTTCCGGTTCCCATGAAACCGGTTAGAATTATATTGTTCATTTTCAATCACCCGATCTTTTCTCTTCGCAAAATTCCGGAACTTTTCCAGAGTTCTTTGTTTCTGCCTATTATAACAAAACTTTTATCTTTGCTCAACTCTCTTTTTCTTCTTAATTTACTGCTGTTCTGTCGTATTGCTGATTGCCGTCTTCACATCTTCCCGAAATGCTTCCCACACCTTTTCATGTTCCACAAAATATTTCGGACAATTTTTCCCTGTTACATCGTAATGACGAATCACATCCTGTTCTGTTAACCCAAATTTTGTACAGAGCCACGCTGTCAGCCGTACAACGGATGCATATGTTTCTTCGGTAAACTTTCCGCTATCATCCGGATGACAACATTCTATCGATACCGTATCATGGTTTCTTTCATTAGAAGCATAGGCAATTTCCCAGGAAGGAACACACTGCACAATTTCTCCTTTCAACCCCACAATAAAATGACTACTGGCCTGTGTTTCTTTCGAATCTTTTAATCCATTAAAATAATTCCGATTCTGCTGCGCTGTAGAACCTGGATTTGCCGTGTAATGAATCACAATCCCGGTAATCGCATCACTTGGCGTCCCTGGTCTGGAATATTCGTTAATATCAAGAAGCTGTACATCTATCTCCGGTTCTTCTCCCGTCAGCTCTTTCTCCGAAATATGATATCCTTCTCTGTTCAGATCCAGAACTTTCCAAGAGCATCCAAACAGTCCCAGCAACTTTCTTCCGAGGAAAAACACAAACAATACTGCCAGAATTATGATCCCTGCATGAATATAACAACGGATTCGCCTCTCATATAATGATCTTTCGCTTCTGTTCCTTTTGCCAAATCTATTTCTTCTTTGCTTTCGTTTATATTGTCTGCTGTTCATAACATTTTTTCACCCTTTGTTTTGTTCTGTTGTTATTCTAGCATATTTTCATCCGATACTTCTTTATAACTCATAATAAAATTCTTAATAATTTCAAAAGAATCGCTAATTTTCACACGAAGCTTATTTTTTATCACATAGGATCCCGGAGGAATTTCCTCTGTAATAAAAAACAGGATTCCGAAGAATCCTGTTTTCCCTGTTCTATTAATTGCTGCTATAGTTTGGAGCTTCTTTTGTGATCTGGATATCATGCGGATGACTTTCTTTCAGAGATGCCGCTGAAATCTTCACAAACTGTCCACGCTCTTTTAATTCTTCAATCGTAGGTGTACCGCAATATCCCATACCGGAACGCAGACCGCCCATTAACTGGAATACAGTATCTTCTACTGTTCCTTTATAAGCCACACGACCTTCTACACCTTCCGGAACAAGCTTCTTCGCGTCTGCCTGGAAATAACGATCTTTACTTCCGTTCTCCATTGCAGCGATTGATCCCATACCACGATATACTTTATATTTTCTTCCCTGATATAATTCAAATGTTCCAGGACTCTCATCACATCCGGCAAAAATACTTCCCATCATGCAGACATTGGCACCTGCTGCGATTGCTTTTGTCATATCTCCTGAATACTTAATACCACCATCAGCAATAATCGGAATACCGTATTCTTTTGCTGCTGCGTAGCAATCCATAATTGCAGACACCTGCGGAACACCGATACCTGCAACAACACGAGTGGTACAAATAGATCCAGGTCCGATGCCGACTTTTACTGCATCTACACCGGCTTCGATCAGTGCTCTTGTTGCCTCACCTGTTGCTACATTTCCTGCGATGACCTGGAGATCCGGATAAGCTTCCTTAATCATCTTCACAGAACGGATTACATTCGCAGAATGTCCGTGTGCAGAGTCCAGTACAATCACATCTACATGTGCCTTTACCAATGCTTCTACACGCTCTAAACAATTTGCTGTAATACCAACTGCTGCTCCACAAAGCAGACGTCCCTGATCATCTTTCGCAGACAGTGGATATTTAATCTGTTTTTCAATATCTTTAATAGTAATTAAGCCTTTCAGATTAAAATCTTTATCTACAATCGGAAGTTTCTCTTTTCTTGCCTTCGCAAGAATTCTCTTTGCTTCATCCAAAGTTGTTCCTTCCAGCGCTGTAATCAGTCCTTCAGAAGTCATGGATTCTTTGATTTTCTTTGTAAAATCTTCTTCGAATTTTAAATCACGGTTTGTAATAATTCCAACTAATTTCTTACCTTCGGTAATCGGCACACCTGAAATACGATATTTTGCCATCAATTCATTCGCATCTGCAAGTGTATGTTCCGGTGACAGTGAGAACGGATCTGTAATAACGCCATTCTCTGATCTTTTTACTTTATCTACTTCATCTGCCTGCGCCTCAATGCTCATATTCTTATGGATAATTCCAATACCACCCTGACGAGCCATTGCAATTGCCATACGGTGTTCTGTAACAGTATCCATTCCAGCGCTCATCATTGGAATGTTCAAACAGATTTTCTTTGTTAAATTAGTGGTAACATCAACCTGGTTCGGAATTACCTCTGAATATGCCGGTACCAGAAGAACATCATCAAATGTAATACCCTCTCCGATTATTTTTCCCATGATTTAAATCCTCCTTCGTCTCTCTTTTGTGATAAATATTTAAAAAGGATATTAACAAAATTAATAATTAATGTCAATACCCTTTCCAGCTACATAATAACTTTTCTAGGTGCAATCATTCTGATTCCATCAAGAATGGTCTTATTCGGTTCAAAGATAATTCTATGCTTTTCACCTTCGCTTACAAGAATCATCTCATATTTCTTATGATCCGGACAATTAGAACTGAAATCTTTTGCTTTCAGATTTGCAAATGGTCTTAATTCCGGTGCTCCCTGTGGTGCGATCACTTCGAGATCTCTCATATTACAGGAAAATACTTTTTTTCGCTTCGTCTTAGCCATGATCTTATCAATGTCCAGCTCTCCGTTCACATATAAGTATTCAAATTCAAGATTCACGCTGCGATGCACGAAATATGTGAGCGCTCCCAGCGCTGCCGTAATCAACAGACCAAATGGCAAAATTAACATAGAAAGAACTGATATAATCGTAAACGCTCCACAGACAGATACTAGAAGTATGCTTGTGATCGGTGTTTTCCGTCGTATCAGCTGTTCTGTATAAAAGTCACTCATTGAAACTTCCTCCGCTGTTATTTACCGCCATGCGGTTTGATATTAGTATATCATAGATTTCTTTACAAAATCAATATAGTACGCAAATAAACCAGAAAAATCATGCTTCTCTTCCCATTTGTACTTTCCGGTCATTCGTTCAGGATGAAATTGAACGCCAAAGACCGGCTCTTGTTCATGTTCCCACGCCTCAATCAGCTGACCATTCTCTGACCATGCTGTTGGACGCAGTCCTTCTCCAAGTTTGCAGATTCCTTGATGATGCGTACTATTTACTTGAACCTGTTCCCCATAAAGCTCACCGAGAATACTATTTCTGTCACACGTAATATCATGGAGAAGATGCGGCACCATATGAAACCAGCCTTTCTGCACCGTCATATCCTGATACAGGCTGCCTCCATAATACACATTTAACAATTGAAATCCCCGACAGATTCCAAAAATCGGCTTCTCTCTTCTGCGAAATGCTTCTATAAGCGCATATTCATTGTCTGTTCTTGCCGGGTCCAGTTTTACACTGGCATTCAGCTTCGCTTCTCCGAACAGTTCCGGCTCAATATCATCTCCGCCAGATAACAACAGTCCGTCACACACCTCTGCCAACTCTTCTGCATTTTGTTCTGCTGACAGCACCGGTACACCGCCTGCTGCTGAAACAGCATCTCCATATGCTCTTGAAAGACGCAGTTCACGAACTGCGCCTTTCAATTTCATCTCATTTTCATTGGAAGCCGACGATATTAAGATCACTGGCTTTCTCATATTACATCATACCCATTCCCGGAGCGCCTGCTGGCATTGCCGGTGTCTCTTCTTTAATATTTGCTACAACAGATTCTGTTGTTAATAATGTAGATGCTACACTTGTTGCATTCTGAAGTGCACTTCTTGTTACTTTAGCCGGATCCAGAATACCTGCTTTTACCATATCTACATATTCTTCTTTATATGCATCAAAACCTGTTCCCGGTTCGCTTTCTCTTACTCTGTTAATAATTACAGCGCCTTCTAATCCGGCATTTGCTGCAATATGGAATAATGGAGCCTCCAGAGCTTTCAGAACAACATTTGCACCTGTTCTTTCATCTCCTGATAATGTCTCTGCCAGTTTTGAAACTTCTTTTGATGCATGGATATAAGCGGAACCGCCGCCTGCGATAATTCCTTCTTCTACTGCTGCTCTTGTTGCTGCAAGCGCATCTTCCATACGAAGTTTTGCTTCTTTCATTTCTGTTTCTGTTGCAGCTCCTACGCGGATTACAGCTACTCCACCTGCCATCTTTGCAAGTCTTTCCTGTAATTTTTCTTTATCAAATTCAGATGTTGTCTCTTCAATCTGTGCTTTCATCTGTGCGATCCGTGCGTTGATTGCTTCTTTCTCTCCGCATCCGTCTACGATCACTGTATTTTCTTTCTGCACTTTAACAGATTTTGCACGTCCAAGCTGATCAAGTGTTGTCTCTTTCAGATCAAGTCCAAGTTCATCAGAGATTACCTGACCACCTGTCAGAATTGCGATATCTTCAAGCATTGCTTTTCTTCTGTCGCCATATCCCGGAGCCTTTACTGCCACTACATTAAATGTTCCGCGCAGTTTATTTACAATTAATGTTGTAAGCGCTTCACCTTCTACATCTTCTGCAATAATCAGAAGTTTTGCTCCTGACTGTACAACCTGTTCTAACAACGGAAGGATATCCTGAATATTGGAAATCTTCTTATCTGTGATCAGGATATATGGATCTTCCAGTGTTGCTTCCATTTTCTCCATATCCGTTGCCATGTATGCAGAAATATATCCTCTGTCGAACTGCATACCTTCTACAAGATCCAGCTCTGTCTTCATTGTTTTAGATTCTTCAATTGTAATGACGCCATCGTTAGAAACTTTTTCCATTGCGTCTGCAACCATCTGGCCAACTTCATCGTCAGAAGCAGAAATTGCTGCTACTCTTGCAATCTGATCTTTGCCGTTTACTTTGCTGCTCATCTTTGCAATCGCTTCTACAGCTGTCTCTGTCGCTTTTTTCATTCCCTTTCTTAAAATGATCGGGTTAGCTCCTGCTGCCAGGTTCTTCATTCCTTCATGAACCATTGCCTGTGCAAGTACTGTTGCTGTTGTTGTACCATCTCCTGCTACATCGTTTGTTTTAGATGCAACTTCACGAATCAGCTGTGCACCCATATTTTCAAATGCATCTTCAAGCTCGATTTCTTTTGCAATTGTTACACCATCATTTGTAATCAGCGGAGCGCCGAAAGATTTGTCTAAAACAACATTTCTTCCTTTTGGTCCCAATGTTACTCTTACTGTATTTGCAAGCTGATTTACACCTGCTTCTAATGCTGCTCTTGCGTCTGCTCCAAATTTAATTTCCTTTGCCACGGTAAAGGCCTCCTTTTATTCTGCATTTACATTCTGTTTTTTATTTCTATACAAATTGCTGCAATAATCTGCGATTCTGCTCCTTATTGAACTACTGCAAGAATATCGCTCTGTCTTACGATAATGTACTCTTCTTTCTCAAGCTCTACTTCTGTTCCTGCATATTTGGAATAGATTACCTGATCTCCTACCTTCACTGCCATTTCAACTTCCTTACCGTCAACAACGCCGCCCGGTCCTACTGCAACAACTTCAGCCTGCTGTGGCTTCTCTTTTGTCTGGCCAGGAAGTACAATCCCGGATTTTGTTGTCTCTTCTGCCTCTAACTGTTTTAATACAACTCTGTCACCTAAAGGTACTAATTTCATGTTGAATTCCTCCTTAATCTATTCTATTAGCACTCATTTAAAACGAGTGCTAAATTATTCTAGTAATAAAATAGCACTCTGTTTTCACTTTGTCAACCTAGTTTATGTTTATTTTATATTTTGCTCTCCATTTACCAGATAGACACCATTTTCGATTTTAAATTCCAGAATATTTCCTTCCTCACTGCAGTACCTCTCCCGGATACATCCGATCACTTCACAAAGCGTATCATTTTCCTCCAGCCGGCAGCGGTAAAGAGCATCTTGGGAAATTTCCGTCAGCATATCCTCCTTCAATAACAGATATATGCACTCACTTCTCTTCTCATACCGAAGCAGTTCACATTCGTATACCGTTTCATCAATTGCAGCATTTTCTCCAAAACTTCGCGCCATTATAAGTTGCGCCGGTCCTTTCTTGAACATCTTTGCACCTCCTCTGTTCCATAAATATCCTCAAACAAGAAAAGGGTGTCCTTTTCATATTACCCGGAACACCCTTCTCTTTCTTTATTTCAACTTCTTTTCACGCTTAATCTGTTCTAGTTCCTGGAAAATATAATCATTCACAACTCGAATATAGGTTCCTTTCATTCCAGAAGAACGAGACTCAATCACACCCGCACTTTCGAACTTGCGAAGCGCATTCACAATAACGGAGCGTGTAATACCGACTCTGTCTGCAATTTTGCTCGCTACAAGAATTCCCTCAGAACCACCAAGTTCATCAAAAATATGAATGATCGCTTCCAATTCTGAGAATGACAGCGTACTGATAGCAGACTGTACAATCTGCTCTTTGCGCGCCTCTTCTGCACTTTCTTCATTCACAGAACGAAGCATCTCAAGTCCGACAACGGTTGTTCCGTACTCACTCAGAATAATATCATCGATCTCATACAGCTCATTACATTTATACATAAAAAGCGTACCGAGGCGTTCTCCTGCAATATCAATCGGCGTAATGATTCCCTGATATCCTTTTGTACTCTCAGCAGAAAATCCCAGTGTTTCCAGATTCACATTCTCTTTCGTAGACAACACATTCAGAAGACGCTCATTCAGCATCTCATCAATATGTGTTCCTACTTCTTCTTCCAAAAGTTCCTCGATCACACCTACATTCTCGCAAAAGCTGACACCGAGTACCTTACCCTTTTTACTGATAACAAGTACATTTGACCGTAAAATCTCTGTCAGTACTTTACAGATATCATTAAACACTACCTTGCTGGAATTATTGTTGTGAAGTAATTTATTAATCTTTCTAGTTTTATCTAATAGTTGTACACTCATAACTGCCTCCATCTTCAATCCATAAACATATTCGTCTCACAAAATTTATGTTAGCACACAATTTATGCAATTTCAATGCAATTTGCTATTTATTTTCTTTTATTCCAACAAATCCACAATTTGAATTACTGCACACAACTTTACTTCCCTTTTCTGTCATATAGCTTCCACACTTCGGACATTTTTCAGAATACGGCTTCTGCCATGACATAAATTCACACTCCGGATTGTCTTCACAACCGTAATAACGCCGTCCTTTTTTTGTTTTCCGGACAACGACTTCTTTTCCACAGAGCGGACATGCGACTCCGATCTTCTCAAGATAAGGTTTCGTATTGCGGCATTCCGGAAATCCCGGACATGCCAGGAATTTCCCGTGAGGACCATATTTGATAACCATATTTCTTCCGCATTCTTCACAAATAACATCTGTTACTTCATCTTCAATCTTAACACTCTCCAACTCCTTTTCCGCCTGTTGGACAGCTGCATCCAGATCCGGATAGAAATTACTGATCACACTCTTCCACTCTACTTTCCCTTCTGCCACCATGTCAAGAAGCCCTTCCATATAAGCAGTAAAATTCACATCTACAATGCTCGGGAAGGATTGCTTCATAATATGATTGACTACATCGCCAAGCTCTGTTAAATACAGATTTTTATTTTCTTTTGCTACATAACGTCTTGCAATAATCGTAGAAATCGTCGGCGCGTATGTACTAGGCCGGCCAATTCCCAATTCTTCCAGAGCTTTTACAAGCGCAGCTTCTGTATAATGTGCCGGCGGCTGTGTAAAATGCTGTTTTGCATCCAACTGTTTCTTTGTCAGTTCCGAAGAAACATCCAGCGATTTCAGTAATACATTGTTCTCTGCCTTTTCTTCTCCGGATTCCACATAAACTTCCCGGAAACCTTCAAACGCTACTCTGGATGCAGATACTTGGAAACGGTATTCTCCCGCAGCAATTTTAACCGATGTTGTCTCAAATTTTGCCGGAGCCATACGGCTTGCTACGAATCGTTTCCAGATCAGCTGGTACAAACGGAACTGGTCTCTTGAAAGCGATTCCTTTACCGATGCCGGCGTTCTCGTCACATCAGTCGGACGGATTGCCTCATGTGCATCCTGGATTTTCTTCCCGTCTTCTTTTTTCTTCTGTCCTTCTGTTACAAATGCTTCTCCATAAACTTCAGATACATATTTTCTTGTATTTTCATCTGCTTCTTCCGATACACGGGTAGAATCTGTACGCAGATATGTGATCAGACCAACGGTTCCATTCCCTTTCAAATCAATTCCTTCATACAGCTGCTGCGCGATCCTCATTGTTTTCTGCGTTGCAAAATTCAATACTTTCGACGCTTCCTGCTGAAGTGTACTTGTTGTAAACGGTACCGGAGGTTTCTGGCTCCGTTCTCCTTTCTTCACATCTGCCACCCGGAAGGTTTCTCCTTCCACTTCTTTTACGATGCGATCCAGCTCTTCTTTTGAACGAATGGTAATCTTCTCTTTTTCTTTGCCATAAAACTTAGCCTGAAGATGCTTTCTTTCTCCTTTTACTGCGAGTTCTGCATCCAGTGTCCAATATTCTTCCGGAATAAATGCATCTATTTCTTCTTCACGATCTGCAATGATGCGAAGAGCAACGGACTGAACACGTCCTGCACTTAATCCCCTTTTTACTTTTGCCCATAATAGCGGGCTGATCCGATATCCAACGATGCGGTCCAGAGCACGTCTTGCCTGCTGTGCATCTACAAGATCCATATCAATTTCCCGCGCTTCCTTAATAGACGCTTTCACGGCACTTTTCGTAATCTCGTTAAAACTGATTCGAAACATTTTCTTATCATCCAGCTTCAGCGCTTTTGACAAATGCCATGCAATTGCTTCTCCCTCCCGGTCAGGGTCAGTTGCAAGAAATACTTTATCTGCTTTTTTTACCTCTTTACGCAGATTTGCAAGAATATCTCCTTTTCCGCGAATAGTAATATATTTAGGTTCAAAATCATGTTCTACATCGATTCCAAGCTGGCTCTTTGGGAGATCCCTCACATGTCCGTTGGACGCTGTAACAACATAATTGCTTCCCAAAAATTTTTTGATTGTTTTCACTTTCGCCGGTGACTCTACGATCACTAGATACCGTGCCATATCATATAAACCTCCTTACGGTTTCTATATACATTTTACATAATAATTTTTTGAAATTTCTTCTGCATATCCCTGCAGTGTCAGATCTGTCAATGCTCCGATTACTGTCTGAACCGGAAGCTCTGTTTCCTCTACAATCTGCTGCAGTCCTTTCTGGCAGAAGCCGAGACAACTATACACCAAATCAAGATGACTTTCAAGCTTTATTTTGGTTTCTTTTATTTTTCCATATAAATTACGACTTCCAAATTCCAGTTCTTCCAGCAATTCTTCCGGAGATAATAATATTCCGGCCCCTTGCTGTATGAGCTGATGACACCCTCTGCTCAGGCTGCTGCTAATCGGTCCCGGAAGGGCATACACATCTTTCCCCTGTTCAAGCGCCATATCTGCAGTGATCAGTGATCCGCTCTTTTGACGAGCTTCCATTACAAGAACTACATCCGACAAACCACTGATAATCCTGTTGCGTGCAGGAAAATTCTGTGGAAGTGGCGGTGTACCCGGAGGGTATTCTGAAATAATCGCTCCCCCTGTATCAAGAATATCCTGATACAGTCCTATATGTTCTCTTGGGTAACAGAGATCCACACCACATCCCAATACTGCAATTGTCTTTCCTCCCGCTTTTAAAGCCCCTCTCTGTGCTGCGCCATCTATTCCAAGCGCCATTCCACTTACGAGCAGAACACCATTCCGCGAAAGGCTGACGGCAAAGTTTTCTGCAGATTGCCGCCCATAGGCAGTACAGCTTCTGGCTCCAACTACAGCTGCGGCCGGCATTTCCTCCTCCGGGAGTTTTCCTTTTACATAAAGAAGATAGGGCGGCGCAGAAATACTTGAAAGCCGTTTTGGATATTCTTTTGTCCCCCGCCTCAGAAAATATATTTGTTTCCTGTACAGCTCCTCCAGATTTCGATTCAGTATTTCCTTATCACAGCGTTTCTGTCCGTCCCGGATTGCTAAAATCTCTTTCTCCTTCAAACAGATTCCCAGTGTATGAAACTCTTTTGTTTTATACAGCACGGCTGCTGACGGAACTGCTGAACGGATTGCGAATTTTCTCGCAGGCGAAATTCCGGGAAGTGTTCCAAACCAATATTCATATTTCATCTCAGCCCCTGCCTTCCCCAGTATTTTTTATCCAGTGTCCGGTAGCCGATAGCCTCTTTTAAATGAACAGCTCTTATCTTCTTCTCTCCTTCAAGATCTGCAATTGTTCTGGCAACCTTCAATACCTTATGGTATGTTCTTGCTGTCATTCCATATGCCTGAAATGCCTGTCCCATTAATTTTTCTTCTGCGATTCCGAGATTGCAGTATCTGTTCATGTCTCCCGGCTCCAGCAATGCATTCACATCATAAGCATTTTCTAGAAATCGCTGCTTTTGTATCTCTCTTGCTGCACAAATCCGCCTTCGCATTCTGGCAGAGTCCCGCTCTTTTGGCGTATACAGTTCTCCCCTCAAAGATTCGTAGGTAACTTTTGGGACTTCAATACAAATATCGATTCTGTCCAGAAATGGCTGGCTGATCTTTCCAAGATAATTCTGAATCTGGGCAGGTGTACACATACATCTGTTTAGATCCGGATAACATCCGCAAGGACAGGGATTCATGGCTCCGACAAGAATAAAATCTGCCGGATACACATAGGTACCCTGTGTTCTGATCAGCCGCACTTCCTTTGATTCTAACGGTTGCCGAAGGACTTACAGAACTGCTTTATCAAATTCTGCTAATTCATCCAAAAACAGAACACCTTTGTGCGCCATACTGATTTCTCCGGGCAGAGGCGTCTGTCCTCCGCCAAGCAGCGCCGGTTTGGAAGCAGTATGATGAACTTCCCGGAACGGCCTTTCTTCTATAAGCGGCTGTTCTGAAGATACCCTTCCAAGTACGCTGTAAATTTTTGTAAGCTCAATACTCTCCTCTCTTGTGAGCGGAGGCAAAATTCCCGGAATCCGCTTAGCCAGCATTGTTTTACCTGCCCCCGGCGGTCCGAGAAATAAAATATTATGTCCTCCTGCCACTGCCACCTCAATGGCGCGCTTTACTGCTTCCTGTCCCGCAATATCCGAAAAGTCCGGATAAAGTGGTCGCTGGTATAACATACATTTCTTCGCCGGAGATCTTCCCATAAGATTTTCCTCCATTACCTCCTGCAAATGCGAAAGTCCAATCACCTGAATTCCCTCAACAAGTCCCGCTTCTTCTTCATTCTCTTTCGGAACAACGCAAAGTGAAATCCCCTGTTTTTTTGCCTCATCTACAATTGGCAGAATTCCCGGTACCTTTCTGATCTCTCCATCAAGTCCAAGCTCTCCTATCCACAATAGCTCCCCTGTTTCTGCAATGGGAATCCTTATCCCCATTGCCTGAAGAACTGCTATTGCCACCGGAAGATCAAATGAAGATCCTTTTTTTCGCAGATTTGCCGGCGATAAATTCACAACAATTCTTTTAGCAGGAAGCAGATACCCGGTATGGCGAATCGCAGAGCGTACCCGCTCACTTGCTTCTTTGACTTCCGATGACAGATACCCTACCATATGAAATACCGGAAGCCCATTGCTGACATCTGCTTCTGCCTGAACAAACTTTACCCTAAGTCCATGCAGTACAGCCGTTGTCACTTTACTGAACATAATTTCAGTCAGCTCCTTTCCTGATTCTATTTTCATCTGGATGATCCGGCTGCTATAAGAACTCTCAGAAGACGTAGAATTGTCAAATTCAGAAATGTGATAAGAATCACCCGCCGGATATGAAGATATGGGTTCATATTATCATAGATTCTAATACAGTGCAATGATATCCCCGGCATTTTCCATAGAAACCAAAATGTTTTTGATGGAAAAGCACAAATCCATTTGACTTCTCATACATTGTATTAAACACGCTGCGAGGTATTGATCTTGAAAGCATTTCCACAGCCCCTCTCCCGGGAAGAAGAACAGTTCTACATGCAGAAATATACCGAAGGTGATCTGAATGCAAAACATATCTTAATCGAACGCAATCTTCGCCTTGTCGCACACATCGTAAAAAAATACCAGCACGCAGACACTGACCAGGAAGATTTCATTTCCATTGGAACAATCGGATTGATCAAGGCCGTCACAACTTTCAATCCGAAACGCAATAATCGTCTTGCTTCTTATGCTGCACGCTGTATCGAAAATGAAATCCTTATGTTCCTGCGTTCCAAAAAAAAATCTTCCAAAGAGGTCTCTCTCTACGATCCCATCGGAACAGACTGCGAAGGCAATGAAATCCAGCTCTATGATATACTGGAAACAGAAGAGCTTGACGCCGAAGCACAAATCGCCTTACATGATGATATTCAACTCCTTTATACAAAAGTAGAGTCTGAACTTTCTCCCCGGGAACGACTTGTTCTTAAACTGCGTTATGGACTTTATAATGAAGAAGAGTACACGCAGCGGGAAGTAGCTTCCCAGCTTGGTATTTCCCGGTCATATGTCTCCCGGATTGAAAAAAGTGCAATTGAAAAACTGCGCAGACATTTTCAATAACACAAAAGCTGATGCCGGAAATCGAAACGGAACCATTTTCTTCCGCCTGACGATTCGCTGCATCAGCTTTTTTCTGTCCTACTGCCTTTCTAAAAATTCTCTGACATTTTCTTCTGTTATTTTAATATACGGTAAATAAGTATACTTCTCCGGATGTACTGTACCGTCACTGATTTCAACTGCAAGATGAGCCATTGCTTCCGCCTGTCCTTCTTTATCATTGTAGACTGTTCCTGCCAGTTCTCCTTCCAGAAATGCCTGAAGCCCTACATGAGTCCCATCAATCCCGAGAAAGATCGGCCATGTATTTTCTGTGTAATTTGCTCCCTTATAAGCATCAATTGCCCCAAGCGCCATATCATCATTATTTGCCAGAACAAGTTCAATCTGATTCTGATATTGGCCAATCATCTGCTCCATCCGGTTCTGTGCCTGCGGGCGACTCCAATTGGCAATCTGATAACTTAATTTTTCCAGCATAATCCCCTGATTTTTCAATGTATCCACTGCATACCCGGTCCGGATAATCGCATCCTGATGCCCTGCCTCTCCTTCAAGCACGACATACTGTATTTTCCCGTCACCATTTCTGTCAACCTTTTCATTGTTCCGGATAACCTCTGCCGCTAATTCTCCCTGCATAATGCCAGACTGCTTTGCCTCAGCTCCCACATAATAGAGACCATCCCACTGCATCAGATCTTCCGCTACCGGTTCTCTGTTAAAAAAAATGATAGGCACGTCATTATCTCTTGCTAAATCTATAATTTCTGACGGATCTGCACGGTCTACCAGATTGACACACAGCACATCACATCCCATATCAATTAATTCCTTTACCTGATCATCCTGCGTCCGCTGTGCTCCGGCAGCATCTAATACCGTTACTGTCGTCTCAGATGTTCCCGCCGCTAATTTCAGCTCCTCCCGAAAACTTGACATCATTTCGTTCAGAAAGGTATCACTCTGATTATAGTAAGTTACTCCGACATGTATCTTCCCTGTCTGTGCTGTCTCACCTGCTTTACAGCCTGACAGGATCTGCATTCCAAACATAAGCACAGCACAAACTTCCCACACTTTTTTTCGTTTCATTTTGACACCTCTGTCTTTCTACTGACTCATTGTAAAAAGTATTTTCTGGCTCTCCTTTGTAAACAAACAAGCTCTCCGAAAAACTGTATGCGCAATCCTTCTGCTTTTCATCTCAGGCCAGAACTTCTCCAGTGCCTGTGCCACTTCCTTCAGACTTTGATATCCCGCATCAAACTCATCCGGAACAACAAGACATTCTACATTTCTTGTATCCAAGTAATATACTGCCTCTGTCGAATGCCCTATTCCATATACGACTGCTCCCCAAAGCTGATTTCCCGCCGCATAGCGTCCTGCTGTTTTCACACTTCTGTCATCCAGTGCAATTACAATATCTACTTTCGGCCAGCTTGTAAGTGTACCACTGGCTTCTGTAAAGGAGCCTGCCACAGACCAGATGATTTCTCCGTTCGCTTCTTTTATTGCATCTCGAAATCCTTCGTCCCGCCTGCGAATTGTCTCCATATCCATTGTTTCGGCCAAAATTCCAATCCGTTTTCCCTGAAGATTTTCATTATAGTCTTTCAGAAGTTCCTTAGCAAGATTCTGTCCCATTTCATAATTATCCGGTTCTGTTACCGCCCATTCTTTCTTTTCACTGTCTTTCGAAGAAATAGATTCCAGCAGCATGATCGGGATATTTTTTCTAACCTGTGTCACCGCCGACTCTGCTTTGGCTCCGGCTGCCGGCTGCACAATTAAGGCATCGGCTCCGTTTTTTAATTCCGTCTCAATCATCTGCCTCTGCTTCTTAGCCGTGGAACCGCTTTCCATATTTACGATCGTAACTTCCACTCCAAAATCTTCCCCGGCAGTTTTCAGTCCATACTTTGCAGATGCCCACCGGCTGTCGTCTGCATTCTGCAGGATTACAGACACTTTATTCCGCTTCTGCTCGCCTTTTCCAAGCAGCATACTTACCGCAAGCACCGCTGCCAGCAGCCCCAATATCATTTCCGTTATAATAAATCCTTTTTTCCCACTTACCATGCTCTCTGCTACACTTCCTCATCCATCACATCTTCCTTCCGAAACATATGACCTTTCTCAAGAATTTCCCGATTCTCCTCTGTATACGGCACTGCCGGCATTCTGATTGATACAATCGTTCCCTCATCCGGCTCACTCTCCACCTTCAAACCATATTCTTTCCCAAAAAGTATCTGTATCCGGTTATTGACATTTACGAGTCCGACTCCGGAACCATGTTTGCTGATACGTTCGCCGTCTGTCAATATATGTTCTACTTCTTCCTCTGCCATTCCGATGCCGTTGTCCTTGACGGAAAGAATAATATCCCTTCCTTTCCGCTCTCCTGCCACAACAATCTCACCGGAATCATCCATTGCTCCTACCCCATATGCAATGGCATTTTCCAAAAGCGGCTGTAAAATCAATTTCACTGTACAGTAAGAATACAGCTCTTCTGCTACAGCAAATGTTACGGAAAATGTATTTTTGTAACGGATTTTCTGAATATTCATATAACTCTGCGCATGCTGAAGCTCATCCCGGATCGTAATAACTGTACGGCCCTTTGAAAGGCTGATACGGAAGAACTTTGCCAGCTGCGTAATCATAAAAGAAGCTTCTTCGTTTCGTTCGCCTTCGATCATCCAGGTAATGGATTCCAGCGTATTATACAAAAAATGCGGGTTAATCTGGCTTTGCAGCGCTGCAAGCTCACTTTTGCGGCGCTCTGTCTGTTCCCACACAATTTCTTTCATTAAGACATCAATCTTCTCATAAAAACTCTGGATGGAATGTCCCAGATAACGAATCTCGGTAGAACCACCAATATAAATCTCCGGCTTCTTTCCGGTCTCATATTCTCTGACAGAATCACTGAGCTGTAGAATCGGCCTGGAAATTCTCACAGATACAACACGGTTAATCGTCACAAGCATCATCGCTACAAGAAGCATCAGCATGGCAACAAAATAGCGAATATCAATAATTCCATCCGTAAACGTGCTGTCCGGAAGCACCCCGACCAATTTCCAACCGGTATAACTGATTGTATTCACAATTACTTTTCGATTTTCTCCTTCGAACTTCTCCTGATAAATCCCTTCTTTATAATCTGCTACTGCCTGATGATTCTCTTTCTGGATTCCATCTCCGATCTGCATCTGTTTTGGATGATAAATAATCTCTCCATCGCTGTCACAAAGATAAAAATACTGCCCTCCGCTTGATTCATTAATCTGCCGCATCATTCGGGAAATCACAGAATAGTCCATGTCTACGAGAAGCACCCCTTCCTGGGATCTGCCGTGATCTGTAATTTCAATGGCTCTGCTTAAAGAAATTACCCAATAATAGCGAAAAGAACCATCATCAAAAAGATTCTGAACATGCGGATTGGAGAAATGCATATTTTCCTGCTTCTCTGCAGCCTGTCGATACCAGTCCTGCTTCATAACGTCCGGATCTTTTTTTTCTTCCGCCACCGGTTCCGCTGCCATCAGACGCCCATAACGATTATAAATCGCAATACTTTGCAGATTTTCATCATTCGCTGCATATAACAGATTCATTTTCTGCTGAATTTCTTTTGTCTCACTGGAAAAATCATTTTCTTTTATTACATTGTAATACAGTGTATCTGAAATCTGACGCATTTTTACAAGATAATCTTCCAGACTTTCTCCGGTCTGCTCCATGAGCGTTTTTGTACTTTGCACCATTTCCTTTCGAAATACGGTAGAAAAGCGGGAATATAGGATCAGACCGCTTACAAGCAGAAGGGAAAGAGAAATTCCGGAAAAGATTACCATGATCGTTGACTGTATTCCCCTCGGTTTTAATTTTTTTAATATTCTCGAATAATTATGTTTCACGCTCTGCATACTCCGTTCTATATTTGGAAGGAGACGTTCCAAATTGTCGTTTAAATACATAGCTGAAATAATTCGGATCGGTATATCCAACCTTTTTCCCAATAATATAACTCTTTTCATCCGATTCTATCAGCATCTCCGCCGCCTTCTCCATGCGGTATTCTGTCAGATATCCAATGAAAGAATTTCCTGTTTCCTTCTTAAAAATTGTTGAGAAATAAGAATTGGACACACCTAGCTTCCTGCATATTAAATCCAGTGAAAGGGTTTCGTCTCCATAATGGTTTTCTACATATTCTTTTGCCTTTGCCACAAAAGACTTTGTGGAATTGCTCCGTGCATTTGTCAATTTTTCATGTAATGACAGACTGATCTGTACGAGCCATTTACGAAATGTCTCTGGCTCCATATCGAGAATCCGCCCATATAATGAACGCATATCCCCCGCAAATTCCTCCATTACAATATCATTTTGCGATGAAAAACGATATAATTCACTGACCAGTTCCATTACAACAATATAATGCTGCTGCAGCGTCCTGTTCCGCACTGCAATCTGATCCAAATACTGATCCACTGCCCCGCTGATTTCTTCCTCCGTTCCAAGCCGAATCATTTTAAATAAATGTGTAAAAACTTCTGTGTCTGTTCCGGTCTCTTTCTCACTCATTTCTCTCGGCGCAATCTCTTTCATATTGATCGCTCTGTTCGCTCCGTAAATGGCTCTGTACGATACAGCTTCTCTCGCACTGCTGTAAGACTGCGACAATTCCAGCATATTGCTGCATACAAAACCAACTCCAACTGTGACAACTGCTCCCATTATCCGCTTCACATATCGGCAAAAGCGATCGCACTCATCTGTCAGACGGGATACTTCCTGCTCTGTCGAAAGCTGTGCGATCAGAACTGTATTATTCAGATAAGAAAAACACTTTCCTCTCCAGGCTTCTGCCAGGCGCTCCACTGCCTGTTTCTGTACTGCCGTAAATAAGAGCAATGGATTCACGCCATCGGGGATTCGGCTGGACGATGTATGGATTACAAGACAGCAATAAAAAGGACCTTCCATCGTAATCTGATAATCTTTAAGATATTTCGGAAGATCTTCCTGCTGAATCCTCCCCTCGATCAATGTAGAATAAAAATTCACCTGCAATAACGGCAATGATTCCAGATAATAATTCTGCAGAACTTCCACATTACGTTTTTCGCTGATTTCCTGGTCTAATTTCTGTTTTAAATGCGAAAACACATTGGTCAGTTCCACAGAATTTACCGGCTTTAGAAGATACTCTTCCACTTCCAGATGTACAGCTTCTTTCGCATATTCAAATTCATCAAATCCTGTGAAAATCAAAAGCTTCGTTGCCGGAAATTCCTCTTTAATCCGGTGCGCCAGCTCCATTCCATCTACATAAGGCATCTTTATATCCGTCATTACCACGTCCGGCTGATATTCTTCCACCATTTCAAATGCCTTCACTCCATTATTCGCATAACCGATCACAGAAAAGCCAAGACCTTCCCAATCTATTTTTTTCATAATGACCTGAATTACCTCTTCCTCGTCATCTACAAGAAGCACTGTGTATTTTTCCATAACTGTTTCTCCATTGTTTTTAATATCTATTATTATATCAGATGTATATTGAAATAGAAATCCCGGACGAAAAAAAAGAGCCAGAAATACATCTGACTCTTCTGCCTTATATCATAATTATTTTTTCTGAACGTATTTCAGACAGTCAAGTGTTACTGCCACAAGGATAATGATACCTGAGAATACGAACTGAAGGTTTGTATCAATACCGAGGATTGTAAGAGAGTATGTAAGTGCTGTAAAGATAAATACACCAACTACTACACCTGAAATCTTACCAATACCACCTGTGAAAGATACTCCGCCAACTACACAGGCTGCGATGGCATCCATCTCCCATCCCTGTCCGTAAGCTGCTGATCCTGAACCAACCATTCTCATACACTCTAACCAGGAACCAAATCCATACAGAACACCTGCAAGCATAAATGCACCAACAGTTACCCAGAATACAGAAATACCAGAAACAGCTGCCGCTTCCGGGTTACCTCCGACTGCGTACAGATTCTTACCAAAGCTTGTTTTATTCCAAATGAACCATACGATTGCAATAGCTGCTACTGCCCAGAGAATGATTGTCGGGAATCCATTGACTCTAGGAATTACCATATTTGGAATTGTCGGCTCAATTGCACCGAAAGATACACCTTTTGTTGCATAAGTAATGAGACCAAAGATTACAAGCATGTTCGCCATTGTTGAAATAAATGGATGCATTTTAAACTTCGCTGTAAAGAAACCGGCAATTGTTGTAAAGAATGTACAAAGTACAACACATACGACAAGAGCCAGAATCATTCTTGCACCGATAGACATCTTCGTAAAATCAAAAATATGTCCAAATACAGAACCTGTATTCACTCCCTGATGCATGATAATTGTTGCTGTTGTCATACCCATACCTACCATACGTCCGATGGAAAGGTCAGTACCTGCAAGAAGGATCAGACCGGCAACACCAAGTGCAAGGAACATTCGAGGAGATGCCTGCTGAAGTATGTTAAGTACGTTATTGTATGTCAGAAGCGGAGCTCCTTTGATAATCGGTGTGATGATACATAATGCAATAAAGATTAAAATAATTGCAATATACAATCCATTCTGCAATAAGAATGATCTTCTGTTGAATGTATACTTGTAGTTTTCCCATTTCTGTGCTCTTGTCTCAAGAAATGTAAACTTAGACATACGCAGCAAATCAATTAAATGGAACTTAAAATTATATGCGGCATGTCTTCTGTCTTTGATTTCCTGAAGATTTTTCTGATACTGAAGTTTCGCATCAAACAGACGGTTTTTATATACATAATTCTCGTCTTTAATCTCCTGGTGATCTTTTAATTTAGAAGCAAGTTCCTGATGTTCTTTCTCAAGTTCTGCTACTTTTAAGCGGTATTTTTCTTTTGCTGCAACTTTTTCCTGAGCACAGCTTGCTGCGACTGCCTGATAATAATCCTTATCAAAATGTGCTTTCAGATAATTTTCTGCCTCTGAAATTAATTTTGCAACCTCAGCCTTATGTTTGGATTCTACTGCTTTTGCCTGTTCCAATTCTTTGTGTGCAGCAGCAATTCTGTGTTCGCGTTCTTCTTTTGTCAGGCTCTTATCTCTTTTCATGGTATCAATGGCATTCTGCATTGCAACCACTTTATCTGTACCGTCTGCTCTGAGACCGTCAATCTTTGCCTGAATCTTACCGATATGATCCTCGATCGGCCTGCGCAGTTCTAATTCCTGCTCTGCCGTAAGAATCTTATTGTTTTCATTAGCCATAACTTCAATCTCCCTCATTTATAGGTATTTTGCACTGAGTCTTAAAAGCTCTTCCTGATTTGTCTCTTTTGTATTTACGATTCCGGAGAGGTGTCCATTGGACATGACTCCGATACGGTTAGTAATTCCGAGGATCTCCGGCATTTCAGAAGAAACAACAATAATTGTCTTACCCTGTTTTGCCATGTTAATGATCAGTTCGTAAATCTCATACTTAGCACCGACATCGATACCTCTTGTCGGCTCATCCATCATAAATACCTGTGGATCTCTCTCCAGCCATTTACCAAAGATAACCTTCTGCTGATTACCACCGGAGAGGCTGGCAATCATATCATCCGGTCCCATACACTTTGTATGCATAATCCGAATTTCATCTGCAGTTGCCTTTACCATCTTAGCTTCTGAAAGAGCAATTCCTGATTTATAATGATTCAAATTGGCAATCGTCGTATTAAACGTTAAGTCCTCTTTTAAGAACAGACCATTTGCTTTACGCTCTTCCGTAATCATTGCAAATCCATGATCCATTGCTTCTTTTGCACTGGTAAAGTTCATCAGATGTCCATTGAAATATACTCGTCCGGCCGCTCTTGTCCGTACTCCGAAAATCGTTTCCAGAAGCTCTGTTCGACCAGCTCCCACAAGTCCATACAGACCAAAAATCTCACCTTTTCTAACATCAAATGAAATATCCTGTAAATGTGGTTCAAATTTCGTTGATAAATGCTGAATCGACAGTACAACGTCCTGTGGCTGATTATCTACCGGCGGGAAACGATTTTCAAGAGAACGTCCTACCATCGCAGCAATCAGCTCATTCATATTTGTCTCCTGAGTACTCTTTGTCATAACAAGATTACCATCGCGGAGAACAGATACTTCATCACAGATTTTAAAAATCTCGTCCATCTTATGAGAAATGTAGATCAAAGCAATTCCCTGCTCTTTTAACATATTCATCATTTCAAACAGTTTATCAACTTCCTGGACGGTCAGGGATGATGTTGGCTCATCAAGAACGATTACTTTTGAATTATAAGAAATTGCTTTCGCAATCTCACACATCTGACGCTGTGATACAGACATATTCCGCATCGGCTGTGTCAGGTTCACTGTCATTCCAAGCTTTCTGAACAATTCAGAAGCCTCTTTTTTCATTCGTCCTTCATCAACGATTCCCAGAGAATTTACCGGATAACGTCCAAGAAATAAATTGTCAACTACATTTCGCTCCAGACACTGGTTCAGCTCCTGATGAACCATCGCAATACCATTCTCAAGGGCATCTTTCGGTCCGGAAAAACTCACTTCTTTTCCATCAAGGAAAATATTACCTTCATCTTTCTGATATGTTCCGAACAGGCACTTCATCATTGTAGATTTTCCTGCACCGTTCTCCCCCATAAGTCCCATGACTGTTCCGCGTTTTACATTCAGATTGATATGATCAAGAACACGGTTACGTCCAAAGGATTTGCTCATGCCGCATATCGATAAGATGATATCATCTTTCTTATCTGCCATTATTCTCTACTCCTGTATTCGTTAGATTTATTCTGTCCTACAAGAGGATATTAGGGAGAATCTCTTCTCCCTAATAAGTTATGTCCTCTTTATTGTTGCATCTGTGATTACTGATTCAGTAAGGATGTGTAAGAAGCTGCGTTGTCTGTCTTAACCATGTTGATTGCGAATGCATCATACTGTCCAGGGTTTCCAAGACGGTTTGTGATATTAGATTCTGTCTGGCCATCTCCACCGATGTACTCAACTTCAAGGTTAAGAAGTTTATCATAGTTCTGAAGCAATGGCTGATATGTAGAACTTAAGAAGTTGTCTGCTGCATTGTAGATGTTAAGCCATACTTTCTTAGTAGGGTTTTTCTCTTTATCAAGCTGATTAGAAACCGGCTCGTAGATCTTTGTAGAATCTGTAAAGTCCTGATAGTTATCTGCTGTTACAGCTACGTTTAATGCATAGTAAGAACGTTCTTCTTCTCTGTATACATAAACATCATCTGAAAGAACATTTCCTGCTTCATCTTCTGTACCGATACCTGTGTCAATGTCTACACCATCAAGTGCGTTACGAAGAACACGAAGTGTTAAGTAAGCCTGAACGTCTGCATGCTGGCTGATTGTTCCGCCGTATCCTTCTGCGATTGCTGCAACTGCGTCGCTGTTTGCATCGTATCCGAATGTCGGTACCTTATTGTCTTTTGACCATGCATTAAACATTGACATTCCCATACCATCGTTGTTAGATGCAACTACATCGATCTGATCTCCAAAAGAAGATGACCATGTTCCGATAGAGTTACCTGCTGTTGCTGCATCCCATGTAGAACCTGCAGAGTTCTTCATTTCCTGAGAAGCAAGTTCACGAACAACATATTTCTTTCCGTTTACTTCCAATTCTCCGTCTTTAACTGCTTTTGCAGATCCGTCTGTGTTTGTACCGATCGGATCACTGTTGATGTTTCCATCTTTTTCCACTGCTGTTCCAAGAGCTTTACGAACACCTCTTGTACGAGCAATAGAGTCATTGTGTCCAATATCACCGATTGCAAGTACATATCCGATTACACCATCGCCGTTACGGTCAATCTTATCAATGTTTGCCTCGATATAATCTTTAACCATTGTTCCCTGAAGCTCAGCACCCTGATTTGCATCAAATCCTACATAATATGTATCTTTATTGAAGTTCAGCGCTGTCTTGTCCAACTCTCCTGTAGAACTGTTAGATGGCTGACGGTTAAACCATACTAATGGTTTGTCTTTGTTAGCAACTTCTGATGTTTTTGCTTCACCTTTTTTATCTCCTCCGTCAGAAGTGTCTCCGCCCGAACCACAAGCTGTAGCTGATACAGCTAATGCTGCTGCCATCATTAATAACGCAATTCTCTTTTTCATAATACATGATCTCCTTCCATTACGTTTCACGTTTTGTTGATATTGCCAGTATAATGGAATTTTTGCACAGATGACATAGAAATTTTTTCTTTTTTCATTGAATATTTTTCAAGAATGATTGTTAATATCCAATAATTTTTTATATTTTTCGCAGAAATTCTTGTATAAAAATATCGAATCATAGCAAAAAAACAGAGTTTCCGTATATATACACGAAAACTCTGTTCTTTTAACTCACTGTCATATGACTATAACAGTCCTCCGATTGCAACAAATAACGGTGCAAATACTAAGGAGATGATTGTCATAAGTTTGATCAGGATATTGATAGAAGGTCCTGAAGTATCTTTGAACGGGTCACCTACTGTATCTCCAACAACACCCGCTTTATGAACTTCACTACCCTTTCCGCCGTAATTTCCTGCTTCAATGTATTTCTTAGCATTATCCCAGGCTCCACCTGAGTTACTCAGGAAAATTGCAAGAAGAACACCTGTAACAAGTGCGCCTGCAAGAAGTCCGCCAAGTGCATCCGCACCTAACACGATACCTGTAAGGATCGGAACAACAACTGCAATCACACCCGGTTTGATCATTTCTCTTAAAGCAGCTTTTGTAGAAATATCTACACATGCTGTGTAATCCGGTTTTCCTTTTCCTTCCATGATTCCCGGAATTGTACGGAACTGTCTTCTTACTTCTTCGATCATGCTGTAAGCAGCTTTCGAAACAGAATCCATTGTCCATGCTGAGAACAGGAATGGAAGCATACCACCAACAAATAAACCGATGATAACACGCGCATTTAAAATATCAATATTCTTAAGTCCAACTGTAGATGCATATGATACAAACAGAGATAATGCTGTCAGAGCAGCAGATCCGATAGCGAATCCTTTACCCATAGCTGCTGTTGTATTACCAACTGCATCAAGCTTATCTGTAATCTGTCTTACGGAATGATCAAGACCTGACATCTCAGCGATACCGCCGGCATTGTCAGCGATCGGACCGTAAGCATCAACTGCAACTGTAATACCTGTTGTAGAAAGCATACCTACTGCTGCAAGAGCAATTCCGTATACTCCAAAGCACTGATATGCAATAAAAATACCAACACCGATGAATAAAATCGGAGCGCATGTAGACTGCATACCTACAGAAATACCACTGATGATTGTTGTTGCAGGGCCTGTCTGAGACTGTTCTGCAATTCTCTTTACGAAACGATACTCATCAGATGTGTAAACCTCTGTAATAAATCCGATCAGGATACCAACGATCAGACCGGCAATGATTGCCATAGCTGCATTGAAGTTTCCAAAGAACAGCTTACTCATTACAAGAGAAGCAATAATTACAATGACACCAGATACATATGTACCCATCTTTAATGCGGAATGTGGGTTTTTCTTCTCGTCTCCACGTACGAAGAAGCATCCGATGATTGATGCAAGTACACCGATTGCCGCCAACATCAGCGGGAAGAATGCTCCCTCTGCTTTATAAGAAAGAACACCAAGTGTTACTGCTGAAACAATCGCACCAACATAAGATTCAAACAGGTCTGCTCCCATACCCGCAACGTCACCTACGTTATCACCTACATTGTCTGCGATAACTGCCGGGTTACGCGGATCATCTTCCGGAATTCCGGATTCTACTTTACCAACAAGGTCTGCTCCAACGTCTGCTGCTTTTGTATAGATACCTCCACCTACACGAGCAAACAGCGCAATTGAAGATGCACCTAAGCTGAAGCCTGACAGTACAGATACATCTCCTGTAATAACATAGATTACTGTACATCCAAATAAGCCAAGTCCAACTACACACATACCCATAACTGCACCGCCTTTAAAGGCAATTGCAAGGGCACTAACCATACCGCCTTTTCTTGCGGCATTTGCTGTTCTAACGTTCGCACTAGTAGCTACATTCATTCCGACATAGCCGGCTGCTACTGAGAACAATGCTCCGACAACAAAGCAGATTGCTGTCACCCAGTTCTGAAGTCCCAGGCCGATCAGGACAAAAAGAACGAGTACGAACACGACCAGCACACGATACTCTGCAAATAAGAATGCTTTTGCGCCTTCTTTAATTGCAGAAGAGATTTCTTTCATTCTGTCTGTTCCAACTTCCTGTTTCCCTACACTGCTTGCAAGGTAAGCTGCGAAGAGGAGTGCCAGAATTCCGACAATCGCTGCAAAATAGTTCATTACATTTCCTCCATTTCATTTCATTCATTAGTAACTTTCACACAGACTAACCGTATTAGTGTAACACATACGGTTTCAAATGTCTATATGCAGACCATATATTTTTTGTACCATAAAATTGACCAACTGTCAATGCTTTTTAGGCTTCCTCTCTGCGCAAAATGTCAAATTTTTCTGCTTTTTGGTCTAATTCAATAAAAAGTTCCTGTTTTGGATGCGGTGCGCTCTCCTGTTCCTCGCCATCCATATTCACGATTCGTTTTACTGTTGTCCGGACATTCTCTCCATTCGGCTTCATAATTTCAATCTCTTCTCCGACAGAAAATTTGTTGCGCTGCTCGATTCGGTACATCCCATCACATTCTTCTCCTACGATCCCCAAATATGTATATTCTTTTACATAAGTATTGTTATCATAAATCTGCGCTTCTTCATCCGGTTTTCCAAAGAAAAATCCGGTAGTAAATTTTCTGTAAGTACAGTTCGAAATCTGATCTAAATACCACGGCATATTTTTGCGGTAAAGCTCCACATCTTTCTGACAGTCATCAATCGCCTTACGATATGTTCTTGCCACTGTAGCCACATAAAGCGCTGTCTTCATACGTCCTTCAATCTTAAGACTGTCAATTCCTGCCTCTAATAATTCCGGAATATGTTCGATCATACAAAGATCTTTCGAGTTAAAGATATAAGTTCCTCTCTCATTTTCGTAAACCGGAAGATATTCTCCCGGACGTTTTTCCTCTACAACAGCATATTTCCACCTGCAAGGATGTGTACAGGCACCTTGATTTGCATCCCGTCCTGTAAAATAATTGCTCAAAAGACATCTTCCGGAATAAGAAATACACATCGCACCATGGACAAACGTCTCAATCTCCAGATTTTCCGGAATGTTTGCACGAAGTTCTTTGATTTCTTCCAGCGATAGTTCTCTCGCTGATACAACCCTGCTTGCCCCCTGACGATACCAGAAATTATATGTGCCGTAGTTTGTATTATTTGCCTGCGTGCTGATATGCCGTTCAATCTCCGGACACACTTCCTTTGCAATCTCAAATACCCCCGGATCTGCAATGATCAGCCCATCCGGCCGAATCTCTTTTAATTCTTCAAAATATTTCCGGACACCGTCCAAATCTTTGTTATGTGCCAGAATATTTGCTGTTACATATACCTTCACATCATGCTCATGTGCAAATGCAATTCCTTCCCGCATATCTTCCATTGAAAAGTTTTTTGCCTTTGCCCGAAGTCCAAAAGCTTCTCCGCCAATATACACTGCATCCGCGCCAAAAATAACTGCTGTCTTTAGCACTTCAAGACTGCTTGCCGGAATCAAAAGTTCAGGGTGTCTTGCCATGTTTTTCCCTCCTAAATTAAAGTTTTCTGGAGACTGCAACCCCATCCCCAAGAGGAATGATTGCCGTTTCCAGACGTTCATCGTGTTTCAATTCATATAAATATTCCCGCATCCGACTGTGGATCGTCCTGTTCCTCCGCTCTACAGCAAAACGCGATTCAATAATATCCCCGTCCTGAAGCACATTATCTGATACAAGGACGCCTTCTTCTGAAAGAAGTCTTATTGCTTCCGGCATGTAATTAATGTACTGCCCTTTCGCTGCATCCATAAAAATTAAGTCATAGGGACCGGAAAGTTCTTTCATAAGCTCAAGTGCATCTCCCTCCAGCAATGTGATGCAGTTTTCTTTCCCCGCACGCCGGAAATTCTCTCTCGCAATCGGAATACGCTTTTCATATTTCTCAATCGTTGTAATATGACCATTCTCCGGCATATACTCACTCATCAAAATTGCCGAAAAACCAACCGCTGTCCCTACTTCCAATATCCTTACCGGCTTTTTAATCAAAAGCAGCACTTTCAGAAAGCTCTGCATTTCTTTTCGGATAATCGGCACATAGGAAGCCAACGCTTCCTCTTCGATCTTCTCCAATATTTCACTATTTTTCCTCTCCAGCGAATGCAGATAGGAAATCATTCTTTCATCTACTATCATCGTTTCTATCCTTTGTGTTATTCTTTTAACAACAAATGAGAACGGGACAGTATTGCATGTCCCGTCTCTAAACTTCATTTATACTTCATAATGATTTATACATCCATAATGATCGGAAGGATCATTGGTTTCCTCTTTGTCCTCTTCCAGATAAAGTCATTCATCGTATCACGAATCACAAGTTTAATCCGGCTCCAGTCTGCGTGACGGTTGGAAAGACATCCCTCCAAAGCCTGCTGAAGCACCTGTCTTGCCTCTTCCATAAGACTTTCCGATTCACGCACATACACAAAACCGCGTGAAACAATATCCGGACCTGCAAGCAGCTGATTGCTGCCGCGCTCCAATGTCAATACGACGATCAAGATACCATCTTCAGCCAGATGCTGACGATCCCGAAGTACAATATTGCCTACATCGCCCACACCAAGTCCATCTACAAGAATCGCTCCTGTGTGTACCTGTCCGCTGATCTTTGCACTCTTATCGTCCAATTCTAATACATTGCCTGATTTCAGGATAAAGATATTCTCTTTGTCAATTCCAAGCGATTCAGCCAGTTTTGCATTCGCTTTCAGATGACGATATTCACCGTGCACCGGAATGGCATAACGCGGTTTTACAAGAGAATAAATTAATTTCAGTTCTTCCTGGCAGGCATGCCCTGATACATGAGCATCCTGAAAGATTACATTCGCTCCCTTTTGTGAAAGTTCATTAATTACCTTTGATACAGCTTTTTCATTTCCCGGAATCGGGTTAGAACTAAAAATAACTGTATCCCCCGGCTTAATTGTCACTTTCTTGTGAATATCTGCAGCCATTCTTGACAGCGCAGCCATAGATTCTCCCTGACTTCCGGTTGTGATAAGAACTGTTTTTTCATCCGGATAATTCTTCAACTGATCAATTTCAATCAGTGTTTTATCCGGTACATTCAAATATCCTAATTCTGATGCCGTGGAAATGATATTGACCATACTTCTTCCTTCCACGACAACCTTGCGGTCATACTTATATGCAGAATTGATAATCTGTTGAACACGATCTACATTCGATGCAAATGTAGCAATAATGATACGCGTATTCCTATGCTCTGCAAAAAGTGTGTCAAATGTTTTTCCAACCGTCCGTTCTGACATCGTAAAGCCCTGACGTTCTGCATTCGTACTGTCTGACATCAACGCCAGAACACCTTTTTTCCCGATCTCCGCAAAACGCTGCAGATCAATGGCATCTCCAAACACCGGCGTATAATCTACTTTGAAATCGCCTGTGTGCACAACGATTCCAGCCGGTGAATAAATTGCCAGTGCCGATGCATCCTGAATACTGTGGTTTGTCTTAATAAATTCAATTCTGAACTGTCCCAGATTAATAGACTGTCCGTGACGAACCACCTTTCTTCTCGTACACCGCAGCAAATTATGCTCCTTTAATTTATTCTCAATAATTCCCATTGTCAGCTTGGTTGTGTAGATCGGTACATTAATTTCCTTTAATACATAAGGTAACGCACCGATATGATCCTCATGTCCATGCGTAATGACAAATCCTTTGACCTTTTCAATATTATCACGCAAATATGTGATATCCGGTATAACCAGGTCAATTCCCAACATATCATCCTCCGGGAAGGCAAGGCCGCAGTCAACAACAACAATACTGTTCTCATATTCAAATACAGTAATGTTCATTCCGATCTGTTCCAGACCTCCGAGAGGAATGATTTTTAATTTTGAGTTGTTCTCTCGTTTCAAAAAAATGACACCTCCATATATTTTTCCGTACATTAATTTTTTCTTATGTGCACACATTCATCACACTTATAAATGTTCAGCAAATAAAGAGCTGCTACAGCTCAATATCAACATCTTCAAGCAGCTCTTCGAACACTTTTGACACTGCTGACAGTTCTACCTCATCTTCTACAATTTCATAAACACTGTCCGCTTCTTCTGCCTTGCTCGTATCTCTTAAAATCAGACATTCTGCATCATCTTCCATAGAATCGGTCACAAGAATGTATGATTTTCCATTTACTTTTGTCTGTTCCAACACAAAGAAATCAACAGATTCCCCTGTTTCCCCAAATTCAAATCTAATTTTCTCCATGTATTCTCCTGCTACTGTCCGTTCTGTATACTCAGGGCATCCAGATACCCCTGTAAAATAAAAACTGCCGCGATCTTATCAATATATTTTTTACGATCCTCTCTTCGAACATTGCTCTCGATCAGAGTTCGCTCAGCGGAGGCAGTTGTAAGGCGCTCGTCCCACATCACAACCTCAAGTCCGGTACGCTTCTTTACCATCTCTGCAAATTCAAGAGATTTTTCTGCCCGTTCCCCGATATCGTTATTCATATGCTTTGGAAGCCCAACGACAACTTTCTCTACCTCATATTCTTCCGCCAGCTGCTGAATACGAGCCAGAGTCTGCCTCAGCTTATTCTCCATCTTTCGTTCAATTGTTTCAATGCCCTGCGCTGTAATTCCGAGCGGATCACTGATTGCCACACCAACAGTCTTTGAACCATAATCAAGTCCCATAATCCTCATGGCGTTATTCCCATCCCTGATGCTCAATATATGCCTTGAGCATCTCTTCTACCAGCTCGTCACGTTCTACTTTCATCACAAGACTTCTCGCACCGTTATGACTTGTAATATAAGTCGGATCTCCTGACATAATATAACCAACGATCTGATTCACCGGATTGTATCCTTTCTCTTTTAATGCACTGTAAACAATTTCAAGAATATCTTTCGCCTGAATCTGAGGACCTGTCTCTACTTTAAAAAATTGTGTATTACTTAAGTTGCTCATCTTATCACGTCCTTTAATGTACTTCCCTCTTATTCTAATATAAATATCTACAAAATTCAATGCACAATTTGTGAATCCACCCCAAGACATTTTCTGACGATCTGATTCTGCACATATTCTTCAGTGATAAATGCCCCGCGGATATATTCTTTCGTATGTCCTGTCCAGTATTTCTGTCCGTCTCTTATAATTTCCTCTTCCACAAGTATTTCTACTTCTTTTCCTTTCCAGAGTGCCTCATATGCTCTGCGCTGTCTCTGATCAAGTTCCAGAAGTATCTCACTGCGCTTTGCCTTCACCTGCTCCGGTATCTGATCTTTCATTGCCGCAGCTTTCGTTCCCTGACGTCTTGAGTATTTAAAAATGTGTGTTTCATAGAAACCTACTTTCTCTACAAAAGCTCTCGACTCTTCAAATTCTTCTTCTGTTTCTCCGGGAAATCCCACAATAACGTCTGTTGTCAGTGCCGGATTAGAAAAATATTTCCGCAGAAGGATGCATTTCTCATAGTATTCTGCAGAATCGTATTTTCGATTCATGCGTTTCAATACCGCATCACATCCGCTTTGTAAAGACAAATGAAAATGAGGACAAATCTTTTCGAGTCTTGACAGCCGCGCGGCAAATTCCTCTGTAATAATCCTTGGTTCCAAAGATCCAAGCCGGATTCGTTTGATTCCCTCAATCTCATGAACTGCTTCTATCAGCGAGAGCAGATTTTCCCCTTCCAAATCTACGCCATAAGAACTCAAATGGATTCCGGTCAATACAATTTCCTGATATCCATGTTCCGCAAGCCTGCATACTTCTTCCAATACATCCTGTTTGCTCCTGCTTCTTACACGCCCTCTTGTAAAAGGAATGATACAGTAAGTGCAAAACTGATTACATCCGTCTTGAACTTTTATATACGCTCTTGTATGTTCTGCCGTTTTACTCAAGTTCAAGTTCTCATACTCTTTTGTATGGTGGATATCAACCAGATCTTTCATTACCTGGTGCTCATTTTCTTTTCTGCTCTTTGCAGAAAACTCTTCCAGGATTGCAATTAGATCCTTTTTACAGTTATTCCCAATAACAATGTCAACACAGTCATCCGTCTTTCCCTCTTCCTCCTGTGCCTGCACATAACAGCCCGCCGCAACTACAATTGCATCCGGATTCATTTTCTTCGCCCGGTGCAGCATTTGACGCGACTTACGGTCAGCCATATTTGTAACTGTGCATGTATTGATAATATAAATATCTGCGCCCTCTGCAAACGGCACAATTTCATAGCCATTTGCCTCCAGAAGTTCCTGCATTGCCTCTGTTTCATAAGCATTTACTTTACATCCCAAGTTATGTAACGCAACCTTTTTCATCGTTATTTTAATTCCTTTCCACTTCGTCAGTTTGTTTCTTGACTTTTACTCCTGCTGGATTTAATATAATAATATGCAAAACTAATCAGGAGGTAATTTCCAATGAAATCAGTAAAAATTTCTTTAAATTCTATCGACAAAGTAAAATCCTTCGTGAATGATATCACAAAATTTGATTATGATTTTGATTTAATTTCCGGCAGATATGTTATCGATGCAAAATCAATCATGGGTATCTTCAGTCTGGACCTCTCGAAACCAATCGAATTGAACATTCACGGTTCTGACGGCGAGTTAGACGATGTTCTTGCTGTACTGACTCCATACATTGTTGAATAAGATGCATGATAAGAGAATGTCCGGAGACATTCTCTTTTATTCTTTTATTCTATTTTACAACAATCACTTCTGTTGTCTCAATCGCCTCTTTCATCAGCTCATCAATCTTCTCACTCAGACGTTCCTCTGATTTGCGTATTTTCCCAATATTCGGTTTTGTTACCGGATGTTTTGCAACAAAGATCGTACAGCAATCCTCAAAAGGCAGGATAGATGTTTCATATGTGTCAATCTTCTCTGATACTTCCACAATTTCCTGTTTGTCAAAGCCAATGAGCGGTCGGTATACCGGCATCGTGCAGACATCGTTTGTTGCTGCAAGGCTTTGCATTGTCTGGCTTGCCACCTGTCCGATACTCTCTCCTGTGATCAGACCAAGACAATCATTTTCCCTTGCAAAATGCTCTGCGATCCGCATCATATAGCGCCGCATAATAATCGTCAGCTCATCATGCGGACATTTGTCATAAATATAAAGCTGGATATCTGTAAAATTCACAACATGAAGCTTGATCGGACCAGAATATCTGGACACTAATTTAGCCAGATCTATGACTTTCTGTTTTGCACGCTCACTTGTATACGGCGGCGCATGAAAATAAGTCGCCTCAAGTCCAACGCCTCGCTTTGACACCATATAACCTGCCACCGGACTGTCGATTCCTCCTGACAACAGGAGCATTGCCTTACCGTTCGTTCCAACCGGCATTCCTCCCGGTCCCGGAATGATCTCGGAATAAATATAAATTTCATCCCGCACTTCAATATTTAAAAGAACATCCGGCTTATGCACGTCTACCCGGATCTCCGGAAATGCATTTAAAATTGCCTCTCCAAGATCGCAATTAATCTCCATAGAACGTTTTGGATAGCTTTTCTTTCCTCGTCTTGATTCCACTTTAAAAGTAATCTTCTTATCCGGATACATGCGATCCATATAAGAAACAACTTCTTTTTTCAGTTCTTCAAACCCTTTGTCTTCCACATGAATGACCGGACAGATTCCAACGATTCCGAACACTCTCTGAAGACATTCCATCGCTTCATCATAGTCATAATCGCCTTCCCAGTCCACATAGATTCTCCCCTGGGCTTTACTTACTTTAAAAGTCCCCTCTACATCTCTCAATGCAAAACGGATCTGACGCATAAGCGCGTCTTCAAACAGATATCTGTTCTTTCCTTTAATACCAATCTCACCGTACTTAATTAAAAATGACTGAAATCTCATCTTCTGTATCCTTTCTCCGGCTATCGCCGCATATATCTTCTTAACATAGGTATACAATTATATAATGTCTGCAGTGTATAGTCAATTTCTTCTTTTGTTGTAAATTCTGACATACTGAAGCGAATCGTTGCGTCCAAATATTCTCTCGAAGTGCCGATGCTCTTTAATACACTGCTGATTCCCGGGTGGTTTGACGCACAGGCAGAGCCGGAAGAGACATAAATCCCATGTTCTTCCAATGTATGCAGAAGCACTTCACTCCGAATGCCTGCAAAGCCGGCACTTACAATATGAGGCGCCCCTTCACAGCTTGAAGGTCCATGGATAACTGTATGCTCGATCTTCTTCAGCCCTTCCTCAAAATATGCCTTCAATTCCCGCATCTTCAACACATTCGCATCTAAATTGCGGTAAATCTCCCAAGCCGCCAGGCCAATGCCTGCAATTCCCGGAACATTTTCTGTTCCTGAACGAATATTCTTCTGCTGCTCTCCGCCAAAAATCACTGGGCGGATTTTCACTCCATCCCGGATATAAAGCACTCCTGTTCCTTTCGGTCCGTGAATTTTATGTCCACTGATTGTAAGAAGATCTATTCCGTCTTTCTTCGGATAAATATAATATTTTCCAAATCCCTGTACTGCATCCACATGAAACAGGATATTTCGGTTATAATCTTTTACAATGGAAGCAATCTCACGAATCGGCTGGCATGTTCCAATCTCGTTATTGACATACATAATAGAGACAAGAATCGTCTCCTGGCATAGAGACTGCCGAAGTACATCAAGACGCACTTTCCCTTCCCGGTCTACCGGAAGATACGTAACCCGAAAACCTTCTTCCTCCTCCAGATAGCGGAGTGTATTCAAAATCGCCGGATGTTCGACAGAAGAGGTAATGATATGATTGCCGCTTCGTTTATTTGCTCTTGCCGTTCCAATCAGCGCCAGATTATCACTCTCTGTTCCTCCGGATGTAAAGAAAATCTCTTTCTCCTGTACTTTCAGAATCTTCGCAAATCTCTGCTTTGCTTCTTTCACATAATTCTCTGCGATAATTCCCTTCCGATGCATAGAAGACGGATTGCCGTAATCTTCGCACATAACCTTTCCCACAAAATCACGCACACAATCATATGCACGCGTTGTTGCCGAATTATCTAAATATACCTCCATGATTGTCTCCTTCTAATCGTCTTTCATTTTAGCATATGCCTATTCTTCCATAATGTTATTTTCCGGATTTTTTTCCTCCAGATGATACATCAGGATTGAAAGCATCGTAAGCCCTGCCGTCTCTGTTCTAAGGATCCTTTTCCCAAGAGTAACCGGCTTTGCTTTCTTCTCACTTGCCACCAGCACTTCGGCCTGATCAAATCCGCCTTCCGGACCGATAAAAATCCCAATAGACTGCCCCGGTCGAATCTGTTCTATGCAGTTTCTTGTATATGACATTCCTTCTGAAAGCTCATAAGGAAGCAGCACGATATCCAAATCATTCGCTTTTTGGAGTGCTTCCGCAAATGTCATAACCCGTTCTACTTTTGGCACCAGATTTCTTCCCGACTGTTTTGCTGCACTTCTGGAGATCTCATTCCAGCGTTCCACTTTTTTTGCAGCCTTCTTCGCATCCAGACGAACCACCGAACGCTTCATTTCTACCGGAATAATCTCATATACTCCCAGTTCCACCGCTTTTTGAATAATCAGTTCCATTTTATCTGCCTTTGGCAGTCCCTGAAAAAGGTAGATTCTGGACGGTAATTCATTATCAGCCGCTTCTTCTTCCAAAATAACTGCTGTTATCTCCTCTGGACTTATTTTCTGAATCGCACAAAGGTATTTGCAGTTATTTCCGTCACTGATACGAATTTCTTCACCTTCCTGCATACGAAGCACATTCTTAATATGGTTTACATCACTTCCATGAATATAGATTTTATCTTCTTCCACCTGTGCAGGTGTCACAAAAAACTGATGCATAGCTACCTCTTTGCTTTCCTTGCAACAACAGATACCCATTCGCCCTGATGATTTACTTCCAGTACTTCCAGTCCTGCTGCTTTTACTGTTTCAACAACTTTTGTTTCTTTATCATCTATAATTCCGCTTGTAATATAAATACCGCCCGGTTTCAGCTGATGAAGAATGACCGGAGTAAGCGGAACAAGCACTTCCGCCAGGATATTGGCTGCCACAATATCATACTTTTCATAACCTACAGCATCCTGCACTGTTGTATCGTCAATGATATTTCCAATCATAACTTCATACTGATCTTTCCGAATTCCATTCACTTCCATATTTTCATGAGTCGCATCAATCGCACATGGATCAAGATCCGTACCAAGAGAATGTCCTGCACCAAACTTCAACGCTAACATTCCAAGAATTCCGCTTCCGCATCCAACATCAAGAACTTCTGCTCCTTCTGTTACATATTTTCGAATAGCGCGAATACAAAGCTGAGTCGTCTCATGCATTCCTGTTCCAAAAGCAGTTCCCGGATCAATATGAATAATCATCTTATCTTCATCTTCCGGTTTTACCTCCTCCCAGGATGGGATAATTAATACATCGTCTACATAGAACTGATGGAAATATTTCTTCCAGTTATTTACCCAATCCACATCTTCTGTCTGTGACTCCTCAATGCTTCCTTCTCCAATATCGATAAATGCTCTCAACTCTTCCAGTTCTCTTCTTACCGCAGCCAGAATTTCTTCTTTATCCTCTTCCTCTTCTAAATAGAAACTGATATAAGCAATTCCGTCATCCGGTCCATTATCCGGCAAAATATCAACAAACATCTGCTCTTTTTCCATTGCTGTCAATGGTACCTTATCTTCAATCTCTATTCCTTGTATTCCGATCTCCATCAGAGTGCTGCTAATGATATCTTCCGCTTCTGTTCTTGTTTTTAATTTAAATTTATTCCACTTCATAAGAGTTCTGATCCTCCTTTTCCCTTCTCCAAGTATATCATAGGATTCCTGTATGTTCCAATAAAATCTTAATTCCCAACAGAATAAGAATAACTCCTCCTGCTATTTCAGCCTTTTTGCTGTATTTTTCTCCAAAGACATTCCCAACTTTTACACCGATCATTGATAGAATAAAGGTAACAATTCCGATAAAACTTACAGCCGGAACAATCTTTACCTGCAAAAATGCGAATGTGACGCCTACTGCAAGCGCATCAATGCTCGTGGCAATTGCAAGCCCAAACATTGTTCTCATGTCGAGACTTTCCTGTTGTACGGCATACTCTGTCTCTTCTTCACAGAAAGCTTCCCTGATCATATTTCCTCCAATCATCCCCAACAGTATAAATGCAATCCAGTGATCAATGGATGTAATGATCTCTTTAAACTGTACTCCAAGAAAATAACCGATCAGAGGCATTCCCCCCTGGAAAACACCAAACCACGCGCCTACGAGCATTGCTTTTTTCACAGTGCATTTTTTCATAGAAAGCCCTTTACATACGGCCACAGCAAACGCATCCATAGACAGCCCGACTGCAATCAGCAGTAACTCCACAATATTCACGACAACCACACTCTCCTTTTACGTTCTGCTTCTCAAGCATCTATACTGCAAAAAAACCTATCCGCATGTCCAATATGCGGATAAGTTTTTCAGTTCAAATTATTATACAATTAACCTTTTACGCCGTCAAGTATTACTTAGCACATCTGTGCAATCTTGTACAGCAACGCCTCTGTATCATTCCACCCAATACATGGATCTGTAATAGATTTCCCGTAAATTCGTTTACTGTCGATCGACTGCGTTCCCTCCACAAGATAACTTTCTATCATAACACCTTTTACAAGGTGTTTCAGATCCGAATTATAATTTCTGCTGTGAAGCACTTCACTTACAATACGAATCTGTTCTCTGTGCTTTTTATTGGAATTTGAATGATTTGCATCTACAATAATTGCCGGATTTTTCAAATCCCACTTTTCATACAATTCCATCAGACGCGCCAGATCTTCGTAGTGATAGTTTGGAATACATGTACCGTATTTATCCACTCCGCCTCTTAAAATTGCATGTGCATATGGATTTCCATTTGTTGTGACATCCTGACCACGATAGATAAAATTATGTCCTTTCTGCGCTGCAAGAATGGAATTCAACATAACTGCCAGATCACCGCTTGTAGGATTTTTCATACCGATCGGAATATCCATTCCGCTGGCAGTCAGACGATGCTGCTGATTTTCCACGGAACGGGCGCCAATCGCCTCGTATGACAGCACATCATCCAGATAACTCCGGTTTTCCGGATAGAGCATCTCATCTGCACTTGTCAGACCACTAATCTCCATCGCATGAATATGCATCTTACGAATCGCACAAATTCCCGCGAACAGATCCGGTGCCTTATCCGGCTCCGGCTGATGCAGCATTCCTTTATAGCCGCTTCCTGTTGTTCTAGGTTTATTCGTATAGATTCGTGGAATAATCATCAATTTATCAGAAAGCTTTTCATTTACTTTCGCCAGACGCTCCGTATATTCACAGACAGCATCCTCATTATCTGCAGAACAAGGCCCTACAATCACTATAAATTTTTCTGATTTTCCAGTGAAAATATTTCTGATCTCTTCATCTCGTTTTCTTTTCAGACACTTCATATTCTCCGACAACGGAAACATTTCTTTCAGTTCTGCCGGCTGCGGAAGCACTTTATTTACTCTCATTGTCATTTTCATCTACTTCTTTCTATAATAAATGGCTTCTTAATTCCTCTGCACTTTTTGCACTCAAGTAAGACGGCGCAACATCAAATACTGTTCGGCATCCGCTCTGTCCTTCCTGATTCATACGATATGCTGCTCTTGCATAGGCAACAAGCACCGCTGAAGTAAATTCCGGATTCGAATCCAGTTTTAAGCTGTATTCAATGATATGTGTATGTTCCTTCTCCCAGCCGCTCTTTCCGCTTCGGATCACAAACCCACCGTGCGGAATCTCGCTGTGGTCTCTTTTCAGCTCTTCTTCTGAAATAAAATGAACAATCGTATCATAATCTGCAAAATAATTCGGCATTGTTTTGATTGTCTCTTCAATCTTCTGAAGATCCGCCCCTTCTTCCGGTACAACAAAACATTCTCTCAGATGTTTCTCTCTCGTTGTCAGCGCCGGATTATTTCCGGAACGAACTGCTTCAAGAGCCTCTTCTTTCGGAATTGTATACTGTTTTCCATCCTTTACGCCCTCTACCCGACGGATTGCATCTGAATGTCCCTGACTTACACCTTTTCCCCAGAAGGTATAGGCCTCTCCTTCCGGAAGGATTGCTTCTGCATACAGACGATTCAGCGAAAACATTCCCGGATCCCATCCGACAGAAATCAGACTGACCTTTCCGCCCTCTTTTGCTGCTGCATCCACTGCCTGAAAATGTTCCGGAATTTTTGCATGGGTGTCAAAACTATTGACGGTATTAAAATATTTTCCGACTTCCGGTGTCTGCACCGGAAGATCTGTTGCACTTCCTCCGCAGAGGATCATTACATCGATCTCATCTGCCATATTTTTTGCTTCATCTGTATGATAAACTTTCACGCCCTCTGTCAGAACGGTTACTGTTGCCGGATCTCTTCTTGTAAATACTGCCGCCAACTCCATATCCGGATTCTGTTTCAGCGCACACTCTACTCCTCTTCCAAGATTTCCATATCCATAAATGCCAACTCGAATACTCATTACAAGTTCCTCCTTTTTGATCCTCATTTGGATGTTACAATCCGATATTATTTTTGCATGATTGTGTGAAAAATGCAAGATATTTTTGCTGTGACACGTCAATTGGATAAAATCCCCTCATAGTCGAAAGGCGGAATAAAACTTTCTTCAGCAGTTTCTCCCTCTTGAATAAATCCATTTTCCACACCAAGAGCAATAGCATCATCCACAACCTCATCATATTCTTCTTCTGTCAGACGGCGCGCAAGCTCCGGAAATGCTTCCTTTGCAATGACCGGTGTATACTGATTCATAATACTTATATAAATACTGTTACCATATGTCTCATACAGATAGTGAATAATCTTTTTTGAATCTGCTGTATTTCCGGGAAGTACGAGGTGACGCACAAGAACCCCCTGTTTTAAATATCCCTCTTCATCAAACCTGCATGGACCTGTCTGACGTACCATCTCCCGTATTGCATCACAGGCATATTTCCGGTAGTCTGCAGCACCGGCATATCTTTCTCCGATCTTTTCATCCCAATATTTAAAGTCCGGAAGATAAATATCAACAATGCCTTCCAGTCTCCTAATTGTTTCTTCTTTCTCATAACTTCCGGTATTATATACGATTGGAATGGAAAGGCCCTGATCCCTCGCCTTTGTCACTGCTTCTATCATTTGCGGTACAAAATGCCCCGGTGTCACAAGATTGATATTTGCCGCATGCTTTTCCTGCAATTCCAGAAAAATCTCCGCCAATCTTCCAACGCTGATCTCTGCCCCGGATCTGGAAACCGCAATCTCATGGTTCTGGCAGAATACACACTGAAGAGGACATCCTGAGAAAAACACGGTTCCCGATCCTTTCTCACCGGAAATGCACGGTTCTTCCCACATATGCAGCGCCGCTCTTGCCGCTTTTATGACTGCGCTCTGACCACAAAATCCTGTCTGACCTGCACTGCGATTTACTCTGCAATTTCTTGGACAAAGCTGACACGCTTCCATCTCTTTCATCCACGTTTCCTGTTTCATCTTCATATCCCCTACCTGTTTTCAGTTGAAACCGGTATCCGATAAAAAAGCGCTTCTTTGTCCAGACCATTTTCTTTCAAAAGCTTTCTCCACTGGCGTTCTGCCGCCATCTTGTACGCTGCCCGCGGTATATTCGGCTCTGCATATAGGGTTGGACCATTTTCCAGTGACCGGATTCCATCGCAAAGTTCTCCAATGGCTTCTTCAATCTTCTGCATAAAATAATTATGTTTCTGATCAAGACATTCCAACATGCCTCCTCCGCCCACAGCGATTCCCTGCCCCCATTTCAGATACGTTCTGGCACACCAGTTTTCCATTATCTCGATAGCAGTTTTGGCTTGAATGCTTTCGTAAAATCCCCCCTGCACAACAGTATATACGGTAAATCCCGCCTGTTCTGCTTTAAAATACCGTTCCATCTCCATAAGACAGGAAAGAAAATGTGCGGGAATCCCATCTACATATAACGGAAATACAAATACAGCCGCATGACAGCGCAAAATCTTCTCCAACCCCTCCGGACTGGAAGAAGGCATTTGAATTTCTTCAATCTGCACCCCTTCCAATTCATATTTCATTTCTTCAATAATATGTTCCGAATGACTCTTTGTTCCTTTCGGACTTCCATTGATCAATGCAACTCTTAACATGGCAAACCTCCCAGATCCTGCGGATCAAATTCAATTTCCTCTACCTGTGCATTCAGATTTTTCGCATTGGCATAGACAAGATTTTTTGCAGTTTCTTTTTCCCACTCCGTAATATCTTCCCCATAGAAAAGAACACGAATCCGAAACTGATTTTCATACCTTCTCAAATGATGCATTTCTCCATCGATGATTTGAAAATCAGGAAGCAGATAAGAAAGACTTCGGTCCAATACCATTTTCACAAAAGGACTAAAACTGCCATAAACACATCTGCTGACAATCACAAGTTCCTCTGTCTGCGCGAAAAGTTCCCCCATCATTTCATATCCATCTGTCTGGACGCATTTCCCGGGTGTCCGCACCCAACAGCCGAAACATCCTCTGCATGGTTTTATCTCGCTTTTCTGATAAATGACCTTTGTATTTTCATCCTGCGGCAAAAACTGATCCGCCTGTTCTTTTTTCAAATCATGTATAATTAATCTCACACAAGTTCCTCCTCTCTGTTATTCGTTCTGTCTGTTATTTTATACTTTTCTTACGCAAATACTTCCAGACGTTTCACCACTTTTTTTCGTTCATAACCGTTTAATTCATAAGTAATCTCCTGAATCACCTCCGGAATGACCGGTTCTCTGACGACAACTCCTTCCATATCGCACACAACTTCTCTTGTCTTTACATGCATAATCCGCTCAAGTTCATCAAATCCGGAAATTACCTTCCCTGCTCCGGTAAATTTACCATTTAACCGCTCTTCGCACCCATCTCCCATAACAAAAAAGATACAGCCGCAAGAGGCAATTTCCTCATTTCCTGCCATTCCCACCGTATAACGGGTAAATGAAAATTCTGGACAGATTTCTTTCTCCATCACATACTGATAGCGCTGATCCATGTGCACTTCATCAAACCATGGCTGGAGAACGAAATCCGGCGCAATTCTCTGAATTTGCAACTCTTCAAAGCCCTTCTGATCAATCAATTCCAAGATACTGTTCACTGCATTTGGTGCAGACTGCGGATATAATTCTACCACAATTTCTGCATGATTCTTCATTCGAATGCAAATAGTTGGTTTTCCGGACACATTTTGTTTTTCCATTATACTTCCTCTTTTCTCGCTCTGTAATGCTTTTGATTTTCTTCTTATATTCTTTTACATACGGAATTTCTTATAAAATTCCTGTTTAAATTCCTTACCGTGAAATAACGCCAATCCCGCAAGAAACAAAAAGCTGATCCCGCTGCATACAACCGAAGGCTCTGTTACTTTAACCGCACCGAACACCAGCAAAAGAAACGGAATCATTCCAAATCCTGCCGCCTGCACAAAATAAAATAAATATTCATCCTGTTCCAGCTTCTGCAGACGCACAATGGTCAGCATCGACAATAGCACCATCAGCGTACCGCATGGAAGCACATAACTAAGCGACCAGCCGGACCAGCCGGTAAAATAATCCCACAAAATTGCCAGTACCGACATGCTGACAAGCTGCCACATACTGTTTTTCAGTAAGTTACGTCTTTTTGCATAACCGAGCATGACCATCGCCCAGATGCAGGCGCATCCTGCCACCGCAAAGATTGACCATCGAAGCGTTGGTGTCACAAGATAATTCAGCATCACACAGACAACTGCCGCTGCCATACAGGCAAAGGTAAAGAATTCGGGAAATTTTCGATTTTTTTCCGGTTTCTTTGCCGGAAAGTTTTCTTCCAGTACTTCTACACCAAGTCCCTGTTCCCGCAAAATTCTGATAAAATTCCGCTGAATATTCGTACTCATCACTTTAGAGGTAAATCCAAGCATCATCGTATCCTGAAAGGAACAGCTGCACAGCTGGAGTTTATCTGTACTTGTAAAAACCCCAAAACGTTCAATATAATTCTCATAAGCTTCCGGAAGTCTGACTGCCGACATATTTGAAAACACTGCGGTAATGCTTCGCCCTCCAAGCGTTGTTCCTGCTAACAGAAAGAGATTCTTTATTTCCAGCGGTACTGCCCTTAGAAACGGATTCTTTTCCAGACGCACAAATTCATTCATCCGTTCTGCTACCCGCTCTTTCGTAAGTTCCTTTGCAAATCGTTCTTTCACATGCAGCAGCACGTCGTCAAATGTTGTTTCTGCCGAAAACTCATATCCCGCTTCCAACCATCCAAAAAAATTCGCCATAGAGCGCGATGGAAAATAATTACGCAGATTAATCGGGATCATTAAGGTGACTGGTTTTTTCGCCTGATGCTCCGTCATCTCTTCGTGGATCGCACAGAGCAATACTGCACTCAAAAATACGGTAATTGAAACCCCCCGGCTTCTTGTATAGTTCAAAAGCTCCTGCACAGACATCCTGCATTCCATAATTTCCATTTCATCCTGTTCCAGTTTCGGCCCCGGAAGCTGGAATGCTTTTCGCTTTCTTTCCGGATTTTTTGTTTTTTTCTCAGAATAGTATTGAGAAAAACTATCTTCTTCCTGATCCCGGTTTGTCAAAAGCTGTTCTCCTGTTTCCGGAAAAGATACATCTGAATGTGCAAGCTGCAAATACTGCTGTACCAATTCTTTAAGGAATCTTGTTGCGCCCGTTCCATCAGACAATGCATGAAAAATCTCAAAATTAATCCTGTTTTCATAATAGGAAACTTCAAATAACAGCCGTTTCTGATCCGGTACATAAATTTTGCTGCACGGCGGCTTATCTTCCTGCGTTACTTCTGCCGGAAGTTCCCTGTGTTCCAGATAAAACCAGAACAGCCCTTTTCTTAAAACCGCCAGATAAAGCGGATAGCGCTCAATCGTTCGCTCAAGCGCCTGCTGCAAAAGCTCTGCATCCACTTTTTCTTTCAGACAGCAGTAAAACCGAAACACTCTCGTATCTTTTTTCCCGGTGGCTGCCGGAAATGCGAGCGCTGCATTATCTAATTTACGCCATCTGGATCTTCTTCCTTCCCGCATACGGTTTCCTCCTCTCTCAAAAACCGATTCATATGATCAAAACTCTCCTGCACATGTAAATGTCGGATTCCAAGTGCAAAGAATCCGTGAAGTGCATCCGGTATTCGTTCCACCCGTACTGTATTTCCTGCCTCGCGAAGGCATTTTCCGTAAGCTTCTCCCTCGTCCCGCAGCGGATCGAATTCTGCAGTCAGAATCAGTGTATCCGGAAGATTCCGGAAATCTTTCGCCCGAATCGGAGCGAAGTAAGGATTTTCCCTGTCCTTTTCTGTTCGCTCATAGAGCTTAATATAGGACTCCATTTTCACTCGTGTCAGAAGATAATCCTGACCATTTTCTATCACAGACCGAAACGGTGTCTGCTCTGAATAATCACTATTCGTCGCCGGATAGATCAATATCTGTCTTCGCGGCATGAATTCTCCCAAATCCCTTGCCATCATAGAAACAGCTGCTGCAAGATTGCCCCCGGCGCTGTCTCCTACAAGGGTAATCCGGTTAGGATCTGTATGGAGTAAAAAGGAATTCGTAAACAAACTTCTTGCTGCCTCATAACAGTCAAGCAATCCGGTAGGAAATTTATATTCCGGCGCCAGACGGTACTCTACCGATACAACAATATGAGCCGTCGACTGAGACATTTGTGCACAGACACGGTCATAGTTTTCCACACATTCTGTTACCCAGCCACCGCCATGAAAAAATAACAATATCGGAAAGCGGTGCCCTTTCTCAAGCCCCATTTCCATCGCTTCCTCCGATGGAAAGTAGACTCTTACCGGTATTTCATAATTTCCGCGGCAAATGCGCTCATCCAGTTTTTTCACGAAGATCCTCATCGGGTCCAACTGCTTTAAATCTGCAAATCTTCTGGAAGATTCCACCTCAATATCTCCATAAGACAGGGCATGTAAAAGTGCTTTTACTGTTTTCTTCATGTACACTCTCCCGTTATTTTCTTATAGATCAAGTTTCAAGTCATCTTCCAATATCCATCCCATCTTCCGCATCGGCGCAGCAAATATTAATGTCAGCACTGCCGGAAGTACAAAACAGATCAAAAGCAGCCCGATCCAATCCATTGCCGTAATCGCTGTCTTAGCGCCATTGGCGATATCCTGTACCCAGCCGGTATATACCCCAATCTGTCCTACAAGCCCGCAGGTTCCCATTCCGGAAGCTACTGCCGCTCCGTTCATTTTCATTTGAAACAAACAAGTAGAAATCGGTCCTGTAATGGCAGATGCCAGAATCGGCGGGATCCAAATTCTCGGATTCTTAACGATATTTCCCATCTGAAGCATGGAAGTCCCGATTCCCTGGGCAAATAAACCGCCCCATTTATTCTCCCGAAAGCTCATTACCGCAAATCCAATCATCTGCGCGCAGCAGCCTGCCACTGCCGCTCCTCCGGCAAGCCCGGTAAGACCAAGCGCCGCACAGATGGCAGCACTGCTGATCGGGAGTGTAAGTGCAATTCCCACGACGACAGAAACGATCATTCCCATAAAGAATGGCTGAAGTTCTGTTGCCCACATAATCGCATTTCCAACACTGCTGGCTGCTGCACCAATGGCCGGCGCCCACCACATTGACAATAGCGTTCCCACAAGGATTGTCACACACGGTGTCACAATGATATCTATCTTTGTCTCTTTCGATACAGCTTTTCCAAATTCCGCTGCAAAAATCGTTACCACAAGAACTGCCAAAGGTCCGCCGGCGCCTCCAAGTGCATTCGCCGCCTCTCCCACTGCAATGAGTGAGAACAGCACAAGCGGCGGACATTTCAGCGCATAACCGATAGCTGCCGCCATAGCCGGTCCTGTTGCAGCTTTTGCATATCCTCCTACAGTGATCAGCACTTCACTTCCAATCTGTTCTCCCAAAGTAGAAATGATTGTTCCAATTAACAGGGAAGCAAATAATCCCTGTGCCATAGCGCCAAGGGCCTCAATCCCATAACGCTTAACAGAAAATACAATATCTTTCCGTTTCAAAAATGCCATCCATCGTTCCATAAGACTCTATTCCTTTCTCATTCCATTTTCTTTCTCATGTTTCTATAATAAAGAATTCCCACTGCATCTGCAAGTCCCCATCCAATAGGAATTGCCCACCAGATTCCCCAGACGCCAATCCATGTAATTGGTGCAAGCGCATACGCAAGCCCTACCCTTGTTCCGAGGGAAATGACCGTCAGTACGACTGACATAAACGGCTTTGCAATAGCCCGGTACAATCCATACAGCAGGAAAAGGCATCCGATTCCGCAATAAAATGCTCCTTCAATCCGAAGATACTCTACACCGATTTTAACAATCTCTGTCTCTGACGGATCAATAAAAATCCACATGAATGGTTTCGCCAGAATCCATACAAGAACAGATATGACTGCGCAGAACATCATAGAGATCTTTAGCGCTGTTTTCGTGCCTTTCTGAATCCGTTTTCTTTCTCCGGCTCCGTAATTCTGCGAAATAAAAATAGAATATGCATTTCCAAATTCCTGCGCCGGCATATATGCAAAGGAATCGATCTTGACTGCTGCAGCAAATGCTGCCATAACCGCAGTGCCAAACTGATTTACGAGTCCCTGCACCATTAGAATTCCAAAATTCATTACGGACTGCTGAATGCATGTAAATACCGAATACTGTCCGATTTCTTTCAGCAATCCCCAGTCTGTACAAAAATCTGTCCAATGAATTCGAAGCTGCTTCTCCCGCACAAACGTATAGAGCAATACTCCTGCTGCTGAAATTCCCTGAGCAATTACCGTCGCAAAAGCTGCTCCTTTTGGTCCCCACTGAAACCCAATTACAAATAAAAGATCCAATATGATATTGCATACCGAAGCTGCCGCAAGCGAAATAAGCGGCACAACTGAATTTCCAATAGCCCGCAGCAAAAATGCAAAATAATTATACAGGAAAGTAAAGAGCATTCCAAAAAGAATTACCGAAAGATAGTCTCTGAGAATACCCCGAATCTCCCCCGGTACTTGCAAAAGTCTTATAATCTGATCAAGCCAACAGACAGATGCTGATGTAAGCACTGCCATAATCACAGCAATGACGGCAAATGACATGGCAATACTTTGTTTGAGACGCTTCATTTTCTTTCCTCCGTAGTACATAGAAAACAAAGCTCCGCATCCCATGCAAAGTCCAATGATAATCGATGTCAAAAATGTCATAAAAGCATATGCCGCTCCCACTGCTGCAAGGGCTTCTGTCCCAAGAACTTTCCCTACGATCAACGTATCTGCAATATTATAGACTTGCTGAAGCAGATTTCCCAGAATCATTGGAATAGAAAACATTATCAATTTTCGTCCAATGGGTCCACTTGTTAAATCCTGATTCATCTTATCCCCCTCATAAGTAAAAAAACCGGTTCTTCTCAGCCGGTTTTTTACAATATCTTCTATGATACATTATGCGTTCATATAAGTTTCTTTTAATTCATTCAGCTTTCTATTATAGACTGCTTTTTGCTTCTGCTGAAGAACGGTCTTTTCAATCTGTTCTTTTGCATCAGCAAATGCAATTGTCTCTGGTTCCTGATGGGATTCCACTTTGATCAGATGATATCCAAACTGTGTCTGAACCGGTCCTACCACAACTCCCGGCTCTGCCGTAAATGCAGCGTCCTCAAATTCTTTTACCATCTGTCCTTTTCCAAACTGTCCGAGATCTCCTCCCCGGTCTTTGGATGGACAGGTAGAGTATGCTTTTGCAGCCTCTTCAAATGTTTTTGCTCCACTTTTGATTTCTTCCGCAATGCTGCTGCACTGCTCATTTGTCTCAACAAGAATATGCTTCGCCTGTACCATCTCGCCTTTTACAAACTGTTCCGGATTGCTGTCGTAGAATTCTTTTGCCTCTTCTTCTGTCACAACAATTCCTTTCAATGTTTCTTTCATAGCGAACTGAGATAACAGCTCTCTTCTCACATCTTCCATAATCATGCGAAATCCTTCTGTCTCGTCCAGCTTCATTTCCTTACCTAACGCTGCATATAAGCGCATAGATACAAGCTGATCTAAATAATATGCTCTCATCTGTGGATTCTCTGCATAAATTTTCTGATTCGGAGGCAGTTTCTGTAAAAATGCATCTAAATCTTCTTTTGTAATCGCCTCTCCTGCCACTGTTGCTAAAATTTCCTGACTCATATTTCAATCTCCTGTAGTAAACTTATTTTTCTTCTTTTTGAATTCCTTTTTCCTTTGCAAGATTCTCACCAAAGGAACATTTCGGCTTCTCAAGACTGCACTCTTTCATACAGCCTGTACAATGCTCTGTATCTGTATGACTCATTTCATTTTCCTCCTTACATCTACTGTCCTATTATAGCGAACTTCCAACCATTTCACAAGCAGAACTTCATTCCTCTAAAAACACCGCAGACATTTTTTCATTATGTCTGCGGTGTAATTATTCTTTTCTGTTACTATTTCATTCTGCGCATATTGTACTGATGGTAATTCTTATGGCCGGAAGAAGAACTCTTCATTTGCAAACGCATCTGATGCATCCTTGCTTCCTTCCTCTGTAATTCTGCCATTCGCTCTGCATCTGGTTCATAGACGCCTGCGCCAAACCAGAATTTTCTTCTCAGATAATCCACTCCTCGTACAGACATTACACAGATCTTCAAGTACTCGTATACGATCAACGTATAAAGTTTGTGGAGTGGTTTGGCTCTGAACTCTGCATCCATTTTAAAATACACTGCTGTCAAAATACCGATCATCACAGTACCGATTGTTAAAAAAATCATCCGCATTTCGTTCAACATAAAACCTCAACTCCTATCCACTTTTAAATTACTTTTATTGTAAACTCAAAGTTTATAATAGTCAATTATTTTTATGTATTTTATTAAATTTTCAGATTTATTGTTCTTATTTTGTTTTTAAGAGCGGTATTTCGCTTTCGCAAGGCACTTTCGTCTGACACTTTCCGCATCCCATATGCGTTTTATAGGTTTCTTTTGTCTTACCAAGAAATGCCTCGCACTTCTCGTGATCCTTCCCTGCTTCCAATGAAATCGCCTTTGCCGGACACCGTCTCACACATGCCCCACATCTTGTGCAATAGTCGTAGATTCCTGTATATTCTCGTTTTCGCGGCTCAAAACTTCCGCTGACAATCAAACTTCCCAGTCTTCCGGCCATTCCTTTTTCGGTAATCAGACCTTTCGAAAGACCGAAAGTACCAAGCCCGCAAAGATATGCCACATGTCGTTCTGACCAGTTACTTGTATACGAACTGCCCTGCCACAGATCTTCCTGACCGTGCCCAGACTTTGTTACACTGTGAAATCTGCTGTCTTCTGCCGGAATGACACACTGCATTCCGTCTGCTTCCAGAAGCTCTTTGATATATCTGCAGACTGCCATGACAAATTTCTGACCTTCGATTCTGGCATGCAGCCATTCTTTTGATGGTTCCTCTTTCAAAATACCATTGCTTTTCTTTACCTGTTCTGTATAGGGAAGAAAAAAACTAATAACACTTTTTGCTTCGCCAAGCCATTGTCCCGGCAAGAGAAACTGCGGACCTACTGCTTCTTTCTTCTGAAATTCTGCAAACATCTTATCATCAGCTGTTCCATACCCCCATATCGGTGGTTCATACATCTTCAGTCCTATGCAGTCTGGAGCAAGCGCCTCCTCTTCTGAGACATAATTCATCGGAGATGCATTAACAAATACTTCGACTTTTCTTTCCAGCTCTTCCTTCGTCATGGGACATTCCTCCTTTATTTCATTCCTTTCGCTGAACCGTATCCTCATGGTTCTGCCATCCTGATTTTACTCATCTATGGAATTATTATAAAAGATTACAAACCATTCCACAAGCCATTTTACGCTCTGCCGGTTTGATAATTTTGAAGATTTTCATGACTTAGGCATGCATACTCTTTCAATTTCTGCTTTGCCTCCGGGCTTAATCGTTTCGGAACCTGAATCTGAACCGTCACATACTGATCACCATATTGCTCCGGGTTTGTCATAGATACAATCCCTTTGCCTTTCAGCCGGATTCTGCATCCGGACTGTGTTCCTTCTTTAATTTTACATAAAACATCCCCGTACAACGTCTGTACTCTTGCCTCGCCGCCGAAAACAGCTGTTGTAAATGGAATATTGCATACCGTATAGACATCTGCTCCTTTTCTCTCGAAATTCGGCTTTTCTCCCACCGTTACATCCAAAAGAATATCTCCTGCCTCTCCTCCATTCATTCCCGGCATTCCTTTTCCACGGAGCCGTACTGTTTTCCCACTGTCAATTCCTGCCGGTATATGCACCTGCAGTCTCTGGATCGTTCCTGTCTGCGGATTCTGAAATGAAATAACCTTTTCACATCCAAATACGGCTTCATCAAAAGTTATCTCCACCTGGGCCCTTACATCCTGCCCCTTTTTCCGGAATTGCCTTCTTGTTCCATCTGATTGAAAACCTCCTGCATGGAATCCGTGTCCAAACAAATTTTCAAACAGATCATCCATATCGCTGCCTTCAAAATGAAACTCATGAAATGTTCCATCTCCAAAACCGCCCCTGAATTCTCCATAACCATTCTGAGCGCCTCCGGTTCCTCCCCCTGGCATACTTCCATCAAATGCTGCATGTCCGAAACGATCGTACAATTTCTTTTTCTCCGGATCACTCAATACATTATACGCTTCTGTAACTTCTTTAAACTGCTGTTCCGCCTCAGGATTTCCTTCATTGGCATCCGGATGGTATTTCTTCGCCAGTTTTCTGTAAGCTTTCTTAATCTCACTGCTCTCTGCCTGTTTATTTATTCCTAAAACTTCATAATAATCTCTTTTTTGCTTCATACCAATCACCTCGAATTGCACTCCAAAACCCACTTGTTCTATATGTACTATAACACTTTTTACAAAAATGTCAACGCAACATAAAAAAATCCGCTGAAAGAATTACTTCTCCAGCGGATTTTCCGTTCTTGATAAAGCTTTATTTTACAAAGACAAGTCCGTATGCCCGGTTTCCGATTCCAATCTTCTCTGCATGTTCCAGACAGGTCCGGTACTCTGAGTCCGGTGTTGTGTTTACAAAGTGATCGTGATGATCGCAGAAATCATCTCGCCTCATATTTTCTCCGAGCAGACTGTTCGGCAGCGGCTCTGCCTGCAGACACGCATCCACACAGGCCTGATCAAGCGCTAATGGATCAAATGATGCAAACATACCGATGTTTGGCAAAATCGGCGCATCATTTTCACTATGGCAGTCACAATGCGGAGACACATCTACAATCAAAGAAATATGGAAATTCGGCCGTCCATCAATAACTGCTTTTGTATACTCTGCCATACGACAGTTCAATTCTTTTACTGCCGCACTGCTTGAAAATGCAATTGCATCAAAGTTGCAAGCGCCGATGCATCTGCCGCATCCAACGCAGTTTTCATTCGAAATTTCCATTTTTTTGGAAGCATCATTCCATACAAGACCGTTATTAGCACATTCCTTCATACAGCTCTTACATCCGCGGCATTTTTCCGCATCAATGGTTGGTTTCCCATTATAATGCTGATCCTTCTTTCCGGCTCTGGAACCGCATCCCATACCGATATTCTTAATCGCACCTCCAAATCCGGCTGTCTCATGTCCTTTAAAATGGGAGAGACTAATAAAAATATCTGCATCCATTACTGCACGGCCGATTTTAGCTTCTGCTACATATTCTCCGCCTTCTACCGGAACAGCAATGTCATCTGTTCCCTTTAAGCCGTCTCCGATCAGAATCGGACAGCCCACTGTCATCGGCGTAAATCCATTCTCCCATGCACAATATAAGTGTTCCAGTGCATTTTTTCTGCTGCCCGGATAGAGTGTATTGCAATCTGTCAGAAATGGATTGCCGCCCAGCTCTTTCACGACATCTGCAACTGCTTTTGCATAGTTTGGTCTGAGAAAACTAAGATTTCCAAGCTCACCAAAATGCATTTTTATTGCTACAAATTTATTTTCCATATCAATCTCACCAATCCCTGCTTTCCGGATCAGTTTTTTTAATTTGATTGGAAGTCCTTCCCCTAATCTTGTACGAAAGTCTGTGTAGTATACTTTTGATTTCTCCATTTGAATCCCTCCTGTCACATCAAAAATCTGGCCCATCCACCTAAAAGGTCCAGTGCTTTGATGCGAAATTCCTTCTTTTTGCTCATTGGCCGCGGTGTAACTCCTTCCGGAAGATCATAAGAATCTTTTCCCGTTACCCGAAGCGCATCTGCCTCATAGCTGCTCATTTCTTTCCTCAACTGCATCGTGAGTTCCTGACTGTCTATCACAAGCATGAGTTCTGTATCAAGATATGCGCTTCTCATATCCCAGTTAAAAGAACCGATACCTGATATATGATCGTCTACTGTAAAACATTTTCCATGATAGGATACACCTTTATCATATTCCAGAATAGAAACTCCGGTTTCTAAAATTTGCCCTTTATAGCGATGATAATCCATTGCTCCGAAAGGATTTCCATTATTCACAACAGAGTTGGTCATCATCTGCACTTGACGTCCGTCCGAACAAACTTCTTTGAGTTTCTGAAGCATCCAGTCATCGCAGATCAAATATGGCGTATGGAATGTCACTTCTGATTCGGCAGATTTCATAATCTCTGCCATTTCATAAAACGCAGTTGGCTCTTTTACATTAGCATGAACCGGGTTTGCAATCAACTGTACATTTTGAATTGGCACTGTTTTTTCATAAATATCTTCTTCCGCAAACCAGTCTGCATGTGTTTTTTCTATCTGCTGCTTTAATTGTTTTAATTCTTTTCCGGCTGTTTTTACTGACGGATTCCATTTCCAGAGGCCGCTTCCGTATGGTCGGCTGTCCGGCTGTTTCCAGACAGATTGAAAATAATTCTGTACCTGGACAATCGATGGATTTTCACTTTCCTTACAGGAAACAAATACATCCCAGTCATAGTTTTTGTACCCTTTCTGATTTCCGAGAAAGAAATCAAATGTATTTCTTCCTCCCAGAAGATATGCTGTATCATCTACAAGAAGATATTTATCATGCAAACGTCCCATCAATGTCCACGGTTTCCAAAGCCTTACCGGATTATATACCCGAATCTCCATATGCTCCTGCTGCGCTGCAGCTAAAAAGTACGGATTTCCCCACATGGTCTTCAAATAAGGGAATCCATCAACCAGGATCTTTACTTTCACGCCCCGATCGGCTGCATCCATAAGGGCTGCCAACACCTGCTTACCGCTCGTATCAGCGTCAAACTCAAAGGTAGAAAGTATAATTTCTTCTTTCGCCTGAGAAATAAGCCGGATCCTCTCTTCCAAAGCCTCGCCATTATCTGAAATAATCTTTGCGCGCTCGCCTTCCTGACGTGTACCGGTATAATCCGCAAGATCGAAATTCTCCATTGTGTCTTTCTGTACTTCCGGCTGTTTTACATAAGGCAAAATTGCCGCCAAAAGAAATACGACAAGAAAAATGCCGCCTGCCGTCAGAAGATTTCTCCTGCAAAAAATTGCTGCATTCCACTGCTGCAGCCACTCTACCAACAATATCAGTGTGCTGATGCAAACAAAAATATTTGCTGCAATGACTGCTTCTTTTGGAAGCAGCAACATACACACCATGAAAAGCAGTATCACTGCCATTCCTGCAATTCCTTTTCTTGTCACTCCAAGCAAAAGCGTAGCGGCTGCATTGGCAATGAGCAGGAGCAAAAGCACTGACATCGCCGGATAGCGGCTGACCAGAAACGCCGCTAATACAATTTGAATCAAACATATCCACTTTCTCATGTTTATCCACCTCTTCTATTCTTTTACATTCCCACCCTGTTTTTTCTGCTCTCAAAATAGATAAATTGCTCTACGGAATCCAAAATGTCCTGAAAATCTTCTCGCGGAGCTATGTCAATATATCGCGTCAGAAGTTCCTGCTCCTGCGCTTTATATCTTCCATAAAAAATGTCATACAAATTATGGCCTCTCATATAGATTTTAATATTTTCCATATTGTTTTTCACATCTTCTACCGTCTCGATATCATGTCCTATCGCTTCGATCAGCGCCTGACCGCTTCGCATACGATGAAGATACTCTTTCCATTTGTCAAGAAATATTTCGTAAAAGGCTTCTTCTGATTCCACAATCCCAAGCGCCGCCATAATCTTTGGATTGAGGAAATAATTCTCAAAAGAATAATATTTCAAAATCAGAACATTTTTTTCTGTGACACGGGGAAGACGATCCACATCTTCCAGATTACGCGCTTCATAATATTTGCAAAGCTCCCTTTTTAATTTCTCCCGGTCTTTACCGTCACCATCCCGGATCATTAGAAAATTATCTTTTAAGTACACTTGATTCATATATTTCAAATTCGCGTACGTTTTAATATTCGTGCAGCTGTTTGTTGTAATAATCGCAATTCTGGACAAATTTCCATCTTCATCATACGTTTCAGAAAAATATTTTTTCAGAAGCAGCGGAAGCCGGCTTTTGTCCTGTTTTCCTTCTACAATAAATACGAAATTCACATTCATCACATCTGTCGCAGAATAGCCAAGATCATCAAGCACTGCGCTGATATCTGTCGTCGGACAGATTTCTGAATAGCCATCCTTGCCCAGCATGATCTGACGGATCTGCCTGCTGCCAAAGTTTGGCAAAAGATTCGGCGAATGTGTAGAAAACATCACCTGATTTTTCTTTGAAAGACGGTAAAGAATCTCGCCACAGCTATTTTGGAGTTTCGGATGCAAAAACATTTCCGGATTCTCTACAATGATAATATCTGTATTTTTTCTATTTTGATCTTCACATGTCTCAAGCAGCGACAGAAGATAAATGCTGCGCATACCCTTGCCGAGAGAACTCAATGGTCTGCGGCGGTTCTGCCCTTTTCCTTCGATTTCTGCAGTTACAAGCAGCATCTTTTCAATGTCGCGGTTCATAGAATAATGAATGATCTCCCGCCCTCCATTTCTCCGAAAGTTCTCATTGACACGGCGTTCAAAATCATCCAGATTCAAACAATAAAGCTTATATTCCAAAAGCTTTGCCGCCTCAAAGGCATTTAGTTCTTCTGCTGTCTTCTGTCGTATCAGTCCCATACAGGAAAAACAGTGATTACATTCCTTTGCCCGATCAAACATACAGCATCCGGAACGCATTTGTTTCAGGAGATCATCTTCCTGCATCATTAACAGTGCATCCTGAAACTGATTTAGATTCCTCTGTACATCCAGATAATACACATTTGGAAATACTTGTAAGATATAATGATTCTGCTTTTGAAATCCGTCGGCATAACGGATTTTTCCTTCTCTGTTTGCAGTGTATACAAAGCTTAACTCTCCATCCGAATAAGAGGGAAGCTTTTTACAGAAATCCCGATACCACGCCTCATATCTGCGATAAGTACTGACTGTTCCGGTTTGATGAAACCGATGAAGGTCTTCTTCTGTTATCTGCAAAGTGACACCGATTTCTATGTTTGGATAATCTTCCTGGAAATCATCGCTGCTGATCTTATAATCTCCGCTGACTGCACGGACAGCATCCAGGATAACGGTTTTCCCGGTATTATTCTGTCCCACAAGGATCAGTGCATTTTCAATTTCCTGAATGTGCATATTTTTGATCGACTTAAAATTACGAATCCACAAATCTACAATCTGCATAACATTCTCCTGTTTTATTTCTCTCCAATTAACATTAGTGACTTTTTAAACCGAACACGGAACAGACAGGCTGTAAAAATCACTGCCAGAAAGTCTGCAATCGGTTCTGCCATATAAACAGCCATCGTCTGATTCTGTTTCAACAGCATTGGCATAATATAAATCAGCGGAATGAGAAGAACAAATTTTCTCATAATTGCAACCGTAATAGATTCTTTTGCATTTCCGAGCGAAGTAAATGTCATCTGACACGCCATCTGAATTCCAAACAGACACATGCTTCCCATGTAAATGCGAAGAGCTGTTCCGGTAAAGTCAAGAAGCGCTGTGTCGGTTGTAAACATGGATGCGAATGCTCTCGGAAACATCATTACCCCAACCCAGAACAGACACGAATAGGCAAGACTCAGTTTCAAAAGCAGTTTAAACGCCCCTTTTACCCGCTCTACATTTTTAGCTCCATAATTATAACTGATGATCGGCTGCGCTCCCTGTCCGAGTCCCTGGATTGGCAACAGGGCAAACTGCATAACGCTTGTTAAGATTGTCATAGCTCCAACTGCAATATCCCCTCCGTATTTTAATAATGAGGAATTGAAGCATACAGAGATGACGCTCTCGCTTGCCTGCATAACAAAAAAAGAAGAACCAAGTGCGATACACGGCAAAATTACTTTTGGGCAAAGTCCAATATTCACCCTGCGGATTTTAAGAAATGGCTTCTTTCCAAATAAAAAGCATAATACCCAAATACAGGAACATGCCTGAGAAATGATCGTTGCAAGCGCTGCACCCCGTACTCCCATATGCAGTCCGAAAATGAAGATTGGATCCAACACAATATTCGTTACCGCGCCAATCAATACAGACAGCATTCCGGTCTTTGCAAATCCCTGCGCTGTGATAAATGCATTCATTCCCAGCGTCAACTGCGTAAACAGTACGCCAAGAGAATAAATGTTCATATAACTTACCGCATATTCAATCGTATTTTCACTGGCTCCGAATGCCATCAGAAAACTCCGGTTAAAGAGAAATAGAACAACGGTTAAAATCAATGAAAGAACTATCTGCAGCGTAAAGCAGTTGCCAAGAATCTGCTCTGCTTCATCATTTTTTCCTTTTCCCATTGCGATCGAAGCTCTCGGAGCTCCTCCATTTCCTACAAGCGCTGCAAATGCAGAAACGATCATGATCAGCGGCATACATACGCCTGCGCCGGTCAGCGCCGCTGCTCCGTTTTCCGGAATATGCCCAATATAAATCCGGTCTACAATATTGTACAGCATATTAATGATCTGGGCTGTGATTGTCGGCAATGCAAGCCGCAAGAGCAGTTTCCCAATTGGCTCTTTTCCCAAAAAATCCTTTTCTTCTTTCATGTTTTATTTCCTTCTCTCTGCTATTTTTTTGCTGTTTTCAATCACTTTGTTGCTTAGTCTGATAAATGTCTGGCGCTCTTCCTCTGTCATGCCGTCAAATAACCTCTTCTCATAATCAGAACGCAAAATCTGCATTTTAGCACTCACAGGATCTGCTGCCGGAAGCAGCGACAAATGCACTTTCCTGCGGTCATTTTCATCCGGTCTTCTCTGCAAATACTGTTTCCGGATCAGACTGTCCACTGCCTGCGATACGTTTCCCTTTGACAGCATACGGTATTCCACAATGTCCGCAGCTGTGTCACAACCTGGATTATTCTTTAAAAACACAAGAATCTTCGCTTCAATCAGCGTCAAATCATACATTTCACAAACACTTTTCATTAAGTCCTCGTCGATTTTCAAAATTTTTCTAATGCTTACAAGAAGATCCGTTGTCCTTTTCATAACACTCTTTCTTCCTTTCTAAATGTAATACTATTTCAGAAATCCGCTCCTTTTTCTTTCGGCATTCCCGAAAAGCTCTTATAAAGTTCTTTTCAAAACAGTTCTAAAAAAAACTTTTTTCTTTTATTATAGAATATGGATAAAAAATGTCAACCGCAAATTGTCTTTTCATAAAATATTTGATATGCTTATTTATACGGATCCATCCGATCATGAATATCTATCTTTCTGGAGGTTGACATGCTTGATTTTCGTATGAAAACATTTTTGACAGTCTGTGAATCCATGAACTTTACCCATGCCGCTGAAGCGCTTCATCTGACACAGCCTGCTGTTTCTCAACATATTAAATATCTGGAAGAGATTTACGGCGCTCCTCTTTTTCTAAGGGAAAAGCGAGGTCTTCAGCTGACACCGGCCGGTGAGATTCTTCGCCAGGCGCTGGAAACAATGCGAAATGACGAAGAACATATCAAAAAGCGTATCAAAAACAGTTTGGTCAATCAGAAAACATTGACTTTCGGCGTTACGATGACCATTGGAGAATATGCAGTAATTCCTGCACTTGCCGAGTTTATCAAATCGCATCCGGAAACTAATTTTCATATCCGCTACGGTAATACCCAGACACTCCTTTCAGAACTTCGGGAAGGAATCATTGATTTTGCCATTGTGGAAGGTTATTTTACCGGTGAACATTATGAAACCCGGAACTATCAAACAGAAGAATACATTGCTGTATGTGCTGCCGAACATCAATTTCAAAAGCCGATTCGAATGTTAAAAGACCTTACCGGGGAGCGTCTTTTAATCCGGGAGCAGGGATCCGGCACAAGAGCAGTTCTGACAAAAACACTGGCTCTGAAGAACATGTCCATCCGTGATTTTCAGCGAATCGTTGAGTTAGAAAATATCCATGCCATTGTCAGCCTTCTTTGTCGGGACTGCGGTATCTCTTTCTTATACAAAGCAGCTGTTGCGGAAGAACTAAAGACAGGGCGTCTTATCCAGATACCTCTGACCGATTTCATGGTCATGCATGATTTTACATTTCTCTGGAATAAAGGGAGTCTTTTTTCAGACGAATACGAACATATTTTTCAAGAATTACAAAAGGGAGGTCCTTTCTAATGGACGCTCCCTTATCTGCAATATTCCTATTAAGATTTTTCACGAATTTCCCGTAATCTTAAATAATTTCTTTTACTTCATAATCCTGATCTTCCACTGTCTGTTTTAATACATCATCGGAAATCTCTTTGTTTAATTTTACCACTGCTGTTCCGGCTTCATAGCTTACAATCGCTTCTTCTACTTCCGGCAATTTCTCAAGGCATTTTTTTACCCTCGCTTCGCAATGTCCACACATCATTCCTTCGATTTTCATTGTTTTTTCCATAGGTTGTTCCTCCTCTTTCTTTCTGATTTTTATTTTTTTATCTTTTCCTGCATCTCGCATGTTGAAAAAATTCAACCGGAGTGCATTTGTCACAACACAAAAACTGGATAAACTCATTGCTGCTGCTCCAAACATTGGATTTAGTTTCCAGCCAAAAATCGGATACCACAAGCCTGCTGCCAGCGGAATTCCGATTGCATTATAGAAAAATGCCCAGAACAGATTCTCATGGATATTTCGCAGCGTTGCACGGCTTAAACGGATTGCCGCCGGCACATCGCTCAATTTACTCTTCATCAATACCACATCCGCCGCATCAATGGCAATATCTGTTCCGGCTCCTATCGCGATTCCAATATCGGCCCGCATCAAAGCAGGAGCATCATTGATGCCGTCTCCAACCATAGCTACTTTTCCTTTCCGTTTCAAAGAACGGATGACACTCTCTTTTCCCTCCGGAAGTACCCCTGCAATGACTTCATCAACTCCTGCCTGTTCTCCGATCGCTTTCGCAGTGCGCTCATTGTCCCCGGTCAGTATAACTACATGGATGCCCATGTTCTGCAGCTCTTTTACCGCTTTCGGGCTGTCTTCTTTTATCACATCAGCCACCGCAATTACACCAGTCAGTTTCCCTGCTTCAGCAAAAAAAAGCGGTGTTTTTCCAAGATTCGCAAGTTCCTCTGCCTTCTTCTTCATTTCTTCCGGAACTTCTGCCATCTCACGGATAAATTTGAAATTGCCTCCTGCCACCGGCACTCCATGCCATAAGCCGGAAAGACCATTTCCAGGAACTGCCTGGAATTCTGTTACTTCATTGATTTCGTCAACGGCACTCTCTCTGGCTTTCTCCAGAATTGCTCCTGCCAGTGGATGCTCACTCTTCTTCTCCAGTGCATACGCCATTGTAAGCAATTCTTTTTCTGTCACACCTTCTGTCGGAAGCATATCTGTTACCTGCGGCTTTCCGCTCGTAATGGTTCCGGTCTTATCCAATGCCACAATCTGCATCTTTCCGGTCTCTTCCAATGAAGAAGCTGTTTTAAACATCACTCCATGTTTTGCCCCCATGCCATTTCCAACCATAATCGCCACCGGTGTCGCTAACCCAAGTGCACACGGGCAGCTGATTACCAGCACGGAGATTCCTCTTGCCAACGCAAAGCCAATGCTTTCACCTACAGCCAGCCACCCCAGAATCGTCAACACTGCAATCCCAATGACTGCCGGAACAAAAATCCCCGATACCTTATCTGCAACTTTCGCGATCGGCGCTTTCGTAGCTGCCGCATCGCTCACCATTTGAATAATCTGGGATAACGTAGTATCCTCGCCCACACGGGAAGCCTCACACTTCATAAATCCAGATTGATTTAAAGTTGCGGCAGAAACGGTATCGCCAGGTTTTTTATCAACCGGAATACTCTCTCCAGTCAACGCAGATTCATTGACTGCGCTCGTTCCTTCCAACACAATTCCATCTACCGGTACATTTTCCCCCGGACGCACAAGAAAGATATCACCGCGACGCACCTGCTCAATCGGCACTTCCATCTCTTCAGCATCTCTCAGGACCATCGCCGTCTTTGGCGCCAGTTTCATCAAACTCTTCAATGCATCGGTCGTTTTTCCTTTTGAGCGGGCCTCAAGCATCTTTCCTACAGTAATCAAAGTTAGAATCATTGCCGCAGATTCAAAATAAAATTCATGCATAAATTCCATTACGTTCTCTGTATTCCCATGCATCTGTGCATCTGTCATCGCAAACAGTGCATACATACTATACACAAATGAAGCTCCTGATCCAAGGGCAACGAGCGTATCCATATTCGGCGCTTTGTGCCACAAACTTTTAAATCCACTGATAAAAAATTTCTGATTAATTACCATAACGATTCCGGTAAACAGCATTTGAAAAATGCCAATAGCCACATGATTTTCCGCAAAAACTTCCGGAAGCGGCCAATTCCACATCATATGCCCCATAGAAACATACATAAGCGGAAGTAAAAAGCAAAGTGACGCGATCAGACGTTTTTTCAGCTTTGGCGTCTCTGTATCTTTCAGGAAAGCTTCCTCTCCTCCCATTTCCGGATTGCTTTTCTGTGGGCTGCGCTCTCCTTTGACTTGCGCCCCGTATCCGGCTTCCTCTACTGCTGCAATCACTGCTTCCGGCTGTGCATCGCCTTCCACTCCCATAGAATTTGTCAAAAGGCTGACAGAGCATGCTGTTACTCCGGGTACTTTCATGACTGCTTTCTCTACCCGGGCGCTGCACGCCGCGCAGCTCATCCCTGTTACTGAATATTGTTTCATGTTCTCTTCCCTCTGTTATTTCATTAATTTCTGAAGCGTTGCAACCAACTCATCAATGATCTCATCATTTCCTTTGCGGATATCTTCTGCAACACAGCTTCGGATATGCTCTGCCAGCAGCACTTTGTTAAAGCTATTCAGTGCTGCATTCACTGCTGACACCTGAATTAAAATCTCCGGACAGTATGCATCTTCTTCTACCATTCTTTTGATTCCTCTTACCTGCCCTTCAATCCGGCTCAGCCGATTTACCAGATCTTTATATTCTTTCTCTGTTCGCTTCTTCGTTTTATGACAGCATTCTTTCCTTTCTTCCAATGTTCTTTCCTCCTGCTTTATTCCAAAATCTCTATTCGTTTTCTGTTCAAGAAAATAATATACCCATATGGGGTATATGTCAATAAAAATCTTCCAAACGAAAAAAAGATTTCAAAATCTACTGCTGACAGCCCAATTTCCTTTCAAAAAATGGTATACTAAAAGACATCTAAAAAAGAAAGAAGGATGGATATTATGCGTATTTTAATTGCAGAAGACGAAAAAGATCTCAATCGTCTCATTGTATCAAAACTTGAAGCAGAACATTACAGTGTCGATCGCTGCTTTGATGGAGAAGAAGCGCTTTCCTATCTGACTTCTGCCGAATATGACCTTGCTATCCTTGATATTATGATGCCAAAACTGGATGGTCTGACACTTCTTCGCACCCTCCGCAAAAATGGTATCGGATGCCCTGTGCTTCTTTTGACTGCCCGTGACAGCATCGAGGACCGGGTAACCGGTCTGGATTCCGGAGCGAATGATTATCTTGTGAAACCCTTTGCTTTCGAAGAACTTCTGGCCAGAGTCCGCGTACTTTTGAGAGCGCCAAACACTCCTCAGGAATCCTGTCTTCATCTGGCTGACCTGACAATGCAGCTTGATACCCACAAAGTATTCCGCGGTACCCAGGAAATTTCTCTGTCAGGCAAAGAATTTGCTTTGCTGCGCTATCTGATGCAGAACCAGGGAATTGTACTCTCCAGAGATAAGATGGAACAGCATCTCTGGAATTATGACTACAGCGGCGGCTCTAATGTCATCGACGTTTACATCCGCTATCTGCGCAAAAAAATTGACACCGGTTTTACTCCAAAGTTGATCCACACGGTCCGCGGCGCCGGATATGTGCTTCGCATCGAAGAAACAGAAAGGTAATTTATGAAAAAGCTTCCTTTAAAATTGAAACTGACTTTACTTTATTCTTTTTTTATGATTTTGATTTCTGCCGCAGCTCTGGCTATTTTGTTTTCCCTTTCCGGTCGTGAAATCCTTGCTTCTGCTCAGGCTTCTTTAAAAGAGCATGTCGCCGACAGCCTTGACGATATCGAACCGGAAGACGGTGCGCTCGATATTGATTCTGATTTTTATTCTCTGGAACACGGCATCTATCTCGCAGTCTACAGCCCCGGCGGTGAATTCCTGTATGGAAAAGTTCCACACGATCTAACTGTATTTGCTCCGTTGACTGACGGAGAACTTCAAACCGTCTCCGAAAACAATACTACCTGGTATATTTATGATATTCTTTATGAACCGGAGTCGGATTATACCTTTTATGTACGAGGAATCACCTCTGCATCCAAAGCGGAAAATAACTTCCGCATTACACTGCGTTTTGCCTTAGTCCTTCTTCCGCTCATGATCCTCCTGACTTCACTCCTCGGTTATTACATTATCAACCGTTCCCTTCGTCCGGTCCGCACGCTGACTGATACTGTAGAACAGATCCGTGCCAATGGCGACCTCTCTCTGCGCACCGGCAGCCATCCAAATACCGAGCGGAACTTGGATGAAATCCACTATCTTGCAGATACTTTTGACTTAATGTTAGACGAACTGGAAGCCGCTTTTCTTCGTGAAAAACAATTTACTTCCGATGTTTCCCATGAACTTCGCACTCCTGTCAGTGTTATCTGCGCCCAGAGCGAAGCTCTTTTGGAAAATCCCTCTCTTCCGGAAGAACTGCGCTCACAGGCAGAAGTCATTTACCGAAAATCCCGCCAGATTTCCACTTTGATCTCCCATTTGCTGTTGCTCTCCCGCGCAGATCAAAACAGAGCCATTCTAACATTCGAGTACCTGAATCTTAGCGAATTGACAGAAATGACTGTCGAAGAGCAGGCTTTAACTGCTGCCTCCAGGCATATCCAATTTCATACAGAGATTACTCCGAATCTATTTGCCTGCGTAGATGAAACCGCTTACTTCCGACTTCTGATCAATCTTTTATCCAACGCCGTCACTTATGGAAAAGAGAATGGAAACGTATGGATTAGCCTTACGCCGTCCGGTTCTGACATTCTTCTTCAGATTCGTGACGATGGTATCGGCATGTCAGAAGAGGTCCTCTCCCATATCTGGGAACGCTTTTATCGTGCTGATTCCTCCCGAACCGGAGACAGCCATTTCGGTCTCGGACTTTCTATGGTGCAATGGATTGTAACTGCCCACGGCGGCACTATCACTGCCCAAAGCAAGCCCTCTGCCGGAAGTACCTTTACTGTTCTTCTCCCCGCATCTCATTCTCAGGAAAATTTCGGGCCTAAAAAAATAAAAAAAAATGAAAAAAATGAAAGGTTTTAATTTTTCTTTAATCTTCACATACTATACTAAATACAACACAAAGATACAGAAAATCAGAAAGTGAGGATTTGACTATGAAACGTATGAAAACATATATGACATTACTTGGAGCTTCTATTATTTTATCCGGCAGCATGGCTGCCTGCGGTTTGGCTTCCAATGGTTCTGATATCGGAAAGGAGAAAGCAGAAAAAATCGCTTTAAACGATGTCGGGATTACCAGAGAGGATACTTCCCGGTTCCGTATTTCCAAAGATCATGACGATGGTCTTCCAACTTACGATATCCAATTTACTTATGATAATATGGAGTATGAATATGAAATTCAGGCTTCTGACGGAACAATCCTTGACACTTCCACAGAACCTTCTGAAAATGTATCCGCTTCGGCACAGGCAGACTCACAGAAGCCTTCCGCACAAGCAGACGCGGCAGCTCAAACAGATTCACAAGAATCCTCTTCACCGGATTCTGCTTCCACTCACAAAAATGCCTCAAACGGCATCACATGGGAGGAAGCTGCTGCCCTTGCTCTTGAACGTGTTTCCGGAGCAACCCAAAATGATCTTCGTATGAACCTCGACTTTGACGATGGATATGAAACTTACGAAGGAGATATTATTTATAATCAAATTGAATATGAATTTGAGATTGACGCTGCCACCGGAAAATTTCTTGAGTGGAGCGAAGAAAGACATTAAACCTTCTATCCCATGACAAAAAGCACACGATCGTGTGCTTTTTGTTATATAACGTTCTTAGTGATTATTTTTCATTTACAATTGCAATCTTAATGACTTGATCCAACCGCTGCTCAAAGACACGATATGCTTCCTCAATATCTTTCAGTGCATATGTGTGAGTAATTAACGCAGTCGTATCAATCTTCCCTTCTGCAATCAATTCCAGAATTTCATTACAGTCGCAGCCGTCAACACCGCCTGTCTTGAACGTGAGATTTTTTCCATACATATCCGGCAATGGCAATGTCTGTGATTCATCGTAGAGAGCTACAATCGTCACAGTCGCATTTGGTCTTGCACATTTCCATGCCATCTGGAATGTTTCCTTCGTTCCGGCAACTTCCAAGACAACATCTGCACCCCCATGCCTGCTGTATTTTTGCACCATTTTTTCACATTCTTCCGGTGTGGCAACACATACATTCGGATAATGCTCACGGACAAATGCTATTCTTTGCGGATCTTTCTCACAGATAATAATATGTTCCGGCTCCTTTAACATCACACAGAGTAATGTGCAGATTCCTGTCGGCCCTGCTCCGATGATCAGTACCGTATCTTCTTTCTGAATATCGGAAATCTTTGCTGCCCAGAATCCTGTTGCAAGAACATCCCCCACAAACAGCGCCTGCTCATCTGTCACGCTGTCCGGAATCCTGTTCAGGCCCTGATTGGCATACGGCACTCTTACATATTCTGCCTGTCCGCCGTCAATCCGACAGCCAAGCGCCCATCCGCCGTTGGCATCAACGCAGTTATTCACAAATCCATGCTGGCAGAAGAAGCACTCTCCGCAGAAAGTTTCCACATTTACTGTAACACGATCTCCGGGTTTGACTGCTGTTACATCGTTTCCTATCTCTTCTACAATTCCAACCATTTCATGTCCAACAGTAATTCCCGGAACCGCTCTCGGTACCGAACCGTGTTTGATATGAAGATCACTGCTGCAGATACTTCCCATCGTCACACGAACGATCGCATCCTGTCCATCTTTCAAAACCGGTTTTTCTTTCTCTTTTAATTCAAATTTCCCTTTTTCCACATAAGTATAGGCAAGCATAGTTTCCTCCGGATTATAGTGATTCTCTTTTGTTCGAATTCCTCTTTCTTGTTCCAACCGCCGGAAGTTTTTTCGGCAGCGGAATCTGAATTCCAAGAATCAGTTTCGTAAACCATACAAAAAACAACAGCACGAGAATCGGAATCAAGCAGGAGGTCACAATCATTACCGCCAGCGATTCAATAAAATTATTTAATACCGTTTCTACTTTTGTTACAATTCCAGACACTCCGTCTTTAATCGCACCAACAAATTTATCCCAGACACCGCCGCTTTCTTCCGTATTTTCTTCAATCTCTTCCGTCGCTTCTTTTGCCGAAGCAAGCGTACTATTGATAGAAGATTCATAAGTTGCTTCAATCATATCTGCAACTTTTACACCGGCAGGGATCACTGCTGCAATCGCAATTGCAAATACAGTTAATTTCACTACAAACTGCCGGTAAATCTCTTTTTTACGGAATAATCCGATCACATACAGCAGACAGGCTGCCGGGATCAATATCTGAAATGCTGCGAATCCGGTTATCGTCAATAAATATTTTTCCAGATAAATCGCACAAAGCACAATCAAAAAGTAAGAACTCAGATCTGCCAGTTTTTCTGCAATTGGTGTTGCTGTTTCTCCGGGAATCATCGTTACCGCAGTAGATGCCGCCACGGAAGCTGCCGTCAGCTCCATTACCGTTTTCTTTTTCTCGTCCAGAGACTGAATGGTCTTCGCATGAAACTCCGGTGATGCTGCATATCTCGTTAAAACAAAAACGGAAATTAATGCAATCGCAAGCGCAACCGCAATCTTTATCATGAGTCTGTAATTATTTTTCGTCATACCAATCTCCATTTCGCCGCCAAATTAAGGCACATTTTCCTCTGTTATATTATTTCTTCCCCGCATGTTTCATAATCTGCGCCGCTTTTGCCCGGATTCGTTGGAGCGCGTTATCTACCGCTTTGGGACTTTTATCGATCAATCTTGCAATCGTCTGATAATCGATTCCCTGCAGCTGCAAATACAGTACCCGACTTTCCAGACTGCTTAAATTCTCTTTCAGCGCACTTTCCAGATGCTCCATCTGCTCTTTCCCAAGCAGCAGCTCTTCCGGATTGCTTTCTTTTTCTGCTTCCATCACATCCACCAGGGGGAGATGCTGTCCCCCTTCTCCTGATCCACATTGTTCTGCCTCATAGATTGATATATAAGAATTCAATGGGATATGCTTCTTTCTTTTTGATGCCTCAATAGCAGAATACATCTGCCTTTCTACACAAAGCTCCGCAAATCCGGAAAAAGCTCTTCCATAGTCCGGATTAAAATCCTGGATTGCCTTAAACAATCCGATCATTCCTTCCTGGATCAGATCATCATTTTCGCCGCCGAGAAGATACATCGCTTTCGCCTTCTGGCGAACCATGTATTTATATTTCTCCATAATATAATCAATAATCTGCTTATCGCCGGCACGCAGCTCCTCTATCAGCTGCTCATCTGTTTTCTGCTTATAATCGATCATGATAATCTCTGGCGGACAATCTCATAAGCCAGCACTCCGGCTGCTACCGACGCATTTAGAGAGTCGATATCCCCTTTCATCGGAATCGATGCAATATAATCGCATTTTTCTTTCACGAGACGTCCTACTCCCTCTCCTTCATTACCGACCACAAGACCGATTGGTCCTTTCAAATTCATGCGGTACATCACTTCTCCGCCCATATCCGCACAGACAAACCAAAGCCCCTGCTCTTTCAATTCTTCCATCGTCTTTGCAAGATTCGTTACTTTTGCAACCGGCGTATAGTTCAGCGCTCCGGCAGATGTTTTTGCAACGGTTGCAGTCAGCCCTACTGCACGCCGTTTCGGGATGATTACCCCATGTGCGCCTGCAAGATTGGCTGTACGGATAATCGCGCCAAGATTGTGTGGATCTTCAATATTGTCCAGAAGAATCAGAAATGGATCTTCCCCTTTCTTTCTTGCCAGTTCCAGCATATCTTCCACCGTCGCATATTCATATGCCGCTGCATGCGCCACAACTCCCTGATGTTTCTTTGTCTCAGAGAGTTGGTCTAAGCGCTCTTTCGTTACAAAATTAAGAATCGTATCATGCTTTTTCGCTTCTCGGATTACAGTCCGGATCGGTCCGTCCTGACATCCATCCAATACATATACTTTATCAATTGTTTTTCCGGAACGAAATGCTTCTATTACTGCATTTCTCCCCTCAATTACAAGGTTCTCCACTGTCTTCATTTCTTCACTCATCTTTTTCTCCTATCGCTCTAAGACTCCTGCTTTCCTAAAATCAAATCTGCTGTTGGGTGTTCCATAAATTCCAAACCGATTCTGACAAGTTCCATAATTCTGCCGTATTTCTTTTCCAGATACAAATATCCTATCAACGCTTCAAATCCTGTTGCACGCCTGTAATCGGTAATGCTCTGATTCTTTGCCGGGGAAACCGACTTGGCATTTCTTCCCCGCTTATACACTGCATGCTCCTCTTCTGTCAAAAGCTCCTGAAGCGGGCGCATCATTTTGGACTGGGCAGAAGCCTGGACAAGCGCGCTCGTTTCTGCATGAAGCTTCTGAACCTGTTTATTTCCCTGATTCACGATAAGACTCTTAATTATCAGATCGAACACGCAGTCACCAATATACGCCAGCGTCAAAGGGGAATAACTCTGTACATCCACATCCTGCATATCAAATGCCGCTCTCAGACAGTCATCAAATCCTATGCTCTTTTCCATTTTACACCTTCTCTTGTATCTTCCAGAATAATTCCTTTTTCAAGAAGCTCGTTACGGATCTCATCTGCTCTCTGGAAATTCTTTGCTTTTCTCGCTGCCTGGCGTTCCGCGATCAAGCTCTCAACCTCTTCATCAAGCATTTCTTCCTTCTTCTCCACAATCAGCCCCAGTACGTCTGCCAGTTTTACGATCAGTCCTTTTAATTGTTCCAAAAATTCTTTGGAAGATGTTTCGTCTGTATTTGTATTTGCATATTTTACAAGATTGAAGATTGCGGATACCGCATCTGCTGTATTAAAGTCATCTTCCATTGCCCCTTCAAATTCCTTCACAAACGCTTCTGTCTTTGCAAATTTTTCCTGCTCTTTTGCTGTCATCGCATCTTCTTTTGCGTTGCCGAGCAAATACTTCAGATTCTCTACCGCTGTCACAATGCGCTCAAAACCGTTCTTGGCAGCATCCATCAGCTCTGCGCTGAAATTCAGCGGGCTTCTGTAGTGAGCGCTCAGCATAAAGAACCGAAATACCTGAGGATCATACTGTTCTGTAATTTCACGCACTGTGCGGAAATTGCCAAGAGACTTGGACATCTTACGGTTATCTATATTCAGGAATCCATTGTGCAGCCAGTAGTGTGCAAATTCTTTTCCATTCGCAGCTTCGCTCTGGGCGATCTCATTTTCATGGTGCGGGAAGATCAGATCCTCTCCGCCTGCATGGATGTCGATCTGTTCTCCAAGATATTTTTTAGACATCTCTGAACATTCAATATGCCAGCCCGGACGTCCATCACTCCACGGAGATGTCCAGAATGGCTCTCCTTCTTTCTTTGGTTTCCAAAGTACGAAATCAAGCGGATCTTCCTTTTCATCTTCTCCGGTCACAAGAAGAGATCTTTCTCCGGAACGCAGATCATCCAGATTCTTATGGGATAATTTTCCATATGGTTCGAATTTTCTTGTACGGAAATATACCGTACCGTTCTTCTCATAAGCGTATCCCTTCTCGATCAAGGTCTCGATCATAGCAATCATTCCCGGTATTTCCTGCGTAGCAAGCGGATGTGTCGTAGCAGGTCTTACGTTCATCGCTTCCATATCTTTCTTGCATTCTGCAATATAGCGTGTGGAAATTTCCTCTGCTGTAACTTGTTCTTCGTTTGCCTTTTTAATAATTTTGTCATCTACATCTGTAAAATTTGATACAAAATTCACTTCATAACCTTTGTACTCAAAATAACGTCTTACCGTATCAAAAATAATCATCGGTCTTGCATTGCCAATGTGGATAAAATTGTAGACCGTCGGTCCGCATACATACATCCGCACCTTTCCTTCTTCAATCGGTACAAATTCTTCTTTTCTTTTTGACATCGTATTATATAATTTCATGTTCATCATCCTCCTTCATGAATCAAAAAACACTCCATCTCCTGTTTCTTCAAGAGACGAAGTGTTCCGCGGTTCCACTCTTCATTAAAAGAATTGCTTCTTTTCACTTTATGCCGGTAACGTCAGCCTACGTATCCGGCTTGGACAGCGCTTTCACCGGATCAGCTCCCGAATGCACTTCACAATTTCTCCTCTGAAAGCTGCTTCCAGCCGATGGCAGCTTCTCTCTGTCAGTTTCTGAAACTGTTACTCTCTTCGTTCTTCGCCTTTTCATATCTGATATATAGTGTATGGGAAAATGTTTTTTTTGTCAACTCCCATTCAACCTGTAAAAACAGAAAACCGCTTTTTATTCTGCTTCTTATACAATTTCATTGAGAAATACTCTGTTCCAGAAACAGGACGCTTCCACCAGCTTTTCTACTGTAATTACCCTCTCGTCCGTATCCCCGAGTTCTCCTTCTTTCGTGACGCGAAGAACTTCTCCTTCTTCAGCCTCAATCTTCCATTTCCCACAATTTCCAGAAAGAATCTCATCTTTCACAGCAATCTCTTCGGAAAATGCTTCTCTGGCACGAAAACATTCCAAAAATGCTTTCAGATCAACAATTCTCGCCATAATAACCGGCTTTTCCGGAATCATTTCCCACACAGCCCTATCTTCTGACAGCATCTGTTCTTCCACAGCCTGACAGAGGATCATCCGCTCTTCCCCGCCTGTCAAAGCGTACACGATTGTTCCAAGCAGTTTCTCCACTTCCGGAAGCAAAAGCGGTTCCCGTATCTCCATATACTCCTCTTCTTCTGCATAGTATACACAGCCTAACAGCTGTCCTTCCCGCTCCAGCAGCAGAATCCCTCCATTTTCACTCATCTGCTCTTTCAGCATCATCTGATAATAAGCCTCAGTCCGCCGTGTCCTCACAAGGCAGCGTTCTTGAAGATACTGCTCTGCAAAAGCAGCAATCTTACAGCAATCTTTTTCTTCTGCCTGCCGACACAAAATCCCTTCCGGAAATTCCCTTTTCTTTCCGGCAATCTTACAGCGTTTCTGGTGATAAATAAATCGGAACCCATGGGGCGCGTAGATTGCTTCTGCTGCCGGCATAAGAAAGGTAAAGGGCTGATGCTCTCTGTACATTTCCTCAAGCGCCCGATGCAGAAGCCTTGCCATAAATTTTCTTCCCCGGTACGCTTTCTCTGTAGCTACCCCAACAATATAATTGGTTTTTTTAACTCCTCCCGGCATAACCATCTCGTAGGGATTTAGCTGAAGCATTGCGCGGATATCCCCATCTGCCTCTATGATAAAGATTTCATTTTCTTCTGTTTTGACTGAATAATAATAATCCAGAAATTTCTTTGAATCTTCACAAAAGATTTCTTCCCAGAGCTTTCTTGTTTTTTTATGCTCTTCCTGTTCTAGTTTTCGAATCATCTCTTCCTCCTGTCCGGCGCCATCTGCATCTTTTCTTTGAATTCGGCGCCTGTACTTTCTTTCACGGGAAAAGGCAGCGCCGGTATTTGATTCCGCCACTGCCTGATTCTTTCTTATTTTCTGCCACATCCCGGACAGGATGAACATCCTTCTACAGGTGTCACATCATAACTAAAATTTGTTATTTTCTCTATCGCACAGATTGCCTGTGAAGAAATTCCCTCTCCACTTCCGGTAAACCCAAGCCCTTCCTCTGTTGTTGCTTTCACATTTACCTGATCCACTTCTATCTGAAGCGCCTCTGCAATATTCTGACGCATTGCCGGAATGTGCGGAAGCATCTTCGGACGCTGCGCAATAATGGTCGCATCGATATTTTCAATCACATACAGTTTCTCATCCAAAAGTGTTCTGACATGTTCCAGGAGTTTCATGCTGGAAATTCCTTTATAGGCTTCTTCCGTATCCGGAAAATGTCTTCCGATATCTCCAAGAGCTGCTGCCCCAAGAAGTGCATCCATAATTGCATGTAACAGTACGTCTGCATCTGAATGTCCAAGCAACCCCTTTTCATAAGGTATCTTAACCCCGCCAAGAATCAAATCTCTTCCTTCTACTAATTTGTGTACATCATATCCCATACCTACGCGCATATTTTTACCTCTTATTCTACGACTACAACAGCGCCATTATAAGTCTTGTCAATATATGTTTTCACATCATCACTCTTTAAAGCCTCAACCAGCGCTTTCACTGCATCGTTATTTTCGTTGCCTTCCTTTACTGCAATGACATTGACATATGCTTTTACTGCATCTGAAGAAGCATCCTCAACAACAAGTGCATCCTTTTCTGCTGTATATCCTGCATCCAGTGCATAGTTACCATTCATGCACGCAAATGCCACTTCTGATAAAACACGCGGAATCTGTGCTGCTTCCAGTTCAACAATCTCTACGTTGTGCGGATTCTCTTCGATGTCTTTCTTTGTTGCATTCAGGCCGGCGCCATCTTTTAATGTTATAATACCCTGTGATTCTAATAAAAGCAATGCCCTTGCTTCATTTGTTGTATCATTTGGTACTGCAATTTTATCTCCGTCTTTTAAATCCTCTAACTTTGCTGCTGTTCCCGGATAAATTCCAAACGGTTCGTAATGGATCTCTCCGGCAGATACAAGATGTGTTCCCCGCTCTTCGTTAAAATTATTCATATAAGTAATATGCTGGAAATAATTGGCATCAATTTCGCCTTCTTCCACTGCTGTATTCGGGATTACATAATCAGAATATTCTTTGATCTCCAGTTCATATCCTTTTTCTTCAAGAATCGGCTGTACTTCTTTCAAAATTTCCGCATGCGGTGATGGGGATGCACCAACAACGATCTTCTTGCTTTCTTTTTTACTTTCTCCGCTGTCTTTGCTTTCTCCGCCGCATCCTGCGAGAAGCGCCAATGATAATACTGCTGCTGTTCCAATACATAATACTTTTTTCAATTTCATAATACATTCCTCCTGTAATACATGTTGTCTTTTATCTCAACTGTCTAACGAATACGCTTATCGCTCTTCTTCGACAGACTGATTCCTCCCGCCTGCACAATCTGAACGATTACAACAAGCAATACTGTTGTTACGATCATAATTGGGAATTCATAGCGGTACACTCCATAACGGATTGCAATATCTCCAAGTCCTTCGCCTCCGACAAATCCTGCCATTGCTGTATAGCCAATAATTGTTGTGACTGAAATCGCTGCTCCTACAAGAATAGACGGAACCGCCTCCGGAACAAGTACTTTATAAATAATCTGCCATGTACTTGCTCCCATTGATTTGGCTGCTTCGATTACTCCATAATCAACTTCCTTCAAAGAAGATTCAATCATTCTCGCAATATAAGGCGCTGCGGAAAATACAAGCGGCGGAATCATGGCTGTCGGGCCAATCTTTGTTCCTACAAGTACCTTCGTTACCGGCATCACTAAAATCAGCAAAATAATAAACGGAACCGATCTTAATATATTAATTACAAATCCTAAAATACGATTCAACGTCGGCATCGGCCGAATCCCGTCTTTTTCTGTTACGACAAGGATCACTCCAAGCGGAAGTCCGATCACATACGAAAGAAGTGATGCGATTCCTGTCATATAAATTGTCTGCAGCATACCAATTCCGATCATACGCCATGTTTCTGCATCAAAATTCATTTCCCTCTACCTCCTCATATGGTATCTTCTCTGTCTCAAGAAATCTTATAACCTTTTGTCTGTCTTCAACATTCGCCGGCACCTGAATGACCATCTGCCCGAATGCCTTATCCCCAATTCGCTTTGTAGACGCATATGCAATATTTACCGGGAATCCGCATGCCAGAGCCATTTTGCCAATTACCGGCTCTGTAGCTTCCAACCCGTCAAAAATAATACGATAAAAAGACTTTGTATCAAAAGAAATCTCTTTGAGTGAATCTCCGAGAATAAAATGACGTCCGATCTGTGACTTCGGATTGGAGAATACTTCTTCTACAAGTCCGCACTCTGCAATCTGACTCTGATCAATAATCGCTACCCGATGGCAAACAGATTCTACCACTTTCATCTCGTGGGTAATAATAATAATTGTAATGCCAAACTTCTGATTAATCTCTCTTAACAGATCTAAAATGGACTTTGTTGTATTCGGGTCCAAAGCACTTGTAGCCTCATCACAGAGAAGCACTTTTGGATTTGCAGCGAGTGCTCTTGCGATTGCTACTCGTTGTTTCTGTCCTCCGGACAATTGAGCCGGAAATGCTTTTGCTTTATCTCCAAGTCCTACCACCTCTAAAAGTTCTTTTGCTCTTTTCAGCGCATCCTTTTTTGGCACTCCCGCAATCTCAAGCGGGAAACTGATATTTCGTAAAATATTCCGCTGTGACAGAAGATTAAACTGCTGGAAAATCATTCCTATGGATCTTCTTGCTTCTCTGAGCTCCTTGTCAGATAATTTCCCCAGTTCTTTTCCGTCAAAGATCACTGCTCCTTCTGTCGGTTCTTCCAGATAATTCATGCATCTTACAAGAGTACTTTTTCCGGCTCCACTCAATCCGATGATTCCAAAAATTTCCCCTTCCTGAATCTCAAGATTAATATCACGAAGGGCACGCACATTTGATTTTGCTCCCTGAAATTCTTTTCCAAGATGCTTCAATTCAATGATTGTTTTCTTATCACTCATATTCTCATTTCCTCTCTGCTTTCTGTTTGATATTGTAATAGACTTTTCTGTTCTTGTCCAAGTCAAAAAACAAATATCTTGTTATAGGTTTAACTAATATCAGTTTTTAAAACACTGCGAAGTGCATCTAAATACATCTGACCGAGTTCACTGACCACATGGCTTTTTCGCACAACATAGCCAACTTTGATCTCGTCATCTTCCATTAATGGCCTTGAAATGATCTGGTCTTCAAACTGACTGATAAATCCGGTAGAAATGGTATAACCGTTTAAACCAATCAGCAGATTAAACAGCGTTGCCCGGTCGTTGACAACAATACTTTTCTTATGGGACACAGTGCTTAAAATCTCTTCCGAAAAATAAAACGAATTGTACTCTCCCTGATCAAATCTCAAATACGGTAATTCTTCCAGATCTTCTACCGTCAGCAGTTCTTTCTGAGCAAGCGGATTATTTCTTCCAAGAAATACATACGGTCTTGTACGGAACAACTCATGAAAAACAAGATGCTTTTCTTTCATAAATTTTGTCAGGATTTTTTCATTAAAGCTATTCAAATACAAGATTCCGATTTCACTTTTAAAATTTTGCACATCTTCCATAATTTCATACGTCTTTGTCTCTCTCAGAGCAAATTCATATTCTTCCCGCCCATATGTGTGGATCAGTTCCACAAATGCATTTACTGCAAACATATAGTGCTGTGTAGAAACTGACAGAAGCTGCTTTTTCTGTTTCTTATGAAGATATTTCTGCTCCATTAACTCTGTCTGCTCCAGAACCTGGCGTGCATAGCCAAGAAATTCCCGCCCTTCCACGGTAACTTCAATTCCCCGGTTATTTCTCCGAAAAATATCAAAACCAATCTCTTCTTCCAGAGTGCGAACAGTTCCGGACAGACTCGGCTGTGTAATAAACAGATTTTTCGCAGCATCATTAAAGGAGCCGCAATTTGCAACTTCCACAATATATTTTAATTGCTGTAATGTCATAGCCTCTCCCTTCTTTCCTTCTTCAAAAACATTTTTACAAAAGAAAAAAAAGCTTGCGGACACAAGCTTTCTTAAAAATAGCGGGAACTGGATTCGAACCAGCGACACTACGGGTATGAACCGTATGCTCTAGCCAACTGAGCTATCCCGCCATATTCTCTTTTCAATAAATATGGGACCAATAGGGCTCGAACCTATGACCCTCTGCTTGTAAGGCAGATGCTCTCCCAGCTGAGCTATGATCCCATATCTGTTAGATTGCTCTTGCAATCAGCTTCTTTAGTATATATCACTAATTCTGATTTGTCAAGAACTTTTTGCTGTTTTTTCAAACTTTTATTCATCTGAAATCTTCAGCAAATAGCGGGAACTGGATTCGAACCAGCGACACTACGGGTATGAACCGTATGCTCTAGCCAACTGAGCTATCCCGCCACATTCTTTCGATAAATATGGGACCAATAGGGCTCGAACCTATGACCCTCTGCTTGTAAGGCAGATGCTCTCCCAGCTGAGCTATGATCCCATATCTGTTAGGCCGTTCCTCACGACCCGAGTGCTATTATACTATTATCTCTTTCCATTTGTCAATAGTTTTTTTTCGCTTTTTTTACATTTTTTGCATTTTCATAAATAAAAGACGAAATTGCTTCCGTCTTTTATCGTCACACACATATCTTTATAAATGAAATTCCCGCTATTAACAAATCCCCTGCGCGTTCATGGCATCTGCCACTTTCTCGAATCCTGCAATATTCGCTCCTACTACATAGTTTCCTTTCACGCCGTAACGCTCAGCCGCATCTGCCATCCGATGACAAATATCAACCATAATCTGATGCAGTTTCTCATCCACTTCCTCAAATGTCCAACTCAGACGCTCACTGTTCTGAGACATTTCCAGAGCAGAAGTAGCCACTCCTCCGGCATTCGCTGCCTTCCCCGGTGCAAATAATACTCCATGCTCTTGAAGGTACTCGGTTGCTTCCAGTGTTGTCGGCATATTTGCTCCTTCTGCAACTGCAATGCATCCATTCGCTGCAAGCATCTTCGCATCTTCCAGGAAAAGCTCATTCTGAATCGCACACGGAAGTGCAATATCTACTTTCACACTCCATACGCCTCTTCCCTCATGGTATTCGGAATTCGGCCGGTAGTTCTGATATTCCGCTATACGGCCGCGCTTCACTTCCTTAATCTCCTTCAGTGCTGCCAGATCCATTCCTTCCGGATCATACACCCAGCCAGTAGAATCACTTGCCGTTACTACTTTTGCACCGAGCTGCTGTGCTTTTTCAATCGCATAAATAGCCACATTTCCGGAACCGGATACAGCAACTGTCTTCCCTTCCAGTGACATTCCGTTCAATTTAAGCATCTCTTCTGTCAAATACAAAAGTCCATATCCGGTCGCTTCCTTCCGTGCCAGAGAGCCTCCGTAGCTTAATCCCTTTCCGGTTAGAACTCCTTCATAAACTCCCCGGATTCTCTTATACTGTCCATACATATATCCGATTTCTCTTGCGCCTGTTCCAACATCGCCAGCCGGCACATCTGTATCTGCCCCGATATGTCTGTAGAGTTCTGTCATAAAACTCTGGCAGAAAGCCATAATTTCTCTGTCTGATTTCCCCTTTGGATCAAAATCTGATCCGCCTTTTCCTCCGCCAATCGGCAGACCTGTCAGAGAGTTTTTAAAAACCTGCTCAAACCCAAGAAATTTAATAATTCCAAGATTCACAGACGGATGAAGACGAATTCCTCCCTTATACGGTCCAATCGCGCTGTTAAACTGCACGCGGTATCCTGTGTTTACATGCACCTGACCTGCGTCATCCACCCACGGTACCCGGAACATGATCTGCCGTTCCGGCTCCACAAGCCGTTCTAATAGAGCTTCTTTTCGATAATTCTCTTCATTGGCCTCAATTACTATCCGCAGCGATTCCAGCACTTCCTGCACTGCCTGATGAAATTCCGGCTGTGCCGGATTCTTTTCTATCACAAGTTTCATGACTTCATCTACATATGACATATCTTCTTCCTCCTGAATCTTTCTCTTCACTTTATCTTCCAGGAAATGGACATCTCCTTTTTTTCATGTTCTCACTTTAATTCTTTTTTATCATTCTGTCAAGTTATTTTTATCATTTTTACCATTTTTATGAATATTAGAGCGCACTCTATTTCATTTTTTACACTTATAACAATTATTTTTTTATATTTATTTTAAATTATGAAATTTGATTCTATTAATCTTTCATTTCCTTGTTAATTTTATGTCATTTTCATTTTTCTTCAAAAACTGCGAAAGCAGACAATACCAAACGGTACTGTCTGCTCTCTTTTCTCATTCCTTTTATCTTTTGTCCTCGTCTGCCACTCTCACGGCGCCAAAGAGAACTTATTTGAAATATGCAACTCCTGATTCAAAGATTCTCAGATCCTGTTCTCCATAAATATTCATTGCAACAGCGTCTGCTCTTCTTTCTGAGTGTGCCATCTTACCAAGCACACGTCCATCCGGACTTGTAATACCTTCAATTGCCATATAAGAGCCGTTTACATTCCACTCTTCATTCATGCTTACATTTCCATCCAGATCACAATACTGTGTTGCTACCTGACCATTTGCAAACAGCTTATCAAGCCACTCCTTGCTGGCAACGAACCGACCTTCTCCATGTGATGCAGGATTTACATAAACACCGCCAAGCTGTGCCTGCGCAAGCCATGGGGATTTGTTTGTAACTACCTTTGTATATACCATCTTAGAAATATGGCGTCCAATCGTATTATATGTCAGTGTCGGAGAATCCGGTGTCTGACCTACAATATCTCCGTGCGGTACAAGTCCCAGTTTTACAAGTGTCTGGAAACCATTACAGATACCAAGTACAAGTCCGTCACGCTCATTTAACAATTTCTGCACTGCTTCTTTCAGCTTCGCATTCTGGAATGCGGTTGCAAAGAACTTCGCAGAACCATCCGGTTCATCTCCTGCTGAGAATCCGCCAGGGAACATAATAATCTGTGCCTGGGCAATCGCCTTTTCAAATTCTGCTACAGAGTCACGAATATCTTCTGCATCCATATTTCTAAATACTTTTACATTCGCTTTAGCACCTGCACGCTCAAATGCTCTTGCACTGTCATACTCACAGTTTGTTCCCGGAAATACCGGAATAAATACTGTCGGCTGTGCAATCTTATGTGTACAGATGTGAATGTCTTTTGTATCGTACAATTTGCTTTCTACCGGCTCATCGCTATTTTCATCAGAAACTGTTGCAAATACCTTTTCAAGCGGAGCTTTCCATGTCTCAACCGCTTCTTTCAGAGAAATCTCTGTGTCAGCATATGTAAATTTCGGTTCTGCAAGTACTTCACCGATCACAGTATATGTAATTGCAAGTTTTTCTACACATTCTGCCGGAACTTCTGCTACAAGATCGCCAAATGCAGGTGCAAACAGTTCGCGTGCATCCATGTTATGCTCAATCTTCACACCAAAGCCGTTACCAAATGCCATCTTGCTGACAGCCGGAATTACGCCATGACGATCCAATGCATATGCAGAAACAATATTTCCTGCCTGAATATCTGCACGGAATTTTCCATACTGATCCATAACAGATGCATATACCGGAAGATCATAATCATTTTTCTCGATTCGAAGCCATACAAGCTTATTGCCTGCCTTCTTTAATTCCGGAGTAATAATATCTTTTTCTTTTGCAACGTCTACTGCAAATGAAACAAGTGTCGGAGGAACATCAATATCCTGGAATGTTCCTGACATACTGTCTTTTCCTCCGATGGACGGAAGACCAAATCCAAGCTGTGCATCATATGCTCCAAGCAATGCCACAAAAGGCTGACTCCATCTCTTTGGATCTTCTGTCATACGGCGGAAGTATTCCTGGAAAGTAAAACGGATCTTACTAAAATCGCCGCCGTTGGCAACAATCTTTGCAATAGATTCTGTTACTGCATAAACAGCTCCATGATATGGACTCCAACTTGACAAATACGGATCAAATCCAAAACTCATCATTGTAACCGTATCGCATTTTCCTGTTAATACCGGAAGTTTTGCTACCATACTCTGTGTTTCTGTCTGCTGGTATTTTCCACCGTGAGGCATGAATACACTTCCTGCTCCAATAGAACCGTCAAACATCTCCACAAGTCCTTTTTGTGAGCAGACATTAAGATCGCTTAATGTTTCAAGCCATTTTGCCTTTACATCAGCAATTTCTGACTTCACAAGCGGACAATTCTCTCTATTTGGAATTTCTACTTCTACTTTGGTCTCCTGATGCGCACCGTTCGTATCAAGGAATGCACGGGAAATATTAACAATATCTTTTCCTCTCCAATTCAGTACAAGACGCGGCTCTTCTGTTACAACTGCTACTTCTACTGCTTCGAGGTTTTCTTCTTTTGCATATCCGAGAAATTCCGCAACATCTTTTGGATCCACAACAACAGCCATACGTTCCTGAGACTCAGAGATTGCAATTTCTGTTCCGTCAAGCCCTGCGTATTTCTTCGGAACCTTATCCAGATCTACTTTCAGACCGGCAGCTAATTCTCCGATTGCTACAGATACACCGCCTGCTCCAAAGTCATTACATTTCTTGATCAATTTGCTGACTTCTTCACGACGGAACATTCTCTGAATCTTACGTTCTGTCGGAGCGTTTCCTTTCTGCACTTCTGCACCGCAAGTCTCAATAGACTCTTCCGTATGTACTTTTGAAGAACCTGTAGCACCGCCGCAGCCATCACGTCCGGTACGTCCTCCTAAAAGAATAATGATATCTCCCGGATCGGATGTCTCACGGATAACCGCACGTCTCGGAGCAGCACCCATAACCGCACCGATTTCCATACGTTTTGCAACATAATCCGGATGGTAGATTTCTTTTACCATACCTGTTGCAAGTCCGATCTGATTACCATAAGAACTATAGCCGTGTGCAGCGCCTCGAACGAGCTTCTTCTGAGGAAGTTTTCCCTTCAGCGTCTCCTTTACAGAGACTGTTGGATCTGCTGCACCTGTTACACGCATCGCCTGGTATACATAAGTACGTCCTGATAACGGGTCACGGATTGCACCGCCAAGACATGTGGCAGCTCCACCAAACGGTTCAATCTCTGTCGGATGGTTATGTGTCTCATTTTTAAAGTTTACAAGCCACTCTTCTTCTACACCATCTACCTCAACCGGCACAACGATACTGCAGGCGTTGATTTCTTCTGATTCTTCCTGGTCTTCTAATTTTCCTTCTTTTTTTAATTTGCGCATTGCCATCAGTGCCAGATCCATCAGACATACAAATTTATCTTCACGTCCTTTGAAAATCTCACTGTGATCTGCAAGATAACGACGGTATGTATCTTCAATCGGAGTTTTATAGTCTCCCTCTCCAAAAGTTACATCTGTTAATTCTGTAGAAAATGTTGTATGACGGCAATGATCAGACCAGTATGTATCAAGTACACGGATCTCTGTCATAGACGAATCTCTGTCTTCTTCTGATTTGAAATATCTCTGGATATGCTGGAAATCTTTAAATGTCATTGCAAGTCCAAGAGAACTATATAACTCTTTTAATTCTTCCTCCGGCATATCTTTAAAACCGTCAAAGATCTTAACATCTGCCGGTTCATCGTATACCGTTACAAGTGTTTCCGGTTTCTCCATGCCTGTCTCTCTTGAATCTACCGGATTAATGCAGTGATCTTTAATTGCTGCCATCTCTTCTGCTGTTATTTCACCTTCAATCACATACGTTGTTGCTGTCTTGATAACCGGCTGTTCATCTTCTTTAATAAACTGTACACACTGTACTGCAGAATCTGCTCTCTGGTCAAACTGTCCCGGAAGATATTCCACTGAAAAAACGCTGCTTCCTTCTGCTGCCGGAAATTCCTCCAGATACAAGATGTCCACAGGCGGTTCTGCAAAAATACCATTGCAGGCACGTTCAAATGTTTCGTCTGAAAGATTCTCTACATCGTAGCGATTCAGGACACGCACATTTTTTACTGTGCGGATTCCAAGATAGCTCTTGATCTCCTGATTCAGTTCTTTTGCCTGTACAGCAAACTCCGGTTTCTTTTCCACATAAACTCTTCTTACGCCGTTCATATAGTCCTCCTTTGATCTATTCGTGTCATTACATTGCTGCAAATTACTTCTACTTTGCTTTCATTCTATCATATTTCTCTTGATTAGTATAATTAATATATCTAAACTTTCTTATAAGTACAACTTATTCTTTTCTTATTGTCCTTCTATAAAAATATCTTCGCACAACCGCTCCCAAAAGAAGCAGCACAAAAAATATTCCAAAGCATCCGCCGATTCGAACAACCATATCGAAGAAAAAGCCTTCCGGCAGCATCCGTATCATATAATCTGTTGCCGGATCAAACAGCCAGAGATCATTATCAAAAAAGATTTCATGAAAGATTTCAAAAATTTTCGTAAAATTCACATAACAAAAACTGCCGAGAAGAATCGCTGCTGCCGCAAAGAGCCCGAGCGCAATCAAAACTGCTTTCGATACAATCCCATACCTTCGCTCCGTCTTCCATCCGATCCAACCCAAAAGGACAAGCCCAATTACAAATGAGATCCTCATCAGCTTCAGGCCTCCAAGAAATAGTCCTTTTACCTCTTCCATATGAAATCGATCCTGCTCATTGAAAAAATCCTGTTTCTTTCCCTCTACGGTCGTTACAATTGATAGTTCCTGCTCCTGACCACGCAAATATGACATCATATATTTTGTCACATGCATGACATCTTCCAGTTCCATTTCCAATGGTTCGGTTACCTGATATTTTATATATTCTTTTTCATAAAAACGGTATTTCGGATCACCATAAACTGCAATATCAAAACTTGCAAGAACTCCTGCGAAAATAATCAGCAACGCTCCTGCCACTGCTGCTATCTCATAAATCCATCTCTTTCTCTGACTCATATATCGATCCTTTCTCCTCTCCTTATGATCTATCTTATCATATTCCCCTTCTTATTGAAAACAGAAAGTTACTTAAGAAGTGCTTTCTCAAAAGGAAAACAGGAAATTCTCATAGGGATATTGTTTTTTTGTAAGTTTTCTCCTATAATATCAGTAATATTTATAAGGAGAACTAATAATGGATATTAACTATGAATTATATAAAGTATTCTATTACGTTGCAACAACACTAAGCTTCTCAGAAGCATCAAAACAGCTTTTTATATCCCAGTCCGCAGTCAGTCAGTCCATTAAAACATTGGAAAAAAAACTGGATCAGCCTCTGTTCATCCGAAGTACCAAAAAAGTGCGTCTTACGCCGGAAGGCGAGATCCTTCTCCGCCATATCGAACCGGCTATGAATCTGATTCGCCGCGGAGAAGCACAGCTCACTGACACTGCCTTTACCGGAGGACAGATCCGTATCGGTGCCAGTGATACCATCTGCCGCTATTTCCTCGTACCCTATTTAAAGCAATTCCATAAGGAATTTCCAAACGCACATATAAAGGTAACAAACCAGACTTCTATCCGCTGTGTAGAACTTCTGGAAACCGGTCAGGCAGACTTCATCGTTACAAACTATCCGAATACGGCCCTGACAAATTTATATTCTATCAAAAAGATTAAACGCTTTCAGGATGTGTTTATTGCCAGCCACGCCTTTCTTGAACTGAAAAACCGCCGGGTTAGTTTTGCTGAACTTCTAAAATATCCATTATTAATGCTGGATAAACAGAGTACCACCAGCGAATTCCTACATAATCTGTTCCAACAGCGCCAACTGGATCTTGTTCCGGAAGCAGAATTAAGCAGCAATGATCTGCTCATTGATCTTGCACGCATCGGTCTTGGGATTGCTTTTGTCCCAGATTTCTGTGTACCCCAAGACTCTAAAGAACTCTTTATTTTAGATACAGAAGAATCTCTTCCTTCCCGGGAACTTGTCATCGCTTACAATGAACATGTGCCTGTTTCAAAGGCAGCCGCACATTTTATGTCTTATTTTGAGGAACTTTCCTAAATAACATGGTTCCAGAATTTTTCGATGTGTTCTTCCACCGTCTCTAATGTGCAGTATTCCCTCTGTTTCCATTCTCTCGGAAATACAGCGGCATACTGCCTGCTCTGGAACCTGTCATCCAGCAAAAGAATGATCCCTTCATCTTCATCCGTACGAATCACACGTCCCGCTGCCTGCAGCACCTTATTCATCCCCGGATAAAGATAAGCATAATCAAACCCGGGCAGCTGATTCACATCAAAATACTGTCTCAGAATTTCACGCTCCGGACACACTTGCGGAAGTCCTGTTCCCACAATAACTGCCCCGATCAGCCGTTCTCTGGATAGATCGATCCCTTCCGAAAAGATTCCACCCAGCACAGAAAATCCAAGCACACTCCCTTTTCTCTTTTTTTCAAAACTTTCTAAAAATGCTTCTCGTTCTTCTTCTCCCATCCCCGGCTTCTGACGAAGTATTTCCACTTCTTCTCTCCCGGTCTCTTTCATTCTCTCTTTTTGCAGTGTAACAAATTCATCATACACTTCTTCCAACATACGATATGACGGAAAAAAGACAAGATAATTTCCATGCTTTGTATCCAATATTTCTAAAAGATACTTTGCAATCCTCCGATACATTTCCAATCCCCGCAATGTATATTTTGTACTCACATCTGCTCCAATGAGCAGCAGGCGCTTTCTTTCATCAAACGGAGACTCTGCATAAATCGCATAATCATTCTCATTTGTGCTAAGCAGTTTTTTGTAATATTGAATCGGAAGCAATGTTGCCGAAAAGAAAATCGTACTATTCCCTTGTTCCAGATACGTCTTCAAATTCACAGCCGGATTCACACAAAATAATTTCAGTTTGAATCTTCCGTCCTCCTCCATCTCTGTATAGATCACATAATGTTCATCCATCTGATCATAAATGCTTACGAACATTCTGATCTGAAAGTAAAAATCCAACAAGTCTTCTCTGAGCTTCCCTTTTTCCGGGTTCTCCATAATTTTCTCCAACTCGGCCATAATATTCATCGCTGACAGATAAATATGAGAAACGCTTTGATGCACCTGATAAGATTCACATTCCCGTTTCATCTCCAAAAGCTGACGGTTGCAAAGATCAAGCTTCTTCACAAGTTTCGGCGCCTCATAACGTGCAAGCCTTTTTGCTTCCAACACATCTTCCTTATACAATACAGCGCTGTACATCTCCCTCGCCCGCTCCACAAGATTATGGGCTTCATCAATCAGAAATAAGTACTCTCCACTGCCGCCTTCTGAAAAAAATCGTTTCAAATGCGCCGTTGGATCAAAAACATAATTATAATCGCAAATAACCGCGTCTACCCAGGATGCTGCATCAAGCGACATCTCAAATGGACATACCTGATGTTTCCTCGCCTGTCTCTCAAGCGCTTCTCTCGTCATTTCCCCAGTCTCATTCAGGAGTTCAAATACAGCATCATTGACACGGTCAAAATGCCCTTTTGCATACGGGCAAGCCTCCGGATTACATTCCATTGTTTCACAAAAACAGATTTTCTCCTTTGCCGTCAATGTTATAACCTTCATATTCAACCCCTGCTGCTTTAATGTCTGAAACGCATTTTCTGCCACAGTACGGGTAATCGTCTTGGCAGTCAAATAGAATAATTTCTCTCCCAAACCTTCTCCGATTGCTTTCACTGCCGGAAAGACTGTTGCCATCGTCTTTCCCACTCCGGTCGGCGCCTGGATGAATAATTGTTTTTTTCGCAGGATTGTGCGATAGACATCCCGCACAAGCTCCCGCTGCCCTTCCCGGTATACAAACGGAAATTCAATTGTCCGAATCGAAGTATTGCGCTTTTCTCTCCAGTCTATCTGAAATTTTGCCCATTTCTGATATTGATCTGCAATGTCCGAAAACCATACCGCCAGCTTCTGAACAGGATAAGTATATTGAAACCGCCGGATTTCCTCCGTCTCCATCTGACAATAGGTCATCTGTACGCCAATCTCTTCCAGACCTTCCTGCAAGCCGTATATACAGGCATAGCATTTTGCCTGAGCCAGATGTACTTCCTTCGGTTCCTCCAATCGTTCCAGCTCTCCAAGTATCCCTTTAATTTCATCAATCACAACTTGATTTTCGTCAATTATGATTCCATCTGCCCGCCCCTCAATCTGAAGAATACAGCTTTCGTAAGGTATTTGATATTTCAAAGAAACTTCTGCATGGTAATCTGCCCCCATTTGTCTTTGAATCTTTCTGTGGATCTTGCTTCCAAGCTGCATTGCATCTTTATCTGCCATTTTCCCTATTCGATTGTCAATGTCTCCGCTTCGCAGAATAAATTCCACAAGATTTCTCACAGAAATCTTAACGATTGGACACTCCATCTTCCTTTTACCACCAATCCCAAATCTTTTATTCTTTTGAGTTACAATCTCACAAATTTTTTCAAAATCATCATAACAAAAACTGCTGCAGGAATTCAATCCCTGCAGCAGCTTTTTGTTTATTTATGCCACACTGAACTTCTGAAGTGTTTCTTCAAACAGTTCATTCTTCTCACCATATCTTACAGTGAGCGTCTGATTTAAGTCTAAGCTCAATACACCCAGAATTGATTTGGCATCAATAATCACTCTGTTATAAAATACATCGACGTCAAAATCACACTGACCAGCCGCTTTAACAAATTCGTCCACGTCATTCGGTGTCAGTCTGATCCGTTTCTTGATATCCATACTGCCTGCTCCTTTCATGGCCTTTCTATTGATACGGCATTTCTTACCACCGATGTATTATCCCATGCCGGAATTGGAATGTCAACTATATTTTTCACCAAATTCTACAATGTTCTTTCGATATTTTAATGGCAAATGCTGTTGCTGCAGTCCTTGATTCCTTCGTTCCAAAATAGCAATATTCTCACAAAATCCTTTCCATAGTCGTTCATATTCTCTCTCTTCTCCTGAATACTTTCTCAGCGTTTCCTCGTCTGCCTCTGCCCCGTGAAGCAAAAACCAGTTTTTCTGACTCCGGTGTACAAGAAACATCCGGTGTGTCTCATCATAGATCATCCAGTTCTCCAATGGAAGCCTGTCTGCAAAATGATCTGCAATACATGTCAGAATCTGATTCTTTGGCTCTATTCTTGCATACAGAACATGATTCTGCAATTCCCGGAATCTGACAAATTCCAGAAAAATATGCGCTTCATTCCCCACACTGCGGCTCAATTCAAATACTTTCTCCACTCCCGGATGGCTCAAATGCGCCATAATCTTTCTGCTGTCTTGTATCCTGCGGGCTTCCTGCAGCGTTTGCCAAATTGCCGTTCCCTTTTCCTTGCTGCACGATAAAGCCGCATAATAAATGGCTCGACAGGCTTCCTGCCCAAGATGCTTTCGGATCATCTGCGTTATTGCTCGCGCCTTTCGTTCGGCGGGACAGCTTTCCACATATTCACAAAACAGCTCCTGTTCTACAAATCCTTTCAGAGCAATTCCTGCATTCTCCTGAGTTCTCCCTTCCCGCCACGCATCATAGAGCGCTGAAAATAAGCCAGTCACATTGTCTTCACAAAGATAAATCCTTTTTATCATCTCAATCCTCCTGCCGCACTATGAAATGTCACATCATCAAATAAGGTGAGCTGTCGGTAGTTCATCTCCCTAATCTCTCTTGGCAGTTTCTCTTTCGTACTGAGCAAATTCCTTGTGATCGCATCTTCTTCAAACTTTATCGGATACATCATCTTACCGGAACAGGTAATAAAATAGATTGCTCTCCTTAACACGACTCCCATCTTCTTCAAATCTTCAAACTGAATCTTTCCAAGCCTTCTCGCACGGACAATCCGTCCCGCTGACTTATAACCAATTCCCGGAACCCGCAAAAGTGCATCGTAGGGAGCCAGGTTAATCTCCAGCGGAAAGTACTCCAAATGCCTGAGCGCCCAGTCACACTTCGGATCAAACAGCGCATTGAAATTAGGATTTGATTCTGTCAGAAGTTCATCTGCCTCAAAACCATAATAGCGCAGAAGCCAGTCCGCCTGATATAATCTGTGTTCCCGCAAAAGCGGAGGACCTTCGTCACATCTCGCCGGAAGCGCCGCGTCATCATTCACATGGACAAAAGCAGAATAAAATACTCTTTTTAACTGAAACTTCCGATATAATGATTCTGCAACATGGAGAATCTGAAAATCCGTCTCCGGAGTTGCTCCGATAATCATCTGGGTACTCTGTCCCGCCGGAACAAATTCAGGGGCATGTCGAAATGCCATGAGTTCCTGACGATTCTCCTCCATCTGATTCTGCACAAGCCGCATTGGTGTCAAAATATTCTTTCGAGACTTATGCGGTGCAAGCTTTCTCAGCCCCTCTGCCGTCGGCAGTTCTAAATTCACACTCATGCGGTCTGCCAAAAAACCAGTTCTGCGGATCAGTTCCGGATCTGCTCCCGGAATCGCTTTCACATGAATATATCCTTGAAAATGATATTCTCTGCGCAATTTTAAAAGTGTTGCATAGAGCAGTTCCATCGTATGATTGGGACTTTCTATCACTCCGGAACTTAAAAACAGACCTTCAATATAGTTTCTCCGATAAAACTCTATCGTCAGACGGCATACTTCCTCCGGAGTAAACGAAGCTCGAATCACATCATTCGAAGAGCGGTTAATACAATACTTACAATCAAAAATACATTCATTCGTAAACAGAATCTTCAAAAGCGAAATACACCTTCCGTCTGCGGAAAAACTATGGCAGATCCCTGACTTCACACAATTCCCGATGCCTTTCCCATCTCCTCTGCGTTCACTTCCGCTTGAAGTACATGCCACATCATACTTGGCTGCATCAGACAGAATATTCAGCTTTTCATATATTGTCATCTTTTCCATTATCTTCATGCAAAACGCCTCTTTTCGAACATTTGTTTGTTTTATTTTAACCTGTCTGATTCAAAAAAGCAAGTGTTTTCGAACATATATTCGTTTTTTCTTTTTTTTCTGCCCAAAATAAAACATCCCCCTTCCACCAGCAATGGTAGAAAGAGGGATGTTTGCTCTTCGCTGCAGAGATTCGCTTCTCACTGCATACTCACGATATTCTGTTGGAATATTATTTCAGATATGCTTCCACTCCTGCCAGATATTCATTCTCTACCTGCCAGAACCGTTCTGCCTCCACATACTCTGCAAGTTTTGTATCGATCGGCATCTTACCAAGCACCGGAATTTCCAGTTCTTCAGCCACTTCTTCAATATGACTCTCGCCAAATACATTGATACGTTTTTTACAGTCCGGGCATTCCAGATAGCTGTAATTCTCCACAACTCCCAGCACCGGAATATCCATCTTCTTAGCCATATTATAAGCTTTCTTTACGATCATACGGACAAGATCCTGCGGAGAAGTAACAATCACTACTCCGTCTACCGGAAGAGACTGGAATACTGTCAGCGGAACGTCTCCGGTTCCCGGAGGCATATCTACAAGAAGATAATCTAATTCTCCCCAGATAACTTCTGACCAGAATTGCTTTACAACACTTGCAATAATCGGACCTCTCCAGATTACCGGATCTTCCTCGGATTCCAAAAGCAGATTCACAGACATAATCTTTGTTCCGTCTTCTGCCTCTATCGGGAAAATACCATCCTGACTTCCAACTGCTTTCCCATGAATTCCATACATCTTCGGAATCGACGGACCTGTAATATCTGCATCAAGAATTCCTACTTTATATCCCTGTTTCACAAGTACGCGGGCAATCGATGCCGTAATCATTGATTTACCGACACCGCCTTTACCGCTCACAACACCAATTACTTTTTTTACATGAGACAGTGGGTTCGCCGGCTCATGCATATCTGTTTTCTTGCTGCTGCAAGTTGCCGCATGTGCACAGCCTTCACAGCTCTCTTTGCTGCATGTATTTTTGTTTTCTTCTGCCATAATGACATACACTCCTTTATATTCTCTCAAATTTGTTATGCTTTATTATTCTATCACTCTATATCGTACTATTCAAGGGTACTCATATCTCTTGTCACGTCTTTAATCCATTTATAACCGTAAAACCGTTTCAAAGTAATCGGAAGTTTAATGATTTCATCACTCATTAAAAGCATATAGACAATCTGTACCGGGGCATGGAATACAAATGCCGCAAGTGCTCCAAGCAAAATAGAGCATCCCCACATCGTTCCAACATCCAGAGCCAGACCAAACTTTGTATCCCCTCCGGAGCGAAATACCCCAACAACCAGTGTTGTATTTAATGCCTGCGCCACTGTGAAATAAGACATTACAAAGAACATAAATGTTAGATAGCTCTGTGCTTCCGGTGTAAGAGCCATCACTGCATTGGCGATCGGAGCCGCGATCAGAATCAGACCTCCGCCAATACAGCCTGCAATCAGACTCAACTTGATAAATTTGCGTCCATATACTTTTGCATCTTCAAACCGCTGTTCTCCAATCGTTTTTCCAAGATAGATCGCCGTTGCATTGCATATTCCAAAGGCAACGACGGTCGCAAGCTGCCGCGCTACCTGTGCCACAGAATTGGCAGCCACTGCCGCACTTCCTAAATGACCGATTACCGCCGTATTTGCTGAAGAGCCAAGTCCCCACATCAGCTCATTTAACACTACCGGAAGCGAATACATGAGAAAATCTCCCATCAGAAGTTTATCTGTAGTAAAAAGATCTCTTATATGTATTTTTACAATTTTGTTTTTCACAGTTGCATACCAGAAAACAATTGCCGCTTCCACAACACGGGCCGCCAGTGTTCCTATCGCAGCACCCACGATTCCAAGCTTCGGCATACCAAACAGTCCAAAAATCAGCACTGCATTGATGAGAATGTTGACAAGTAATGAAACACTGTATACAACCGTTGCAATCACAACTTTCTCAATACTTCGCATGATATTCAGATAGATTTGCGTAAATGCCATCAGAAGATACGATACACCTACGATTCTTAAATATTTTACACCTTCCTGAATGACTTCCGGTTCAGAAGAATAAATCCGCATTAACATATCCGGAATACAAAATGCTGCCGCTGCAAAAAATAACGCCACCAGAAAGGCGATCCGAAATGCCATACCAAGTATTTTTTCAATCGTTCTGCAATCTCCCTTTCCCCAATATTGTGCTGTCAGCACCGTCGCGCCGGACGTTACCCCCATAAACACAAGCGTCATAACAAACTGGATCTGACCGGCCAGAGATGCACCTGAAAGAGCTGTCTCACCAACCAGCCCAAGCATAAATACATCCGCTGCCGTTACTCCCACGTTGATCAGGTTCTGAAGTGCCATTGGAATAATCAGCACAAGTACCTGTTTGTAGAACTGTTTCCAATTAATTCCGGAAACATCTTCTGAATAATTTTTCGCCATTTTTTCTTACTCCTTTTCACGCATTTCCTGTTCCACCTCATTCAGTTCAGAAAGGATCTCTTCTCTTGTTTCTTCAAACAGCATTCCCCGATGGTGTTTGTAATAAAGATCACAGCCATTTTCCTTAATAAACTGTATTGCATAGTAATTTGTATCAAGTTCTGTCACAAAAATTACCATCTCCTGGCTCTCTCCGAAAGCGGCTTCCAAAAATAAAAACGCATGTTCCAGTGCAGCCCCGACTGTTTTGATCGACAGTTCCCTCCTCTGCACTTCCTGTGCAAACGCCTCTTTTACATATCTTAACGCATCCTCCCCTTGAAGATGCTCTAAAAGAATGGCTTTTCCATAGCCTTCCAGTGTTGTACAGATACGTTTTGCCATCCGGTTTTCTGCCTTCGTCATCTGTTCCGCTGTTCGAAGCCCTTCGTATTTCTGTTCTGCTGCAAGAATCGTCTCCGTAAAAGCTCCTCCTGCCGCCTGAAATGACTTGAGCCAGCCAAAGAGTTCTGTCACAAAGCGGTCTGTATCATAAGCATTCCGGAACAGTTCATTTAACTTTCCAAGTAAAAGTCCAACTACACTAAGTCTCTCGTCAAAAGCTGCAAACTTCAGCCGTTCCAACGTACTATCACTGTACTGTCCTTCCAAAATCTTCTCCAGACCATAATCTTTTTTGTATTTTGCATACAATTCTAAATAATTTGCAAAATCCTTTGCAATTTTCCAATGTCGTATATACTGATACACAATTTCCCGGTCAATCGTCTTATCAAGTTTCTCATATGCCTTGATTAATTCCGATAAATCTTCCCAGCCTCGTGCCGTCACAAATCGCTTGCCATCTACCGTTGTTTCCATACGATAGAAATTTTCTTTTTTTAGCTCCAGATAAGCAAGGATTGCCGGATGGATTCCTTCCCGATAAGCATATTCCTTCCATACTTCAAAGTTTTCTTCTACATGGATCATCTTAATCCGGTCTAACGTAACAACATCAAACTCCCGAACAGATTTATTATACTCCGGCGGATTCCCGGCTGCTGCAATTACCCAGCCCTCCGGCACTTTCTGATTGCCGAATGTCTTGCACTGGAGAAACTGCAGCATTGTCGGTGCAAGTGTTTCTGAGACGCAATTAATCTCATCAATAAACAAAATTCCCTCCCGTATTCCGGTCTGCTCCATCTTCTCATATACGGCTGCAATAATCTCACTCATCGTATATTCTGTAACTGAATAAGCTTGTCCACCGTACATTTTTTCTTTAATAAACGGCAGCCCCACCGCACTCTGTCTTGTATGATGTGTAATTGTGTAAGCCACAAGATTAATCCCGCACTCTCTGGCAATCTGCTCCATAATCTGTGTCTTTCCGATTCCTGGCGGGCCCATCAGAAGCACAGGTCGCTGCCGGATCGATGAGATGGCATATTCTCCATCCTCATCTTTCATCAGATACGCTTCCACCGCATCTTTTATTTCCTGTTTTGCACGCTTGATGTCCATAACTTTTCTTCCTCCTGCTCTTTCACATCTTCTTCCTCGATTACAAGCTTCATCGCCCAGGGCGGTACATCCACATCTTTATAGTCCTTCTGCATAAATACAAACGCAGTATCATAGGGTGGTTTTTTCTCCGGATAGCTTCCCTGTCCATCCGTAAAATAAAGCACACCTCTAAGCTGTTCAAATTCTCCGCGTTCCAAAAGTTCTGCAATATATTCAAATGCCGGACGGAAATCTGTTCCGCCTCCGCCTTTCATTTCCAGATGTTCCATATAGGCTTTTAGTTCTTTTTCTTCAGTAATTCTAATATCTTCCTGTACCCTTTCATCGCATTGGATAATGTGGATCTTCACTTTCCGGAAGAAGCTTTCCTGTTCACACAAAATGCTGTACGTCTCCTCCAGAAAATTCCTGACCAGCTCCCCGGAACAGGACATGGAGGTATCAACCACGATCACAAACTCTTCCACCTTTTTTACTTCTTTCCACTCTTGTGGTTCAATCAGCGGAAGATTTCCATAAAATCTCAATCCATAACTGTAAAAAGTATAATCAAATGAATCTGCATCTACACCAATTTCTTCCCGAAACACTGAAAATTTTCTCAAAAATTCCCGATAATCATATCGTTCTCTATTTTCAATCTGCATCTGTTCCAGCAAATCTCCTGCATCTTGAGTACTTTCTTTCGCAAAGGTCTCCATCTCTGTCTGCATCTGCTCACTCACATCTTCCCAGCGATTCTGAATTTCCGTTTTTCGCTTCGGATCTTCACTGTTTTCCCAGAAACAGTGATCGTCCACAGTAAATTCTTTCTGAAGCTTCTGAAATTCTATTTCTGTCAAGTTCATGTGTTCTAATTCCCGATACACCTTTTCCGCTGTAAGAACCCGCATCTTCTGCTCCATCTGCCGGTAGGTTTCTCTCCTAAGAGGCGACCGCCCCCGCCGCACATTTCTCAGATCCAGGCTGTCAATAACCGACTCAATGACAATATCACAGGCAAGTGAAAACAATTCTTTCTCACGGCTTCCTTTTTTCAGCATATGCCGGAAAATACAGTGCAGTACCATATGGAGATACAGCCGGTTTACCTCTATCCGGTCTTCCCGATACAAACCGCCCAGATCTCTGACATTAAAGTAAATAAAAAGTCCGTCTGTACCGGCTGTTTTCACTTCGTTATCCATTTGAAAAACAAATCCGGATAACGCCACATCGAGAAATCTCATCCGGACATAGAGTTCATTTCCGGCCGCCCTTAAAATTCTGCATCCAATTTCATAGAGACGCCCATTCTCCAATTCTTTCATCTATCCTCTCCTACCATTCAAATAACTTTGGCTTTGCTTTGTATCTTTTATGTTTTTCTTCCATTAAAAAGCTGACAAATTCTGTCTTTCTTTTCTCTGCCGCAAAATCTAGCGCAGCATTTAGTCCTTCTTCCGTCCATAGATTACTTTCTGTTAAATAAAAAATTCCCTTCTCCCACTCTCGAACGATCAAAAATGCTGCCGCCTCCTTCACATTTGCTCTGACATATTCTTCGTACCGTTCTTTCGCCTCCTCTGAAAGCTGGTACGGAAACAGCAAACGCGAAAATACAAGTTCAAATACAGTTTCTTTCTCCTCTCTTGCTCTGGCATAAACAAACATCTCATCATATCTTTTGTAATCTACTTCCTTATTATATATGCATTGTCGATAATTTCCTCCCGATCCGTGGTATTCTGTCATGACAATCCTTGCCGGAGTATTCTCCACCGCTTCTTCATAATGTTCCGGAAAAATCAGTCTGGCCGTTTCTTCCTTCCCGTTTGTGTGATACCGAAGTGTTACCGAAAGACAAAATCGGTTTTCTGCAACAATATCCCGCAGACAGCATTTCCGCCCATGATAAAGATCTACTTCAATCTCCCGAATGCGGCATCCGGTAAACACTCCTCCCCCAATATCCTGAAGTGTATCCGTCAAAACTATCTTCTGAAGATTTGCACATCCATAAAGAGCATATCTTCCGATTCGTCTGACCGTATCCGGCAAAATCACTTCTCTTAGATCTTTTCCATGTTCCGAAAATGTATATGGACCAAGCGCTGTAACACTGCGTCCCTCTATGTTCTCCGGAACTATGACAGCACTTCCACTTCCGACATATTTTACTATTTCTGCCTTATCTTGATCTATTTTAACCTCAAATACCATACAATTTTCTCCATTCGCGTTTTACCACATTAGTATATCATTTTAGTACTTGACTGAAAAGAGGAAGAAATTTATACTTAAACACAATGGATATGTAAAGGAGAGAGAGTTATGAAACGAGAAAAACTAAGTTCCCGTCTGGGATTTATCCTGCTTTCTGCCGGCTGTGCGATCGGCATTGGCAATGTCTGGAAATTCCCATTTATTACCGGACAGTACGGGGGCGGTGCTTTTGTGCTGATCTATATTTTCTTTTTAGTCGTACTGGGACTTCCTGTAATGACAATGGAATTTGCAGTTGGACGCGCCAGCCAGAAAAGCCCGGTCAGAGCATACAATGCCTTAGAAAAACCCGGGCAGAAATGGCATCTTCACGGCTATGTGGCAATGGCCGGAAACTATATTTTAATGATGCTCTATACCACTGTCTGTGGCTGGATGCTCTATTATTTCTATCAGACAGTCACCGGTAAATTTGTCGGGGCATCAACCGAAACAGTCAATACGATTTTTTCTGACATGCTTGCCAGTCCTGCCGCTATGGGTGGGTTAATGATGGCAGTTGTCATTATCGGCTTTTTTATCTGTTCCATCGGACTTCAAAAAGGACTGGAACGCATTACGAAATTTATGATGATCGCATTGCTGATCGTTATGGTTGCCCTTGCCATCAACAGTATTTTCATGGATGGCGGTTCTGAAGGTCTTGCCTTCTATCTGAAACCGGACTTCAAACGTATGGCTGCGATTGGTATTGTAGATACTGTTGTTGCTGCTATGAATCAGGCTTTCTTTACTTTAAGTCTTGGTATTGGTGCAATGGCTATCTTTGGCAGCTACATCGGCAAAGAGCACTCCCTGTTAGGAGAAGCAGTAAATGTAGCTGTTCTTGATACTTTTGTTGCAATCACAGCAGGTCTGATCATCTTCCCGGCATGCTTTGCCTTTGATGTGGCACCGGACAGCGGTCCAAGTCTGATTTTTATTACATTGCCTAATGTATTTAACCATATTCCTCTTGGACGTCTCTGGGGAAGCCTGTTCTTTGTTTTCATGGCATTTGCCGCTTTTTCAACAGTGCTTGCCGTATTTGAAAATATTTTATCCTGTACAATGGATCTGACTGGTTGGAGCCGCCGCAAAGCCTCTGTCATCAATGCAATTGCGATCATTATTTTATCATGGCCTTGCGTACTCGGCTATAATCTCTGGTCCGGTTTCCAGCCATTTGGTCCTGGAAGCGCTGTGCTTGATCTGGAAGATTTCGTTGTCAGCAACGTCCTTCTTCCGCTTGGCTCACTTGTCTATCTGCTCTTCTGTGTCAGCCGCTATGGTTGGGGATGGAAGAATTACTGTCAGGAAGCCAACACCGGCAAAGGTCTCAAGATCCAAAACTGGATGAGAGTCTATATTACTTATATCCTGCCGATTATGATCCTTTGTATCTTCCTCATTGGAATCAAAGATAAATTCTTCTAAGTTTGACTTTCACTGAATCTATGATATGATTAATGTATCAAGCAATACGAGGTGTGTAGTGATGAAGATTCAAGAATCTGCTGAAAATTATCTGGAAACTATATTAATCCTGTCTCTAAAGAAAAGTTATGTGCGTTCTATTGATATTGCAAATGAACTCGGCTTCTCAAAACCAAGCGTCAGCGTGGCAATGAAGAATCTAAGAGAAAACCATTACATCACGGTGGCTTCTGACGGCAATATCTCACTGACAGATGCCGGAAGAACCATTGCGGAAACAATCTATGAACGTCATACATTTCTGTCTTCCTGGCTGACACAGCTTGGTGTGCCTTCCGAAATCGCTTCGGAGGATGCCTGCCGGATTGAACACGTCATCAGTTCAGAAAGTTTTGAGGCATTGAAAAAGCATGTTTCCATGCATACAGATAAGCTATAATAATAACCCGCTGCTCAGAATAAAGACATCTGAATCAGCGGGTTGTTTTTTATTTATCAGTAACATTTTCTAGTAAAATGTTACTACATCATTCTTTGGCCGGTACGCCAGTTCAATCTCATCAAGTTCCAGCATCGGCGCTTCTCCATCTCTTGTCATGACTGTCTCATAGGTGACAGTCACTGTTACCCAGGAGCGTTTTTCATATGGGATTTCTTCCCTGCATTTACACAAAAATCCGAGAAACTTAATGTCTTCCTCACAGCATGTCATCACAAAACGTCCCGGCACAAATTCATTCTGTGCCAGTTTTTTCCCTTTGTATACCTGTGCAAGAAAACGGATTTTCTTTCCGCGATAGTGTTCCGGATGCTCCAGCGCATCAATATACCAGAGTCCGTAATCAATATCATCCACTTCAATCAGATCTTTCGTAATATCAAATGGAAGCGCTTCTTCTCCCTGCTCAAACGCTTCTCCGTTCTCACGCTCAAATACAATCTGTGCTTTCGCATTCATAACCTTAATACTGCGCCGGATCTTAGCCCAGTCTGTCTCATCGGTACAGCGATTCACAATTACCAGGTCTGATTGAAATACCTGTTCTAAAAACATCGTTCTCATATTTGTCAGATATAATTCTGCTGTCGTGGCATCTACGGTTGAATAAATCCCGGTAATCATCCAGCCTTGCGGCATCTCTGTCTCCAGAATTGTACTCATCTCCCATGTTCCATTATACTCAATCAGTACATGATCCGGATGATAATTGCGCCAGATTCCCATAAGAAACTCCTTGTTAAACTGTTCTTCTTCCTCCAACACAAGCGGAATGATATTTGCCTTTTTCAGAAGCGCCGGATCGAACGCTTCTTCTCCTTCTTCACAGAGGATAAGCACTGTCTGACGATACTCATCAAAATCCGAATGTTCCACCGCATCGATTATAAGAGACGTCTTTCCGCTATCTAAAAATCCGGTAAAAATATCTACTGCTGTCTCCATATCTTCTCTCCTACAGTCTGTCCAGTGCTTCTTCATTCAGCTTTGTTCCGATCACACAGATCTTTCCTGTGTAGTCCGGATGTCCGTCCCGGATTTCATACTCCTGCGGTACATAATCAAATTCAATCCAATTTCCTTCCGTTCCCTGAACAATTCCTTTTGCCCGCAGCACCTCTCCATATGCTTCTGTCTCAGAAAATGCCTTCAGCAAAGTCTCCACTTCTTCTTTTGTATATTTCTTTACAGTCTCTCTTCCCCAACTTGTAAACACTTCATCCGCATGGTGGTGGTGATGCTCATGGCAGCCACAGCTCTCTTCATGGTCATGGTGATGCTCGTGGCAACTGCAGCCTTCTTCATGGGCATGGTGATGCTCGTGGCAGTTACATTCTTCTGAAATCAGATTCGCTGCATCTTTTGAGTGTTCCAGTGCCTGACGGATTACTTCTCCATTCAACTGATCCCACGGTGTTGTAATCAGTGTTGCTGTCTGATTCTCTTTTCGAATCTGCTCCACACACGTCTGTAATTTCTCTTCCGTCATCATTTGTGTACGACTCAAAACAATTGTTGTTGCATGTTCAATCTGATTATTATAAAATTCTCCGAAATTCTTCATGTAAAGCTTTGCTTTTTTTCCATCTACAACAGTAATACGACTGTTCAGCACAATTTCTGCCTGCTCGCGAACGGCTTCTACCGCCTTTGCCACATCGGATAATTTGCCGACTCCGGATGGTTCAATGAGAATCCGATCCGGATGATATTCTTCTACAACTTTCTTCAGTGCTGTGCTAAAATCTCCTACAAGTGTACAGCAAATACATCCTGAATTCATTTCCGTAATCTCAATTCCGGCTTCCTTCAAAAAACCTCCGTCGATCCCAATCTCTCCAAACTCATTCTCAATCAGTACGATCTTCTCTCCCTGAAATACACTTGAGACGAGCTGTTTGATAAATGTTGTTTTCCCAGCTCCTAAAAATCCTGAAATAATATCAACTTTTGTCATGTAAATCCTTCTTTCTTTGTTCTCTGCACTGCCATATATTATACCATTTTTTTCACATTTGAACAGTACCAAATCCATCTCCGGATTTTCTGCGTTTCCCCTGAAACTTCCGCTTTCTCTCCTTCTGATTTTGACAAACACGCTTTCAGCCGCTATAATAAAATTCGATTGTAAGGAGGTGCGACAATTGAACTCATTGATTTCAAATAAACGTATGCTATTTTGTCTTCTTTCATTTCTTCCGGCTCTGGCAATGATGTGTCTGATCTTCTCATTTTCTGCCCAGACCGGTGAAGCGTCCGGCAGTCTCAGCAGCAAGATCAGCCACATGGCAGTCAATGTCGGCAATCAGGTACTTCATCTGGAGCTCACGGAATCTGAAATCGAATCTTATGCCGAATATCTGGAACATCCGATACGGAAACTTGCCCATATGACAGAGTATTTTATCCTGACGCTTCTTGTCCTTTTCCCACTTTTCGTCTGTGGGCTCAGGGGACGGGCACTGATTCTCACTGCGCTCATCTTCTGTGTCTGTTTCGCTGCAACTGATGAATTTCATCAGTCTTTTGTTGCCGGGCGGGGACCATCAGTAAAAGATGTGGGGATTGACAGCATTGGTGTCTGCGCTGCCTCCCTTCTTTATTGGATAGCAACATTCTTCCACCGGAAACATCATACCTTCGCTGATTAAAAATATACCCGCATCACAGAGCCTTGAATCATTGCTTCTCTGCGTGCGGGTATATTAATTTTATAGCTTTATCAAAGCGTCTTACAGCCGTTCTCTTCTTTCTTCAAATTACAGCACAAGTGACGGTGCGCTGTATACACGAGCTTTCAGTTCACTGTTCAGCATATACAGACTCTTCGGATCGGAACCGAACATTTCCATCTTCGTAATCAGCTCATTTGCATTTGTCTCTTCTTCTCCCTGCTCTTTGATGAACCAGTCAAGGAACTGCATCGTACGGAAATCTTTCACTTCGTATGCTGCTGCATAAATATTGTTGATCAAAGATGTCACATATTCTTCATGCTCTAATCCGGCTTTCAACGGTCCCATGTTGCAGGAAAATACTTTATCCGGCTTATCAATTGCTTCTAAAGTTACTTTCGCATTATTATTTTGTAAATACTGATAGAACAGCATTGCATGATCTCTTTCTTCCTGCGCCTGAATCTTATACCAGTTTGCAAATCCATCTAAGCCCTTTGTCTCATAATAATTTGCAAAATCAAGATACAGATATGCTGAATAGAATTCTTTGTTTACCTGTGTGTTCAATAATTCTGCTACTTTTGCATTTAACATGTCAACTTCCTCCACTTTCCTTCATTTGTATTTATTGCTAATTTAAGAAGTTATCAATAATAACTGCCTCTGCCTCCTCCTCATTCAATCCGAATGTACGAAGCTTGATCAGCTGTTCATTATTGATTCTTCCAATGGCTGCTTCATGCACGATCTGAGCGTCTACATGGTGAGCATCAATCTCCGGAATTGAGCATACATTTGCCTGTTCCATGATGATAGAATCACACTGAATATGGGCATGACAGCTTGTGTTTCCGATTGCCTTCGGATGAAAAATCTGCCGGGAACTTCCCTTCGCCACAGATCTTGAAATCACCTGCGCGGAACTTCCTTCTCCGTTCAAGACAATTGCCATATTCGACTCCGCACTCTGCTCATCGTGTGTCATTAATTTCTCTGTTACATAAATTCTGCTGTTGGCGCCAACTTCTACTTCCGTCTCACGGATAGTAGAATCCACTCCTTTAATCTGTACGGTATCAAGATTAAAAACAGAATTTTCTTTCATATAAATCTTTGTAACCGGATTCAAAATACGACCGCCGGTTCCGCTTCCTTCTCCGTAATGCTTCTCTTCATAAGTGACATTGCAATTGCTTCCGATGTGAAATGCATGGATTCCGTCATGTCTTGTATCATTGCAGCCGCTGTTATGGATTCCGCAGCCGGCGATGATTGTAACATTTGCACCATCTTCTACATAAAAATCATTGTAAACAACATCTGTAATGCCTGATTGCGATACTACAACCGGAATGTGTACAAACTCATTCTGAGCATCCTTGCTGATAAAAATATCGATGCCTTCCCGATCCGTTTTCTTCTTAATCTTTATATGTTCACTGTCACCCTGACAGACAGAATAACCGTTCTCCCGCAGATTGAATGCACCTTTCTGTTCAAATCCTGCCGGATCAATCTGTGCCAGCACTTCGCTTGTGATCTGATTCAACTCTGCCATTAGAACTCACCTCCTGTACGGATACATGCTTTTGACTGGATCGCATCAAATGCCAGTGTATCAAGCACTTCTTCCCTCGGTCCGCAGATTTCTACCTGACCGTCCCGGATCACCATGATCCGGTCTGCCATCTGAATGATCCGTTCCTGATGCGAAATCAAAAGCAGACTTTCTCTCTTACTCTTATGGATCTTTTCAAATTCTTTGACAAGCATGGAAAAACTCCAGAGATCAATTCCTGCCTCCGGCTCATCAAAAATACAGATGTTATGTTTCTTCGCAAGAACAGATGCAATCTCGATCCGCTTCATTTCACCGCCTGACAGTGTTGCGTCAATTTCCCTGTGAATATATTCCTGAGCACAAAGCCCTACATTGCTTAACAGTTCACAGCATCTCTTTCCGGCAAGAGGCTCTCCTGCCGCCAGATTCAGCAGCCGTTCTACCGTCATCCCCTTAAAACGCGGCGGCTGTTGAAATGCAAATCCAATTCCTGCATTCGCTCTCTGATCGATACTCATCTCAGACAGATCTTGTCCATCCAATAGAATCTTTCCTTTTGTCGCCGGGTAAATTCCCATCAGCAATTTAGCAATCGTAGATTTTCCTCCGCCATTCGGTCCGGTAATGACAAGCATCTCTCCGTCATTTACATGGAAATTTACATCTTTTAAGATGGACTGTGTTTTCCCCTCTTCCGTCACATCATATGATAAATGCTCTACCTTCAGCATAACAATTCTCATCTTCTTTCTCTTACTCATTTTTCACATAAGCTACACAAGCATATGGACTCTTGTATACACTATTTCTTATTATAAAACGAAAACGGCATTTTCTCAACTTGAAAATACCGTTTTCCTGCACTTTTCTTTGTATTTTTTTCCATACTGACCGGCGCTTCTTCCTAGTCAGTCACATTTATGCTCTCGATTACCGGCTGTGTACCGTCTTTTACCGTTCCATTCTGATCCACTACGACTGCATTCTCACAAATATCATCTACAATATCCATTCCTTCTGTCACAGTGCCAAATGCAGCATAATCCCCATCGAGAAACGTACTGTCCTCATGGACAATAAAGAACTGAGAGCTTCCGCTGTCCGGATCCTGCGCTCTCGCCATCGAAATCGTTCCCCGTTTATGAGAGATTGGATTTTCTACTCCATTAGATGCAAACTCTCCTTTGATCGTCTCGTCTGATCCTCCGGTACCATTGCCCGCAGGATCTCCTCCCTGCATCATAAATCCTTCCATAATCCGATGAAACGTCAGCCCGTCATAAAAACCGTCCTTCGCCAGATTGACAAAATTCGTTACCGTAATCGGCGCGCTGTCTGCATCCAGTTCAACTTTAATCGTTCCATGATCTTTTATGACAATCTCTGCATGGTGTTTTCCCGACAAGAGATCTTTCTCCTGAGTCTGTGACGCTTCTTTGCTCTCCGTGCTTCCTTCCGATGCCGTTTCGGATGCTTTCTTTTCTCCACATCCGGCAAGAGATACTGCTCCCAACACCAACACTGCCATGGAAACTGCAGCGCTTTTTTTCATAAAGTTCTTTATCTTCATCTGTTTCATACGTCATATCCGCTCCTGTTCTTTTTTATTCTTGTGTATCCTTGCGGTACACGGTGCTATTATACACGTTTTGACCTGAAAAATCAAAATCTATTCAAAGAAATTAAAAATGCTTGTTGAAATTCCACTCTGTTTATGTTACGATTGCCTTAACCGAAAGAGTTTTGCCGACTGACGGATATGTGGAAAACCACAGGGGAAGCAGAACTTTGAAAAGCCGACCGTCTGGGCAGTATATGTGTTATTCGCATATGCTGCCTGTTTTATTTTCAATCTTTTGTCTGCATCTGCATATTTCTTTTTGCACTTCAGGCAGATGAAACTATTGCAGGCACAAGCGAATGCACGGCGGTGTTTCAACAGAAACTTATCTATGAAATTAGACGTAATGAAGGGAGATTCTGAGATGGGATACAAATCAGACATTGAAATCGCACAGGAATGTGCTATGGCACCAATTACAGAAATCGCTGCAAAAGCAGGCATTGAGGACAAGTACCTGGAACAGTACGGAAAATACAAAGCAAAGATCGACTACAACCTGTTAAAGGAAAGTGATCGTCCAAATGGTAAATTAATTCTTGTAACTGCAATCAATCCGACTCCTGCCGGAGAAGGAAAGACAACGACTACAATCGGACTTGCAGACGGACTTCAAAAACTTGGCAAGAATGTTATGGTCGCACTTCGCGAACCTTCTCTCGGACCGGTCTTTGGCGTCAAAGGCGGTGCAGCGGGCGGCGGATATGCCCAGGTAGTGCCAATGGAAGATATCAACCTCCATTTTACAGGTGATTTCCATGCGATCGGAGCTGCCAACAATCTTCTTGCTGCAATGATCGACAATCATATTTATCAGGGAAACGAGCTGAACATTGATCCACGCAAGATTACATGGAAACGCTGCGTTGATATGAATGACCGTCAGCTCCGCTATGTAGTAGACGGACTGGGCGGTAAGCCAAACGGAACTCCGCGTGAAGACGGTTACGATATCACAGTTGCTTCTGAGATTATGGCAGTTTTATGTCTCGCAAAAGATATCACAGATTTAAAAGAACGTTTATCACGCATCATTGTTGGTTACACATACGGAAAGATCGCAGATCAGAAGCCGGTTACAGCAGGCGATCTTCATGCCGAAGGTGCAATGGCTGCTCTTCTGAAAGATGCACTGAAACCAAACCTTGTTCAGACACTGGAACATGTGCCTGCTATCGTTCACGGCGGACCATTTGCCAATATTGCACATGGCTGTAACTCTGTCACAGCTACAAAAATGGCTATGAAGCTTGCCGATTACGCTATTACAGAAGCTGGATTCGGCGCTGACCTCGGAGCCGAGAAATTCCTCGACATCAAATGCCGTATGGCAGATTTAAAACCGGACGCAGTTGTCATCGTTGCTACTGTTCGCGCATTAAAATATAACGGCGGCGTTCCGAAAGCAGATTTGAACAGCGAGAACCTGGAAGCGCTTGAAAAAGGTCTTCCAAACCTGCTGAAGCATGTACACAATATTAAAGATGTCTTCCATCTTCCATGTGTTGTTGCAATCAATGCATTCCCAACAGATACAAAAGCAGAACTGGATCTTGTAGAAGCAAAATGCAAAGAACTCGGTGTTAATGTTGCACTTTCAGAAGTATGGGCAAAAGGCGGCGAAGGCGGCACACGGCTGGCAGAAGAAGTACTTCGTCTGACAGAAGAACCGAATGATTTTACATTTGCATATGAACTTGATGGCAGCATTGAAGATAAATTAAATCAGATCGTTCAGAAAATTTACGGCGGAAAACAGGTTGTCCTTACTGCCGCTGCAAAGAAACAGGCAAAAGAACTGGAAGGACTTGGTTTTGGCAACTGCCCGATCTGCGTTGCTAAGACACAGTACAGTTTGACAGACGATCAGACAAAGCTTGGCGCACCAACAGATTTTGAAGTTACTGTCAGAAACTTAAAGATTTCTGCCGGCGCCGGATTCATTGTCGCTCTGACTGGAGAGATTATGACAATGCCTGGACTTCCAAAAGTTCCGGCAGCTGAGCGCATCGATGTAGATGAAACCGGAAAAATTACCGGACTATTCTAAAAGATATTAAAAACTATGTAAAAAAAAATTCCACATATCAAAAAAGGGGCTGTCGGTTAATACCGATTTTTAGGCTCTAAATCTCAAAATACGAATCTCCTTTAGAAATCAGTGTTTTTCGCACCTGATCTTCTATGAGAGATTCGTATTTTGTCTTTTTCGTATGTATTTTTGGGCACAAAAACCCCTCAACCTGCATATTTAAACGTACACATTTTCTAAGCAACTGTTTCTTCGATTTTTTTCTCAAATTTTTGGATTTTTTCATGAAGAAAACGATGGTATTTATTTATATTTCTTCCAATCGCATACAGCATGAATTCTTTATATACTTTTTCGGATGTCCGGTAATTGAATCGGCGGAAACTGTCATTTTCTTTAATGTCTCCAAAATGTCCCTCTGTCTGGATGGAACGAATCTGACGATTTAAGATCCCTTTCTCACTCTGGATGTTTTTATGGGATTCTTCTTTCAAAGCTTCCCATTGTTCGTTGATCTTCATCACTTTATTTTTCTCTCTATCTTTTTCGGCATCATATTTATAGAGACATTTTGCTTTATGTTCACAACCACTGCAGTCTGCACATCCATACACTTCAAAGGTTTGTGTATAACCAGTCTGTGCTTTTGTTTCTGTTCGGATATGATGCAATTCTCTTCCGTCATGGCAAATATAATACAACTCATCTTCAAATATCTGCGTTTTCATGTTGTAATACTTTCCGATTTCTTCTGTATACGCACGTGTTTTCCGTTTTTCATGATCCTGCAGCTTGATATAGCTGGAGATTTTATGTTCTTTTAAGTACAGTAGGTTTCTTTCGCTGCAATACCCGCTATCTGCTGTCACTTCCTCAAGAATATCCCCAAATGCTTTTTGATGTTTTTCCAAAACCGGAATCAACGTATTATAATCTGTCCGATCATTGCTGACATAAGTCTGGACAATGAAATAATTCTCTACTGCAATCTGAACATTATATGCCGCTTTTAATTGCCCGTTCAGCATATGATCCTCTTTCATCCGCATAAAAGTAGCTTCCAGATCTGTTTTGGAATAACTGTTTCTGTCTGTTCCCATGATCTCAAAACACTCTTTATATCCCATAAGACGTTCACCACAGGCTTCCAATTCTTCGTAAAGCTGCTGGATTTCCGATTTTCTTTTTCCTTTTCCATAAACAAATGTAATCTGTTCCTGTTCTGCTATCTGTATCAGATTTTTTTGGAGCTTCAGTATCTCCAACGGAGAACAATTGTCAATCTCTATGATTGTATTATTGGATAACTTTTTATGTTTTGTCAGTTTTCTTTTTCGGTTCTTTTCAATGACATCCCGTACTTTCTCCATTCCTTCGATCACGAACATATGTGCATGGGGAATGTCATATTTGATGCCATACTCATTTTCATCAATCAAAACGTTATACTTTTGATACAATAAATCAATAGTATCCAGTAGTCCTGCAAGATGATAATTGATTGTTCCTCTCCAGACAAACGTATAACGGTTCGCATTGGCTTCTATTTTTGTACCGTCAATAAAAAGATTTTTTAGTGTGATGAATCCTTCTTTTTGCAGGCGACGAAGAAACTGATAATTCAGCTCATCCAGTACATCAGCGGTCAGTTTCTTATTCTTGAAGTCATAAAAAGCATCCCGTTTCGGCTTCTGACCTTTCGTAAGCCAGATAAAGGCGAGATCTCTTTCACATAATTCTACAATACGGTCAACAGCTCTTATCCCACGCATGTTTGCGTAAGTAACTACAGCATACATCATGATTGGGTTGTACCCGGTTCTTCCCTTATCAGAACAATTGGCTAATAAGCCAGAAAAATCTAACTCCTCCATCACTTTTTTCAGGGTATAGACTGGATCGTCGTCTGGTAAACACAATTCGAAGAAACTGAAGTTAATTTTCTGTTGCCCTAATTCAAAAAAATCGTTATAATAGTCTTTGTTTAGCATAGTTCCATTATAACATGGAACGGAGAAAATGATGGTTGTCGTTAGCCATCTTTTTCTCTTTTTATGGAAAAGTTTCAGGGGCAGGTTTGACTCATACAAGTCAAATCTGCCCCTGTTTGGAACTATCATTTCCCGACAGCCCCTTTTTTTATTTTTTCATAAATTTTTCTTTAGTTCTGCTGCTTCTTCTGATATTTCTTCATTACAAGCAGTACCACTCCAAGCAGCACGATTCCAAACGGAAGTGAAATCCATGCAGACTGGGTAAAGCCTGCCACAATATAAGAAACAAAAGATACTGCCGCAACTGTAAGCGCATATGGAAGCTGTGTCGCAACATGACTGACGTGATCACACTGTGCCCCTGCCGATGCCATAATCGTTGTATCGGAAATCGGTGAACAGTGATCTCCGCAGACCGCTCCTGCCATACATGCAGAAATTGCAATGATCATCAAAGTAGGATTGCTCTGTTCGAATACTTTTACAACAATCGGAATCAAAATTCCGAATGTTCCCCATGAAGTCCCTGTGGCAAATGCAAGGAAACATCCTACTAAGAAAATGATTGCCGGAAGCAGATTCATCAGCCCTTCCGCACAAGATTCCATTGCTGTAGCTACAAACACGTCTGCTCCCAGCTGATCTGTCATTGCTTTCAATGTCCATGCAAAAGTTAAAATGAGAATCGCCGGTACCATAGACTGAAATCCTTCCGGAACACATTCCATACATTCCCGGAATTTCAAAGCCCGGCGCAGCAGATAGTACACAATCGTAATCACAAGTCCGAAAAAGCTTCCCATTGCCAGACCGCTCGGCGCATCACTCTGAGAAAATGCCTCTACGAAGCCTGCACCGCTAAAGAACTCGCCGGTATAGAGCATTCCTGTTACGCAGCAGACGATCAGCGCAAGAATTGGGAAGACAAGATCAAGCACTCGTCCATTTGGCTTTTCCTTCACATCTTCTGTTCCATTTACCCGCTTTCCCGCTGTAAAAAGATCGCCATTCTTTGCATTTTTTTCATACAGCTTCATAGAACCATAATCCATTTTCAGATATACGATTCCAAGCATCATGATAATCGTCAGCAAAGCATAGAAATTATACGGAATTGCCCGGACGAAAATACTAAGTCCGTCTTCTCCTTCTACAAATCCGGCTACCGCTGCTGCCCAGGAAGAAATTGGTGCAATGATACAGATCGGAGCTGCTGTAGAATCAATCAGATACGCAAGCTTTGCTCTGGATATTTTATGTTTATCTGTTACCGGACGCATAACGCTTCCTACTGTCAGGCAATTAAAGTAATCATCGATAAAAATGAGTATTCCAAGACCGATCGTAGCAAGCTGAGCCCCTGCTCTTGACTTAATATGCTCTCCGGCCCATTTTCCGAACGCCGCGGAACCTCCTGCTTTATTCATCATAGACACCATGATTCCTAAGATAACAAGAAACATAATGATTCCGATGTTTCCTTCATCAGATAATACAGAAATAAATCCCCCTTTAAAAACCGACTCCACCGTTTTCACCGGATGAAAATCTGTTCCAAGCAAGGCGCCGACTACAATACCGACTAATAAAGAACTGTATACTTCTTTCGTAATCAGAGCAAGACCAATGGCAACAATCGGCGGCACAAGCGCCCATGCCGTGGCATACATAGAAGAAAGCGGCGCTTCTGTCTCTGCTGCAAATACCGTCATGGAAGATAATACGGTCAGCAGCAGAACAATGCCCGCTCTCGTTAAGAGCTTTTGTCTCCTTAAATTCATAATAGTTTCATTCCTTTCAACATAATCCACAATATTATTTCATTAATTCTGACAAAAGTCAACATACATTTTTATGCAATTTTTATTCTATTACCTGCAATTTTATTCAAACTTCTTCTTATGCAGCAGGAAGCAAATCAGCATCGCTGCCGCTGTCATAATAAGCCAGCCCAAAATCGTTCTGTTCCATCCGGAGGACTCTACCATAATTCCAATAGTAAATGTGGAAATAGCTGTTCCAAGATATGCCATTGAATTCAAAAATCCGGATACCGTGGCCGCTCTTCCCATTTTAACAAAATGAAGTGGAAGCAGATTCACAACTAATGTATTTACCGCCATCATGGACGCCGTAATAATTCCAAGCAGCACCACAGTCACAACTACCGACACATCTCCAAATTTCCACAAACCAGCTAATGCAGCTGTCGCAATCACAAAGAAAAATGCGACGGTTCTGATCTCCTGCTTCCGGAAAAACTTCTGATACATGAATTGTGCTGCGTACGCCCCCGTTAAATTTACAATCGGAAGCACTGTCGTAATCAGAATCGAAAAAGACGGCGATGTATGAAATACCTCCTGAATATAGGTCGGTACCCAGGAAGTTACTCCGTCTTTGAGTACCCCATGTACGATAACCGGGATTAAAATCATAAACAATCCGGAACCGATCAGCACTTTTGAAAATGGAACCGAAGTTTCTGTTCCGGCTCTTCCTGCTTCATCCTTATGTGGCTCTCCATGTTCACTGGCATACTGTTCCACTGCACGAAACCGGATCTGAAAAACCACTGCTACTGTACACATCACTGTCGCCGCTGCAAAAAATACTGCCCGCCATCCAAATACTTCCAGCATAATTGCCGACAGCAGGTAAGATGTCAGCGTTCCCAGCGCCATCGTAGATGTAATATGAATGCTGTAACGCACTCTCGCTGCTTCATTTAACATTTCTGCAAAGATCCGAAGAATCGGTGGCCAGATCATTGATTGAAGAAACCCATTGGCACACCAAAAAACCGCCATCGTTCCAAAGCTGTTCATAAATCCCATAACAATATTCATAACGCCTGCCAGAAACAGCCCTGTAAATATCATTTTGCGCGGATGCATCTTATCTCCGAGAAATCCGTTGATCAACTGTCCGATGCCATACGCAAAAAAATACGCCATACTGATAAAGCCTGCCTGAGATTTGTCCAGAACAGAAAGACGGAGCATTTCCGGCATGGCTGAAGAATAATTCAGTCTGCCGATGTACGATGTAAAATACGCTGCCCAGCACAGTGCAAACAGAACAAACGCCATATGTTTATCATTGATTTTATTGAATTTTTTCACTGATCCATCCCTCCTTATAAAACCTCTATTATTATAGCACACCCTCAAAAAAGCAACTTGCACAAACGTCTTTTCTTTTTGTCCGATTATCTTTTACATCAAAAAATCCAACAGACATTTTCATATGAAAAATATCTGCTGGATTTCTATAAAAATTTAATCGGATTTCTTATCTTCCTACTTCTGCGCTAATTCGTACATTGCAGCAGTAATAATCTGAATGGATTTTATCAGTTCATCTACTGCAACGCATTCATTCGGCTGGTGGATACATGCCGGTGCATCTGGGAACATCGGTCCAAATGCTGCCATATTTTTAAATGCTTTTGCATAAGTGCCTCCGCCGATTGCAAGCGGTTTCTCATCTCTTCCTGTTTCTTCCCGGTATACTTTCATCAGTTTCACAACCAGTTCTGAATCCTGCGGGATATAAAGATATGGAACAGAGCTTGTTCTCTCAGCTTCTAATCCCTGTCTTTTTGCTGCCTCACATACCTGCTCCATCACATGCTGTGCACATGCATTTTTCGGATAGCGGATATCCAGTGTCATACTCATTCCATTTTCATCAAAATTCACAACTCCCAGGTTCACTGTCGTCTCGCCTGTCTCTTCATCCTGATAAAGAATTCCCATATGTGCGCCGTTTGTCTCGCCATTTAATTCCTCAAGAATGAAATTTAACATTTTCTGGAAATCTCCGCCAAACGCAATGTGCTTCACAGCCTCGGCAAGTTTTACAGCCGCATTCACGCCAAGTTCCGGTGTACTTCCGTGAGCGCCGTTTCCGATTGCTTCGATAATTGTCTGTCCATCTTTCTTTGTTACCGTAAGACCTTCTGCTTCTTTTACATCCAGATCTCCCTCTGCCACAAGACGGCATTTCGGTGTTACAACGTTCGCCGCTGTTCCGCCCGCAAAGCTTACAACCTTCACATTTCCCTGCTCAATATTCTTCTTGCCAACGGTAAAGTTAGATGCTCCCTTTTCGAAGAAGATCATCGGATATTCTCCATCCGGAGTAAATCCGATCGTCGGCAGCTCTCCACCATTCTCAATGTAATAATGTACGCAGGAGGAACCATTTTCTTCATCTGTTCCAAATAATACACGGATTCTGCGGTCCAATTTCAATCCGAGATCCTGGATTGCTTTTAATGCCCAGATTGCACCGATTGTCGGTCCTTTATCATCCAGAACACCTCTGCCGTACAGCACTCCATCATGGATCTCAGCGCCAAATGCCGGATGAATCCAGCCTTCTCCAAGCGGCACAACATCCAGATGACCAAGTACGCCTACCATCTCTTCGCCTTCACCGATTTCAACCCAGCCAACACGATTTCCCACATTGCCGGTCTTAAATCCAAGACGTTCTCCGAGCGCCAGGGCATCATCAAGCGCTGCCCGCGGTCCTTTTCCATAAGGCGCGCCCTCTTCCGGCTCTCCTTTAATGCTGTCAATGCGGATGCTCTGCTGAATAGACGCAATGATATCATCCTGCAGTTCCAGAATCTTTGCATTTAATTTTTCGTTGCTCATAATATATTCTCCTTTTCTTTTTTATTCTTCTCCACAATCAACTGTCTCCAGACCTTCAAACTGCATTTTATAATAATGGGCGTAGAGACCATTCATACCCAGAAGTTCTTTATGCGTTCCTCTCTCGGCAATTCCTGCTTCGTTAATAACAATAATCTCATCGGCATTGCGGATCGTAGAAAGTCTGTGTGCGATCGTAATCGTTGTCCGGTCTTTCGCCAGAGCTTCCAGGCTTTTCTGTATCCGGCGTTCACTCTCATTGTCCAGAGCGCTTGTCGCTTCGTCAAGAATCAGAATCGGAGGATTCTTAAGGAACACCCGCGCAATAGAAATCCGCTGTTTCTGTCCTCCTGAAAGTCTTGTTCCCCGCTCTCCTACAAATGTATCGTATCCTTCCGGCAGTTCCATAATAAATTCATGGATATTTGCCTTCTTAGCAGCCTCAATAATCTCGTCCATCGATGCATCCGGCTTTCCGTAGGCAATATTCTCCCGGATCGTTCCACAGAACAGATAGACATCCTGCTGCACAATTCCAATCTTACTGCGGAGACTCTTCATCGTCAGATCTCTTACATCTTTCTGGTCTACAAGTACTCTTCCGCCTGTTACATCATAAAATCTTGGAATGAGTGAACAGATTGTTGTCTTGCCACCGCCGGACGGCCCTACAAGCGCTACGGATCTTCCCGCTTCAATCTTAAAGGAAATATCTGACAATACCGCTTCTTCATCCGTATACCGGAAAGATACATGATCAAACTCAACCTCGCCTGATACATCTTCAATCTCTTTCGCATCTTCTTTATCCTGAATATCCGGCTCTGTCGCAAGCACTGCAAGAAAACGCCGGAATCCGGACAAGCCTTTCTGGATCATCTCCGTTAATTCCACAAGAATCTGCACCGGACTAATAAAAATGCCGATATACAGCGCAAACATCGCAAGATCTGCTGCTTCCATCTTACCCTGTGCAATGAATAAACCTCCAAATACCAGCGTGGAAAGATACATCAGTCCCTGGAAAAATGCATTTCCACTCATAAAAAATCCCATGCACTGATAGTTATTTCCTTTGGAAACAAGGAAATTTTCATTGCTTCTTGTGAATTTCTCCCACTCAATCTCCTCATTTGCAAAAGACTGTACCACCCGGATTCCTGCAAGGGTATCCTGAAGGCTGGCATTAATATCCCCAATCTTTCTCCGGTTATCCATAAAGGTTGCCTGCATCCGCTTATTCTGGCGCACAGAGAAAATGACCATAAATCCAACAACAACTGCAAGAATCATTGTCAATCTCCAATTGATCATTGTCAGGAAAATAAATGAACCGACAATCTTAATCACAGAAATGAATAAGTTCTCCGGTCCATGGTGAGCGAATTCTGCAATATCAAACAAATCTGATACCAATTTGCTCATCATCTGTCCTGAGTTGTTCGCATCATAATAAGAAAAAGATAATTTCTCATAATGTTCAAACAACTGCTGGCGCATATCCCGCTCCATTCTGGCTCCCATCATATGTCCCTGATAACTCACATAATACTTACAAAATGCCTGGATCACATACATTAGAAGAAGACCTATTCCAAGCGGAAGCAGCGCTTTAAGAATCAAGCTGCTGTCCTCTGTAAACAGCGTAGCTGTCAGCGTTCTTAAAATCTGCGGAAATGCCAGATCAATGAAACTGATCAGCGCCGCACAAATTAAATCCAAAAAAAATACCGTCTTATACGGTCCATAGTATTTAATAAATTTTTTTAATGTATACATCTTTCCCCTCCTTTGCTCTCTTCATATTATATAGCAGCCACTTTCTTTTGACAATAGAAAACCGATGCCAGACGCACCGGTTTTCCATTTTTCAAAATCATTTTTTATGACAAAACCCTGCCGACGTACAGCCGGAGCAGCCTCCTCATCCTTTTCCCTTTTTTTTACTCATATTTATGATAATTGCTGCAACACTTAGAAGCAAAAGCAGCGAGACAACAATTGTCCCCATATGTTCCATCAGAAATCCTAACATCTCTGTTCCTCCTTTTCTTTGGTTAGTCTTTACTAACAACCATATTTTAACGCTTTCCTGTTATCATTGTCAAGTCTTTTCAACATTATATGTTGTTCTCTCCATAAACTTACCCAAGCGCCACATCCAAAATCATCATGACAAGAAATCCCACAATAAATCCGAGTGTTCCCGCTTTTCCCTCTTCTTCCATATGCGCCTCCGGAATTAATTCTTCTACTACCACATAAATCATCGTTCCTGCCGCAAATGACAGCGCCAGAGCAATACATGATCTGGCTGCTCCGGCAAAGATCGCCGCCAGCACACCAAAGATGGGCTCCACGATTGCCGTCATACTGCCAATAAAAAATGCCTTCCATTTTCCCATCCCCTCTTTCTGAAGCGGCAGTGCCACTGCAGTTCCCTCCGGAAAATTCTGAATGGCAATCCCAATCGTCAGTGCAATTGCACCGGATAAAAGCGCCGGATTTTCCAGCTGCTGTGCTGCCAGGGCAAAAGCAAGCCCTACTGACATCCCTTCCGGAATATTATGGACTGTAATTGCCGTTACAAGCATCATCGTACTTTTTCGCAAAGATGTTTCCTGTCCCGCTTCCCTCCGATACCACCGTTTCAAAAGACTGTCTGCAAGCAGCAGCAAAAGTACCCCTGTCAAAAATCCAACTGTTACAACCAACCAGCCAATCTGCCCCTGTTCCTCTGCAAAATCAATTCCCGGAAGCAGCAAAGACCAGACCGATGCCGCGATCATTACGCCGCCTGCAAACCCAAGAAAACCGCTCTGCCAAATTTCATTTACATCCCGCTTCACACAGAAAACTCCCGCTGCTCCCAGCGTTGTTACTAAAAAAGTAACGATTGTTCCTAAAAATGCAAAAAGAATCCCATTCATCACTATCACCTCCACAATAGTATATGAATGGAATTCTTTTTCGTTCTTATTTTCTGCGCTTTAATGTACTCCATAACACCATTCCAAGCCAAAGCGCAATACAGAGCGCTCCGTATAGACACAATTCTGACAAATATTCATAACGAATTTCCCTATATAGCGCAGGATTCCCTGATAAATTATCCATTTCAAAGAAAAAATGATGAATTCTGTCTGCATAAAATGATATGTCGAAAATCTGTTCTTTTGGAAGAAACTTCCGCGGAATCTGAACCATGCTCGTTATCCCATATAAGATCGCAGCCTGTATTACAAGAACAGCCCCTCCTGCCACACCTTGAACGTATTGGTGTTTCCAAAATCCATCCAGTAATTTTAAAATCTGATTGCACCACAAAATCCATACGGGCAGCAATGCCGGGAAAACAGCAAGCCATTTTATCTGTTCCATCATTTTCCAATGTCTCTCCTGCACTTGATTTTTCCCGCCCGGTATGATTTCTACAACCTCATTTTCTTTTACCGGATAAGAGGAATCAACAATTACCCGAAGCATTCCTCCGTAATCATTTGTGAGACTGGAACGATCCGCAATTACATATCCATTTTCTTTTCCATAAACAGTGATCGGTCGTTCCTGTACCTTTTCCTCAGTCCTAAATTTCCCGGCAACTTCTTCAACACAGTAAACAATATTTCCCATCTCATTTTCATGTACAGAACGCTGCGGGAGCAGAACTTCTCCTTCCTTCCCGCTTTCCCCGGTTGTCACACTCACTTCAATCCGCATTAAATTTTCTATTTGGATTGACAGTACTGTACAATACACAAGGAGCATTAAAATAATGCATCCGCCTCTCCAGACTTGTTTCTTTCTCATACAATCAACCCCATAATGAATCTCCGATTCCCTCTACCAGTTCCTCATGATAGTAGAAAAATAAAAATGTAACCGGAAGCAGACAGAGTATACCGCATACGGACTGAACCGTCAGCTCATTGCCTTCAAGCCCGGCTAAAAAAACAGATAACGGATATTGTTCCGGCCCTTCAAGAAATGTAATTGGCTGTTCTACCATATTCCAGCTTTCTACAAAACTTAATATAAACAAGGTAAGTACAGCCGGTCTTACTGCCGGAGCCATAATCTGAAATACATTCTGAAGCTTTGTAGCTCCATCAAGGCTTGCTGCCTCAAGGATCTCTCCCGGAAGAGAGCGAAATACAAATGCCATCCATACCGTTCCAAATGGTGCGAAAATTCCCGGAATAATCAATGCTTTCCAACTATTCAGAAATCCAAGTTTTTCAAGCAAAATGTAATTCGGAAGCAATGTTACCTGAACCGGCAGTAACATAAAGAGAAGCATAATCCCAAAGAGCATCCTCTTTCCAATAAAATTGTATTTGGCAAATGCAGTTCCTGCCATACAGCTAATAATTGTCTGCCCTGTCGCAATTACAAGGCAAAGCCCCATACTTCTCCAAAATTTCATCAGATATCCCGGTTCCGCCAGAAATACATGATAATATCCCATCAGCGAAACTTTTCTTTCCGGCATCTCCCAGAAAGAACTAAAGAGCATATAAATAACCGGAAGCAGTGCAATCCCTGCCAGCAGCAGCATAAACCAATATCTTTTTTGTCGTCTGGCCGGCATTTTTCTCATCTTACTCATAAGCCCGCCCCCTTATCACACGATAAATTCCATAACCGATTCCACAAAATACAAGAATCACTGTCAGAAGCACAACAGATGCGGATGAAATCTTCTGATAATTCAGATTTTGAAAATTATTATTCATAAAGTGCTGCAGCAGGTAAATACTGTCATTTGGATAGTTTCCGCCAAGCAAGAATGCTTCACGATAACACTTAAATGCATTCATAAGGGCAAGCACGAGATTGAATAAAAGCACAGGGGCGATCAACGGCAACGTAATACAGCGAAAGATTGTTCCATTTCCCGCTCCATCCAGTCTGGCATTTTCATAATAAGGCTTCGGAATCATTTGAAGTCTTGCAAATAAAATCAATACATGATATCCCGTATATTTCCACCAATATAAAATACAAATCACCCAAAATGCAAGTGATGAATGAAGCCAATCTTTATCATTTTCTCCTACCAAAAGTAAAAAACGATTAACGATACCTGTTTCCCCGAAAAATAACTGTACACCGAGTACTGTTGAAGCAATTGGAATCATCATTGGATAGAAATATGCCAGGCGGAATCCTTTCAATCCTCGTGTCAGTTTTTGCAGCAGCATTGAAAGCAGCAGCGATCCGGCAAGAATCACAGGGACGCTTACTGCTAAAAAGCGCCCCGTATTCTTTAACGAAAGAAGAAACATCTCATTATGGAATAAATCTATAAAATTCGCCATTCCGACAAATTCCCGCTGTCCAATTCCAAATGACACAGAATACCAAACCGTAATCAAAAATGGTACAAAGTAGAAAACAGTAAAACCGGCGATTGCCGGAAATGCCAGCCAAAATCCCCCATTCTTTTTCTTCATAAGCAGTCCCTCATTTCTATAGCCGCTTTTCTTATTCTTTCACAAGAATCGTATATTCTTCCTCCGCCTGTTCAGCAATCTTCGCTACCAGCGTATCTACTCCTGTCGGAGACGCATCTCTCTCTGCCTGAAGCCGCATTCCTCCTGTCAGGTCATAAAAACTATAATCTGCCTGTGACACAAAATAACCGCTCTCCAGTTCTCTGAAGCTTTCTAACACCGCCTGAATGACAGTCTCATCATAAATCTGGTAATGCGCGTTTAAATAATTCTTAACTCCGGATTCGCTGACCGGAAAATCTCCTACTCCGATACTTGTATAGCTCGTTTGCTTCTTCGCATAAAGTTCCGGATCTGCAAAATACATTAAAAGCTCATATGCCTCTTCTTTTTGTTCGGAAGACATTCCAATTCCGCCATAAACTGTAATCGATGCCATCTTATTTCCAAATTGATTTGGTACCGCCTGATAACGATAGCCTCCTGTTCCCGCTGTTCTTCCGAGCATCCCGTCAATTTCCATCTTGCCAAGCATATATGGATTCTCCTGCACATTCTGTTCCTCTTGCAGAAGTACTTTTTTCATGAAAGAACTCCATGTTTGCTTATCAAAATTTACCTTTTGCGTTTCATAATCCACAGATACCTGCTGCCATCTGCTGGACATATCGTCTACTGCCGCTACAACTGCATCACGCATCTGCATATTGTCCGAATTTAATGCATTCTCATACCATTCTTCTAATGTCTCCCCCTGAAGCGCATTGTTTTCCTGCGGAGATGCAAACACATAATACTCGCATGCCAATGGGATAATATACTGTCTTCCTTCATACTGTCCGGCGCCTAAAAGTGACTTTTGATAATCTCCATCTTTCCAGTAAGCATCTTCTTCCATATATTCATTCAGAGACGCAAATACTCCGCTTTGCATACTTTTGCTGACATTCGTAAATAACTGCGTATTTCGAAGAGACGCATTGATCTGCTCATCAGGATTGCCCAAAACATATAAATCCGCTCCTTTTCCTGACATCATTTCTGTCCGCAATTTTTGAAATTTCGTCTCCCGTTCCTGCGGTTCTGTCGGCAAATATGTTACTTTCACACCTTTTCCCGGATGCTGTGACATATAATAGCGCACAATATCTTTCGTAATGCCTTCATACATTTTTTCTGTCACAAGAGTCAACTGTTCTCCCTGTTTTTGACTGCCTTTTTTCTCTCTCATTTCGCCTGTGCTGCAGCCGGAAATCACCAAAATCACACTCAAAAACAACGCTGCTAACCATTTCTTTTTCATAGACTTCACCTCCGTGGATAGCTTATTTTTCTTGCTTATTAGAATAATTTTAGCATTTTTAACACAAAAAATCTGTGAATTATTTTGAAAATTATTCATTTTAAGATAATTCACAGACTATTTATTGTTTTTTATTTTATTATATATTCTATTCATTTTATACTTTTATATAGCGGAGGTAATTCCGGCAGTGGCAGCGATGAAAATGTCTAAACATTATACATTTTTTCTTCTACATATTCTTTTACAGCTTGATAACGATATCTCATTTTCATTAATTTTAAAATATTTAGCGCCTGATGAAACAACATAGGGCTTTCTTTTTTGCAGGTCAATTCTTTAATACAAGCCATGGTCGTAACAGCACGTCCCAATTCATTTCCTTTGCCGGCTTCCAGTATCATAACCATACGCTTTCTGTTCCACGCAAATGCTTCTTCTGTTCTCTCCAATTCAGTCAATACTCCTGCCATATTTCCTGCTATTAATTCCCAATCCCGGATATTATAAACAGGGTTTAAATCGCTATTTTCATAATTACTCAATATTCTCTCCCATAACAAAATTGCTACTTCTTTTTCCTCTGTCGAACCTTCCGAGTAAAGATTGGCAATTCGATTCAAAATAATATTTTCACTATGTGTTAAACGATAAGACAAAATATCATTCTCCGCATGCGGTAATGTTAGCGTTATAGCTTCATTAAATCTCCTTATTGCCTCTTCTCTTTTGATATTATGACATAAATATTCTGTCATGATGTTTTCCGATATTATGTACTGCTGATTCTTAATATTTGACATATCTACTGTTTTTTCTAGTTTTTGTAAAATTTCTTCTACCTCTTCATGCTCAAAACGTTGTCTTCTGGCAGCAATTTCTCTTTCCAACCGCACTGCTTCAAATCGATCTGCCACAACATACATTCCAACGCGCTCTCTTTCCCGTTTTAGGCGATGCAGAAGTTTTTTCATCAGTTCTTCTCTTACCTGTACTTTACCTCGTTCAATTTTTGACAGCGCTTCTCTGGTACATAATCCTTCTGATAATTTTTCCTGCGACATTTTCTTTGCAAGACGGCTTTTTCGAATCACTTCATAGTCCAATTCAAATGCCCTGTTAATATGCTGAAACATTGGAAAATCTTCAAAATGTATATTATATTCTGTCTCTACTTCTACTAATGCATTTCGCATTTCTAACAGTTCTTCTGCCTCTGCTTCTTTTCCATCCTGTTTCAGCAGTAATGCATTTTCCCATAATATCTCCGGAAGATATAAAATTCTTCCCTCTTCCCGCAGAAGTTCTAATGCATCTTCTAACCGGCTCTGAAAATACGCATCTGGCAGATTGGAGTATTTTTTCAGCAATAATACTGCATATGGATAAACCTTAACCAATTCTCCCGGATTTAAGCGCTTCTGTTCCAGATATTCTGAAATTTCCCATAATTCCTTTTCGTTTCTTTTTTCCTGTGTCTGCTCACAAATCTCCCAGCGAAATAGCAGCAGTTTTAATTCCTCTGCACTAAAAATCCGCTGATCAATCGCACGCTCACCTTGCATCGTCTGTACAATTGCACTTTCGATATGATTTAATGCTTCTTTCAGCAAATGCAGCGAATTTCTCTCCTGTTTCCAGCGAATCCATAATATCTGCGCCTTTGCTTGCTCGATAAATTGTCTGTGAAGCTTTTTCCCTGCTCTTTTTTCTTTCTCATACAGCTGCAGCGTATGCTCTGCTTCTTCTAAATGCAAATGACAAATAGCCGACTGCACTTGATACTGCAGCTCATATAAGCGATACGTTTCTTTTGGCAGCACATATTCCAGCCGTTCTGTTGATTCACCCAATCTGCCAAATAAGCGGTCTAAACGAAAATACCCCGGCGACAGCTCCCCGCTTTCCATTTTCGCAAGTTCTGAAATGTCGCACAGTCCCTCACTTAATTGTTTCAAAGAATAGCCTTTTTCCTTGCGCAAGCTTCCCAAAATCATCCCAATACTTTGTCCCATTATTTCTTCTCCCACTCCAAATGAGCATAAAGAAATTCCATTCATCCCATATCACCTTACGATACTTTATGAATGGAATCCCTCTTTTCTTAATGCTTTTTCTTAAATATAATTACATTCTTAGCAATTACCGCACCAATTTACTTTCATGTCCGGATACCCCGCCGATGTTGACAGCTTTGTATCCCATCTTTGTCAAAAAGGTAACTGCTCTCCCTGCCCTTGCCCCACTTAAACAATAGACAAAAAGCGGCGTTTCTTTTGGCAGATCAATGCCTGCCAGTTTATTTAGCGGAATATTGACACTGCCTTCCAGATGTCCTTCCGCATATTCTCCTTCTGAACGCACATCAAGAAGCACGGAACCCTTTGTCTCCTGCTGTGCTTTAATTCCTTCTTCCAGTGAAGGTTCTTTTCCAAACATATTTAAAAATCCCATGTCTATTACCGTCCTGTCCTGCATATAGTTTTATATAGTTTTATGATTGTTCCCATTTCCGATAAATGCTCTCCAGTGCATCCACGGTTCCTTCCACACCGAGAAGGCTCACATTCAAAAGAATGTCATGCGATTCAATACTTCCCCATTCTCTTCCTGTATGCGCCTCATAATAGAGCTTTCTTCCTTTATCTACCCGCTTGATCTTTTCTTTTGCCTGACGCTCATCCAATTTGTAAATCTGCATGATCCGGCGAACTCTGTCATCGCGATAGGCATGGACAAATACATTGATGCAATTGGAATAATCTCCAAGAATATAGTCTGCACATCGCCCCACAAAAATGCATGAACTTCTCTTCGCCAGTTCCAAAATAATCTCTTTCTGTGCGCGGAATACTTTGTCGCTGAGCGGCACGGTGTCCTCTCCCTCTCTCATAAACACCGTATAATCTCCGGTATTTACAACATAGCCGGATAAAAATTTCCCAAGAATCGACTCATCCACCTGACTTGCCTCTTCATTCGTAATTGCCAGCTTTCTTGCAGCCATTGCAATCAGATTATGATCATAAAGCGGAATATTCAAACGCTCTGCCAACCTGTTGCCAATTTCGTGTCCACCGCTGCCGAATTCTCTTCCAATCGTAATAATTACATGATCTGTCATACATGTATCCCCCTTTCAATCTTCCGAAATATTTATTTTCTCGAAAAAATATGTTTTAAAAATACATACATTACAATCCCAAAAGCAATCAGATATCCAAACGCTCCAAGCGCCGGAATCCCCCATATCTTCGGTGTCATATCTGTTGTGCAGATAATGCTGGAGCTGATCAGAAGCGCCATTACCCAAAGCCCCATTACAATGTTTCTTACCAGCCTTCGCAGCAGCCTTTCCAATTCTCCGGCTGCATGAAGTTCCAGATTAATTTTCGTCTGCCCCTTTAAGTAGCCCTGAAGGATATCGGATAATAATGACGGAATATTGACTGCTTTCTGAATAAATCTGTACAGATTCTTTCCACTGTTTTTCAGCTCTTTTTTCAAGCTCTTTTCTTCGAGGATTTTTCCCGCCATATGCCTCGATGCAATCTCAACCATATTGATCTCCGGCGCAATATCTGCCAGCACACCTTCCATATGTGTTAATCCTCTTGCGAGCATAGTCATTCCATGAGGCATAATAATCTTATTCTCTTTCATCACTTCCATAAGATCCATTGTTACCTCTGCAATGTCAATCGCCCCAAAATCTGCTGTTCCGTACTTTGAAAGCAGACTGCTGATGTCTTCATAAAGCTGGCTCTGATCCGGTTTTTCTTTAAAATCTCCAAGCGCCAGCACAACATCCTGCAGAAGTCCCACATCTCCGACTGCAATTCCCTGAATTGCCCGTCCGAGGAGTTCCCGATCCCTCTCCGTCAGCCGTCCCATCATCCCCATATCAATCCAGATAATCTTTCCTTCGCACACTTTTACATTGCCCGGATGTGGATCGGCATGAAAGAACCCATCATCCATTACCTGTTTGATATAGTTGTCTATCAGCTTAATTCCGATTTCTTCCAGATCATATCCGTCAGCGAGCAATGCTTTCTTATCATCCACACTGCACCCTTCAATATGCTCCATAACAAGTACGGACTGATTCGTATATTCCTGATAAAGCTTTGGAACACCGACAAATGCAACTGCTTTATTGTGTCTTGCAAATTCTTCCATATTAGCTGCTTCTGTAAGGAAATTCATCTCCTCACGCGTCACTGCCCAAAGTTCATCAAGCACCATATCCAGGTCAACCATTTCCTTTAGGCTTACCGGAGGGAGCAGCTTGACCGCCCGATGTAAAAGACCGATATCTCTTGCCATCGTCTCATAGATCCCTCTTCGCTGCACTTTCACAACAACCGAAGCGCCGTTCTTCAATACCGCTTTATGTACTTGCGCGATAGAAGCTGAGCCAAGAGGGGTATCGTCTATTGCTGTAAATATTTCGCTCCAGGGGCATCCATAAGCACTCTCCAGAACTTCCTCTACTTCTGAAAAACTCATTGGGGCAACTTCTGAGCGGAGCCGCATCAGTTCATCACAATATCGCTTCGGCAAAATATCTGAATGCATGGACATAATCTGTCCCAATTTGATAAATGTAGGTCCCAGGTCTTCCAGAATGAGGCGAAGTTTCTCCGGCGTTACACCTCTTGTAATCCCGTGCTTTTTCAGCACCCCTGTCATCTCTTTTAATCTAGTCCGGTACTCCTGCGTTTCCTGCCTGCTCATCTGCTGCCTCCATCGCTGCAAGCTGCTCTTTCAGCGCCTCGATCATCTCCGGCGACATCTTCTCAAGCATCTCGCTGATTTCTTCCGGTGAATCCGGCTCTTCTGCCACATTCATCTTCTCTTTTACCGTTTTCTTAATGTTGTGTTTCAACTCTTCATTCAGCGCCTTCCCCTGTTCCACTGTCAGTTCGCCTTTTTCTACCATCTCATCCAGCATCTCTTTTGATTTTTCTGCTGTTGTTGCCACAACACCAATCCCTGCTAACAAAAGTTTCTTAATATTATCTCCAAATCCATCCATGTTACATGCTCCTCTCTCTGCATATTCTGCGCTTCCTTATCCGGTTCTTTCACAGCGAAAAAAGCTGTAAAAGCTTTGGAAGAAATATAATAAGTCCCGCTGCTGCTGCCATAAGCGCCGCAATCAGAACTGCTCCGGCGGCAGTGTCCTTTGCCAGCTTGGCAAGGGGACGTTTCTCTTCCGTCACAAGATCTACTACTGCCTCAATTGCTGTATTCACAAGTTCCAGCGCCATAATCATTCCAAACAATACCAGACAGATACACCACTCCAGTGCAGAAATATGAAATAGTATTCCCGCTGCTGTCACTCCTATCGCTGCCACACAGTGAATCTTCATATTCCGTTCCTTTCGGATTCCGGCAAAAATCCCTTCAAATGCATAACCAAAACTTTTATACAATGGTTCTTTCTTCGGCTGTCTCATTTTCTCACCTCTTATTCGGAATTTAACTCTATTATACTACATTTTGCACAAAAATATATAAATTTTTGGTTAATTTTATATTCTTTTGCTCTTTTTTATCCTGTATTTCTCTATTGATTATCATGGACTTTAAACAATTTTTGCACTATACTAAAGCTAATAGATTATTTCCACCGGAAAGCATACAGGAGGTTGTTATGAGAATAGAGATCCCGGAATATAAAACATTAGAACTTGACACTATTTTTCTTGATTTTAACGGAACCATTGCCGTGGACGGCGTCATTCCAAAGAGTGTTTGTCAAAGACTGATTACTCTTGCCGGCAATTTTCGTATCTATGTGCTGACTGCAGATACCAATGGAACAGCAAAAGAACAGTGTGAACAGCTTCCGGTTTATTTACAGACATTTCCATCGGGAAATGCAAGAGATTACAAAAAAGAATTATTAAAATCGGTTGGTGCAAGACGATGTGCCGCCTTTGGCAATGGACGCAATGACGAACTCATGTTAAAAGAAGCCGCATTTTCCGTTGCAGTCATGGGAACGGAAGGCGTATATGGAAAGCTTCTCAAAGAGGCAGACATTTGCGTCTCTTCTATCGAAGATGGATTAGAACTGCTGATTCACCCGAATCGACTGATCGCAGGACTGCGCGGATAAAGAATTAAAAAAGGAGCATCTTATGGAAATATTATTTTCGAATCAGAAAGAATCACATTTTATCGAAGTTTATAATGAATATTTAAAGAAAATTCCGGATTTGCTAAAGCAGCTGGAGACCGTAGAACAGATGTATCAAAAAGCCTGCCTGGAAGAATCCATGCTGCCATCAGGCTCTGATGACAATCACAGCGTCGCTTTGTATGAGGAACGTCTGACGCGTATCAAAGCACAATGTGAGGAACGTGCCGCCGATATCAGACAGCAGTGTCATCTGATTTTTGATCTGAAATCTCAGATAGAAGCAGAAAGTCTTGTATTGACAAAACTGATTTCTTCAGAACCATCTTCGGAAAAAAACTAATTCTAATAAGGAAAAGGAAGCTATAATATGATATCTACTATTTTACAGCCCTATATCCCCCTCGTTGAATTTCTCGGTCAGACGTTAGGACCGGATTATGAGATTGTTCTTCAGGACCTGACTCCTGAACACAACTGCATCATCGCAATCGCAAACGGCAGCATCAGCGGCCGAACCGTTGGAAGCCCGCTGACCAATGCTGCGCTTCAGATGCTTTCCGGAAAATTATACGAATCCCATGATTTTCTTGTAAACTATAAAGGCATCGCTGAAAACGGTCATGTGCTGCGCTCTTCTACGATGTTTATTAAAGATTCTTCCGGCATCCCTGTTGGACTTCTGTGCATTAATTTTGATGACAGCCGGTTCATGGAACTCCACGAGAAGCTAATGGCGGTCATACATCCGGCTTCTGCTTCTGCAAATGTTCCTGCATTTTCCAAAACGCTTTCGTTCTCAAGTTCCGAGACGTCCGACAGCATTCCGGAAATTACAGAACATTTCTCTATGGACATTCATTCACTTATGCAGAAAATTTTTGACGATACAACTGCTTCCATTTCAACACCGTTGGATCGGCTAACGCAAAGTGAACGTAAAGAACTGATACGCCAACTGCATGACAGAGGACTTTTCCAGCTCAAAGGAGCAATTTCCTTTGTTGCAGGACAATTTTCCTGTTCATCGGCAACGATCTACCGCTATCTCAGTGAGATCAACGGTTAAATCCGCCCTAAGTTTACGGCACTAAAATCAGCTCACAGGTAGACTCCTGGAAAGCTTCTTTTGCTTTTTCATTTAGAACTTTTAATGCAAGTTCCAGATTTTTTACTTCCAGGCTGTCTGCCTCAATCTGAAAATATATCGCAATCCACAAATGCCGTCCCGTTCTCGTAATATCGAAAAAGACAGGCGTAAACTGGTATTGTTCCAGTATCGGATGACAGATTTCTTTGACTTCCTCCATGAATGTCTCATCCGGTGAAAACAGAAAAAGATCTTTTACCGCTCCCCACAGTACCTTTATACTTTCCGGAAGCATGAATACCATAACGATGACCGCTACAATCTGGTCAAAGTACGGCGTAAGAAATCCAAGCGGTGTTTTTTCCAGATACATCGATACAAAAAAGGCAAGAGACATGCCCAAACTATATACAATATCTAGTTTCCAGCCAAGAAGTTCTGCGGTAATCGTCGGGGAGGATAAGTTGCGGTTCAGCCGTTTCATGATTAGAAAAATAACAATACTGGCTGCCCCAAGACAAAACTGGAACAGCGAAACTTGTGCATGGTCTACCGGATTTCCTCCTGACAAAGCAGAATCCAACACTTCTGCCGATACTCCCATCGTTACCGAAAGCATCATAACCCCTTTAATTATGACAAATATTGATTCAATCTGAAAATATCCGTAAGGATGTTTTTCTGATACAGGCTTATGAAACAACGGTGTCAAAAACAACAGCAGCGCAATAAAGACAAGTTCTGATGCATCGTATACTGCATCGGTCAATGCAGACTGTGAATGACTGTATATAGAAAAAATAAATTCTACAACAGCAAACATCAATCCTGAGAAAAACGACATCAGCAGAATCTGTTTTTCTTTTTTTTCGGTTATCATGTTGTCACCTCATTTTTGAAATATAAGTGAGATTATAACGCTACTGGTTATAAAAGTAAAGCCGTTTCCCTTCTCTACACCGAAGCTTCCACCGTTTTCACCCGGAATCCAAAGTATATGATATGGAATATCCATACAATCACCAAAACTGCTCTGCCAATCGGTACAGCTCCCATCATGGCAAATCCAATTCCCATTGTAATGGTAACACCTGCCATAATCCCAACCTTTGTTTTTCTTGTCATCCCTTCACCTTTTGCATAAGTTTCCAGATTATTTTTATAGAGCTTTGTTCCACAAAACCAGTTTTCCAGTTTCCTGCTGCTTTTCGCAAAACAAAACGCTGCCCCGAGCAGAAATACGACACAGGGAACTAATGGAATCATTGCCCCTGCCGCGCCAATTCCTGTCAAAAGAAATCCTGCCGCAGCCCATAAGAATTTTGTTGTTTTCATTTAGCTCATCCTCCCGCTTTCCATTTGAATCACTTCATCTGCAATAGACATCGTTGATAATCTGTGAGATACAAGAACTACTGTACGGTCTTTTCTCTCCTGGTGAAGCGCCTTTAAGATTACCCCCTCATTCAGGCTGTCCAGATTACTCGTCGGTTCATCCAGAAGCATGATCGGCGCTCTGTGAAGAAATGCACGGGCAATTCCTAATCTCTGCCGTTCTCCGCCGGACAGCGTGTCGCCAAGTTCTCCTACCTTTGTATCATATCCCTCCGGAAGTGTCTCGATAAAATCATGGACTGCTGCCTTTTGACAAGCTTCTTTCAGTTCTTCCATCGTAGCATCCGGAGCTGCAATTCTTAAATTCTCTGCGATACTGTCTTTAAACAAATGCGTATCCTGGGTAACATAACTCTCATATGCCCGCAGAGATGACGTTTGGATGTTAGAAATCTCTTCTCCGGCAATCTCTATTTTACCCGCATCTGCATTCCAAAACCTCATTAACAATTTCAGAAGTGTTGACTTGCCGCTTCCGCTCTTTCCGACAATTCCGATAATATGATTTGGGTTCATCTTCCATGTTACTCCATCAAGAATTTTCTCTTTTTCATAGGAAAAACTCACATCCCGGCAATCAATCTCTGCCTCGCCTGAAAGTACCGTATAACCATCTCCCACATTCTCCGTTACAACCGGCTCTTCTTCCAAAAGTTCTAATACCCTTCTTGCACTTGCCAGCGTTCCCTGAAGCGTACTTCCCAGATTTGCCAGCGCCACCACCGGCCCAAAAGAACTGAACATCGCCGTTACTGCCAACACCATTTCTCCAAATCCAATCTTTCCTGCCTGATAGAAATAAGCCGACAGCCCGAACATTCCAAGGGAGAGAAGAAAAATTCCCGCTCCGGTCATTGCCATTCCAAAGCCCGCTGCGCGTTTCACATACCAATCCGCCTCCAGCATTTTTTCGGTTCGCTCTCCCATGCCTTTCTTTCGCGCTTCTCCGCAGCCATACTGAAGTACTTCCCGAAGTCCTCTCAGATTTTCTAATACATAGCTGCTCAAAGTTCCGGATAGATTCCGAAGTTTCTTTCCCCAATCCCTGCTTGTTCTGGAAATCCATACCGGAAGCACCGCTCCGATCAAAAGATATGCTCCCATCGCATACATCCCAAGCAGCGGATGAAGCATTCCAATATATCCTGTCATAATTACTGTCATCAAAACTGCAATCAACACCGGAGAAATCGTATGGGCAAAAAACACTTCCAACAATTCAATATCTGATGTAATGACTGAAATCAAATTCCCCTTTTCTTTCCCTTCCAGTTTAGCCGGACATAATTTACGAAGCACTGTAAATACCCGATCTCGAATCATGGCAAGAATTTTAAATGCAATATAATGATTACACGTCTGTTCTGCATAGTGAAGAATCCCGCGAAGGATTGCCAGTATCGGAAGTAAGAGCATAACCATTTTCAGAGAGACTGCTGTCTCCCCAATTGCTGACAGCACCCCGTATGCGCCTAAAATTGTAATAAAGTTGGCACACAGAAATCCTGTCACGCCACAGATGACTGCCATTGCCATCGTTCCTCCAAGCGGTTTTACAAGCCCTGTCAACTGCAGCATAATCTGAAAATTCGTCTTCTTTTGTATTGTTTTATACATATCCTTTTCCTCCTGCATATTGTTCCAGTTCTTTCTGACTGTTCCACATCTTCGCATATGGACTGCACGAATCCAACAGTGCTTCATGGGTACCGCTTCCTACTATCTTCCCATGCTCCAACATATAAATCTGGTCTGCACAAACTGTATTAGCAAGCCTGTGTGAAATCATAAGTACCATTTTCTGCTTCGCCAGTTCCCGAATCACTTCCATAATCCGTTCTTCACTTTCCACATCAATATTACTCGTTGCCTCATCAAACACATATACCGGACTGTCATGGAGCAAGGCTCTCGCCAGCGCCAAACGCTGTCTTTGACCTCCGGAAAGATTCTCTCCCCGCTCTTTTAATATCGTATCCAGTCCATTTTGCGTCTTCAAAAACTCTGAAAGCTGAACGATTTCAAGCACACGCCACAATTCTTCTTCTCCTGCATCTGCCTTAGCCATGCAGAGATTCTCCCGGACTGTTCCGCCGAATAGATAACTATTCATAGAAACAAGCGTAATCTTTTTCTGCAGTCCCTCTTCTGATAATTCACAGATTTCCTGTCCGCCAAAGTTCAGATTGCCCTCATATCCAGATATACGCTTACACAGAAGTGCTGCAATCGTACTCTTTCCGCACCCGCTCTTTCCGACAAGCGCTGTAAACTGTCCCGGTTTCATCTGAAAATGAATCCCGTCAAGAACCGGTCGCTCCGCCTCATATGCAAATGTAAGATTTTCTGCCGAAATATCAAATCGATCTTCCTGCACCATTTTCGCTTTGCTCATCTCTTCTTCCAGATCCAGCAGTCCAAAAATCTTATCGCTGGCTGCCATGCCGTTCATTGCCACATGAAAGAAAGATCCAAGCTGACGCATCGGAATAAAGAAATCGGCAGAAAGCAGCAGAATAGCAAACATTCCTCCGATTCCGACAGCTCCCGCCTGAAATGCTTTCAAACCGGTAATAATTCCCGCTGCCGCCCCTCCAAGCGCCACAATATCCATTACGATAATGGAATTCAGCTGCATCTTCAATACCTTCATTGTCACAATCCGAAACTGCTCTGCCTCTTCGTTCATCTGCTGATGCCGTTTCGCATCCGCCTCATAGATTTTCAGTGTGGTAAGTCCCTGAAGGTTTTCCAAAAAACTATCGCCAAGTTTCGCATACTGCCCCCAGTACTTTCCAAGCAGCCGCTTCGCAACCTTTTGTACGCATATAATCGCGATCGGAATGAGCGGAACACAAAGAAGCAGTACAAAAGCTGCCTTCAGATGAATAAATGCCAATACGCCAAAGAGTGTAACCGGAGCAAGGAGACTGTAAAAAAGCTGTGGCAGATACTGTCCAAAATAGGTTTCCAACTGATCTACCCCTTCCACCGTTACCTGAATCACTTCTGCGGTAGATACCCTCCCGGAATAAGACGGTCCAAGCCGCAAAAGCTTATCATAAATCTTCGCCCGCAAGATTTTTTTCACATCCCGGCTGGCAAGAAAACTTTCCTTAGATGCCGCTCTCGTACAAATAAACCGCAGCCCAACAGCCAACCCCATCACAAGCGCTCCAACACCAATCCCGCTCATTCTGTTATCATACAAGCGTTCTATCAAACTGCTGAGATACAAAATAAGAATGATATTCGCACACAACGCCAGCCATTGATAAAATACATTTCTTTTAATATGTTTCATAGAATCTTTTGACAGTTGAATTAATCTCTTCTTAATCATTTCGTTCTCCTTTAAGTTAGCTTTAGCTAATCTTTGGTTAGTATAAACTACCTCGTTGGGATTTGTCAAGAAAAAAAATATTTATTGTTAAAATACATATGGGGTGGATACCACTCTTGGCTCCACCCCATTATTCCGTTATTCTTTTTTATTCCTCCTCATCATCTTCTTCCTCATACTCCTCGTATTCCTCATCTGCATCCTCATCATGATCCTCTTCTACCACTTCAACCGTGTTTTCTTCTTCACTTCTGCTCTCCTCATATTCTTCCGCTGCTGCCTCATCTTCAGATTCTTGTATACGCTCGTCTGATTTTTCCTCTTCTTCCCGGTCTTGTGTCTCCTGATCCGGGCTTTCTTCTTCCTCCTCTTCTTCGTCTTCAAATTCCTCTCTCTCTTCAGGATACAAATATTCTTTCAGCTCATCTAAAGTCTTGTTCGCGAGGTCTTCAAATTTCATCTGCGGATATTTCTTCAGGAGCTGCCGAACGAATGCCGCTTTCCCCGGGCTAATTCCATGTACTTTTGCTTCCTCTTCCAATTGTGTATCTTGCTGCATTTGCTGTGCATATACTTTCCCGGCGCCAATATGAGCTTGCAAATACTGATCTGCCTCTCTTTCCAGTTTTCTGCACATCTCATCTGTTTTTTTCTTGTTCTTTCCCTCAACAGAAAGCAAAATCATATGTTTGTCTTTATTTAGATATCCTTTTTCCGTCATAGAGTCCAAGATGGCATTGAGTGCATCTTCAATATCCGCATGAGTTAGTTTCATTTCTTTTAAAACTTCAGCACCATCATCATTGTGGGCTTCTGCTTTCACAATTTTTTGTTTTCGATTGGTCTGCAGCTCTATACTTGGATTTACATCCAAATAAATAATTGATTCCACAAAAATATTCTGATAACAATACAGGGCAATACACACTGCGAAACAGGCAGCAACCGCAGACAGCATCGTCATATTTATTTTTCTATGCTGCTTTCTTATCGGTACATCATCCAGATACCATTCATTTCCACATGCTTTTTCTACCGGTCTGTTCCAAATTTCTTCTGCGCGATCCGGCACCATCTCCTGAATTGCATCTCTTAAATGGTCTTCTATCTTTTTTTTCATAGTCTCCCCTCCAGTTGTCCCCGCAATTTCTTGAGACCTCTGTTATATTTTGATAAAATCGTAGACACAGGCATATCCAGCAATGCACTGATTTCTCTGTGCTTCATTCCTGATACTGCATGCAGCACAATAATCTGACATTCTTCTTTTGACAGAACTTCAAATGCCGTCTCTAAAACAATCCTGTCTTCTCTGTCGGTTATCTGTCCAAAATCAATTGCCTCCTTCAGCTCTTCTTCCGGACAGGTAAACTGCCTCCTCTGCTGCCGATATTTCATCAAACAGATATTTCTCGTAATCGTCAAAATCCATGCCAGCGGCTTCCCCTGCATCTGATACAAATGAGCCGCTCCTCTGATTTTCAGATAAGTCTCCTGCATTGCATCTTCTGCATCCATTTGATTATGCAGAATCGACAGTGAATACGCATATACTGCGCTTTTCGTTTGACAGTATAATGTACAAAATGCATTTTGATCCCCTGCTCCTATTTTAGAAAATAGTGTTTCATCAATTTTCAACGTTTCTTTTTGTTTTGCTTCCTGATCAGCAATTTCAGCAAATAAAAGCATAGTAATCCCCTCAGTCTTTCTCTCTTGCTATCATTATAGCTCGTTTTTCTCTCGCTGGACAAGCCCCATAATAATACACAAGTTTCCATTTCTGCAGCGCAGCTGATCAATAAATTCTTTTTCTTTCTTTACATCCCGAAGTTCAACACAATAGGATAATTCATACATCGTTCCCATATTGGTTGTTTTTACCCGTTCCAGTCGATGCTGTTTTGTATATTCCATAAATAAATCGTCAAAAATTCCCGCATAATCCAAATCTTCCGGAATCGTAATACGAAGCTGTCTTTCTTTTGATGAACCAGTCCCAAAATGCAGTTTTTCAAGAAGAAATATAACGCTTCCCACGAATACCGTTATTCCAACTGCCAACGTCAAAAATCCCATGCCGGTCGCTAAACCAATTGCCATCGCAAAAAAGATAAATCCAATTTCTCTTGCAGTTCCTGTCGCGCTCCTGAATCTTACCAGTCCAAATGCACCTAACACTGCAACGGATGTTCCCAAATTGCCATTTACAATCATAATAACTGACTGTACAAGCAGCGGCAGCACTGCTAAAATGACTGTAAAATGGCTATGAAAAGAATCCTCTCTTTTATACAAACATGCAATTCCCATTCCGAGTACCAACGCTGTTATCATTGAAACGATCACTGCTTCTATTGAAAATGTTCCCACATGAAAAATACTTCTTAACATACTTCTTTCCTCCTTATTTCATTCCAATTTTCCATTCTGTGCACCATCATTTCTTCAAAATGAAATGCTCCTCTTTCTTTTTTATAAATAGGCGTTTGCGAAACGCCGCAAGCCGCATAAATACGGCATTTTTTGTTGCTCAAAAGCAAATAACTCCTCACTGGATATGGTATAATAGAGTTGCCAAAAACTAAAATCCGCAATCCAAGAAAGGAGTTATTCTAATACCTATGATACCATATAAACAGCTTTCTTTGGCAGATATTTTTTCGGATTGCCAAGATAAATTTGAAAATGACAAACCTGCATTTCTTTCTCTATTGGAAACTCATATCGATTTGGATGAGTTTATTCCGATTTCTTTCAGAAATCATTTTTATGCATCAACGGGACGAACCCGTAAATACCCTTTACAAGCTTTTTTGTGGGCTTTGATCATCCAACGTATTTTCTCCATCCCTACGGATCAACTTCTTTTGACTTTTCTCACTTACTCAAAACCTCTTCGTGAATTTTGTGGTTTTACCAAAGTCCCAGACGCTTCCAAAATAACCCGCTTCAAACAGGACTTTTTAGGTGACCTGCAGCTTGTTTTCGATAAACTTGTTGATGTTACTGAGCCTATCTGTCAGGCAATTGACTCTGCAAAAGCGGATATGACTATCTTTGATTCTTCCGGTATTGAAGCATTCGTTACAGAAAATAATCCAAAGTATGCTAACAGAATTATCAAACAGCTTAAAGCTTATGCAAAAACTCAGGGATTTGATAAATCTTACGACCCCTACAAAGCTGCTTATGGTTCCATGCCTTCCCATGCTTCTGCTAACCCTGAAATCAAACAACTTTATATCAATGGCCATTTTTGCTATGTTTTCAAATTTGGCATTGTTACCAATGGGCTGGGAATTATTCGTCATATCTCTTTTTATAATAAAGACTTTATGTATGCACATCCTGATATTATTATCGAAAAGAAATCCGACTCCCCTGATGAGGATAAAAGTGTTCATGATTCAAAGCTTTTGATTCCGACACTCAAAGACTTCTTTTCCAAACATCCACTGATTAATCCGAAAACTTTCCTTGGAGATGCAGCTTTCGATACCACACAGCTCTATAAGAGCCTTCTTACTGGTAACACTTTTGGTAATGACAAACATTTCGCCAAAGCTTATATTCCACTGAATGCAAGATCCGGACTTGAACATCCAGACTATACCATCAATGAAGATGGTATCCCCTGCTGTCCTCATGACCCTTCGCTTTCTATGAAGTACGAATGCACTTCTAAACTAAGAAACGGTATTACCAGATTCAAGTTTGTCTGTCCCAAAATGAAGTGGGCTTACGATAAATCTACCAGAAAATCCTATCGGCAATGCTGTTGCAAAACTCCCTGTACCACATCAAGAGGTGGTCGTATGGTTTATATCTATCCTGAAAAGAATCTGCGTGCTTATCCCGGAACGATTCGCGGAACCGAAGAATGGGATAATACCTACAAAATCAGGACTGTTGTGGAAAGAAACATCAATCACATCAAGGATAATCTTTGTCTTGCAGGACGCCGAACCCAGAATGAGAGGACTTTGTATGTGGATTTAATTCTTGCAGGTATTACACAACTCATCAGTGTCGTTCTTGCAGATAAAATCAAACATCACGAATACATTCGAAGTTTAAAACCTCTCATAGCATAGGACTTACCAACTCTATAAAGCCTAAGGCTTATTAAAGTGCGCCTAAACTGTCCGCTTACCCACATTTTATTCCAGAACTCGTGCAGAGCATGAATTCATCCCTTTTCTTGTTCAAGATTGCAAACAAACTTCGTGAGTTTCGCAATTACCTATTTTATAAATATTTCCATATTTAGAAAATGAAGTAGAATAAATATCAAGATCCGATAAAAGTTTTGTAAACCACAGCGGCGTTGCTCCCATAATCTTACTTTCCATCAAATAAAACCCTTTAGGCAAAAGAAGCTCGCCCCAATCTCCATTTTCCAACCCCACAAAATTTCTCCGACTCCTGATATTCTGATCAAACGTAATCCGAAATTGACTGTCTTCTTTACCGAACAATGCAATTCTGTCATAGGCAAGGTACAGGCTTTTCTCTAACGGATAACGCTTAAGAAAAAAATCAATTTCGTTAATGATTTGCCCCTCCATATTCGGGTGTATCCCTTTCTCCACATAGTCATAAGCCTCTTGTAATGTCAGTTCTATTCTTCGCTTATTGACTACTTTCCTGTATTTCTTTTTGATTTCCAAAAATACCTTCGAATCTAATCCCGGAATTCCGTAACTTCTAAGCCTTAACTTTTCTTTATATTTCGGTTTTTCAATCGAACGTCTGATCAGCAGGTCATCCGGCGTATCATAGTAAATATTACATATCGTATGTAAACCATATTGATCCTCTTCCATATACGGCTTTAATTGAGTCCTTAACTCTTCGTAAACCGTCTCCGGCATAAGATACTTTTTTTCATACCGATTAAATACTGTCTGTGCCATATGTTTTCTCCTTTATTCCAACTGCTGATGCAGTTCCAACTTTTTCCCATCACTGATCACTGTAATATTCCCATCTTTTGTTTCCAAATAATATACATTTCTTTTTTTCAATTCTTCTAATGTTTCCTTGTCTGCCGGATGCTTGTAGGAAGTGCAGATTGCAGCGTATTCCGGCTGCAATCGATCAAGGAGCGCCGGTAATTCTGTTTCATACACACCATGATGCGCCACTTTCAGAAAATCGCAGGCTTCAGTCGTACCGTCCTGCATCCATTCCCGTATACGCTGTTTTTCTGCATCCCCTAAAAATACAAATCGATTTGCCCCATGTGTAACTGTCGTAATTAAGGAAAAATTATTATCCATCTCTGTAATGTTTGCCGGGGCTTCATAAGAACTTGGCGGCTCGATCAGTATTTCTAAATCCTGCACAGCAAAACTCATATCCTCTTTAAGCGATTTTGTTTCTACCTTCCTTTGCTGAAGTGCATGCATGAAATCACTGAATTCCACATTCTGCCCTTGATAGGAAGGAATGATCGCTCTTTGGACATGCAGTTTTTCCACCAATGTATCTGCTCCGCCCACATGATCCTTGTCAAAATGTGTAATTACAAGATCATTTATCGTCTCTTTTCCCTGCTGGTTTAAATAAGCAACAATCTCATCGCCATCTTCCTCCTCTCCCGCATCAATTACCATTGTATAGTTTTCTTTTTCTAAGAGAATGGCATCTGCTTTCCCTACTTTGAATAAAGTGATTTTGACTGCCAGATTATCTTGTTCCGACATTTGGGGTTCTCTTTTCTTCCACCATACACCCGCTATCATTCCTATCAAAAGAATCCAAAGCAGCATTACATACAGTCCTATTTTTTTTCTTTTTTCCATCTCTCTTCCTCCTTTTCTACTATAACAATGTTTGAACCTGTCCTTTTATTGCATAAAAAAGTAAAAAAATCAAAAAAAATGCCTTACTCTCAGTTTTACCTGAGAATAAGACATTTTCTTATGTTAAAATGCTATATTTACTATAAGGTTCGCAATTAGTTTGCGTTCTTTTCACTAATAGCTGCCTGTGCTGCTGCAAGTCTTGCGATCGGCACACGGAATGGTGAGCAAGAAACGTAGTCTAAACCAATCTTATGGCAGAATTCTACAGAACTTGGATCTCCACCGTGTTCTCCACAGATACCTACATGCAGATTCGGGTTAACCGGTTTTCCTAATTTGATAGCTGTTTCCATAAGCTTACCTACACCGATCTGGTCTAATTTTGCAAATGGATCGTTCTCGAAGATCTTAGCATCGTAGTAAGCTTCTAAGAATTTACCAGCATCATCACGGGAGAATCCGTATGTCATCTGAGTTAAATCGTTTGTACCGAAGCAGAAGAAGTCTGCCTGTTTAGCGATCTCATCAGCTGTAAGAGCAGCTCTTGGGATCTCGATCATTGTACCAACTTCGTATTTTAACTCAACGCCTGCTGCTGCGATTTCAGCATCAGCTGTCTCTACTACCATATCTCTAACGTATTTTAATTCTTTTGCATCACAAGATAATGGAATCATGATTTCCGGTTTTACTGCCCAGTCTGCATGTGCTTTCTGTACATTGATTGCTGCACGGATAACAGCTTTTGTCTGCATCTTAGCGATTTCCGGATATGTTACAGCAAGACGAAGTCCACGATGTCCCATCATTGGGTTGAACTCATGTAAAGAATCAATGATTGCTTTAATCTGTTCAACTGTTTTGCCCTGTGTATCAGCAAGTTTCTTGATATCTTCCTCTGTTGTAGGAACGAATTCATGAAGCGGCGGATCTAAGAAACGGATTGTAACCGGATTTCCTTCCAGTGCTTCGTATAATTTTTCGAAGTCTCCCTGCTGTTCCGGAAGAATCTTCTCAAGAGCAGCTTCTCTTTCTTCTACTGTCTCAGAACAGATCATTTCACGGAATGCATCAATTCTGTTTCCTTCAAAGAACATATGCTCTGTACGGCAAAGACCGATACCTTCAGCGCCAAGCTCACGAGCTTTTCTAGCGTCTGCCGGTGTATCTGCATTTGTTCTAACTTTTAATGTTCTGTATTTGTCAGCCCATCCCATGATTCTTCCGAATTCTCCAGCGATTGTAGCATCAACTGTAGGAATCAGACCATCATAGATGTTACCTGTTGATCCATCAAGAGATAAGAAATCTCCTTCATGGTATTCTTTTCCTGCTAATGTGAATTTCTTATTAGCTTCGTCCATTGTGATGTCTCCACATCCGGATACACAGCATGTACCCATACCACGAGCAACAACTGCTGCGTGAGATGTCATACCACCACGAACTGTCAGGATACCCTGAGCAGCTTTCATACCTTCGATATCTTCCGGTGATGTCTCAAGACGAACAAGAACAACTTTCTCTCCTCTTGCAGCCCATTCTTTTGCGTCTTCAGCTGTGAAAACGATCTTACCGCAAGCAGCTCCCGGAGATGCTCCTAAAGCTTTTCCAACCGGTACAGCTTTTTTGATTGCAGCTGCATCAAACTGTGGGTGAAGTAATGTATCAAGGTTACGAGGATCGATCATAGCTACTGCTTCTTCCTCTGTTCTCATTCCTTCATCTACTAAATCGCAAGCGATTTTAAGAGCAGCCTGAGCTGTTCTCTTACCGTTACGTGTCTGTAACATGTAAAGTTTACCGTGCTCTACTGTAAACTCCATATCCTGCATATCTCTGTAGTGTTTTTCAAGAATCTGACATACTTCTTTGAACTGTACGAAAGCTTCCGGGAATTTCTGTTCCATTTCAGAAATGTGCATTGGTGTACGAACACCGGCAACAACGTCTTCACCCTGAGCATTTGTCAGGAATTCACCGAACAGACCGTTATTTCCTGTAGCTGGGTCACGAGTAAATGCAACACCTGTACCACAGTCATCTCCCATGTTACCGAATGCCATCATCTGTACGTTAACAGCTGTTCCCCAAGAATATGGGATATCGTTGTCACGACGGTATACGTTAGCACGTGGATTGTCCCAAGAACGGAATACAGCTTTGATAGCTCCCATTAACTGTTCCTTTGGATCTGTAGGGAATTCTTCGCCGATTTTTTCTTTATATTCAGCTTTGAACTGTTCTGCAAGTTCATGAAGATCTTCAGCTGTCAGTTCTACGTCCTGTTTTACGCCTCTTTCTTCTTTCATCTTGTCGATCAGCTCTTCGAAGTATTTCTTACCTACTTCCATAACTACGTCAGAGTACATCTGGATAAATCTTCTGTAGCAGTCCCAAGCCCAACGAGCATTTCCTGATGCAGAAGCTAATGTCTCAACAACCTCTTCGTTCAGACCAAGGTTAAGGATTGTATCCATCATACCAGGCATAGAAGCTCTTGCTCCTGAACGAACAGATACAAGAAGTGGATTCTCTTTGTCACCAAATTTCTTTCCAGTAACTTCTTCCATTTTAACGATTGCATCCATGATCTGTTCCATGATCTCATCGTTAATCTTTCTTCCGTCTTCATAGTACTGTGTACAAGCATCTGTTGTGATTGTGAATCCCTGTGGTACCGGAAGACCTAATTTTGTCATCTCAGCAAGGTTAGCACCTTTTCCACCAAGAGTGTTACGCATAGAAGCGTCACCTTCAGTGAACATATAAACCCATTTTGCCATGTCTTTACGACCTCCTCGTATTTTTTGTAAATATTTGGTATTTTGGAATATGAGCCATCTTTGAAATGTCTCATATTACTAACAAATTTCGCGATTTTCACCGCAATCATATTGTAAATGTTTTAACAAGGTTCGTCAAGTGAGAACTGCTTTTTTGCCGAGAATCATCAACATTTTATAAATTTCTTATAATATTTTTATAAATCTTCACAGTACTCCGACTTGCTTTTCCGACATTTATCTACTATAATCTTAATCAGATTGCTTTTTAGGAGGGTATTTATGAACAGACTTTTTGATTTGGACAATCCCATAATGCGTTTTCTCGGGAAGTTGTTCGACTTAATGTATTTAAACCTTTTATTTCTTTTGTGCAGCATCCCGATTGTTACGATTGGCGCTTCTCTGACTGCCATGTACAGTGTTGCATTAAAAATGGTCAAAAATGAAGAAACTTATATTGGAAAAGACTTTTTCAAGTCTTTCCGAATGAATTTCAAGCAGGGAACGATCATCTGGATTCTTTTTCTGCTGATCGGATGGATTCTGTATGCGGATACACAGATTGTAAAAACCATGACGGGAAGCTGGACGAAACCGTTCCGAATCGGAATTTTTTCTATTTCACTCATTATTTTCTGTATGTTTATTTATGTATTTCCGATTCTCGCAAGATTTGTCAACAGCGTAAAAGTTACGATCAAAAATTCATTATTGATGAGTATTGCCCATCTTCCTTTTACCGTATTGTTTATTCTCATCGATGTTTTAATTATTTTTATTGCTACAAGATCCGGTTATGCCCTTTATACAACACTTTTTGTCAGCATGATCGGCGGTACTGCAGGTGTTGCTTACATTCAGTCCGTATTTTTCCGCAAGATTTTCAAACGATATGAACCGGAAGAAGCAGAGCTTTCTGAAACATCTGACTACATAGCCGAAGACAATTAAGCCGCATACTCCAAACAGTAAAACACACTGGAAGCTTTATGATACCTCTTACATGTATCCTGAAGTTCCAGTGTGTTTTTATATTCATTCAATCATTACAGTAACTTTTCCAGTGTCTTGCACAGAAGATCCATATCAACCGGCTTTGCAATATGCCCATTCATACCCGCTTCGATGGATTTCTGAACATCTTCTGCAAATGCATTTGCAGTCATCGCAAGGATTATAATATCTTTTGCCTCTGCATGAGACAGACTGCGAATTCTTCTTGTCGCTTCATAACCGTCCATAACCGGCATCTGAATGTCCATAAATATCGCATCATATGTTCCGGGAGCACACGCGGCAAATGCTTCCACTGCCTCTTGTCCATTCTCTTTCAAGGTATACGTCGCGCCTCTCATCTGAAGCAGTTCTCCTAAAATTTCTGAATTAATTGCATTATCTTCTACCAAAAGGAAGTGTTTTCCACTTAATATTTCTTTGACAGCTTCGCCGTCTGCAAGCACGGTATGTTTCTCTTCTTCAGCAATCTCTTCAAATTCTAATTCAACTGTGAACGTACTTCCCTGATGTAACTTGCTCTCAACAGAGATATTTCCTCCCATCAGCTCCACAAGTCCTTTTGTAATACTAAGCCCAAGACCTGTTCCTTCTACGCGTACAACACTCTCACTTCTGATAAATGGTTCAAATAATCGTTCCTGAAACTCCTGACTCATGCCAATCCCTGTGTCTGCCACGCAAAAACGGTAGCGGACTTTCCCCGGAACAACTGCCGGAATCTCTTCTGTTCGAAAAGTAACTTTGCCGCCTTCCATTGTAAATTTGAATGCATTACTTAACAGATTAATCAAAATCTGTTTTATACGCAGCAAATCTCCCATAAACTGCGGATGTGCAAATACACTTTTTTCAATCACAAAGTGCAAGCCTGCATCTTTTGACTGGGATACCATAATAGATGCAATTTGATCGATCAACTCTTCTACATGAACAGACGCACAATTCAAGTGAATTTTAGACTGCTCAATCTGGCTCATATCCAGCACATCATTGATCAGACTCAGCAGATGCTGTGATGACACAGAAATTTTATGTAAATAATCATGCACCTTTTCTTTTTGGTTTAGATTTGCCAACGCAAGTGTTGTCATTCCTACAATGGCATTCATCGGCGTACGGATGTCGTGACTCATAGAGGACAGAAAATCACTCTTAACACGGCTTGCTTTTTCTGCCTCTGACAATGCTTTTTCCAATTCATTTTTAGCTTTGAGCTCTGCCTCCAGCATCTCCGTCACATCTGAACGCACAAAGCAAACTCGTCCCAGACGCAGATCAATCGCAGAAATAATCATATTTTTCGTTGCAATACTTCCCTGTGCATTTCGAATGGAGTAGGTAAAAGAATATGTCGGCTGCTTTTTCAGCCGTTCCATGATCAATTTTCCATCCAGCATAGATTTTGTCCGTTCCTGATCTGCATCGATGACAAGACTTTGGAAGATCCGTTCCAAACGTTTCGTATAAGCTCCGCTTTCCTCGTTAATATTATCGTCACCGCCGCTGACAATCTGATAGTGATCATCCAACAAATCCACATCTGCAACAAGGTCATAACTTATAGATGACAGTTGAAGAAGAATCTTCTCCCGAATCGTTTTTTCCGTAATGTCTGTAACCGTTAAGATTCCCGTAATATCTCCTGTATCCGGTGTCTCCACCAGATTCACTTTAAACTGCACATAGCGGCCTTCCTGATTCTTTGGCAACTGTACATAACAAGGCATTACTACTTCTGTAATCCCATTTTCAAATGCCTGTATTGACGGTTCGTTTAAATATTTTGCATAAAACTGCTCTCGTTCCTTCTCATCAACAATCAGTGTTCCGATTCCTTTAAAAAAATCTTCTCTTACATATCCAAAGTTCGCAAGCAGTTCGGAATGTGTATGATCTACAATCTCTATAATTCTATCCTGTGTAATATTGCAGTGTCCCAAAATCAGTGTGTCCGGTCCTGTCATTAGATAATGCTGAAAAATCTGTTCTTTATACTGCTGACGCAGCTGTTCCTGCATCTTCTTCTCCACTGTAATGTCATGATAATCCGCATATACTCTTGCATTTCCACCATCACTTTGAATTAAAGAGAACTTTACGTTAACCCAGATATAATCTCCGCGACCGGTTCGGAGTCGATATTGCAGCTCATATCTCTCTTTCTGCTCCCGAATACACTGATCCAGTGTTTCTTTCACATACCCCTGATCATCCGGATGTACCCCTGAAAGTGCATCTTCTTTATACATATTCCAGGCTTCTTCCATCGGCATGTCAACCATCTCTGCAAATCCATTTGACAGATACTCCGGAGTCAAAGCGCCGTCCAGCTCATGCCGGACCACTGCGACACCGCCCGGAAGATATTTTAATACCGTCTGAAAATATTGTTCTAACCGCTCTTTTTCCTTTTTCATCTCCATTTCTTCTGTAATATCTCTTACATACTTGATGTAGGCCGGGATTCCATTCCAGTTTGTCTCCCGGAATCGCGTTGTGTAGAATCGCCCTTCTTCTTCAAAATTCATCTCATGTATTCTATCATCCGGATCATGTGAATTCAACGTACAATACTTACAAGGCTCTGTTTTCCCGTACAAAAATTCATAACATTTACACCCTGATGGGGCTTTCTCTGCTTCATACGTTCTTTTCAGATCATTTGCATAAAGGAGATTATAATTACTCTTATCAATCACATAAATATCATCTACCGTCTCACTCGCAATGTCCTGGAGCAGTTGTATCTCCGGAGAACAATATCCAAATGCAGCTCTCCCTGTTTTTTCATCACAGACCGCATCTTCTTCGTGAAGTGCATCTGCAATTCTATTTCCCTTAACATCCATGACATTCCCTCTCATACTTACGAATCAGTTCTATGTGACGTTTATACTCGCTGACAAGCGATTCTTTCCATTCTTCTCCTTTCTGAAGATCTTCCCGCCGCAGCGCTTCCGTTATCTCGTTTACCGGAGCAAAGAGCGCTTCAAATCCCAGATTCATACAGACGCCTTTGAGTGTATGAATTGCCCGAAAAGCTTCTGAAATATTCTGCTTTTCAAATTCACTAAGGAATAAATCATAGCTGTCATCTTTTAAGAATAAAAGAACAAAACGCTGAATTCGCTCTTCTTTTCCAAATCGTTCCAAAATCCCCTCATAGTTTCCGCCTAGTTTCTCATATAACTCCTGCAATGTCATATGCTTTCCCTCCAACAGTTTCTAACAAGCTTATACGAAATTATCTTTCACCGTCTCCTCAATTTCTGAAATAGCAGTCGGAACCAAATCCGTCTGCATACTCATTTTAAAATTAGAAGAATTTCCCGGCCCCTGGCATTTTGCCTCATAGAGCGCCCGGTCTGCACAGCGATACAGCATATCATAAGAACGGTCTACAAAAGGTGTTTCCGCAATCCCCATGCTCACTGAAATATGTACTCCGTCATACTCTCCTGTGAGCGACTCAAATATCTTCTCCACTGTATCTTCCTGCTTAGAATGACACCGCTGAAATACGAGGAATTCATCTCCTCCGATTCTGGCGATAAGTGCCCCTTCCTCCACATTGCTTCGGAGCAATTCTGCCATATACTTGAGCAGCCGATTGCCAAAACTGTGGCCTCTCTGCCTGTTTACATTTTTAAAATAATCCAGGTCAAAAATCATCATTGCAAATTCTTCTTCCGGATGCTTCTGCAAGCAGCTTTCTACTTTTTTCCTTGCATATGCCCGATTGTACAAACCGGTTAACGGATCCAGCATTACCAACTGCTGCAGCCGATTCAATTCTTCTGCACCGCCTCCGGAATCAAGCACCTTACCTATCACACCTTCATATGTTGATTTTCCTGCATTGCCCCACATCGTTCTGCAGATCAATCGTTTTCGCCTGTGTATCCCTTCGATAAACAGATCACACTCAAATTCTACAACCGGATGTTCCTCATCTGCTGCTTTTAACAGCTGTTCCAGACAGCTCAAATCCTCTTTTCGTATCATTCGTAAAAGCTGCTCCTGTTCCATTGGATTCAGCATTACCTGCGGTAATTTTAACTGTTTGGCTCCCCATTCTGACAATGTCAGCATTGATGGGATATTTGTATACTCAAACTGAATCTCTGATGATAACGAAGAAAAGAACTGAAACTTAATCCGCTCTTCTTCCAAAAGGTTCAGTGTACGGTTAGATGCTGTAATTTCTTTCTGTGACAACAGCTGTTCTGTGATCGTCCGGATTTCCTTTCTGCTCTCCTGTCCAAAGGAACGCAGCGTTAACTCTTCCTGAATCCGATCAGAAATATCACTCAGACATTCCAAAAGCAGCGGATGAAAACAGCCGCACTCGCCATTTAGAATCATTTGAAGTGATTTTTCATGTGAAAATGCTTTTTTATACACACGTTCACTCGTCAGCGCATCATAGGCGTCCGCAATCGAAACTGCCTGAGCCGAAATTGGTATTTCCTCTCCTTTCAGTCCGTCCGGATACCCTCTGCCGTCATAACGCTCATGATGCCACCTGCAAATCTCGTAAGCCACTTCCACCAACGGTTCTTCTTTGTGAAGTGGAAGGTCCTCCAGCATATTTGCTCCAATCAGCGAATGTGTCTTCATAATCTCAAATTCTTCCTCTGTCAGCCTGCCTGGTTTGTTCAGAATTTCTTCTGAAATCGAAATCTTTCCAATATCATGGAAAGCTGCCGCCTTACTGATCAGCGAGATTCTTTCCGGACTCAGATTATATTTATCTGTCTTTTCCCGCAGGCGCTTCAAAAGCATCTCCGTTACTGTCCCGATATGCAACACGTGAAGACCGCTCTCACCATTCCGGAATTCCACAATGTGACTTAAAATCGAAATCATCAATGTACTGTTTTTCTCACTCTCATACATCTGATCTGCGATCATAGAAATCAGTCGTTTTTGTTTGGAATACAGCATCATTGTATTGACTACCCTGCGGCAGACAATTACTTCATCAAATGGTCTGCTGATATAATCAGCTGCACCGAGTTCATATGCCCGTTCCACAACAGAGTGGGAGTTTTCTGCTGAAATCATAATCACCGGGATCTCTTCTATCCAGTGATAGCGATTCATCATTGCCAGCACTTCAAATCCATCCATCTTCGGCATAACAACATCCAGTAAAACAAGTGAAATCTTCGTTCCATAGTTGTGGAGCAGTTCCACTGCCTCTACTCCATTTTCCGCTTCCAGGATCTCATATCGTTCTTCCAGCATATCCGCAAGAATGGCTCTGTTAATCGCAGAATCATCTACAATTAGAATTTTATTACTCTTTTTCCTGTTAGACATCTTCTCTTTATTTTCGTTTATCCTCTGACCACATCTCACCAGAGTTTTGCAGCCCGGATTTTCCCCTTTCCTTAGAATAAATGTGTGAAATCTTCCTAAATTTATATATTTATTCTAGTATAGCATAAATTATAGATTAGATGTCAGATTAATTTCTTTTCTTCTTTTTTCCAGTTCCGCTTTCGTACCGCTTTTTGTTATGATAATTCTGCAGCTACAGCTACTTATTTTTTATGCAAGGAGGATATCATATGCCAACTTATTATGACCAAAAAGCTCACACTTGGTTCTGCAAATTTTATTACACGGATGCACAGGGAATGCGCCGTCAGAAAAAGAAACGTGGGTTCAAACGCCAGCGGGATGCAAAAGCATGGGAACGTTCTTATTTATCTTCTACGTTTTCTTCTAATGAAATGACATTCCAGCAACTTACAGATCTTTATCTGTCCGATATGGAGAAGCGCCTGCGCCAGACAACCATGAATACAAAGCAATACATTTTTCGCGATAAGATTCTGCCTTATTTTGCCAAACAAACACTCTCTTCAATTACCTCTGCCCAGATCCGTTCCTGGCAAAATGAACTTCTTACCCTGCAAAAGAACGATGGCACAGGCTATTCATCCACTTATCTAAAAACAATTCAAAATCAATTGTCCGCAGTGTTTAACTATGCTGTCCGCTATTATCATCTCTCTGAAAATCCATGTCTGCGCGCCGGTTCTCTCGGTAAGAGTTCTGCTGAAGAAATGCATTTCTGGACTTATCAGGAATTTAATTCTTTCTTAGCTGTTATCGACAAAGAACGGTTTCGACTTGCCTTTCTTCTTCTATATCATACCGGTATCCGTATAGGAGAACTTCTTGCCCTGACCCCCGGCGATTTTCATTTTCAGAATAAACAACTTTATATCTGTAAATCTCTCCAGCGACTGCACGGCGAAACTCTGATCACTTCTCCCAAAACACCAAAAAGCATTCGTTTCATTGCTCTGCCTTCATTTTTGTTGCTTCGAATTCAAGAATATATTGAGAATTCCCATATTTCCGAGCAAGACTTTATTTTTCCTTTTACCAAATCTCTGCTCGGCAAACGTCTCAAACAGTACGCTGACCTCTCCGGTGTGCCTAAAATCCGGCTTCATGACCTTCGGCACCCGTATGTCAAGCCCACGACAAAAAAATTTATAACTTTTTTTGAGGCTTTCCGGGCAGCCATATAGCCACCCGCAGCTCTTTCATACGGCACTCATGCCTCCTTTCCCGATTCGTCTATTCCCAAGAAATCCTGCGTCACATATTCAATCTCAATCCGATTCCCCGGAAAAATATAAACCTTACTAATAAGCCTGTCAATCAGGGCTTGTGTCAGGGTGTCGGCGCTGCCTACTTCCCGGACAATTTCCCGCTGTTTCAGCTTTGCCTCATAATCACTCTGTATCTGTTTGGTCTGTGCGGTAATAGCAGCATGGACATTTTTTGCCTGCACCAGCTCCGCATCATATACCGCCTTGCGCTCCTGATAGGTTTCCAGGTCAATCTCTCCAAGCGCATACTGTTCATAAAGCTGCCGTTTGCTGTCCTGGATAGAGTGCAGCTTTTCTTCATGCTCGGCCTGCTGGATCGTCTGCAAATCCAGCTTGTCCTTGCTGCTGTCAATCCCCAATGCCGGCCCCATCTGTGCACGGGTCGTATCAAAGACCACCTGCTCCAACTCCGACATTTTGACCTTTACGCCATAACAGGGAAGTTCTTTTGCTACCTCGGAATGACGGCAGTAAAACCATGCCCCGTTTCTAAGTGACATGGCATGGTCGCAGCAGCCGCAGAATACTTTCCCGCGGAGAAGGTAGTCACGCCGCTTTTTATTCGGAAGGGAAAAACGCCTGATCGAAGCATTGGCTTTCTCAAACAGCTCCATGCTTACGATTGCCGGGTGGTGGTCTGGGATTTTGAACCACTCGCTTTCATCTTTTAGCTGGACACGCCGGCTGCCGATTTCCCTGACCTTGCGTTTCCCGATTACATAGGTACCGATATACCGCTGATCCTCCAGCATCCGAAGGACTGTTGAGCTGCTCCAGACGCCATGCGTCCGGGAAACATTATAGTGATCCTTGCCTTTACTTTTCCGGTATTCTCCAGGCGTAGGGATGTTCATGGCATACAGTTTTCTTGTAATCTCGGCGGCTGTATTTCCGTCAGCCGCCCATTCAAATATCTGCCGGACAATCCCTGCAGCGTCCTCGTCCGGCTCCATACGCCCGTCTGCGCTCTTGCGGTAGCCATAAGGACAGATAACACTCTGATATTCTCCCCGGCGCATTTTCGCATATTTGGCGCTTTTCGTTTTCATGGACATATCCCGGCTGTAACATTCGCTGATAAGGTACTTAAAGGCAACGTCAATCCCGCCGGTATCGCCTTTGAAATTGGCGGTGTCAAAATCATCACTGACAGAGATAAACCGGGTGTGGTAGAGGGGAAATACCCGCTCAATGAAATATCCGGTTTCAATGCTGTTACGGCCAAACCGGGAGAGGTCTTTTACGATAATGCAGTCAATCTTCCCGGCCTGGACCATCGTCAAAAGTTCCTGTACCGCAGGGCGCTCAAAATTCGTACCTGTATGGCCGTTATCAACAAATTCCAGCACTTCGCCGTTATCCCATTCCGGCAGCGACATGGCCTTTTCCCGGAGGATCAGTTTTTGGTTGGGAATACTCAAACTTTCAGTCTTAAAGTCCTCCACGGACAGACGGATATAAAGGGCGATCACATATTTTTTGTGCATGGTTCCACCGCCTTTCCCTGAAATTCATTTTTGAACCGGAACATTACATGGATATTCCGCTCATGGTCGATCTCGATCCGCTCGATGAGCCGTTCAATCAGCTCTGCCGTCAGCACATGGTCCTGTGCCAGCGACTTGGCATCTTTTTCCATTTCCCGGTAGCGTATAAGCTGGCTGTCCAGAACATCCATAGATTTTTCGAGCGCTTCAATCCCACCGGACAGCTCATGGATGGATTGTTCATAACCTGTTTTTAATTCAAAATATTCCTCGCCTGTCAAAATGCCCTGTACAAAATTTTCATACAGTCCTTGGATCAGCAAACGCTTTTTCTCGATTTCCTGCCTTTGGGTTGACATCTGAGCTTTCAGCTTATCTTTTTCCTGTTTCTGTCTTGCCTCCAACTGAAAGAGAGGGAGGGACATCCCAAGGGCAACGGCCAGCTCTTTTTCCAGAATAGATGTAACCGTAGCGATCAGTTCCGTTTCCGGCATCCTCACGCCTTTACAGCCTTTTTGCTGTACCCGGCTGTTGGTAAGGCAATGAAAATGGTAAACATCCGGGCCTTTTTTGCGTTTCTCCCGCTGCCGGTGAAGGCTCCTGCCGCAGTCTGCACAGAATACCTTTCCTTTGAAAATATTCGGGGTATAGGGTTGTTTGGAAACCGCCCGGCTTTCCTCACATACCTGTTTCCGGTATTCCTGCACCGCTGTAAAAAGTTCCCGGCTAATGATTGGTTCATGGGTGCCTTTCGCAACAATCAGGTTGTCCTCGCCGGCTTTAACCTGCTGGTGGTCTACAATCTTTGTCTTGCCCTGCACTAAATCACCGGTATAGACTTCGCTTTCCAGAATCTTCATCACTGTGCGGGTCTGCCATTTACCGCTCCCGATTAGGCCGGGGCTGGTAATCTCACCGGTGGATTTTTTGTAATGGCTAGGCGCCGGAATCCCCATCTCGTTTAAGTTAAGGACAATCCGATTCAGCGAAACCCTGTCATGTGCCCATTCAAAAATCTGCTTCACCACAGGGGCAGCAGTTTCATCAACCAGTAGCTTATGGCAGTTATCCGGGTCTTTCCGGTAGCCGTAGGGCGCCCGCCCGCCGATGTAATCGCCGTCTTTCATGGCCTGCCGTGCCTGGGCTTTGATCTTCCGGCCAATATCCAAAGCGTATGCCTCGTTTATCATATTCTTCAGCGGGAGCATAATGCCGCCGTGGAGATTGCCGGGGTCTGCCGTATCAAACTGGTCCGTCACCGCGATAAAACGGACATTGTGGGAATAAAAATACTGTTCAATGTAGTAGCCGGTGTCAATGGAATTACGCCCTAACCGGGAGAGATCCTTGACGATCACACAGTCAATATGACCTGCCTCAATATCCGAAAGCATCTGCTGGAAACCGGGGCGGTGGAAATTCGTGCCTGTCGCCCCGTTGTCGATATAGGTATCGTAGACAACGAAATCCGGCTTGTCCGCCAGGAAGTCATTCAGCACCAGCTTCTGGTTCTCCACGGAACAGCCGCGTTTCTTGTTATCTTCCACAGAAAGACGGATATACAGCGCCACATGCACATATAAGGACGGGGCCGGCATGGAAACCACCGCCTGTTTCCTGCTCTTTCTTGCCATTTAGCCCACCTTCCTTTCTTCATTATGCGCGGCAATCTGTTCCGCCAGGGAAACCGCTTTCTGGTATTCGTCCTGATAGTTAAATTCAATGTGCAGCTCGTCCTTGCCCATGACCCGTATGCTGCGGATAAGCTGCATGACCGCCCTGCGGTCAATATCCTCCATTGTGGAGAATTGCATGAAATGGTTGATCCAGCGGTTCCGCTCGCTGCGGTTCTCCAGTACGTCCGTCAGCTTTTCGTTCCACTCGGCGATTGCTTTCTGCAGCAGCTCAATATCCGCATTGTATTTCCGCTTATAAGAAAGAAATTCTTCTTTGGTAAGGATCCCGCTCACCAGGTTTTCATAGAGCTTGGCTTTGAAGCCTTCCGTCTGTGCCACACGTTTTTCATTTACCCTGATCTGCGCGGCGTATTCCTGGGCCAGCTCCCGGTTGATACGTTCCTGGCTGATACTGGACAGCAGAGCATCCAGGGAGGCGACATTCTCAATATGGCCTTTTAAGCTGTCCTGCACGCACTCGATCAGGTCAGATTCCTTTACCATGACAGAGGATGTGCAGCCGTTCTTTTTCCCGGTCGGGCAATAGTAATAATGGTATTCCTTATCCTTATAGCGGTTGGTCTTGCGGGTCATGCGGCAGCCGCAGCAGCCACAGATTAAAATGCCGGAGAACAGATATACTTTGTCTGACTTCGGGGAGGTCCGGGTGTCAATCCTGCGGAGCCGCTGCACCAGGTCAAAATCATGCTTCTGTATGATGGCTTCATGGGCGCCCTCTACCCGGATCCATTCAGAGGAAGGCTTATCCTCACGCTCTTTCAGTTTGAAGTGAGGCGTGGTCTGCTTTCCCTGAACCAGCGTTCCGGTATAGGTTTCATCCTGCAAGATACGGATAATAGTAGTAGCGGACCATTTACAGTCCTTGCGATCCGTATAGCCGCCTTTTGCATGTGGCATCCCATTGTTCCGCTTATATGCCAGCGGGGAGAGTACGCCCATCCAGTTCAGCTCGTCTGCGATATGGGAAGCGCTGAACCCCTCCAGACGCTTTCTGAAAATATCCCGCACCACATTGGCGGCATATTCGTCAACTTCCAGGCTCTTATGCTTATCACCGACTTTTATATAGCCGTAAATCGTAAAGGCTCCTACAAAATCGCCGCTGCGCCGTTTCACTTCCAGGGCGCTCCGGGTCTTGACGGAAATATCCCGGCAGTAAGCCTCGTTCATAATGTTTTTCACGGAAACCGTGAGGTCATCGGCAGCATCGTTTTCCGTGTCCACGTTATCGTTGATGGCGATAAAGCGCACACCGTAGGCCGGAAATACCCGGCGCATATAGCGGCCGGTCTCTATGTATTCACGTCCCAGGCGGGAGAGATCCTTGACAATTACACAGTTGGCCTCGCCCTGTTCAATCATACGCATCATTTCCTGAAATGCCGGGCGGTCAAAAAGGACACCGCTGTAACCGTCGTCAATCTTTTCTGCCACGACCTCAATCTCCGGGTGCCGGGCAATGTAATCATCGATCAGCCGCCGCTGGTTGGCGACGCTGTCGCTTTCCGTCGTCTTGTCATCGGTATAAGAAAGACGGATGTACTTGATTGCTTTGTAAACCTGCATAAAAAAACACTCCTTTCTTTGCGCAGAAAAATCCCCGCAATTCAAGAAGTGTGGCTGTGCCGTATTCAATTCCTTTTCCGATTCTTATTCTACCACGCCATTGCGGGAAAGTCAGCCCCTTTCCTGAAAAAAATCTGGCCTACCGCAGAATCCCTTTGATACATTCCTCCAGGGTGGCGCCTCCTGCTGCAAAGCTGGCCTGTACAGTAAAACGTCCGCATTTAAAGCGGTAGGGATCCTTGATCTGCCGTACAAATTCCGTGATCCGTTCCTCACGGGAAAGTTCCTTATTGACGGAAACTTCCCGGATGTCAACCAGTGCGCCGGTACCTCCGGCAGCAGTCATATTTTCCATGATACCAACTCCTTCCTGAAAATTTCTGATTATCAAAACCACATGAATAAGTCGGGCCTGCGCTCTTACAGTCACAGACCCGGCCCATTGTATCTGATTTCGATTAGCTGCCGTATTTGCCACGCCCCCCGGCAAGCCCTGAATAAACAGGGCGGGACTGTTACAGGCTGCGGATAGCGTCGCCGCATCATAGCCCCGCATACGCCGCCGCTTTGCCAAAGCAAGCAAACGCCGCAGGAACTCTCCCCAAGTCTTTAGGGAGCCGTGAGGAAGTACCATTATGATCTGTGCCGTCGTCGCGTCCGGCCTGCCACAGCCGGTTTCGTGGGTTGCGTTTATCGCTCGGACAGCCTGAATCCATCACCTCCTTAGGCTGCCTGTCACCGCGCCGCCCCATTGCCGCTCGGAACACAGAATGAAGTACCTGTAACAGCGTGTATTCGGTTGTCAAGGAGCAAGCGAGGGGCGTGGCAGTTATGACAGTTTTTCAGTTGGGGCGGGCGGCTGCATGTGCGCCGCCACACCCGCCAGGCTTGTCCCGCCGAATTATGTCCCTCTACTATACATTTCATTTTCGGGGGCAAAGTTGCCGTCTGTCAGGATATTTCTTTCAGAAATTTTTCCAGACTCCGCAGACCGGCATTGATAGAGCGGGTGATTCTGCTCTTATGAGTGCCTTCCGCTTTTGCAATTTCCGACTTGCTCATACCGAGAAAAAAGTGTGCGTAAATCCGGTTCCGCTGTTTTTCAGGCAGAGAGGCAAGCGCCTGATATAGCCGGGCATTTTCCTCTTTTTGTTCCAGAATTTCAGCCGGCGTCAGGACGATCACCAGCGCATCACGTTCCACACTGGCATCGTAGTCCAGAGAAAAATATGCCTTATGCCGGTATGTACGCAGAATATAGGAAGCCTCCGCCAGTTTGTATTCCCGAAGCAGATCCGCCACTTCGTCAGGCACTTCAACAACAGTATCCTGTATATAATAGGGATAGTAATCTTTAAGATTGATTTTCTTCATAGTAAATTCCTCCAATTTCGATTTTTTAGTTGACAGGCAAAATCGAAATCAGAGGGTGGGGAACGGCAGCCGGGACTGTCACACTCGCATTTTCTAAAACAGGGTACAAAAAAACGCGCCTGCAAAAACACAGACGCGCACCAAAACAGAGCATTGTAAAAGCATACTGGAATATGCCGGAATTTGTATTTTTCTGTCGAACCAAAAAACCCCGCAGTTCTTTGACGAATTGCAGGGTCTAATAATTGAATTCTCGAATAAAGACGCGGACTGAGCCCGTAAGGTACTTTCCATAGCATTCCAGATTCTCCCTCCCCGAAAGGAGGAAGTAAGCAAGCTTACTTACAGCAGGTCCCCTTTCTTTGAGGGCATTATATATGGGGAAATTCCATATCCTTACCTGTTTTATCCTATTTCCAACCAAGATGACCGCAAGTTTTGGCATTAGTAGATAGTATTTGTGTAATTAGGACAAAAAAGAACAAAGCCACAAGATAAAACATACCTTGCAGCTTTGCTCATTAAGTATCAAATTTATATCCTACGCCAGTCACACTTTTAATGTAATCCGGCACATCCGGCGAGATTTTCAACTTTTTCCGCATATTACTGATGTGGTTGTTGACAGCTTTTCGTGAGTAGTAGGAATAATCCTCATTCCACACAATCTCAATAATCATCTCATAGGTGAATACCCGCTTGGGATTTTGGATCAGCAATGCCAGTATATCAAATTCTTTAGCCGTCAGATCGACAACCTGATTTTGAACCCGTACAAGTCTTTGCTCCAGGCATACATACAGATTGCCCTCCTGAATCTCAGTTAGCAGTTGGCTGTTATTGTGCCCTCGGATATATGAAGTGAAACATGGTACGCAGATTTTCTCATACTCTTGGACAAACTCTGTCAAATCTTTTTTCTTATCAGCGTTAAGAACTGCAAATAACTTCTCACCTATCTGTCTGCCGGATTCGGATATATCCAGAACAACTAATTTCCCATACTACCACCTCCACACTCATTCCTTCACTTAAATTTATTACATTTAGCAAATTATCTTTTCTGAAATAACATAGTCCTAAAGATAGAAGTAAAAACAACTACCAGTATTGAATGGACTTTTTACCTATATGAAGACTTGATTATATTGAACGCATGTTGTTTTGAATAAATTTACTACTTATTTCGTATCATCAATTTTCCGCAAACTGGGTAGCAAAAATGCAGTGAGGGCAACTATTATGATACCTACTCCACAAATCACAAACCATTTCTCAACTCCAAACTTCTCGGCCAAAGGTCCGGAAATGAGAAGACCCAACGGCATAGCAAAAGATGCGGCACTTGTTAGCAACGAAAAAACTCTCCCCAAATATTCAGGCTTGATAGTTTCTTGAAAAATTGCATTTTGTACACCGTAAAACGGAGCAGCAATTCCCATAGCCGTACAACATACGATAAATATGAGAAATGCACCTGACGGTAAGAGGCCAGAGACGGTAATGCTAATGCCCATAAGAAGGACGGAAAAGCAGATGGTGTGCGTGCGCCTCTTGAAGCCGCCCCAAATGCTCAAGATGATACCGCCCAACAGCATACCAACAGCAAAAGCAATTTCTGCGGCAGAAGCATGGGCTGGTGTTCCTCCAAAATAGGACATACTGATAAGTGGATAAAGTGAACTAATCGGCATATAGAAAAACATATAAATTACGCCAATCCACAACAAGGCAAAAAGCCCTCTGTTTCGCTTTAACACCATGTAGCCTTCTTTTATATCCTGCATAAACTGCTGACTTTTCTGTTCTGTGCATACATCGGGAGTTGGGATGGCAGAGATCGCGACCGTCACGCAAGCCAGGATTGCCCCCACAATATCCAACATAATAATTGCGTTAAGCGGCCAGACGGCATATAAAAATGCGGCGGCGGCTGGACTGATGATAGAGCTTACCGCTTGTATTGTCTGTGCGTAACCAGCACATTTTGTCAGCTCATCTTTCGGTACAATCATAGGCGTTGTCGCACTAAATGCAGGAGAATGGAATGCGGTTCCCGTACTGCGAATAAACAGCACGACCATAATTGCCCATACAGGCAATTCCGTGTATAGTGCGGCCAAAGCCAAAAGTCCACCTGCGGCGGCAATCATCAAATCCGCTCCAATCATTACACCTTTACGGCTGTGACGGTCAACGAAAACCCCCGCAAACGGCCCTAAACAGGCCTGTGGTAAAAAGCCGATTAAAGTTGCAATCGTCAATATAATTGCGGAATTCGTTTTCGCAACCAAATAAAAGATAATAGCCATTTGCAGGATGCCGCTACTGATAAAAGATACACCCTGTCCAATGAGAAGTGTAAAATAATTTCTCTTCCATGAATTGTTGTTTTGAGTCATAATATAAACCTCCTTTTTTATTGCATTGTTCCTTTGTTTTTTGCAATAAAAAACAGGCGCTGCCCCACAAAGAGGGCAAACGCCTGCATAAGAATAAAGCACAAAAGCTACACGATACAGTTCAAAGACCGTTCGTGTCAGACTTACGTGTTTATTATGTATACGCACACAAAAAAAGCCCACTGAGTGGAAAAATACCTCTACTTTTTATTGCATATTAGCGTACACAAATTAACACACGTAAGCCTCCTTCCATTTTCAAACTTTCGATACTATACCATGTATCAGATGGATTGTCAATAGTCTTCTGAAATTATTTTGAGATGTAAAACAAAATTGGCAAGCAATGCAATCTTCCGTAAGATTGCGTATTTAGCAGAAATCCCGTACCCGGAATTTCTGCTAAATGCTTGTTGGTGACATGTCCCCAAACCCCTGAGATCATCACCTGCGGTGATGGCTGCGCGTTCCGTTGGAACGCTGAAAAAACAAAAGCAGGAAGAAACCTATTGCCGTGACTTCTGCGATTCCCTCTGCGGTTCCCGCCCGGTGGGAATATCCAGCAAATGCTCCACATTCGCCCGGACATTATAAAGCTCTTTCATATCAGCCCTGGCCTGCTTATAAGCAGAGTAGGCTTTCCGTTTCTGTTCCAGAAGCCCGGCATATTCCTCTCGCAGAGCTTTGACGGAGGGCAGCTTTGTGATTCCCACCTCGTCAAAATATTTCTTCGCTGTTTGGTGCAGAAGGATTTCCGCCTCATGTGCCGCACGGAATTTTTTGCTGTACCCAGCTTTTCGGTATTCCACATAGACCGCTCGCGTCTTGGCGTAGTTTACGATCTGTTTCTGCAGCTCCCCGTTGGCGGCCATCTGCGATTCCAGTTCCTTGATCTGTACTGACAACGCATTAAAGCTGGCGGTGACGGCATCTGATTTTTCCTGCAAATCCTCATAACTCATATCGCCATGCTCTTTGAGATAAATTACCGCCTGGGAGAGCTGTTTTAAGTTAAACACCTTCGCCCAGCGTTCATACCCCGGACCTTTGCCGGAACGGATTGCCGCCTCAATATCCACTAGCAGCCCGACTTTGGAAACCGGCTTTTGGGGAGAGGTACGGCGCGGCTTTACTATCCGGGCGCCTGTGATCCGTTCTTTGATAGCCTGCTCGGTATAGTCGCCTTTCAGCGTGTCACACCGGGTATATCTATCTTCCGGCGACAAGCGAAAACGAAGGTACTTTCGCTCCCGGTTGACTTCAATCCCGGCCGCCTCCAGCTTCTTCAACAGTTCTTCAAAGTCCTTCGGCTTTTCTTCCAGGGCCGCGTCAATGGCACAGCGGATCTGTTCCTGGTGGGAGGGCTGTTTTTTATTTCCCAGCCATGTACCATAGTGATCCCGGCTGGGCTTCGGATCCTCTACAATGGAAAGACCATGCTCTAAGCACAGCTTGTCATTCATGCGCCGGATTGCCCAGGTGGATCCCCAGAAGTTGCGGAACTTTTTCTGACAGTCCAGCGTTGTGGAATTTATGATGATGTGGTTATGGACATGGTGCTTGTCTACATGGGTACAGACAACAAAAGCGTGATTGCCTTTTGTCAGTTTCAGAGCAAGCTCCCGCCCAATCTGGTTCGCTTCTTCCGGCGTGACCTCGCCGGGCTTGAAAGCCTGCCGGAGATGGTAGGCGATCACATCGTCCGCGCCCTGGTTTCGTCCGGTCAGGTTCGCATACTGCCGCTTGGATAGAAGAAACTCCGCGTCGGCAATCCGGGTATCACACTCATAGCCATAAATAAATTTCCCAAAATCGGTTTTCTGTGGATTCTCCACGTAGTCAATGATGTCTGCAATGGCCGTGGAAATATCCCGGCCTTTTCCAATGTGCAGAGGCATCAGCCGTGTGGTCGCCATATCGTCACCTCCTTAGTCTGAAAATCATTATGTTATCGTGCGTGTTCTTTTTTCGTTTTTGGTTTATCCTTATGCGCTGCCTGCCGTCCGGCATGTTGATTTAGGCTGTCTCGGACAGAGGGCTTTTGTTCCTGAGTAAGCGGACATTCCCGCCTGGCCTGGGAGAGAAACAGGTCGGTAAGTCCGGGATTGCAGCGGTCCACGGCAAAGCAAACATTCCGGTCATATCCGAAACCGTCCTTATCCTCACAGACCGGAACCGTCTGCGCCCATGCTTTATTGTCCCGTGAAATGCGCCCGTCATAATCTTTCTGCCGGACCGTGTTGGCAAGGACATAAAAAATCCGGCCAGGATCAAACTGCTGTAAGACCTGCTGCACACATGCCGTACCTAAACGGTTATCCCGGTAGTTGTCCGTTATGGCCTGTTCGATTGCCTCCCTGCACGCAATGTTTGCCTTGTGGGAAGCGTGGTACTGATCCAGCTCCCCATGCTCATACGCATAGGTGGCAGAATGGAAATAAATTGGCGTTGTATCTTTCAATGAAATCCCTCCAATCAAAAAGCTGCCTTGACAGACAGCCGTAATTATAGAAAAAGGGCGGGGCTGCCAATGCGCCCCGCCGAACCTGTTTAACCAAATATAAAATCTTTCAGGGAGCCATTTACGCCACCGATCATGCCAACAAGCCAGGCCGCCGCCATCGGCAGACCGTAAGGACTTAAAAGAAATGCAACCACCAGCCAGGACAGCCCCGGCCAGAATCCGGCAATGAAGAACAGCACCAGCGCCGCCAGAAAAACAATTCCTGATAAAATTCCCAGCACAGCGCCGGAAATCACAACAAGAAATTTACAAACCAAATAAAGGATCCCCATAACCAGGACAAAGGGGAGTGCCAACAGTTTACCAATCAGACGCATACGCCCGCCTCCTTTCGATAGGGAAGTTTATTCCCTATAAAAATTCTACCGTGCCGGACCACGGAAAGCAACGGTGTTTCTTCCTGTTTACGAAATGTTCGCAAATCCCCGCAGCAGCTTATCCATGCCATCCCAGAGGCCGTCCAACCGGGTACGCAGATCCTCCACATCGGCGGCGTAAACGCTGCCGGTTTCATTGGCCCGCTTTGCATACTGGTTCAAGTTATTGGAACAGATACGAAGGAGGCGCACCATTTCCTGAATATCGCCCATGTCAAGGTGAATAATGTAGCCGTCCACCGCCATCTTCCGAAGGTAAGCGGAGAGGTTGGTAATGCCAAGCTCCGCCATGCGCCCCTTTACTAGCTCCGCATCCTGCTCGGACATGACGAACTCCACCCGGACAGTTTTTTTGTTCTGCCCGGCCTTCATCGTTCTGTCTCCCTTTTGCGGGAGGGCGGTTTATGGGAAGAAGCTGCCGCCGTCTGCGCCTCTTTGAGCCTTCCCCGCATGGTGCTTTTCTTCAGGCTGTCAATGTATTCTTTTATATCGCCGTTCACAGCATGGTAGGAACGTTTGAACCGTTCCCGTCTCAGGATCATGGCAAGCTCCGTTTCGCTTTCCGGTAAATCCGTCATTGACTTTGGATTCCCATGCAGCGGCATAAGCTCATTCATAAGCCGCCTCCGCTCCTGGTAGGGAAGCGTGAAATTGGTTCCATCCTCAAAAGCAACAGCGACTTTCCCAATGGGGCAGGTCAGCGATTTCACCCGTTCCACATGCGTCCCATAATCCAGCGGATAAATAGTTCCAGTCACTTTTCCGTCCTTGACATCTTTGACAGAGAGGGCATAGGCCAGGATCGGGTCTTTCGTCTGCTCGTGGTAGAACCGCCACACTTTATTTGCATGGCTGCCCTCCAGGTAGACTTCCCATTCCCGCAGGGTATAGGTGCCGCAGGGTCTTGACATCCACAGGAGGCGGCGGTCCTCCGGCTCCCCTGACAGGACCAGGTTTTGGATCAGTTCCTTATCCATGTCGAAATCGTCTTTATAGTGCTGCGTATGCAGCTCCATGATCTGCCCCAGGCTGTCCAGTATGTCCACACCTTCAAACCTTGCCGCGCCCATCAGCGTTCCCTCTCCGGCAGAGGCGGTGCGGCCTGCCTTGCCTCATGCTCCGGACGGTCGGCTTTCAGTCGTTCCATTAGGGAAGGCTTTTCCTCCGGTAATGTTTCCGGTGCCAGTTCCCGGATTTCCTCATAGGTCTGGCCGTCCGTCAGATCCGGGCGTTCCGGCGGTTCATTATTCAGCCTGCCATCCAGCATATTGTAGTTGCCGGTCTGTCCTTCCTCGTAAAGCTCCGCATTATACAGGTAGCTTTCCTGGGGCTTAAAAGGCTGCCCGGCAAACAGGATTTCCCTGCGGGGCGTAAACTGTGAAAGCACACCCTCCCGGAGCCTTGCAAAATCTTCATACTGGCGCAGGGTAAGGCCTCGCTCCAGCATTTCCGCCTGGGTGTGCGCCCAGCCCTCCCCATAGAGAAAATAATACATATCCGGCTGGTCGCAGACAAAGCACAGGGATCCGTCCTGATTGTCATAATAACCTGGAAGCTCCCCGTCAGAGTGATAACGTTCTTCCTTTCCAAGATACACCCGGTTATCCGCACCCAGCATAGCCACCATGCCAGCATAATTGCTGTGGACCGCAGAACGGATTTCTACCAGCGGGTCCGGCTCTGGCGTGATCTGCCTGCCGGGAATCTCATTTTGTTTCTCCGTCGCCGCATTTTTAGGTGTCACTTCCTCCTGGGCGCGGGCATCTAAATCCGGCTGTGCCGTTCCTTTCCGAACAGCGCCGGGTTCCGGTTCCTTTTCTTTTACATAATAGTGGACGTTTGCCGTAGTATGGCTGCCTGCTTTTTTTGCGTAGTCCTCGGCTGCCTCTTTGGAGGTAAATTCCAAAGGTTTTCCGTCCTCCTTGCACCAGGCCTCTGCCCGGCCGAAAATGGACGCGCCGCTGCGGACCGCCCATACGCCATAAATTTTTTCTTTTTCCATTCCAATCCTCCTTACCGTTCCGGCTGCTTTGGCTGTTTCTGGCTCCTTGCCGGTTCTGCCGGTTTTGTTTCCTTTAGCTGCTGCCGGAGGGAAAGCTTTCGTTCCGGCTCCGCTTCGGAATCCGTGATATTGACATACTCGCCGATGATACAAAGGGCCTCGCTATAACTGCCGGAAGCAAATACACGGTCCTTCATTTCCTGTGCCTGTTTCTTCAGGTCATGCTCCCGCAGGATGCGGGCGGCAATCCCTACCAGGTTAAAGATATTCCCATCCTGGCCGATCAGCGCACAGTCGGGCTTCTCCGGCTCCGGCGCAGGCTCCCCGATAAATCCGCCCAGGCGGTTCGGCACAAAGTCTGAAAGCCAGGTGCCGCCGAAAGTCTCATGGGTCTGCAACCGCCACATGGCAAGTTTCCCGATTTCCAGCTTCACATCCTCGAAAGGATAGAGCAGACAGGTAAGCTCTCCGTACTGGAAAGTGGAAACGTCCTTAAATTTGCTGCCGTCCTTCAAAATACCTGCCTCGGTGAACATCTCATTGATCCCGTCCACCCATTCCTGTGCGTCTCCGCCACACCCCTGCAAAATCAGTCCGTCTTTGCCTTCCATACGGCGAAGGTCCTCTGTTGTGATTGTATTGATACTCAAATAAACCGCCTCCTATCGTTCCTGTTGATGGTTGGTTTTCGGCCGGATGGTTTCTGCCTCCGGCTGTTTCTTTAGCTGCCTGCGGACAGAGGGCTTCTGTTCCGCTTTCCTCATATCCGCAAAAATATCTGACATGGGCCGCTCCCAGCGGTTCCCAAATCCCCGGAGTACCGTGTCCGCCAGTGCGCCGTTCTCCCGGAACATTTCTAAGGTACTGTATGCCCGGTCAAACAAATCCGCACACCGTTCATCCACGTTGGGGGCAAAGTGGATCACCCCATAGGGATAATTGCCACCGGTTCCAATCCATCCCCTTACAAAATCATCAAAATCCTTTGTGATCCCGGCATCGGCCAGTTCCACCGCATGGCTGGAATCCGTCAGGCTTGCTGCCGCATATTGCCTGCCTAAGACCAGCACCCCCGTGTCCGGGTTATACAGAAAGCGCCGGTTGTCAATCTGCTGCATGTCAATGGCCTGTGTCCGTGTGTCGATCCGCATGATTTCCTTTGTAATCGCTATATCCTTTATCTGCATCCCTCCTGTCTGTTTTGAATCTGTCCGCAACTTAACCCTATTTCAGAGCACCAGAGTATTCTAATACAGCTACCTAAATGACAAGGGCCGGAAAGCCTTTGAAATCAAGCTCTTTTTTGGCTAACTTGCGGACATATCACTACTTATTCCGGCGTTCCCGCCGCTTTCGTTCCCGCTCATACTTCCGCCTGGCAGATACCCGGCACATATCGGAACAATACGCCTGGCTGGTGGTGGGAAGATACGCCCTGCCGCAGACCGGACAGGTTTTCTGCCTCATGGACGTGTCCTCCCCGGTAATAGCGGATTCCAGCGCCGGGTCAGCCGGCAGCACCGCCTCCCGGAAATACCGGCAGTAAGAACCGGTCCACCATTTCTGCAGCATGTAACAGGGGCAGTCCAAAGGCAGACAGAGCTGGTCCTGATTGTCATAGTTGGCGCAGCATTTTGTTACCTGCTTTCGGATCGCCGCCCGCTGGTCGCGTGTCAGTTCCCGTGGCGGCCGGCTGCTCATTTGCGCCTGCCTTTCTTTGCCGGAAATTCCAACTTGAAATTCACATACTTATCCCCGGTATCATCCAGGATCACTACCGCGTCATAGGTTTTCCCCGTTTTTTCGCTGTAAAGCCCGGACATGGAAACGCGGCCCTCTTTCAAAAGAGCCGCCGCCACAGATTTTGTAATGGATTTTTTCTTACTGGAAAAGAATTTATTGTCTTTCCAGAGGGCAAAAGAGCATTCCCGGTTATCACAGAAGAATCCCTTTTTGCCCTCATATACCGGGGCGCCGCAGCGGGGGCAGACGCCGACAGCCTCATGCGCTTTTCCCTTTGCGTCGGGAAACAGGGAAGCAAAGCGTTCCTCCGGGGCGGTATGCTCCTTTACCAGCGCACGGCTCATATCTGCAATCCCTTCCATGAATGATTCTGCGGAAAGTTCGCCCCGTTCCACCTGTTTCAGCCTGGATTCCCATTCTGCGGTCAGAATCGGTGATTTGATGTTGTCCGGCAGTACAGCAATCAGGTTTGTGCCTTTCTCCGTGGGGATAAGCTGCTTTTTCTTCCGCTGCACAAATCCGGTGGAGACCAGCTTTTCCAGCGTGGCCGCACGGGTGGCCGGGGTGCCTAAACCTTTTCGCTCGGCATCTTCCGGCATATCTTCCGCACCGGCTGTCTCCATTGCCGCCAGAAGGGAATCTTCGGTATAGTGTTTCGGCGGGGAAGTCTTGCCCTCCCGGACGCCGGCAGAGACCGTTTCAAAAATCTGTCCTTCCTGCAGCATAGGGAGGGAAGCGTCCGTGTCGCCGCCATCCTCCGGCCCGGATTCTTTCAATCCCATGCGGTAGAGGCGTTCCACCTCTTTCCATCCGGCCTGTAAAACGGTTTTTCCCTTTGCCGTAAACAAATACCCCTGGCAGTCCAGAACCGCCGTCACCGCCTCGAACCGGTGCGTCTGTGCCGTGGCAGAAAGGAGCCTTGCAGCAATCAGCGTCAGCACATCCCGCTCCCCGGAAGGAAGCTCCGATAGATCCGTCCGGGCAATCTCCACTGTAGGGATGATCGCGTGGTGGTCGGTCACTTTGCTGCCATCCGTTACACGGTCAATATCCGGCTCCCCGGCGCATCCCTTTCCAAAAGGCATATTTCCCCGCAGCCAGAGGACCAGGGAAGCGGCGGTTGCCTGCATATCCTCGGAGAGATACTGGCTGTCCGTCCGGGGATAGGTTGCCAGCTTTTTCTCATAAAGGGACTGCACATAGTCAAGGGTCTGTTGGGCGGTATAGCCATAGATACGGTTACATTCCCGCTGTAAAGTCGTCAGGTCATAGAGGTGGGGCGTCTGCACGGTCTTGACCTGCTTTTCCACGGACTGTACCGAAGTGGCCTGTTTATCGCACTCTATACGGATTGTGTCGGCTTCGGCTTTTTCAGCCAGCTTTTCACCGGAGGCGGTAAACCCGCCGCAGGTAATCTCCGGCACATAGAACGGCCTGCTTACAAATGCCCCAATATCCGCCTCCCGCTGTACCAGCAGCGCCAGGGTGGGCGACATCACACGGCCCACATTCAGCGTGACCCCGTACAGGACAGAGAAAAGCCGGGTAGCGTTAATCCCAACCAGCCAGTCAGCCCCGGCCCGGCAGACCGCCACATCATAGAGTGTATCGTAATCACTTCCGGGGCGCAGGTGTTCAAAGCCGTCCCGGATCGCAGCATCCTCCATACTGGAAATCCAGAGGCGTTCCATTGGTTTCTTACATCCAGCGTGTTCGTAGACCAGACGGAAGATCAGCTCACCCTCACGCCCGGCGTCTGTTGCGCACACCACGGAATCCACCCCTTTGTCCTTCATCAGCCGGCACAGAAGGGCAAGCTGTTTCTTTTTATCCTTTGGGACCTCATATTTCCATGTTTCCGGCAGGATAGGCAGGTCAGCGTAACGCCATCTGGCATACTGTTCCCCGTAAGCCTCCGGCTGTGCCAGTTCCAGAAGGTGCCCTATGCACCAGCTCACCAGATAGCCGCCGCCCTCCAGATAGCCGTCTTTTTTCTCATTCGCACCTAATACCGCCGCCAGCGACATGGCGACAGAGGGCTTTTCCGCAATTACCAACTTCATTGTTCCGTCCTCCTTTGCAGTTGTTCAAATTCTTCGTCCGCCTGTTTTCCGGACTGTAAAAGGCACATCAGCACAACGCCGGCAGACATCCCTCCTGTGAATGTCAGGAAGTGTATAAGTATGTTCCACATAAAAATCCCTCCTAAATTTGGATATAAAAAGAGCGAGGGCATTTTCAGTCTTCGCTCTTTATTTCAGATATTCAATTATAGTAGCGGGTAAAAGAAATACCCACAGTGAAACTCGCTCTTTATTTTTTAATACTACAAACAGGAATTTACCTATTTGTCCACAAAATTTTTATATTGTTTTTTAGGCTTATTATGAATATATACAGTACAACTTTGTTTTGGACATATATTTACACAACGATAACACAATGTACAATTATTATTTTGTTTAACTTTTCCATCTGTCATTTTCAAATTATTCATCTGTATCTAGCTCTTTAATTAAATTTGTTCTTTTGTTTTTCTGCTTTATTGTATGTATTAGCTAGCTGCCCACAAGCTGCTTTAATTTCTCTACCATGAGAAACTCTCATGGTAACTTCAAGCCCTGTTTGTTCTAATTGGCGTTTGAACGCAACCATTTCCCGTTTTTGTGGCGCTCTAATTTTTGAATTACTTGTCGGGTTGTATTGCAATACGTTAATCATAACATTTTTGCCCTTAAACCATTTTGCAAGTTGCCTTACATCTGAAAGGCGGTCATTTATACCTGGTAAAAGTAAATACGCAAATACAACTTTTCGATTATGCCTTTGAGAATAGGACAAGGCTTGCTTAACAACATCTTCAATAGAATACATGTGCAAATGAGGAATGATACAGTTTCTTGCAGCCTGTGTTGCTGCGTGTAAAGATATTGTCAACTGAATTTTTAGATGTTCTTCGCGTAAATTTTTTAATTGATTGACTGGGCCAACTGTTGATATGGTAATGCCATCGGTTGGAAAGTTAAGCCCATTTCTATCTCGAAGAATATGGATTGCCGCAATCAAGTTGTCGTAATTGAATAAAGGCTCTCCCATACCCATAAAAACAATACGATTTACCTTTTGACGTATCAATATGACCTGCTGCACAATTTCAGACGGTGTTAGATTACGAACAAAACCATTGCGCCCAGACTCACAAAAAATACAGCCAACAGGACAACCAACTTGTGTACTTACACAAACAGTACCACCATCCCGCCGCTTGATAAAGACCGTTTCAATATATTTGTTGTCTTTCAATTCATAAACATACTTTTCAGTATCGTTACTTTTATAGATTTTTTCAACTGATATTGATAAATTTTTTTTGCGAGGGGATTGTTTATACAATTCGGTATATAAGGCTTTTGCTTTATCCTCTCCAATGACTTCCGACATTTCTTTGTAAGTAAATCCGTAGGGGTCATTCAGTACTTCTGTTGGTGTATATTTAGGTATGTGTTTCATTTTTCTATCCTTTCTTCTCAAAATCAATAAGTTCGTTTTCAGAATTTTTAATTTCTAATTTTTCAACATTAACGATATGCGTCAATTTACATTTAGGGCAGAAAAGAGGAAAATCTCTTAATATCGTATTATAAAATACTTGAATCCTCGTCTTTCCATTACATCATGATTGAATCACTAAGATAAAAATATTTCCCCAACCGGGATCTCTCTAAACTCCTTTTTCATCTGGTGTGCAAACCGGATCGTCCTGACCGTGCCGCCTTTTTCCCTCCCATCATACACGGCGATCACCCGGTCCGAGTGTTCGGCCATGTAGCGGTTTCGGTGGGAATAGACGCTGGGGTGGTATTTCTCCTGCATGACGACAACATCCGCACATGCCTCCAGCATTTCATAGGTCCGCCTTTTTTCCATCAGATTATCCAGGCGCTTTTGGTAGGGGATAACTGCAATCAGTTCCAACGCCGGATTTTTCTTTTTCTTTTCCAGTACAATCTCGGCAAAATACTGGTCCACGCCTTCCGCAAACCCGCTCATAAACCGGGTAAACCCTTCTTTGACCGCAAGGTCAACCTCACGCCGCAAGGCGGCCTTGACCTTATTGATCTCTTTCTGGGGTATATCCCTGTGCCCGGTGACACAGCATGTCTTTCCTTCCATCTGTTTTTCCTCCGTCCGATAGTCTGTATTCTTCATTTCTCAAATTATAATAGATTTATTTTAATATTTCAACGGAAACACCCTTTTTTATTTTGCGAATAAGGACGAGGCGTGAGGTACAATCTATTACAGAATGGGAGGTGAAGGCGGTGTATGAAGATTTTGTCCCGGAACGGCTGGCAAAGTTGCGGACACAGAAAGGCGTATCTGCACGCGATATGTCCTTGTCGTTAGGACAGGCAAACAACTATATCAACAACATCGAAAACAAAAAATCACTTCCTGCCATGCAGTCCTTCTTCTATATCTGTGAATACCTGGGCGTGACGCCGCAGGAATTTTTTGACGAGGGGAACGCCTGCCCGGAAGCCCTTCAGGAGTTTATCGAAGAAGCAAGGAAACTGGATTCCCGGTCAATGAGCTATATCCTCGGCATTATGAAAGAGCTGAACAGCAAGCGTTAAGACGGCCACGGTGTTGGCCGCTTTTGCTATTCTGTAAATTTTTTTCGTGCCCCCTTGCATAAATGCCCCAAAGTGGATATACTATAAGTAAGAAAGTAAGAACTTCCTACTTTCAAACTCAAATAGAAGGAGATGATATTATGCTGGCCGAATTACGTCAGAAAGCCCAGGTCACGATCCCAAGGGAGATCATTGTCAAGCTCGGCCTGTCAGAGGGCGACAAGCTGGACATCTTCGAGAAGGACGGCTCCATCTGCATCATGCCGGTGGTTGTCTACCCGAAACATTACCTGAATGAACTTAAAGAAGAAATCAGCGATGTAAAAGCAAAACTCGCATCCGGGGAGCAGCCTGTCTTTGACAGCGTGGACGCCCTGTTTGACAAATTGGAGGCGGAGTGATGGCGTATGAATTTACCTTTACGCCCCGTTTCCAAAAGCACTTTAAGGGCCTGAACGCCCAGGAGAAGAAGCAGTTAAAAAACAAGCTGGAACTTCTGGCTGAAAATCCTTCCCACCCGTCGCTGCGCACCAAGCGCATCCAGGGCACCACAGACCTTTTTGAGTGCAGCGTCAACATGGACATCCGCATTATCTGGTATTACGAAGGCGATAAAATGATCATCCTGGTGGACGTGGGGCACCACGACATACTAAAACAATTCTAAACGGCAGGGCGGCGCGTCTTTTGGGCGTGCCGCCTTTTCCTGCCCTTCTATTAGTGTAACCTGCAATCTTCCCGGTATGCTCATTTCCACTACCGGCGATTATCCAAGAATCACTCCCGAAATAACATTTTTTATGTTCCGGTACTTCCAAAGCCTCCGGTTCCCCGCTGCGCGCCCAGATCTGTCACAAAGTCCGCAATCACAACCGGAGTAATCACAAGCTGCCCGATCCGTGCCCCTTTGGAAAGCTCCTGGGGGGTGCTGCTTACATTGCTGATGATGGCATGGATCTCCCCGCGGTAGCCGGAATCCACAGGGGGCAGCTCGCAGACCAGGCCCTTTACCGCCATGCTGGTGCGGGGGAAGATATAGCCCGCGTACCCGTCCGGTATCTCAATCCCGAACCCAAGCGGTATTTTGGCAATCCCGCCCGGCTGTAAGGTGCAGTCATAGGGCATATACACATCTGCCCCGGCATCGTTGCCATGCGGCCGGAAGGGGCGCCGGCTCTCCGGCACGCCAAAGTCGATCAGTTTAATCTTCATGCGCTGCCTCCTTCCAAGATCGCCGGGTAGTCCGCCCTTAAAATATCTTCCGGCGTCATATCTGCCGCCAGTTTCCGCCCGCAGGTCATTTTCCCCTCCAGGCATTTATCCATCTGGCAGAACGGACCGACAAGGGAAGGTGCAAATAGAACGGGGCTGAGTGCATAAAGCTCCTTCCAGATTTTCAGAAGCACAATCCTTGTCTCGTCCGTGTTCCTGCGGCACACCCGCTGGCCGATGATATGTTTCCACTGGTAGGGCGTGGCGCTGATAATCAGCACATTCCGAAGCCCTTGGGGCGTGGCGTAACCCGCCGCGTCATGGCCGATTCCCTCATGGCAGAGTTTTTCATAACACCCCATGCCTTCCCGGCAGCTTGTTAAGTACAGCTCCCGGATCTTTGCCGGGGCGGTCAGAATCTCATAGGGCACGGAAAAATCCGCCTGCCCCGTGTAATTGCTGTACTGTAAGGACGCGCTCATAAATTTTACTTCGTTCTGGTGGCGCGTGATCTGGGAGAGGAACCGCCTGCTTGCCCCCACGACGGCCACGGTTATGACTGCGAATTTCTGTACCGTGGGGTGGGGAAGGTTCCCGATGGCCTCCACGGTTTTCTCACTGAACGATTGTTCATAGAGTGCCAGCAGGTCCTCCATTGTGGCGATTTTATGCCCCCGCTGGGTGAGCCTTGCCGCAAAGACCATGTTCTTCTCGGCCTCTGCAATCGCCTGGCAGTTCAAAATCTTTACTTCAATCCGGTTGATTGCTATGTCCCTCCTTTACAATGGCTTTCAGCAGAAACAGATAGTTTAAGCTGTCCGTGATCTTTTCGTCCCATGTACTCATGCCGTAGTCTGCGCTGTTATCAAAGCACATGTCATACAGGGAGACGATATGCTTTGCCAGCATACCGGCAAGGGCACGTTCCGGCGTAGTGTGCTGCAAAGCGGCAGCCGCCTTAAATGCTCCCAGCCGGTCCGTATCGTCCCCGGTATATTCTTTGGTTTTTTGTTTCAGGGTGTCGGCACAGAGCCGCACCTGCTCGTCAAATACGGCATTGACTTCCTTTTGTGTGATATGGCATCCCTCCTTTGAATCTGAAAAATGGATTGTCCCGAATATGGTATAAGATCCGGGACAGTTTTCTATGTTATCCGCTGCCTGTTAAGCGCTCGGCAGATAGATCCAGTCGTGCATCAGGCACACGCTTGGCTCGTCCTCCCTGGGAACCAGCCGGTAGGTACATTCCCCGTACACGGTCCGCTTGTCCTCAATCTCCATGCCATAGGCCTTATAGAAGCGGTATTCCAGGTTGGAGATAATACAGCGTAAGGTCTGCAATGCCTCCCGCTGGGCGGTGACGATGAGCTCCCGGTCAATGCTCCGCTTCAGGCATAAGAGAGACTTGTAAAGCTGTACTTCCGTCCGGTAAGGGCGGCAGTCTTTGGTTTCCAGCCAGCCGCTAAAGGCCACCGGTCCGCTCTGGACCACCGCCCGCTCCGGGTGGTAATACTCGTAGCAGTTCAGGTTTGCCGTATTGAGAAGGTAGAGCATTTCCCGGACCTCATTTTCCGGCATGTCGTAGAACCGCAGAAGGGAGCGGTACAAATGGACATAGCCGGGTATGGAAAGAATGGCGTTCACCATAAAGTAAATCCTCCTTGTAAATGGTCAGTGCGGGAGTTTTCACCCCCGCACCGGTTTCTGAAATATTCTGTTATTGCACCTCAACAAGTTTCCCCATGACAATGAACCGGCTGGCGCCACCCGGCGTACAGGTGGAGAGCGTCAGCACCTTGTCACTGGACGTCACCGAAACATCCGTTTCAACGACGGAACGCTCTGCCATAGCGCGAAGCCAGGTGGTATAAGCCCCGTCGTCTTTCCAGTTAAGCCTCCAGGGGGAGGTGTCGCTGCCGGACTCTGCCGGTTTTGCCGCAAACGCAGAAAAAATCTCCATCACATAACCGCCCGTTGGGGTCACAAGGTACATCTGCCTGTGGGTATCAAAATAAGGCTGTCCGTCATATTGATTGAGCACGGCGAACATGGAGCCATCCCGCATATTGTGGCCGTAGATAATGGTATTGCGGTCTGAAAAATCCGCCTGGTTCTCATAATCCGCAAACAGGCAGCCTGCCTTGTTATAGGTCCCATCATAGAGGTGGCGCAGGTAATACTCGTTATTGTCCGTCTGCGTCACCGGGTAGTTGATGGCCGAATCAGGAAGGGTGATCCATCCGATAATGTCCGGCCCGTTTTTCTTAAGGGCCTCAAAATCCACAACAGGGAGGATTACACCAGAATCCTCCCCATCCGTTTCAGCTCCGCCTGCTGTTTCTTCCGACGCTTCGGCTGGCTCCGGCAGTTCCACGTTTTCCGCCAGTTCGTCATAGGCTCCGGCGCTCTTAGTATACTGGTTCAGGTCGCGGACCATCAGAAATCCGCTGCCAAAGGCCAGTAATACGCAGAGGGAAACCACCGTAATGCCGACAGCTTTCTTTTTCGGGGAAGTTTTCTCATACTTCCCCTTTTTGAAATAAAATACCGTGAATACACCGCCGCCAATCACAGCCAGCGCCAGCAGACAGCCGTACAAAAAGATGAAAGCATCATCCCCAGTCTGCGGTACCGGCTTTCCGGGATTGGAAGGCGTTGACGGATTAGAAGGATTGTCCGGGGTCTTGGGATTGTCCGGGTTTTTGGGTTCCTCCGGCTTCTCCGGCTTTTCGTTGAAGAACTGGACCGTTGCCGTTTCCTCTGCCTTGATCTCCACCGTGGCAGCGTCAGGAATGATATAATCTTTGCTTGCCCGGTTATTAATCTCCGTTACGGTATAAATGCCGACCCTAAGCCCTGTTACCTCAATCACGCCGGATTTTGGTGTGGTGAAGGTCTCACAGTAGGAGCCGTCCGCGCTTTTTACTTCAAAAGCAAAGCCGTCCTTTCGTCCGTCGCTGGAATCCTTTGTGATTTTTAAGTTCCCCCGGTAGGCCTCATTGGTGAAGCCGCGCCCGGCTTCGCCGTTTTCCACAACCACTGTCTGGCCGTCCTCGGTAATCTCAAAGTAGTAAGCGTTTTCGTCAAGCTGATAGCCCTCCGGCGCTTTGCTTTCTTTGATGAAGTAACCGCCCGCCAGAAGGTTCTCCGCGGTGTGATACCCTGCGTCCGCCTCTTTCAGCGTCCCCAGCTTCTTATCCTCGGAATCCAGTTCCTTGCTGCCGTTGGTGTCCTCATACAAATCGAATACCGCGCCGGAGAGGAACCGCAGGAAGGTGTTCTTATCTTCATTCTCTTTTTCCACAGGGGAAGGCTCGTCCACCGCCTCGGTTTTCATCACCTGCACGCTACCCCGGATTAGGGTATTTTCCACCCTGATTTCAATGCTTTGCCCGTCCACACCAATATAGATATGGTGCTGTTCCTGGCTTACCGTGTAAAGCGCCGGGGCAGAAATTTCCTTTACGATCCAATGGCCGTAAGGGATATTTTCAAAAGCAAAGCTGCCGTCCTCGCCCGTGGTTACGGTAAGCAGGGCGTTTTCCTCGGTAAATTCCTCTGTGTCCGGCTGAAACAATCCAATGAGTGCGCCGGACAGCTTCACATCGTCGCCGCCCTCCGGGTTCTCACCAACCTTTACACCGTCCACACGCCCGCGAAGCAGGTCATTGGAAATGGGTTCCCCCTCATTCACAAGGATCTGCACCAGCGCCGCATCCTGGCCCGCGTACTCAAACACAACCGGATATTCCGTATCAGAAAGAATGTAAGCGCTGTTTGTGGTGCGTTCCTTCACATAGTAGCTGCCAAAAGGCAGATCGGAAGCAAAGGAAGCGTCATAGCCGCCCGCCTCATCCGGGTCAACGGAAACCACTTCCAGAAGGCCGCCTGCCGGGATCACGCTGCCATCAAGGGCCGTCAGGTCAGCGGAAGCATACAGACCAAAAGAAATATCTTTGTATTCCTCATTCATGCCAAGGCCGAACAGTTCATCTGTTTCTAATTCTTTTGACAGGCTGACCGCCACTTTTTGCCGCTCGTCATACAGGCCGACGACGATCTGTGTCACTTCCACGGTCTCGCCCGCATAGGTAAGCTCCGCATATTCCGGCTGGGAGTTTAAGACCATCCCTGCCGGCGCCTGGCGTTCCTCCAGACGGTAGCGCCCCAGGTAGAGAAGGCCGCTTGCCGCGGTTCCGTCCTCCCCGGTGGTAAGGGTTTCCACAACGGTGTCTTTCGCAGCCCGTAAGGTCCCGTCTCCGGTATAAATATCTTCATCCGCAATCACGTCATAGACCGCGCCTGGAAGCCCCATGACCTCATACACCGGCTGGTACAGGCCGTCGTTCTCCTGGACGGAAGCGAATACTTCACCGGTCTTTGTAATGGTAAGCTGGCCTTTCTGCGGCATGTTGTGCTGGGTGACGGTCACGACAGATTCGCTGCCGTCAATAGTAAAGGGCACCGGCTCACTGGATAATACATACCCGTAAGGCGCCGCCACCTCGTAAAGTTCATAATCCCCGGTGTGCAGAGGTTCCGGCAGCATGAGCCATCCTTCATCGGAAACATAGAAGGTATCAAGGGTCTCCGGGTTCGGGTAATAAATCTCCTGGGTGACAAATTCCCCGGTGGAGAGGTCTTTTACCTGAAATCCCGTGCCGGGTACAGGGATGATGTTTCCGGTCTCGGCGTCGCATTTTTCCACTTTGAGACGCGCCGTAATGGTGCGGTTATTTAAGATATAGCTGTAAGTCTGTCCGTTAGAGGAAATAAACACGGTAAAGTCCGGGATCAACGCCTTGCCTTCCTCGCCGGCTGTCTGGTGGACGGTGTAACGGCCGTAAGGGAGCATTTTAGAGGCGGCAAATCCATCCCCGTCCGTGGTGAGCAGGTCGCGCTCGCTTTCCTTTGCGTTTTCATAGCTGCCCGCCGCCTTTAAGTAAACCTCAAAGACTGCGTCGGCCTCCGGGCGTTCCACGATACCCTCATTGGGTTCGTCCGTATTCTCACCTTCGGAAACATCCGGGTCTAAGTCGTCCGTATGCTTCACAAGCTGGATATTGCCGTAGATCACCGTCTCCGTAACCTGGTTCTCGGTGGTATTCAGTTCCACTTCATAAAGGGTCGGGGAAGCGCCAACCTCATAGACCGTATCATTCAAAAGATAGCCGGTGCTTGGCTCGATCTCCCGCACGGTCCAGCTATCGCCGCATACATAGTAGCGGGTCATAAAGCTGCCGTCCGACCCGGTGGTGTAGGTGTCTACCAGCTCGCCATTATTGAAAATGCCGTAGGTTGCCCCTGCAAGGGTAGCGTCGCCCTGGGCGGTCCCGGTCTCGGCGTCCGTCTTTACCACATGGACGCGGAACTTCTTTAAGATGTTGCTGAAATGGACCGCAGCGGTCTGGCCGCTCTCAATGGTGACATACTGCGCCGGAGGGGTCACATAGCGGTCCACCGGGATCTCCGTTACCAGGTAGGTGCCGGGGAACAGCCTTTTCTTGACCTGCCCGTTTTCCCCGGTGGTGACAGTCTCATTGACTTTATTCCCCAGAATGTCCGTGCCGGAAATATTGAAAGAAATCCCGGACACAATGCCGTCCTCGCTGGTCTTAACAATCTTTCCCGTGCCATAGGTTTCCGTCTTGATCTTCACAAAGAAGGAAACCGGGTCGCTGGCGCCGGTCATCATGGTCTGGTAGCCGGGCCTTCCCCAGATCAGCATATCGTTTGCAACCGGAATATCCTTTCGGAATTCAAAGGTCACAGGATCCATAATCATGTTCTTACTGGTAAAGGTATACTTGTTCCCGCTTCTTGAAACAGAAACGCCGCTGCCTTTTACGGTCTCCAGGTTGATGTTCAGGTTATTGGTGTCTGTGACCGTCAGGGTATAGATTTTCTTTTCCGTATCCCATTTCAGTTCCAGCTCCGGCGCCTCGCTTTTTCTGGTGGAGGTGAAGGAGGGAACCGTTGAGTGGGAGGCAACCTGTGAAAGAATCCAGTTGTAGGCTTTCTCTGCCGGGCGTCCGGCAATGATACTGAAATACTGGTTGGCGTCCGCATGGCCGTTCCCATGCCGGCTGTACGGGTCGCTTCTTAGCTGCTGCTGGTATTCCCAGAGGATCACCTGGGTCGCGATCTTATAATCGTCCTCGTTGATACCGGGAACCGGAAGCCTTGCCCCCGGTTTCCAGCCGTAGATTGCCGTCAGGGTAATGCCCCGTCTTGCCTCGGCGGGGAGCAGGTTCAGGTAATTGCTGTTGGTCCCGCTTTCCGATGTGTAGGTATTTTCGGAAGTGTGGTAAGGCACCCCGCTCTCCACACAGTAGACCTGCTGGCTGCTCCCGTCCGAAGCGGTCAGCATATAGTGGCGGTAGGCACTGCCACCGGAACTGCTTTTCACGTCCATTGTCCCATCGGAATGATAGACCAGGTAAGTGTAAGGCGCCGGCGCGTAATAATACTGTCCGTCAGACCCCACATAGTTGTCACCCAGCCAGGAGCTTGCTTTCTGCCCCGGCGAAAGGGCAAATGCCTGTGTGGGAACCAGGCCAAAGACGCATACCGCGCAGAGAAGCGCCGCCAGCAGCCGCATGAAGCCGCTGCGGTGGTGGATATTTGTCTTTCCCATGAAATAATCCTCACTTTCTTCATTGTTGATTGCATAAAGAAAGGACAGCGTTATTCGCCGTCCTCAGGTTCGTTATCATCCATTCTGTCGTCAAAATCATCCTCGGAGAGATATTCTGTTTCCCCGAAAGCCTCGTCCGGGTCAAAGCCCTCGCCATACCCGCCATCCTCGAAATCCTCGTCATCCTCTGCAAGCTGCTTCGGGCGCACGATTTTCACATAGTAGCCGGCGCCGCCTACTGCAAGCAGGGCAACGATGACAAAGATAATCGTTCCGGCGCTGCCTGTATTTTTCTTTGACGGTTCTGGTTCCTCCGGTTTCTCTGTTTCCTCCGGTTTTTCTTTCCCAATACAGCCCTTTAAGTCATTCTTGCAGACCGGGCAGGAGGTATTGACTTCCCCTGCAGCACACTTTTCCGTGCAGGTACAGACATCCTCTGCCGGGATCACGCTCATGCTGCCGTCACTTTTTTCCGCCAGGGCCATCAGGTCAGATTCGGTGACGCCGTTTAAGAAGTAAACATTGTTGCTGTCACGCTTTCCGTCCACAATGAGATAGAATACATTCCCGTCCTCGGTAGTAATGGTATAAAACTGTTTATCCCCATCCGCGCCGGTGGCTGTATCTAAGACCGTGCCGGTGCCCTCCGGGGTAAACGCGCCCTCCGGGACAGAGGAAGTGGAACTCTCCGAAGAACTGCCGCCTGATGATGTACTGCCGCCTGATGTTCCCCCGGAGCTGTCTGCCTGGCCTGTGTTTGTACCCGCATTGGAACTGTTCCCGGAATTATTACTGCCGGAATTGCCGGAATGATTGCCTGATGATGTACTGCCTCCCGTGGAAGCGCCGGCAGAAGAAATCCCTTTATTGGAAGTGCTGCCGCCTCCGTTGTTCTGTGTGGCCGCGCCCTGGCTGCCGGAAGAAGCTGCCGGCGCCTGGGTTGGTTTTACCGTGCCAGTCTGTGCCGGTGCAGCGGAAGGCTTTTCCGTTTCCTTTGGTTCCTCATAATAGGGGTTATCAAATTTCACGGCCTCCGAGCGGTTCCCGGCATAATCCTGGGCGTACACGATTACCTGCTTCTCCGTTCCGGCATAGTCCTTCAGCGTGACCTTTGCCGCCCCGTTGGTTAACGAGTTGATCCGGTTCCCGTCCACAAAGACCGCCTCCACGCCGGAATTGTCGTCGCTGCTTTCCACTTTCAGCGTACCGCCGTCCAGGGAAGCGGTGAGCTCCGGCGGCGTGGTGTCCTTTCCCCCGGCGGCATAAGCCGTCAGGGGCAGGACGGTGGCACCTATGGCGAGCATAAGCGCCAGAAACAAAGAAAGTTTTTTAATCCTCATTCCCATCCTCCTGTTTCTGCGGCAGCGCCTCCCCCAGAGGGGAAGCCTGCTGCGATTTTAAGAAATCCGCAAGCTGCTGGGGCGTCAGCTTATAGCTTCTTGCCACCGCCACATAGTCGGTATTTTCAAGCTCCGTTTTCTGTTCCTCCAGCTTGCGGAGTTTGCCCTGCATTTCTGCGATCTTCGCTTTGGTCTTGTCGATTTCCTTTTCCAGTTTTTCTATTTTAGGGTTCAAATTTTACCTCCAATCTGTTTAAGGCAGACGCCCAAATGTATAAAAATGCTGCTGCCAGTAACTTGTGTTGATGTTTGCGTAAGAGATCGGGTCGCCGCAATGGATCATCATTCCGTTCCCCACATAAATCCCCACATGGCTTGCGCCGCTGGTATTGTAGGTCCCCTGGAAGAAAATCAGGTCGCCCGGTTTTGCGTCGGCGCTTGATACCGGGGTACAGACCCCTAAGAGCCCGTCCGCGGTCAGACGCCCGAAATTCCAGCCGCTGTGGTTGACTACCCAGGAAACATACCCGGAACAGTCAAAGGAAGTGGAAGGGCTTGCGCCGCCCCATACATACGGATAACCTAAATACTTTTCCGCCTCCGCAAGCATGGCCGCAAACCGTTCATCCGCAAGGGCCTCCGGCGGTACGTCATAGTCAAAATAATTCCCTCCGCCTCCTGCGCCCACTTCCGGCAAATGCCGCTCGCTGGTATCTCCGGTGTCGGCAAAGTAGAGGGGATTTAAGTATTGCCCGTCCACCAGTACCTCCAGATGAAGGTGCGGCCCGGTGGAATTGCCGGTGCTGCCGACCTTTGCGATCACATCCCCGGCCTTGACTTCCTGGCCTGCGGAAACGAGAAGCTGTGAGCAGTGGCCGTACTTGGTGGTAAGGGTATGCCCCTCGTAAGCCTCTCCCTCAATAGCGATGCACAGGCCATAGCCGCCAGCGTTCCCGGCCAGCGTGACCCTGCCGTCATGCCCGGCTAAAATATCCGTGCCCTGTGCCATGCCGATGTCAACGCCGGTATGGTAATCCTTTCCCCCGCTGATGGGGTGGACCCGGTAGCCGTAGTAGCTGGTAACATAGGGGAGCCAGTTGGTGCCGAATACATTTTCCACATACTGGCGGTTCCCTTTGGTCTGCAATAAAATCTCGCAGATTTCCTTCTGTTCTTCATTCATGCGGGAGACGGCCAGGTTTTCCAGCGGCGTGGCCGTAAGTTTCACATTCAGGATGCGCCACTCATACGGCACTTCTTCCTCGGTTTCCTCGCCGGTCTCCGGGTCAATGGTGGTTTCCGTCCGGTAGCGGATTTCCGTTTCCTCGCTGAAAGATAGGGAATACTGCTCCTGAAATAGCTGCCGCAGCACGCCCTCCGCTTCACTGTAAGAAAAGTCCTGATAGACAGCGGTTAAGTAGCCCATCAGCACGTAAGGGTCATGCTCGATGGCGCCAATGTTATAACGGTACTCGTCATAGCCGGGGCGGTCGGATTCCACCCGGCCAATCTCCATCTGTAAATCCGTTTCCCATTCGGTATAGGAAAGCTCTGCCTGGTTGATGTCCTGGTCCTCCGCCAGATAGGTGGAAGCCGCCAGGCTCCCCAGGCCTCCGGTACCAATATTGGAAAATGAGGACAGCACAGAAGCAATCAGGAAGAATACCAAAAGCAGGAGAATGATAATGGCACAGGCTACCGGGTGCCGCCGGATCGTCCTGCCAATGCTGACGACAATCTTTTCCGTAGTGACAGCGGCGTCCTTTGCCCGTGTGCCGGCTTTTTTTGCCTCCCGCGCTGCTTTGGCGTACTGGCGTTTCAATTTCTGTTTCTGCCACATCCGCGCCAGGACATTCTTCTTTAATTCCGGGTTGTCATATAACGCCTGCCGGTAAGACAGGCCCGCATTTGCCCTCACAGACTTTTGCTGTAACTTTGATACCCTCCGGTAAGGCGCTGTTTTGTGCCGGTGGTATGCTGTGCGAAGTCCTGCCTCCCCCACAAGCTCGGTCCGGTGGGCCGCCTTAATGCCGATATTTTCATCCTCCGCCTGGTAAATCTTTTTATGGGCATAGCCAATGGCTGTATTTGCGCCGGCTTTCACCGGGCGCATGGGAAGGGAGCCTTTGACATGGGCCCGCTGGGATTTCACCTCCTGTTCAAATTTCAGGTGTTTTTTCGCTTTCCCGGTTTCCGGGTCGGAAGCGGTCTCAATCCGCAATTTACGGCGGGAGGGCAGACACGCTTCGGCCTGTTCTAACTTCTCCGTAGTCCGCTCCGCTTTCCGCCTTGCCTGCGTCAGCTTGTTGTCTTTGGCCTCCGGCGGCAGCTCGTCGGCGGTAAATTCCAGCTTGGAAGGTTTTTTCGGCTCAACGCCTCCGCCTTCTGTCTGCACCGCCTGTTCCTCGGCTTTTGCAGCCTCATGGAAACGCTGATAGTATTGGTTTCCGCGCTGGCGTGTCCGGCTTTTGTGCTCTGTCCGCCCAGAATCCCTTTTTGCCGCTGATGTGCCAGCCTCCAAAGGAACAGGTTCTCCGGGATCATGCCCGGAGCCATGCCGCAGAGCATCCTCTGAAAACGGCATCCGCCCGGAAGTGTCCTGGGAGGAAAATTCCTGTGCCGTTATATAACCGTTGTTATTTCCGGCAACAGGTTCCGATCCGTAAGTTTTCGCCTGCTGTGTTACTTCCGGCGTGGCCTGCAAAGGGTCCGCCTCCATCGGAAGCGGGACCGCCTGCCGATGGCTTCTTGAAGCACCGGGAGAAGGGGCATCCCTTGCCCGGCGCAGGTCAAAATCCTGCCCGCCCTGCCGCGGCGTCATGCGTTCCTCCTTATGGGAATCCCGCGCCGGCATCCGGGCATCTTTCTGTTTTCTCTGAAATTCCCCGTCACGTTCCGTTATCCTCACCTCCAGTCATGTTTAATAAGCTGCATTTCCTCACGCCTTTGTCCCCGCCACTTCATCGGGCCTGGTCGTTAAGACGCTGTACAGCAAAGTATCCTTCGGGAAGTGATCCACAAATGGGATAATCACATTTCCAAAGAACAGAAGCCCTTCGCCGGGGCCGGAATGGGTCACATAGGAAAGCTGGTGCGGGGAAATCCCAAGCTGCTTTGCCAAAATCTGTCGGTCCCCCTGAGCCTGGTTGAGCATGTAGATAAAATCCGAGTTCTATAGTGATAGGTAAGCCTCTGATATCATCTCGGGCTTTTCCCCCACTCCACACCGTGCATGCGACTTTCACCGCACACGGCGTTCCATCGGTTAGTATTTTTCATTGTCTAAACAATCAACCTTTGAATAGAATAAAAACTGTAGTAGTTGAAATAAGATTAAATAGGTTGCATGGAAGCCAACTCACGAAGGTGGTTAACCTTTATAAGCTGTTTGATATCTAGCTGTAGTAAATCCATATATTTGTAAATAGTTTCCGCTTTTGAAGCATGAATGAGTTTATGTACGGAATTCTTTATGAGAATAAGATTCTCATAGGCATCCGTACCGCCTAAATGTCGGGGTAACTTATGATGGCAATGAATTTCCCCAACAGAGGAGAATTCAACACCTGTTATAGCACATTTTCCCCATTGGGCTGAGAAGAGAGATATTCGATTGTCTGCGTATTCCGCACTATTGGAATAGGCTGGTTGACGCATGAGAGCCAACATCATAGGGATGTTGATTCTCAGACAGTTGTGAATACCTTCTCGTCCTTCGGGAGTGTAATAATTCCAGCTCTTCTTACGGAAAAGTGGGTTTTTGTGCTGTGTGTATCCTATTGGATACACGGGCTCATTCGTACCAGCGACATATCGCATCATTTTGGATTTACCAAAACGGGCTTTTTCAAACTCCGTAAGCTCTCGCCCTGTTTTCACAAGACGGTTGCCTGTGCGAGTGCTAAGCCTGTTTGTCAGCAAGGTCATGACTGTGCGGTTTAGGGAAGCACAATCATGATTAACATGTGTGGCGATACAGTAATAATTCTGCATGCCAGTAACCATACTGTTATAGAGTCTGATTTCCCCCTGTTCGCCATATATTTTGCGAGGGTGAACGATTCTCTTTGCCTGTTCTTTAAGCTTCTCCCTTTTGTGCTCGAGATTTTTATCTGCGATATGAGATATAACCACGAGTTTGTTGCCTTTTCTGTGAACTTTCATTTTGAATCCGAGAAAATCAGAGTAATGATTTCTTACATTGACAATCCTCGTTTTCTTTTCAGAAATTTCCAGTTTGAGCCTTTCTTTCAGCCACAGAGTGACTGCACATTTGGTGCGTTCAGCGGAGTCCTTTGTCCTACAAAAGATTCGAAAATCATCTGCATAGCGAACAATGAACATTTCCTTCAGGTTAGATTTCTTAGCCTGTCGAAAGCCGTTTTCAGGTCTAGCATTCCGTTTGCAAATCGGACACCATTGCCATTGACTTTCTACCCAGTGGTCTAATTCGTTAAGCACGATATTAGCCAGAAGTGGCGATATAATACCTCCCTGTGGGGTTCCTTTGTCGGGTGTGATAAAAGTCCCATCTTCCAGTTTGATTGGTGCTTTGAGAATTCGTCTTATGACAAATATCAGTTGCTTGTCATGAATACCCATAGCCCATATCTGTCGTATCAGCTTGGCATGATTCACGTTATCAAAGAACCCTTTTATATCGAATTCAATGACATAGTGAAGATTGGCATGTTGAAGTAGCTGATAACTTCTTGCTATAGCGTTCTCAACCGAATGGTTCGGTCTGAATCCATAGCTGTTTTTGCTGAACTTAGCCTCACAAACAGGTTCCAATACCTGTTTGATACATTGTTGAACAAGTCTATCCCATATACACGGAATCCCTAAGGGTCTCATTTTACTTGGGTCGTATGGTTTTGGTATCTCCTTACGCCTTACAGGTTTTGGGCGATACCCATGTTCACTTCCATTAATAATAAATCTAACTTTTTCAACAACCTCATCGGGGGAACATCTTCCAATGTCCTCGATTGTGAGATTGTCTGTGCCACTTGTTTTACTTCCCGTATTTTTCTTGATATTTCTGTACGCTAGAAGAATGTTTTCCCGTTGAAGAATGACAGACATTAAATCTGTAAAAACTTCTCCGTTCAAACTTGCCTGGTATAGATTATCAATCGTATTCTGCATTCCGTAATACTCATTGTGACGCAGATTATCCTCACAGAGCAGTTGCTTTTTCTTTTTCATGGTCATAAGGCATCACTCTCCTTTCTTGGGAAAGTGTCCCTTTTTGTCATACTCGTAATCCTTATAAGATTGAATGACAACAATTGTTTCTAACCGACTAAAGCCCATTCCTCGAGCCCGCCTTTTTCGTAGGGCTGTCGTAGGTTCGAGCTTCGCTTTTCAGCACAGATTAGGCGGCTTATATGATTCGTCCGCAGATTGCTTATGAGCAACTCTGTACCTTTCCACGTTCCGATAATTCTATCTGTGCATATATCCTTAGGTGTTCGCTATAGTCCTGTCAGCTTGATTGTGCCTGTAACACAATACGGAGTTTCATATTTTCGATTCTTACTACACCGCACTGACCCACAATTAAGTGTCCATACATTTCTATATGGTAAACATCTAGACCCGTACATTCGCGGTTTTCGTCAGTCCGTCGTGGACATTCTCACCATAGATATTTTATAGACTCCCGACGTGTCATCTGCATACAGTACCTCTACCGCACTTTCGACAGCTGTATTTCTACACTGTTTCGGCAGACTTCCGCCGACTTTATCGAGCTCCAGACCCCAACCATTACAGTCGGAGCCGGTCGAAGTATCAGAGAAGGCATTTCAAGGCGTTACCCCATCATTCTACCTTTCGAATTATCAGTTGTTACTTACCTCGTAAGAAGGTAAGTCCGACGATTTTAGCATCGCATGGCCATAAGTCCATGAAGTTTTACCCTCATAGAGCGATGTTTGTGCGTCAACGTGTCGCACCGAAAATATTCTCAATCTCACGGGAAGCCAGAAGATCCTTTACGTTCTGGGTCAGCCCTGACGGGATCCCGCCCCATTTACGGAAGCGTTTCCAGATTTCCACGCTGAAACTTCCGGTCTGGCCTTTCAAAAGGAGATGGAATTCGTCAATATAGAACCAGGTAGTCTTGTGTTTGGAACGGTTGGCGGTGACACGGTTCCAGACCGCATCCTGCATAATCAAAAGCCCGATCTCCTTTAACGCTTTTCCCAGGGATTTGAGCTGGAAGCAGAGTACCCGGTGTTTGTCCATCTGGATATTGGAACGGTGGTTGAATACATTTAAGGAACCGTTGACATAGATTTCCAGCGCCGTGGCGATATTCTGCGCCTCCGGCTCCGCCTGCTTCAAAAGCAGGTCGTAAAGGTCGCCCAAAACCGGCATTTTCTCCGGGCAGGGATCCTGCAGGTAATCCCGGTACACCAGCCTAGTGCAGCGGTCAATGATGGTACGCTCAATCGGGGAAAGCCCCTCCTTGCCGCCGATAATCAAATCGCACAGAGACAGGATAAAGTCACTTTTTAAGGTGATAGGGTTCTCGTCGTCCGAATAGTCCAGGTTAATATCCATCGGATTGATATAGTTGGTGGAAGTGGGGGAAATATCAATGACCTGCCCCTGCTCCCCAAACTGTTCCACCAATGGGCCGTACTCATTTTCGGGATCCGCAATGATGATGTCATCCTCCGTCAGAAGGAACACGTTGACGATCTCACGCTTGGCAGAGAACGACTTGCCGCTGCCCGGCGTCCCCAGGAACAGTCCATTTGGATTCTTTAAGTTCTTGCGGTTCGCCATAATCAGGTTGTTGGAAAGGGCGTTCAGGCCATAATAAAGCGCCTCCCCCTCCTGGAACAGCTCACAGGTGGTGAAAGGCACAAAAATGGCGGTGCTGCTTGTGGTAAGCCCCCGTTCAATCTCCACCTGGTTCAAACCCAGCGCAAGGGAGGATATAAGCCCCTGTTCCTGCTGGAAGTCCAGCCGCTTTAAGGCACAGTTATATTTCTGGGCGATACCGGAAGCGGAGAGAATATCGTTAAACAATTTCTGGCGCTTCGGTGCAAGATTCTCCACCAGCACCGTCACCAGGAACATCCTTTCATTCCGGCTCTGTAAATCCTGCAAGAGATTTTTCGCTTCTTCCCCATAGGTGGCAAGGTCCGTAGGTATGATGTCCATGTCGTACCCAGCCCGGACCGCTTTTTTCTGTTCCTCAATGGTCATTTTCTGTAAGTCCGACATCTTGCGCTTGATATTTTTAATCGCCTGGGTCTGGTCGATGGACTGGATATGCAGGTTGACCGTCACGGCATCGTCCAGATCCAGAAGCTCTGCCAGCAGCCGGTCTGTCAGCTCCGGGGCTAAAATCTGTAAGAAAGACACTGCCCCGGAATGGTCGGCCACCCGGAAGGTCTTTCCATCCCTGGAAAACGACATGCCGGAGGGCGCGATAAAATCTTTGGTGGAAAGCCCGGTCTTTGGCAGGTCCGCCCAGGTAAAGCGGAACTTTTCCTGCCCGTCCGGGTGGAGCTGGCTGTGCAGAAGTTCCAGACGCTCCAGGCCGTTTAAGGGCCTTGCCTGGACTCCCAGGGTCTTAAAGTTCGCCAGCACATCTGTTTCAATCCGTTCCAGCCGCATTTTTGCGGTCCTAAGGTCGTCCGCCTCAATGCCGAAGGTGATATATTTGCGTTTGGTAAGGCCGTTGTTGCCCTTTTGGAGCTGCCCCTTTAACATATCCGCGTATTCTTTACGGATCCCGTCATATTCGTCGCCGCGGGCGGGGATCTCAATGCTCTTTGCGAAATCCTGCATATTCGCCCGCTGGTTGATAAAAGTAAGCTGCACATGGATGGAGGCGTCAAAGTAATTTAAGAAATCACAGTACCCCTCAAAAATCTGCGCTTTGTCCTCCGCCTGGGCGAGCTGGTAGTTAATATCGAAAAACTGCACGGTCTTGGTGTAAAGCGTGTCCGTCAGCCGGCAGATCCCATCCTTATACATTTCCCGGTAGGGAATACTCTGCTGGGCCGTCTGCGGGGCATCCGCCCTAAGCCCGGCGAGAAAGCCGCCTTTTTTCGGCGGCTTGTTAGAGGCAGTTTTATTTCTGCCTTTTGCTGCGTCGGCCCTGGTCTTTTCTGCCTGCCTGATGTTCCTTTGCAGACGTTTTTCCTGGGCCTCTTGCTGTTTTGTTTTTGGCAATCCTTGTAACCTCCTTTTTTGACATGGTTTTATATAGGTTTTCCGTCCGGTAGGGGCGTTCCTTCGGCCAGAGCTTATAGCGCAGCCGGTTTTTCAGAAGTTTCTCCGCCGGCTGCCCGTCCCGCTCATACATGGCGAAGAAGAAAAAGGGCATCATCAGGCCGATCATCAAAAGCACCGACGCGGAATTGCCGATGGCGCCCCTCGTCAGGAAATAGGCCGGCAGGCCCACAAGACCGCCCAGGCTGAAACAGATGAGCTGGCGCTTGGTAAGGCCCGCCGCCACTTTTGTCTTGACTTTCGTTAAGTCTTTGGGTACGGGTACATAGGGCATTTATTTCACCTCCCATCGTGATAGAATTTCATTATCGTGCGCCGGAATCATGGATCATTTCCTCCGCGGCCGGTGGTCTCTGCACCTTCTGAATCGCATCCTGCAGCCGTTCCCGCAGAGATCTTGGCTGCTCTGCCCGTTCCTCCTGAGGAGAGGAAATATCTTGAACCAACAACTCCACGGCAATACAAGCGTTTGTGTCGGCTGCTGGACAATATTTGACAACTTCCACTAATGGACGGTCGAAACGTAGCAGATAATCAATTTCTTCTGCTGTCAACGAATTTTCTCCTGTCAGATAACGGTAAGCGGCCATCACGGAGGCAATTTCTTCCGACCGGTCTATCAGTTCCCTGTTAGAGCAATCCTCCAGCTTTTCCCTGTAAATGTAATAATCCTTGCCGACCAAGGACATCAACTCCAGATATTTCCGATTCTGTTCTTCCGGTTCGCTTAGTTCTTTTGGAAATTTCCGATCCGCTTGGATTTCCTCCAAAAGTTCACAGATAGGAAAGCTATGAGCATGGGTATTTTCTTCCCAGCACCACCGGGCCACATCTAACGGATCCTGAAAGGAAAGAAGCGCCTCCACCTCTGCCGGGGTAAATTCATGTTCCGCCTTCAGGTAATAATGAAGCTCCGAAAACCCCTGCAATTCGTAAATGCTGCCGATATTCTGTGCGTCCAGCATATCTGCATGGATCTTCAGGCACTTGTCCAGCCGTTCCATCAACAGCCGTTTTGCATCCTGTTCTATAAAAATCACTCCTTCCTCCCTGGCATTGTAATACTGGATTCCACTTCATTTCCCCACACATCCCAGCCCGGCGTCTGCTGCCTTGCGAACAGCTCCAGCCTGGGCTGGTCGCCCATGAGCTTTACGATTTTTTCCCGCACCTCGTCCGGCTTTTTGCTGTGCTGCTCGATATGGGAGATCACAAACTGGTGGATCCCCGCGCACTGGCGTTTCGGGTGGCCTCTGGTCGCCAGCAGGCAGACCTCGGCATTTGAGCGGGTCCAGAACCCCATCCCGTAAAACCAGGAATCCGCTTTCCGGTTCTGTTTGAGCCAGAGGAAGGCTAAAGTCTTATATCTGAATCCCCATGCCTCCATCACCCGGAACGCCTCATTAAGCTGCGGGAAGGTCGCCCACAGGAAAAGTGCGCTGTCTTTAGCGGCAAGTTCCGCCACCGGCAGCGCACATATATCCTCCATGCTCATGGTGGGGTAATGGTTTTCCGCCACGCCGTTGCCGCGCTTCATATCGTAGCGCCAGGGCGGGTCCGCATAGATCACGCTGTATTTCTTTGTTTCCGGCATCAGCGTTCCTGCCCGTTCTTAGCCGGGGCGTCTTTCACCGGCTGGCTTTTGACTTTCCCGGCATTTTCTTTTAAGGCGCCGGACAGGGAAGGCTTCTCCGCCGCGCCCTTTGTGGCTTCAAGGGTGGCCTGCAAGTTTTCAATGGCCTGCCCGTACCCGTCAAGCAGGGCGTCGTTTAACTGCTTTCTGAACTCCGCCGTCACCGGCCAGCAGACATCCTTCCAGTTCCCGTTTTTGTCCTGGGTGGAAGGCATGTTCACATACAGCCCCTTTTCGCCGGAACAGATACGGAAGCCGTCAATCTTGAAGCATCCGCCGATGGTCACGTTGGCAAAGGCTAGCAGGTTCCCCATCGGCGCGATTGGCCGCACCCTCACGTCCAGCGGCAGACCGCCCGCTGTTTCCGGCGCCTGCATTTCCGGGATTGTATTTTCTGTATTTGTTTTACTCATAAAATGAAATCCTCCTTATTCTGAATCTGAATTATGCTATCTTGCGTTAAATATGGATTTGGATAACGAACCTGTCTTAAACAGGGCAAAGGCCAGCAGGACCGTATAGCCCGCCGTGCCCCAGATTGCGCCGTGGATGTCGCCGGAGGCCGGGATCGACTGGACCAGCACCGCATAAATGGCGACGCAGACCAGGATCAAAAATCCCTGGAACCCCAGCGCAAAGAGGGAACGGAGGTACCCCGTCCCCATCTGCCCCCATTCCCGGTTAGCCATCGTGGAGAAGGGGATCGGTGCAAGGCTCACGGTCAAATAAATTTCTATCATCCTGCCGTAGACAATGACGAAGATCACAATGGACAGCACCCACATGCACAGGTTGATGATGTTGGTCTCCAGCCAGAGGCCGATAAGCTCCCACATCCCCATTGCTTCAAGCTGCGTGGAAAGGTCCGCAAGGGCGGCCTCCACATCAAGGCTGCCGTTTATCACGCCCGCGCTCTGCGATACCACGTTCTGGGCGACGTCGAACACCGCCATGACAATCGTAAAACAGTTGGTGAGCAGGTAAGTGGCAACGAAGGTCTTAAAAATCCACTTGAAGATGTTGAATGTGTCAAAGTCGTGCATGTTGTTCTTCTCCAAAATCATCTGAATCAGCTCATACACAAGGACAAAGGTCAGGATCATGCCCGCAATGGGAATGACGACGGTTTCCGAAAGGTTCTGTATCATGGAAAACACGCCGCCATTCCAGCCCTGCGGGGTCTGCCCGACCTGCCCGGCCACATCCGCAACCTGGCTGTTGACCGAATCGAAAATGCCGGTGTACTGCCCGGTGATGGCTTCAATCAGGCCCTCCTTAATCCAGTCTGTTATCCTTTCAAACAGACTGCCCATAGGTCAGCCCTTAACCGAACAGGCCGGCCAGCAGCGGGATCAGGGTTGCGCCTACCAGGGCGATACCGCCGCCCGCCATAAGCTGTTTCATACCCTGGCTTTTGGCTCCCGGATTGTCATTGCCGTAACCTTCCAGAAGGTTGATGACGCCCCATGCTCCAAGGCCCGCTCCCAGGGCAATTACCAGAATCTTCAAAGTGTCAATCGCGCTCGCAAAAAATGCCATATAGTTCCTCCTTATTTTTGAAATGATTTTGTGAAGCGGCCGCAGACGGCCGGAAACGAAAAAAGCCGCCGCACTGTTTTGGAAAATCTGCTTCAAACAGCACGGCGGCATGGGGCAGGGTAAAACCTGCATGGTATTCAGTTTTCAGGGAGAATCGCGGATCCTCAAAAAAGACCTCCTTTCCGGGTGACAAAACAAAAGCCTGCCAGAGCGTAATGCTTTGACAGGCAGGAACAACGTTATGTGGTCTGCGGTTCCAGATCTTCGGCTGTGACCTCATAATTGCGGTACAGCTCTCCGGGACGCATCGGCATCCGGGTGGATAAGAATTTCTCAATATCAAAAGCGTTCTTCTCATTGTAATCGGAGAGCAGCTTATAGTTCGGGTGTTTCGTTATATCATACTTCCGGGAAAGGAAGGGGCGCACACCCCTGATCTGCAGTAAGCATTTCCCGCCGTCCATGACCGCCAGCTCGTCCACGGACATCAGATCCTTGCCTAACTTCTGGAAGTTCTGCCCGTGGGATTCCTGGTTGCCTTTGGTGACGCTGGTGTTATACAGGTCGATGGTCTCTTTTCCTAAAAGGGAGTTCCAGCTTTTTAAGGTGGTTTCCTCCTTGCCTCCCAGGAACAGGGAAGCGTCACAATTCCCTATGATGGTGTCCATGTTGTCCTTATAAAGCGCCTTTAGCTGGCTCTGGGCCTGCAGCACCAGGCACGCGGAAATCTCACGGCTTCGGATAGTAGCCATCAGCCGCTCCAGGTTGGGGATCTGGCCGATATTGGCCGCCTCGTCAATGAGGCACCGCACATGAACCGGGAGCCGCCCGCCATACACATCATCCGCCCGCTCGCACAGACGGTTGAACAGGATGGAATAGATCAGGCTGATAAGGAAGGCAAAGGTGCCGTCCGTGTCGCTCATAATGAGGAACAGGGCGGTCCGTTCATCCCCCAGCATATCCAGGTCCAGCTCGTCATACATGGTGATCTCCCGGACCTCCCGGATGTCAAATGGCGCCAGCCTGGAAGCACAGCTAATCAATATGGATTTTGCTGTCTTGCCCGCCGCCAGCTTGTATTTTTTATACTGCCGCAGGGCGAAGTGGTCCGGGTCTTTCTGCTCCAGGGCGTCAAAGAGAAGGTCAACAGCGTTTTTGAAACTCTCGTCATCCTCCCGCACCTCCATAGCGTTCAGCATTTCTACCAGCGTGGCAAAATTCTGTTCGTTGGTCGGGGCCTCGTAGTAGATATAGCCGATCAGCGCCGTGTAGAGCAGGGTTTCCGCCTTGACCCAGAAATCATCCCCGGCTTTTCCCTCGCCTTTGGTGTTGGCGATTAAGGTGGTAACAATCTTCAAAATATCCTTTTCCGAATGGATATACGCAAAGGGGTTAAAGTGCATACTTTTCTGGAAGTTAATGGTATTGAATACCCGGATTTTATAAGGCTCATACACGATCTTGCCCTTTGCGTTCCGCACCGGTTTCCCGTCTTTATCCAGCTTTGGTGTGCCTCTTTGCAGCATTTTCCCGCACTCGACCAAGACGGTGCCTTTCGGGTCGGTGACAACATAGCTTGAGTGCATCTGCATTAAGTTGGGCTTGATAAAAAATCTTGTCTTACCGGAACCTGAACCTCCGACTACCAGCACGTTTTTATTCCTGGCATGGGCCGGGTTTTTCGGCCTGCCGTTTAACATTAAGCCCTCGCTCTGGGTGAGGATAACATTGTTTTCCGGCTTTGGATCCATGAACGGTGCTATGTCCGTTTTATTTCCCCAGCGTGCGGAACCGTACTCTACATTTTTGCGGTATTTTTTCGCATCCTTTCCTTTGAGATAGACCGCCAGACGGACAGCGGCAGCGCCGCATAATCCCACCAGCCAGTCCAGTGCGGCGCCCGGCCACATGCTCTGAAAGGCAAGCGCGAATCCTTCCGACAGCCCCAATAATTTCTGTGAAGCGTCCGCCCCTGGGGCAAGGCGCACCGCCTCGCCCAGCTTAGCGAATACCAGAAGGAACAAAAGATAGGGCAGATGTAAGATCACCTGTTTTTTCAGGGCATCTTTGTCTATCTTCATCGTTCCGGCCCTCCGTGCTCCTTGTTTTTCACCCGGTCGCGGCCAAGGGCCTGTGCCAGCTCTTTGAATTTATGAAGCTGGGTAAGCAGCGACGGCCTGGTGCTGCGGGTGAGGTCTTTCTGTGTATATTCCTTGAAAGCCGCCGTCAGCGCATCCGCCTGGTTCGCCTTGAAATAGACCGTCCACTTCGGCGGATTAGTCCCCAGCTCTTTTTCTATGTGGTAGCGGACTTGGTGTTTCCTGGCGTACCGTTCAAACGAGCGGATCCTGCCGGACACTTCAATGGTGTTGGCACCGGGGTCTTTATAGGTCAGCCGCTTCATGCTGTTACGCCCGACCTTCGGGGTGGTGCGTTCCTGCTCCATCTTTTGAAGCACGGCGGCAACCGCCGCACGCAGAAGCCGCCCGGACAGCTTTGCCGCCTGTATGGAGACCGATACGGTCCGCTGTTCCAGATCTTCCTGCATTGGCATCCTCCTTCCTGATAGAATCTGTATTTATAATAGGAAATAACGGTTTATCTGGCATCCCCGATCACCTGCTGGCGGGGCGCATGTTCAAAGGCTTTTACCGCCTGGTCCACCTGGATCTTTGCGTGTTTCAGAAGCGTCTTGATGATGGTCGCCGGCTGGTTATGTTCCTCCAGGTGATTTACCATATCCTCACAGCCGTCCGGGAGGTAATCCGCCATTGCTTTGCAGGCATCCTCCAGGCTCCCGATAAAACCCCAGCAGCTATCCGACAGCTCGCCGTTTTTGTAAAGCTCAAAGCCGTAACATTCGCCCCGGAGGTAGGAGTCATAAACGGCCACCTCGCTTTTCATCAGATCCTCCGCTTTTTTTCGGACAGCCCCGGTCATTTTTTCAGTGTCAAACTCTTTTAGGGCGTCCTCTTTGGAAACATAGATCCAGCCGACCTGCCCGCTGTCCCAGGGATCGTGGAAGCTCTCGGTCTGCATGGCAAGCCCGCTATGATCCATAAGATAGAGGGGCATCATAATGTATTTTTCAGAGATTACATTCAGCATGGCGTCGTCCACCGCCCGTTCTTCCGTCTTTGGCCCGTGCCGGAACCGGCTGCTCACAATGTTTACCATCCGTTCATACCGGTCCATGCCGGGCTCGTCATGGCCAACGGTATTCAGGTACATCTCCCGCAGGAAATCATCTTTATCCATGTAATTGTGGCTGTCACCCAGGGCATAGCGGGAGTGGAAGCATACCATCGTCCCGAAATGTTCGTCTACCTCACGGGGCGAAATCAGAATGTCGTCCGGCTGCACCATAAGCACATAGGAATCCTGTACTGCCATCAGCATAAATATCAGCTCCTTTCCGGTTCCTTTGGCTTTTTATCCGGTGCTTTGGCCGCCGTCTGTGCCGCCTGTTTCTTTGCGCTGTCAAGCTGCTCCCTTACCGAAAGGTCTTTTTTTGCCTCCGGCGCTCCCGTAACGATAAAATCCGGCAGTTCCTTAAAACCGATACTGTCCACGTACCAGGCGGTATCGGATCCATTTTCATGGAGGACTACCACATCGGAAACGGAAAGGGAGTGCCCCTTAAAATCTTCCGGGTGGTCGATGTTGAAACGTCTGTAAATATCTTCCAATGTTTCACCGGGCAAAAGTTCCGTTGCATAAACCATCTGGTAATTGTCCCTGTCTACCGGGAACCCTTTCTTTTCCAGCCAGTCAAGAGACATAAACTGCAGCCCGTCCGTGCTGTCCGATAAGTCAAGCTGGTAAATAGAGCAGGTGCGGATTTCATATTCCTTTTCATAAGAGGCAATGCGCGCCAGCAGTGCTCCGGCCTCATTGTCCAGATGTTCCTCCTGAATGACGGCTGCCAGCCTCATGCGTATCTTTCCGGTCTGCCCGGAAAGAAGTTCCTCCGCCATGCGTTCTTTTTCTTCGTGGGAATCCGGGTACAGATCCGCATAATCGCCGCTGTACTGCCGGAAGAATACATCCAGGTCGAAGGCCAGATCCGTGGAATCTTCCAGCCGTATTTCTTCCTGCAGCGCCTCCTGTGCCGCCATCTGCGCCCGCTGTGCCTCCTGTTCTTCAAGGGAAGGAACCGGCTGCTTGACCGCCAGGATTTTTCCGGCAATGCGGATAAACTGCTCCGGGTGTTCAAACTGCTGCCGGTATTTCTCCATGAGGTCCGCGGGAAGGGTTGCAAAATTTTCCTCCCCCAGGCCAACGATCAGGAAGTTCCCGGCAACAATATCATAGATGTTCCCATCTTCATCATAGAGCGCCCGGTTTAAGGGCAGCCCCATGAGTTTTCCTTCATCGTTGCAGATCAGCGCAACCGGATCCTCATAGGGATAAACCGGTTGAATAATCCCGCCGACTGCCGCCTGCAAGGAGTTCAGCCCGCCTTCAATCTCTGCCTCGTAGGGTGTTTTCCCCGGCTCAACCATCAGCACCTTCATAACTGTATATCCTCCTTCTTTTTATTTGCCGCCTTCGGTTCCGCACCGGCTTTTTCCTGCAATTTCGCCGCAGACAGCTTTCCCAGCACAGAAGGCTTTTCTTCCTTTTCAGGCGTAGAAATACCACCATCCGAAACTTCGGCGGCGGTGTGTTCTGATTTGACAGGTTCCTGCCCCTCAACCGTATAGCCCGGCAGGAGGGCGCCATATACGGTAAAATGGCGTTCATATTCCTTCGGGACTGGCGGCGAAACCTCCGTAAACAAATGGGAATAGGATTTCTTGCGCCCCTCCAGGTATTTCATAGCAGCAGCCTTGTCCGTATAGCGCTTCTGGTTCTGCCCGGCGATCTTCTTGCCATAACCATCTTTCGGGGAATTTATATACAGATCCCAGGTCACATACCAGGCAACCGGCACACTCTGTTTTGTTTCCCGGTCATACTTGGTATCTTCCCGGACACTGCAGGTCATCTTATAGACCCGGTTGCTGATCTCCTGGGCGCTCCGCCAGTTGTCTGTGTCCTTCCACTGGTTACCCGTATGTTCCACCTCCGGGGTCCGCAGGTAGGAAATCGCCCGGTCAATCATCTGCGTGGCGGCAGCCTGCTGTTCCCATTGTTTCGCTGCGGCTACCACAATGTCATAGGCTTTCTGCTCACCGTCGATACTTCCCTGGCGCATAGCCGCAAGGCTTTCTGTTCCCATTGCAATCAGGGCAGAAATATCAACATCTTCACAGGAAACGCTGTGCTCGACCTTCAACTCATATCCCGGCTCTAAATGGTCGCCGTACCGGTAAGCACGGTAATCTTTATTTTCTTCCAACTTTCCACCTCCTAAATCTCCGGCGCATGGCTCTTTTTCGGGATCTGCTGTGCCGGGGCTGTTTTTTCTGCCGGTTTCTTTGCTGCAAGCTGCTCCATCACCGAAGGACGGCCGCCGCCAAATATGGAGAGCTGGCCGTCCGGCGCCTCCTTTATCCCTGAGGCCGGAAGGGGCAGCGTTACATCTGCATGGGTCAGTATCTGCTCCCGTTTCAAATCTGCCACGATCTCGTCAAACACTGCATTGATGGCTTTTCGTTCCTCGCCCTCCGGGAAGGCTTTTATGACCTCCATTTCCCCGTTTTTCCCAGCAGCCAGCGTAAGGGCGCAGTCGGCATGGCCCGCAAGGTAATCCGAAGCATAGGGCAGCCGGTCCTTCACATAACAGGCAAATGCCCTGGCCGTCATTTCCGTATTGCTTTCCCAATAGCCGCCGTCTTTCTCACATTCCTTTCCCATGCGTAGGGAGTTCCGGTAAAAGTCCGTTTCCACCCGCCCAATCTGGGGTGCCTCCTGCGACTGCATCCCGGACAGCATGTGCTCGAATATTTCCAGGCGTTCCCGCTCGCTTTTGGGGATCACCCGGCCGGTGACGGATTTCTTGAAGGAGCTGATCTTTTCCACGGATCCGTCCTCACCGGAAAGGAACGCTTCTTTCAGGGATGCATAGGCCTCCATCTGCTGCTCATTCCCATACCGTTTCAGGGAGCCGAGCACTGCGGAATCCAGCCAGCCGGCCGCATTCTTCCGGGTGCGTTCTGTCTGCGCTTCGGTCCGCTTTGCCGCCTGCTCCGGCGTCTCCGGCTTATACTTCATGGTATCAATCAGCTTTTGGAATGGGGCATAGAGGCGGGGCTGCTCCGATAGCATCCCTTTCGCGCCCATCTTTGTGCCCAGGTAGTCGTCAAGCCCGTGCCACCATTCATGTGCCAGGGAACCTGCCCCGTGCATTTTGGTAAGATTGATTACTTTACGGAGAGGTTCATAATGGGCCGCCGCGTTGCCGCTGCCCCTGGCGCCGAAAGCGATAGCAAGTGTTCCCTGATAAGCAATATCCTGATCGCTGACCTTTAGGACAGATGCCAAATCTTTGAGTGCCTCAAATCCCATGTTAAGGGACGTCTGCCGGTCGTTCTGGTTCATCCAGTTGCCGAACTCGCCACCCCGGAACCCGAAGGTATCAAGATAATGCTGCCCGGTAATCTCTGCGCCGCTGCGGTAATCCGGCCCGGTGCGCTTTACATGCGCAAGCTGGGGTGGCACAAACCGGGTCTTTCCGCTTTTGGTTTGGCCCTTTGCCAGCTCCTGCACCCATTTCAGGGCAGCCTCCCTTGTTTCAAAGTTGGCCTGCAAAATGGCATAGCCCTTTGTCACATAGTAAGTACCCGGTTTCCAGTCATTATTTTTGGAATAGGTATTCTTTCCGTCGTTGAAATGGATTGCATATCCTTTCGGCACCTTCTGGCCTTTGGAAACGCCAAACTGTTCCTTCTGCGCTTTCTGTGTGAAGTTCCGTTCAAAATAGGAAGCGGAGTAGGCCATCAGGTTTTTGGACAGCTTATTGGTGATCACCGGGTTGTCCTGTCCTTTCTTCGTTGCCCGGTAGTGGGCGCCGCCGCCCCAGCCCTGCACCTGTTCCAGATACCCGTTTTCTACAAAGAAGCGGTCATAGGCCCTCATGGCGTCCTCCATGGTGCGGATCCCTGAAACCACCTCCTGTAACTCCCGGACGGTCTGGATATATTCTTTCTGTCTGGCAAGCCGTTTTTCCGGCGTGTCGTCCGTGCGGTAATACTGCGGGGAAGCGTTCAGGCTGTCCCTTGCCTTTTTGATGAAATACACCACCCCAAGGGGAACCCCTTCATCAAGCATGGCTTGGTAATCCGGCTTTTTCCAAATGTTATCCTTTTTTACAAATTTCTCGGCCTCGCGGTCGTTCATGGCGTCAAGATCGTCCACATACAGGCCCCGGTCCTTCCATAAATCTTTTTTTGCACCGCCGATCTTTTCGCCAAAATCTTCATGTACTCCTGCCAATCATCATCACCTCCAGTCAATGTAATATCTTTACCGCTCCGGGGCAGGGCGCCGTTCTTCGTTTTTGTGAAGCTGCGGCCGGTTTCCCATGAGCCGGTCTGTCTCCCTGCGGACCAGCTTATCCAAAGCGCCCAGGTCCTCCGGTGCAATGGCAAATTCCCGGTAATTTTCATACCAGAGGCCCGTAGTGACCGCCGCAATGGGAGCCAGCTTTTCCGGCCCGGAAGGCAGGAGGCGGTAGACCGGGGCCTCTCCGTCAAGAAGCATCTGCCGGGCGGTGCCCAGCGGTATGCGGTACTTATCCATGTCCGGGTTCTGGGCATCCTCCATATATCCCATGTTCAGCCGTTCCTCCAGATCCTGGGGCATATAGGAAAAAGCCTGGTCTTTCCACTGGCTGAACATGATGGAATAATGGTTCTGCCATTCCGCCACCTGTTCCGGTTCATAGGCAAATCCCCAGCTTTTCAGGGCGTCTTTTTCGTAAAGTTCCATTGCGTTCCATTCTTCCAGGCTGACGGTAACTCTTGAACCGTCTTTGCGTTCCATGCTGACGCCGCCGGGATAGAGGGTATTTTCTTTCATGTCCTGCCGCAGCGTGTCCAGATCCATCATCAGGACGTCGCCGTATAAATGGCCGTCCTCTTTCCGGTCTGCATGGAACAGAAAGGCCCTTGCCCCGATATATTCTGTCGTGAGGGCCATCTGGCGTAAATCCCCCGTGGAACAGTAGGCAAATACGGCGTCGGAGAGCCACATGTGGCGTTTCCCCATGATGGCAATAGAATCCACCCCGGTGTTTGTCGCCAGCGTGCGTAAATTAAATTCACTTTCCCGCAGGAAATCACCGGCAAGGATATGGAGCTCATAGGCGAATACGCCTAAATCCGTATCACGGATCAAATGGATCTGCGGAAGTTCTGTCTGCTGTATCATGTTCTCCGGCATTTAATCCCTCCCGCCTGCCGGGGGCTGCCCGCCGGCAATCTTGCCTACAATCTCCGGGCCGGTCTCATAAATCTGCATGAGCCGTTTGGCCGTTCCGCATGGCTGCGCCGCGCCGCTGGTCCAGAGCCGGACCGTGGAAGGGGAAACGTTCATCAGGAGCGCAAAGCCCTTTTCGTTCATGTCCAGTTTTTCCATCAGCGCCTTAACCATGTCGGGGCCGTAGTCCGGGCACCGGGCAGCTTCGGCAATCATCTGTAAAGCGGTATTTTCTTTGTTCATCATGTTTGAAATCCTCCTTAAATTGAAACAGCCGCCTCTTTTGGGCGGCATGGCTGCTGGCGGTCCTGCATCTGTTGTCTGGTCCGCTGCAATTTTTCGTTGTAATCCTTTCCTGTCCGGGGCGGGTTAATGCCGACCCGGATATGCTTAAAACACGGATCCTCACGGAGCATGGCTTTGATTCTTCTGGCATTTTTAAGTCCTCCTAAATCATTGTCCATGTAGAGGTTGACGCGCCGGATTTCCGGGTGGCGTTTTAGAAATGCCGTCAGCGCAACATGGGAAGTTCCGCCCAGGGAAAGGCGGTAGCCGTCCCATTTCCAGCCTTCTAATTCCTGCAGCGTGGCGTGGGAGAGGGCGTCGATGGGAGCCTCAAAGACCGCCACATTGCGGCTGCCCGGATTCTCCGGCGGGAAACAGAAGCTGTATTCCTTATCGCTGCCATACACATCTTTTCTAAGGCTTCCGGTGATACTGCGCATACAGGCAAACTTCGCTTTTCCTGTATCGTCTTTCCCAACAAACACACAGACCGGCTCGCCATGATACCGGGCCTCATAGAACAGCCCTGCCCGGAAGCACCGGCTGATAACCTCGCTGCTGATCCCACGTTTTTGCAGATAGGAAACGGCGGCGGTGGCGCACCGCCTGGCCCAGGGGAGGGAAAATGTTTTCTTTTCCGGTTCTTTCTTTTCCTGTTTTGCCTCCGCACTCCGGTAAGCCGGCGCCTGCTGGATTTCCCCGCCCACCAGCGCATGGACCGCATCCACCAGACCGTAGCCCCGGATCTGGATCAGGTAATCCAGGGCGTTAATGCTCCGCCCGCGGCTGTTCCAGTACCAGTACCGTTTCCCGGTCACATAGACCAGGCTGTCATGTTCCTTATGCCGGTAATTTGGCCCGTCGCGCTTCAGCACGCCCGGTTCATGGAACTGCAGGTATGCGAACAGGTCCGCCTCCCGTGCCTCCTGGATCTGCTCTTTGGTTACGCCGGGCATAGCGCCGGCACAGATTTTCGTTTCATCGTGCTCCGCCTCCTTCCTGTGATGAAATGAAAAAAGACGCCCGAAAGCGCCTAACAGCCGTACAGGTCATGGTTGACCTCGGCACGGTAATAGCTGTCCATTGTCGCCGGGGCATTATACAGCGCCGCCAGCAGGTAAGCCTTGATGTTCCCGACCTTTGTGGTGTTCCTGTCGATACAGTCAAAGACATACTCTAAGTGGCTGGAATTGATTTTCAGGAAACGTCCCTTTACCACCTCCCTGGGGAAATCATCCCCTGCGATACGGATATAGGGGCGTTTTGACAGGATCACTTCAAGCATAAGCTCAACCGCTTCATCCATACGCTCCCTGCCATACTGCTGGACCAGGAAGTTATACTCGATATTTTCTTTGATGATTTCACGGTATGCCTCTGCCAATCCTATCCGATCCATCCCATCCAACCCATCGGGGCAGCCTGCCGCCTCCGGTTCTGCCGGATAGATTGATTGATACGTCCTTGATATATCCGTTTTTGATTTTTTCGTTTTTAATGGATCAGTATTTAATTGTGCGGGATTTTCCTGTCCAGGTTCCCCCTGTTCAGGTTTTGCCTGTCCTGGATTTACCTGTCTTGGATTTTCCCGTTTAGGTGGAACGCCTGGTTTTTCGGCAGTTACCGGCTTTTCGTGGATCGTATATTCAATGTCTCCGAGCTGGCCGTTTTCATAGCGGAGGCGCTGTCTGGTGAGGTACCCGTGCCGTTCCAGCTCTTTCAGGGCGGTAGTGATGGAATCCACGCCGTCCTTGCAGATATGGGCAAGCCCCTTGGTGGTATAATCCCAATCCTCCGGCAGGGACAGCATGAGCGAAAGAAGCCCCTTTGCCTTTAAGGACAGCTCCGTATTGCGCAGGTGGTGGTTGCTCATAACGGTAAAGTCTTTTGTTTTTTCTACACGGAATACAGCCATTTCAAAGCCCCCTTTCTTTACTCATTCCGTTACAAGGCGCGGTCCCTGCGGTCATAGTGCAGATGGCCGCAGGAGACCTTCGCATGGTTTTTCAGTTTCACTTCGCCCCGGTCCTGGCTGTCTAAGAATTTCTGATAGCCGGCGTCCGTAAGGAACAGGCGCATCTTATCGCCCTTATCCCCGACAGGGGCATCACCCGAAAGCACGTCAAAGACGATCATGTGCTTTACCTCCGGGTCAAAACGTTCCAGGGCCATGATGTCATGCCCCTTTAATTTCTCCGCGCCGGACTGCTGCCTGGCCTCCGCAATCTTTTCCCCAATCGTCCGGGCCGGATAGGGCAGACGGTAATTCTTCTGAATGTCCCGCACCATATCCATGCCTTCGGCATCGGTCAGGGGACGCAGCTTCGCCATCAGGCTTTCTGCCGCATCCCCCTGTTCGGGGCTCTTTGTATACCGGGCAACCATGTGAAGCTCGTTCAGGACTTTGGCAAGACAGTCACCTTCGACCTGGAACAGCAGCCGTTTTTCCATTGCATTTAATATCATGTGAATCTCCTTCCTCTTAAAAATGGGTATGAAAAAAGGGCGTCCACCTGTTAAAGTGAAACGCCCACGGCAATCAGCGGCCAGGCAATACACCGGGCCGCTGGCACTATGAAATTTTGTCGTTAATGAAACAGCCTCCTTTTTTTGATATTTTTCTCGTCAGATTTCAACTTGGAAAAGGAATTGAATAAATGACGGCAAACGCGTGAACCCCTTGAAAATAAAGGCTTTTTCCGTTTGTCGTTATTATACCGTAACGGCATTCTCATGCAAGCCTTCTCATTGAACTTGGTTTTCCTCCCCTCTTGATTGCGGAACGTCTTGGGCATGAGAAAATTGAAACAACACTTAATATCTATGGACATCTATATCCGGATAAGCAGTTAGAAATTGCCCGGTCACTTGAAGCCCTTAACCAAAATAGTTCTTTTTAAGTACCAGCATTTTCACACTACTTCTCAGCAACATACTATCCGCAGAATATTTTTCATACATTTTTCTCAATTCTACAATTCAGACTCAATGGTAGAAAAATCCCTGCCGTTTTGTCTGCACGATTTAACGAACTTCTCACAATGTATGTGATACCGATGCTGAATTGGTATTATATATAGCAACTCAAATACATAGTAAAAAGGAGAAATGTATTATGAAGAAAAATCTTACAAAACTCATGGCACTCGGACTTGTAGTTGTTATGGGAGCAACAGCAGCAGTTGGATGTGGAAGCAAAGACAGTGGTTCTAAAACAAAAGACGGAAAGACAAAATTAACATTTGGTATGTGGTCTGAAACACAGATGGCTAACATGCAGGCTATGATCGATGAATACGAAAAACAGAATCCAAATGTTGAAATTGAATTACAGTCTTCTTCTTACAAAGAATACTGGACAAAATTCGAAGCTGCTGCAGCTGGTGGAACAGCACCGGACGTAATGTGGATGAACGTACTTCACCTTGACAGCTACAAAGATGCAGGCGTTCTTGCAGAACTTGACGATGCAATTAAAGACGGAGGACTGGAACTGGAAGGCAATTTCCCTTCAGCTCTGATCGATGCTTATACTCGCGATGGAAAAATGTACGGTATTCCGAAAGACTTCGATACAAATGCATTATTCTACAACAAAGAGATCTTTGACAACGCAGGCGTTGCATATCCAACAGATGACTGGACATATGATGACCTGTTAGCATGCTGTCAGGAATTGATCGACAAAGGATTAGGCGAAGGTGTATATCCATTTGCTTGTCCGGTTGACTTCCAGACATGGTACTATCAGACAGTATACGCAAATGGCGGATACATTTTAAATGAAGACGCAACAGAAACAGGTTATGATCTTCCGGAAACACAGGAAGGTATTCAGTGCTGGATCGATATGATTGAAAAAGGATATGCTCCAAGCCTCAATGATATCAACGACACTAATGCAGATGCAAGATTCCAGTCCGGTCACCTTGCAATGAACCTTGCTGGTTCCTATATGGTTGCTGAGTATCTTCAGAACGATGCAATTATCGGAAAAATCGACTGTGTCGAAGTACCGGCTTTCAACGGCAAAGAACCTAACTGTATCAACGGTCTTTCTTACTCCGTATACGCAAACTCTAAAAACTTAGAAGAAGCTAAGAAATTTGCTGTATGGATGGGAAGCTCCGAAGCTATGGAAATCCAGGGACAGAATGCAACAGTATTCCCGGCAAGAAACGATGCTCAGCACTGCTTCGCAGATTCTTTCCCGGAATTAAATATTGCTGCTTACACAAACCACGTTGATGATGCAGTTGCACTTCCGGTATGTGAAAAAGCTGCTGAATTATATGACTTAGAAGCAGAGCAGTTAAAACATGCTTATGATGGTTCTAAATCATTAGAAGAAGTATGTAAGACTCTGAAAGAAGAGGCAGATGCGCTAATCAGCAAATAATTCTGTTAGCGTTATAAAGTAGGTGACTATATGGCAAGAGAGAAAAAACAACAGGTGCAGGTGCCGAAAAAGAAAGCAACTAACCGTGAAAAGAAAGACTGGGTAGCAGGGTATCTCTTTATTGCTCCGGTAGTAATTGGTTTGCTTGTATTTTACATCTTCCCATTTATCCAGAACTTCTGGTTTAGTTTTAACGATGTAAATAAATTTAATATGGCTACATTCTGTGGTATTGAAAACTACAAGAACCTGATTGTAGATAAAGAATTATATCACACACTTTGGAACACATTAAAATATGTTCTGATTACTGTTCCGGTAGGATTGTTTTTATCAATCCTGCTGGCAGCATTACTGAATACTCAGATTCGCGGAAAATCTATTTACCGTACGATTTATTTCCTGCCGTCTGTAACAATGTCTGTTGCAGTAGCTTTGATCTGGAAATGGATTTACAATGGTGAATATGGTATTTTAAACGCGGTAATTAAAGTATTTGGCGGAAAAGGACAGAACTGGCTGTCAGATCCAAAAACAGCATTCTACTGCATTATGCTTGTAGGTATCTGGTGCAGCGTCGGCTATAATATGATCATTCTTCTTGCAGGAATGCAGGGAATTTCCAAATCACTTTATGAAGCGGCTGCCATCGACGGAGCTGGCCCGAAAGCTCAGTTTTTCCATGTAACAGTACCAATGTTATCACCAACAATTTTCTTCGTTATGATTACTTCTATCATCAGTGGATTCCAGGTATTCGATACAATCTACATGATGGTAGGAAAAACAAGTATGGCATTTGAAAGCACACAGACATTGATCGCTATGTTCTATCGAAATGGTTTCGAATACGGACAGAAAGGATATGCTGCTGCAATTTCCATCTTTGTATTCCTGTTAATCATGATTGTAACCGCTATTCAGATGTGGGGACAGAAGAAATGGGTTAATTACGACTAAAGGAAGGAGGATTTGATTATGCAAAAGTCAAAAAATATCAGACATCTGATTGTACATATTATCTTGTTGGCCGGCGTTACGATCACAATCACTCCGTTCCTCTGGATGGTATTTACATCATTTAAAACACTTGGAGAATCAATGGCAATTCCACCAACGATTTTCCCGAAACATTTTCAATTGGACGCATACAAGACAATTTTCACATCCATTCCGTTTGCTCAGGTATACATCAACACAATTATTTCAGCAGTAGTAACGGTGGTTGTACAGGTTGCATTCTGTACAATGGCAGCATATGGATTCGGACGTATTGACTTCCCGTTCAAAAACACAATTTTCCTGATTGTATTATCAGTATTGATGGTACCTGGACAGATTTTCCTGATTCCACAGTACTTAATCATTATGAAAATGGGATTGCTTGACACAATTCCGGCGGTATTTATTCCAAACTTATTCAGTGCATTTGGTACTTTCTTAATGAGACAGTTCTTCATGTCACTTCCAAAAGAGTTAGAAGAAGCCGCAATTCTGGATGGATGTAATCGTTTCCAGATTTTCGGAAAGATTATGCTTCCGTTAGTAAAACCAGGAATTGTTTCTCTTGTAATCTTCACAGCGAAGTTTGCATGGAATGACTTCATGTGGCCGATGATCGTAAATACATCACCGACAAAAATGACTCTGGCTCCTGCTCTTTCTACATTGCAGGGACAGTACGGAACAAGATATCCAATGCAGATGGCAGGAGCGGTAATGGCCGTACTTCCAATCATCATCTTGTTCTTCATCTTCCAGAAGCAGTTTATTGAAGGTGTGGCACAGTCAGGTATCAAAGGTTAGTAAGTGTTTTAAAGAACGCTGTAAACTTATACATTTGCAGTATCAAAATCATTAGTAACAAAAAAATAAACCGCTGTTCTATGAGTTTGTTATCTCATAGAATAGCGGTTTTTTTGCACTTATTAAAGCAGCTTTTGTTATAAAATTATCCTTTAATACCGGATTGAGCAACGCCCTCGATGAACTGTTTCTGGAAAATAAAGAACAGTACAACCATTGGGATAACTGCCATAACTGCACCGGCCATCTGACCTGGGAAGTTTGTAGCGTATTGCCCCTTTAAAAGTGATAATGCTGGTGCCAATGTCATTTTGCTTGGATCCGTATTAACAATCAATGGCCACATGAAGTCATTCCATGCAAATTTTGCAGTGAAGATGACAAGTGATACGATACCAGCCTTTACAAGTGGCAACATGATTTTTCCAAAAATCTGGAAACGATTACATCCATCTAACAGCGCAGCTTCTTCAAGTTCCTTCGGCAGAGACATAAAGAACTGTCTTAGCAGGAAGGTACCGAATGCACTGAATAAGTTTGGTAAGAACAACGCAGGTATCGTGTTGATCAATCCAAGTTTCTGGATGATTAAATACTGTGGTACGAGGAAAATCTGTCCAGGCACCATCAAAATAGAAAGAATTACTACGAAAATGACATTCTTTCCTGGAAATTCCAGGCGTCCAAATGCATATCCTGCCATTGTACAGAATGCTACTTGAACAGCTGTCGTAATAATTGTTGTAATAATTGTGTTAGTATATACTGTACCAAAGTCCAGTGTTTCAAAAATCTTCGTGTATGCATCTAACTGGAAATGTGCCGGGAAGATTGTTGGTGGTATCTGCATGGATTCACCGATTGTCTTGAAGGAAGAAAGTACCATCCAAAGAAATGGGAATACTGTAATACCGATACCAAGAATTAAGATTAAATGAATTAACCAGTTTTTTCTTGATTTCATTCGTTCTGTTCCTCCTTATTTTAATCGTAATTAACCCACTTTTTCTGACCCCACATCTGGACTGCTGTAATTGCCATAATGATGACAAACATAAAGATGGAGATCGCAGCGGCATATCCTTTGTAGCCATAACTAAACGCATTCTGATAAAAGAGAACGTTCATTGTGTAAGAAGGTTTATATGCCGGATTGTCAGGTCCAATCATCATATAAATGCTGTCAAATACCTGGAATGCACCAATTAATCCTGTTACTAACAAGAAGAAAATACTTGGTGTTACAAGTGGGAATGTAATTTTAAAGAACTTCTGAATAGGACCTGCTCCATCAATAGAAGCAGCTTCATAGTAGCTCTTTGAAATTCCCTGCATACCTGCCAGCAAAATGATTACGTTATAACCAACACTGCCCCAGATTGCAACAATCATAACACAATAAAGCGCCGTACTTGGATCTGAAAGCCAACTTCTGCCCTGGATTCCAAAGATAGATAATACTTCATTTAAAATTCCGTAATCACCATTAAAAATCCATTTCCACACCAATGATACAGCTACTGCCATTGTTACAGAAGGAAGGAAATAAATTGTACGGTAGAAAGATTTTCCTTTGATATCTGAGTTCAAAAGCGCTGCTATTGCTACAGAAAGGAATAATCCGATTGGCGTTGTAATTAACGCATACTTAACTGTATTCCATAATGCGCGGCCGAGTTCAGGCTCTTTTGCCAGATTTTTGTAGTTCTCAAGTCCGACAAAAGTTGCCATATTAAATTTGTTTACATCATTAAAACTAAACCAGAAGTTCTGGAAAAATGGCCATATGTAGAAAATTGCTAAACCAATTGTAACCGGTGCAATAAATACATAAGCAGCAAACCAGTCTTTTTTCTCGCGTTTACTTGCTTTGTGCTTAACTACGACCTTTTTTTCTTTTTCTTTACTCATAGAAACACCTGCTTTATCTGAAATTATTTGCTGTTCATTTTTTCAAGAATAGGCTTTGTCTCTTCGTCAATCTTCTTACCTGCGTCTTCCATAGTCATTTCACCTGACCATACTTTCTGCATGTATTCACTTGTTACTGTTCCGATTTCAGAAGTAGCTTTGCAATGTGGTAACACATGTGTTTCTTCAAGATTTGCTAAGAATACCTGAAGATTTAACTCTGGTCTTGTTTCAAGATATAATTCCTGAGATTCATTTCTTGCAGAGATAACACTTCCGGCAGATCCCTGAATATCCATAGCTTCTTTTCCACCAAGCCATTCTACGAATTTAAGAGCTTCTTCTTCGTTCTTTGTACCTTCGTATACAGCGTATCCAAGACCGTTGATGATATCTGTTTTCTTACCGTTGAAAGAAGGTCTGGAAACAATATCATATTTTCCGGCAATATTTTCATTCTGCTCATATTCTGCAATCATGTAGTTACCAGACATGTACATAGCAATTTTACCAGCTTCGAACATTGCGTCCGGTGTTGTATCTGTCATCTGCTGAAGAGTTGGAGAATATCCTTCTTTTACAAGATCAGACCAGATTGTGATACCTTCTACTGTCTTAGGATCAGAATATCCTGTAGCTGTATAATCATCATTGTAGACATATCCACCATTAGCGATAATAGTTGGATTGAAGTTTGTCTGTCCTGAGTTGTAGTTTACTGCTGTAGGATAAACGCCTTCGCCAAGATCAGCAGCGTCTAAAGCTTCACAAGCTGCCCAGAAATCTTCCATTGTCCAATCATCTGTCGGGTAAGCAAGTCCTGCTTTGTCGAATAATTCTTTGTTGTAGAATAAACCATTTGTATCAAAATCTTTCGGAATCGCATAAAGTTTTCCGTCGATTGTGTAACCGTCTGCAAGAGCTGCCGGGAAGTTTGTTTCCATATCAAGATTTTCTCCTACTTTAGAAAGATCTTTCAGGATTCCGGCTTCAACATATTCTTCTACATGAAGAATATTCATCCACATGATATCGCAAGCGTCATTACCTGTAGCAGAAGCCTCTAATTTTGTCCAGTATTCAGACCATGTAGATAACTGTGTCTCGACTGTTACATTTGGATTTTCTTCCTCGTATTTGTCGATCATTTTCTGCATAACCTTCTGCTGTGTTTCATCCCAAAGAGCCATTGTTAATTTTGTCTTGCCGTCTTTTGTCTTAGAACCGCCGTCACCATCTTTGCTTCCACATCCAACAGCTGCTGTTGCTCCCATAACAACTACAAGTCCGAGTGCCATGAGTTTTGTAAGATTTTTCTTCATAATACATCTCTCCTTTTTACTATGTATTTGAGTTGCTATATATAATACCAATTCAGCATCGGTATCACATACATTGTGAGAAGTTCGTTAAATCGTGCAGACAAAACGGCAGGGAATTTTCTACCATTGAGTCTGAATTGTATCTTTTTCACAATTTTAACTTGTTTTCTCTCTGTTAAGCAGTATTATACAACCAATAAATTCATTTTGCTTGTTGTATTATCCACTTCTATTGTCATATTGTCTTTAAACTTATATAAAACCACTAACAAAATAAGGTTTTTTCAGTTTTCACATACAAAATGACTAATTCAATACGCTAACATACTAAATGATTTCATATTCCAGTGTGTCGAAATTAACAGTAACTGTTGTTCCATTGCTGAATGTTGTTCTCTGCACCTGTGGATTTCCGTCTACCATTTCATGACGTACCATCTCGCATTTTGCTACTTTTTCGTGTAAGCCTGCTACGACTTTACAGCGCTCAATATCTTCCTCTACACTGAATCTGATATAGTCATCGAAAGAACCGTCAAAGTTCGGATATGCTCCATCTCTCTTTAAATATGGTGCTCCGCCGTTTAACAGTGCATACAGCATATAGTCTTCTGTTTCACTTAATTTCTCCATCATCCACGGCTCAATCAGACAGTCATGATATACAAGGTTAAATAACGGAACCGCAATACCATGTCTTGGAGAACCCGGATGTGCCAGCATGAAATCATACGGTGCATAATGGCAGAATACAAGGCTTGGAATTGCCCAGTCATTTACTTCTTCAGAACTTGGCAGGATTCCCTTAGATAATAAAAATTCGAAGCATGCATTTCTGTAATCATAGCAATCTCTTCTTGTCATCTTATGCCACGGATGATTACATTCGTCTCCTTCATTACAGGTAAATACATCAAGATATGCGCCGTCCAGTTTGATTCCGGCATCTTCGATTGCCTTGAAGTTTCTCTTTACATAAAATGGAGCCTGTGTTGCACATAAGTATGACTGCGGACCGCCTGCCCATCTCTGATGCTCCGGAATTGTTCCGTCTGTGAGACGGCATGCAAAGTTCTCATCAAAGCTTTCTGCTGATTTGTAATAATCTCTGTACTGATCATGGATACCGAACATATAACCGCATTCATGCATTGTATCAGCCAGTTCTTTCATATCTTCCCATCCGCCTGCTTCTTTACAAGCCGGTGAATAATCCGGATGATTGTTGTCGTATCCCGGTTCTGCCCATCCGTCCAGATGAAGATACATTTTTTCCACGCCAAGTTCATGGTAGCGTTTTATTTCTTCTGTGCGGGCTTTGAATGGTGTCAGGTTGTCATTTTTATCAGGAGCTTCCGGATCAAAGAAGTCAGAGTTTGGCTGAACCTTTGTCTTAATTCCTGTATGTACAAAAGAACATCCGATCAGATCATTAACGGAAGGAGTTTTCGCTGCTTTTTCTTCCAATGAGCGGAATAAGCCTTTTTCTTTCACGTATGCTCTGTATGCTTTACAAATATCATTATAATCGCAGTCGCTCAGGAATGTATATCTCATAACGCGGCGATAGTCAATTTTTCCAAGGCTTGGCTCCCAGCGGATGTTCATATGTGTATACGGACCTTCTGCCGGATGTTCTACATCATATCCTGCATTCCACGGTGTCACTGCAACTGCCAGATACCCTTCGCGGTCTTTGACCTGTCCGAACCACGGCATATAAGCTCCTGCTGTTCCGAGGAAACCATCAAAAGATGTATTCATTGTCTCTACTTCCCATGTATTCGGGATCAGAATTCCCTGCTCCCAGTTAAGAAGTGTATACCAGCTGTCTTTCTTTTCTTCAAATGCCATTTTTCCCGGCCAGTAGATTGCCTTTACGTCAAATCCATCTTCGCAAAGCGGCACAAATTCAAAATACACATGACCTGTCACAGCTTCCACCCATACGATCGTCTCGAAAGCAAAATCTACTTTCTTTCCTTCTGCCTCAAATCCTTCGTAATGGCTGATAAATCCTTCTCCAATTCCAGTCTTCCACTCTTTATGAGAGATAACTGCTGCATCTTTGAAATATACGGTTCCCTGTGCAGTTTCAATATGTGGTTCATAATCGCTGCACCAGTCCCAACATGTATCTGCTTTTTTGATCGATACATGAAGCGTCTGCTCATCCAGTCCAAGTGTGATGCCATTGCTAATCACTGTTTTCATTTTCCTTCCTCCATTTCCGGCAAATTAGCTAACTTTCAGCAAAATTCTGCCTTATTTATATACATTATAGCTTTTTTGATACAGTTTTGCTTGCCATATCATCTATCCTTCTTGTCCAATTGTCTATTTTCTGCTAAAATGATTCCGAGTAAATAATTGATTTTGACGGGAATCACTCCCTCTTGTATAAATGATCCAGGCGATTCCAGAAAGGAGCATTTGTTTATGACTTATGTAAAAACTGTACTCAAAAAAGAAATCGTTATTGATTCCATTATTACAATCCACTATTTTGAATATTCCAAAGATTTTTCTTTTTCCGGTGAAGCACATAACTTTTGGGAATTCTTATATGTGGATGCCGGAACAGTAGATGTGCGCTCTGAGAATAAATTGTACACGCTTCACGCAGGAGACATTATTTTCCATCAGCCGAACTGCTTCCATGCAATGCGTTCTTCCGGTCTGAAACATTCGCTGAACCTGGTTGCAATTTCCTTCTCTACGCAATCTCCGGCAATGTTGGATTTCTCCGATAAATGCTTTACTCTGAATATGGAGGAGCGTTCTTTGATTTCCCAGATCATTGCTACGGCGCGTGAGACCTTCTCGACACCGTTAAATATTCCGTCAGTGGAACAGGTTTTGATTTCCGAAGATGCTTCCTTTGGTTCAGAGCAGCTCATTTTGCTTTTTCTTGAACTTTTTCTTCTGACTGCAAAGCGCTGCCACCTCTGTGATAATGGTGTTATGATCACGCATCAAAAGATTGATACTCCCATCAGTTCTCTGACGAAAAATAATCGCCTGGATAACATTGTTCACTATATGGAGGAACACCTTTATGAACCATTGAAGATCCAGACACTCTGTGACGAGTTTTCTCTAAGCCGTTCTGCTCTCCATGCACTGTTTCAGGACGAAAAGCATTGTGGTCCCATTGAATTTTTTAACAGTATGAAAATAGAGCGTGCCAAAGAACTGATCCGGGACGGTTCCATGAATTTTACAGAAATCGCCCACTTTCTTTCTTACAGCTCGCTCCAGTATTTTTCAAAACAATTTAAAAAGGCGACCTCTATGTCGCCCCTTGAATATGCTTCCTCGATACGTCTTATCACAAACCGGGTATCCAATCCTTCTCTTCGGATTGACCGCCCATTAAAAACGCCGGAGAATTAAACGCATCTCCGGCATTTGCATCTTTATTAAAATTTCTTTCTCCATACGGATGGCGCCATCAACATCAAAAATGGGAATAACTCCAGTCTTCCTGCCAGCATATCAAAACAAAATACTAACTTTGACAACACAGAAAAAGAAGAAAAGTTCTCTACCGGTCCAACACCTGCAATTCCGGGTCCGGTATTATTCAGTGTCGTCAAAACAGAACTGAATGTCGTAGCAAAATCAAAATTATTTAATGATACGATCAGAATTGATACAACCATGATCAAAAAGTAAATAACTGTATATCCGATAACTCCATTCACAGTCTCGTCCTGAAGACGTTTTTTATTCAATGTGATAATCGATACACTCTTTGGATGGATTAATTTCTTAATTTCTCTCTTAGCGTGTTTCATAAGAATCAGGATACGGGATACTTTCATACCGCCTCCGGTAGAACCGGCACAGGCTCCTATCATAATGAGAAGCAATAAAATTGCTTTTGAAAATTCCGGCCACTGATTGAAATCTGCTGTAATAAAACCGGTTGTTGTAATGATAGATGAAACCTGGAACGAAGCGTAGCGGAACGCTTTCAGAAATCCTCCATAATAATTGCTGATATTAATTGTAATCATCACGATTGCTGCCAAAATGATCCCAAAATATGCTTTTACTTCTTCGTTTTCCCAGATATTTCTAAAACGCTTCAAAATCAACAGGAAATACATATTAAAATTGATTCCGAACAGAATCATAAATACCGTAATTACCCCGTCAATATATGCGCTGTCATAATATGCAATACTTGCATTTCTGTTTGAGAATCCTCCGGTACCGGCCGTACTAAACGCATGCAAAATACTGTCATACAGATTCATTCCGCCAAATAAAAGGAAAATTACTTCCGCAAAAGTAAGAACAAAATACATTGCATACAAAATCTGAGCTGTTGTTCTCGCCTTCGGCACAAGCTTTTCAATTTCCGGCCCCGGCATCTCTGCTTTCATCAAGTGCATCGAACGATCATTTTCCAGCGATGTAATTACCATAACGAAAACAAGCACTCCCATACCGCCGATCCAATGTGTCAGCGATCTCCAGAAAGCCATTCCCTTCGGCAATGCTTCAATATCTGTCAGAATCGTGGAGCCTGTTGTCGTAAATCCGGATACCGTCTCAAAAAATGCATCGATAAACTGAGGGATCGCACCTGATGTATAAAATGGTATTGCGCCGATCAGTGACCACAGAAGCCATGATAATGCAACGATCACAAGTCCGTCTCTTCCGTATAGTTTTGTATTCTTTGGTTTCTTTCTTCCAAACAGAATATGTACCAGAATCAAAATTACTCCCGGAATGACAAAATGCATATAACTGTCTTCCCGATAGATCAACGCTACAATCGCCGGGAGAAACATTACAACGCCTTCAATCCCCAGAATCTTTCCGAGCATATAAACTGTCATTTTATGATTCATAAGTCCCCCTGCTCTCAAAGATATCTCTGATGTCCTGTATTTTTTTATTTTTCGTCACAATAATTACGCTGTCTTTCGGCATAAGTACATCATTTCCTCCCGGAATGATAATTCTACGATCCCGGACAATCGTGGCGATCAGATTATTTGGTTTCATATTCAAGTCTTTCAATGGAATATTGGTATATTCTGTTTCCTGCTTTACGATAAATTCCAACGCCTCTACTTTGCCGCCTACCAAATAATATAATGTTTCAATATTAGCGCTCTTAATAGAATTGTGACGCGCACGCACATATGCCATAATCACATCTGCTGTGGAAGATTTTACAGAAACAATTGAGTCAATTCCCATATCTTCCACCATATTGGCGCGGCTGTCCTCATTTACTTTTGCCACAATCTTTTTCACTCCCTGCTGCTTTGCAAACAGAGCCATAATAATATTCTCTTCATCAATCCCTGTCAAAGCCACAAGTGCATCGGCAGATTCCAGTCCTTCTTCGATTAGAAGCTCATGATCTCCTGCATTTCCGCAAATGATCGTTGCATCTGAGAGCTGTTCGCAGAGACGCTCACATTTCTCCATATCTTTTTCAATAATCTTCACATGCATTCCAAGCACGCAAAGCTGTTTTGCAAGGTAATAACTGATCCGGCCGCCGCCGCAGATAATAATATTTTTAGTTTTTGCTTTTCGATTGCCCAATGCTTTGAAGAAATCTTCAATCTCCTTATGGGATGCGGCAATATTCAGTTTATCGCCTGACCGAACAACAAAATCTCCGTCCGGAATAAACACTTCTTTTCCTCTTTGCACCGCACAGACAAGCACTTTAATCTGATATTTCTGGTAGATCTCTTTTAATGACATACCAACAATCGGATTCTGTTCGTTCAGGATAAATTCTACAAGTTCTACACGGCCTTTTGCAAAAGTCTCTACTTTTGTTGCTGCCGGAAAAATCAACACACGGCTGATTTCATTTGCCACTGTCAGCTCCGGATTTACTGTCATACTTAAATGCAGATCTTCTTTTAAAAGATCAATCTGCTTAAAGTAAATCGGATTACGCACACGCGCAATCGTATGCTTCGCTCCAAGCCTTCTTGCAATCAGGCAGCTCAACATATTTAATTCATCTGTTGAAGTACATGCAATAACAAGATCTGAGTGCTGCACATCTGCTTCCTTCTGTGTCTCTACATCTACTCCATCTCCTGTCAGACACAGCACATCCAAAGAGTTGACCGATTCCTGTAACCGTCCCTGGTTATGATCAATCATAACAACATCATAGTTTTCTTCTGATAACTGCTTCGCCAGCTTATGACCGACTTTACCGTCACCAATAATTACGATCTTCATTTTCATTACCCTCGTTTTTACACATTCTTTTCTTTTAGTAGTACGCAATTACACAGTATACGCCATTTTTCCCAAATGTAAAGACTCTTCTGAAAAAAAGGACACCGAAAATATCAGAAATACCTCCGGTGTCCTCTTCTAAAGGCTAATTAGTTTTCAAACGCATCGTCAAGGAATGCTCTGTATCCCTTCACTGCCTCGTAAATATCTGCTTTGCTTGCAACTTCATGCGGTGCATGCATACATAATACTGCGATACCACTGTCAATAACATCCATTCCGTAAACAGCCATAATGTAAGCGATTGTTCCACCGCCTCCTACGTCAACTGCACCAAGTTCTGCTGTCTGGTAAGAAACATTGTTGTCTTCCATAATTCTTCTGATCTCTGCAACATATTCTGCATTTGCATCACTTGTTCCGCCTTTTCCGCGGCTTCCTGTGTATTTGTTAAATACAAGTCCTCTTGAGAAGTAAGCTGCGTTCTTCTTCTCAAAACAAGATGCAAACATCGGATCAAGACATGCACTTACGTCAGAAGAAAGCATCTTAGAATTAGCTAATGCACGGCGAAGCTTCAGATCTCCTTCTTCTCCGAGAACTGCCATTAATTCTGCAACTGTGTTCTCAAAGAAACGGGATGTCATACCGCTTGCTCCAACACTTCCGATTTCTTCTTTGTCAACAAGGATACAGCAGGATGTTCTCTTCACATTGCCGTTTCCGCCTTTTAACAGCGCAAATAAAGATGTGAATGCACAGATTCTGTCATCATGTCCGTATCCGATTACCATACTTCTGTCAAGACCGCAGTCTCTTGCTTTTCCGGCAGGAACAATTTCTAACTCAGCAGATACGAAATCATCTTCTTCTACATTGTAGCGTTCTGCAAGAATCTTCAATACATTTGCTTTGATCGCATCTTTTTCTTCGCCTTCTAACGGAATATTACCGATCATCAGGTCAAGCTTCTCGCCATTGATCACTTCGCTCGCTTTCTTGCCCATCTGCTCTCCTGCAAGATGTACAAGGATATCTGTAATAACAAATACCGGATCATCTTCCTTCTCGCCGATCACAACGTCAACTTTTGTTCCGTCTTTCTTGATCATAACTCCGTGTAATGCCAGCGGAAGTGTCAGCCACTGATATTTCTTAATTCCGCCATAGTAATGTGTATCAAGATAAGCAAAACCTTCTTCTTCGAATACCGGCTGCTGTTTGATATCAATACGAGGAGAGTCAACGTGAGCTCCTAAAATGTTCATACCTTTTTCCATCGGCTCTGTTCCGATCTCAAACATCAGAAGTTCTTTCTCGTTATAAGCTGCATATACTTTATCTCCGGCTTTTAATGTCTCTCCGGCTTTGATTACGTCATTCAAATTCTTATATCCGGCTTTCTCTGCCATCTCGATAGAAATACGAACACATTCTCTTTCTGTCTTTCCGGCATCCAGACATTCTTTGTAAAGTTCATTCACTTTGTTTAATTTTTCCAGTTCTTCCGCACTGTATGAGTTCCAGATGTTCTCTTTGTTCATAACTGTTTGTGCCTCCTTTATACTTTTCAGAATGATTCAATACTCTCATTATATACTTTTTACAAAATATGTCTTTATACTATTGTCCAAATTTATTACTTTATTATACACAATCGTGCAAATCACGGACAATAATGCAAATCTTTTTTATACATAATACTGTGCCTGTGCATTCCAGAGGTCGGCATATTCCCCCACAGTCTCCACCAACTCTTCATGTCGTCCTTTTTGTACGACAGCTCCCTGATGAAACACCATAATCTCATCACAAAATCTGCAGGAGGATAGTCTGTGGGAGATGTAAATTGCCGTTTTATCTCCTACAATATCATTGAATTTTGCATAGATTTCTGCTTCTGCAATTGGATCCAGTGCTGCCGTAGGTTCATCCAAAATAATAAATGCCGCATCTCTATAAAGCGCTCTTGCAATGGCAATCTTCTGTGCTTCCCCACCGGAAATCTCTATGCCGCTCTTGTCAAATTTATTATAAAGCCACGTATCAAGTCCTCTTGGCATTTTGTCAAGCCGTTCACCAAATCCTGCCTCTTTAAGCATCCGTTCCACTTTTTCCCGGTCATACTCTCTCGCCACTGCAACATTCTCCCCAAGAGGAAATGCAAAAAGAGAAAAGTCCTGAAAAACAACAGAAAAAATTGACATATATTCTTGATAATTATATTTACGGATATCAATTCCATTCAATAAAATAACTCCTTCTGTCGGATCATACAGCCGACAAAGTAATTTAATAAATGTTGTTTTCCCACTTCCGTTTTGTCCAACAACTGCCATCTTATTTCCAATCTTAAACTTCACATTCACATGGTGCAATGCCCACGCTTCGCTGCCCGGATATTTAAAAGATACATCTCGGAATTCTACTTCATATTTTCCATCTGTTCGTTTCTCAACAGTGAGAGATCCCTGATACATCCGATTTGGAATATCGAGAAATTCAATTGACTTCTTCACAAAAACAGCATTCACCCGGATTTTTCCAACCGTTGCAAATAAAGCTGACACCGCTGCTGCCATCATCGTCAGAGCCCCCACATACTGGGACGACTCGCCTATGCCAAATGCCCCTGCCCATGCTTTCACAACAACAAAGAGATAGATACCTCCCATCAAGAGATAGGTGAGCGATTGTCCAACCGCATACAACAGTCCGTACTTTCCTTTCATCACAGATGCGATCGGACCATCCGGCAAAAAACTGTCATCACTTTTTATTGCTTCGAGTCCGATTTTGTTCTGGCCATACAATCTGATATCCATCGCATTTTTCTTATCAAGAAAATATTCTCCCCAAAAATTAAATAACCGGTTTCCGAATGTTGCCTCTTCTGAACACTGTGCCCACTTCTCATCCACTTTTGTCTCAAGTATCGGTCCAAGCACCGCAACGATCAGAAAACTTCCAATCACAAGTACCGTCGTAAGCGGGTGATTCAAAATCGTCAGATTTCCTGCCGAAGCCGGAACTTCACAGAGAAACAACGTGACCGTCAGCGTAACCGCACCCAAAATCTTCACGATTTCCCCTACAAATTCCTGCATATAATCAGGTATTACAACCAATCCCATACCGCTCCAGTTTTGAACCTGCTGAATCTGGGACAGTTTTTTGTGGGTACTTGTGTCATCCAGTACAGAAAAATCCATCTGCAGCATTTTATTAGCATAAATATCATTGGTACCCAACCATTCTCCTGCCCGCTTACACTCTTTCCATCTATCTGCTGCCGCCTTCAAAAGAGCAAGCACTGCATTGACAAAGATTGTAATAAATGCAAGCTTCATAAGTATTTCTTTCTCTCTGCTGCCGGACAGTTCGGAAAGAATCCGCGCAGACAGATAAATATTTGCATATGGAAATAACGCGCCGGCTGCTGCCGAGCAAAAGGTCGCAATGAGTATTGCCGGATCATACTCCCACCAGATTTTTATGCCTTTTATCGTATAACAAAACGCCTCTTTCAGTGACATCTTATTCACATCCTTCTTCATGATGATCACCTCCTTCTCGGTAATAGCGGCTCTGTACTTCAAAAAGCTCCGCGTATTTTCCGCGCTTTGCAAGCAGTGTCTCATGAGTACCTTCTTCTGCAAGCTCTCCCTGCTCCATAAATAAGATCCGGTCACAAAATCTTGTCGATGCAAGTCTGTGGGAAATAAATACCGATGTCTTATGTTCTGTCAATTTATTGTATTTCTCATAAATATCACTCTCTGCAATCGGGTCAAGCGCCGCTGTCGGCTCATCAAGTATCATAAATACGCCTTTTTTATAGAGTGCACGTGCAAGCATAAGCCGCTGTGTCTCACCACCGGACAATTCAACCCCTTCTGTGTAAACAGATCGCTCCATCAGCGCATGATATCCCTGTTTCAGTTCCTTGATACGTTCCCATAATTCTGCCTGCTTTAGACATTCCTTAACACGCTCATCGTCATACCCTTCGCCTGTCTGCGATACATTTTCTGCAATAGTAATCGGCAAAATTGCAAACTGCTGAAACACTGCCGTAAACATTTCATAATAAGAATCTCTCCGGTAGTTTCGGATATTTACCCCGTTTAACAGGATTTCTCCCTCTGTCGGATCATAAAAACCACAGATTAGCTTGACAAGCGTCGTCTTGCCCGCACCATTTAAACCGACAACCGCCAGTTTTTCTCCCGGACGGAGTGTCAAGTTAATGTCCGTGAGCGTATTTTTCTCTGCCTGCGGATACCGGAATGAAACATGTTTTAATACAATCTCATAAGTATCCGCCGTAGGAATTTCCATTCCCTCTGCTATTTTATAATCATCTTCGATATCAAGATATTCCCGATAGGTTGACAGCGCTATACTTTCCTGATACAACTTTGACATCTGTGTAAGAAGCTGCTCCATCCAGGAAGAAAATCCATTCACTGCACTAAAATACAGAAGAAACTCTGCCGCACCCATATGATTGTTAAGTACCATCTGAAGGAGATATACATAAACAACGCCATTTCTCAGTAAGATAAACAGTGTATCGATTGCATTTGCAAGAAAATATTTTCGGTTCTTTTTCACCTGAAATGTTTCGTAAGAATTTCTCACTCCCGCATGGATACTGCGAAGCCAAGCCCCCATTCCAAACATTCTGATATCTTTCGCACATTCCCGGTCTTTGTATCGCTCTGTCAGATAATTCCATTTCTTTATATATTCAGCTTCTTCTTGTCGGTTTCGATAACCCCAGTTATAGATCCTTCGGTTAAAGAAAAAACTTAACGCCGTCATCGCTGCTATGAGAAACATAAGAAATGGATTCATTACCGACAGAAGCATCAGGTAGATCACAATACCGCAAACGCTCTGTCCGAGAGTTGTCAGCGTTATCCAGATATGTTCTCCGGCAGCACTGTTTTGCTTTAACGCTTCCATCCCCTTTTTCTGCATCTGTGTAAATATCTGGTCATCCAATTTTGAATAAGAAACTGTCGCATACTTATTATACTGACCTAACAGCAGCTTGATCCGTACGCTAATCCGTCCATACTGTTGGTTCAATACCAGATAGCCCTGTGCTGCACCGACAAGCATCATACCTCCTGCAAAAATAAGAATACTCCGGAATAGTATTCTTAACGTCCATCCCTCTTCCAGCCCTCTTAACACAACCGGACCGATATAGAGGTTTAGCAAATTCATTATCACTTCCAAAATAATGGACATAACCAAAACAGCAAGAACGGATTTTTCATATTTCCACGCCTTTCCAATCATGAACCATGCATTGTTCCACATTCCGTACCGTGGCTTTTCTGATATTGTTTTTTCTTTTTTCTTTTCTGTCATGCTTTCATCCCTCCTGCTGTAACAATATCACAAATATCCAAACAAAAACTCCCTAGGGGACGAATTGCATCTCCTGGGGACGAATTGCATCATCTGTATTTTGAATATTCCGCGCACCTGTTTGCACCGGATGTCGAACACTATGTTTCTTGTGGCAAAAGGATCTCTGTCGTAAACGCACCATCTTCACTATTTCGGCTCAAATAGCCACCATAACGCTCTACAATCGTATCAATCCTTACCAGACCAAACCCATGCCCTTCCCCCTTTGTCGTGCGAAACAGTCCACTGATCTTCTTCTGTTTCTTCGTGGCGGTAAAGTTCGTAAAAGACATGTAAAGCTGCGTATTTTTCATATCCATATAGATACGGATGATCCGCTCATCCGGCGGAAGTTCCATGCTAGCCTCGATCGCATTGTCAAACAGATTGCCGATAATGATACAGAGATCGATCTCCGAAGTGGTAAGTGCCACCGGCACATGGGCGTCTGCAATCACAGTAATCTCCCGCGACTTCGCCAGCGAGATCTTGCTGTTTAAAATAGCGTCCGTCATCTTATTGCCTGTCTTAATGACTGTATCCACCGTCGCCAGATCTTCATCCAGCTCATCCAGATATGCCCGGATTGCGTCAAGGTCACCCATAGCGGCATAGCTTTTCATCATCTGGATATGATTCCGGTAATCATGCCGCCAGCCACGAATCTGCCGGTACATATTTTCCACCTCTTCATAATGTGTCTGAAGCAGCTCATTTTGATAGGCTGCCAAGCGTTTGTCGATCATTTTTGAAATAAATGACATCGTTTCCTCCAAATCTGCCTTCTTCCGCAAGATACGGAATCATGTTTTTTGTAAATCGCTTTCCATAAGAAATATATTTCTTTAAAAATATCGGATCATTGCCCGGTTAATCTTCTCATACATCCCTCTCGAGAGTGGGATTACCATCCCATCTTTCAGAGAAACTTCCTTCTTTGTAATCCGCTTTACACATTTCAAGTTCACAAGGAAAGATCTTCCTGTCCGGAAAAATCCATCCCCAAGCTCCTCTTCCAGCTCACTTAACGTCTTCTTTACCGTATAATCCTCTGCCGCATGGATTGTCACATAGTTGTGCTGCACTTCCACATAGCGGATCTCATAATACGGGATCCTGACCGTCTCATCACTTCCCTGAAGAAAGAGCGCTTTCTCGCTCTTCTTCATCCGCTCTCTCGCCCTGTCAAGCACCGAAAACAACTTCTCTTTTGTCACCGGCTTCAGCAGATAGTGAAGCGCCTCCACCTCATATCCGTCAGAAATATAGTCCATATAGCCCGTCACAAATAAAATCTGCACTTCTTTATTATGTTCCCTCACTTTTTTCGCAAGCTCTACCCCGTTCATCTTCCCCATCTCGATATCAAGAATGAGAAGCTGCCATCTCTTGTCTTCTTCATATTGAAAGAGAAAGCTCTCCGCACTCTCAAAATATTCGATCTGAAGCTGATCGTTCTGTCTCTCTTTCCACTCCTCCAAAAGCCTGCCGAGATATTCCCGCACCGTCTCCTCATCATCGCACAGGGCAACTCTAATTTCCATACTGTCTGCCCCTCCTCTTCTTCTCTGTCATATGTTTTCTATTATAGCACCAGGCATTCCAGAACGATAGCCTGAAATTGAAAAATCCCCGCCGGAGCTTCTAAACGCTCCAGCGGGGATCCTCTTGTTCAATCAGTAAGCATCTTTATTTGTAAACAAGTTAATTCATAAACAAATTAGTAAGCAAGTTTCTCATCCAGATATGCTTTCAGATCTTCAATCTTGATTCTTTCCTGCTCCATTGTATCACGATCACGGACAGTTACTGCACCATCTTCTTCAGAATCAAAATCATAAGTGATACAGAACGGAGTACCGATCTCATCCTGACGGCGATAACGTTTACCGATATTACCGCGGTCATCAAATTCACAGTTATAGTATTTGGATAATTCTGCGTAAACTTTCTCAGCGCCCTCATTCAATTTCTTAGACAGTGGAAGCACTCCGACTTTTACCGGTGCAAGTGCCGGATGGAAATGAAGCACAGTACGAGTATCTCCGCCTTCTAATTCTTCTTCGTCATATGCGCTGCAAAGGAATGCAAGTACAACACGGTCTGCTCCCAGTGACGGTTCAATAACATATGGAACATATTTGATCTTCTTCTCGTCATCAAAGTAGCTCATATCTTCTTTGGAAACATTCTGATGCTGTGTTAAGTCATAATCTGTACGGTCTGCAATTCCCCACAGTTCTCCCCATCCGAACGGGAATAAGAATTCCAGGTCTGTTGTAGCCTTACTGTAGAAAGAAAGTTCTTCTTTCTCATGGTCTCTTGCACGAAGTTCTTCCGCCTTCATTCCAAGACCTAACAGCCAATCCTGACAGAACTGCTTCCAGTATGCAAACCACTCAAGGTCTGTATCCGGTTCACAGAAGAATTCCAGTTCCATCTGCTCAAATTCTCTTGTACGGAATGTAAAGTTACCAGGCGTAATTTCATTTCGGAAAGATTTACCAATCTGACCGATTCCAAACGGAATCTTCTTTCTGGATGTACGCTGTACATTCTTAAAGTTAACAAAAATACCCTGTGCTGTCTCCGGACGGAGATATACAACATTCTTTGCATCTTCTGTTACACCCTGGAATGTCTTAAACATTAAATTAAACTGACGGATGTCTGTGAAATTATGTTTTCCGCAGGATGGACACGGAACTTCGTGTTCGTTGATGAATTCCATCATTTTCTCCTGTGACCACGCATCTACGCTCTCATGTAATTCAATTCCGTTCGCTGCTGCAAAATCTTCGATCAGCTTATCTGCACGGAAGCGTTCTTTACATTCTTTACAGTCCATCAAAGGATCACTGAATCCTCCGAGATGTCCGGATGCAATCCATGTCTGCGGATTCATCAGAATCGCACAGTCAACACCTACATTATATGGGCTTTCCTGAATAAATTTCTTCCACCACGCTCTTTTTACGTTATTCTTTAATTCAACTCCCAGATTACCGTAATCCCATGTATTCGCTAATCCTCCGTAAATTTCTGAACCCGGATAAACAAATCCTCTTGATTTTGCCAGGGCAACGATTTTTTCCATTGTTTTTTCCATATTCCCTTACCTCACCTTCCTGGTTTTTCACATTGTCTTGAAAACGGCATCTGACGCCAGATTCAAGGTGATTATTGTTAATTATTATATATTCTGCAGTGATTTTTTGCAACTGTTATGACACATTTCATCAAATCATTCTGTTTTTAAGCATGTTATGAGCAGGATGTAATCTGCTTTAAAATTTCTAAAGACTTAAATTCCCGGCCAACATAATGCTCCATATAGCGCGTCACGATTTTGCGAAGTTTACTAAGAACTTCTTCGTTGACAATAAAGTTGTACATCCGTTCCGGAGGCGCTCCGACAATATATTGAAGCGTATATAATGTAGAATTATCAAGCCCCACTCCATAGCGGTCTTGCTCTCTGCAGTTTTTGCAGAGCAGCCCGCCTTTTTTTACTGAAAACACTGCCAGATTCTCTTTCTCGCCACATTCTGCACATTGAAAGACTTCCGGTCCTTCTCCATTGATCGTAATGCTTTTTAGCTCAAATATGTAACGGATCAGTTCTTTCGGAATTTTGGGACTTGTCAGCGCCCGCATTGTCTGATAAAGCAGTTTCAGCATATCTGTCTCATCATTTCCTTCTCTTGTATAGTAACCCGCCAGATCAAGAAAGTAGAAACCATAATATGCTCCTTCCACATCTGTACGCAATTCAGAAAAATAATTGGAGATATCTGCCTGCATCATATTATAGGAATTCTTTCCTTCATAGAGAAGAAATGTTCCGAAGGCGAACGGATTGACTGCCGTCAAAAGAGAGCTTCCTGTCTTTCGTGCTCCTTTCGCAAAGGCAGCAATCTTTCCCCGTTCTTTTGTCAGAAGTACGATTCTTCTGTCATATTCCCCGATTGGCGCTGCTGAAAGCACCATCCCTGTCACGGTTATCGTTTCTCTCACGTTTTTCGACTCCTGCCTGTTTGATATTGTTTTCGTTCCGGTCCGCAGAAACTACTGCCTCTGATTTGTTTTTATAGCACAAGTAATCTTCTATCCGTCCGGTATGCATAAATTCATTCCAATAATCCGATTTCATCCTGACGCACCCTCTTATATTTTTATTTCCGCCTCCAATTCAGTTCTTCTTATTCCTTTGCTGCTTTGGCGGTATAAGAGTATCGTCTCCGATTCTTCCTCGAACTATACTGTATATTTATTCCTCTTCTTCCCGATATCCGAAATTCTTCATCAGAAACTCACTGTCTCTCCAGTCTTTTTTCACTTTTACCCAGAGCTGCAGATTCACTTTACAATCCAGAAGCTGTTCGATCTCATATCTTGCGCGGCTGCCAATCTTCTTCAGCATAGCGCCCTGTTTCCCGATGATAATTCCTTTGTGGGAATCTCTCTCACAAATAATTGTCGCATCGATATCCATAATATTTTTTCTGGCTTTCATGCGGTCAATACAAACAGCAATCCCATGCGGAATCTCTTCATTGAGACAATGGAGCGCTTTTTCCCGGATAAGTTCTGCCACGATCTGCCGTTCCGGCTGATCTGTCACAGTATCTTCGTCATAAAACTGAGGTCCATATGGAAGATACTGAAAAATCGTCTTTACAAGCTCCTCTGTATTGTCTCCGTTTCTTGCTGACACCGGAACAATCTCTGCAAAATCACAGATATGACGATAGGCTTCAATAACCGGAAGGATTTCTTCTTTCTTTACCATATCTACTTTATTGATAACAAGTATGACAGGTGTCTTTGTTCTGCGAAGCTGATCTGCAATATGCTTTTCCCCTGCTCCGATAAACGTAGTCGGCTCTACGAGCCAGAGCACTACATCGACTTCATTCAATGTGCGCTCTGCCACATTTACCATATATTCTCCCAATTTATTTTTGGCTTTATGAATTCCCGGTGTATCGACAAATACAATCTGTCCTGCCTCCGTTGTAAGTACCGTCTGAATCCGGTTTCTTGTTGTCTGAGGCTTCTTCGATGTGATTGCAATCTTCTGTCCGATCAGATAATTCATTAGTGTAGATTTTCCCACATTCGGTCTTCCGATCAGCGTTACAAATCCTGATTTAAAGTTTGCTTCCATAGTTCCTCCATTAATTTAATTCTTTTGTTTCCATAAAGAGATCCTGCGCACCTGCAATCTTCTCCTCGCCGCCGATCACACAGATATTTTTCTGGGAAACGACTGCCTCCACAATGTCTGCAAGCTTTCGGATATCTTCCTGTGTCGCCTCAAGAATCTGTTGACGCTCTTTCTGAATCATCTCTGCAGTAACATGATTGAGATACAGATTCATCGAGCGGCTTCCTTTGATTGCCGGTGTCATCGGCTGATCGATATTGCTGATCGTTCCAATAATATATTTCGTCATATCTCTTTCATCAATATCAAACCGGCGCAGATACTCTGCCACTCCCTCATATACCTCTAATGTATTTTTCAGATGCGGATCTCTAAATGACACAAGGTAACTGTCTCCGAGACGATTAAAACTGCTCATACAACCGTACGCACCGCCTTTTACGCGGATGTTCTGCCACAGATATTCATAACTTAAGATCACTTTCAGAATCTGCAGCGCTCCTGTATATTCATATCCGGCATCAATAAAGTTGCCCGCAGTTGCCACATACTGTACCTTTGATGCGGTCTTAAATCCTTCATTCTTCTTCTCACAGACAATTTCTACCTGGTGTTTTTCCTTTCCATACTCTGTAAGCTTTTCTTCCAGCGCTTTTACAAGATCACATGCCTGTGCAAGTCCTTCCTTCGCTGCGGTATAACTTACGATCAGGCGAGATGGACTGAAAATTTCCTCTGCAAGATGTTTCAATGTCTTGATCAGCATTTCCTTCTTTTCATCAAAATGAGCTGCAAGATCGCAGATTAACTCATAGTATTCAATTCCGGCCGTCATATCTTTCATTCTTGCAGTCGGAGAATGGTATGCCATAGCGCGCATTGCAGCAGAAATGTGACCTGACGACTGAATCCGCATCTGAAGTCTTGATTTTGTCTGGGCAACAATCTCTTTCAGACGTTTATCATCGTCCAGTTTTGAACGAAGCAGGATTTCCTCCATCATGCAAAATGCAACCGGCAGCTGATGATACAGTGCTTTTGCACGCATTTCAAATGTCGGCCGGAACTCTTTTTCTTTTACTTTTGTTACATCTGTATACAGTTCCAGAGAAGTACCGATTCCTCCTGTCTGAGCATTGATCTCATTAAAAAGTTCTCCGTATTCATAGTTCTCTGTGTCAATCACACCAAGTACAGACTGCAAAATTCCTGTATATGGAAGCAGTTCCTCTTCAATTCCACTCATATCAAAAATCAAGTTCACATAGCCGATGCCATTCGTTTCAATATCATGGAACACAACGGTCGTATTTCCGGCTTTGATCTCTTCATTATAAATCGGTGCAATCTCTCTGCTGATATCTTCTCGCTGCAGAACCGGGATCTTTTCCAGGTCTTCTTTCTCTGACGGTTCTTCCTGATAAGCTGTCAGCGCTTTTGTTTTCTGAACAAGTTCTTCTACTTCTTCTGCTGTCAGACTGTCTTTATATGCCTGCAGTTTCTCTTCCAGAGCCGCTTCTGTCTTTGCTGTCAGACCTTTTTCCGGTTTTACGATTACAATAGCGCCATGCTGATTGTCAAGCAGATATTTCTGGATCAGTTCTTCGAAATATCCTGTATCTGCCTTTGCCTTCAGTGTTTCAAATGTATCAAGGGCTTCTACATGGATAAATGGCTTTGTATCGTCATACAGCCAGCTGTCAAAAATCTGAAGTCCGTACATCAGTCCCTTTGGAAAACTTCCGAAATCTGCTTCACGATAGCGGAACTCATGATAATTGATTCCAGCCTCCAACGCTTTTTTAGACAATCCATTTGCCACAATTGATTTTAAAGTATCTTCGATAACTTTCACAAATTCATCTTTCTGGCACGCATTGGCATTCTTTGCAATAATTGACATCATAGGCTGCAGCGTTCCATTTTCATAAGAGCCCATAATGTCTTTACCGATTCCTGCATCTACAAGCGCTTTCTTCAGCGGCGCTCCCGGTGCAGATAACAGTGCATAATCAAGAATCTGGAATGCCTGGTATAATTCTCTGTCCAGGCTGTCTCCGATCACTTTATTGTAAGAAAGATAGGTATTATCTTCTTCTGATTCTGCATTCGTAATCGAATAAGACGTTACCTTTTCCGTCATCTGTGTAAACGGCTTCTGGAAAGAAATCTGCGAATCTACTTCCTGTACCGTAAATGCGGAAAGATAATGGGCATCCATCCAGTTCAGCCGTTCTTCCATATCCATATCACCATAAAGATAAATATAACTGTTAGAAGGATGATAAAACTTTCTATGGAAATTTAAAAATTGTTCATACGTCAGATCCGGGATATATTCCGGGTCTCCACCGGATTCATTTGCATAAGTTGTATCCGGAAACAGTGTGTTCATAACTACGCGGTAAAGCACATCTTCCGGTGAAGAAAATGCACCTTTCATTTCATTGTATACAACCCCATTATAAGTAAGCTTATCATCGGCAGCTTCCAATTGATAACTCCAGCCCTCCTGCCGGAAAATCTCTTCGTGTTCATAAATTGCCGGATAGAATACTGCATCCATATACACATGCATCAGATTCTTAAAATCTTTTTCATTGCAGCTTGCAACCGGATACACCGTCTTATCCGGATAAGTAATGGCATTTAAAAATGTATTCAAAGATCCCTTTACCAACTCTACAAAAGGATCTTTGACCGGAAATTCTCTGGAACCGCACAGTACTGTATGTTCAATAATATGAGGAACTCCTGTACTGTCCTTCGGAGGCGTACGGAATCCGATTGTAAATACTTTATTATCGTCATCATTCTTCACAAGTACCACTCTTGCTCCGCTTTTCTTATGACGCAGAAGATATCCTTCTGACTTCAGTCCCTCCAGTGTTTCTTTCTGGATTAATTCATATGCCGGTACATTATTCAAATTCATCATGTCACACTCCTGTTCTGTTTATTTTTTCTGTATCTATATCTTTTCCAGAATCTGCATTTTCAACACAGTATAGTATAACATGAGTGCATTAAAAAAGAAAGAGCGTCCAAAGACGCCCTTTCTAAAATATTTTCAAAAATCCCGAAGAATCTTATTCTGTTTTTCCGTACAGAGCAACAAGTTTGCTGAGGTATTCGTATCTCTCTTTTGCTTCCTGCTCGTTCTTAGCAAATAATACTTTTGCTTTTTCAGGATTCTGTCTTACAAGTGAATTGTAACGAACTTCACCATTTAAGAATTCCTGATAATCTCCTGTAGGAGCTTTGCTGTCAAGAGTGAACTTGTTCTCTGCAGCCGGATTGAATCTGAAGTTATTCCAGTATCCACATTCTACTGCTAACTGTTCCTCTGTCTGAGCTTTGCTCATACCTTTCTTAATACCATGGTTGATACATGGAGCATAAGCGATGATCAGTGATGGTCCCGGATATGCCTCTGCCTCTGCGATTGCTTTCACTGTCTGGTTGAAGTCAGCACCCATAGCGATCTGTGCTACATATACATAACCGTAGCTCATTGCGATACTTGCAAGGTCTTTCTTCTTCACTTCTTTACCGCCAGCTGCAAACTGAGCGATTGCACCAGTCTTAGTAGCTTTAGAAGACTGTCCACCTGTATTAGAGTAAACCTCTGTATCAAATACCATGATGTTGATGTCTTTACCACTTGCTAATACATGGTCAACACCGCCGAATCCGATGTCGTAAGCCCATCCGTCACCACCGAAGATCCACTGAGATTTCTTAGCAAGGAAGTCTTTATTCTCAAGAAGTTCTTTCTTAGCTTCACAGTCACAATCACATGCTTCCAGAGCTGCTACTAAGTTATCTGTAGCTGTTCCGTTTGTAGCGCCGCATCCAAATGTTTCAAGATATTCTTTTGCTGCTGCAACAACTGCTTCATTCTTAGCATTTTCTGCAAGGTATTCCACTTTTGCTTTTAAGCCGTCGCGGATTGCATTCTGAGCAAGTAACATACCATAACCAAACTCAGCGTTATCTTCAAACAGAGAGTTAGACCAAGCCGGTCCTTTTCCTTCCGGTGTTACTGTGTATGGTGTAGATGGTGAAGAGTTACCCCAGATAGAAGAACATCCTGTTGCGTTAGCAATGTACATTCTGTCACCGAATAACTGTGTGATTAATTTTGCGTAAGGTGTTTCACCACAACCTGCACAAGCTCCTGAGAACTCAAGAAGAGGCTGTTTGAACTGGCTTCCCTTAACTGTTGTTTCTTTGAATTTAGCAACAACTTCTGGTTTAACCGGAATCTCACGTCCGAAATCAAAGTATTTCTGAGTTCCGACATTTGCTTCCATGTTCTCCATAACAAGAGCTTTCTCACCCTTCTTACCTGGACATACGTTAGCACAAGATCCACATCCTGTACAGTCAAGAGCTGATACAGTCATTGTGAATTTCAGTCCCGGCATACCAATCATATCAAGTGTTTCGATACCTTCCGGTGCGTTAGCAGCTTCTTCTTCTGTAAGAGCTACCGGACGGATAACTGCGTGCGGACATACGTATGCACAACGGTTACACTGGATACAGTTTTCTGCTTTCCATACTGGAATATTTACTGCAATACCACGTTTCTCAAATGCAGATGTTCCTGATGGTGTAGAACCGTCAACATATTCTGTAAATGCAGATACCGGTAAAGAGTTACCTTCCTGAGCATTTACTTTAGACTGAATATTTTTAACGAAGTTTACAGCATCTTCTCTTCCGCCTTTCACTTCTGGTGTGAATAATCCTTCATCTTCAGCATCTTTCCAGCTTTCCGGAACTGTAACTTCTACAACCTGTTTTGCACCGGCTTCGATAGCTGCCCAGTTCTTCTGAACGATATCATCACCTTTTCTTCCGTAAGTTGCTTTTGCAGCAGCTTTCATTAATTCGATTGCCTGCTCTTCCGGAATAATATCAGCCAGTTTGAAGAATGCAGACTGAAGAATTGTGTTGATACGTGTAGGTCCCATACCTGTCTCGATACCGATCTTAACACCATCGATTACATAGAATTTGATGTTGTGGTTAGCGATGAATGCTTTTACCTGTCCTGGTAAATGTTTCTCAAGTCCTTCTGCATCCCATGGGCAGTTCAGAAGGAATGTACCACCGTCAACTAATTCCTGAACCATGTTGTATTTGTCAATATAAGACGGATTGTGGCATGCTACAAAGTTAGCTTTCTTGATCAGGTATGTTGATTTGATCGGGCTCTTACCGAAACGTAAGTGAGACATTGTCACACCGCCTGATTTCTTAGAGTCATAATCAAAGTATGCCTGAGCATACATATCTGTATTATCACCGATAATCTTGATAGAGTTCTTGTTAGCACCAACAGTACCATCAGCGCCTAATCCCCAGAATTTACAGTTAATTGTTCCTTCCGGTGTTGTAACAAGCGGTGCACCTACTGGTAATGACAGATGTGTAACATCATCTTCGATACCGATTGTGAATTTAGCTCTGTCTTCGTTCTCGAATACTGCTACGATCTGTGCAGGTGTTGTATCTTTAGAACCTAATCCGTAACGTCCGGAGAAGATCGGAACTGCATCGAATTTTGTTCCTTTTAATGCTGCCACTACATCTAAGTATAATGGTTCGCCAAGTGCTCCCGGCTCTTTTGTTCTGTCTAATACAGAGATACGTTTTACAGAATCCGGAATCACATCAACTAATGCCTGTGCGCAGAATGGTCTGTAAAGACGAACTTTAACAACACCGACTTTCTTGCCCTGTACTAACAGGTAGTCGATTGTCTCATCGATTGTATCACAAGCAGATCCCATAGCAACGATAACGCTCTCAGCGTCAGCAGCACCATGGTAGTTGAATAATTTATAATCTGTACCAATTTTAGCATTGACTTTGTCCATGTATTCCTGAACGATTGCCGGAAGAGCATCGTAGTATGGGTTACATGCTTCTCTTGCCTGGAAGAAGATGTCAGGGTTCTGAGCTGAACCTCTCTGGCAAGGATGGTTAGGATTCAGGGCATGTCTGCGGAATTCAGCGATTGCGTCGAAATCTGCCATATCCTTTAAATCTTCGTAATCCCATGTCTCGATCTTCTGAATCTCATGAGATGTACGGAATCCATCAAAGAAGTTGATAAATGGAACTTTTCCTTTGATTGCAGCAAGATGTGCAACCGGTGTTAAGTCCATAACTTCCTGTACGCTTGATTCACAAAGCATAGCGCATCCTGTCTGGCGGCATGCATAAACGTCAGAGTGATCACCAAAGATTGATAATGCATGGCTTGCAATCGCACGAGCAGATACGTTGAATACACCCGGTAACTGCTCACCAGCAACTTTGTATAAGTTAGGAATCATTAATAATAATCCCTGAGATGCTGTGTAAGTTGTTGTAAGAGCACCTGCTGCCAGTGATCCGTGTACAGTACCGGCTGCACCAGCTTCTGACTGCATCTCTGTTACCTGAACTGTACGTCCGAAAATGTTAGTTCTGCCTTGTGTTGCCCATTCATCTGTAGCTTCAGCCATAACAGATGATGGTGTAATTGGGTAAATAGCTGCGACATCTGTAAATGCATATGATGCATGAGCTGCAGCATGATTACCGTCCATGGTTTTCATTTTTCTTCCCATTGGTTTTTGTCCTCCTTTTTATCTAAACCGGACAGAGAGATCGGTCCTTCCTCAAACGCCGCCGGTTCATGTCATAACTTTATATATTGTTACATATATATCATATTATATATCCTACGTTTTTAAAAGTCCATAAAAATCTTGTTCCTTTTTACAAACAAAAGAAGATGTACATCTTTTCTGCACATCTTCTTCTCTCTGTTTATTTCCATTTTTCGATTTCTTCTAAGATCTTTTCTGTTTCCTGAAACTCTCTTTCTTCTTCCTGTCTTCTTTTCTTTCGTTTTTTCCTTCGCTCCCGTCTTTAGAAGTTAGCACTAGAAATCTTTAGGAGTATTTTCTGCTCTGAAGCCTCACAAATCCCGTCTTTGGGAGTTAGCACTATAATATTTGGGAGTTTATTCCGTTTTGGAACAGCCACAGTCAGCATAAATGCTGGCTTTTTTTGTTTTTTAAAAACTTGACAAAAAACTTTTTTGATAATTGAATAT